>JAJDXQ010000017.1 GCA_022823185.1 Caldilineaceae bacterium
CGCCGGGGTTGGCTTTTTCTCTCTCCTCTTCTGGGGTGTTCTGCCGTATGGGGTTTCTCTTGTGGGGGGGTAAACCCCCCGAAACGCCCCCCGCAAAAACATGCCCCGCCGCCAGAGTGTCTCCACCCTTACGGGTATGTCTGCCGCCAGTTCCTGCCCACGCCCGCCTTCCCAATCCCCTGCCCTTCCCCCACCCTTCCCACGCGGTTGACACAGCCGCTCCTCCCGGCGAAAATGGTCGCAGAGAAAGGAACCTGAACCCTGCCCCTTAACCGACAGGAGGCGCCCCATGGGCCGCTTTGCCAACATCAGCCTGGTCAACTTCCCCACCCTGCCTGCGGACGAGCCGGGACGGCTGCAAAAAACTTTGGACCGCATGTGCGGCTACGTCGTCGATGCCGCCCAGGAGCAGAGCGACCTCGTCGCCTTCCCGGAAATCTGCAACTGCCTCGACACCGCAGACCAGTGGAACGCGGCCGAGGCTCTGGACGGGCCGACCATCGCCGCGCTCTCCCAGGCCGCCCGCCGGCATGAGCTCTACGTTGTCGCCCCGCTCCTGCTCGACGATGCCGGCCGCCGTTACAACTGCGCCGTGCTCATCGGCCGCCACGGCGAAATCGTCGGCATCTACCGCAAGAACTTCCCCACCCACGGCGAGCTGGCCAATGGTATCACGCCCGGTGTGGAAACGCCGGTCTTCGAGACCGACTTCGGCCGCGTGGGGCTGTGCATCTGTTTCGATCTCAACTACTGGGAGGTCGGCGCCGGCCTCTGCCAGAACCGCGCCGAACTGGTGATCTGGCCCTCCATGTGGGCCGGGGGCCGCATGTTGAGCAAATGGGCGATGGAGTTCGGCTTTAATATGGCCGCGGTCTGGAAAGAGCAGTCCACCTTCGTCGACGTGGCCGGCCGCGAAATCCTCGCCGTCAAACGCGAGGCCAGAGACCGCACCGGCCGTTCGCCCGTAGTCACCGCCCGAATCGACCTCGACCGCCGCCTGCTGCACCCCGACTATAACCTGGAAAACCTGAAAGCCCTCTTCGAACACTATGGGCCGACCGCAGCCTTTACCGAGTGGCTGAAGCAGGACTGTCACCTGATCTTCGGTTCGCAAGTCCCGGGCGCCTCCAGCGATCAGCTGATCGAGGAGTTCGGTCTCGAGACGATGCGCGACTACCTTGCACGCGTGCGCCGCGACCGCAAAGCCGCGCTGGCCGCGGCGGCCGAACCGGTCTATGCCAACGGCCAGGCAGGCGCGCAGGACGGAGAGAGAATCTGATGTTACTGACAGATAAAACGGTCATTGTTACAGGCGCCGGCGGGGGTTTGGGCGCCGGCATCGCCGCGGTCTGCAGCCGCGAGGGCGCAAACGTTGTTGCGGCCGACATCCGCGGGCAGGCCGCGCGCGCTGTGGCCGACAGCCTGCCCGGCCATGCCCTGGCCGTCCACTGCGACGTCGGCGACGACGAGGCCCAGGCCAAGCTGGTGCAGAAGGCCGTCGCCGAATTCGGCCGCGTCGATGGCCTCGTCAACAACGCCGGCATCAACTTTGCCAAACCGTTCCTGGATACGACCGCGGAGGACTGGGAGCAGATCATCCGCGTCGACCTGCGCGCCGTCTTTTTCCTGACCCAAAAGACATGCCGGCAGATGCTGGGCCAGTCTCCCGGCGGCGGCAGCGTCGTCAACATCGCCAGCGTCCACGCGCACGCGGCTCTGCCCGGCGCCGGCCCCTACGACGCAGCCAAGGCCGGCGTCGTGATGATGGGCAAAAGCTTTGCCCTCGAAATGGCCCCGCACAACATTCGCGTTAACGCAATCTCCCCCGGCCTGCTCGACACGCAGATCTGGCAGGACCTGCAGGACGCCGCGCCCAGCCCGGAGGAGTGCCTGGCCTTCTGGCGCACCAACATCCCCATCGGCCGCGTGATCGCACCGGAAGAGATCGGCGAGCTGGCGGCCTTCCTGCTCAGTGACCGCAGCGCCTCCATCACCGGCGCCAACATCTACGCCGACGGCGGCATGACCGCCCAACTCATCAGCCAGGAGCCCTACACCTCCAAGCCGATCGAAGGCTGAGCGCAACCGGGAACCCCTTTGCGCCGCCAAACGCGCAATTCGCCAGAACGTAGACGGATCGTACCCAAATTGCCCGCGACATTACGCATCGTAAACGCACGCGCATCCACGGGAGAGAAGGCCCTCAAACCCCAGTCTGTCTCCCCACAGACTCGCCTGAATCGCGTTCCATTTCGGCGCTTGGCGCGGGCGAATTCGCGGTTTTCCTGTAGCCCGTTCCTGGTGTAAGATACTGGTCTGACACAGACTTCTAAACCGATTCAGATTTCCAGCTGAAACCGTGCGCCCATGAAGAAACTCCTGTCTCTCTGGACAAACCGCCCCCGCTTCCATCATGATGTCAATATGCTCCTGATCGTCGTCGGGCTTGTGGCGGTCAGCTTTTTCGGCATCCAGACCTTTCTGAAGACCTTTTACGTTCTGCGCCTGGGCTACAGCATGGTCTTCTTCGGCATATTCAACTCAGCCAGCGCACTGAGCTACATGGTGATGAGCCTGCCCGCCGGCGCCCTGGGAGGCCGGCTGGGCTTGACGCGCACGATGCGCCTCGGCATCATTGTCACCGTCCTGGGCATGGCGATGCTGCCATTGACCGAATCGGCGCCGGCGTCCCTCAGCTACTACTGGCCCGTTTTCTCGATGATGGTTGTCTCCGGCGGCTACGCCCTCTTCAGCATCAACATGGTGCCGGCGCTGATGGGGCTGACCTCTGACGAAAACCGCAACAGCGCCTACGCCATGACCGGCGTCCTGCGCGGCCTTGGCGCCTTCGTCGGCACTCCCTTTGCCGGCCTGCTGCCGGGCCTCATTGCATCCATGATCGGCGTCGGACTCGACAGCCCCGCCCCGTATCGTCTGGCGCTTTGGCTGAGCCCTGCGGTTTTGCTGCTGGCCATTTTCCCCTTGATGCGCATCGGCGATGCGGAGCGGAGCGGCAAACACGAAGAGAAACCGACTCTGCCGGGCTCCTTTCCCGTCGCCCCTGTCAGCCTGTTGATCCTCTTCGTCTGGTTCAGCCAGGCTGCCGGCGCCACCTGCTACTCCTTCTGCAATGCCTTTATGGACGTGGAGCTGCAACTGTCCACCTTTGCGATCGGGATCGTCTCCAGCGCGGGGCAGTTCGCCTCCATCTTCGCGCCCATGCTGCTGCCGATGCTCGCCCGCCGCCGCGGCAACGGCTGGACGCTCATGGCAACGACCATCGGAGGCGCCGCGACCATGATCCCGCTCATTCTCATTCCCCAGTGGTTTGCCGCTGCCCTCGGCCAATTCGCCTCCATGGTCCTTTCGGCCGTGCGCATGCCCGCCCTTCAGGTCTATCAGATGGAGATGATCGAGAAGCACTGGCGTTCGCTGGCCTACGGCGCGGTAAACACGGCGATGGGCCTCAGCTTCGGACTGGTGAGCTTCGGGGGCGGCCAGATCATCGACAGGTGGGGCTATACCAGTCTCTTTACCCTGGGCGTGATCCTCTCCCTTTTCGGCGCCACCATCATGTGGATGATGTTGAAGCGGCCTACGCCGATGGTTGCAGCCCGGGGCGCGGTGCAGTAACTCCTTAGACTTTACAAAAGAAAGGCAAGCGGTGCGAGCGCTGTGCGCTGCCATCCCGCGCCTTTGTTCCTTACAGCGCCAGCTCCGCCATCATGCGCACGGTTTCGATGCTGCCGGTCATCACCGTCAGCGTCGTGATCGGCGCCGCCTGCCACAGCTGCAGACGGTCGGCGATGCGGGCGCGGCTGCCGCACAGGGAGACCGCGTCGACCAGCGCATCCGGCACGGCCGCGACCGCGCCGGCCCGGTCGCCGGCCAGATAGCTTGTCTGGATCCGGTCAGCCGCCTCCTCAAAGCCGTAGCGGCAGGCCAGATTGTAGTAGAAATTCCTGCCCCTGCTCCCCATCCCGCCGATGTACAGGGCCAGCATCGGCTTGAGCTGCATCCAGCAACTCGCCAAATCGTCCCCCACCACCACGGCCGCGGCCGGCGCGATGTCGAACGCGGCCGGCCTGCCCTGCTCCCCGGCCAGCGTCCGTCCGGCAGTCACAGCCCCGGCGAACGTCGCGTGGTAATGCTCCGGCGCGAAGAAGATCGGCAGCCAGCCATCGGCCAGCTCCGCGGCCAGTTGCACATTTCGCGGGCCAATCGCGGCCAGGTAGATCGGCAGGTCCGCCCGCCCGTGCAGGATGCTCTTCAGCGGCTTGCCCAGCCCCACCGAACCGGGCCCGATGTAGGGCAATTGGTAGAACTCTCCCTCAAATGTGAGCGGCTCCTCACGCGCGAAAATGCGGCGCACGATTTCAATATATTCGCGCGTGCGGGCCAGCGGGCCGGCATAGCCGACGCCGTGCCAGCCCTCCACCACCTGCGGGCCGGAGACACCCAGCCCCAGCAGCATGCGCCCGCCCGACAGTTGGTCCAGCGTCATCGCGGTCATGGCCGTCATCGCCGGCGTCCGAGCCGCCATCTGCAGGATCGCCGTGCCCAGGTGAATCCGTTCGGTCTGCGCGCCGATCCACGCCAGGGGCGATACCGCGTCCGAGCCGTACGCCTCAGCCGTCCACACCGCGTCGTAGCCCAGCCGGTCCGCCTCGCGGATCAGCTCCAGCGGCAGCGCGATCTTCCCGCCCGAGTAACCAGTGTTGAGTCCCAATCGCATCATCGCCTCCGAAGGCCAGGTGTACAGACCGGGCCGTCGTCTGTCAGAAAGGTAGTCCTGCCGGTTTTCGTTGTCGCCGTTGCCGTTGCCGCTGCCGGGCACATACGCTATCCGACCAGCTTTTGCAGGGTCTCCACCAGCAGGCGGTGCTCCACCGCGTGGATGCGTTCGGCCAGGGTTTCGTGGGTGTCGCCAGCACGAATCGGCACGGCCTGCTCCGCCAGCACAGGCCCCTCGTCCACGCGCGCATCCGGCACCAGGTGGACCATCACGCCGGTCTGTTCGACTTCGCCGCGGGCAAAGGCCGCCAGCGCGTCGTCAATCGCGTGCGCGCCGGGGAACTGCCCGGGCAGCGCCGGGTGCAGATTCACAACCCGGTTGGGAAAGCGGCCCAGAAACGCCTCGCTGAGGATGTGCATCCACCCGGCCAGCACCACCCAGTCCGGCGTGTACCCGTTCACCAGCGCGGCCAGTTCCGCGTCGTATTCGGCGCGACTGCGCTGCGCGTCCCGGTATGGTTTCAGCGGAAAGTACCGGTCGGGGACATGCGCCCGCCGCGCCCGCTCCAGCCCGTAAGCGGCCTTGCGATTGGAGACGACGACCGCTATCCGCGCGTCCAGACTGCCCGCCGCCACCGCGTCGATGATGGCCTGCAGATTCGATCCGTTGCCCGAAATGAGAACCGCCAGCTTGGATTTCATCGCGCCCCTGAAAGCAGGTAACATGGCTCTGTGGCACCGTCTACAGTATAATCGATCCCCATACGCGGTGACCTATTCTTGCCGCCGGGGAATAGAGTCCCCATCCATATTGCAAACACGTTCCCCCGCAATCCGGTTTCCAATGCCGGGCATCATTTCCCCATCATATGAACCGCAGCCGAATTCTGATTCTGATGAGCGATACCGGGGGCGGCCACCGCGCCAGCGCCCAGGCCCTGCAGGCCGCCTTCGCCGCCCGCTACCCTGGCCGGTTCGAGGTGGAGATCGTCGATCTGTGGACCGACTACACCCCTTGGCCCATCAACCGTTTTCCCCGCTTGTACAGCCCGATCATTGGTCGCGCTCTCTGGCTCTGGAAGCTGCTCTGGCTCGTCTTCGAAAATGAGCGGGGGCACTCTGCCTCGCTGCGCCTGGTCTATCTGCTCTGCCGCAACCGGCTGCGCAAGGTCCTGCAAGCGCATCGTCCGCATCTGATCATCTCCGTCCATCCGCTGATGCAGCACCTCGTTATGTGGATGCTGGAGCAGGAGGGCGCCGAGATTCCCTTCGCGACGGTCGTCACCGATCTGGCGTCCTTTCACCATGGTTGGTTCCATGCGCGGGCCGTGCGCTGTTTTGTCGCCAGCGAAGCCGCGGCCGAAGCAGCCCGCCGGCATGGCCTTCGCGCCCGCCTGCTCGGCCTGCCGGTCCGTCCCGCCTTTTCCCAACCGCTGCCAGATAAGGTGAAAGCGCGCGCCCGGTTAGGACTGGCAGAGGGCGGCTTTACGGCGCTGCTGCTCGGTGGCGGCGAGGGCATGGGCCCGGTCGCGGCCATCGCGCATGCGGTGGCCCGCCGGCTGGGAGCGGAGGGGAAAGATGCGCAACTGGTTGTCATCTGCGGCCGAAACGAGCGGCTGCGCCAGTCGCTGCAACGGTCAGATTGGCCGCTTCCGGCGCGGGTGTGCGGCTTTGTGGACAATATGGAGGAATGGATGGCCGCCAGCGACTGCGTGATCACCAAGGCCGGGCCGGGCACGATCGCAGAGGCGCTGATCTGCGGGCTGCCGATCCTCCTGAGTGGATTTATTCCCGGGCAGGAGTCGGGCAACGTGTCGTATGTGGTGGAGAACGGCGTCGGCGCCTATTGCGACTCGCCCGACGGCATCGCCGCTATCGTCAGCAACTGGGTCGGCGGCAATGAACTGGCGCAGATGGCAGCCCGTGCCCGCGAGCTAGGTCGTCCCCGCGCCGCGTATGATATTGTCGATGAGATCGTGGCGCTTGTGGACGGGGAAATCGCCGAGGCAGAGGACAGTTGACAGAGGATCATGAAAGGTACATATGCCGCGTACAACCAGGAAGATTACCTTCTCTCTGCCTCGTGAGATGGCAGACCGGGTGGAAGAGATGGCAAAGCAAGAAGGCATTTCCCGCAGCGCGCTTCTGCGCGAAGCTCTGTCCCATTACATGGAAGAGAATGAGTGGCAGCAATTTTTCCGTTACGGCGAACAGAGAACACGTGAGCAGAAGATCGGCCCTGAAGATGTCAGCCGCTTGGTGGAAGAGTACCGGGTAGACGTTGGTTCATTGCGGGCATGAGGGTCGTTCTCGATGTCGAAGTCATCCTATCTCGCTATCGCGACGAGCGCGTTCTTCCATGAGTAGCGCTGCTGCCTCTACGCCAAGGTCGGTCTCGGGGCGTTGGGCCATATGTTTCCGCCATTCCCAATGCGCCAACTCTCTTTCTAAAACGGTGATCACCACTGCGCGCATGGAGCAGTCGTTTTCACGCGCATAGCGGCGCAGCCGCTCGTGGAGAGTATCCGGCATGTTTCTGATCTGTAGGTTAGCCATGCGATGACAATAGCATGACACGCGGCGTGAAATCAAAGTTTTGGAGTGTGTGGAGTAACTTCAAAGTCCAACTGATCTTGCCCTTTGCAATGTCGGGTGGGACAAACGCAGGGCCATGTCGACTGACAGGTCGGCTTTCCCGTTTACCAGGCTTGACAATGCCTGCCGGCTTACGCCCAGCCTTTGCGCTGCCCGCGTCACCGTCAGTCCCAACGGTTCAAGGCAGTCCCACCTTATGATCTCTCCTGGATGGGGCGGGTTGTGCATGGGCATCATTTGACCTCTATATTGACAGTCGACGTAATCAACGTCAACAGCATGACCGGCCTCGAAACGGAAGGTTACCCGCTAGTCGCCCGACACCGTAACGGCATAGGACCCCCGAAGCCCACCCGCTCGTGCATGCAGCCGGAATCCCGGAATATCCATATCGCTGTGCGTCCGTCTATCTTCGAGCACGGCAGAAGCCGAACAGGGGGCAATTGATCAAGATTTGGCTGCAAATTGCGCTGATACGCCGGCCCAACTCCAATACCCGTCAACGAAACACTTAGGACATTTCCCAGAGCAGGCGCAGAGGTATCGCGTAAAGACCTTCGTCGAAGCGAACGCTCGTTTCCCCATCGTAGAGAACCACCCCATTTGAGAAACGACTGCCTGCGGCTGCCTTGAGTTTGCGCAAGGCGCGGAAATCGGCTGCTTTCACAGTTGCGCCGGCCTTGATCTCGACGCCAGCCAGCGCGCGTGCCCCTCGTTCGAGGACAATATCCACTTCGGCGCCGTCTCTGTCCCGAAAGTGATAGAAGGAGACAGGGTCGGCATGCCAACTGGCTTGACGCCGCAGTTCCTGATAAGCAAAGGTCTCCAGCATCTGTCCCAACAAGGTGCGGTCTACCGTGAGATCAGCAGCGCCTACACCCAGCAGAGTACAGGCCAGACCGGTATCACCAAGGTGGAGTTTGGGCGTCTTGATGAGCCGCTTCAGGCGATTGCTGTGCCAGGGCGGTAGCTTCTCCAGCAAAAACACTCGCTCTAGCAAGGTGACGTAATCTCGAACTGTGGTGCGACTGACTTGGAACGGAGCGGCCAACTCGGAGAGGTTAAAGAGAGTTGCTGTCTGCACAGCCGCGTGCCTCATCAGTCGCGGCAGCACGTCAAGGGAACGGATGCGGGCGATCTCAGGTATGTCCCGCTCCAACTGGGCATCGAGAAAGTTGCGATACCAGTTGGCGCGACGCCGGCCAGCCGGCCGCGCCAGAGCCGCGGGATACCCTCCCGACACGACCCGCTCGATGAGCGCGCTCCCCAGGCGCTCGGTGCGTCCGCTCTCGAATCCACGACCGAACAGGGAATCAAGAAAGCCTGGGGACCAGTCCGCGCCGCGGGTTGAATCCGGTCCTCCCTGCAACTCACACTGTGCCAGCGGATGCAGTCTGACCGTTTCCATCCGTCCGGCCAAAGAGTCTGACAGTGCCGGAGTCTGCAAAACGTTGCTCGAACCCGTCAGTAAGAAACGTCCGGGCAACCGCCTGCGGTCCACTTCAAGTTTCAAGGCGGCAAAGAGCGCAGGTACCCGCTGTACTTCGTCGAGGATAACCCGACCGGGCAGTTCGGCAACAAAGCCCAGCGGATCGGCCTCAGCGCCCGCGCGGACAACCTCATCATCAAAGGAGAAGTATATGTAGTCTTCGGGTATGCCGGATCGACGGCCAGACCGGCGGTTCCCCTCGGGCGAGTACTGTGAAGTGCAGACTAGCTGGGCTAGGGTGGTCTTGCCACACTGCCGCGGGCCCTGGATCAAAACGACCGGAGAGTCCTCCAGCGCCTCAACTAAACGCCGTTCGGCGAAACGCGGGTAAAGAATGTCCTCTGCCATCGGCTGATTGTAACCTTTAGCTTCGGCTGATTGCAACCTTACTCCCCGGCTGATTGAGGGCTTCCCCTTCTACTGCCACTTTTCTGGAGCATCTGCCGTGCCGTAGCGATTGAACCCCTTTACCAGGGACCGTTGTCATTTCGGTTGAGCTAGATGAGTGTAGAAGCAAAGTGTAAGAAAGCCATGTAATGTCGTGCGAGTTTTTCGTAGCGAGTGAAGATGCGCCGGCGCCACTTGATTTTGTTGATGAAACGTTCGACGTAGTTACGCTCTTTGTAGCGGATGCGGTCACAGTCCCGTGGTTGCTTGCGGCGGCCTCGGGGAGGGATGACCGCCTCAATCTGTTGGGCTGCGAGCAGGTCTCGCAGAGGGTCAGAGTCGTAGCCTTCGTCGGCGATGACAGCGTCAAACTCAAAGGAGGCAAGCAACGACTCAGCCTGGGTTATGTCATTGCGTTCACCTCCCGTCAATATGAACTTTAAGGGTAGGCCAAGGGCATCGACGAGGAGATGGATTTTGCTGCTGAATCCACCCCGGCTTCGCCCCAGGCACTGTTCTTGCTGTGGGCCCCCTTTTTTGAGCCGCCCGCTGCGCACATATGGGCACGCACAACTGTACTGTCCGGCATGACAGCAGCCATATCTGGGTCCTGAGCGAAATGCTTGAACATGTCGGCCCAGACACCGTTCTCTTCCCAGCGGGCAAAACGCTTGAAGACACTGTTCCACTTGCCATAGCTGTCCGGTAATGCACGCCACTGGGCGCCGGTGCGCAGTATCCAGCAAACTGCCTCAACGAAACGGCGACACTGTTCCTCTTGCCCTGCGTAGGCACGAGGGTGTCCTTGCAGAAACACGTACAATTTCTGCCACTGATAGTTGGCTATTCCATATGTAGACACCCTACTATCGTCGCTGAAGTGACAGAACACATCAAACGTCAACGAGACCTAGCGAGATGTTGGAATGGAACTAACAAAATGGACTGCAAGGTGGGACATAAATATCTACGTTGGGGTTTCATCAGAGGCTGTCTGCGAAATGAGACGAATCGGCGCCGCCTGTTTTGAAGATGAATAGAGACTGACGGGTTGCGTCTGGGAAGGCGGAATTCGTAGACGTCTACAATGAACTGGGCAACGCGAACTGCTCAACCTTGATCTCTTTGGTACGTTCGCGTACCTGCCACAAGTCATAAGCCGTCTGCAAGCCTAGCCAAGTCTCTGGAGAAGAGCCGAACGCTTGGGACAAACGCAGGGCCATGTCGACTGACAGGTCGGCTTTCCCGTTTACCAGGCTTGACAATGCCTGCCGGCTTACGCCCAGCCCTTGCGCTGCCCGCGTCACCGTCAGTCCCAACGGTTCAAGGCAGTCCCACCTTACGATCTTTCCTGGATGGGGCGGGTTGTGCATGGGCATAATTTCACCTCTTTAATGATAGTCGACGTAATCAACGTCAGCAGCATGACCATCCTCGAAACGGAAGGTTACCCGCCAGTTGCCCGACACCGTCACTGCATAGTAACCCCGAAGCCCTCCCGCTAGTGCATGCAGCCGGAATCCCGGTATATCCATATCGCGGGGCGTCCGACTTTGGTCGAGCATAGCAAGGATGCGTCTCAGTTTTCGAACGTGGCTTGGTGCCACTCGTCGCGATCCACGGCCATCGTAGAATGCCTTGAGGCCCCGGTGCTTGAAAGATAAGATCACATTGGTAGTTGGTCGTGGTCACAAAACAAGCGGCGGGAGCAGAGAGTCCATCGCCACGATATGGTCAATAATATACTAAGAATATCAGTCTTCAAAAGCATCATAGATACTTACGAGAGCGCTTACGGGGGGTGCCTTTCGCTCAGTGTTGAGGGCCCTCAACCCCACCCACACGTCCGCAATAGTCCAACTGATGCGCCACATACATTAACTCCCCGCGGGCGACCTGCCGCCGGCGCATGGCGAGCCACTCCCCGAACTCGCCAGCCTCCAATTCGGGATGCCCGCGCAGCGTCACTTCCACGAAGTGCAGGATGCAACTGAGAAAGTAGGCTTCGTCGTGGGGATAGGCCCCATCCAAAGCATGCACGACCCAATCGGAGCTGCCGGCCGCCAGCACCTCCGCACCGCACGCCCGCAAGGCGTGGAAGAGCCTGCGTCCGGTGCGGCTGTCGCCGGAGGGTTGCCCGTCGGTGATGCGCGTGTCCATCGAGCGGTGGTAGAGCGCTTCGATCTGGCCGTCCAGCGCCGGGTCGACTTCGGGCAGAAAGAGCGTCGCGCCGTCGAAGTTGATGCTGAAATAGAACAGACCGGCCGGACGCACCATCTGCAACAGGCTGGGCAGCGCCGTCGGCAGGTGCAGCAGGTCCAGCAGCGCGTGCGCGATGATCAGATCGAAGCGCTGCCTGTTTTCCCTCCGGGCCGCGAATGCGTAGAGGTCGGCCGTCTGCAATCGTACCTGCAGCCCCGCCTCCTTGCTCGAAGTCAGGTGCGCCAACCGCCGCCGGGCCGCCTCGATATTTTCCTCTTCGCTATCGATCGCAGTGTAGGCAACCTCATAGCTTGAGTCAGAAAACAACTCCCACTCGACAACGCGTTCGACCATCGTGCCGATGCCCGCGCCCACTTCGAGCACGCGCAAGGGCCGGTCCGGCGGCAGTGCGCCAGCCACAGCGTCGGCCAGCGTCTGCCAGACGCGCCGGTTGAGCGCGCGGTCGTCTACGGTGCGCTTGGAGGCCAGGTAGCGGGTGAAATCGAAGGCGTCGGTCATGTCAGGCTCTGTTGGTCACCGGACGCAGGCTGCCAGGAACTCGCGTATCTTCGCCGCGGAGTCCGCCCAGCGCGGGTGGGAATCGAAGCGCTGCCGGGCGTTGCGGCCCAGCTCGGCCAGCTGCTCCCTGTCCTTGGCCAGGCCGGACAGATGCGCGGCGATGCCGTCCGCGTCCGCTGGCTCAACCGTGAATCCGTTGACGCCGTGGCTGACGATCTCGCCGCCGCCGCCGTGAACACCGGCCAGCGCCGGCAGGCCGAAGGCCATCGCCTCTAGGTATACAATCCCGAACCCCTCGTAAGACGGCGCCGCCAGCAGGTGCGCGGCGCTGTACTGCCGCGTCAGCTCGCCGTCCGATACGCGTCCGTGCAGGCGGATGTTCCCATCCAGTCCGGCTGCGTTGATCTGTTTGCGCACCCCGGCGGCATAAGCGCCATCAACCGCACTGTCTCCGATGACGTCCAGCCGCCAGTCTGTCCGCGGCAGACGGGTGAGCGCTGCGATCAGATGGTGCAGCCCCTTGCGCGGGATCAGATTGCCGACGAACAGGACGCGCAGCGGGCCAGCGTCGCTCTGCCTGGCGCGGATCAACTCGGCCGCCGCGCGCTCGTCCGGCGCCGGCAGATGGTCCGCGGCCGGGTACGCGACCACGCCGCCCAACGGAGCCAGGTTATCACTCTCTCCTCGCAGTCCGGCCACCGCCTGCCGGGTCGTCCGGCTGTTGAAGATGAAGCCGTCCACCGAGCGCAGATAGGCGCGTTCGACCGCACGATAAAGCGGCAGCAGACGACGCGGGTGCTGTTCACTGCTGCGCAGGTGATGCACGATGCTGATCAGGGGATAGCGGGGTTGGCGCCGGCGCAGCCTCCGGTTGACCAGCGCCAGCGATGGATGGTTCAACTCGTCCTGCAAGAGAATGTCCACGCGCAGGTCGCGCAAACGCCGGTGCAGGCGCAATGAGAGGTTGTCGGCCAGATGCGCCGGATAGCTGCGCCAGGGGAGCGACACGATCTCGACCGCATCGCCGGCCTGGCGCAGATGCTCGACCAGCTTGCGATCGTACAGATAGCCGCCAGAGAGGGTATCCAGGGAGCCGTAAATCAGCAGGCCGATGCGCATGGGCCGCGGGAGCTCGTGGTCAGCGGCCGCCGTTGCGCTCCACCCGGTAGGAGGCCCAGGCGATTTCGTTTTCCCAGATGCGGGCGGTGATCGCGCCGATATTGGCGGCGTTCAGGCCATCGGAAAAGCTGTTGCCTACGATGCGGCAAAAGTGCTCGATGCTCGGATTGAGGCCGTCGAATTCCGGCAGTTCATTGAGCGTCTTGTCGCGATAGCGGGCCGCCAACTCTTCCAACAGCTCCTCTACATGATCGATATCCACCAGGTAGCCGTGCTGGTTCAGTTCCACGCCTTCCAAAAGAAACTCCAGCCGGTAGTGATGGGAATGCTTGTGATTTTCCGGCCCCCAGTCGCCGCCGATGAGAAAATGCTGGGCGACAAAGTCCCGCTGCACTGCCAATCTGTACATCGAATCGATCCTTTCGTCCGGCGTCTTGGCTTCTGGCTTTCCGTCTTCAGCAGCGCGGTCGCGATGTTCACTGAAAACGAAGAACTGTTTGCTAGAAGTTGTAGTCGAGAATGACCTGCAAAGTCTGCTCCGGGCGGCTGTCGATCAGCTTGTAGGCTTCAGCGGCCTGCTCCAGCGGGAACCGGTGCGAGATCAGCTCCTCTGCCGGCAACTTTGCCAGCAGCTGCCAAGCGCTCTCCATGCGGCGGGCCTTCGTCCAGCGGCCGCGCAGGTGGGGAGCGACTGTGCTCACCTGGCTGCTGATCAGGCGGACGCGGTTGCGGTGAAAGGAGCCGCCCAACTGGAGCGCGGCCGCCTTGGTCCCGTACCAGGAGCCGACCACGATGCGGCTGTCGAAACCGGCTGCCGAGACCGCCGCATCCAAAGCAGTGGGCTGGCCCGAGAGTTCATAGAGCAGATCGACGCCGCGCCGTTCTCCCGCATCTGCCAGCGCCTCCTGCAGCAGGGCAGGGCCGCCGGCGCCGCTGGGGTCGATGGCTTCGCTCGCGCCCAGCCGCAGGGCCAGACGCCGCCGGCGCGGCAGTGGGTCCACCGCGATCAGCGCATCCAGCGGAAACTGTGCCAGCAGAGCGGTCGTCAGCAGCCCGACGACACCCAGCCCCATCACCGCGACCCGCTCGCCCACCAGCGGCGCGCCGTCCATCACCAGGTTGACGGCCGTCTCGGCATTGGGCAGCAGCGCGGCCTGCGCCGGCGGCATCCCTTCGGGCACCGGCAGGAGCGCCTGCGGGCTGGCGCAGAAGTGGCTCTCGTGGGGATGGAAGGCGAAGTAGTAACGGCTGTCCTTTGTGCCTGCTGCGTCTACTGATCCATCTGCTTCCGTTGTCTCTACCTGCCGAGCTAGCGGGCCGGCGCCTTCACAGATGCGCCCTACGCAAGCATAGCCGTACTTGAGCGGATAGCTTACTTCGCCGGTCAGCCCGGCAATCGAACTGTCAACGGCCATGCCGGCGGGGACCTGCCCGCGGTAAAAGAGCATCTCCGTGCCGGCGCTGATGGCGGAGACGACCGTTTCGATCAGCAGCTCGCCGTCCTGAGGCGGCGCCATCTCTTCCCCGCATACCTCGACCGCGCCCGGCGCTGTAAACAGCACTGCACGCCGCTCGACACGATTGGAAGGATGCATTACGCGCCGGACCTGCCGTTCCGGGCAGTTCTCTCCCCGAACTCCCCCCACAGGACGGTATCGGTCGCCAGCTGCACCTGCTGGACATTCTGCAGCCGCGGCATCACGGCGCCGGATTCGTCTCCCGCGCGCGCTGGCTGGATCACCTGGTATCCGCCCAGAAAGACCGGCGCGATCGTGATCACGGCATAGTCCGCCAAACCGTTTTCCAGGAAACTCGTCAGAACGCGGGCGCCCCCTTCGACCATCAGCGAACCGATGCCCTCGGCGCCGAGTTGGGTGAGGAGCGCGGCCAAATCCACGCGGCCTTCACTGTCTGCGGGCAGAGTCAGGATACGTGCGCCGGCCTCTTCCAGGTGTCTACGGCGAGATGACCGCGCGCCCTCGGGCGTGGTCGCGATCCAGGCGCGGCCGTGCAGAAGACGGGCATCCGGCGGCATGCGCAGCAGGGAATCGACGATCACCGGCTGGGGGCTGTCACCGGAAACCAGCCGCACCGTCAATGCGGGATTGTCGGCCAGCACCGTTTCGATGCCGACCAGAATCGCGCTGTGTACGGCCCGCAGCGCGTGGGTCATCGTCAGAGAGGCGGGGCCGCTGATAGGGAAGGCCGTTCCCTGATCGGTGGTGAGGCAACCGTCCAGGCTTTGGGCATAACTCAGGGTGACAAACGGCCAGGGAGAGAGAGGTGATGCATTCTTTCTCCCTTTTTCTCTTTCCTCACCGCGGACATGGCTCTGGATGCGGGTACGCAAGCCATCGAGTTGCGGCCGATACGCTTCCGCCTGGCCATGCGTGAGCTGTTCACTCTCGCCACGCTTCTCTTCGCCCTCTTCGACTGTCTCCGGCTCGCCCTGCCCGTTCAGCCTGATGACGTGGCGCATCCGGGCGACCTTCGTCTCCAGATAGGCGCGGTTTTCCGGATTCGACCGCATCTGCAGGGGGATCCGTTCTCGCACGTCGATACCCAGCCCCGCCAGCCCTTCGATCTTGGCCGGGTTGTTCGTCAACAACCGCACCGACCGAACGTCCAACTCCTGCAGGATCAGGGCGGCGGCCGTATAGTCCCGCTCGTCGGCCTGGTGGCCCAAAAGCAGGTTGGCGTCAACCGTGTCATAGCCTTCATCCTGCAGATTGTAGGCGCGCAGCTTCTCCTCCAGGCCGATGCCCCGCCCCTCCTGCCGCAGATAGATGAGCGCGCCCCGTCCTTCCGCGGCGATCGCCTCTATCGCCCGCGTCAACTGCTCGCCGCAGTCGCAGCGTTGCGAGCCCAGCACGTCCCCGGTGAAACATTCCGAATGGATGCGGACAAGCAGATCCTCGCCCTCGGCGTCCCCGAGCACCAGGGCCAAGTGATTCTTTTCGTCCCACGCGCTGTAAAAGTGATGCAGGTAGAAAGCGCCGTCCGCAGTCGGGATGCGGGCCGTGACCGTACGTTTCACCGCCATCCGCGGGCGGCAAGGCGGGCCATTCTTCGATTCAGAGGAGCCCGGAGGGCGCCCGGCAACGGTTGTATCCGACATTTGCTTGTGGCGACTGGCGCTAGCTGAACCGTTCCTCCAGCCAGGGGTCCCCCTCCATGTGGTAACCGTAGCGTTCCCAAAAGCCGGGCTGGTCGCCGCGCAAAAACTCCAATCCCCGCAGCCATTTGGCGCTCTTCCAGAAATATTTCTTCGGCACCAGCAGCCGCAGAGGATAGCCGTGGTCCGGTTCGATCGCCTTGCCCTGATAGAGATAGGCGAGCATCGTGTCATCGTCGTCGAGCACATCCAGGGCGATATTTGTCGTATAGCCGCCGTCGCAATGGGCCATCACGTGTGTGGCTGCCGGGTCGACTTCGATGTGACGCAAAAACGCCCGCCACGGCACACCCGTCCAGGTCGTGTCCAGTTTGCTCCAGCGGGTAACGCAGTGGATGTCAACGGTCTGGGTTTTGGTCGGCAGCGCCATCAACTCATCCCAGGAGAAGCGCTTCTCCTGGGCAAGCCCGGAGATCGACAGGTCCCAACCATCCAGCGAGGCGTAATGAAAGGTCGGCCCGTAGGTCAACACCGGAAACTTTTTGGTTACAAACTGGCCCGGCGGCACCCGCTCTTCGCGGGGATTGGTGGGCAGATTCTTGACCCGCTTCAGCCGTTCGACTTTGCGAAAAGGATTTTCAATACGCATCGTTTATCTCCATATCGCGGACAGTGAAAGTGAACCCCATCCCACTCTGCCGCAGTTGCAGTCGCTCACCGCGAGCCACTAATCACCATCCACCGCTTTAAAACGTTTGAGAATCAGGGAGGCGTTCTGGCCGCCGAGCCCGAAGCCGTTGCAGAGGCCTGCGTCGACCCGGCAGGAGCGGCTGACATTGGGCACGTAGTCAAGGTCGCAGTCCGGGTCTGGTTCGTTGTAGTTGATCGTCGGCGCGATGCGCTGCGTCTGCATCGCCTGCACCAGCGCGGCCGCGCTCTGCGCCCCGGCCGCGCCCATGGCGTGGCCGATGCTGCTCTTGAGGCTCGTGACAGGAATCGTATAGGCGTCCTCGCCGAAGATCCGTTTGATGGCCGCGGTCTCCGATCTGTCATTCAGAATTGTGCCGGTGCCGTGGGCCACGATCCAATCGATTTCATCGGTTCCGAGGCCGCTTTCGCGCAGCGCGATGCGCATACATTCGGTTGCCCCATGCCCGCCCGGGTCCGGCGCCACCATATCGAAGGCGTCTTCGCTCAGCCCATAGCCGGCGAACTCGGCCAGGATCTGCGCGCCGCGCGCCTGGGCATGTTCCAGCGATTCCAGCACAAACGCGGCCGCGCCCTCGCCCACGACCATGCCGTCCCTGTCGCCGCTGAAGGGGCGGCAGGCGGTTTCCGGCTCGTCGTTGCGCGTGCTGGCCGCGCCCAGGCGGCTGAAGGTGGAGATCGCCATCTTGGTCAGATACCCCTCGGCCCCCCCGGTCAGCATCACATCCGCCTCGCCGCGCTGGATGCGGCGCGCGGCTTCGCCGATGCTCGTGATTCCCGTGGCGCAGGCCGTCACCTGGCTATTCGTGGGCCCGGTGATGCCGCACTTGATGGCGATAAATGTCGGCGCGCCGCTGATCAGCGCGGCCGTGGCGCTGGCCGGATTGAAACGCCTGGGCCCGTTTTCCTCCAGCTTTCGGCCCTCCTCCTCGACAATGTCCCAGCCGCCGAAAGCCAGCCCCATCTCCACACCGACGCGGGAACGGTCCTCCTGCCCGAGGTCCAGCCCAGAGCGGGTCAGCGCTTCCTGTGTCGCCTTCCACGCCAGCTGCGTGCCGCGGCTGGTGCGGCGCACGTCCTTGCGGTCCATGTAGACGCGCGGGTCCCAGTCGTTGACACGGGCGGTGATCTGCGTTGGAAATCCGGTCGCGTCCCAGTGGGTGATCGGTCCGGTGCCGGATTTGCCGGCGATCAGCCCGGCCCACGAGCTTTCCAAATCATGGCCCAGAGGCGTCACCATCCCGATTCCGGTGACGACGATACGCCGGCCGGATCCCGTCTCATTTCCATTCATCGCAAAGTTTCTCGTTCTTCTTCCGCGCAAGCCGCGAATTGGTCGTCCATGGTGTTTCTGACCACTGACCACTGACCACTGACCACTGACCACTGACCACTGACCACTGACCACTGACCACTGACCACTGACCACTGACCACTGACCACTGACCACTGACCACTGACCACTGACCACTGCCGTCACCGCATTGTCAGCGCCATAACCGCCTTCTGCGCGTGCATGCGGTTCTCCGCCTCATCGTATACGATCGACTGGGGCCCGTCGATGACCTCATCGGTGACTTCGATGTTGCGGTCGGCTGGCAGGCAGTGCATATACAGCGCGTTTTCGTTGGCCAGGGCCATGCGACGGCCGTCGGTGATCCAGTCGGTGTACTGGCTGCCGATCCGGGCGCTCTCGTCGTCGTCGTCGGTCGTGAGCAGGGCGCCCCAACTCTTGGGGTAGAGGATGTCGGCGCCCTTGAACCCGGCGTCGAAATCGTCGAGAATCTCGAAACTGCCCCCGTGCTGTCCGACATTGTCCTGGGCCTGTTGGATGATGTCCGGCATCAGCTTGTATTCGGGCGGATGGGTCAGCCGCACGTTCATGCCGAAACGGGTCATCTGCAGAATCAAGCTCTGCGGCACCGAAATCGGCTTCTGGTAGCTGCTTGCATAGGCCCAGCTGACGTTGATCGTCTTGCCCCGCGGATCGCCGACCTTTTCAATGATCGTCATCAGATCGGCCAGGATCTGGAACGGATGATAGATGTCGCACTGCATGTTCAGCACCGGCGCCCGGCTGGCGTCCGCCACGCTGTTGATGTAGCTGTTGCCGATGCCCCAGTCGCACTGCCGGATGGCGATGCCGTCATAGTACCGCCCGAAGATCTCACCGATCTCCTTGCCGGTGTCGCCATGGCTGATCTGCGTTGTTTCGTGGTCGATGAATGCCGCGTGCCCCCCCAGCTGCGCCATCCCGGCCTCAAAGCTGGAGCGGGTGCGCGTGCTGGTGAAGAAGAAGAGCATGGCCAGCGCTTTGTCGCGCAAAAGCGGGTGGCCGATCCCCAGCGCACGCTCCCGTTTGAGCGTTAGGGCAACGTCCAGGACCGTCTCGATCTCCTCCTTCGAGAAGTCCATGTCACTGACAAAACTGCGACCGCGCAAATCGGTTTGCATTCGATCCTGCTCCTGACTGTATGTTAGAGATTTCGTACCCGGTTTTCAGTAACTGCAACTCCACTCGTTCACACTGCGCGCGCCGCCATCCATGCGCGGCGGGACCAATAACGAAAAGCTGACGGCAAAAACTATAAACTGATCCGCGTTCCAGTCTCTCCTGCCAGCGCTCGTCCCAGATTCTGCGGATTGGTGATCAGGCAGCGGGCGCGGGGATTGGCGCTGCTTTCCAGAAATTCGATGCAGGCCTCGATCTTGGGCTGCATACTGCCGGCGGCAAAGTGCCCCTCCTCCCGGTACCGTTTGGCTTCGGCAACGGTGAGATGACCCAGATCGACCTGTTCGGGCTTGCCAAAGTTCAGGGCCACCTTTTCCACGCCGGTGCTGATCAGAAACAGGTCGGCCTCCAAATCGACCGCCAGCAGGCCGCTCGCCATATCCTTGTCGATCACCGCGGAGACGCCCCGCAGTTGGCCGCAGGCGTCGCGCACAACCGGTATGCCGCCGCCGCCGCAGGCCACGACCACCCAGCCCATCTCGATCGCCTGGCGAACCGCCTCGATTTCGACGATCTCCACCGGCCTCGGGCTGGAAACAACCCGCCGCCAGCCGCGCCCGGCATCCTCGACAACGTGCCAGCCCCTGCTCTCAAAACTGCGGGCCGTCTCTTCATCCAGAAAGCTGCCGATCGGCTTGGATGGACTGTCGAAGGCGGGGTCGTCCTCGTCCACACGCGTCTGCGTGATGATCGTCGTGGTCTCGCGCTGGATCTGGCGCGCGTGGAAGTCGTTGTTGAGCGCCTGCTGCAGCATAAAGCCGATGCTGCCCTGCGTGTCCGCGACGACCAGCGTGAGGGGAATCGTGTGGACTTCGCCAAGGGCCAGCTCGTTCCGCCGCAGGATGAACCCTACCTGCGGCCCGTTGCCGTGCGTGACCACGACGCCCTGCCAGCCGTTCTCAATCATCTCGGCAATCTGCCCGGTCGTCTCATGCACGGCATCCCACTGGTGGACGATCTCAGGCCGGCTGCTGTCGGCGATGAGGGAGTTGCCGCCGATGGCAACGACAGCCAGATTGGTTGCGGGTTGGGGCGAGCTGTCGTCGGCGGCCAAATGGGCGTGGTGATCTGTCATTGTCGGCTTCGGTGTCCGAACGCAAATCAACTGTCGATCAGCGGATGCGGTCCAATGATTATAAGAATCGGCGCCATAAAAGTCAATGCAGATTCCTGCGCGCCGCGTTAAGCAGAGACACCTTCCGGCGGCTGCGCAGGAGAGTATGGGATGGCGTACGATGGATTTGCTGTGTGTTTTCAGAGGGGGGTGGGGCAGGCGGATCGGAGGAACCGCTCCATCACAAAACCTGGTTCGCGGCGCGGCTTTCGGGGTCTGATCCATCCTGTATTGGGACTGGAGCCTGAGGAGGTCCGGCCTGCGCAAGCGGCAGCCGAATGGAAAATGTGCTGCCCAGCCCCACGCCTGCGCTGGTCACTTCGATCTCGCCGTCGTGGGCCCTGACAAGCGCTTGCGCGATGGCCAACCCCAGTCCAACGCCACCGGTGTCTCGCGTTCGATTCTTGTCGACCCGGTAGAAGCGGTCGAAGACGCGTGAAATCTCCTCTGGCGCGATGCCGTCGCCGCTATCGGACACATCAATCGCGGCTGTCCCGTCTTCCGCTCGCAATGACAGCGTGATGACCCCGCCGGTCTGCGTGTGCTGCAACGCGTTTGCCAGCAGATTCTGCAATGTCTGGGCGAACCGTATGCGGTCAACGGCGGCAAAAACGGGTGCGTCCGGCAACCCGGTATCGAGAGAGACGTTCTTTTCTCCCGCCAATGGGGCAAAGAGCTCTGCAATCTCTTCCAGCAGGACCGCCAGATCTCCGGGCGTGCGGTGCAGCGGCAACTGGCGGGCCTCCGCCTGGGCCAACAGCCGCAGGTCGTCCACCAGTTGGTGCAGATGGCGGGTCTGGTCATACAGGCGGGCAATCTCCTTCTTTTCCATGGGGTAGACATCGTCCAGAATCGCCCGCAGATTGCCTTGCAGAACGGTGAGGGGGGTGCGCAGTTCGTGGGCAATGTCGTTCAACATGCTGCTGCGCAGCGTCTCCGCCTCTTCTAACGCTACAGCCATTCTGTTGAAGGAATTCGACACATCTCGCATCTCGGCACTCCCCTGTTCGGCCACGCGAAAGCTGAGATCGCGCCGGGCGATGGCCTGCGTCCCGTTCACAAGATGAATGAGGGGCGCAGAAAGCCAGCGACTGACCAGCATGCCAAAGACGATCGCCAGCACCGCGCCGAGGAGAAGAACCTGCAGCATAAATTCCCTGGTCCGTTCGGCAAAACCTGGCGGGATGTCATCCGGTGGCGCAAAATCAAATGGACGTCCGGACGGGTCTTCCCGCTGGATCAGATCGAGGAAGCCAACGACGCGCCCATCGACGCTGATGGGCAGGGCCTCCTGCAACTGGGACGCCTCCAGGCTGCTCGGCCTGTCCGCGCCCGCGGTTGTGTAGAGAATCTGGCCCTCCGGGTCCGCCAGGATAAGAACTCTCCTGGCGGCGGCGTTGAAAAAGAGCGCGGAATCAACCCCTTCCAGCAGTGGAGACACGCCCTGCCAACTTCCGCTGCCGGCATAGTACGCCTCCAGATGATCAATCAGGCCAGCCGGTCTGGAAAAATAGAAAAGGGCCAGCGAGCGCAGATTGTTGTCGGCGAGGTACACGCGCGCTGTGTATGAAATGGTTCCAAAGCTGATGATAACGATTGCCGCGAATGCCAGGCTGAGCCGCACCCATAGCCGGTTCATTCCCGCTCTCCCGCCAGCCGGTAACCGACGCCGTAAACCGTTTGGATAAGCTTCGGCTTGCGAGGATCGCTCTCGATTTTGCGCCGCAGGTTTCTGATATGGCTGTCCAGCATCCGATCGACGCCGTCGTAGTCGTACCCCAATGCCCTATCCATCAGCTCCGAACGGGTGAAGACATAGCCGGGGCTTTCCATTAGCGTCTGCAGCAGGCTGAACTCGGTAGGCGTCAATTCTACGGCTGACCCCCGCACCCGCACGTTGCGCCGCTCTATGTCCATCTGCAGAGCGCCAGAAGCCAGCGCCGGCGTCCGCGGCGCCGCCCTCTGTGTGCGCCGCAGCAGCGCCCGTACGCGGGCCACCACTTCGCGCGGATTGAACGGCTTGGTGACATAGTCGTCCGCGCCCAGCTCCAGGCCGACGATCTTGTCCGTATCCTCGACCCGTGCTGTCAGCATGATAATCAGCGTGTTCGCCAGCTTCGCATCCCCGCGGACCATGCGCGTGATTTCCCAGCCGTCCCTGTCCGGCAGCATCAGATCCAGCAAGACCAGCGCAGGCGACTCCCGCCGCAGCGCATGCAGCGCGCGCTCGCCGTCATAGGCGACGGACACCGCGTACCGCTCCCGCTCCAGGTAGCTGCGCAGCAAGCGAACGATTTCGCGGTCATCGTCTACAATCAGTATGCGTTCCTCGGCCATAGGCCCGTTATAGCCTGTTCCTCCTGCAAGGGCAAGTTGCTCGACCGGCATGGGTTCGGGCTCCCTCAAGTCTGCGGGGCCCAGATTTCCAGAATCTGAACCCCTGTTGATCCAGCGCGATCCGCTCCCGCAGCCTGCGCCGCTCACAACTGCGCGCGCTCGTTTTCTACGGACGCCCGCCGCCCGCGCCTTGCGCGCCCGGGGGCGGCCCCCCGGAGAAGGGAACCCATTCGTCCTCCTGCTTGACGAAGGTGGTGGCGCCCAGCACTGCATCGCCGCCCTGCAACTGAGTGGAACGGACAACGGTCCACTCGCCCTGGACTCCCTCCACAACGACCGCGACCGGCAGCATCTGGTCGTCGCTCGCCTTGAGCACAACCGTCTCGCCGTCATACGCCTGCACTGCGGTCGTGGGCACCAGCCAGCGGGCATCCGCCATTTCGCTGCGCAGGGTGGCAACAGCCGTCATGCCCGGTCGCACCCCTTCCAGGGCTTCATCGATCAGCCGCACCGTCACCGGGTAGTCGATCACGCCCTCTTTCGCATTGCTTGTGGGTTCGATGCCGCTGATCATCCCGGCAAAGACCCTTTCGGGGAAGGCATCGATCGAGATGTCCGCCAGTTGACCGACGCTGATCTTGGGAATGTCGACTTCGGCGACATCGATGGTCAACTGAAGCTGGCCCAGGTCCGCCACCGTAATCGCGACAGTGCCCGCTGATATCCGGTCGCTTTCATCTACGTTGACCTGTAGAACAGTGCCGGCGGCCGGGGCGTTCAGATCCGCTTTCACCAGGTCGAGCCTTGCCTCCAGCAGGGTCAGCTGGGCCTGCTCGATCGACAACCGCGCCAGTTCCACATCTGTTTCATCCGCGCCGCGCAACAGTGCGTCCAGCCTGGACTGGGCCGCAGCGACCTGCGCCTGCGCCGCCGCGATGTTCACGGCCGTCGGTCCGGCCACCAGATCATCCAACTGCTGCTGCGCGGTCTGGGCCTGGCTCAGCGCCGCCTGCAAATCCGCCTGTGAAGCCGGCGCGACTGCCTCCTCATAGGCGGCCAGCGCCGATTCGTAGGAGATGGTCGACTGCTGCAACTGGGCCGCCTGCCGCGTCATGCCTACATCCTCGCGCCAGGCTACCTTGTCATACTCGGTCTGGGCTTCCTGCATGGCGACGCGGGCGTTATCCACTGCGGCCGCCAGCTGGATCCGTTCATTCTCGCTGGCCCCATCCCGGAGGTCACTGTATTTCGCCCATGCCGAGGCCGCGCTGCTGCGCGCCGCGGCCAGTTCCCCTTCGCTGGCTCCGTTCTGCACTTCTGCCAGATTTTCCTCCGCCGACTTCAGCTCCGCCGCGGCCGCGGCAAGCTCCGCCGCATCGGCGTCCGCCAACAGATTTTCGAGCTGCAGTTCAGCTGACGTCAGATTGAGGCCTGCCTGGTCCACCGCCCGGCGCAGGTCTCCCCGCTCCAGCGCCACCAGCAGATCGCCGCTGCCGACCTCGTCGCCCACCTCCACCAACACCTCTTCCACGTAGCCGTTCACCTGGGCTACCACCTGCGCTGTATCCACCAGCTCGATATTTCCGGCCGCAGTAACCCGGTCGACCGCCGTATCCGCCGGGCGGATGACCGTGGTCCTGATGCTGGCCGCCGGCTCCGTTCCGGATACCGGCTCCGCGATGGCCGCCGTCTCCCTTCCGGCTGCCGTCTGTTCCGGCGCAGCGATGCCGAGGAAACCTGCCGCGCCAACGCCCAGCCCAACGCCGACCACCACAGCGCCCAGAATGAACAAGATAGTTCTACGTTTCATATGAATGCTCCTTTCCATCGATAAAATCGTCTACCGTCTGTTGCATAATTCGCCGCATTCGATGCGCGGCCGTAAGGGACTCCGGATGCCTTCAGCCGGGAAGTAGGACAACTGCCCCTTCGACTTCTCCCCGGCACGCGCATCACTCGTATCGCAACGCCTCAATCGGATCCAGCTGGGTCGCGCGCATCGCCGGATACAGCCCGAAGACCAACCCGCAGCCGGCGCTGACGCCCACAGCCATGAGCACTGCGTCGACCCCTATCAAAAGGTCGAAAGAGAAGTTGGGGATTCTTGACACCAGCAGGGCCGCCCCGTAGCTGATCGCGATTCCTATCAGCCCCCCCAGCAGCGTCAGCACCAGCGACTCGATCAGAAACTGCAGCAGAACGTCGCTGGTGTGCGCGCCCAGCGCCTTGCGCAGGCCGATCTCCTTGGTGCGCTCCGTGACCGATACAAGCATGATGTTCATGATGCCGATGCCGCCTACCACCAGACTGATGGCAGCGATGCTGCTCAGCAGCAGCGTAAGCGTGCCGGTGACGGTGTCGATCGTTTCCAGCAGGCTGGCCTGTGTGCTGATGCTAAAGTCATTGTCGTCCTCCTCATTCAGTCCATGACGCAGACGCAAGGTCTGTTCGATCTGCAGTTCGGCTGCCTCCACCCGCTCTTCACTCAACGCATCGGCTGATATCGATGTAACAACATATTCGCCCCGGTAGCGGGGCACGTTGAAGACCCGCCCGTGGGCCGCGCCAATCGGGATGAACGCGCTCTCGTCATTGCTGCCGAAACCCGCATTGCCGCTCTCTTCCAGCACACCGACGACCGTGTACGGTTCCCCACTGATGCGCACGCTCTCACCTACAACCTGCGTGCGCTCGAAAAGATCGGATGCCACGGTCGTCCCGATGACGATCACATTGTTCATCTGCGTGACTTCTTCCTCCGTAAGAAAACGGCCCTCGGCCATCTCCAATCTGAGGACATCGGCATAGGCCGCCGTCGTCCCTGTCACCCGGACCTGCGAGTTGTTGCTGCCGGCGACCAGTTGGAGGTTGCCCGCATATTGGGGTACGACCTCAACAACATCCGGATGGAATGCGGGGTCGGCAAGCGCCTTTACGTCGCCCATGGTCAATGTCTGAACCGGGCTGCCGGCGCCCTCTCCTTCGGTCTCTGTGACCGGGCTGATCGTCAACCGTGTTGTGCCCTGGCTGGCGACTTCGCCCAGAATGCTCTCTGACGCGCCGCGACCGATACCCAGTATTGTGA
Source organism: Caldilineaceae bacterium (assembly GCA_022823185.1). GTDB lineage: Bacteria > Chloroflexota > Anaerolineae > Caldilineales > Caldilineaceae > Bin5. Next base: position 25,917 of record JAJDXQ010000017.1, read on the forward strand.
GGACCGCGGCCACGCCGATGATGATGCCCAGCATCGTCAGGCTGGCCCGCATCTTGTTGGCAGCGATGCTGTCGAAAGCGACCGGAAAATATCTAAACAGCTTCATGGATCGTCTCCCCAATCTGCTCCATCACGGCAGGCCGCGGCAGCGGCGCAAGCGCGGGCTCCCTTAGCCCGTTGGTTCCTCCAGACGCAGCAGCTGCCGCCGCGCCGCGCGTATCGGAGATGATGGCGCCGTCCCGCATGGTAATTACGCGCCGGGCCCGGTCGGCGACCTCCTGGTCGTGTGTAATGATGATCAGGGTCAGTCCTTCCGCGTGCAGCTTCTCAAAGAGTGTCATTACCTCTTCGCCGGTGCGTGTGTCGAGCGCGCCGGTCGGTTCGTCCGCCAGCAGCAGGCCGGGCCGGTTCACGAGCGCGCGGGCGATGGCCACCCGCTGCTGCTGGCCGCCCGAAAGCTCCTCCGGCTTGTGGTCTGCGCGGTCAGCCAGGCCCACCTGCGCCAGCGCTTCCAACGCCCGCTGGCGAGAGGCGCTGCGAGCGATTCCCGCGTAGAAAAGCGGCAGCTCCACCTGCCGCCAGGCAGGCGCACGCGCCAGCAGGTTAAACTGCTGGAATACGAATCCAATCTCCCTGTTGCGCAGATCCGCCAGCTGCCTGCCGGTCAGGTCGCCGGCGCTATGGCCGCGAATCTGATAGACCCCGTCGGTGGGTCGGTCCAATAGACCGACAATGTTCATCAGCGTGCTCTTGCCGGAACCGCTGGTGCCGACGATCGCAACGTATTCCCCCTCGTCTATTGAAAGGGAGACACCGTCCAATGCGAGGACCTTCGTCTCCCCCATCTGATAGACTTTCGTTACCTCCTGCATGTCGATCAGCGCTGACGGACCGGGCATATCTCTGTCTCCTGTAGCAGAAACGCGAAAGATTGCGGAACGGGTGCGACCATGGGCCGCAACCCGGCCACTGTCTTGACTCTCTGCAGGATAACGCTGAAATCTGGAAAAAATCTGGAGATGAAACAGAGGAATTGGGGAGGATGTCTCTGCGGTGACGCGGCCGTAACGCGAAGCTGCGGAAATGCGCCGGCCTCAGAGGCCGGAAAACGAGGATACAGGCGCTGATGGACCGTGTGAAGCGGAGGCGGGAACCGGGCCCGCTGACGACGGGTTCGGGCAGGCGCCGGCGGCTGGCCGCGCCCTTGCAAACCGCCCCGGTCCGCCGCTTTCCTGCGGCAGTTCCTGGTGGCCAGAGGCGCGTGGTGAGACAGTCTTTCGCTCTGGGCGCGGAGGGCTGCCGGTGGAGTGGCGCCTGGGCGTTGCGCCGTGCCCTACGCGTCGCTGCGCGCCTGCGGCGGATCAGCGCTGCCAGCTATACGTAGACAGATCGTACGGATATTGCCCGGAACAGACTTTGCCGCGATGTTCAGCGCATTCCAGGGGCAAAAACAGCCCCCCCACCAGTGTATTTGACCGCTGCCCCTTCAGTGGATCGCACCCGTTTCAGGACAAATCCCGCACAGCGCGGCGATTGACCAACCGGAAATCGCTGGGATATGATTTTTCTGTGAGGGTCTGCTGTTCCGATGCGCCGCGCCGGCGCCGATCAGTCGTTCTGCACGCTCGCGATCGTCTCTCGCAGAAAAGCGACCGACTGCGCCAGCGCTGCTTTCGGGTCGCCCGCCACCCGGCATTCGTAGGTCAGATAGCCTTTGAATCCGATGTCGGCCAGGGCCTGAATGCCCGCCCGCCAGTCGATGTCACCGAGGCCCGGTTGGATGCGCGTATTGTCTGCCACGTGGACATGACCGATGTACGGGCCTATCTTACGGATCGTCGCCGGCGTGTCGACTTCCTCGATGTGCATGTGGAAGAAATCGGTCAGCAGGGCCACCCCAGGAGGATCCCCTGCCTTCTGGATTATCTCCACCCCGTCCTCCTGTCGCCGCAGCAAATGTTGCTCATAGCGGTTGAGAGGCTCTAACAAAAGCAGTGTGCCATGACTGTGGGCGAACGCGGCCAGTTCCCGCGTGATCTCGACCAGCAGCTCTTTTTCCAGTGCCACTGCATCCTTGAGCGGCGAGAGATCGGGCAGCCGGGGTGGGCCGAAAATGGGAGGCACAATCTGCCCGACCGCGTCGAAATGGCCGCAGGCTTCCAGATTGCGCTTGGATTCGTCGATGCTGGCCTGGCGTTTGACCGGGTCCGGGTCGAGCCAATCGAAGGTGGCCTGGCCGCAAATGGACGATATGCGCACGGTGCGATTGCGGAACGCGGCCTCGTATTCGCTGATACGGTCATAGAGGCGCGACCGGCCCTGGACTTCGACACCGTCGATCAGCAGCGCCTCGGCGCAGTCGAGCTTCTCGTTCAGCGTTTCGCCCGGCAGCAGGTTTTCCTGTATTGAGATGTGCATGGGGTCTCCTTTAAGACGAGCGGTCCCGTCGTCAAAATGATGTTGCGCGATCTATCTTGGCAGAGCAGTGCAAAGGCGCCGGCGCGCTTCCCTGCTTCAGATTGTCACGACATGAGCCCTTTTTCCCGCTCGCGATGCCTGCGTGTGTGTTCCCAGCATCCATATAGCGATGCGAAAGGGCATGTGATACACTCAAATACCGGTTTGCACTGTCTTTTATTGCCTGTGATTGCGTCCAGGGCGCGTTGGCGTCAACGACCGCCGGCAATCCGCTATCTTGTAGAGCGAATCTCTTCTGCAAAGTGATAGACCACAGTTCACCGCGCTCCTCCCAACCGGGAGCGCACTCGACAAATCCCGATGACGATGGCGACTGGGTCCCTGAAACGCCCTCCGCCTCCGAGCGAAATGCCGCCGGACCGGGCGGCGGTACACACCCGCGCGCAGAGAGCGATGCGGCAGGTCATCAATCAAACGCGCTCACAATCCACCGGCGCCAGACACCCGTTCTGAGACCGGAAGTCATTATCGAGATTCCTCCGCCTGTCAACAAGACCCGGCGTTATGTCTGGTTGGGCGCAGCGATCACCCCCCTGATCATCACGCTAATCGCGCTTTCCGCGCTGGCGATTCGGTCCCAGAACACGTCCACCATCACGGCGCAAGAGGCAACCGTGGAGGCGCGCGTTGCCATGCGTCTGGCGGAAGAGCGGGCCAAGGACCACCCCCAATACGCCGCCACCGCCGCGTTGGAGGCAACCGTGGAGGCGCGGGTCGCGATGCGCCTGGCCGAAGAACGGACCGTCCGGGCGCAGCAATCGCCGGCGATCGCGTCGTCTGCGGGGGAACCGACTGTGGGCCTGACCGCCGACACCGCCGCGGCGCCCCCTGCCGCACCTCTCTACGCCCGCTCAGCTGTCGTGTTGAATCTTCGCCGGGGCCCCGGTGAAAACTACGAATCGCTCGGCCTGATTCCGCCCGGAGAACAGCTGCGCCTGCTCGGCCGTACCGTCGACAGCGGCTGGTTCTATGTCGCGAAGACCGCTAGTGTCTCGATCGAAGAAGAGCAGGGATGGGTGGCAGGCTGGCTGGTCGATGTCCCCGGAGATCCAATGCTTCTCGACGTCGTATCCCCCAACCCGCTCGCGACGCAGAGGGAGTAGCGGTCGAGAACAGGGAAAAGACCCTCGCGCGTTTCTTCCAATACGGCAACGCGCCTGATGCGCGCATAGCGCGTAACGGCAGCGTCCCTGCCGGCCGCCCTACAGCCCCAACGCGTCGTCGATCTCTTCCTGGTAGGCGCGCGCCGCGCCCGACAACACCTCCTCAAGCGCAACGGCACGCCCGACGGCTGCGGACTCATAGGCGCCCAGAATCGCCGCCACCGCGACCATGCCGTCGCGGCCGTCGACCTCCGGCGCACGCCCTTGCAGAACCGCCTCAGCGAAGTCGTGGTACTCGATCGCCAGCAGGCGGGCGTCCAGCGCCATCTCGGCATGGGCTACGTCGGGCAGATCATAGACGACGCCGTCCGCGCCGAACAATCGAGCGGTGACGTCGTTCAGAGAGAAGTCGGGCAGCAGACTCAGGATCTCCTTGCCCTCCAATGTCCGCTCCGCCAGTTGCAGCCGCGCCGCGCCGCCGGTCCGGTCCCGGGGCACGTCCAGCGCGCCCCAGCGCCCGTGAACACTGCGCTCGAAACGGCTGCTCCCCCGGCCCCCGCCCAGGTGCGAGAACTGTACGGTCGCGCCGGACTGCATCGCGTACTGGGCGAGGATTGAGTCCTCGCCCGTGGCCTCAACCTCCTCCGGGTAGGTGGGGGTCTGCTCCCGGTAAGAGATCAGCGGGTGATTCTCGGCGGCGGGACGGCGCCGGACCGGTTCCACGATCAGCCCCCGCCCGAAGATGCGCTCGTATTCCCCCAGATAGTAGCGGATGATGTCGGCGTAATGCACGCCCATGTCCAGGCCGATCGCCCCCTTCTCCTTCAGATGCCGCCAGGGGGTGGCAGCCATCACGTCGTTGCCGCCGAGCGATGTCTGAATCATCAGCAGAGGGTCGCCCAGCAGTCCGGCGTCAATGACCGCGCGCGCCATCCGGTTGACCGGATCGCGGCGGTAGTTTTCCGCGGTCGCCAGCACCGCGCCGCTCCGTTCTGCCGCGTCGATGATGCGCTGACAGGCCCGGATGGTGATGCCCAGGGGTTTCTCCACCAGCGCGTGTTTGCCGGCCTCCAGCGCGGCCGATGCAATCTCATGGTGGCTGGAGCCGTCGGTCACCACATCGACGGCGGCAATGTCCGGGTGGGCCAGCATCCGGTCGAGGTCGGTGAAGATCAGCGGCTTGCGATCAAACAGGCGCTCCACCTCGCCTGCGATGCGCTCGGCATTGGCGCGGTTGATGTCGCAGACCGCCATCAACTCCACGTTCGACATGCCGGTCTCTTCCAGCGTCTGGTACGCGATCGTGTGGCGATGGCCCATGCCGCCGCAACCCACGACACAGATGGGAACTCGTTCACTGTTCTGGCTCATCGGTCCGTCCTTGCCTGCGCTGGCCGGTTACGCGCAACCGGCCAGCGTCCATTTGTACCTATCCACGATTCACTGCCGTTACATATGCTTCGGGATCTCCGTCTCCTTCGCGGTGATGAACTCCAGCAGCGCCGGCACGCCTTCCTCTGTCTTTTGGATGCCGCGTTCGATCGCGGGGATGATCTGGTCCGCTGTCTCGATTCTCTCGCCGTAGCCGCCGAACGCCTCGGCCATCTTGGCGTAGTTGCCGGAGATGTCGGTGGAGCCGTACTTCTCCTGAGAGACCGGCATGATCGGAATCTCGATCGCCATCGAGAAGTTGTTGAACAGGACCGACAGGATGGGGATGCGCTCCCGCACCGCGGTCTCAAAGTCCATGCCGGTGAAGCCGATCGCGGCGTCGCCCCACACGTTGATGCAGAGCTTGTCCGGGCAGGCCAGCTTGGCGCCCATCGCCAGGCCCAGGCCGTAGCCCAGCTGTGTCGTCTTGCCCCAGCCGATATAGGAGAGCGGCGTGATCGATTTCCAGAAGGGCGAAAGCTGATCGCGCGGGCTGCCGGCGTCATGCGTGATGATGGTATTGGCCACATCGACGGTGTCGTAGAGATCGCGAATCACCCGGTAGGGGGAGAGCGGAGCGCTGTCGCTGTTGAGCTTGGCCGCCCACTCAGCCTCCCATTTGCCATTGATCTCTGCAATTTTGGCGGCGACACCGGCCCCGCGGCCGCGCGGCTGCCCGCCCAGCCGTTCCGACACAGCCTCGATCAGCGCGCGCAGCGTAAGATCGGCGTCGCCGATGAGGGCGTGCTGGGACGCGACATCTTTGTTGATGTCGGCCGGATCCAGGGTGGCGTGAATGATCGTCTTGCCGGCCGGCATGCGCACACCGAAGTTGGTGAAGCTGAAACTGCAGCCGATGCCAAAAATCACGTCGGCGTTCGTCAGGAACTCGCCCACGGCCCGCGTATGGGAGCGGTTGGCCGAGCCGAGGCTCAGAGGATGCGTCTCGGGGAAAGCGCTCTTGCCGTTGAGCGTGGTTGTCACCGGCGCTTCCAGCAGCTCGGTCAGCTCTTTCAGGGCGTCCCACGCCTTGGCATAGTGGACACCCTGGCCGGCATAAAGCACCGGCCTTTCCGCCGCCGCCAGCATATCCGCCGCCTTTTGCACATCTGCCGGATCCGGCCCGTAGCGCAGCCGTTTCACGGGTTTGTAGTCGAACTCCTCAACTTCGGCAGAGGAGATATCGGCAGGAATCTCCACCAGGGCCGGGCGCGGCCGCCCGTTGCGCACCGCCGCGAACGCCCGCCGCATCGCGTCCGCCGTCATCTCCGGCGTTGTCAGCTGCTCGCTCGATTTGGTGACGGAGGCATAGCTCTGTGCAGAGTTGAAATTGGGCTGCACCTGGTTGATTGGCCGCGGATAGCCGCCGGGCAGAACGACGATCGGGGCGGAATCGCCGAATGCCTGCGCAACGCCGCCGAATGCGTTCTCGGAGCCGGGACCGGACTGCATGCAGAAGACGCCGATCTTGTCGCCCGAGCTCAAGCGGCTGATGGCGTCCGCCATGTGCAGACCAATACGCTCCTGACGCACGATGATTGTGCGGATGTCCAGTTTGGCCGCCGATTCGATGAGGTAGTTGACAGGATAGGCGAAAAGGATCTCGGTGCCCTCCTCTTTCAAGCAGTGGGCGATAACGTCAACGACTTGCATGCTATGGTCTCCTTAAGTGTGATCCCAATCTGATACGACGGTCTTCGCAAGGGCTGCAATATGGAAATTCGGGACTTTCGCCTGCTGCCGGGCAACGTGAAATTCGGTAAAGCGCGTTGCCCGGGCAGACGCGCATCAGAAGCCGCGTTCGATACTTACTGTATTCTGTAGCGGTTCGCCATTCACAAAGCGCTTCAAGTTGCCGCTCAAAATGCGCGCGACATTGGCCGAGGTCTGGACTGACGAGGGGGAACTGTGCGGCGTGATCAACAGGTTGGGCGCGTCCCACAGCGGATCGTCCGCCGGCAGCGGTTCCGTGGCGGCCACATCTAGCGCCGCGCCGGCCAGCCTGCCCTCCTCCAGCATCCGGATCAGAGTCGGCTCATGGATGATGCCCCCGCGCGAGATGACGAGGAAAAAGGCATCCTGTTTCAGGAGGGCCAGTTCGTCCGGCCCGATCATGCCCCGCGTCTCGGCCGTGATGGGAACCGTCACAACCACCACGTCCGACTCCCGCAACAGCGCCGGCATCCCGTCCATCAGCTGCAGATCGGAGACATAGTCCGGCTTCTCCATGGGATTGACGTCGACCGCGATGACATCCATCTCGAAGGCCGCCGCCCGTTTCGCGATCTCGCGGCCGATATTCCCCAGGCCGACGATGCCCATCTTCAGACCAACCAGACCGAACAGCCGCGTGCCTTCGGGCACCCCCCACTCGTGCCGTTGTTGCGCTTTATAGAGGGGACCGAACCCGCGCGTGAGGAACACCAGCATCCCCATCGTATGCTCTGCAATCGTGGTGGCGTGCGCGCCGCGTGTATTGCACACGGTTATCCCCCGCTTCGCCAGCTCCGGCGCGTTGCGCATCCATTCGACACCTGCGCTGGGAGACTGAATCCAGCGCAGGTTGGGCGCAGCCTGCAGCTGGCTGCTGTTCATCGGGCCGAAGGCGGCCTCAGCGTCGGCGGCCTTCGCCGCGATATCCTCGGCTGTATCGGCAAACACGAACTCCACCTGCGGAAAATCCTCCCGGAAGCCGTCCACAAATCTCATGACCCACTGTCCTGTGATCAGAACTTTCATTGTGCTCTCCATCGTTTGGCGGGACGCTGTCGTGAAAAGTGGTTAGTGGGGCTGTTATCCACGAGCCGTTTTCCACTAACCACTGAGGTTTTGTCATTATACATCAGAATGGCATCGGCGCAGTATAGGCGCGCGTTCAGCGGGAGGGCAGAACGCCGGTCAACAGCAGTGGTCAGAAGGCGCGCCGGCGACTTCAGCCCATGCACGGCGGCAAGCCTGAACCGCCGTCGATGATTTTGTGGCTGAAACTGCGTTGTGCTATAGTTGACTTTCAGTATCCGGGGGATTAGCTCAGTTGGCTAGAGCGCTACGTTGACATCGTAGAGGTCACTGGTTCAAGTCCAGTATCTCCCACCTTGGCCGTTGTCGAACAATGGCGTTCGGCAAGTTGCCGCCGGCTGCACAGCCCTTTGGAGAGTTCATCGTAAGGCTGGAAAGCATACGTTGTCACTTTTTTTGCCGAACACACCTCACTTGATGGCTCGGTGCAGGTATGTTCGGTATATTTCTGTGACACTCTTACTTTCGACTGAGTTATGCCGGCACGCATAGAAGAGCGCTACAGGAGGGTGTTAATGCGCAATCATAGGATTTTGTTCAGACTGGCAGCCGTATTGGTGGCCGCCGCCGTATTTGTATCCGGCTGCTATCACTACATGCCGTCCCATTCACAGATGGATCGTGCCGTCACCAAGCCAGGCCGGCAGCTCTCGAAGGCCGACCGCCCCGGTTACACGGTCGCCATGGTCGAGAAGGCGATTCGGCTCCACGATGCCAAGGGGCGGGAAGCGACGCTCGACTATTATAATTCGTCGGAGAGCGTGGATGGCGAATGGTATGTTTTCATCGCAGACGAGAACGATGAAATCGTCGCCCACCCCAATCCTGACGTGCTGGGAGAAAGTTTGCATGGCCCTACAGGTGTGGATATCACCGGCTATCGCCATGGCGAAGTGATAGCCAGCGCCACTGAAGAGGGAATGTGGGTCGATTATATCTTCCTCAACCTTGCCTCCGGCAACCAGGAGTACAAACATACCTGGGTGGTGCGCCACGATGGGTTGATTTTTGCCTCCGGCTGGTATCAGATTTTGCCCGACCTGTCCCAGAGCGGCCCCACCAAAGCGGACCGGCCGGGCTACACGGCGGCTATGGTCGAGCAGGCCCTGCAGCGTTATGAGGCTGAAGGGCGAGAGGCGACGGTCGACTACTACAACACGCCCGAAAGTGTGGACGGCGAGTGGTATGTCTTTATCTTCGATGAGAGCGACCGGCTAATCGCCCACGCCAACCCGGATCTGCTGGGTATGGACCTGAAGGGTGACCTGGGGGTGGATGTCACCGGTTACCGCTTCGGCGACCTGATGCTCACCGCGACCGAAGAGGGGGTGTGGGTCGACTATCTCTTCCTCAACCTTGCCACCGGAAACCAGGAGTACAAGCATTCCTGGGTGGTCAGGCATGATGGACTGCTGTTCGGTTCCGGTTGGTACCAGGTTCAGCCCACGCTGAGTCCGGCCGCTACCAAGGCGGACCGGCCGGGCTACACGGTGGCTATGGTCGAGCAGGCTTTGCAGCGTTATGAGGCCGAAGGGCGAGAGGCGACGGTCGACTACTACAATACGCCGGAAAGCGTGGACGGCGAGTGGTATGTCTTTATCTTTGATGAGAGCGACCAGCTGATCGCCCACGCCAACCCGGATCTGTTGGGCATGGACCTGAAGGGTGACCTGGGGGTGGATGTCACCGGCTACCGCTTCGGCGACCTGATGCTCACTGCAACCGAAGAGGGGATATGGGTCGACTATCTCTTCCGCAACCTTGCCAGCGGCATCCAGGAGTACAAACATTCCTGGGTGGTCAGGCGTGACGGGCTGCTGTTCGGCTCCGGCTGGTACCAGGCGATGCCCAGTCTGGCTACGGCCGTTACCAAGGCGCAACCGGCCGAATACACGGTCGCCGTGGTGGATAGGGCGCTTCGCTACTACAAGGCCTATGGCCGGGAAGAGGCGGTCGCCTACTACAACACGCCGGAAAGCGTGGACGGGGAGTGGTATGTTTACATCTTTGACGAGGATGATCAGCTGATCGCCCACGCCAACCCGGATCTGCTAGGTATGGATCTGAAGGAAGAGCTGGGCCTGGACTCCACCGGCTATCATTTCGGCGACGACATGGTGAATGCGACGGAGGCTGGTTTGTGGGTACATTATGTATTCGTCAACCCTGCCACCGGCGAGGAGGAGACCAAACATTCCTGGACCGTGCGCCACGACGGACTGCTCATTGGCTCGGGCTGGTATGAATAGACCTTCGTCGGGCGCCCTCTGGGTGCGTTGATAAGGCTGAAACGCAGGGGCGCTCGACCGGGCGCCCCTGTTTTTCTTGCGCGCCCTTTCAGAACAGATTTAGCCGCAACATATTTGCAGGTGTTTTATGCTGATTGACGGGCTACCCCACGGGAGCGCAGTGCAGGCCGCTGGCGCGGCCTACGCCGGCAAACTCGATCAACTTATCGACCTCTGCATCGCCATTCAGCAGATCCCCGCCCCCACCTGCGCCGAGACTGAACGGGCCGCGTGGGTGGAAAATCGTATGCGGGCCATCGGCCTGGCCGACGTGACGCGAGACCGGTTGGGCAACGTCTATGGACGGGTCCGCGGACGAGGCCCGCAGGCCCAACCCGCCCTGCTCGTGTCCGCCCATACCGATACCGTCTTTCCGCCTGACACCGACCTGCGCCTGCGCCGTCTGGACAATGGGATCATCCGCGGGCCGGGCATCGGCGACAACTCGGCCGGCGTTGCCGGCCTGCTCGCCCTGGCCGAAACTTTGACGCAACTTGCTCCACCGCCCGTCGACATCTGGCTGGCCGCGAATTCGATGGAAGAGGGGGTGGGCGACCTGCGCGGCATGCGCCAGGTCGTGGACCGGCTGGCCGCTGAATGGAACGGCGCCGGTCCTGAGGCAGATTCTTCTCGCAGCAGCCGCGGCGCGTTGGGCGCCGTGATCGTGCTTGAAGGGATGGGCCTGGGCCGCATCGTGCACCAGGCGCTGGGCGCGCGGCGCTATCGTATATCCGCCGCCGCGCCGGGGGGGCACAGTTGGGGTGATTTCGGCGCGGCCAGCGCCGTTCACGGGCTGGTGCTGCTGGCAGAGGAGATCGTAAGATTGCAGGTCCCCCAGACACCGCGAACCACCTTCAATATCGGCCGCATCGGCGGCGGCGTCTCCGTCAATTCCATCGCCCAGGAGGCGTGGATGGAGCTGGACCTGCGCAGCGAATCGCCCGAAACCCTGGCCTGGCTGGACGAGCGGATCGGGCAGATCGTAGAGCGCCGCGCGCATGCGCACCGCATCGATGATGACGGCCTGACGCTGCGCCGCGAACAGATCGGCAATCGGCCCGCCGGCGAACTCCCTTTTCAGCATCCACTCGTACAGGCCGCCTCCACGGTTCTGCAGGAGCTCGGTGTTAAGGGACGCAGTGATGGGCGCATCAGCAGCACCGATGCCAATGTGCCTCTCAGCCGCAACATTCCTGCCGTCTGTGTGGGCCTGACCGAAGGCGGCGACGCCCATCGTCTGAGTGAATGGATCGACCCATTGCCGTTGGTAAAGGGGATGCAGCAGTTGCTCTACCTTACATGGTGGAGCGCTGCGTGGTTGACCCGTCGCGGTTAGCGGCAAACCCCGGTGGCCGGTGGTTTTCCTTTCCACGGGCCGCGATTCACTTCGCGTCAACTTTGCGAAGTGGCAGCGTATCGCAGTACCACAACCACTGTAGTTCACAGGAGCAACGGAGATGGCTAGCAGTAAAATCGATGGCCTGTATAAAATTCGCCATAGCGCAGCCCACGTGATGGCGCAGGCGGTGTTGGAACTCTATCCCGAGGCCAAGTATGCGATCGGACCGCCAATCGACAACGGCTTCTACTACGACTTCGATCTCGGCGTCACCCAGGATGGTACGCCGCGCACCTTCCGGCCGGACGATCTGAAAACGATTGAGAAGCGCATGCGCCAGATTATCGGCGGCAAGCATCAGTTTGCCTATCGCGAGGTAAGCGCCGACGAGGCCCGCCGGCTCTTCGCCGACCAGCCCTACAAACTGGAGCTGATCGACGGCCTGGCCCAGGGCGAAATCGACGAATACGGCAACGAAGCGGCTGAAAAACCGGTCATCAGCACCTACAAGCATGATACCTTCGAAGACCTCTGCCGGGGCCCCCATGTGGAGCATACCGGCAGGATCGTCGCCGACGCCTTCAAGCTGCTCAGTGTGGCCGGCGCCTACTGGCGGGGCGACGAGAAAAATCCCATGCTGCAGCGCATCTACGGCACTGCCTGGGGCAATCGCAAAGAGCTGAGGAAGCATCTCGATCAGCTCGAAGAGGCCAAAAAGCGGGATCACCGCAAGCTGGGCCGCGAACTGGAGATCTTTATCTTCGAAGAGGAGGTCGGGCCGGGTCTGCCCCTCTGGCTGCCGCGCGGCGCCATCATCATCGAGGAACTCGAACGCCTGGCCAAAGAGACCGAAGAGGCGGCCGGCTACGATCGCGTGCGCACGCCCCATCTCACCAAGGAGGACCTCTTCCTGCGCAGCGGACATCTCGACTTTTTCAAGGACGATATGTACCCGCCCATGGAGATGGATGGCGTCACCTATTATGTGAAACCGATGAACTGCCCGATGCATCACAAGATCTTCGGCTCCAAGCTGCGCAGCTACCGCGAAATGCCTGTGCGGCTGGCCGAGTACGGAACCTGCTACCGCTATGAGCAGAGCGGGGAACTCTTCGGGCTGATGCGCGTCCGTTCCATGCAGATGAATGACGCCCACATCTACTGCACCCAGGAACAGTTTGCCGAGGAGTTCATGCGGGTCATCGATCTGTACAAGCTTTACTTCGAACTGTTCGAAATCGACCGTTTTGTCATGCGTCTTAGCACGCACCACCCCAAAAAGCTGGGCGACAAGTACGTCGACAACCGCCCCCTCTGGGAGCAGACCGAGGAGATGGTGCGCCAGGCCATGACCGAGGGCAACGTGCCGTTTGTCGAGGAGCCGGACGAGGCTGCCTTCTACGGCCCCAAGATCGACGTGCAGATCTGGAGCGCGATCGGCCGCGAGTTCACCCTCGCCACCAACCAGGTCGACTTCGCCCAGCCGGAAAGGCTGGATCTCTCCTATATCAACGCCGCCGGCGAGGAGGAGATCCCGCTGTGCATTCACCGGGCCCCGCTCAGCACGCATGAACGCATGATCGGCTTCCTCATCGAACATTACGGCGGCAACTTCCCGGTCTGGCTGTCGCCCGAACAGGTGCGGGTCATTCCTGTTACATCGGCGCACAACGCGTACGCAGAGCAGATAGAGAAGCGCCTTGCCGATGCCGGCGCGCGCGTGTCCGCCGACCTGAGCAGCGACCGCATGAACAACAAGATCCGGCTGGCCCAGGGCATGAAGGTGCCCTATATGCTGATCGTCGGCGATCGCGAGGTTGCAGAGGAGACCGTCTCGTTGCGCCGTCGCGACGGCGCCCGCCAGAATGGAATGCCGGTGGAAGAGTTCGTCGCACTCGTCGCGCAGCGCATCGCCAGCCGCGCCAAGACCCTGTAGGCAAGACGGCCCCAGCCGCGTGACAGGATGCCGCCAGAAGTTTGGACACCTCTGGCGGCATCCTCTTCAATTGGCCGCGACCAGACAAGAAAACTGCGCGTCAGACTACGTCCCACCGCATCCCCTGAACGCCCCAAACGAGACAACAACTGTTCAACGACCCGGGACAAAGTCGCTCCTCCTTTACTGGGCGCATCCCCCAAACGCTCTCCCTCTGCAATCCGCTCCCTCATCCTGTACAACAGGATACCCCCCACCAGCCCGCCATCGTGCGCGCTTCATCCTGTAAATCCCCGGCAATCCTGCAAATCCTGGATCAGACAGCGCCCACATAATCTGGCACACACCCCTTTTTTCGTGTTTGACGTAACACTTTTGCAATGCTATACTCGCGGATGTTTTACAGTCGATCGTTTTCCACCGTTTTATTCTGGCAGCAGCCCCTTTTTGAATCAGGTTGTTCAATGCGCTACCACGAGAATTTCCGAGCGCAAAGACTTTCCTACTCATTACGGGAGAGGGCTTCCGTAGCCATGCTGCCGCGGGCAACCAACCCAAAGGAGATCAGGAATTAGCAGAAACACCACACGAATCAATCACCGGATTCGTACGCGCGAGGTGCGGGTCATCGATGAAGTCGGGGCGCAACTCGGCATCATGGATGTTCAGGCCGCTCTGCGGGCCGCCGAGGACAGAGACTTGGATCTTGTAGAAGTTGCGCCGAATGCCAATCCGCCGGTCTGCCGGTTTATGGATTACGGCAAGTACCTCTATGAGAGACAGAAACGAGAGCGGGAATCGCGCAGGGCCCAAAAGCAGATCGAGATCAAGGAAGTGCGCTTGCGGCCCAAAACAGGCGAACATGATATTCAGGTCGTTCTCAACAAGGCGAGAAAGTTCCTGAAGGATGGCGCCAAAGTGCGGGTTCGCATTCGTTTCCGCGGTCGCGAAATCGTCCACCGCGATATTGCTCTCGACCTGATGAAACGGGTGACCGAAGAGCTGGCAGACGAAGCGGTCGTAGAGTCTCGCCCAGGCTTCGAGGGCCGCAGCATGGTGATGCTTCTCGCCCCAGCCGCGTAGCCCAAACCTCTCAGCCGTCCGTGCCGCCGCCTGTCTGATTTGGCGCCCGGCGGCCGGTATGCTATTATCAAGGCTTGCATAACGCTCTCCGTTGCGTATGCGCGGACGGGCGTTGTCATGTCTGGTGCGCCCTCTCCTGAAGAGGGCGCGATTTCAGTTAAGCCGCTGCATCGTAATGTGCAGTCTCAATGCGCCGCTTTGCTATCGGGCGCGGGAATGTCCGAGAAGACCTATGCCAAAGATGAAGAGCCATAAGGGCGCGCAGAAGCGCTTCCGCGTAACGAAGAACGGTAAGTTGCTGCGCCGGAAACAGGGCGGCAACCACCTGCGCCGCAAGAAGCGCAAGGTCAGCGACTACCGCCACAAAATTACAAGCCCGAACAAAGGTCAGGCCGTAGCGGCCAAAAAGTTGGTCTCCTAAACCTGTCTCGACCGGATCGGTGACCTGACAGAACGCAAAGCGCTCTTTCTTGCCCGGCCCGATTACAGATTTCATCGCCCATCCATGCAGGCGGGACAGACCCGGAAGAGGCTCACGCCCGGTCATCGCAATCGTTAGACACGAGGATTCAAATAATGGCACGTTCCAGACCAAAAGTGTACGCGCACAGGCGCCACAAAAAGGTGCTCAAGTTTACGAAAGGGCAGTTCGGTAGCCGCTCCAAGCTCTTCAAGCGCGCCAACGAGGCGATGATCAGGTCACTCGCCTTTGCCTATCGCGACCGCCGCAGCCGCAAACGTGATTTCCGCCGGCTGTGGATTACCCGCATCAATGCCGCGGCCCGGCTCAATGGCCTCAACTACAGTCATCTGATCCACGGGCTCAAGAAGGCCGACGTACAGGTAGACCGCAAAGTGCTGGCCGATATCGCCGCAAACGACGCAGACGGTTTCAGCGCGCTGGCCGACCTGGCCAAAAGCCAGTTGAACTGATCTGTTGCGCTGCCGCTTCGCCGGTTGAACCTGTTTTCGCAACGGCCGCCAGGCCGCCTGACAATTCAGAGCGCAGATAGCAGAGACATTCGTCTCTGCTTTTTTGTCCGATTTGCCCGGCGCCGGCAGCCGATTCGCCCCAATCCCCCGGTGTCGACGCCGTCATTCACTTCGAAGAGCCTGCGTTCCAGATTGCTGAATGAAAGAGATCACCAGCGCCAGCAATCCACAGATCAAACTGGCGGCAAAGCTGCGCCGCCGCCGCCAGCGGCAAGCCCATCGCCTCTGCCTGCTGGAGGGGATGCGCCTGGTGCAGGACGCCCTCACCATCGGCGCAGACTTCCACAGCTGTTTCATCACCGCCGCCGCCGCAGACGCGCAGCCGGACCTGGCGGCGCAGCTCCAGCGGGCCTGTCCCCTCTACCTGGTTCCCCCCAAAATTCTTGACAAGATCAGCGAGACCGTGTCGCCGCAGAGCATTGTGGCCGTCACCGCCATGCCGGAGCTGCCCCTGCCTGCTGAGGCCGCGCTCTCCCTCATCCTGGACGGCGTGCAGGATCCCGGCAATGCCGGCTCGCTCCTGCGCACAGCCGCCGCGGCCGGCGTTGACCAGGTCCTGTTCGCGCCCGGCTGCGTGGACCCGTTCAACGGCAAAGTCCTGCGGGCAGCGATGGGCGCGCACTTTCGCGTTCCAATTCGCGCCCTGGAAGACTGGGACGCGGTCTGGGCCGCTCTGCCCGCGGGCCAGGCCCTCTATGTCGCCAGCGCCGAGGGCGCCATCCGCTACGATGAGGTTGACTGGGGCGAGCCGTCGGCGCTCGCGCTGGGCAGCGAGGCGCACGGCGTGAGTTCTCAGATGCGGGAAAGAGCCGCGGCCGTAGCCGTTCCAATGGCCGCCGCGACCGAATCGCTCAATGTTGCCGCGGCCGGCGCGGTCATGCTCTTCGAGGCCGCGCGGCAGCGCCGGAACGCATGGCAGGGGCGCCCGCGCGGAGGCCCATAGCGGTCGATGCGAAGCGCCGCATGCAGACGCCTTTTTCCCTGGGCGCAGCGAAGAGCGCTTTGACAACCATCTGGCCGCGGGATACACTAATCTTCTTCAGAGCGGCCTCTCTTCCTTGAGGGGTTCGGGAGGGATGAATGGAACTGACAAGTCTGCTCGGCTACATCCTGGTTGGCCTGCTGTTCGGCTGGATCGGCTCGACCCTGGTTGAGTGGGTCTGGTATCGGGGACGGCGCAGGCGCGTCGATCTGTCGACCGCGTCGTCCGGCACGCGAGCCGCTTCGCCGCTGCCCGCCGGGCCTGCCGCGCACAGCTATGGCATGCCGCCCGCGCCGGCAGCTGAGGCGGCCGCGCAGCCGGGACGCCGGCGCGGGCGCCAGGATGAGCGGACTGGCGCGCGCCCCGTGCAGGACCTTTCGAACCGGCCGGACAACCTCACCGCGATCCACGGCATCGGCGACCTCCATGAGCGCCGCCTCTATCAGGTCGGCATCTTCACCTGGGATCAGCTTTCCCGCGTCGATGCCGAAACGCTGCAACAGATCACCCACGCGCTGCCCGGCAGCGACACCCGCGCCTGGACCGAGCAGGCCCGCAAGCTGGCCCAGGCCAACCATCGCATCGGCGCGATCTACGATGGCCCTCTTCCCGAAGACCTGACCCGCATCAACGGCGTTGATCAGGTGTATGAGGACGAGCTTTACGCCGCCGGCATCTTCACCTACCGGCAGCTGGCCGAGTGCGCGCCGGACGAACTGGCCCGCATCATCCCGGCCCGCCTGGCAGGCGAAGAACTCGATTTCGCCAGCTGGGTCGCCCAGGCCGATTTTCTGCGCGATGAATATTACGCGGACGAGCCGCCCATCCTTTAGTTCCTGTCCGATAGCGCCAGCTGCGCGAAATGCTATCTGAAGGCAGGAAGAAGAAGCATCGCCAGGTCGTTGTCCAAGCGCTTTACCGCGCTGGAGCGGCAGCCTTCTGAACCGGCCCAACCGGCTTCATATCGTTGTGATCGACACCATCCACACTTACTCCTGTCGGAATGCTGGCGCCACCGGTCAGCAGGCTACGCGATGTGCCCGTCTTGCCTCTGTCCGCAGGGTCTGGGCCAGTCCCCTCACTCCCCGAACGGAGCTGTCGTCATGGCTCCGTTCACTGCCTGCCAATCCCACCGTATGCCGCGTAACTCGTGGAATATGGTCACCCCCTGCCGCCGCAGTCTCCCGAAGACTCCGCTTTTGAGCCAGCGCTGATGGCGGTCATGCACGGCGCGCCGTACGTTCGCGGTATATCCTTCCTCTATACAGAAATGGAGAACGCGGAAAGGATGCGCCAAACGATGACGCAAGGTCATTTGGCGCTATCGGACAGGCGCTGAATCCTGTCAGCGGCAGACGCGCCTGGACGCAGGAGATCTGTGGAGCGTCCGGAGATTTTCTGTCTCATCGGCAAGATGGTACAGTCAACAAGAGCAGTTTGGAAGCGGGTAAGCAAATTGACGGGAACCCGGTGTTGACACCGCTGGCGGTTGGTGTTACACTGTTTCTATTGCAATAGTTTGCAATAGAAAAAAATACCATGACCTGCAATACCACAGAGATCAATCGACAGTTGCGCAAAGCTGGCTACCGGGTCACGCCCCAACGCCAGCTCATCCTGGAGGCTGTCTGTCAACTCGGTGAGCATGTCACGCCCGAAACGGTGTACGACCATGTACACCGCATCGCTCCCACACTGAGCCGGGCAACTGTTTACCGGGTTCTGCACTTTCTGACAGAACAGCGCATCCTGGCGATGGTGCATATGGCCGACGGCCGGCTTGCCTACGAAATGTCCGGCCACGAACCGCATCACCACCTCGTCTGCCGCACCTGCGACGGCTTGCTTGAGCTGCCGCACAGCGTCTTGCAGTCGTTTCGCCGGGCGATGGAGACCCAATACGACTTTGAGATCGACGTAAGTCATGTCTCATTCTTTGGGCACTGCGCCGACTGCCGCAGCTCTGCCGGCGCCTGACGTCGATTGTGGGGCACACGCCGCCATCCTGGCGAAAGGGTACACGTAAGATGTTTCACTCGCTTCGAAATTTGTCATCGGTTCTGGCAATTCTGTTCCTCCTGGCCGCCTGCGCCCCAGTCGCGCCGGCAAGTGTCCAGCCAACCGAGGAGGAGTCGCCCTCCGGGTCGCCGATCCAGGTGGTGACAACCACCAACTTTGTGGCTGATTGGGCTCGGGTTGTCGGTGGAAACAGGGTAGAGGTCTTCAGCCTGCTTCCAGTGGGCGGCGATCCGCACACGTTTCTGCCAGGCGCACGCGACGTTGCCAGGGTAGCTGACGCGGATGTTGTGTTGACTGTCGGTCTCGGCCTGGAGGCCGATTGGCTGGAGGATCTGTTACACAACGCCAGCGCAGACGAGTCCAGGATCGTCGCGCTTGGTGACAGCGTCGATCCCATCGAGTTTGCCATGGTCGATATGCATGACGATCACGGGGACGAGCACGGCCATGCCGAGGATGAGCACGAGGATGAGCACGGCCATGCCGAGGATGAGCACGAGGACGAGCACGGCCATGACGAGATGATCATGGGGCGTTTGCTCGTTGCGGATGCGGAAGAAGCGCACCTCTCCGTCATCGATCTATCCACCGGTGACGTTGACAGCGGAATCTTCGAGGTCGCCGCGCCCAGCGCGACCGTGCACCCCAGCCCCACTCACCGCTACGCCATTGTCCTCGCCCGCGGGCCGGAGGACGGCGACGACCGGATCCATATCTTCGACAGCGGCGTCTTCCTCGTCGAGCACGACGATCACTACGACCTCGTCACCCGGCCCGTCTCCCGTCATGCGTTGGAGATCGCTGACGAGCAGCCGGTCCATTATGTCAACAGCTACGGCTGGACCGCGATCTTCGCAGACATCAGCGGTCACGCCATCCTGATCAACGAGGCCGACATGGCGAACTCACGCGGCGACTATGAGCCGATCGTGCTCGAGGCCGGACCGCAGCATGGCGCCGCGCTTGTCATCTCGGACGAGCATGTCGTTGTTACCACGAAGAATCCCGACTACCCCGAGAATTCCAACGACAGCCTGCCTGTTGGCGTGGAAGTTCGCGACTTCAGTGATCAGGTCGTCTACGACGCCAGCAATCGCTCATGCCCTGGCATGCACGGTGAGTCCCACAATGAGCATGGCGTCGCCTTGGGATGCACCGGCGGCGTGCTCTTCCTCCACACTCACGATGGCGAGTACGAGTACGAGTTCATCGCCAATCCGCCGGAGATGCGCGAAGGTTCTCGGATCGGGTCGGTCTACGGTCACCACCACGTCGAGCATTTCTTCGGCAAGGCCTCCTACTTCGACGGGCAGGGCTGGGCCGACGATGGCATTTGGCTGATCGACGTGGACCACAGCGAAATGCGCCAGGTGTTCAGCGAGCCAAGCGTTTCCACGAAGTTCTCCAGCGATGGCGAGCTGCTCTACGTGCTCGGCGCTGACGGTGTGCTGCACGCGCTGGACGCGCATGACGGCGAACTGCTCGAGACCATGGAGTTGGTCGGGCCTGGTGACGCCGGTCGTCCTGCGTTCATCGTTGTTGGCGAGTGGCTCTACGTCTCCGACCCCAACAGCGGCCACGTCCTGGCCGTCCACCTTGAAGAGATGGAGATCGAGGGGGAGTGGGAAGTCGGCGGCGCGCCGTCGAGCCTGGCGTTCATCGGAGTCGCCGACTCAGGCGGCGCGCCCGATGAAGGCCATGACGAACACGAAGAGGACGAGCACGGCCATGACGAGCACGAAGAGGACGAACACGGCCATGAAGGGCACGACCACGGCCCTCTGGATCCTCACTTCTGGTTCGATCCGATCCGGGTGAAGGTCGCAGTTAACGAAGTGGCCGCCCGGCTTTCAGCTGTCGACCCTGAAGGCGCGGAGACCTACCTTCGAAACGCCGCAGAGTATGGGGAGCAGCTCGACGAGCTTCACGCCTGGGTCCAGGAGCAGGTAAGTACTGTGGCGCCGGAGCGCAGACTGCTGGTAACATCACACGACAGCTTCTCCTACTTGGCAGAGCTTTATGGGTTTGAGGTAGTTGGGCTGGTGATACCGTCTCTTGCAACGCACGTGGAGCCGTCCGCGGAGCACATTGTGGACGTGGTCGAGGTGGTTCGGGAGCACGATATACCAGCAGTGTTTGGTGAGACGACAGTCAGCGAGAGGCTGGCGCAGACCATAGCAAACGAGACGGGAGCGGAGCTGGTCCGGCTCTATTCTGGTTCCCTTGGGCCGGAGGACAGCGGCGCTGACACCTATCTTGGCATGGTGCGAACAAACGTAGAACGCATTGTTGAGGCATTGAGATGAACCCCACCCCGTACCCACACGCCGCGAGAATGTCGCTTCGCGACGTATCTGTAGAGTTCGATGGGCAGATGGCCCTGCGAAACGTCTCATTCGACGTAGATGCGGGGACGCTGATGGGCGTTGTAGGACCAAACGGAGCCGGCAAGAGCACCCTGTTCAATGCGATTGCCGGGCTCCTCCCGGTTCGCCGGGGGAAGGTGACCCTTCACCGTGTGGATCGGAAAGGTGGAGCGTTGGCCTACGTGCCTCAGCGAGAGAGCGTCAACTGGCGCTTCCCTGTGACCGCCATGGACGTTGTCATGATGGGCCGGTGCTGCAGGCTGGGATGGTGCCGGCGACCCGGGAAGAGAGATCGCGAGCTTGTCGACGCGTGCCTGTGCCGTGTGGGTCTGTGGGACCATCGCTCCGCTCTGATGACGGAGCTTTCGGGAGGGCAGAGGCAGCGGGTATTCGTAGCCAGGGCGCTCACCCAGGAGGCAACTGTGCTTCTTCTGGATGAGGCTTTCAGCGGCGTTGACGCGGGCGCCCAGGAAGGCCTCGTAGAGGTCCTCCAAACGGTGCGCAATGAAGGGCGCATCGTTCTGCTGGCAACCCACGACCTGACCAACCTGGCCGGTCGCTTCGACCAGGTGTTGTGTCTGAACCGCCATGTGTGCGCCTGCGGCCCGCCCGACGAGGTGTTTACGTCCGAGGTCATGGAGCAGTTGTACGGCGCCCACGGTGTGCGCCTCACGATCGACGGGGAGGGTGGCAAGAGGAGGTGATAGAGTTCTTTGTCGCCCCACTCGAGTACGGCTTCATGGTGAGGGCCCTTATCGGCTCGGTGCTTGTGGGCGTGATGTGTCCCCTGGTTGGCGCGTACGTCGTCACCAGGAACCTCGCCTTCATGGGGGACGCACTCGCTCACGCCGTGTTGCCGGGAATGGTGCTTGGGTTCATCGTGGGCATCAACCCGGCCATAGCCGCCGTTCCAACAGGCGTTGCCGTTGCCGTGCTGGTCAGGATTGTGAGCCGGCGTGCGGGCTTCAGCACCGATACTTCGATAGGCATCCTCTTTGCGGCCATGTTTGCGCTGGGGCTTGCGATGCTGTCGCTCTCAACGACGATTCGGGTCGATATGGAGGACCTGCTCCTGGGGCAGCTCCTGGCCATATCTCCGACCGACATCTATGTGTCCCTTGGGATAACCATAATGGTCATCCTGGGGCTATTCGCCCTACACCACTGGCTGCTGTTTGCGAGCTTTGACCCCGTGGGGTCGCAGGTTGTCGGCGCCCGTGCCAACATTGTCGATTACGTTTTGCTGGTAATGCTTGCCCTCGTAATCGTGATAGGAATTCAGGCGGCCGGGGTCATTCTGGTCATGGCGATGTTGGTGACACCTGCTGCCACGGCCTATCTGTTGGTGAGGCGATTTGTCTCGATGATGATGGCGGCCGCGGCGATAGGGACCGCGGCCGCCGTGACCGGCCTTTACATCTCCTACCACTTCAATCTGCCCCCCGGTCCTGCCATGACCCTGGTCGCAAGCGGGATATTCGCGCTGGCAATCTCATTCAAGCGAAGAGTGCCCGCCTGAGAATCCTCTTCCCGAAAGCCGCTCGTCCGAAGCCGTCGTGGGAGACCGCCCGGCGCCCCCACCGGAACAGCCTCAGGGGCTATGTCTGGACGAAGGCTATGAGGGCCCTATGCTTAGTTGGGGAAGGCCGGTTTCTTGAAGCGCAGGCAGTCATGTACGCCCATAACGAGTACATGCACCGATAGACAACAGAAGACAGAGAGGACAAAGATGTTGAATTTGCCCGTTGATTGGGGAACGTTATGGCTAGGGGGCTTCTGCCCGGTGGAGGCGCTCGGTGGGTTGCCGGTGCGCGGCGCAGATTATGCCGCGCATCCACCGCTGGATGCGCGGCTGACCCTGCCTGCTAACACAGCTTTACACGCCGAGGTGACGCTTGAAGAGGCAGAAGCGACATGGTCGGAACGCCTGGGCGGCGCATGGGTTGTGCTGGTGCGCGATGCCTACCGCGCTCGCCGCTTACTGCATCAGGCGGCGGGGATTCGGCCAGGCGAATGGGTCGGTGTCCCGGCAAATGCCAGCCATGAGCTGGCGGAGTCGGTAAAGCGCCATAAGGCGCTGCCGCGCTTTGTGGACTTTGACGCGCATCTGCGGCTCGCGCCGTCCAGTACGCGCTTCACCTGGACGCAGGTGGTGCGCGGGTTGTGGCAGCCGCAGAAAGCTAAGTGGCTCGACTGCGCTGACACCCTGCCTACGCCCGGCGCGGCAGAACGCCCGGCGGTGACGCTGTACGGCTTACATCTGCCCGATGCTGATGACTGCCCCGGTGCGTTGCTGGCATTCAGTGATGAGACACTCTATGCAGAGGTGAGAGCTTTGCGTCAACCCGCTGACTGCCCGAACGCAGCGCAGGCCTTGGCGCAATGTGACCGTCTGCCGGAACTGGCAGCGCGGCAAAGCGCGAATCTGGCGGAGGTGCGGCGCGGGTTGCGTGAAGCCGCCGGGCTGGTGACACACGAGCCGAACAAGCTGGCGCTGGCAACCGCGGTCGCGGTGCAGATTCCACTAGAAAGCGATGTCGCCACCTTTTACGCCTACGTTGTGCAGGAAAATACGCCCGTGCGCTGGCTGCCACAGATTCGGCCTTTGCATTATGCCGCGCTGGGTGCTGACGGCGCGCCCGATCACCTGGGAACGGCGGCGAACCTCGCCCGCTGGATGTGCGTCCCGGTGGGGCCGGATTACACCTTTGAGGAGATCAAACATGGCGTGCTGGGCATCGTCAAAGCGGCGGAATATCTCGGTGTGCGCTGGCGCATCAATCCCGCCTATGCTGCCGAGTACGCCTCCTTGATGGATCGCACCTATGGCGCAGGGCATGATGCCTACCGTCCCTTGTTCGCGCTGGATGAAGCCATCGCAGCGGGAGATTAGCCATGCAGCCGCTCCCCATCAACGGGATGCTGCATCAGTTCAAGACCGCGCTGACGCGGGCGCTCATTGAAGCGCTGTCCGCCGAAAGCGATAACAACAGTTGAAAAGAGGAGACAGGAGCATGATGAATGCAGTTGAAACACGAGTGCCAGTGACCGTTCTGACGGGCTTTCTGGGGGCAGGCAAAACCACGTTACTCAACCGCGTTCTGACCGAAAATCACGGGAAGAGAATCGCGGTGATCGAAAATGAGTTCGGCGAGATCGGCATCGATAACGATCTGGTCATTGGCGCGGAAGAAGAGATCTTCGAAATGAACAACGGATGCATCTGCTGCACCGTTCGGGGTGATTTGATTCGCATTCTCAGTCATCTGATGAAGCGCCGCGATAAGTTCGATTACATCATGGTCGAAACCACCGGCATGGCGGATCCCGGTCCCGTCGCCCAGACCTTCTACGTGGATGATGATATGCAGGACAAGCTGTTGCTGGATGCGATTGTCACAGTGGTAGATGCCAAACACATCTGGGAACACATCGACGACAGCGATGAGGCAAAAGAACAGGTAGCCTTTGCTGATGTGATCCTGCTCAATAAGATCGATCTGGTTGCCCCGGAAGACCTCGACAGACTCGAAGCACGCATCAAAAGCATGAACAGCATGGCGAAAATATGCCGCACCCGCGACGCGGTGGTCGAGATGGACAACATTCTCAATGTGGGTGGCTTCAACCTCGACCGGGCGCTGGAAATCGACCCGAAGTTCATGGAGCCAGAGTACCCGTTCGAATGGTCGGGTATCTATGAACTGAGCGCCGGGAGTTACGAATGGGTGATGGGTGAGGGCCCTGACCCGGCCATGGGGGCCGCGCTGCTGCCGCTGTCAAATAGTGGAATGCCGGCGAAGGAAGCGACGCTGATGGACGCCGTACTGACCTTCTCTGAAGATGAGCAGGCAGTGCAGGCAGGCGAAGCGCTGCGCCTCGGCAAAGGACAACACAACCAGCTCGTGCTGAACGGAAAAGGCGAGACCGTCTTCAACTTCGTGATTCAGCGGCAGGGCTGTTACATGCTGTTCACCGAGCATCACCCTGATGAATTCGACGCGCACCTGTGCGGCACGGATGCCGTGCTTGCCCCGCTCGAAACCCGCGAGTACAAGCCCGACCATGAACACGACGAAGAAGTGACTTCTGTTGGGATCACCCTCCCCGGTGATTTTCACCTGGAGAGGCTCAATGACTGGTTAGGCCAGCTGCTGCGCGTGCATGGACAGGACATCTTCCGTATGAAAGGCGTGTTGAGCGTGCGCGGCTGGGAAGAGCGCTTCGTATTTCAGGGGGTGCATATGCTCTTTGACGGCCGCCCGGATCGTCCGTGGGCGAATGAACTGCGTCAAAACAAGATGGTTTTCATCGGGCGCAACCTGGATCGGGCTGCGCTGGATGAAGGCTTTCGCGCATGTCTCGTGTCATGATGCGGCGCATAGGCAGGCGCAAACCGCCGCAGCCATCGCTCAAGGCAATATGGCGTACCAACATTGACGATCATCCGATTGGGCTAGCATGGTCGCCGGATGGCAAACTGTTGGCAGCGGCGGGTGTGTCCGGACCAATCACGCTGTCTTATGGCGCAGACGGCGCAGAACAGCGCAAGCTACCCGGCCATCCCCTCGGCACGATGGCAATTTCGTGGCACAAAGACAGTCGTCTCCTCGCCAGTGTCGGGCAGGATGGCAAGGTGCGGCTGTGGGATACCAAGACAGGAACGCAGACCTCTGAAATGGCAGGCGGCGCAAGCTGGGTGGAGCGTGTCGCTTTCAGCCCTGCGGGCGATCTGCTTGTGTCTGCCGCCGGGCGCAAATTGCGAATGTGGGACGCCACCGGGGAATTGAACTGCGAATATCCCGATGCGAACAGCACCATTACTGACATCAAGTGGCGCTCTGATGGCAAAAAGTTCGCCATCTCTGCCTACAATGGCGTCGTGCTGTATGGCCCCCCCAAAGCGGAGCCACTCCACCGTTTCGAATGGCAGGGTTCGACACTCACATTGGAATGGAGTCCCGATGGAAAGCACATTGCAACTGGCGACCAGGACTCGACAGTGCATTTCTGGCACGTTGAGTCCGGGCAGGATTTGCAAATGTGGGGCTACGAAACGAAGGTGCTGGAACTGGCATGGAGCTTCAATAGTCGCTATCTGGCGACCGGCGGCGGGACTCAGGCGGTGATCTGGGACTGTTCCGGCAAGGGGCCGGAAAACACTCGACCAATCATGCTGGAAGGGCATCAGCGCCTCATCAAGCATCTGAAGTTTCAACGGCGGGGTATGCTGCTGGCTTCCGGTGGTAACGATGGTCTGCTGGCAATCTGGAAAATCGAGAAGAAGAAGCCCGTTTTGCTGGCGGATGCGATGTTCAAGAGCCCAATTGCCGGCTTGGCCTGGTCACCGGATGATCGCCGTATCGCGGTGTCAGATGAGAGTGGTTTCCTGTCGATAGCGGCAGCGCAGTGATTATGGGAAACGTGTTGCACATAAGATATTCCCCTCTGTTGGTGAGACATTTTGTCTCGATGATGATGGCGGCCGCGGTCCCTATCGCCGCGGCCGCCGTGACCAGCCTCTACATCTCCTACCACTTCAATCTGCCCCCTGGTCCTGCCATGACCCTGGTCGCAAGCGGGATATTCGCGCTGGCAATCTCATTCAGGCGAAGAGTGCCCGCCTGAGAATCCTCTTCCCGGCGGAAAAGAAGCGCCAAACGATGACGCAAGGCCATTCAGGGTCATCGGATAGGCACTTGGCCTGCTCCCTGCTTGTCGAATCGGCAGCCGCCTCGTTTGCCTGCAGTCAAAGTTTGCCCTCATCCACCCCGTAGGCTAAAATTGAGAGCCGTTGCCGCGGGTCCCTAGCTCAATTGGTAGAGCAACGGCCTTTTAAGCCGTGGGTTCTGGGTTCGAGTCCCAGGGGGCTCATTGAGGAGAGTCCGGACTGCGTCTTCGCCTGCAACAGGCGCACGAAAAGCAGAGCGCTTGCGCTCTGCTTTCTTGTTTTCTACGGTTTTTCGGTCCCCGGCTGCAAACGGGACTTGCCACAACGCTGGTCGCTGAATCCGTTTCGCTACCGGCTGGGTCTGCCCGCTCTGGCCAGGCCGCTCTGCCACTCTCTGCCCTTCCGGCCCGCATAGAGCATGTAGTAGGCGTCCCCGGCCTCAAAGACCTGGGGCGTGAGGATACCGTCGCAGTCCCATGCCCCGCGGTCCGCGGCGGGCGTGAAGATCGGGTTGTGCGGGTTCGTCTCAAATTCGCGGAAGTCCCGCGTGCGCACATGCCCGATCTGCCATATTTCGTCGTCCTGTGCGCGGCCGCCGTACAGGATATGGAAGTAGCGCGGTCCTTTGAAGATCTCCGCCTCGCGCACGCCGCTGCTGTCCCAGGCCAGACCGCTGCCGCTGAAGATGGGATTGGCCTCGTCCTTGGTGACGGCCGCGGGGTCACTCGTCGGCGCGGTCGCGTGGCAAATAACCGGATTCCCTTCCGACTCGCCGGTGTAGATGATATGGATCGTGTCGCCGTCGACCACCGCAGAGGGGTGCGACGAGCCTGCGCTCTCGTGAGGCGTGTCCGCGGGAATCACGGGCGTCCGGAGCACGCGCGTCCATGCGCCGAAATCGCCGTCGCCTACCAATAGCCCCGTCTGCTTGGGAGGCTTAAGCCGCCGGCCAAGATAATAGACATAGAACCGGCCGTCGGCAGGATTTTGGAAAGGGTAAGGGTACTCGACGGTGAAATCGTCAAAGCCGGCCTGCGAGGGCATCAGGACAGGGTTCCTCGGGTCGTGGGTGACGGCTGCGGGGTCGCTTGCCGGCGCGGCGCTGTGCATCAGCATCCAGTAGTTGTCCTTTCTGCGTCTGCCCCACAGGTAGTGGACCGTGCCGCCCACGACGATGGCGTGCGCGGCCGCAGCCCACTCGGGCGGTTCGCAGAAAAAGATCGGGTTGCCTTCCCCAATCCGTTCAAAACTGGCGAACAGGTCGAACGGAATCTCATCATGCGCTGATCTGTCCATTCTGTCTCCTGAAGTTGAAAAAGCCGGTAACCGGGAACGGAAAACTACCCCAGAGCCCAGCCCACCAGGTTGCTGAAGAGCCGCTCCGCCACCGGATCTTTGCCCAGGTTCTCGACGAGCCGGTGTGTACACAGGATGTAACTGCCTTCACCGTGCGCGATCTGCGTCAGGTCGGCGCCGTGGAAGGCCGCGGTCACGCCGATGTAATTCTGCTTGTGCTTCAGTCCGGCGTGCCAGTCGTAAGTGACGTTGCCGCTGATCCAGTCCGTTTCCGGCTTCACAATCGACCAGCGCGAAACCACATCCCGGTACTCTTGCCCCATCAGGCAGGCCGATGGCAGCCCGTCGTAGACCGGGTGCTCGCGCACAACGTGGCTGCACGGCGTCCAAAGGCCCTTGCCACTGTAATAGGTCACCGCGAACGGCAGGAGAGTATCCTTTGAGAGGAATTTCTCCATGCGAAACTTGGTTCCCAGAGCGTTCTCCGGCGGCATGCCGAGGAAGATGGCCGTCCCGCCGCCGCCGACCCACTGCGCCAGTTCGGTAAAGACCGGCTGCTCCTCGCCGCCCCAGCCATTCAGATTCACCAGCGTCCGGTGATCACGGGGCGTTCGCCCCGAAAATGGCGTGGATCGCAGGTCAGAACCGGCCAGGTAGGCGCCCAGCGCGCCGTCGAGATCGATCAGCGCTACATCTTGCTCGGGGAGGGCCGATCCTTCCTGCGCCAGCACATAGAAGCTGGAGTCGTTGCTTGTAACTGTGTCTGCGCCACTGTGGAACGCGACCTCGACCAGGCAGCGCCCCGCCAGGCCGTCGGTGGCGACGGGATACTCACCCAGATCGACAATGCCTGCCGGCAGTGTTGTCTCTTCGCTGTGGTCGAGCAGGCGCCGCCCGTCGCTGGCCGTGACCTGAAGCGAGAGCTTGCCCGCCACTGCCTCCTCGTCGTTGACCGACGTCAACAGGACTTGCACCGCCTGCCCCGCGTAGACATTCTGCGCGCTGGGGCGAATCGCGATATAGCGGTCGGCAAAGGTCTCCTGAATCGCGTAATAGGCGCGCTTGGGGTTGCGGAAATTGTCGATCAGGCCGGCGCCCACGATCCAGTCGCCGTCGTTCAGAGAGTGAATGCCGATGCCGGCGATGTCGGCATTGATTCGGCAGGCCTCGGCCATCAGCTTGTTGCCGGTGTAGTGGACCTCCTGGCAGGCGAGCATGAAGTCGTGGAAGGTCGGGAAGACTTCATCCAGCCCGGTCCGTTCATAGACCGCCAGGTAGGAGTCGTGCAGACGTTCATGGATGCGGTAGTCCGGCGTGATGGGGTTGCCTTCGCGCCGGTACCGGGCCATGTTGGCTTCCAGGTCGGGGATGCTGCCGTAACCCAGCTCGGAGATGTTGGTCAGCAGGCCGGGCTCGATGTGGCTGCGCGTATGCTGTCCGAGCGAAGTGCGCCCCATCGCCTCCAATTGCTCTTCCGTCTTGCCCAGCAGCATCAGATTGTCGTAGTTCTGCTGTGCGAAGGGCGTGCCCGGGTAGTCGTGGACATCGTTGATCAGCGTCGGCTCGTATGAGCCGGGCAGGTAGACGCTGCACAGTCCGGCAAAGCCGCCGGCTTCGTCGATGATCAGCCGTGTGGGATCGAGCTCGCGCGCCTTCAGCTCCGGTAACAGGCCTATCCCTTCAGTCCGCTGAGAGCGACGCCGCGTACGATATGGCGCTGCAGCGCCAGGAAGAGGATGATAACCGGAATGATAGCCAGTGTTGAGCCGGCCATCTGCAGTTCATACTGGTTGCTCTCCTGCACGCGCAGGTTGGCGATCGCGATCGGGAGTGTCCACTTCAGGCGGTCGGTCAGGATCATGATGCCCCAGAGGAGATCATCCCACGCCCAGTCGAAGACAAAGATGGCCAGAACCGCCATAATCGGCTTGCTCAGCGGCAGAACGATCCGCCAGTAGACGCCGAGCGCCGAACTGCCGTCTACGGTCGCGGCATCGATCAGCTCGTCAGGAATGCCCAGCATGAACTGCTTGGTGAGGAAGATGCCGAATGTGCCGGTGAGGAAGGGGATGATCATGCCGCTGTAGGAGTTGAGCATGCCCAGCTTTGCCACCAACACATAGCGGGGAATCAGCGTAAGAAAACCGGGGATCATCATGGTCGAGAGCAGGAGCATGAAGACGATGTCCCGGCCCGGCCAGCGCAGCTTGCCGAAGGTGTACCCGCCCCACGTGCAGGTGAAGATGTTGGCGATCGTCACACAGGAAGTGATGATGAGGCTGTTGCCAAAGACGCGCCAGAACTTCATCACTTCAATCGTCTCTACATAGTTATTGACGCGCCACTGGGTGGGCCAGAACTGAAGCGGAATAGCCGAAATCTCGGCCTGGGTCTTGAAGCTGGCCAGGAGCATCCACACGCCCGGTGTAACCATGAAAACCAGGCCGAGCAGAATCACGCCCCACAAAAAGAATTGCCCGCCAATCCAGCGCAGCGCGCGCAGACGCCGGATTGCGGCCAGCTGACGGGCGCGTCCTGTGGGTTCAAGCGTCGAAACCGAAGTGTCTGTTGTCGTTGCAGACATTGCTATCTTCCTTGCTCACGCTTCGCCGAGTGCGCAGCAGATGTGCTCAATAGTAGGACGTCAATCCTCCCTCACGGAAGAGACGCAGCTGGATTACAGTGATAACGAGAATGACCGCGAACAGGTAAACCGCTTGCGTCGTGGCGTAGCCAAACCGCAAGAATTGGAACGCCGTCATGTAGACCCAATAAACGACCACATTGGTGGCGTTGGCCGGGCCGCCCTGTGTCATGATGAAAATCGGCGAAAAGACCTGCAGACTGCCGATCACCGTGACAACGATCACAAAAAGCAGCGTAGGCTTCAGAAGCGGCAGGGTGATTTTCCAGAACCGCTGCCAGCCGGTCGCGCCGTCCACCCTGGCCGCCTCGTAGTACTCCTCTGGGATCGCCTTCAGGCCGGCCAGAAAGATCACCATGTACCAGCCCAGCCCTTTCCAGACCACCATCAGCGAGATCGAGTAGAGCGCGATATCGGGGTTGATCAACCAGCGCACCGGGGGAATGTTCACGAAGCTCAGGATCTGGTTCAGGAAGCCGTAGCGCACCTGGAACATGAGACCCCAAAGCAACGCCATCGCGGTCATCGGCAGCATGACCGGCAGGTAGTAGGTGGAGCGGACAAAGCCGACGAATTTGGTGACCCCGTTCAGAACCAGCGCCAGCATCAGCCCCACGATGACGCCGCTGCCGACAACAACGATGGCGTAAACAAAGGTGTTGCGAAACGACCCGAGAAATTTCTCATCTCCCGCGACCTCGGTAACGTTGCCCAAGCCCACAAACTCGGCCTGGGTGAGTGGTCCAAAGCCGTTCCATTTGAAGAACATCATCGCCAGGGAGGCCAGAATCGGGCCGAACACAAAGATGGTGAAATAGATCAGGATGGGGGCCGCGAACAGCCACCCTGTGGCAGCCTGAATAAATGATCGGCGCCGCCAGAATGGCGTGGTATGGGTTTGGGCTGCTGATGCGACGGCCATACAGCTCCTCCTGCGAACAAGCTGGACCGAGACAGGGTCCGTGTAACGAGTTCAGTTCTACGTAGTCTGGCAGTTGGCTGAAAAACGGACAACTTGCCGCGGACGCAGCGCCTTTTTGCGCGCGCTGCGTCCGCGGAAGCGTTTGCGCTGTGATGTATCGTTTCCGCTGCGGGCGTTAGAACTCCCGGTCGCCCTCCGTCCGGTCCAGAATCTCCTGCAGCTGCGGCTCGAGATCGGCAAGGGCAGGCTCCACGTCCTTCTGCTGCAGCAGAACCGCCTGCACAGTTTCCTTGATCGCCTGGTTCAACTCGCCGTCGCCCAGCGCCTTCAGTCCGGGGTGGGGCCTGGTGATCGGGGTCGTCTCAATCGCGTATCCCTGGCTCATGGCGTCCGACCAGCCTTCGATCGGAGTCGGGTAGTCCAACGGCGCGGGAAGCGAACCGATCGTCTCGACGATAAAGCGGGAGAATGGCATATCCGGCCCATGCATCATCCAGCGGATGAACTTGAAGGCCTCCTCCGGGTGTTCCGTGCTCCTGTCGGCCAGGATCTCCCAACCGCCCGACTGGATCGTCGGGTCGACGCCGCTGCGGCCGCGCACGTGGGTGACGCCCAGGTCTTCGAAGATCTCCTCTGCGCCGCCGTCGCGCAGCACAATCAGCGGGTACCACGGCTCGATCTCGGTCATGAAGGCCAGGCCGTTCTGCCAGGCCTCGTTGTAGGTGACCTCGCCGATCTGCGTGGAACCGTCGTCGACCATGCCCCGCCACCAGCCGAGACCGAAGGCTGCCTCCGGCGTATTCACCGTGACCGTGCGCGGGATATCGCCCTCAAACTCGTAGAGTTCGCCGCCGCTGCGCCAGACGATGCCGGGGAAATGGAAGTTGGGCTGATAACCGTCGTGATTAAAGGTGTAGCCGTAGAACTTGATGCCGTCTTCCTCACGCGTGAGGGCTTTGGCCAGGTCGCGCAACTCCTCCATCGTTTCGGGAATCTCGCTGATCCCCTCCTCTTCCAGGACAGAGCGCCGGTAGATCAGCGCCGCCGCCTGGTGTTCGGTCGGGTAGGCCCAGATCTTGCCCTGGAAGGTCATGCGGTCGACAGCCGC
Organism: Caldilineaceae bacterium; assembly: GCA_022823185.1. Lineage (GTDB taxonomy): Bacteria > Chloroflexota > Anaerolineae > Caldilineales > Caldilineaceae > Bin5. The sequence continues at coordinate 58,375 of JAJDXQ010000017.1, forward strand.
GCCGATATAGTTGTCGCTCACATAGGCCTGGTCCTCATCCGGCATCTCCAGCGCCACCTCGTTGGAGACCAGTTCCAGGATGGGGATGGCGGTGTGATAGGTGTCCGGCCCGGTGCCGGCCATGCGCGTGGCCGTCATCTTCTGGCGATATTCGCCGCCGGGTACGGTTTCGATCGTCACGTTAATGTTGTCGGCCGCGCCGCCGTCGGCGTTGTAGCTATCGATCATCTCCTGGGCGCGTTCGCCGGCCGCGCCGCCCCAGTGGAACCAGATTGTCAGCTCGGTGGCCGCCGCGCTGGGTTCCGCGGCGCCCCCGCCGTCAGCCGCAGGCGCTGCCGGGGCTGCGCAACCGACCAGGGCAAGGCCAAGGCTGCCTGCGCCCATAGTTTTCAGAAGTTGTCGTCTCGAGAGATTCATCGGGAGCTGCTCCTTTGATGTAGATGGGTAAGAAGGGTGATGCGACGGTTACATTTAGTAGATCAAGCCCTGGGCTCCAGCCCCAAAAGCTGTTTGCCCAGCCCGGTCAACTGCGCCGGTTTGCCGAACTTCTGCTCGAGCTGGCGCGGGTCGCCCGGAAAAGCTTTGCCGCGCGGCGGGAGCCGTTCCTGCCAGGCTCTGATGCGGTACTGTCGTTCTTCCTCGTCTCTGGGCGGGTACATGGTGATGTACTGGGCCAGCCGCGGTCGCGTGCTGTGGTTGCGGCTGTTGCCGTGGGGCAGCAGGCTGTCCCAGATCAGAAAATCACCCGCCTTGCCCGGGATCGTCCTGATGTCCAGCCCTTCCGGGTCGGGCAGGCGCGGGTTGCGGTCCGCGGGTTGCGTCTTGACCCATTCATGGAACTGCCTGTGGAAGCCGGGCGCGCACTGGAAGCCGCCCTGGTCGGCAGTTGTATCCGTCAGGTAGAGGACGCCCTGGACCATGCGCGGCAGGGGCCTCAAGGTTGTGTCGAGGTCCCAGTGGAACATGCCGTTATAGTCCCAGTCGGGCGAGCGCGCCGGCGGGTTCATGTTGGCGCGGTCGATGCTGACCCACAGCTCTTCCTGCTGCCACACATCGGCGAACGCCTGGTAGATTCTGGGGTGCTGGCGGTTGTCCCAAAGGGCCTGGTGGTGGTACATCTCCAGCATGCCGGCGCGGCTCACGGGGGCCTGGTACCAGGTTTCCGGGTCGTCGCGGTCGACCTGGAGGAACGCCCAGATCGCGTCGATCACCGCGTTCAGATTTTCCTGCGGCACCGCGTTGGGGATGATGACATAACCGTTCTCTTCCCAGAACGTGCGCTGCGCAGGGGAGAGAAGGCGGTCCTTTACCGGGTGTTCATGGCGTATGGCAACGGTCATGGCGCGCTCTCGGTGACGGGATATAATGAAGTTTTTTTCGGCGGCTGCGGCGAATTCTATCAGAAGAGAGCCTGACGGAGCAAGTTTTATGCTGTTATGTGCCAGGGCCGGGACCACTGGGCGGGCTGTCAGGCGCCTGAAGCCGTGAGTTGATCTGCGATGCTTTTGAGGCTGTCGACGACGGAGTCGAGTACATCGTCATGTTCGGTGGCGGCCGGCACATCGATAGGGGTGAAGTGTCTCCAGCCGACTCTTACTACATTGGCTTTAAGGCTACCCAATCTTTCAGAGTCATCATAGTTGAGCCTGAGCCACAGAGGAGTGGTTTCTTCCTGCGCCCAAGCAGTAAAGTCAATGCCTAGCCAAGTTTCCACCCCACCAAGCTGAAAGGACCATCCGTAGCCTCTCAAGTTTGGTTTCTTCACTGCGTTCTGCAGAAAACCAGCCTTTTCTCCGCCGACAATTGCCCTGTCAATGATCCCATGCAATCTTACTACTCCTTGCGCATGCCTTGGCTCCAACTCCTCCAGACTCCAAGGGAGGAAAGTGTAAGGGTTTACCCGGTTGGCGGATCTGCTCAACTGTATTGTGCTGAATTCGTCTACCGCGACCGGCACGATATTTGGGTCAAGTCTTCTGGCAAAATTATTCAAACAGTTGACCACGGCATACAACCTCTCATCATAATCGACCCCGGCCGGCAATTCAATTGGATAACGAAAATCCCAACCTTGGCCAGGGTCAAACAGTTCATCGGTCAGTTCGGCCTCTTTCATTCGGGGACGGTTGTTCTTACCAAATCTAAGCCACAACGGTGTACTGTCATACTTCGCCCATGCGAAAACTTCAGCCCCAAACCACACCAGCATACCACCAAGCCGAACATTCTTGCCGTAGCCCCCCCCACCCCCTTTTGCAGCTTTACCTGAGGTCAGGAATCCGGCATTTTCGCAGCAACTGATCGCGTCGTCAATCAGTCTTTTTAAGCCCACTATGCGTTTGGCTAACGCCGATTCCAACTTACCCGGATTCCAGGGCAGGGAAGGATCAGGTTCCGCGTGATCGGTCAGGCCGCGCAACTGTCTGATATCGGCAGCAACAGCAGCATCCCCTGCACTGTTGGCCTGCGTTTCCATAAGGTCTAGCAGGGTGTTCCAGTTGGTCAGGATGAGGCGACGCTTCCCGCAGGATACGGTAGCGGCCCGCAATGCTCCCTTCTGTATTGTTTTGCTCAATTTAAATTCCTTTTCGGCCAAATCACAGAGTTCCGGCCAAACTTGCTCCAGCCGGGCCGCTGGCGCCACAAAGAGAAGGGCGGAAGACTTGTCTTTAGTCAACTGTCTGAGGTACTCGTTCGGCTGGTTTGGAGTCAAATCAGCCCAGAACTTGGCTTCAATCAGCACACGCTCGACATCCTCGTCGTCATAGCCGACGAGGTCTGGTCGAGCTCTAGTCTCCCCGGTAACTTGGGTCTCCACTCTTGCAATTGAGTTGATACACGTGTCACCATCGCGCAGCGTCTCTACTAGCGCGTTCCGGGCCTCCCGCGACCGGGACAAGATATAGCCCAAAGCTTCGACGGCCACATTTTCGACCTGACCTTGTAGCTTGTTGAGTACAACATGAGCGAAAAGTGTCGATCCCGATGACATGCCAAATGTCCTCTCGTGTGTTGCGGGCTTCTCACCCGCTGTTATATTCCGCAATGCCAACCGTCCGAGCCGTTAGGCATCCCCGTCCATACGGTCGATCATGCCGTGCAACTGGCGGATATCAGCCTCCGCTTCCCCATCCCCGGCACCACTGACCACTCTCTCCATAAACTCCAGCAGCGCGTCCCAACTGGTCAGCATCAATCGCCGCTCTCCACCTGACACCGTCGCGGCGCGTAGATCGCCTGGCGTCGTCGCGCCGATTATCGTAAACTGCTCATCCGCCCGGCGGCACAGCTCCGGCCACAACCTTGCCAGCCGCGCCGCCGGCGCAACGAACAGCAGCGCCGCGGGCCGGTCCAAAGGCAACTGCTTGAAATACGCGTTCGGCTGGTTTGGGGTCAGGTCGGTCCAGCACATGGCTTGGACCAGCACCCGCACGGCGCCGTCGCTGTCATAGCCGGCCAGGCCCGGGCGTTCTCCTTCCATGCCAATATCCAGGCCGCGCACACCGGCAAGAGTGCCGACCGCCGTGCCGCCCTCCCGAAGCGTACTCGCCAAGGCACTGCGCGCCGCTTCCGAGCGAGAGAGAGTTCGCCCCAAGGCATCAACGACAGCGTCTTCAGATTTGCCGGACCGGGTCGCATCAGTGGACATGGTGAAGGACCTTTCCTATCTTTCGTGCGTCAAGCTGTTTCGCCGGCAATGAGGATTGCAGAAACGAGCGGCAGGGCCGGCAGGCAACCGCACAGCCAACGAGGATCCTCTGGGATGCATTCTTCTTTGAACGGTTTGTGTGGGAGGAGGTTGTTGCTATGTGTGCTCAGGAGGACTGCCGGCGCAGACGGGCCGGCTCTGCCTTCATCTTTCGGAGCCGCTCTTCAGCTTCTCTGCGGGCTGCAGCTTCCTTTTCCGCTCGTTGTACTATCATTGCGAGCCGATGTTCTGCCGCTTGGCGCGCCGCAGCTTCTACATCCGCGCGCTGCGTGGCAGCTTCAGCCCTTTTGACAGCGATCTGATAGCCGGGCAATACATACCCGGAATAGACATCATCCAGAGCCAGCTTTTCCAAATCCGGCTGGCGCTGCATATCCTCCAACCGAAACTGTAACCCCGGCAATACCTCCGAGCCGACGATGCCCACGGCATCCGGCTGAATCTCCTCGTAGCTTCCCCCCGCGATGAGGCGGTAGAAGCGCATGTGCTCGCCGCTGGGGTCGAGAATGAAGTACTCCTTCACCCCGGCCAGCGCATAGTCCCGCCTCTTCTCTTCCGTATCCCTGAGCACCTCAGCCGGCGTGGAATCGGAGATCGCCTCCACAACCAAATCGCAGACTCCGTCAAAATGACGCCGGTCCACACCGCCCCACGGCACCGGATTGCTGGTCAGAATCACGCCGATGTCCGGCTTACTCACCGCCTTGCGCTGCCCGGAGGGCTCCGCGGGGTCCTCAATCGTCAGGACAAAGCCGGTCTCCAGATTGATCAGCTTTGCAATGGGGAATGTACTGATATAACGGCGTAACAGTTGGAGAAACCAGTTGCAGAGGTCGAGTTGCGGCGCGTTGTGTGAGGGTTTGGCCTCCAGTCTGCCGTTGTTCCATTCGTAGCTTACGTCAATGTCCCGGTATGGGTTCTCATACCACCTGGACCAGTATTCTTCCAGGGTGACGTAGCGGCCGTCGTCGGGGGCGAAAGGATTGATAGACTCACCGGGCGAGGCAGGAGGTCCTGCCTGCATGGACGAGCCTGCAGGCTCAGACAAATCTGTTTTGGCCGCCTGGGATGTATCTGTCTGCGATTGGGAACTGTCGTGCAAGGTTTCTCTGGATTCCATGCTGCCTCCTCCGGCATTGCGGCTGCGCGCAAAACAGACTACGAGCTTGCATTCTATCGCGACTGTAGCCGAGCAGCTACAGTCGCTTGGCGACCCCAGTGCGACCGCAACCTACACTGTAACGTCCTGAGAAAGGAGTCGCAGTTCCGGCCAGCAGGTTTGCGTTGTGGGGCGATTTCGGGGCCACACGCGCCGCGACCGAGAGGGTTCTTTGAGGGTACAATCACCTGCGAACGGGCTGTGCCTGACAAGAGTGCCCGGCTCTGCGTATTCAGGAGGATTGCCGGCGCAAGCGGTCCAACTCGTCAGCCATCGCCCGTATCCGCTCATCGGCTTCTCGGCGAGCGGCTGCTTCCTCCTCCAGTCGTCGCTGTGTCTCCGCAGACTGTTGTTCCGCCGCTTGGCGCGCTGTGGCTTCCGCATCGGCTCGCTGTGCCTCCGAATCGGCTCGTTGCGCTTCCTCTTCAGTTCGCTGCTCTGCGGCTCGACGGTCAGCAGCCTCCTTCTCCGCTCGTTGCTCCGCCGCTTGACGCGCTGTGGCTTCCGCATCGGCTCGCTGCGCCTCCGAATCGGCTCGCTGTGCTTCCTCTTCAGTTCGTTGCTCCGCTGTTTGGCGCGCTGTAGCTTCAACTGCAGCCCTCTTGACAGCGACCTGATAGCCGGGTATCACAAACCCGGAATAGACATCGTTCAGCGCCAGCACCGCCATATCCGTCTGCCGTTCCAGATCCTCCAACCGAAACTGCAACCCCGGCAACACGTCCGAACCGATGACGCCCTCGGCATCGGGCTGTATTTCCTCGTAGCGTCTCCCCGGGATGAGA
>JAJDXQ010000027.1 GCA_022823185.1 Caldilineaceae bacterium
GTGCGCTGCCCTTCACCACGCAAACTCTCGTCAAACGCTCACAAACACTCACCGGACTCTCATGAACGCTCACCCATCGCTCGCCCCTGCCGCCCAGCGCCAGCATCCAGAAAATCCGAAAAATCCACCAAAACCTGATACAGTGCAGACAATCGCACGCAAACGCTCGCCAATCTCACGCAAACGCTCATGCCACTCTCACAAACGCTCACGAACACTCATGAACGCTCATCCATCTCTCGCCCCTGCCGCCCAGCGCCCGCATCCTGAAAATCCGACAATCCACCAAATCCTGATTCAGTGCAGACTTTCTCACGCAAACGCTCGTCAAACGCTCACAAACACTCACCGGACTCTCATGAACGCTCACCCATCGCTGGCCCATGCCGCCCAGCGCCCGCATCCTGAAAATCCGATAATCCACCAAATCCTGATTCAGTGCAGACTTTCTCACGCAAACGCTCGCCAATCTCTCGCAAACGCTCATGCCACACTCACAAACGCTCACGAACACTCATGAACGCTCACCCATCTCTCGTCCATGCCGTCCAGCGCCCGCATCCTGAAAATCCGAATAATCCACCAAATCCTGCTTCAGTGCAGACAATCTCACGCAAACTCTCGTCAAACGCTCACAGTCGCTCATGAACGCACGCATAAATCGGCCAGCCCAGCTCTTCGTGCTAATGCCCCGAAAAAGTGTCTCATCAGCCCGTTTTGAAACACTGCCTCTTCACCCAACACTGCCGGAAGAGCTTGCCTTCTCGACACACCTCAAAAATTTAAGCGAGCGCTGGACCACGAAACTGGAACCTGAAGTGTCCCGGAACCGGTCAGACAACTTCCCCGCCACCAGTTTGTCTTGACCCGTCCACCCTTCGGCTTTATAATCCACTTGTAACGAAATTCACTTGCTTTTCGCCCGGCGGTAGGGTATATTTGCTGTACGATGGGCAAATGGACGCATGGGGCGTTCCGTTTTGGATTGGAATGCGGCCAGGGCATTTGCAGGCGCAAATAGGCCGGGGTCGCAGGAACTCTTGACAGGAATAACGGCATGGCATCACTTCCGCCCAACTTTCAACAGCTGAAACAGGACCAACTACAACCCTTTCTGCACGATGAGATCAGCGTTCCCGCGGACCTGGAAGGGAACGTGCTGATCACCACGGTGGACAAGATCTACAACTGGAGCCGGCGCTCGAGCATGTGGCCGCTTCTCTTCGGGCTGGCCTGCTGCGCGATCGAGATGATCGCGTCGGCCGCGAGCCGCTACGACCTCTCCCGTTTCGGGATGGAGGTGATGCGGCCCAGCCCAAGGCAGAGCGACCTGATGATCGTTTCGGGCACGGTGACGAAGAAGATGGTCCCGGCGATCGTGCGCATCTATAACCAGATGGCCGAACCGCGCTATGTGGTGAGCATGGGCGCGTGCGCCACAGGCGGCGGGCCGTTCAAAGAGGGCTATAACGTGGTCAGCGGGATCGACAAATATATCCCCGTGGACGTGTATGTGCCGGGCTGCCCGCCGACGCCCGAAGCGCTGATCTACGGCCTGATGAAGATGCACGAAAAGGTGGACCGCCAGAGCGTGGTGTCGGTGCCGTGGTACCAGAAGGACTCTTCGCAGTTTGTGCCGGTTCCCCGGTTGGGGCCGGATATTTTCGACCCGCGGCAGGTGGAGCTGATCAAGGATACCACGCTGAAAGCGGCAACGGGTGCGGCAGCGGCCAACGGAGCCGCGGCCGGCGGCGCGGCGGCAGAGACGCGCGGGCCGGTCGAGCTGTCGGCGAAGGCGATTGCCCGGATGGAAGAGGCAAAGCGGCGCTGGCGCGCGAAGCAAGGGTAGTTTTTGGCGGCCAGTGTTTGGTCAGTTGCTGTGACGGGCCGGCTGGGACGTAAGAGATCGAATTCAGGGACATATTGAGAGTGTGGAATGACTGAAGCGACGGCTGTAATGGATGCGCCTGCCGGTGAATTGGGACTTGCGCCCGAACTGGCCGATGCGGTGGTGGACATGTGGGCCGAGGATACCGAGAAGGCGTACGTGATTGCGCCGGACCGGATTCTGGAGGTGCTGACGCATCTGCGCGATGGGCAGGGCTATGACTTCCTGTCCAATCTGACCTGTGTCGACTATGAGGGATACGGCGGCAAGCTGCGCGCCGGGATCGACGCCCGCCTCGAGGTCGTCTACAACCTCTACAGCACGCGGCGGGGCGGCGGTTCGATCGCGCTGCACGTGCGCGTGCCGGAGGACGACACGGTGCCGAGCGCGACATCGGTCTACCCGGGCGCGAATCTGCAGGAGCGGGAGGTCTACGACCTGTTCGGCGTCAAGTTTGACGGGCACCCGAATTTGCGGCGGATTCTGCTCTGGGACGGGTTCCACGGGCACCCGATGCGCAAGGACTGGCACGAGGCCTATTACGAGGAGGACGCCAAGCCGTTCCGCAGCCGGCATCCAAAGGGCGAATACGAATTCCACGAGGACAAGGTGCCGTGGGCCAAGAACACGACCTATCCCGCCGGATGGGACCCGGACTCGTGGCAGGAGGCGGTGGCCTATGTGCCGGTGAGCCAGGCCCCGCAGCACGAGGACAAGCCGCACCTGGATACCGAGAGCATCGTGGTCAATCTGGGCCCCCATCACCCGAGCACCCACGGTGTGTTCCGGATGCTGACGCGCGTGGAGGGCGAGACCATCCTGGCGCTTGAGCCGGAGATGGGCTATCTGCACCGCAACCACGAGAAGATCGGTGAACGCAATACGTGGCTGATGAACATGCCGTTCACAGATCGGCTGGACTATCTGAACTCGATGAGCAACAACTGGGCCTATGCGCTGGCGGTGGAGAAGCTGGCGGATATCGAGGTGCCGGAACGGGCGGAGTATCTGCGCGTCATCATGGCGGAGTTCAGCCGCATCGTCAATCATGCCTGGTCCATCGGGTTTATTCTGAACGACCTGGGCGCGTTGCAGACGCCGGCGCTGTACGCGATCGAAGAACGGGAGATGATCCTGGACCTGTTCGAAGCGGTGTCGGGCGCGCGCATGATGTGCAACTACATGCGCTTTGGCGGCGTTGTGCGCGATCTGCCGGAAGGCTGGCATGAGCAGGCCGCCTATCTCGCGAACGAGCGGCTGCCGCGGGCGCTGGATGAGCTGGACCGGCTGTTGACGGAGAACGAGATTTTGATGGCGCGCGGGCGCGGGGTCGGCTATCTGTCGGTCGAGGATCTGATTTCGCTCAGCGTAAGCGGGCCGATGATCCGGGCCGGCGGGCTGCCCTACGACATTCGCAAGGCCGAGCCGTACGGCATCTACGACCGCTTCGATTTTGACATTCCGACGCTGCCCAACAGCGACATCTACGACCGCTACTACATCCGGCTGCTGGAGGCGAGGGAGAGTGTGCGCATTCTGCAGCAGGCGCTGCGGGACATCCCTGAGGGCGAGATTCTCGGCGGCCGCGGCGGGTACACGCTGCGCGCGCCCGAAGGCGAGGTCTACGGCCGCCTGGAGGCGCCGAAGGGCGAGCTGGGATTCTATCTCGCCAGCGACGGCAAGACGCAGCCGTGGCGCTATCATGTGCGTTCGCCCAGCTACATCAATTTGAACGCGCTGGGTCCGATGAGCGTGGGCTATAAAGTCGCCGACGCGATTGTGATCCTCGGCGCCATCGACATTGTGCTGGGTGAAGTGGATAGATAACTTCAGTTTTTAGTCGTCAGTTTTTGGTTTTTAGTGACGGCCCAGCGGATGGTTGGGGGCAGTTACTGGAAACTGAAAACGAGAAACCAAAAACTGCATTTGGGGGGTTGCTGTATGTTTGGAACAGGGCTTCTAAAAGGACTGGGCGTGACGTTGAAGCACGCTTTGGAAACGTTTGAGGATGACCGGGAAAGTGTGCCCGACCGGTACAAGGGCAGCCTTGATCTGGGAAACAACCGCAAAGTGATCCAGCAGCCGATCGATCAGGAAGGGCTGTTGACGATCCAGTATCCGGAAGAGAAGCGGCTGCTGCCGGAACGTTTCCGCTATATCCCGATGCTGATTTGGGATTCGGAGAAGCAGGAGGACCGCTGCACCGCGTGCGGGATCTGCGCGAAGGTTTGTCCGCCGCAGTGCATCTGGATCGTGCGCGACAGCGATGAGAACGGCAAGCCGGTCACGCGTTGCTCGGAGTTTTACATTGACGCCGCGGTCTGTATGAGCTGCAGCTTCTGTGTGGAGTTCTGCCCCTTTGACGCGATCAAGATGAACCACGACTATGAGCTTGCCGTCTATGATCGCTATCCGCAGCTTGTGTATGATATGGAGGAGTTGACAGTGCCGCTGGAGTACTATGCGGCGTTGTGGCCGACGCAGTACGAGGAGGAGCAGGCGCGGCGCAAGGAGGAAGAGGAGCAGAAGCGCAAGCAGGAGGAGGAGAAGGCGGCGCGGGCGGCGGCCAGGCAGGCCGCGGCGGCGCAGAAAGCCGAAGCAGGCGCGGGCGCGCCGAAACGTTCGGCCGCGGAGCTCCAGGCGCTGGCCAAAGAGCGGGCGGCGCAACGCCAGGCCCAGGCACAGGGCCAGACCGCCGAGGGCGGCGGCGATGATGACGCCGCGGCCGCGAAGCGGGCGCGCATGGAGGACCTGAAGCGCAGGGCGCAGGAGCGGGCGCGGCAGCGGAAGCTGGAGAGTGGAAACGGCAGCAGTTAGTTTCTGGTTATCAGTGACACCAGCTGGTCGGCGTTTGGGCGGCCGCTGGGCGTTTCAGAGCAGGGGGCAGGACGATGACGGTTAAAATTACGTTCTATGGACATGCGACGTTCGGGGTGGACGCGGATGGGACGAAGCTGCTGATCGATCCGTTTTTGGCGCCGAACAACCCAGCGGCGCCCGCGGATGCGACGGCGGAAAGCGTTAACGCGGACGTGATCATTTTGACGCATGGACACGCGGACCACATGGCGGACGCGATCCCGGTTGCCAAGCGCACGGGCTGCCAGGTTATCTGCAATTTTGAGATTGGCGACTGGCTGATCGCGCAGGGAATCGAGAACGTTCATCAGATGCACATCGGCGGCGGTTACAACTTCGACTTTGGCCGGGTGAAGCTGACGATCGCGCATCACGGCAGCGGCCTGCCGGACGGCAGTTACGGCGGCAATCCCGCAGGGATCCTGATCCACTTCAATGACGGCAGCGATGTCTACTTCGCGGGTGATACGGGCCTGACCTATGATATGCGGCTGATCGGGGATGTGGGCGGCGTGGATTTGGCGGCGCTGCCAATTGGGGACAACTTCACGATGGGGCCCGACGACGCCATTCAGGCGGCCCAGTTCGTGAAGGCGAAGAAGGTGCTCCCCTTCCACTACAACACGTTCCCGCCGATTGAACAGGATGTGGAAGCCTTTGCGCAGAAGCTGCAGGACGAAACCGACATTGAATGCGCAATCCTGAATCCGGGCGACAGTTTGGAGGTATAGCGAAAGGACCGTTGCGGTGGCGGGCGTCTGCGCGGTGACCGGATGCCCCGGCGCTGGACGATGCGCCGTTGTGAGGTGAGTTGGACGAGTGAAGGGAGGACGTATGGTTGATGTAAATGATGCGGTGCTCGACGGAAAGGCGGAGTTGTTCTTCCCGGCCTATCTGATCCCGTCCTTGCGGGATCTGCGGGGAGACAGTTGGCGCGAGCTGGTCGATCGAGTTTCCATGTTGCCCGATACGCACCCGGATAGTCTGGCTTTCGTTCTGATGATGATCAACCTGGGCGACTGTATGAAATGTCATAGCAACTACTATAAGTTCCTGCGGGGGTGCGCGTTCTGCTCGCTCCAGACGATCCGCACGTTTAAGGGGACCGACGCCGATCTGCTGCGGCTGTACAGCAATGCGCAGGATGAGATTGACCGCCAATTGAGCGGTCTGGGAACGCTGACACTGGCCGCTTAAACAGAAAACTGTGCGCGGAGAGGCAGTGCTCCGCAACTGCGCATAAACCAGCGCCTCGTGTGCGCTGGTTTTTTCTTTCCTGGCCAGGCTGCCTGGCGGGGAACGCGATTGGAGCTGTCCGCGCATGGCTTCGTTACATGTCGCTTTGGAGTCGCCCCAGACGATGGCCTTAGAGCGAGAACGGTCTGTTTCTGACCGGAAGCGTCAGGTTGCATTGCATGGCTGACGGGATTTTCCCAATGTCAACAGAGCTTAACAACACGGCGGCCCACAAAAGGGTAAGGCAGTGATGGGTTCCCAGGAAGAGGGCGCCGTTCGCGTCGCCGTCATTGGGGGCGGGGTTGCGGGACTGACTGCCGCCTATGAGCTGGCGGCCGCGGGCCGCGCGCGGGCGCATATCTACGAAAACGGGCCGGAGCTGGGCGGGCTGGCTTCCGGTTTCAAGGGGCGGTCGAGCTGGGATTGGCCGCTGGAGAAGTTCTATCATCACCTCTTCACCAACGATTACGAGATTTTGCGGCTGACAGAGGAGATCGGCGCGGGCGACCTGCTGCAGATCCACCGACCGTCCACGGTGATGCATTACCAGGGCGCGAACTATCCCCTTGACAGCCCTGCGCATCTGCTGCGGTTTCCGCACCTGTCCTTGCCGCAGAAGCTGCGGATGGGCCTGGTGCTGGCGTATCTGAAGTATCACCCGCGGCCGCCCTGGCGTGCGTTTGACGGGCAGCTGGCCGACGAGTGGCTGGCCCGCTGGATGGGCCGGACCTCCTACGACAAGCTGTGGCAGCCGATGCTGGAGGGCAAGTTCGGACCGCATTTCCAGGATGTCAACCTGGCGTGGTTCTGGGCGAGGGTGTACAAGCGGACGCCGCGTCTGGGGTATTTCCAAGGGGGATTTCAGGCGTTTGTGGAAAGGCTGGGCGCGGCCGCGCGGGAGCGGGGCGTCACGATCGAGACCGGCGCGCCGGTGCGCGCGGTGACGCCTCTGCCGGAGGGCGGGTTCCGCGTCGAGAGCGGCGAGCAGGGCGCCGCGACCGCGCGCAGTTTCGATGCCGTGCTGGCGACGGTGAGCCCGGGGTTGATGCAGCGGCTGGCGCCGGAGCTGCCCCCGGCCTATCTGGCGCAGCTGGGTTCGCTGCGGCACATGGGCGCGGTGGTGATGACGGTGGCGCTGGACCGGCCGCTGCTGCAGGATACCTATTGGGTGAATGTGCCGAAGGCCGAGGGGCTGCCCTTTCTGGTGCTGGTCGAGCATACGAACATGATCGACGCAAGCCATTACGGCGGGGACCATCTGCTCTATCTGGGCGATTATCTGGAGCCGTCGCATCGTTACTTTTCGATGTCGCAGGCGGAACTGCTGGCGGAGTTCCTGCCGGCGCTGCCCCGCTTCAACCGCGCGTTTCAACCGGAGTGGGTGACGGGGGCGTGGCTGCACCGGGCTACGTATGCGCAGCCCGTGCCCGTCCGTGGATATGCCGCGATGATCCCGGAGCTGCGCACGCCGCTGCGGGGCCTGTATTTCGCGTCAATGAGCCAGGTGTATCCGTGGGACCGGGGAACGAACTACGCCGTGGAGATCGGGCAACGGGCCGCGAGGATGATTGCGGAGGATTACGGGGCCATCGGCGCCATGTAGCCGCGGTTGGACAACTGGACTGTTGGCGTCGAGCAAGTCTGATCTTCCGGTTGGGCTCCGATCTTCTCCCCCAAGCCAAACAGGGCAATTGCATCCAAATAGTCAACGGTAACGAGCTGGTTGGAAAACTGATTATCTCCTGAAGGTTCTCTCCCAATAAGATGCGTATGCCCCAAATTGCCCCAAGGGTGCAGTCCACATTTGGGGTTGCCAGCAGAAACGGGTCCCAGGATTCAGTGGATTACTCGCCTTCACCCGCCCCTCCCCCTCAGTTTCCCTTGCCCCCTCCTCCCGCGCCTGAGACTCCGCCCCACCACTTACCGCGAACCACTGCTGCCCGAATGGGTGCCCTTGTTCGCCCCCTACCCCCCTCCCTTCCCCCGCAAACCCCCTGTAGGGGCGTCCCTAGTGGGCGCCCTCCCCGGCGATCCACCGTACCCCCGCCCGCGGCGCCTCCCCGTCCCGCCACCCACTGACCACTGACCACCGACCACTGACCACTGCAGTCTCCCATCCCCAAATCCCTTAAATCCCCCCAAATCCCCGTTCAGACAATCCCCGTAAAGACAAATCCGTGTCCATGGGACTTCAACTCTAATCCTATGGTATAGTATGGCCCACAACGACTGGGCAAACACGGGATCGCGCATGACAATAGGCGAGTTGCTTTGGCCTCAAGACAGAATTGACCACATTGCGCGACACGGCATTACAATAGATGAAGTTGAACAGGTATGCTTCGGTCGTCCACTGATCCAACGTGCAAAGTCTCGAGGAGAAAATCCAGTCTACTACATTCTGGGACAGACAGACGCGGGCCGCTATCTATTCTGTGTAGCAGTCCGGTTTCCCGATGGCCGAGGACTCACAGTCACCGCCAGAACGATGACCGGCAGGGAAAGACGGCGATATAGACAGTGGAGGAACCGATGACCCGCCAAAAACTACTGCAGACCGATTCAATCCAGGAGCTCGCTGACTTCTGGGACACACATGATCTGACCGATTTCGATGATGAACTTGAAGAAGTCAGCGAACCGGTCTTCGCCCGCCCCACCACCGTCACCGTTCGTCTGGAGCCGGACGAATCCCGGATTGTCAAAGAGCTTGCCCGGTCGCGTGGAATCTCCCATGCGCAACTCATTACACAGTGGATAGTCGAACGCATCCACGCCTCCCCCCGCCCCTGAGACTCCGCCCCACCACTTACCGCGAACCACTGCTGCCCGAATAGGTGCCCTTGTTCGCCCCCTACCCCCCTCCCTTCCCCCGCAACCCCCCTGCAGTTGCGTCCCTTGTGGGCGCCCTCCCCGGCGATCCACCGTACCCCCGCCCGCGGCGCCTCCCCGTCCCGCCACCCACTGACCACCGACCACTGACCACTGCAGTCTCCCATCCCCCAAATCCCAAAAATCCCCCCAAATCCCCGTTGAGACAAAATCCGTGTGCCATATCCCCGGTAAGACAAAATACCCGTCCCCCCGCGGAAAAGTCTCTGCCAATAA
>JAJDXQ010000005.1 GCA_022823185.1 Caldilineaceae bacterium
CTGCCCGAGAGCCGGCCGGTTGGCTGGCGCGGGCGGGGCGGTTGGTTGGTGTCGGGGGAGATCACACAAACGCGAGGATTTGTATGAACAGCATGGAACAAGTGTACTTGATCATGCGCGCCGTGTCAAGGGGTAAATTCAAGGGAGGGTGCAGTCCAAAATGGGGGTAAAATATACTGATAGGCGGGAAAGAGAAGACGAATGGAAGAGGAAGGTGAGAGCGAGATGGGGCGGAAGCGGAGCCGGAAGCGGAGTCAGGGGGGGTAGAAGAGTCAGCGGGGGAGATGCACGAACGGTTGTGGTCGCGGCGGAGGGAGAGGCCGGAGGCCAGTTTCGACGAGATTATGGAACGGGTACGTCGAGAGCGGGAGGCGATGGTGCGAGTGCCCAAATGGTGGCACATGCTGCAGTACGTCTGGCAGATCGCCAATCAGGCAATGGAGCCAGCATCTGCCGAAGCCTCTGCCTGGGTCAAAGCCCAAAAAGCCGCGCTGGCTCGCGGTCAACCGGGCCTCTTCTTCAGTCACATTTTGCGTCTTTACCCCAAGCTGGGCGATGCGCCTCCTGAAGTCAAACAGGCCGTCGCTTACCTGTGGAAAAACCGGCATCGCATGCATTACGCCGCCTATCGAAAGGCAGGCCTCCCTATCAGCAGCGGCGCCGTCGAATCCGCAGCCAAAACTCTTGTCCAACAGCGTATGAAACAAAGTGGCATGCGCTGGTCCCGTGACGGTGCTCAGGCCATGCTCGCTCTGCGCGCACGCCTACTCAGCGACCGCTGGCACGAATTACCCATCTGACCATCTCACCCCAAATTTGGACTGCACCCCGCCCGAATCAGCCTCTTGACCAATTTCAGTTCAGTCCACTATAATTTTCCTATCAGAATCTTCGTCGTTTGCCCCTTCTCTTTCCCGATCGACTGGGAAATGCTTGGGCAGGTTCATGTATTTCTTAAGGACAACATCCGACCAAAGGAGGTCCAAATGCTAAAGGAACTAAGAATCCCGGCTTTGTTGGTGATCACCCTGCTTCTGCTGGCCGCTTGCGTTGCCGCGCCCCCCGCTGCCGAAGCCCCGGCAGAGGAAGCCTCGATGGATGAGGCCCCGGCCGACATGAGCGGCAAAGTCGTCATCGCATCCGGTGGGAATATCCGTATCGGCGGCTCATTCGCGCTGACAGGCCCAATTCCAGATCCGGGCCTGAACATCCGCCATGGCGCGGAACTCGCGATCGACGACCTGAATGCTGCCGGCGGCCTCGAAGGCTTCATGTTCGAGCTTGTTGCCGAAGACGGCGCCTGCGACGGCACGCAAGGCACCAACGTCGGCAACAAATTCGCCGCCGATGAGACAATCGTCGCCGTCACCGGCGGCACATGCTCGGGCGAGACCTTCGGCCTGGTACCGATTCTGCAGGAAGCGCGTATCCCCTTCGTCAGCCCCAGCGCCACGAATCCCGACATTACCACCCCGGACTGCGATGTTTGTAACCGTGTCGCCTTGAGCGACGCGCTCCAGGGAGCCACCGACGCCGACTTCGTCATAAGCGACCTCGGCTTCACCAAAGTCGCAGTCGTCCACGACAACTCCGACTATGGCAAGGGGCTCGCTGAGATCTTCCAGAGCAACGTCACGGATATGGGCGGCGAAGTATCCAGCTTCGAGGGCGTCCAGGTCGGCGACACCGACTTTCGCGCCATGCTGGCAAGAGTCGGCGCCGACGGGCCGCAGGCCGTCTTCTTCGGCGGCTACTCCACTGAAGCGGGGCTGATCGCCCAGCAGATGACCGAAACGCCCGGTCTCGAAGAGACGGCGTTCATGAGCGTGGACGGCGCTTACACGCAACAGTATCTCGAAGCAGCCGGAGACGCGGCTGAAGGCACATACATCTCCTTCGTCGCCGGCGCCGATTCCGAAGACATGAATGCCGAATTCGACGCCAAGTACGTTGAGAAGTACGGCGTGAGCCCTGACGATCTCGGCCCCTTCCACAGCCAGAGCTACGACTCTGTCAAGCTGATCGCTGCCGCCATCATGGCTGTTGCGACCGTTGACGATAGCGGAAACCTCGTTATTGACAGGGAAGAATTGATTTCCGCCATTCGCTCTGTTGACGCATTCGAAGGCCTGACAGGAACAATCAAGTGCGACAGCATTGGCGAGTGCGGAGCCGGCGGCGTGCAGATCTTCCAGGTGGCGGACGGCGCATTCGACCAGGTATCAGGTTTCGGCATGGAGTAACCCTCCATTCCATCGGGAGAGGGAGTCAATTCGCTCTCTCTCCCTTCCCTCCCCTTTTGCTCCACGTAATCGAAAAATGGCTCCCAGCAGGTTGACAGCGCAGGCGGCAGGCGTAAACGGAAAAACCGCCCTCAGATTTCTCCTGCGGGCATTCGGCGCTGCCATCCTCATCCTCGTCATCTGGCGGGTGACGACCGTCGGCCTGGCCGAGGGATACCCTGCCTCCTTCTGGATCTCCCAGGCCCTCAACGGGCTCGTCCTTGGCGGAGTCTATGCGCTGGTGGCGCTGGGCTACACGCTTGTCTACGGCATCCTCTTCATGATCAACTTTGCCCACGGTGAAGTCATGATGATCGGGGGCATCGCCGGTTTCTTCGCGCTTCAGTTTTCCCAGGCCCGCGGCTGGATGGAAGGACCATGGCCCGTCGTCGTTGCAGCCCTGCTGCTGATCATGCTCTTTGGCATGGCCGCCTCAGTCCTGATCGGGGTCGCCCTGGAACGACTCGCCTACCGCCCCCTGCGCCAGGCGCCCAGACTGGTGCCTTTGATAAGCGCTATCGGCGCCTCCCTTTTTCTGCAATACTCCGTCCTCCTGATTTTCGGCGTCAGTCCGCACAGCTATCGCAAGCCGGCCCTCATTTCCGGCGGCATGAGAATGGGCGACGTATTCATTCCCTACACGGGCGCGATCATCTTTTTCACATCCATCCTCCTGATGCTGGCCCTCTATTTCATCATCCAGCGAACGAAGCTCGGCCGCGCCATGCGCGCAGTAGCCGAAGATCGCGCCACAGCGTCGCTGATGGGCGTGGATGTCAATGCCGTCATCGTCATCACCTTCATGCTGGGGTCGGCCCTGGCCGGCGCAGCGGGCGTAATGCTCGGCTTCCACAATACCGTTGTCAAATTCAACAGCGGCTTCGTTCCCGGTCTGAAGGCCTTTACCGCCGCCGTGCTGGGCGGCATCGGCAACATTCCCGGCGCCATGTTCGGCGCGCTCATTCTCGGCCTGATCGAGGCCATTGGTCCCAGCGCTCTCGGAATCCCCACTGAATACAAGGACGTCATCGCCTTCAGTCTCCTCGTCCTCATCCTCATCTTCCGACCTTCCGGCCTGTTCGGGGAGGTATTGAGCGAGAAGAAAGCCTGATGCTTCCCATCCTTGCAAACGGCGCATTCAGGAACGGGCTAATTGTCTTTGCCTTCCTGGGCTATCTGATCCTGATCGGCATTCCAGGCCGATTAGGCGGGTCCGCCTTACCCATTCTTGCGCTTGTCGCCGCGCTCTTCTTCTGGGTGAGGCTCCGCCGTGACCTGTCAGACATTGAAGGCAGCTTCCTCCGGACTGGCGGCGCAACGGGAAAGCCCGGATGGCGGATTGGCGAGCCCGGTCACACTTCCCCGCAAGAAGCAGGCACGCCACTCCCGGGAAGGGAAGGAACGCTTGCAATCCGCAAGGGCCTGCTCGCGGGCATCACCACCGGCCTGTTGATCGCCGTCGTGAGCTTCGCCTTCGCCTCGGCCATCGGCAGCGGGACGTCGATTCAACCGGTACTGGACAAGGTCGTCCCTGTCAATGTCGCCGCTTTGATCGGCGTTTCCCCTGGCCAGATCTCAAACGACGAAGTACCGCCACTCCGCTACCTTC
The DNA here is from genome assembly GCA_022823185.1 of Caldilineaceae bacterium. Lineage (GTDB taxonomy): Bacteria > Chloroflexota > Anaerolineae > Caldilineales > Caldilineaceae > Bin5. Next base: position 3,892 of record JAJDXQ010000005.1, read on the forward strand.
TGCAAGTCCTGTTCTTCACTGCGGCCGGACTTATCGCCGCCCTGGCAGCAGTTGCCGCCAGGGTTCACGGCCTGCAAACAACAGCCGTAGCCCGCCTCTCTACGTACCTGGATAGCCAGCTCTTCAGGAAAGCCGCCCGATTCGCCGGCATCTTGCTTCCATTCCTGCTGCTCGCCTTCATCGCCTGGCTCGGCATCCCAGGCGTAACCGCATTCGGATCCAATGAAGGCACCGTCCGCCTTCTGCTTACTTTGATCGCAACCGGAAGCGGACTCTTCGCCCTTCGCCTCGCCCATCCCGGTCGGGAACAAAAAACAGTGGCTCTCTTGCTCGCCCTCGGCGTTCTGACCTTGCCCTTCATCCTGGATCAGTTTCAAAACTCCGTGATGGGCCTTGTCTTCATCTTCGTCATGATGGGCCTGGGGCTGAACATCGTCGTCGGCTACGCAGGGCTCCTCGACTTGGGTTACGTAGCATTCTTCGCCATCGGCGCTTACACCTATGCTTTCCTTTCGGCCCCCTTCTCTTCGCCTTACATAAGCGATCTGCTCACCTTCCTTGGCATCTCCCCCGCAAATCCACTGCTTGGCTACTGGACCGCCCTGCCTGTGGCAATGCTGACCGCCGCCATTGGCGGCATTCTGCTGGGCATTCCAGTGCTGCGCCTGCGCGGCGACTACCTGGCGATCGTCACCCTGGGCTTTGGCGAAATCATCCGGCTCTTCATGTTGAATCTGGGGGAGCTGACAAACGGACCCCGCGGCATTCTCGAAATCTCGCAGCCCGGCCTTTTCGGTCTGGCCCCCCAGAGCTTTTCCTCCGGGCTTCTCAGCTCACAGGGCTGGATCTTCCTGGTCGCTCTGGTCAGCTCAGCTGTAGTCGCCTTCGTCGCCATCCGCCTGAACGACTCCCGCCTCGGCCGCGCCTGGTTCGCCATGCAGGAAGACGAAGACGTTGCCGAAGCCACCGGCGTCCACCTCGTGCGGACAAAACTTCTCGCCTTCGCCATCGGCGCAACCTTTGCCGGCATGGCCGGCCAGCTCTACGCCTCCAGGCAGATCAACATCTTTCCGGAGAACTTTTCCCTCTTCGTCTCCATCGACGCACTTGCTCTCATCATCGTTGGCGGCATCGGCAGCCCAGCCGGAATCGTTCTGGGCGCCCTTGCCCTCAAGGGCCTGCCGGAAGTGCTGCGCGGCGTGGACGAATACCGAATCGTCGCCTTCGCCGCCCTCCTCGTCATCATGATGATCGTGCGTCCCGCCGGAATCCTGCCCTCAGCCCGACGCCGCATCCAGGTCTCCTCCACGGAAGATCAGATCTCTACCCCAGGGGAAGAAGACCTGGATGAGGAAGAACTGGATGAAGTCACGGGCCGGAGGGCGCAGGCTGCTTCGGCCAACCGCGAGGCTGCCCGCGGCCAGGAGGGTCCATGACGGCTCTCCTTAGCATCCAGGCGGTAACCAAGGTTTTCGGCGGCTTGACAGCTGTCGACAACGTGGATCTGGACATAGCGGAACGCTCAATCACGTCCCTGATTGGCCCCAACGGCGCGGGGAAGACGACCCTCTTCAACTGCTTGACTGGCTTGCACAGGCCGGAAACAGGGGAGATTCTCTTCGACGGGAGGTCGCTGATCGGGCTGAGGCCGGATGAAATCACCGCCCGCGGCGTTGCCCGTACCTACCAGAACATCCGCCTCTTCGGCAGAATGACCGCTCTCGAAAACGTTTTGGTCGGCCAGCACCTGCGGCTGCACGCCTCACATTGGAGCGCCATCCTGCGATCGGCCCGCCAGCAGGCCGAAGAACGCGCGGCGCGCACGTTCGCCCTGGAGTTACTTGCGTTCGTCGGCCTGGAGAGCCACGCCGAGGTCGTCTCAACAAACCTGCCCTACGGCGAGCAGCGGCTTCTGGAAGTGGCCCGCGCTTTGGGAAGCCGCCCCAGCCTGCTGCTCCTCGACGAACCGGCCGCCGGCATGAACCCGAGCGAAACCGACCGCATGATGGAGCTCGTCCACAGACTGCGCGACGAAATGGGCATAACCATATTTCTGATCGAACACGACATGAAGGTTGTGATGAGCGTTTCGGAAACTGTGGCCGTTCTGGATTACGGCGAGAAGATCGCCGAAGGCACACCGGAAGAGGTGCGCGCAAACGCCAGGGTCGTCGAAGCCTACCTGGGCCCGGAAGTCGTCCTGCAGGATACTGCGGATACACCAAACCTCTGAACCATGCTTATCCTGGACTCAGTCCACACCTACTACGGTCACATTCACGCCCTGAAGGGGATCTCCCTGACCGTGAACCAGGGCGAAATCGTCACCCTTATCGGCTCGAACGGCGCCGGCAAGACCACCACGCTCAACACCATCAGCGGTGTGCTGCCCGCTCGCGCCGGGGCAATCTACCTCCAGGAAAACGCCCGCAGCCAAGGGCCCGCCCCTCCCGGCAGAGACTATGGCTCAGACATTCGTCTCGACCGGCTTCACGCACACCAGGTCGCACGTCTAGGCGTCTCCCAATCTCCCGAGGGGCGCAAGATCTTCGCCCGCCTATCCGTGCAGGAAAACCTCGCCATGGGCGCCTTCGCCCGCGCCGACGCCGACGGCATCCGCCAGGACCTTGAACGCGTCTTCCAGCTGTTTCCCCGCCTTCAGGAGAGACTCAGCCAGCCCGGCGGCACGCTCTCCGGCGGCGAACAACAGATGCTCGCCATCGGCCGCGCGCTCATGAGCAGGCCGCGCATCCTCCTCCTCGACGAACCTTCGATGGGCCTCGCGCCCATCCTCGTCCAGCAGATCTTCCAGATCATTCGCGAAATCAACGACCAGGGAATGACCATTCTGCTCGTGGAGCAAAACGCCCAGGCCGCCCTCCACATCGCCAATCGCGGCTATGTCCTCGAAACCGGGAACATCGTCCTCAGCGGCAATGCGCAGGAACTCCTCGCCAACCCACAGGTGGCCGAAGCCTACCTGGGAATCTGATTGGGCCCCTCAGGCGCCTCTTTTGACTGCTGAACGCCCAGACGGTCAGGCCTAGAACAGCCTCCGCTTATCCACGATATTGCGCGGCTCCTCCCCCGCAAGATAGCGCCGCAAGTTATCGACCAGCGTATCGATTCGGCGTTGCGGCACATGTGGATTGTCCGCCGCCACGTGGGGCGTTAGAATCACGTTCTCCATCCTCCACAGCGGGTGCCCCACCGGCAGGGGCTCCGTCTCGTACACGTCAAGCGCGGCCCCCGCAATCCTGCCGGACTCCAGCGCCTCGACCAGCGCCTCCAGCTTGACCACAACTCCCCGGCTGATGTTGATCAGATAGGCCGACGACTTCATCTGCGCCAGTTCCTCCGCGCCAATCAACCCCACAGTCTCTGGCGTCTGCGGGACGCAGCTCACCGCATAGTCCGCCTCTCGCAGCAGTTCGTTCAAGCGATCCTGGCTCCACAACGCGTCCAACTCCAGGCTGCTCCCCAGCTCCTCGTTCGGCCGCGCGTCCACCGCAATGACGCGCATGTCGTGCGCCTTCCCGCGCCGCGCCAGCTCCGAGCCGATGCCTCCCAGGCCAATCACGCCCAGCGTGCAATCTCCCAGGTGGCGTACCGGCGTGCCTTTCTGCCACTCCCCTCGGATCTGCCGCCGCATGTACAGATGGATCCCCCTGGCGAACATCAGAATAAAACAGAATGCGTGATCGGCAATCATGTCGCCGTAGATCTTCGCCATGTTGCTGACCACGACACGGCTCTCAGCCAGTTCCGGGTACATGTAATGCTCCAGCCCGGCGATCGGCGTCTGCAACCACCGCAGACTCTCCGCACGCGCCAGCATCTCCTTGGAGAGATTGCCGTACATGCCAACCGCCTGCGGAACCGCGGCCAGCGCCTCCTCTTCGGTCAGGGCATTCACGATCTCCAGCTCCGGCGACACCGATCGCACCTGCTCAAGCTCGCTTGGCGACAGCGGCGGATAGATAAGAAAATTCATCGCTCTCTTCCCTTTCTATGTTGGCTTCTGCCTGAACGCAGCGTATCTCTCGGCGTGAATAAGCTGCTCCACGTCCACGCGCGCGCCCCCCAGTTCGTCCGACACATTCGCGCCGAGAACAGCGGCCAGGCTGTTCATGGCATCACCGAACGGAGACCGTATCAGCTCCGGCCTCCCTTCCGAAACGGCCTGAACAAATGCCTGGCTGATCGCCAAAGTATCGTCTCCTCCCCGGCCCTCGTAGAGCGACCTTTCGACCGCATCTGGCTCCGGACTCCTCTCTGGGGGGTAAGGGCCGTCGTAGTGATATGCCTTCACGCCGTCCCCTTCAATCTCAATCCTTCCTTCAGTCCACATGACCTGGTGGTCCATATGGCTGGCGTAAACCTTCCTGAGTCTCGAAAGCGTCATTGTGCCCACAGCGCCGCCGGAAAAACCGAAAAGCGCGCTATACGTATACGGATTGTCCGCTCCGTCCTGAATCTCCTCTGTGGCCCGGTGCTGGTAGTGGGCCTGCACCCACTCGACGTCCCCAAACCAGTATCGCCACAGGTCCAACAGGTGGATCCCTCCTTCGACCACCGTCATGCCGCTCCATGATCGGTTCGCGGTCCACACCCTGTTCTTAGGGCCGCCCTCGAGCTCCGTCTGATGATGCTTGACGTTATGCCCCTCCAGCGGTCCATGAAATGTATAGCACGCCATCAGCGGCCTGCGGCCTTCGCGCAAGTGCCTGTAAACGGCCTCGTGCCGGCCGTCGAACCGCTGCTGGAAACCGGCTGTAGAGAGCACGCCGGCCCCCTCTATCGCGGCCTGCATCGCCAGAGCCTCGTCAAGGTAGAGGCTCATCGGCTTCTCCACGAACAGATGGATCCCCGCCCGCGCCGCTCTTACGACCTCACCGGAATGCACGTTCGGCGGGATGCAGATATAGAGCGCATCCGGCTCTTGGGCCAGCAACGCCTCGAAGTCGGTCGTGTGCAGGATTCCTTTTTGCCGGAAACCGGGCACATAGTTCTGCAACTTCCCCGCTTCCAGGTTCGACGGGAAGGCGTCGGCCAGAGCCGTCAGCCGCGCCGCGCCCTGCTCTTGCAGAGTCCACAATGCCTTCAGGTGTTGCAGCCCCCTCTGCCCCAAGCCCATCACTGCGACGCGTACCGGTCCCGTCATCGTAACATCCTTTTCTCGTTCCGTATTGAATGCGCGGACATTCCGCCCGTGCTGCCCCTGCAATCGATCCGAGCTTCCGCACTGCCCGTCCGCTTCACGCGGAAGGCCAGATTTGCGCCGAGACCCCAAAAAGTCTATAATCTCCTGCGGCGTTCCTTGAGTCCGATACGTTGCTTGAATCTGAAAAAGAGAGCCAGCTTTCTTCGCGCTGGCGCCTCATCGGACACTGCGCAGCGCCGATGACCAAGTACCGCATGGACAGGCCCGGACTGCGACGCACTGTGCCGCCGGCAGCCACTTCAGTAATAGAATCGGAGGCGAGAATGGCCAAGAGAGGTCCACGTCAGCTTGTGAAGATGCGCAGCACCGAGAGCCATCATCTCTATCTGACAACAAAGAACCGCCGCAACAACGACAAACGGCTCGAACTCAAGAAATACGATCCGGTCCTGCGAAAACACGTAGTTTACCGCGAAACGAGGTAGCCGCCCGTACGGCCGGCGCTTCAGCCTGGCCGCGCCGGAGGCATCGGCAGGTAACCGAGTCGGCCAACTAAATTGCACTTGAGACCCGCTGCCAGCAACTCGAACTGCAGCGGGTTTCTGGTAATTGTAATTCGTCGTGCCGCCGTCGCACCCAAATCAGTCCGATCACTTGCCCTAATTCAGCAACAAAAAAGCAGGAGTCCCAATACAGTCCTCCCGCTTTCAGGTGACCCACCAGGGATTCGAACCCCGAACCCGCGGATTAAGAGTCCGCTGCTCTGCCAGTTGAGCTAGTGGGCCTTCAGCCGAGCCATATTGTAGGTTTTCGGTGAGATATTGTCAAGTCGAATGCCAATGTATTGCTCCTTGGTCGATCCGTCAAACCATTCCCAGGACGACTCTCCATGCTATATTCCGACACCGATCTTGAACAGTATGCCCACCTTCTGATCCGTCTCGGCGTCAACCTTCAGCCCGGTCAGTCACTTGCAGTTCGCACTGAGCCGGTCCATCGCGACTTCGCCCTCGTGCTGGCCGCGGCAGCCTACGATGCCGGCGCCAAATTCGTCGCCATCGAATACAGCGACATGCGTCTGCAGAGCATTCGGGTCAATAGGAACTCCGAAGAAGCCCTCGAACACCTTCCCTCTTACATGGAAGCGATCGCCCAGGAACGCAAAGACGACCGCTGGGCCGCCATCAGCCTGGTCGGTGAAGAAGACCCGTCTCTCCCCGCCCAACTCGATCCCAACAAGCTGCGCATCCTCCAAACCGCCGAGTACCGCGCCATGATGCCGTGGCGATCCTCAATGATGGAAATGAAACAGCAGTGGAACGTGGCCGCCCTGCCCACGCCGGCCTGGGCGCGGAAAGTCTTCCCCGACCTGCCTGCAGAGAAGGCCTTGCCCAGCCTCTGGCAGGAAATCCGCCGCATCATCCGTCTGGATAAGGGGGACCCGCTCGCCGCGTGGCAAGAGCATCTCGACAACCTGGCCTCAGCCCGGTCGACACTGCAGGCCAAGCAGGTTCAGGCCCTCCATTTCTATGACCCCGAACCCGGCCCCGACGGCGAACCGTCAACCGACCTGACGATCGGCCTGACCGACAGGCCCCATTGGGCCGGAGGCAACAGCGGCCTGGGCGCGAATTCCGACGAAGATTCGGGAGAGGAAGATCAGAACCGAACGCCCATTTTCCTGCCCAACATTCCTACAGAGGAGCTGTTCACCACCCCCCATCGCCTGCGCGTAAACGGTTGGACCCGAACGTCCCGTCCCAGCTTCCCCTTCCGCCGCGAAGTCGAGGAGGTCTCATTCCGCTTTGAGGACGGTCGCGTTACGGAATTCTCGGCCGGTGACGATCAGGAGACCTACGAACAGTTCTTTGCCGTCGAAGGCACTCGCTTTCTTGGCGAAGTCGCCCTCGTAGACGTGTCATCACCGATCTTTCGCAGCGGCCTCACCTACTACAGTACGCTGTTCGACGAAAACGCGGCCTGCCACGTCGCCTTCGGCCAGGCATACTCCATCGGCCTGGAAGGCGGAGCCGAACTGTCCCCCGAAGAACTCCTTGAAGCCGGCGTCAACAAATCCGATCTCCATCTCGATGTGATGATCGGCACCCCTTCGCTTGACGTCACAGGCCAACTGGCAGACGGCGGCAAGCTCCAAATCATGCGCGAGGGCCGCTATACCTCTGATGTCCTGGCATGAACCTGGTCGACCCTCTTCAACCTTTCCTGGATTCGCAGGGCGTCGCAATCCTCGACGGCGCCCTCGCAACGGAGCTGGAAAATCGGGGAGCGGACCTGGACGGCGCGCTCTGGTCTGCAAGGCTGCTGCTCGAAGACCCCGACGCCATCCGCAACCTTCACCTTGACTATTTCACAGCCGGCGCCGACATTGCCATCAGCGCCACCTACCAGGCCAGCTTCCAGGGCTTCGCCCGTCGTGGGCTGAGCCGCGCCCAGAGCGCGGCCCTCATGCAGCTGAGCGTCCGCCTCGCCCAGGAGGCGCGCGACCAGTTCATGCAGACTCTCCCTCAGACGCGCCGACAGGCCGACCGCATTCGTCCTCTCGTGGCCGCCTCCGTAGGCTGCTACGGCGCCTACCTCGCCGACGGCTCCGAGTATCGCGGCGACTACGGTGTCTCCAGCAAGGCACTGCGCGACTGGCACCGCCCCAGGCTGGACGCGCTGCTCGAGGCCGAACCCGATCTCCTCGCCTGCGAAACCATCCCTTGCCTGCAGGAAGCCGAGGTCCTCGTCGAACTGCTGAACGAGTACCGCGATGCGCCCGCGTGGCTGAGTTTCAGCTGCCGCGACCAGAGTTCAGTCTGCTCAGGCGAGCGTTTCGCCGCCTGCGTCGAACTGGCCGCCGCCTCCTCCGCCGTCGTCGCTGTCGGCTTGAACTGCACCGCTCCCGGCTTCGCCGAGCCCCTTCTCCGCTCGGCCCGGCGAAAGACACCGAAGCCTCTGGTCTGCTATCCCAACAGCGGCGAGCGCTGGGACAGCGCATCCCGCCAGTGGATAGCCGGCGTGGGACGGGATCGCCTCACGCCGTACGCCGCCGCCTGGAAGGCGGCCGGCGCGCGCCTGATCGGCGGCTGCTGCCGCACGACGCCCTCCGACATCAGAGCCCTCAGGCAACGCCTCCTCCCTGGCCGCGGCAGAGAGGCTTCCCGCCTTTAGCCCCGCACGCGCAAGGAGCCGGATCCCATGAATGGGCCGGCTCCGATTTCTGGCTTATGCAAATGTATCTGCCTGCCTCGCCGCAGGTCCCTCCCCCTATTCGGCCCGCAGCGTCAGCAGATAGGTCAGGATGTCCGCAATATCCTGCTCACTCAAATCCACCGAATACGTGTCGGGCATCACGTCAGACGTATACCCGCTTACAATGTAAACGTTCGGCTCCATGATGCTCCTGTACAGATACATCGCCGGCCCCGCAAGACCCAACTGCTGCGCCCGCCCAACAGCAGTATCAGCCACCTCTGACCACGTTGGCGCAACGTCTACCAGGCTGTTGTCCGTCACATGACAGCCAATGCAATTATGTGGCACCGTCAGGCTCAAGCCTCTTTCCGCGTCGCCGGGAATCCGGGCCGCGACGCCCTCAGGCAATCCCGCCAGGATCTCCTCATCGCTGAGAGGAGCGATGCGGGGACGGGGCGTGGGCGTGGGCGGCACAAATGTCTCTCCTTCGGCCACCACCACCATATTCGGTGAAATCAACTGCAGCCGCGGGTTCGGCGCGCACGCGCTTACCACGACAAGCGCAAGAAGAAAACTGACGAGTCCGTACAGATATGACTTACGACGTACCATGCACTATCTCCATCAAGAGTTGAAGTGAAACGTTCGTCTCTTTGAATAGGAATGTAATGCAAACCAGGCGCTATTATATACCAACAAGCCGCGCATTACCGCATCGCGCACTCGCTCGAAACTGATTTCTCCTCGCCAACGCCCCCCTACCCTCTGACCACAAACCTGACCACTGCAGTTCGCCCCTTCCCCCATACCACCGCCGCTTCCCCACAGATCATTCACCATCCCCCAAATCCCTATAATCCCCCCAAGTCCCTGTTCAGACAGCTCCGCATCCCGAAATCTCCGTCCCAAGTCCCCGTTCAGACAGATCCCCGTCCCTGCAGGAACAGAAAAGGTCCTGGATTGTTCACAGTTCACTGCAATGGCGTATGATACGCCCTACCTGCGCCGTCCATCTATGCCCGCGGTTCCAACCGTGCCAGATCCCCCGGAATCGCTGGGTAGCTGTCCATCGCGTCGCGCTGCCCGAAAGGCCCCGACCGCATTCATGCTATTCAACCAGGAGAACGCCGTGGAAAACAGAATACCCGCACCAGACGCACGCCGAATTATCGCGAGTTCCCTGCCGAGGTGGGAGCTGCGCGAGGAACAGCTCTACAGACGCTTCAACACTGCCAACTGGCGCACAACCGTGATGGCGGCCGCCGCCGTCGGCTTCCTGGCTGAAGCCGCCTACCACCACCCGCGCCTGATCCTCAATTATCGCTCCATCGAAATCTTCCTGACGACCAGCGACGCCGGCGGCCTCACCCCAAAGGACTTCGAGCTCGCGCGGAAGATCGAGCAGACGGTTCTCTGGCCGCAAGACAGCGAGGGCGCGCCTGAAAATCGTCCCAAAGATTGGCTTCGCAGCTAGACTGAGAAAGAGGAAGTTCAAGAGGAGGCCGCCCCGCCGCGACGGATGGCCTTGGTTGATTCTATCCCGCTGCCTCGACAGGCATCCGCGCCTGAAATGCCTGAAACAGTACGATGCTGCCCGCAATCGCCGCATTCAGGCTTTCCACCGACCCTGCCATCGGGATCGATACACAAAAATCGCACTTCTCCCGCGCCAGACGGCTGAGCCCTTTGCCTTCATTGCCCACCACCACCGCCAGCGGCCCGCTCAGATCCGCGTCCGATAACGGAATGGTGTCAGGACCCAGGTCCAGCCCCACCGTCCAGATATTCGACTTCTTGAGTAGATCAATCGTGCGGTTGACGTTTCCCACCAGGGCAACCGGTATGTGCTCCACGGCGCCCGAAGAGGCGTTGCTGACCGCAGGCGTGATACCCGCAGCCCGCCGGTCAGGCAGAACCACGCCGTCCACGCCGAACGCCTCGCCGCTACGAAACAGCGTCCCCAGATTCCTCGGATCCTCCAAATGATCCAGCACCAGCAGGAGTGGATCCCGCTTTCCCTTCGCCGCGGCAAGCAGTTCGCCGATTTCAGAATATGGGTAGGGGCCCGTCTCCAGGGCAACACCTTGGGGATTGAGTTGGGCACGCCGGATCCGGTCGAAAATACCGCCTTCGACGTGCCGCAGGGGAACGCGAACTTTCTGCGCCAAATTGACAACCTCTGTCAGGTTGCCCTTAGGCTCAGTTCGACCATCGCCTTCAAGCCAGAGCCGGTAAAAGTGGCGCCTTCCCGCACGCAGGGCCTCCAGGACGGCGTGGCGGCCCACGAGAAGCTCACTCACGCAGTCGCCTCAATCCGCCAGGTGGTCCCGTTTGGCGTGTCTTCCAACTGAACTGAGTGGGCCGCCAGACCTTCACGCACCTGATCCGCCATTTCCCACTCTTTCTTCTGCCGCAACTCCGTCCGCACTGAAACCAGCAGGTCGATGAACGGCTTTGCCGCCAGAACATCGCCGTCTGAACCGGCTGCCTCGGTCAGCGAAAGCCCCAACACGCCCGCCAGCTCGCGCAGCGTATCCTGCGCCGCCTGGAAAAACGGGCCGGACACGCCCGCGGCGCGCGCCGTATTGATCGCTCTGACCAGCTCGAACAGGTGCGCAATGGCCAAACTCGTATTGAAATCATCATCCATCGCCTGGCGGAAGCCGCTGCGCGCAGACTCCGTAACTTCGCGCAGTCCGTTCGCTTCTTCGCCCACAGCGACCGTACCCGTGGCCGGACGCAGTCCCCCCCGCAAACGAGCCGTGCTGCGAACTGCCGCGCCGATCGATTCGTCAGAATACGATACCGGCTTTCGATAATGGCCGGAAAAAATAAGCATGCGCAAGGCGTCCGCCGAATACTGCTCCAGAAAACTGTCGATCGTGACCAGGTTCCCTATCGACTTGCTCATCTTCTCGCCGGACAGCTGGAGCATCCCGTTGTGAATCCAGTACCGGGCAAAGGGCTTTCCGGTCAGACTCTCGCTCTGGGCGATTTCATTCTCATGATGCGGGAATATCAGGTCATTGCCGCCGCCGTGAATGTCGATGCTCTCGCCAAGATGGTGCAGGCACATGACCGAACACTCGATGTGCCAGCCCGGCCGTCCCGGGCCCCACGGGCTCTCCCACGAAGGTTCGCCCTCTTTGGCACCCTTCCAGAGCGCGAAATCGGCGTCGTTCTCCTTGCCTTCTTCCCCTTCAACCCGCGTGCCGGTTACAGCATCCTCTTGCCGCCTGCGGCTGAGCTTGCCGTAGTCATCATCCCTGTTGACCCGAAAGTAGACGCTGCCGTCCACCGCGTAGGCAAAGTCGGTCTCGCCCAACTCCTCAATCGCTCGGATTATATTCGAGATCTCGCTCGTAACGCGCGGGTATGTATCCGCAGGCTTGATGTTCAGATCGCTCAAATGCCTCAGATACTTGTCCGTGAAATACTGCGCCAGCTCAAAGGGATCCCGGCCCGTCTCCTGAGCGCGGATGATAATCTTGTCATCCACGTCGGTAAAATTGGTGACGTACGTCACCTCGTATCCCAGATACTCCAGGTAGCGCCGGATCATGTCGAACACGATCGCGCTCATCGCATGACCTATGTGCGCGTCCGCGTAAACCGTGGGGCCGCACACATACATCCGCGCCCGCCCCTCTTCCAAGGTCTCGAACAGTTCCCGCCGCCTTGTCAGCGTATTGTATAAGTGGAGCGTCATCGGTCTCTTCGTCGCTTCCTCGATCTGTGCGTGTCGGGGACTATCCCTTCTACCGGACCGACTCGAATGACCTGCGCCGCTCATGCACGTCATCAGGGACTGCAAAGATCAGCCGGCCGGCATTCGTCTGCAGCACCTTGGTGACGCGTACCGCCAGCCGCTCACCCATGTGGCGCCTGCCCTGTTCCACAACCACCATCGTGCCGTCATCCAGATACCCGACGCCTTGATTCATCTCCTTGCCTTCCTGGATCACATGGATCGTCATGTCCTCTCCCGGAAGGACCACCGACTTAACCGCGTTGGCGAGTTCATTGATGTTCAATACGCGCACACCCTGCAGTTTGGCCACACGATTCAAGTTGTAATCGTTCGTCACGATTGCGGCCTTCATCTCCCGGCCCAGGAAGACCAGCTTCTCATCGACCTGCTGCGCGTCTGCCGGATCCTGGTCCAGAAAGACAATGCTCACGTCCTCTATCTTCTGCAGCCTGTCCAGAATCTCCAACCCTCTTCTGCCGCGGTTCCGCCTCAGCACCTCCGCCGAATCAGCAATGTACTGGAGTTCGTTCAAAATGAATCTTGGCACTGCAAGAACCGCCCACAGAAAACCGGTCTCCGCCACGTCGGCAATGCGTCCATCTATGATGACGCTTGTGTCCAGCAGCATCATATCCGAGTACTGCGGATGCTGGCCCTTCGAAAAAAGAGGGAGCTTTGGCAGGTCCCTGCCCTCCTCGCCGCCATTCGGCAAGCGGAAGAAATTGAGAATCTCGCGGTGCCGCAAAACCATCATCGTCACACCGAGATAGCCCATCACAATGACGCCGACAAAGGGCAGAATTGTCCCGAATGGATTGGGGAGAAGCGATAACGGGTAGGCCAATAGCGCTGCGATTGCCAGCCCGATTGCCATGCCGACAGTCGCGGCCATCAACTGCACCGTTGGAATTTGCCGCAAACTGGAGCGCAACGCGTTCGCTGGCTTAACCGTCAACCACGGCGCGCCGACAAGCCCCACCAGGCCGCTTACCAGAACAATCGGAACGATCCATCGCGCTGAAGACAGCGTTAAGCTCTCAAGGGCTTCGACACCCGTTATTTGCCTGCCCAATTCCCAGCCCAGCAGTACAAAAACGAAAGTAACCAGCCACCTCAGTAGCAACGCCCACCGCATATTTGTACTCCCCTGGCCGAATCAATTGAAAATTGCGCAATGCATTCATGATACAGCATCTACAGATTCAATGCAATGCCTATATTCCCTATCCGAAATTGCGCCCTCCTCTGAATCGCCGGAAACCGGCGAAGAGAGCGGCGCGGGCGCGCAAGCTCCGGATCGAGTCTTCACATTTTAACCTTCCTGAACTGTCTGGTAGAGCGCCAGGACTTCGCGAGCGTTATGGTGCGCCGAGAAACGCTGGCTGTAGCGCCGCGCCGCGCATCCCATCTTCCCTCTCAACGCCGCGTCCTGCGCAATGCGCATTATGCGAAGTCCAAAGCTGAGGTCGTTGTCCGCCGTGAGATAGCCGGTCTCCTCGTCAACGATCATGTCCGCGACACCCGGCGAATCGATGCCAACCGCTGGCAGGCCCGCAGCCGCCGCCTCAATGAATGTCAACGGGTGTACCTCGCTCACACTCGCCGATACAAAGAAATCCGCCAGGCCCAGCACGCCCCCGATCCGCTCGTATGAAATCGGCCCCGTAAACGTCACCCGCGTTGCCAGCCCCAATTCCCGCGCCAGCTGACGGCACTCGTGCAGGCTCGGGCCCCCGCCAACCAGCAGCAGATGGAGGTCAGGTGTCTCATCCCGCAGCGCGGCAAATACCCTCAGCAGCCGGTCGACCGCCTTTTCCTGGCTGAACCGGCCCACAAAGACGCCGACAACCGCCTGTTCCGGGATCCTGAGTTCGGAACGTTTCGCCTCCTGCGCCGGGCTCTGAAACTGACCCAATTCGATCCCGTTCGGTATGACCGCGATGCGCCCTTTTATCCCCCATGACTGCATCACCGCCGCGGCGCTCTGGCTCGGCGCGATGACCGCGCTGCAGCGTTGGCTGAACAGCTGGAAAAAGGCGTGCAGAGCCGTATCCGACAACGTCTCCGGCAGGAGGGGCAGATGCTGTTGCACATACAGGTCGTAACGCGTATGGCTGGTGAAAACCAGGGGTATGTCATACCGTCGCGAGAATGTCAGACCGAAACTCCCGCTGATGAACGGATGGTGAACGTGGATGACATCCATTCGCTTCAATATGTCCCGGCAGCGCGAATCAACCCGCACAGTCAGATGATAGCCTGTGTCGGCAATCGGGATGCTCGGCAGCCGGATCACGTTACTCTCGTCCACCGTCTCCTTGTCCTGTTCCGGAACAAAGAGATAGACCTGCTCTCCCCAGCGGTCGAAATGCTCCTTCAGCAGCCCAACGTGGTTAACCACGCCGTTAATGTGTGGCTTGTAAACGTCGCTAAACAGGGCTATTCTCATAAATCTCTTACCGTTCTCCTTCCCAGTATCCCGGCCCCATTTGCGTGCGGCGGCAAGGGCTGCGCGCCCTTGCACCTGTTCCGCCCTCCTCAAATTCGGCCGCTACCGCTCAGATATTCCTTGCCTCCACCTTCATTCCTGATTACGTTGAGGGAAGAGAAATGTTGCCGTAGCCACTCCAAACATCGTCCCGCTTGCCCCCGCCTGCCAGCGAGCCAGTCGCTGCAATCTTGTTGGCGCAGGCGTCTTACAGGCCAACCAGTCTCGAGAGCCTCGAATGTCGGGCGGGCTGGCCCAATGACAAAGCCTCCGGCTCCAGGAGGCCAAAGCGAAACATCCTCTGGGGCCTCCCCCAACCCCCACCCTATGGAACGTTCGCCGTGGCGACGGACTCACGGCCCCTCCGCTCCGCGCACCGCCTTTCTCGCGGGCTGCCTGGTTTTCCACGCCGTCTCACCACCCCAGCCGCCTTGGCTTTATCGCAACCGGGCGGGGCATGCATGGAGTGGGTAGCCCAGCGACAAACACCAACACCCTCCCCCGCGATGCGCTTCGCTCCCAATCACTGACTCTTGCGCCGAGCCAGGCAATGCCTGCTGGAAGGCCTGACCGCCCCTGCCGGCCTCTACGCCCTTGCCGCAAGGCCACGCCTGCCCGCGCTGGCTGTCGCGCGCCAGAAATAGAACAATCGCGGGCCAACCACAACCAGAGCGGTAAAGGCCACCGCAGTTGCGACGAACGGCAGGCTGACACCTTCTCCAAATACATAGGCCCGCACGGCAAACCCGATCGCGTCCCCCACAAGAAGCGCCACCAATGAACGCACTCCAAACCGAAGCAACCTGACTTCTCTCGCTCTCGGGTACGCCCCGAAAACGAACGCCGCCGCAAACCATCCAATCAGGAAAGGCGCCGCGACGCGGGGGGCATGGCTCAACCAGTCTGCTGCCCCTCCGCCGCTGTGCATCATCCGCCCGCCAACGGCAAACACCAGGAAGGCAGCTACGTCCGTCGCCGCCAAAAGGGGCGTTGACAGTCTCACTCCGGACGGGCCGCCCTCGGTTTCAACTCGCATTCTTCGAATCTCTCCGTACTGCCAACCAGCCGCTGGCGTCACCCACGATTCAAGCCATGCCCCGCGACGATCCTGCCGGCTTCACTCGTCATCATCACACTGCTATCGCGAAGTTGCGCTTGCCAAACATCGCTATCACTCCTACTATACCATACTGAGCAACGGAAAATGCCAATGGATAGGAGAATGGGTCATGGCCCTCCTGGGCTCGCAGTCGCTTCTCACCGGTTTGCGCTGCCTTCGCTGTCAGCGGTTCTACCCGCCAGAAGCAGTCGACTATGTTTGCGCCTGCCGCCCCAACCGAGGCAGCGATTTGGGCCACCTGGATGCCGTCTACGATTACGGGACGATTTCGACTATACGAACATTGGCTGAAAACACCGCCGATCGCGACGAGCCGGCCCAGGACGCCTTCTCTGCTGCAGGTATGGCCGCCGCTCAGCGCAAGGGTAACGGCTCTATCGAAAGGTGGTGGCCCCTGCTCCCCGTTCGGCCACAATCGCTGCCCCCCTTGCCCGTGGGAAACACGCCACTGCTACGCGCCGACCGACTCGCCGACTCAATGGGCCTCCAAAACCTGTACCTCAAGGACGACGGCCGCAACCCCTCCGGCTCCTTCAAGGATCGGGCCTCCGCCGTTGCAATTGCCCGCGCCCGGGAGACCCATCGCAAAACCGTCGCAACCGCCAGCACCGGCAACGCCGCCGCCGCTCTCGCCGCCCTGGGCGCCGCCGCCAGCCTCGCCACCGTCATCTTCGTGCCCCGTTCCGCGCCGCAGGCCAAAATCGCTCAACTCCTGGTCTACGGCAGCCGAGTCCTCGCCGTGGACGGCAGCTATGACGATGCCTTTGACCTATGCGTAAGCGCCTGCAAGGAATTCGGCTGGTACAACCGCAATACCGGCTACAATCCCTATATGACTGAGGGCAAGAAGACCGTAAGTTTCGAGATCGCAGCCCAGCTCGCCGAGTCATCGGACTCCTCCACCCGTAGCGAATTCAACCTGTTCCCCCCTCCATTCGCCGCCCCCGACTCCGTCTTCGTCTCTGTCGGCGACGGCTCAATCATCGGCGGCGTATACAAGGGCTTCTGGGAACTGCGCACGCTCGGCTGGATCGAACGCGTGCCGCGGATCTTCGGCGTCCAGTCCTCGGCCAGCGCCGCCATTCACAACGCCTGGCGCGACGGCCTTGAGATTCCGGAACCGGTCACCGCCTCGACCGCCGCCGACTCGATCAGCGTCAACGAACCCCGCGACGCCTCCAAAGCGCTCCGGGCCGTCCGCCAGAGCCGCGGCGCCTTCCTCCTCGTTGACGACGACGCCATCCTCCGGGCCATCCTGCCCCTGGCCCGCCTCGGCGCGGTCTTCGCCGAACCCGCCGGCGCAGCGGCCCTTGCCGGCCTCCAGACCGCCGTCAAACAGAACCTGTTGGAACCGAGTGAAACAGTCGTCGTCATCAGCACAGGCAGCGGCCTCAAGGACGTTCCCGCCGCCATGCGCATCGCCGGTGAACCAACCGTCATCCCCCCAACGCTGGATGCGGTCGCCAAGGGTCTTGGAATGTAATCCCATTGCGCAGTAAAGTGCCCTGCAATCCTCGCTGCCCACTGACCACCGGCTACTAACCACTGCATTTCCGCCCCGCCCCCAATCCGGACCCCGCGCCTCTGGCCCTCTCTCGTTTCGTCCCAAAACTGTCCTTCTGTTACTATGGCAAGAGCGCCCCAACATGGGAAAAGCGACCTGATGCAAACCGAACAGCCGCACGGGAGAATCCGCAGTGACCAGTCCAACCGTACAGGGCCCAACCTATGCCGAAATGCGCGATCCAACTCTGATCCCGACCAGCGTCCGCAACAGAGCCTCCGCAGCCCTGGCCGAGAATGAACTCGCCCCTGTCAACCTCTTCAACATAAACTGGAAAAACACCGGCGCCGAAGTCGAACGCATCATCCTGCCCAAAGAGCTGACCGGCGTCCAGGCAAACATAATCGTTCTCAGCGGCCGCAACTTTCCCAGCGGCTCAATGAAGGTCGGTCCCGCCTACACCACCTTGGCCGAAGCCGAAGCCCTCGACGGCCTGCGTCCAGGCGACCGCAGCGTCATCGGGCCCAGCACAGGAAACTTCGGCATCGGTACCGCCTATGTCAGCGCCCTGAAAGGCTACCCGGCCATCGTCGTCATGCCCGACACCATGAGCCAGGAACGCTACGAACGCATTCGCAAATACGGCGGCGACCTCGACCTCACGCCCGGCACTGAATCCGACGTCATCCTCACCCTGGAGCGTACGCACAACGAATATGTCAGCAAGCCGGGGAAGTACGTCGTCCTCGCCCAGTTCGAACTGATGCCCAACTACCGCTTCCACCGCTTCGTCACCGGCGACGCCGTCGAACAGGCCGCGGCAGACGCGGGCAACGGCCAGGTTGCCGCCTTCGTCAGCGCCCCCGGCAGCGCCGGCACGCTCGCAGCCGGCGACCACATCAAGTCGCGCTTCAAAGACGCACGCATCGTCGCCCTCGAACCCCGCCAGTGCTCGACGCTTTTCGACGGAGGGCAGGGCCAGCACCGCATCGAAGGCATCGGCGACAAGATGGTTACCCTGATCCACAACGTCTACAACACAGACCTTTTGATGCTGATCAACGACGAGGAAACCGTCCAGGGCATGGAAGTGGCCCAGTCCGGGAGCCGCGTCCTGGTTGATCGCCTCGGGTTGGATGGCCGGATGGCCGAATCGCTGCAGGGCAAATTCGGCCCCAGCTGCATCTGCAACATTGTCGGAGCCATCAAGACCGCGAAATACCTGCAGCTGGGCCCCAACGACAATGTCGTGACCATCGCCACCGACAGCTATGATCGCTATCCCTCAGTCAGCGCCGAACTTTTCCAGCGCCATGGCGGCCGCCCGGATGATGTTACACTTGAAAACTGGGCCAAGTCCGTCTTCCTTGGCGCCTCGCTCGGCGAGATTATCGACCTCAACCATCCCGGCCAGCATGACCGCCTCCAGGAGATGAAACGCAGCCTCTGGACCCGATTCGGCTACACGGAAGAGATGATCGACAGCATGGCCAGCCAGCGCTACTGGGACGAGGAATACGCCAGGATCGAGGAAATCGACCCGGCCATCGCTGAGCTCCGCGGGCCCCTCATTTAGCCTGCATTCCACGCCATCCGGTCTGGTGCCCTGTTGTGAGAGTCACTGCTCCTGCGCACGGCCTCCTTCGCTGTGGCAACGCCCCCGCGACCTTGCTCCAACCCCCGTCACCCCATTTGGGGGGCCTCTCGTGCGCGCTCCCGCCTATGGTCTTCATTCAGCTCAATCGCCAGGGCCGGCCATTCTGTTGACTCGTGTGCCCAGTACCCCTCCGCCAATCCAAAAAGGTGCGCCCCAAAAGGCACACCCGACTCCAAGTGAATTGCCGCTAAGCCCAAAACAGACCTCAATACGGGCCTTCGATCAGCCCCTGTCTCTTACCACCGGATAGGCGCCCCCAGCCGATCTCACCGTCAGCCGCTCTCCCTCTTGCGCCTGCTCAGGCGCGCTCACGACCGCCCCATCACTCCGCTGCACAATGCTGTAGCCCCGCGCCAACACGCCCGCCGGATTGAGTCCTTCCTGCCGAGCATGGCAGGAAGTCAACTGCTCTGTCCTGCGGCGCAACCCGTTCGCCATGACCCGCCGCAGCCGCTCATCCGTCTCATCCAACCGTTGCCGCGCCAGGTCAATCTGCCGCAACGGAGCGCTCCTCACCAGCCGCCGCTGAATCTCCAGCCACTGCCGCCGCCGGTCCGCCACGGCCTCCTCTCCGCCGCGCAGCAACCATGCCTGCATCTGTTTGAAGTTCTCCACGAGTTCCCGCCGGTCCGGTGTCGCCGCCACGGCCGCGGCTGTCGGCGTCGGAGCGCGCAGGTCTGCAACGAAATCAGCGATTGTAAAATCAGTCTCATGACCGATCCCGGTCACGACTGGGCTCTTGCTGGCAGCGATCGCATAGGCAACCTGCTCGTCGTTAAAGGCCCACAGGTCCTCGATAGAGCCGCCTCCCCGCACCAGCAGGATCGTGTCTAGCTCGTTCCGTCCAGGGACGACGCCTGCCGGGATCGAATCGGGGAACCCACTCCCGTTCCCGCCCGCCAGAAGCGGCAAGTCCGACAGCTCTGCTTCGGTCGGTACACTGGTTCCTTCGCCTTTTCCTGCAAACCGATTGGCGGCCGCGAGCGCCGCAACAATCTGGCCCGGCGCCTCCGCGCCCTGGACTTGCGTCGGGAACACAATCGCCTCCGCGAGCGGCCAGCGCTGGGCCAGCACACGCAGCACATCCTGCAATGCCGCCGCGCCCAGGCTCGTAACAATGCCCAGCCGTCGCGGAGCAACCGGTATCGCCCGCTTGCGCTCCGCCTCGAACAGTCCCTCCCCCGCCAGTTTCTCCTTCAGCGCCTCAAACTGCGCATACAACTGCCCCCGCCCCGCCGGCCGGATCTCGTCTGCATAGAACTGATATACACCGCGCTGTGGATAGACACCCACATAGCCGTGCGCCAGTATCTGGTCGCCTACACCCGGCAGCCAGGCATGCCGGAAGGTATTCCCCCGCCACATCACGCCGGAAATCACCGCCCCGGTGTCCTTCATGCTGAAATAGACATGCCCGCTGGCTGCCTTATTCCAGCTGCTCACCTCAGCCAGCACCCAGACATCGCGCAGCAGGTCGTCCCGGTCCAGGAGCGCCGAAACATGGGACGTAAGTTGAGAAACTGAAACAGGATTCATAGCTTAAATCTTATCACACCCATCAGCCAATGCCATCGCAGCCGCCGGCGCAAAAAATCTCCCAAGCCGCAAACCCCCGCACCAGCGCCCCTTGTAGGCGCCCTCCCAGCCAGCCGCGCCCTAGGTCGATTCCCACGCTCCAGCCCCTTCCCTCGCATACCCCTGTAGGGGCGCCTCAATTCGCTATCACCCTATATTGACAGATTTCAATATAAGAACGACAATACCATCAGACGACAGATCACCAATCGGCAACCCAACTTTTTGACCAGGCCAAGAACCCAGTCCTCATTCAGCCCGGAAACACCAAAACCAGATGACAAAGTCTCCAGAAACAACCAGTGAAGCCATCACAGAAATAACCAGAGATCCCTATGCAAGCGAAGATTCACTCCTTGCATTCACCGACCACCGCGGTGAAGACACAACTGCCGCAGCGTTCAAGGCCATCGGCCATCCCGTCCGCCTGCGCATCCTCAGTCTACTGGCCCGGCGCAGTGAACCGCTCTGCGTCTGTCACATCGAAGAACGTTTTTCCCTTGCCCAACCCACGATTTCGCACCACCTCCGTGTGCTTCGCAAAGCCGGTCTCGTCAGCGCCAAACGCAAAGGCACCTGGGTATACTACGCCGCCAGAGAATCGGGGCTCGCGCCGCTTCGCGCATTTCTGGAGCAGCTGGAAGCCGGCCCGTCCCGTGCATTGCACTGAGTCCGGACAGACAACGAATCAGACCATGTGCCCCCCTGACCGCCCTTGCTTCCAATTCCCTGGCACCGAATGGAGGCCCCGGCCCTGACTGTTCAAGTCCACCAGAGTTGCCGTTCCACCAGGAACTTCCATCCATTTACATAATATGAAAGAGAATTCAATCATGTCCGACCAGCAAATCACCTTGAAACCGAATGACAAGACCCAGACCGAAAGCTGCTGCGCCGGCAGCGAAAGCGCACAAACTGCTTCCCGAGACAATCCCGCCGACATACGCGCCGAAGTCCAGAATCACTATGGCGAAGTGGCCGCATTGCAGTTGACAGGGAATGCGTCGTCAGACTGCTGCGGCAGCGACCTCTATGCAGGCGAAGACCTGAGCCAGCTGCCCGACGCAGCCGTAAACAGCAGCAGGGGCTGCGGCAACCCCCATGCGATCGCCTCGCTGCAACCCGGCGAAACCGTCCTCGATCTCGGCTCCGGCGGCGGATTGGACGTTCTTCTCGCGGCCCGTCAGGTCGGCCCCTCCGGCTACGTCTACGGCGTCGACATGAACGACAGAATGCTGGAGCTGGCCCGCCGCAATGCCGCAAAGGCCGGCGCGGCCAACGTCGAATTCCGCAAGGGCGACCTCGAAGACCTGCCCCTGCCCGACGGAACCGTCGACATGATCATCTCAAACTGCGTCGTAAACCTGACGCCGGACAAGAGCAAAGCCCTGGCCGAGGCATATCGCGTGCTGTCTCCCGGCGGCCGGCTGGCTATTTCAGACATCGTCGTCGACGGCGACCTCAGCGGCCTGCCAGTGAGCGAGGAACAGATTCGAGCAGGCCTGAGCTGGGCCGGCTGCATCGCCGGCGCATTGACCATATCCGAACTCAACCGTCTGCTGCAGGAGGCCGGCTTCGAAGAGATCGAAGTCACCATCGAGCAAAGGTATACACCTGACGACTTCAACGGCGAGATTCCTACGACACTGGCGGGTCTTCGGCCCGAGGTGGTCCAGGATCTGCTTCAGCGCTTTACCAGCAGCGGCATTCAGGCGCGAAAGCCGCGCGGGTGAACCGCTACTGGACAGTCTGGACCGCGGCCCTACTTTTCTTCGGCGCCTTCTACGCCCTCTTGGTTCCCATCCCCCTTTACCTGGAGGCGGAAGGCCTGCCCGACTGGCAAATCGGCCTCGTCTTAGGCGCTTTCGGCGTCGCGTCACTGATCGGGCGCCCGCTCGCAGGAGCCGCCAACGACACACTGGGCAGCCGCCCGGTCATCCTGTTCGGCACGGTTTCGCTTTCAGCCGGCGCGCTCTTGATGAGCTTCGCAGCGAACCCGGCCCTCCTCTTCCTCCTTCGCATCCTGCAGGCCGCAGGCTACGTCACCTTTACCACATCAGCCACCGCGCTCGTCGCCGAGCTCGCGCCGGCGCAGCGTCGCGGCGCCGCGCTGGCCCTATTTGGCGCAGCCGCCAATGTCGCCATCACGCTGACACCGGCAGCCGTCAGCGCCGGCCTCGATCTTCTCACCCAGCAGTTCGGTTGCCCAACCGCTCCCTGTCCAACCTGGTGTACTGCCGCGGCCGACCAAACCGGCCCCGATCCGGGCCTGTGTCCGCTCTGGGGCAGGGGCATCGGCCACAGCACCTTCTTCCTGAGCGCCGTCCTGTCCCTGCTGGCCGGCCTTCTCGTCTGGCGGGCAGTTCCTCAGCCTTCCCGCAGCCACGCGGGGGCGTTCAGGGTATCCCGCTTGATTGAACTGCCCCCGGCACTCCGCGGCCCCATGCTAACCTCCCTACTCTTTGGCGTCAGCTTTGGAGCGCTCTTTGCCTTCCTCCCTCTCCTGACCGAGCGCCGGGAACTGGCCTCCGCAGGCCCCCCCTACGTCGTTTACGGAATCTCGATCATCGCCACACGCATCCTCACCGGACGCCTGATCGACCGCCCCAATCGCGGCCAGGTCCTGCTTCCCGCTCTGCTCCTGAACGCCTCCGGTCTTGCCGCCTTCGCCCTCGCTCCTGCCATGCCACTGATACTCGCCGGCGCCGTCCTCATGGGTATCGGGTCGGGTGTCTCCCATCCCGCACTCATCGCGATATGCGTAGACAGAATGCCTGACGCACGCCGCGGCCGCGCGGCGGCCGCGTTCTACCTGGCCTTCGATCTCGGTATCGGGGTTGGGAGTTGGATTCTCGGCCTCGTATTGGGCCTGTTGGGGTTGACGGGGCTCTACCTGGCCGCCGCCTTCATCAGCTTCGCCGGGGCCCTCTCCGCCCCGCTCCTGACCGCCAACCGGCCCGCAAACAAGCAACCGGCCCACTGACCTGCCGTAACGCCATAACTCGCCGCGGACCAGAGGAACGTCACCGGACTCTCGCTGCATCTCCCTGGTTCAAACGAGCTTTTAGGCGTTACAGACGGCCAGCCATTGATCTAAAGAGCGCAATGCTCTTCACCCTGCAGTCGTCGCCTGCAACACCAGGACTTCCGGCTCCTCAGGCAGAGACGCCTTCGTCAACTCGACCACCGGCTCCGCGGCCCACCGGACGCGGCCAGCCGGATACCGCCGCGTGAACGTCCGCACATCGGCCATCGCGGGAAACCTGCAACCCGGCAGCTCATAGTGCATCGGAACTGTCACTGCCGGCCTCAGTTTATCCAACGCATCGTGCAGGTCAGCCAGTTCGATTGTAGGCGGGCCGCCCGTTGGCACGATCGCGATATCCACCTCCCCTATCCGATCCAGCTGCCACGCCTCCAGCCTGTTGCCAACATCGCCGAAATGAACGATTCGAATCCCCTCAACTTCAAACCTGTACATCGCGTTGTCGCGCGGCTGCAGCTTCACCCGCATCGACTCCATCGCCGGAATCGCCGTGAACCGGATGCCCGCTCGCGTCGCCGCCGTATTCCCCTCGCCTCCCGCGCCGGCGCGGTCTTCGCCGGACCCGCCCTCACCCTCGAAACTCAGAATGCGCGTGGCCGTTACGACCTCCGGCTCCCCCGGAATCATCGCCGCATTGGCATGCGCCGAGTCGTCGTCGGAGCTGCGCACGACAATATCGGCCGTCTCCGTAACAGCTCTGAATCCGGACTTTTCCGGCGTATACGGGTCAGTAATGATGGAGATCCCGTCTCCCTCTATGCGCAGACAGGCATGGGCATACCACTTCAGTTTCATCCAGGTCCCTCTTCCTCGTATCTTTCCACCCAAACTCACCCGGGGAACAGTAGTACCGACTTTGTTCCTTCACCTTCCTGCACGCGCCGCACCGCCCCCAGTATGTCATCCAGCCCGCACCGCAGCGATATCACCGCGCCAATCTTCTCGGCGTGCTCCCTCACAAAATGGAACGCTCTTTGGAACTGGCTCACCGACGACGCGAAAGTCCCCGTCAACACAATCTCCCCGTAGTGGAGCCAGCGGGGATCGACCGTCATCATCTCTCCGCGCGGCGTGCCGCCGAAAACGTTGAATATGCCGCCGTTGCGTACCAGGGGCAGATAACTCTCGATCACCCTCGGAATGCCTACAGCCGCGATGACCACGTCTGCCCCGACGCCGGTCCGCTCACGCACCGCCTTCAAGGCATCTTCCTTTTCCGGGTTGATCACACGCTTCGCCCCAAGGCTCTGCGCCTTAGCCAGCCTTTCTTCATTCACGTCTACGCATACGACCTCGGCGCCCAGCGCAGTCGACACGATCGTATGCAACAGGCCCAACGGACCCGCCCCCACCACCACGACAGCGTCCCCCGCAGTTGTCCTGCAATGGTCCGCCGCCGCAATGCAACAGGAGGTCGGCTCAACCATCGCCGCCAGGTCAAAAGGCATGTCACCAATGTCAACCACGCCGCCCAGCCGAACCACCTCCGCCGGTATCCGCACATATTCCGCAAATCCGCCGTCATCGCCGTGCCCCAGGCCATGTTCATGCAGACACAAACTGTTTCGACCTTGGCGACAGTACATGCACGAGCCGCACGCAGCGATCGGATAGACCGTAACCCGCTGGCCCCGGTGCAGTTCCGCCGCCGCAGTCCCGGCCCCCAATTCAGCGATCGTGCCGGCAACCTCATGCCCCAGAATTGCAGGCAGCTCGGCCGGTGTCCCGGTCCCGCCCAGGATCTTGACGTCCGTCGCGCAGATCCCGGACGCCCTCACCTTCACCACAACCTCCCCGGCGCCGGCCTGCGGCCTCGGCACTTCGGCTATGCGAATCTCATTCTTCTCGTAGACCACCGCCGCCTTCATCTGCGCCCGCTTCCTCTACCCGTCTCCGTCCGGAAATCTCCGCCTCCAGGGTCTCGTCCAGCTGACCGACCTGTAAATCCGTTCCTTCGCCATGCCCGTAATGGGCTTCGATATGCTCGATCAACCTGATCGCCCGGCTCCTCAGTATCCCGTTGAAGCGCTCAAAGTCACCGTCTTCAATCTTTCCGACCCGATGATCGAACTCCAGCTCCCTGATCGCTTCAAGGGCCACTTCCTTGCGCGTGAGCAGGTCCGCCAGCTCCTCCCTTTCACGCGTAACCGCAGATGGAGTCCGCCGAAACAGCGGCCAGACAACATACCCCGCCGCCGCGACGCCAACCAGGCCGGTCAGAATGAGCGTTATCCACATGTTTCGAAACGGGGAAGTCCCACGGGATGCAATGTACGGAGCCTCCAGCCGCACCGCCTCACGCCGCCGCCTGTCCTGTCCGTGCCTCCACGGGGAACGCGGAAGCCGCTTCCCGGCCAGCTCGCGCCGGTTGAGGATGGGGCCACACGCTCACAAGTGTGCCCAATACCACCAGCAGCCCGCCCACCCACATCCACATCGTCAACGGGTTTACGTAAACAGTGAACGTTGCGCTGCGGCCGTCTCCCTCCCATCCATTGAGAATCACATAAACATCCTCAGCCGGCGTCATGCGCAGTCCAACTTCACTCGTGGGTTGGTCCGGCGATTTGTCATAGATGTTGCGGCGGGGCGAAATCAGTCCCAGAAACCGCCCCGACGCCGTATCCGACACCGCCAGATTCGCCCTCACCTCAGTATGATTGCTCTTCTGCTCCGAACCGAGACCTGTGTACGTAAGCGTGTAACCCGAAAGCTCGACCGATTCTCCGGCGGACAAGGTAACGTGCGTCGTTGACTGATAGAACTCGTTGCCAATGATCGCAACCCCAATCAGCACGATTCCAAAATGAATGACGTAACCGCCATACCGGCGGCCGTTGCGTCGCATCAGGCCCCACATCGCAGCCGGCGCCGTCTCCCCCCTGCTTCGCATCCGGGCAACCGCACCCCGCGCAAACTCCTGCACAATCGTCCCCGCCACAAATATACAGACGCTGAATCCCACGACGGGAAACACATTGCGGCTGGTGATGAGCAGGAACGGAACCGAAGCCAGCGCAATGGCGACTGGCCAGGTGAACTGGCGCCGCAGGGCCTTCGCCCCGGTCCGCCGCCACCCCAACAGCGGCCCAACGCCCATCAGAACGAATAACAGAAGGAATAAGGGCCCCGCCACCCGGTTGAACCACGGCCCCGCCACGGAAATCCGCTCCCCTGTCAGGATTTCGCTGAACATCGGGTAAAATGTTCCCCACAACACCACGAACGCGATGCCCGCAAACAACCAGTTGTTGGCCAGGAAGGCCCCCTCCCGGCTGGAAATCGAGTCAATCTCATTCTCGCCCTGCAGATACGGCATCCGCTGATACAGCAGCAGCAGGAAGCCAATCGTTGTCACAGCAAGAAAGCCAAGAAAGTACGGGCCCACCGGGCTCTGGGCAAAACTGTGAACACTGCTCAGAATGCCGCTTCGCGTCGTAAAAGTGCCCAGAATGACCAGCGTGAAGGTCAACCAGATCAGCGTGACGTTCCAGACTTTCAGTATGCCTCGCTGCTCCTGAATGATGACGCTGTGCAAAAAAGCGGTGGCGGTCAGCCACGGCAGAAAGCTGGCGTTCTCCACGGGGTCCCAGGCCCAGTAGCCGCCCCACCCCAACTCCATGTACGCCCACTGGCTGCCCATGATGATGCCCGCCGAAAGAAACATCCACGGGATCAACGTCCACCGGCGCACAGTCCGCACCCACCGCCGGTCCAGCCGTTTGCTCATCAGGGCTGCAACCGCGAAGGCAAACGGTACGCTCAGACCAACCCAGCCCAGATAGAGCATCACCGGGTGTATGACCATCCAGTAGTTCTGTAGCAGTGGGTTCAGCCCGCGGCCGTCGCTCGGCACAACGCCGATCTGTTCAAAAGGGTTGGCGCTGAAAACCAGCAGAACGAGAAAAAACAGCAGCGTTGCAAGCAGTGTTCCGTTGACGTACGGCATCAGCGTTCGCTGGCTATCTCGAAACGTGAACGCCGCAGCCGTGCTGAAGAGGCCAAGCAAAAGGGTCCAGAAAAGAAGACTGCCTGCCTGTCCCCCCCAGATCGCGGTAAATTTGTAGAATGCCGGCAGACTTCGTTCGGAGCTGTTCCAGATATAGCTGATCTGAAACTGATCGGTCAGCAGCCCATACCATAGGATAACCGCCGCGATGCCCACCAGAACACTGACAGCGTAAACTGAGTGGAAACTGCTCTCCGTCAACCGATGACTCCACGACGCAGTCGACGGACCACCTGCAGGCCCTACCCGTCTTGAAACGGTCGCAGCCAGCGCAGTCCCTTTTGTCTCCAGCAGACCTCCCCAATACCCGGCTGCCATCCCAAAGGCGCACAGGACGAGGGCCAGCACCAGCGTCAAGTATCCGAAATCAAATATCATCTCCGACCCGTTCTTCCCCCATCATGTATCATTCCTGGCTCCAATGCCCTGCTCTCATCTTTGAAGCAGCTTCTCCCGGCTAAGTCGACCAGTTAATGCGAACCTCTGAGCCGGCAGCGCGTCATTGAGCAACAAAAGGCCCGTTACGCCTTGCCCTGGCGCAGCCGCAGCGCGTTGATGACCACACTGACGCTCGAAAGCGCCATCGCTGCCGCGGCAAGGATCGGGTGAAGCTGCTGCAGAAACGCCGGCGCCCACCAGAAAGGAGCCAAGGCCCCCGCCGCGATTGGAAGTAACGCGACATTGTAACCAAATGCCCAACTCAGATTCTGCCGGATATTGCGCATCGTCGCCTGGGACAGCGCGATCGCCTGTGGAACACTGCGCAGGTCGCCCCGAATGAGCGTCACATCGGCTGCCTCCATCGCCACGTCCGTGCCTGCCCCAATCGCAATGCCCACATCGGCCTGGGCCAGCGCCGGCGCGTCATTGATCCCATCTCCCAGCATCGCCACCCGGAACCCTTCTGCCTGCAAAGCCTTTACCTGTTCAACCTTCTGGCCTGGCAGCAGCTCCGCAATGACCCGGTTGATGCCAACCTCTCTCGCGATTGCATCAGCGGTCGCCTGATTGTCTCCTGTCAGCATCGCCACGGTCATCCCCATCCTCCGCAGCGTGGCCACTGCCTCGCTCGAACCTTCCTTCACCGTGTCAGCTACCGCGATCAGGCCGGCCGCCTCTCCGTCAATCGCGATCCAGATCGTTGATTTAGCCTCGGCCTGAAGTTCATCGTAGCGCGACACAAGCCCTTGCAGATCGACCTCTTCCTGTTCCATCAACCTTAGATTGCCAAGCAGAATCCTCTTGCCGTCAACCCGCGCCGAGACGCCATGGCCCGCCACAGCCTCAAAATCCTCCGGCTCAGCCAGATCCAGACCGCTCGCCTGGGCTGCCCTTACAATTGCCTCGCCAAAGGGATGTTCCGACCCCCTTTCAGCCGAAGCCGCCAGCCGCAGCAACTCTGTTCCCCCGGCCGGCTTAGCCGGGCCCTGCCCCCCGTTGCCACCTCCTGAAACGCTCACATCCTCGCTTACCACCAGGTCGGTAACAACCGGCTCTCCCTGCGTAATCGTTCCCGTCTTGTCCAACAATACCGCGGTCAGCTTCTGCGTCTGTTCCAGGGCGACGCTGTTCTTGAAAAGTATGCCCATCCCCGCGCCCTTGCCAATGCCGACCATGATCGACGTAGGCGTCGCCAGGCCCATCGCGCAAGGGCAGGCGATGACCAGCACCGCGACCACTCGTAGGAGCGCAGGCACAAAGCCCGCCCCAGCCAGCATCCATACCGCAAACGTTACACAGGCCAATCCGACGACCGCCGGCACAAAGTAGGCCGCCACCTGGTCGACAACCCGCTGGATGGGCGCCTTGCTGCCCTGCGCCTCCTCGACCAGCCTGATGATCTGTGCCAGCGCCGTCTCTCTGCCCACCTTGGTTGCCTCAACCCCGATCAGGCCCTGTTTGTTCAATGTCGCGCCGAAGACTTCACTGCCGACCGCCTTCCCCACCGGCATGCTCTCGCCGGTAAACATGCTCTCGTCAACGCTGGTCCCGCCCGACATCACGATTCCGTCCACCGGTATCTTTTCACCCGGCCGCACAATCACCATGTCCCCGACAACAACTTCCTCCACGGGGATATCCAGCTCCTCACCCGCACGCACGACCCGGGCCGTCCTGCTCTGCAGCCCCATAAGCTCTCGAATCGCCGCGCTTGTCTTCCCTTTTGCCCTGGCCTCGAGCAACTTACCCAAAACGATCAATGTGATGATGACCGCGGACGTTTCGAAATAGACGTGCCCGCCCAGCGCATCGCTGCCAACAGAAAGCGCCGCCAGAACCGCCAGACTGAAACCATACGCAACCGATGTTCCCATCGCCACCAGAACATCCATATTCGCGCTGCGATTGCGCAGGCTCTTGAATGCGCCTACATAGTAGTCCCAGCCCACGTAAAACTGCACTGGCGTTGCCAGCGCAAGAAGCAGCCAGTTCACCCAGCCGCTGTGCGCCCATGCGCCGAGAAGCCCGAAGTCTCTCCCCATGCTGACAATCAACAAGGGCACTGAGAACGCAAGACCTACTGACAGGCGCACGACCTGGTGGCGAATCGCAGCCGCACGCGCCGCGGCCTCCGCGTCCTCGATCTCCTCCTCATCAACTTCCGCTACAGGGTTAAGGACCTTGCGATCGGCCCCGTTGGCGGCGGGCGGCAAGACCCCTCCAACGACCGGCGGCGCGCTGGGCTCTGGCGACGCCACCGCAAGGGTATCGTAACCTGCCCTACGGATCGCGTCGACGATAGGGGAGCGCGCGCCTAACCCGCTGATATACTCCACGTGCGCCTGTTCGCCGGCGAAGTTGACATTCGCGTAGACAACCCCGTCAACTTCCCTGATTGCCTTCTCCACTGCATTGACACAGGCAGTGCATGACATGCCCAAAACCGGCAAAGAAAGCGTAAGCGTCGGAATCTTATAGCCGGCGCGCTTGACCAGCTGGCGCACCTCAACCAGCGACTCATTCGCGTCCCCATTCGTCGAATCAACTGTCAGTGTAAGACGCTCGGTCGCGAAATTGACCACAGCGTCCTTCACAGCTTCGGCCTGCCTGCTGCTGGCCTCCACCGAAGCCGCGCAGCCTTGACAGGTCATGCCAATCACCGGAACGGTCAACTGTCTGGTCTCGTTCATGTCCTGGTACCGGTCCTTGTCCACCCCTATAGACCAATTCTCGGCCTCTCTCGAGCGATTTTGGACGGCGAACCTCGCCTTGCCCCCCGATTTTCCCATACAGTATCACATTGGTACGGGTCGCGAAAAATTGGTTCCGAATGGCGCAGTTTTCCTGTCCACCGACCTGCAACGCCTTTCCAACCCGCCAGCCGTCAATCATCCCCTGCCAACCGGCTCCCTGGCCCCTCCTTCACCGGTCTCCACTCCACTCCAGGCCCCGCCCTGCCCCTCCGTGGATCAACCGCCTTTCCCCTTCCTTGAACACTGTTGCCGTCTATGCTAAATTGCCCTCACGGCAACAGCCAGCCAGCATGACCCAGTGCTGGGAACGGACTTTTCAGCCCCCTGCTACGCAGATCCGACAACCGGACCCGATTCCGCCTACATCCCTCCTACGAGAATGCTTGTCCCCCCTCATGTTCGCATGTCCGAGGGATCGCGTTGACTCAAAACAGGGAGACGCAGATGTCAACCGAGTTGATTGGCTACACAGACAGGCTGAGCGTCGCGCCGGGTGAAAAGATTCGTTTCATGGTCAGCACGGACCTGCCGGCCTACAGTTCAGCCTTGGTTCGTTTGGTCCACGGTGATGAAAACCCCTCCGGACCCGGCTTCAAGGAACAGAGAGTGGACTCCGCCATCGACGGCGCCAGGCCCGGCCGAAAACAGTTCGCCCGCGCCGGCTCTTTCGTCCTTGTTGCAGACCAGCCCCCGCTCAGCCAGTTGACCAGTTTCACCATTCAGGCCTGGATCTTCCCCACTACGCCCTTGCTGGGAGAAACACAGGGCCTGCTGAGCAAATGGTCCGAACAGAAGGGCGGCTTCTGCCTCGCTGTCGGCGCCGATGGGGCCCTGGAGCTATGGCTGGGCAATGCCTCCGAGAGCCGTCGATTCAGTACCGACACGCCGATGCGGGCCCGCGAATGGTACTTTGTCGCCGCCTCCTTTGACAGCCAGAGCGGGCGTCTGCGCCTGGTACAGGACGCCCTCGCCAACTGGCCTTCCGATTCATCATCCATCGGAGTTGACAGTCTGTGCCAGGCCCCCCCCTCCAGCGACAACGACCGGCCGCTTCTCCTCGCCGCGACCGGCGTCCAGAATTCTCCTGCCTCCACGCACGCGGCCAAAGGACTCTTCAATGGCAAGATCGATAGCCCCAGGCTCTACAGTCGAGCGCTGGAAGAGACCGAAGTCGACCAGCTGAGTCAGCACATTCCGCCCGCCGATGTGGCCGGCGACGATCTGGTCGCCGCCTGGGATTTCTCATTGAATCCCTCCTCGTCAAGAGTGGCAGACATCGGGAAACACTGCCTGCACGGCATCGCCGTCAACATGCCCGCGCGCGCGGCAACCGGACGTAACTGGAACGCCCAGAAGGCAGACCACAAGCAGGCTCCGACTCAGTACGGCGCCATCCACTTTCACCAGGACGACCTTGAAAATGCCGGATGGCAACCGGACTTCGAGCTGACCGTGCCTGCAGGCCTGCGCAGCGGCGTCTATGCCGCACGCCTGCATGGCGAAGGAGTCAAGGACCATGTCCCCTTCATCATTCGACCGCCCATCGGAACGGCCCGAGCCCCCATTCTCTTCCTCGTGCCCACCTTCACCTACCTGGCCTATGCCAACGACCGCATGGATGCGGCCCACGCCCTCTTCGCCGACATCCCCTTCAGCGAATCCCGCCGGCACCCCCTCGATAGCTACCTTGCCGAGCATCCTGAGTTCGCGATGTCCCTTTACGACTCCCACTCAGATGGCTCCGGCTGTTGCTACGCTTCCAGCTTGCGCCCTCTCGTCAACATGCGCCCCGACTACCGCCATATCCTGACGGACAGCCCGCGCAATCTGGGCGCCGATCTCTACCTGGTTGACTGGCTCGAACAGGAAAACTTCGCCTACGACGTCGCCGCTGACGAGGATCTCCATCACGATGGCCCCGGCCTCCTGTCAAACTACAGAGTCCTGGTTACAGGCACACACCCCGAATACTGGACAGCCCAGATGATGGACGCGCTGGAACAGTTCCTTGCCCAGGGCGGCCGCCTCGCCTATCTGGGCGGAAACGGCTTCTACTGGGTGACCAGTGTCGATCGCGAGCGGCCGCACGTCATCGAAGTTCGCCGCGGCATGGGCGGGACGCGCGCCTGGAACTCCGCGCCCGGTGAGTGTCACCACAGCGCGACCGGAGAGCTCGGCGGGCTGTGGCGTCACCGAGGGCGTTCAC
The DNA here is from genome assembly GCA_022823185.1 of Caldilineaceae bacterium. Classification (GTDB taxonomy): domain Bacteria; phylum Chloroflexota; class Anaerolineae; order Caldilineales; family Caldilineaceae; genus Bin5. Next base: position 36,804 of record JAJDXQ010000005.1, read on the forward strand.
CTAACAGACTCACCGGCATCGGCTTCACCGCCCAGGGCTGGGGAGATCCCGCGCCCGGCTACTCGCGCCAGCCCGGCAGCTTTGACCCAAGGGCGGCCTTCATCTTCGAAGGAATCTCGGAACGCGAGACCATCGGCGACTTCGGCTTGGTCTTCGATGGCGCCGCCGGAGACGAACTTGACCGCATCGACTTCAGCCAGGGCACGCCCCACCACACGCTCCTCTTGGCCTCTTCCGGGGGACACGGGCCGTCAATCAATCCGGTCATCGAAGACTTCCTCCAGGTTGACAGCAGGCTGCTCTCCAAAGACCAGACCAATGTCCGCGCCGACATGGTCTACTTCGAAACGCCAAACAACGGGGCCGTCTTTTCCGTGGGCTCGATCTGCTGGTGTGCCAGCCTGTCACACAACAACTACGACAACAACGTGTCCCGCATCACCCGCAATGTCCTGACCGCCTTCGCTTCGTCCCCGCAACTCCCTCCAGCGCAGGGATCCTGACCATTCAGACAGTCTCCTCTCCTACCCAATGACCAGTGGAAGTCCGCCTCGCGGGAACACACCAGATCCTGGTCAGTTCCCCCCACAAGCTCTCAGGCGTAAACCAGACCTGAAATGACCGATCCGACCATCGTCCTGCCTATCTTGCCGTGTTTGCCGCCCCGAATCCACCGTAGTAAAATTCCGCCCAGAATCTTCACCCCTCTTGTTCGAGAACATAACGCGAGAAGGGCCAGCGAAGGTGAGTTTCCGTCCGACCGATATGCTGGAAAGACCTGTGTGTGCGGCTGCAAACCTGCCGCCCCAAAGTACAGCAAGTTCCTCGTGTCCGCCATCGCATTCGTCCAGATTGCTTCACACGTCAGTCCGGCGGCCCCTTCAATGATTTCCACCTACTCCGCGCGGCGGATGCCCTAAAATAAGGAGAACACTTCAATGCAATCAGCCGATAATTCACGAGGCGAGAACGGCTACAAAACCTTGACCCAAACCCAGGTCGCCCGTTTCTGGGAAGACGGCTTCCTGGTCGTCGGAAAGGTGCTCGACGACGACCTGATCGAGGCAATGCGCGCCGAGTACGACGCCGAATTCTCCCCGGCCCGCCGCGCGGAACAGCCCATCCGAAACCTGGCCGTCTTCGAAGATGACCACGACCATGGTGAGGACGACGAACAGGAGATGCTTCAGTTCATGCAGATATCCGAGCACAACCTGCAGTTCAACAGGCTCACCTACCATAGCGGCATCCTCGACATAATCGAAGACCTGATCGGCCCCAACATCCAGCTGTTCCACAACCAGGCCCTGTACAAACCCCCGCGCCACGGAGGCCCCATCTTCTGGCACCAGGACAATGCCTACTGGAGATGCCTGCCCGCCAACCTGGTCAGCTGCTGGCTCACCCTCGACGACGTCGACCTGAGCAACGGCGCCATGCAATTCATCCCAGGCTCACATCTGCGCCCAATGCTCCACGACCAGGCCCAGGGCAGCGATGTCCTCCTTGACATGGGCAAGGCGGTCGACGACAGCCAGGCTGTCGTCGGCGACCTGCCAGCAGGAGGCATTACCCTGCATCACTGTCAGACCTTGCACCGCACCGCGCCCAACACGACCGACCGCCAGCGACGCGCCCTCGCCATCCACTTCATGACGCCCGGCACCAAGTCCGCCCGCACAGGGGAGACAATCCCGGTGAACTTCAGCCATCCCATGCTCCGCATGCGTGTCTGAATGCAAGTCCTCTGGTAGGAGACGTCATACCGACCGAAGCGTAAACCAATGAAGGCATGCAACTGAGATGAAACTGAAACGCCGCGGCGTAATTCGACTGCCGTGAGTCCCGCCAACCCATTTCTTGCCATTGGCAACTGCACGCTCGACGACGTAGTTACTCCCGACGGCCAAATCTCTCCGCGGCAGCTTGGCGGCAACGCCGTCTACACTGCCGCCGGAATGCGCCTCTGGAACGTTGACGTCAGCCTCGTCAGTGTCGTCGGCGCCGACTATCCCGCCGTCTGGTTGGAGCAGTTGGCCGACGCCGGAATCGACATCTCCACCGTCGCCCGCATCGAAGAACCCCATCTCCTCCGCGCGCGATCCTTTTATTTCCCCGACGGCAGTCGCACCGATCGCCTCAAGGAGGCCCAAGCGCTCCTTCCCGCCAACGCCGGCGAAACGCTCGATCTCGAAAGCGAGTACGCCGACACCGGCAGCCCTCTCCATCGCCGTATCTGGCCCTCCTTCTGTCCCGACCTGTCCCAGTGGGCCGACCAGCTGGGTGCTGCAGCCTACGCCCACATAGCGCCCGGGCCGCTTCCAAGAAATCGCGCAAACGCCTCTTTTCTCAAGCGCCGCCGCCGCGGCCAGGTCGAGATTACATTCGACTGGCCCTGGTGGGACTGGGACCAAGAGGCACATGCCGACGTCGACCTTCTCCGCAACATTGACTACCTGCTCCCCAGCATCGAGGAACTGACCATTCACGCCGATGCCGCGGAGGGCGCAAAAACCGTAACGGATAACCCCGACGGCCACGCCTTCGACGTTGCGCGCCGGCTGCTCGCGAAAGGTCCGAAAGGCGTCGGCGTAAAGATGGGCGCGCGCGGAATGCGCCTTCTCCTTCAGAACCAGAAGCGCTGGTTCGACATCCCAACCTTCCCCACCACAGCCGTCGACCCCACCGGAGCCGGCGACGCCTTTTGCGGCGGCTTCCTCGTCGGCCTCGCCCACACGGACGACCCTGTCGAGGCCGCCCTCTACGGCGCCGTCTCGGCCTCATTCATCATCGAAGATTTCGGCGTCCTACACTCTCTCCAGGTCAACGCCCGTCAGGCTCGTTCGAGGTTGCGTCGTCTCCAAGCGCTCCTCGCCCTCCAGAAATAGGCAGGTTGACATTAAAATATGCTTTTGTTAGATTTGGGCAGATTCCCGCGGCAATCCTGCTCTCCCGCCATTCTCATCCCGTCCCCCTGCAGGCGGCGACATTCATTCCACTCGTAGTTGAAAGAACACATTCAAGTTGAGGAGACCAACATGAAATCGACGCATCGTGTGACGAGACATTTGCTGATTCTGGTTCTCTTGAGTTCGCTCTTTATCGCCTGTGTCGCCGCGCCGGTGACGCCCGACGAATCCGCAACCACCTCTGAATCGATGGAGAGCGAAGGTCCAAAGATGGGCGGTGTCGTGACCGGGTTCGTCTCCTCCGACCCGCAGAACTTCGATCCGGCCGCCATCGCCGGTTGGGATCAAGGGGTCATCGCTCCCAATCTGCTGGAAGGTCTCTTCCGTCTTTCGCCCGACGGCCGCGAAATCGAACCGGCCATCGCCGAGAGCTTTGACGTTTCCGAGGACGGAAAAACCTGGATCTTCAATCTGCGTTCAGGAGCGAAATTCCACAACGGGCGTGAAATCACCGCGGATGACTTCAAGTATAGCTTCGAACGCGTGCTGAATCCGGAAACCAGGAGCCCCAAGGCGTGGATGCTTTCGATCGTGGTTGGCGCAGGTGACTTCCAGGACGGCGCAGCCGACGAAGTCACCGGTATCCGCGTCGTGGACGCTCAAACCCTGGAGATTGAGCTGGCCGAACCTCTGGCGCCATTCAAGTCCATGCTCGCCAGCATCAATTTGGCAGTCGTACCCCAGGAGGAAGTTGAAAAGTGGGGCGAAGACTTCGGCCAGAACGTCGTCTCAGCCGGGCCATTCTCATTGGGTGAGTGGAATCTCAACCAGGACGTAACGCTCAACGCCTTCGAGGAGTACTGGAACGGGAGACCCTATCTGGATGCCGTGACCTTCCGCTTCATCGGCGATGAAAACACGCGTATCGTCGAACTGGATGCCGGCAGGTTGGATATGGCCTGGGTTCCTCCGGCCCACTGGGAAAGGTTCAGCACTGACCCGGTTTACAAGGAAAAACTCGGCTGGGCCGAGACGTTCCACACCGATTTCATCGCCGTAAACCTGGAAAGTGAGCCTTTCGGCGCCAATCCCAAACTGCGGCAGGCCGTTCGCTACGCGCTCGACCTGGATGCCGTGATCGCCAGCCTGCAGGGCCGCGCCACGGTTGCCCAGGGTATCCTCCCTCCCGGCCTGCTTGGCTTCGATGAAAGCGCCATGCTGAACTATCCCGTCAATCTCGAGTCCGCCAAAGCGCTGATGGCCGAGGCCGGCTACGCCGACGGCCTTCCCGGAACGTTCGATGTCATTCTCCCGCCGTGGGGCAACCTGATCAAGCTCCTTGAAATCTATCAAGCGAACCTGAAGGAGATCGGCATCAATATTGAGATCAGGCCGACCGAGTTCGGGCCCTATATGGAAGCGCTTGAAACCGGCAACTACGACCTGGCCTGGATGTACCGGGTAACAGACTATGCGGACCCGGATGGCTTCTACTTCCCGCTCATGCACTCCGATAACCTCGGCGCGGGCGGCAACTACGCACGCTATGCCAACGCCGATGTGGACGCCAACATCGCTACAGCCCGCGCCACCATCGACGATGCGGAACGAGCTCGCCTATACCAGGCCGTGGACGCTCAGTTCGCCGAGGACCTCCCATACATTCCCTTGACGCACAACATCTACGTCGACGTATCCCGGCCCCGCGTCCAGAACTATGTCCCGTCTCCGATGGACACGCACATGTTCCACAGAGTGTGGGTGGAAGAGTAGGAATCGGCGCGGGCCTTGGTGGACAGTATGTATCAGGAGTTCTGAAACCGACAGACTGTGCGCCGCACGCGCTGCCTTCCCCGAACGCGTGCGGCGCGCCCTGCCGCATGGAGGACCACATGACGGTGAAAGAAAGTACGGCCGACAGTTACTTCAGCGCCGGCAAAGAACTGGCATACACCTTGGGCAACCGCGGCCCGATTCGCTTCAATGAAGATGGATCCCTCGACCAGGAAATCGTTGACGCCTACTGGCGCTGCGGATTCTATGTCCTGGAGGGCGTCTTGAGCCCGGCTGAGCTCCGCGACCTCCAGGATGACATGGAACATGCTTTGGAACGCGCGCCCTTCACCAAGGACGCAACCGTTGACACCCGGGGCCGACCTGCCCTTGGCAACGACCTGGAGCGTCCTACGTATCGCTTTGCCAGACCACTGAGCGATCCCTATGGCGGCACAGACCTGGTCAGCGGCCGCCATCCAGCCAAGATGAGCGAACCGGCGCCGCCAGAAGGCGCTCCTGAATTCGTCATTTCCAGTATCGGCAGTCCCCTCCAGATCATGGACGCCTGCCTCCGCCTCTATGGTCACCCTCAACTGCTGGCAATCGCCGAAACGATTAACGGGCCCGACTTTACCCCCTTTACCGAATCGGTCATCGTCAAACCGGCCGGCCTCGGTCCCTCTGTCGCGTGGCACCACGACGGAACCACCCACTGGGACAGTCCCGACCTCGACGAAGGAACCCACGGCTTCAATTTCATGGCGCAGCTCTATGGCAGCACTGCCGAGAACGGTGTCTGGCTGTTGCCGGGCTCCCACAAACTGGGCAAACTGGACATCAAAAGGATGGTTGACGAGAACGGCTCGGACCGGTTGCCCGGCGCCGTGCCCATGATCTGCGAGCCAGGCGACGTTGTGATGTCCAATCGACAGGCCCTCCACGCCTCCTTTGCCAATACCTCTCCTGACAGAAGAATCACCATAAACTTCGGATTCCACCGCCGTCGGTCCGTCCTGAATGCCAGGACCGTCCACGCAGGGCAGGAAACCGTCTACGATGCCGACCGCATCCGTGAACGCTCTCGCGTCATCGCGCTTGCGATCGACGCACGCCAACAGCGCTTCCCTCACGAACCGCGCTACGTCTACCATCCTCTCGCCGGCGATGAAGACGCCAACCGCTGGACAGAGGAGACCCGCGCCGCCATTCTCAGGAACTACAATCTCAAAGATCTTGCGATCTGAGGTAGCCTCAGTCGCTTCAGCCGCACTCTTGCACACCACAATCCGCCCAGTCAGTTCCGCTGGCATGAGTGTCCATTCCCTGATGGGGCTGGCGCCGTCCTGACATGCTCGGTTACTCTGTCCGCCGCCTGATTCAAATCGTCCCCATTCTCATAGGGCTGGTAACCGTTCTCTTCGCATTGCTCAACATCCTTCCCGGTGATCCCGCCCGCATGATGGCGGGTCCCTTCGCCGATCCCGACGTGGTCAAGACGATTCGCGAGGAGATGGGCTTCAACCGTCCCCTGTGGGTTCAGTATCTCGATAATCTCGGAAACCTGGCGCGCGGTGAGTTCGGCCGCTCCTATCAGTCCCGTCGCCCCATTTTGCGGGACCTCATTGAGGTTTTCCCCAAAACCATACAGCTGGCCGTCGCCGCCGAAGTCGCCAGCGCCCTGGTCGGAATCTGGTTAGGCGTCATCGCAGCCGCCCGCCGCAACGGTTGGGCCGACCGGCTGATCATGACAATAGCGGCCCTCAATCTCTCCTTTCCCTTGTTCTGGCTTGCTCTGATGCTGCAAATCGCGTTTGCCGTTTTTCTTCGGCTTCTCCCGCCGTCAGGTTATGGCATCGGCTTCGACCGCTTCATAATCCTGCCCGCCTTCACATTGGCCCTGCCCTCGCTGGGGCTCCTCGCCAGGATCACCCGCGCCGCGCTCCTGGAAGTCATGGCAGAGGACTACATACGCACCGCCCGCGCCAAAGGCCTTCGCAACGCGCTTGTGATGCGCCGGCACATGCTCCCCAACGCGCTCATCCCCATCGTATCCACGATAGGAACCGACTTCGTGCGTCTTCTCGGCGGAATCCCGATCATAGAGGTCATCTTCGCCTGGCCCGGCATCGGAAAATACGCCTATGATGCTCTTGTCTTTCGCGATCTCCCCGCCCTACAGGCTTCGGTAGTCGTCTTGGCTGTATCCGTATCCCTCGTCAACTTGGCCGTGGATCTCCTGTATGCGTACATCAATCCGCGAATTCGCTACGTCTGACTGGCGCCGCTTTCGACGGTCTCGCCTGGCTGTGGTCGGCGTCGGCGTCATTCTTCTCTTTGCCTTGCTTGCAGCCTTTGCCCCCTACATCGTAACCGACCCAACCCAGATCGAAATGCGCCGCGAACAGGACGGCCAGACGCTTAGGCCTCCCTTCCCGCCCAACCGGCTCAATCTTTTTGGCACCGATCAACTGGGACGGGACATCTTCGCACGGGTCGTCTACGGGCTGCGCACCTCTCTCATCGTCGGCATCCTGGTGCGCGGCATCTCAATGGTTGCCGGTGTCCTCCTTGGCCTCATCTCAGGCTTCTTCCCCCGTTACGTTGACGACCTGATCATGCGCTTCACCGACATCATGCTTGCCTTTCCCGTCATCCTGTTGGCGATGACCGTTACCGCTGTCCTTGGGCCGGGCCTGGTCACCGTTTGCGTGGCTTTGGCCCTGGTAGCCTGGCCCGATGTGGCCCGGCTGGTCAGAGGCCAGGCCCTGTCGATCAGGGGGCAGACTTATGTGGAAGCGGCGCGGTGCATCGGCGCCGGCAGCTGGCGCATCCTGCTCCGTCACGTTCTGCCCAATTGCATGGGGCCGATTATCGTCGCCTTCTCCATGGGAATTCCGGGCGCAATCATGTATGAGGCCGGCCTCAGCTTTTTCGGCTTTGGCATTCAGCCGCCCACGCCCAGTTTGGGCTCAATAATCAGCGACGGGCGCGGCTACATCACGGTCGCGCCTTGGTACCCCGGCTTTCCCGGTCTCGTTCTTACCATTCTCGTCCTGAGTGTCAATCTGGTCGGAGACGGACTGATCGACGTGATGAACCCGCGCGCGGCCTTGGGGATGCAAAACAGCCGGTCCGCGACCTGATTTGGTTGCGCGCGCGAGCGTCTGCTACACTCAAGTTCGTGTATCCGCAGCGGCAGCAGATCGCCAGGCGGAGAGCGCCCCGATGCCGATGGCCGACAGGAGATTCTCCGATGGAATCTGACGGTCCGTTTGTCAAAGTTCGCAAAGTCGAAGCCTCCTCCAATCCCGTGCAGGACGAGGATCTTGACCAGCTCGGTGAAGAGCTTTCCGAACTTACAGTCGTTGACGTTGACGTCCACGTCGACGACACGCTCATGTTCATGTTGGACTACATGGAGGGACACTTCCGCAAACGGCTGGAAACCGTGCTCCATGCGGACTTCAAGGGAGAGCCGGGCAACTCGCTACGCAATATGATCGCTCACATCGCCTGGCTCGGCTCGTCGTATGACAAGCCGCCGCGCGCCAAACTGGCCACCAAAGAGGACCTGCTGGCCCGAATGGAAAGAGGTATTATAGACTACAGCATTCTGTTCCCCAGCGAACTGCTCCCCATCGGCTACCTCCCGGAAAAGGACTGGGCCGCCGCGCTTGCCAAGGCCTACAACCAGTACATGGTTGAAGCCTATCAGAACACCAACGGTGTCAAAATCGCCATCGTTGTTGCCCCGCAGCACCCCGTTTCCGCCGCCGAAGAAATCGACCGCCACGCCAGCCATCCGGACGTTGTCAGCGTCTGCCTTCCCGACGTCGGCGTCAATCCACCCATTGGGGATGAGAAGTACGAGCCAATCTATGCCGCGGCCGCCAGGCACAATCTCCCCATCTGCTTCCATGGCATCGAGGCGCTCATCCATGATGACTATCCGCTGCGCGTTGCCCATTTCCATACCCTCATGCAGGTCAACAGCATGGGCTTTCCCTTTACGTCAATGCTGCAAATCATGTCCGTTGTATGCGCCGGCATCCCTGTCCGCTTTCCCAACCTGAAGTTCGCGGTGCTTGAGGCCGGGCTTACGTGGATGCCCTTCATCATGTACCGGCTTGACGCCGCCTATCTCCGCTATCGAACTGAACTGCCCGCGCTCGAAAAGAAGCCCAGCGATTACATCCGCGACTGGTACATCGGCACGCACGAGCTCGAGGCCCTTCCGCGACGCGGCGACCTGGTAAAGCTAATCGAACTTTACCAGGGACAAGACACGACCATGTGGGCCTCCGACTGGCCCCATCTTGAACGCGACCTCATCGCAGGTTTCATGCGCTACGAAATGGACGAAACGCTGCGCCGCAAAATCCTCGGCGGCAACGCGCTTGACTTCTTTGGGTTGGCGCCGCCAAAATGACGCAAGAAAAGCAACCCGACACCAAGTCCCGTTCGCGACGCAAAGTGCCCATCATGCCCGCGGTAGACTTTCCACACGGCGCCCGCGTAGAGGTGCAGGTCGGGCGCGTGCGCATCGCAGTCTTCAATATCAATGGCGAATACTTTGCCCTTTACGGCCGTTGTCCCCACCAGTCCGCGCCGCTAAGCCGCGGCCGCCTGCAGGGAACAGTAATCTGCAACAAGGAAACCTGCTGGGAAACCAAATGGGTCCACGACGGCGAGGTGTTGGTCTGTCCCGGCCACGGAATGGAATACCATGTTCGCAGCGGAAAGGCCTTTGGCTACGACCTCAAACTGCGCACATACGAGGTTGTCGTTGAGGAAGGGCAAGTGACACTGGTCCTGTAAAGGACTGATCTGACGGCGCCCGCCATCTGAAGGCGCGCCGCCAGCCGCGCATCTCCCAACTTGAGGCCAATATGACCACTGCAAGAATCACAGCGCGCCCAGTCCGACAGGCGGAATTCGGCGAACCAATCCCCGTTACAATCGACGACATGCTGAACGAAATCAGCAACCAGGGCCCTGCCATCCCTGCGGTCATCGATTCGGTCCAACCCCAGCTCGAAGCCCTGGACCCCTCTCTGTTCGCCAGCGCGGCGCACATCTACCTGACCGGCTGCGGAGACTCCTACTTCGCCGGCCTCGCGGCCCGCTACAGCTTCGCTCGCCATGCCGGTGTCCCGACCGAACCGCTCGAAGCCCTTGAGTTCGGACGCTATGCCGCCGAATTTGTCCCTCCCGGCTCTCTCGTCTTTGCAATCTCCAACTCCGGAAAAGCCACGCGCTCAGTCGAAGCGCTGGTAAACGCCCGCCTGGCCGGCGCCCACGCGGTCGCAATCACCGGCAACCCGGATGGGTGGTTGGCCCAGGAAGCCGACACAATCCTGAATCAAAGCGTCCAAATCTCAGGTGAAGTGATCGGAATGCCCAGCAACCTGGCCGCGGAAGAGGATGCCGAGAAACCCCGCCGCGGCTCATTCGGGCTGGTCAATTACCTGGCCAGTCTGACGACGCTCTATCTGATCGCTTTCCAGACCGGAGTCGTGCGCGGCCGCCTCTCAGAGCGGCAGGCCGACGCCTTGAGGGCCGAGTTGCGTTCTACTTCCGAACTCATCACCGAAACCGTTCGGATCTGTACACCGCCCGCCCAGGCCTACGCCGAGCAGGTCAAGGAGATCGAATCGTACACGATTCTGGGTTCCGGCCCCAGTCTTGCCACCAGCCTTTTCTACGCGGCCAAAACCTATGAACTGCCGCGAGTTTACGGCGTCGCGCAGGAATTGGAGGAATGGGCGCATGAGCAGTTCTTCCTCACAGGTCCGGGTACACAGGTCCTCTTCATCGCCCCCAGTGGCCGGTCCGTCAGCCGGGTCCGGGAATTGCTTCACACGGCCCAGACCATGGGCGCCCGCTGTGCCGTTATCACCGACAGCGGCAACCCGGAGCTGGCCAAGGCTGCAGATGTAACCCTCCCAGTCGCCGGCGCCGTGTCCGAACCGCTTTCCCCGCTCGTCTACTGCGTTCCCGGTCAACTCTTCGCCACATACCTGGCGAAGGCCCGCGGGCGTCTGGCCTTCGAATTCGACTCGCCCCTGCAGTATGAAATGAACATGCGCACGATTCAGGAAAGTCAGTTGTTGGAGGTGCATCCGGGGCCGTGAAGAAGCCGGACGGATTAGACTCGGTGAGGAACTGTTATTCGCCCTTCCTTGCCTCCCTGTCCGGATCGGACAAAGTCGAAGCGACCGAATTTTCCGCCGTCCTTCTCCTGCCACCCGTGACAGCCGCCAGAAAGTCATCTCCGATTGCTCGCATGAAACAGCCCGCCCGGTCCGAGGCGGGCTGTTTGGCGCGTAGCCATGAAGCCACAGTACCTATTCAATTAGTGAATGGAATTCGCGTGAAGTGAAAATTGATGGCGCCGGTTCGGCCGCCGCTATTCGCCCACCACTTCCACCGGCTCCTTCTCTACGGGAGTGAGTTCGTACTGCTGCCAGTGGTACTGAAACGCAGTCGACTTCCAACCCTCGTAGACCTCCTCCCAGGTGAGACGGCCCTGATGTGGCGTCAGGACCTTGTCCATCACCGGATCAGAAGCCCTCTGATAGCGGTAGTCCACCGAGAGCCGAATCCGATTCCCGGACAAATTGGGCAGTCCCTGGTGCACTGTATGGCTGTGAAAGAAGAGAATATCTCCTGATTCGAACGGGCTCGAGACCCACTCGCCCCCGATCTTATCGAAATGCGCCCGCAGTCCCCCCGCGCCGAGTGAACGTGAAACAGGCAGGATCCCGTACTTGTGGGACCCCGGCAGCACGCTCAACCCGCCCATCCTGTGCGGACAGTCGCCCAACGGCAGCCACGCCGTCCATACGTCCGGCGTCCCCTGGATGTGCACGAAATCCTGATGCGCCGGCGTCGTCTGTTCCAGGTTCGTCGGAAAGATGAACCTCGCAATGTTGCTCGGCTGAAGCAGGACGTCGTCTCCCAGCAGATGCCCGACGACGCGCAGTATCGCCGCATCGTGGGCAAGCGTGTGGAATGATTCGAGCCGTTGGACTTTGTCATAGACAGGTGAAAACTCTGGCTCACCCGAAACGTGCGGAGGATGGCTCGTGATCGCCTCCAACGGGTCCGTGCCGGCATTGATCCAACCGACGTCCTGCAAAACTCCGGCGATGTCCCGCCGGGCCTCCAGGACGGCTCCCTTGTCCACAAAGTCCCGGATAAACAGGTATCCGTCCCGTTCCGCACGACTTCGCAAACTCTCCTCATCATTCTTGACATCGGTCGAATCGACAAAAGGGTTCATCCGTCACCTCTCCTCCTGGTATCGAAAAGGGGGCTGACAAGGTCCTGCGCAAAGTGGGCGAGGGCGCACGAGGCCTAAACGTGGGTATAGGGGTCCGAGGCGTCGCGCAGCCCATCGCCCACAAAGTTAAATGCCAGAATGCTGACCACCACAAACAGGGTAGGAAGCAGTAACCAGGGCGACAGCGCCAGTACTCGAATCGCCTGCGCGTCCTTAAGCAGAACCCCCCAGCTGATCGCCGGCGCCTGCAAGCCCAGGCCAATGAAGCTGAGCGCCGTCTCGCCCAAAATCATCTGCGGAATCGCCAGCGTCAGACGAGCGATGATGTAACTCATGAACGAAGGCAGCAGATAGCGAAAGATTATGCGCAGATTCCCGGCTCCGTCAAGCTCCGCCGCCCCCACAAAGTCTTCCTCTCGCAACGCGAAAAAGCGCCCGCGCACCACCCGCGCGATACTGGTCCAGCCAACAGTCGACAGGATAATCACAATCGCGAAGTAAGTCCGCACCACCGGCCAGTCGGAGGGCAACGCAATGCTCAGCGCCATCCATAACGGCAGCGTCGGCAGTGCCCGCAGTGACTCGATCACGCGCTGGATCACCATGTCCACAGTGCCTCCGAGATAGCCCGAAAGCCCGCCAAACAGGATGCCGAGGAAAAAACTCATCGCCACGCCCACCAGCCCAATTGTCAGCGAGATGCGCGCGCCATAGATAATGCGCGTAAACAGGTCCCGCCCAACCGTATCCTGGCCCAGCAATGAGAGCCTTGCCTCCGGATCCTGCAGGCCGAACAGGTGAATGTCACTCTCAATTAGACCCCAGAGCTTGTACTCGTCGCCCTTAACGAACAGCCCAAGCGGCTGCAGCACGGTCTCGTCTTCCACGAAAATCGCCGCATAAGTGACGCTGTCGAGTGTCTTCTCAAATGGATGGATAAAGGGCCGCAGATGGAATCGGCCTTCAGGATCGATGAAGCGAATCTTGTGTGGAGGCGCCAGCGTCAGGTCTTCCCGAAAAATGTACGGATCGTACGGCGCCACGAACTCTGCGAAAATCGCCACCAAGTAAAAGATAACCAGCACGGCCAGCGAAACAACCGCCAGCTTATGCTGCAGAAAGCGCCAGCGAATGAGTTGCCACTGTGAAGCGACAAGAACTCGCTGGTCCGCCTGCTCCTCTGCGGCCGCTGTCTCCAACCGCGCCGCTGATTCGGCTTCCGTCATGCCCGTTCTCTCTCCGGTTCTTCTGCTCCGCCTGAGATCCCTGCCAGCTCTAGTTCGCTGGCGAAGTGGCACGCCGCGCGATGCGAAGGCCCTTCCTCCCCACCAACCTCCACCAGTTGCGGGATCTCCCGCCGGCATCGGTCCTCCGCGTAGCGGCAACGTGGGTGAAACGCGCAGCCGGGCGGCAGGTTTCCGGGATCGGCTACTTCGCCCGCAAGCACAATCCGCGCCCGGTTCTTGGTATCCGGATCGGGATTGGGCGCGGCTGAGATCAGCGCCTCTGTATAGGGGTGCCGGGGATTCGTGTACAGCTCCTCGGTTTCCCCGATCTCTACAATCTTGCCCGCGTACATCACGGCAACGCGGTCCGCTTCGTACTTTACGACAGCCAGATTATGCGCCACGAAGAGATACGTCAGCCCAAGCTGGTTCTGCAACTCCTTGAGCAGATTCAGAATCTGCGCCTGCACTGAGACATCCAGCGCTGACACCGCTTCGTCGGCAATGACGACTTTTGGTGAAAGCGATAGAGCCCGGGCAATCGCGATACGCTGACGCTGCCCGCCGCTGAAAGCATGGGGATACCGGTTCATCGTCGACGGATCGAGCCGCACCAGGCGCAGCAGCTCCGCCACCTTGTTCCGCAGCGCCTCCTGACTTTCGACCATCTTGTGAATGACCAGGGGCTCGCCGATAATCTGCAGCAACGTCATGCGCGGGTTGAGCGAGGAGTACGGGTCCTGGTAAATCATGCGGATATTGCGGCGCGCGGCCTTGAGCTCGGCCTTTTCCATCTGCGTAAGATCCATCGGCGCCGAGTCTCCGATGCGGAACAGGACGTGGCCGGCAGTCGGCCGCTGCGCCTGAATGATGCAGTGGCTGGTCGTCGTCTTCCCGCATCCGCTCTCCCCGACAAGGGCCAACGTCTCGCCCTCGTTCAGGTCAAAGTTTACATCGTCAACCGCCTTCACCACGCCCACCTGGCGGCGCAGAAAACCGGTCTCGATTGGAAAATACTTCACGAGATTGCGCACCGAGATGATCGCCCTGTCTTCCATTTGACCAACGCCGCCCGCCCCGCTCATTCGAGCTCCTCCCTGCCGCCGTACAGATAGCAGCTCACTTCATGGCCTGGCCCGACTGCAGTCAGCGGCGGGTCCCGTTTCTCGCATACGCCCGCGATATACTCCGGGCAACGCGTATGAAACTTGCACCCTGTCGGCATCGCGTACGGGCTGGGCACAACCCCTTCGATCGGCTCAATCTCCACCCGTCCCGGTTCCATTTTGGGAATCGACGCCAGCAGTCCCCGCGTGTAGGGATGCTGGGGCCGGTGAAACACGTCCTCGACCGTTCCGTGCTCTACCTCCTTGCCCAAGTACATGATCATCACGCGGTCGGTCAGCTCAGCGATCACGCCTAAATCGTGCGTAATCATGATGATCGCCATGCCCAGGTCCGCCTGTATGTCCCGCAGCAGTTCAAGCATCTGGGCCTGGATCGTCACGTCAACCGCAGTCGTCGGCTCATCCGCAATCAGGAGCTTTGGCCGGCACGAAAGCGATAGCGCCACCATCGCCCTCTGCCTCATCCCTCCGCTCAGATTGAACGTGTACTCCTCGATGTTGCGCACCGGATTTGGCATGCCGACCCGACGCAACATCTCGACTGCCTGGTCGCGCGCCTCCTCCTTGCTCACATCCTGGTGAATTCGAATCGTCTCGATGATCTGGTCGCCGATCGTATGCACGGGGCTGAAAGAGGTCATCGGCTCTTGAAAGATCATCGCGATCTCTTTGCCCCGTATGTCCCGAAGCACACGGCCATCAGCCTCTTCAGTCGCCAGATCAACTGTGCGGTCACCGTTGTTGAACAGTATCTCACCGCCCACGATCTTTCCGTTCCTGGGCAGAATGCGCAGGATCGACTGGCTGGTTACGCTCTTGCCGCAGCCGCTTTCCCCTGCGATGCCAAGTATTTCCCCCGGCTTGATGTCAAAGCTCACGCCGTCGACAGCCTTGACAACGCCTTCGCGCGAAAAGAAATGTGTCTGCAGATTGCGTACGGAAAGGAGCGGGTCGGCCGCCGCGTCCCCGCCCGGAGCGCTCGTTGCATCCCTTTCGCCAGCCTGCTGGGCAGTCATACTGCCCCCCGAATGCGCGGGTCGACGATCGCCAGCAAAATATCCGACAGAAGCGTGCCCACCAAAGTCAATATGCCCAGAATCATGATGATACTCGTCGCAAGGAACATGTCCTGCTGCATTAGCGAATCCAGCAGCACTGGCGCAATCGTCGGCAGGCCCAGAACAAGGGAAACCAGGACCTCCCCCTCCACCAGGACAGGCAACAGCCAGCCAACCGTGCTGATCACCGGGTTGATCGCGATGCGCAGGGGATACTTGTAGAGCAGCTTCGTCGGTTTCACGCCGCGCGCCCGCGCGACCGTTACGTACTGCTTGGGCAGCTCGTCCAACAGGTTAGCGCGCATCGTTCGAATCAGCTCAGCCGTGCCCGCTGTGCCCACGATCAGGGCCGGAAGCCAGATATGGCTGAGCAGGTCCAGAAACTTCGCCAGCCCAAACGGGGCATTCTGCATCTCCGGCGAATACAGCCCGATCGAGACGGTGCCCGTCCATGAAAACAGCAGCCACAGACCCACAAGCGCCAGCAGAAAATTGGGCGTGGCCACGCCCAGAAAGCCGATCACGGTGAACGTATAGTCGGCCAGCGAATACTGTTTCGTGGCCGAAAGGATGCCGATGGGAATGCCGATCACAAAGACAAGGATCAGCGAGAGGAGCGAGATGGTAAAGCTGGAAGGCAGGCGCTGCGCGATGATATCCACGACCGGTTCCCGGTAAATCATCGAATAGCCAAGGTCGCCCTCCACAAAGTTGCTGACCCATCTCCAATACTGCACGTATACCGGTTCCCCCAGCCCGTAGCGGGCCCGCAAGGAGTCGATCAACTCCGGTTCAATAATGTCTCCCTGCGCCTCCAACCCTGCAATGTAGGAACTGACAAAATCGCCCGGCGGCGCCTGGATGATGATAAATCCAATCACACTGATCAAAATCGTCACGGGAATCA
Organism: Caldilineaceae bacterium; assembly: GCA_022823185.1. GTDB lineage: Bacteria > Chloroflexota > Anaerolineae > Caldilineales > Caldilineaceae > Bin5. The sequence continues at coordinate 53,092 of JAJDXQ010000005.1, forward strand.
TGACGATGACTCTTCGCAAAATATAGATGAGCATCGATCGCGTCTCAGTTGTGGGAGGCCGCTGACGCGGCCTCCCACCGGTTCACATGATGGTCAATCAGCCATTACTCGGCCCGGTAGGCCCAGGTTTCGGGAGCGGCGTAGTACCACTCAGGCGCCACCGGATTCGGGATATTGTACATGCGGTTCGAGAAGACCGCATACCAGACCGCCTCCAGGTCGCCCGGCTGCTTGATCGAGCCGATCACCCACAGGTTGTCCTGGTGAATCTTGTACATCTCAGACTCAAGATCGAAACGCTTCTGCGCGTCCGGTTCGGCGATGAACTCTTCGAAAATCTCGTAGAGCCGCTTGACGTCGTCCGGGGGTTCCTCTCCCTGTTCGCCGCCGGACATGACATACTGCGCCCACGGCGGGTTGACCAGCCAGCTGTTGCTGATCGGCATCGGCTCGCCCCGCATCGCGCCAATGATAGGCGCCTGTCCGGCCCAGTTGACAGGCCGCACCTGGAGCTCATAGTCACCGGCCAGACGCCGTTCCGTGTGCAGCTGACCATCCAGCGGCACAATCGTCGTCTTCAGGCCAATGTCTTCCCAGCCCTGCGCAATCAGCTCGGCAATGGGAACCTGCTGCACCCAGCCTGTGTGTACCTGCGCAGACAGCTCGAACGGCCGGCCGTCCGGCAGCATCCGCTGAGACTGGTCGTCGTTCCACGTCAGGCCCAAGCCGTCCAGAATCTCATTCGCCCTGTCCGGGTCATGTTCTGTATGCAGCTTGAAGCCCGGGTCCGCGCCGTTATAGACCGATGCGTCCGGCGGGGCAACCTGCGATGGCTTGTACAGACCATTGAACACAACCTCGTTTATCCGGTCGCGGTCATATCCGATCGACAACGCAACGCGGAAATCCTTGTTGCGGAACAGCTCCCTCAGCACATCGTCATCAATCGACATGTTGAAGGTGACCACGCCTAACACGTCCGACCAACCGAACTGGGGCAGGACCCGATAGCCCCCGCTCTCTTCATTCTGCTTCAGGACGGGATAGTTGGTCAGGTAGCCCAACGTGTACGGATTCATGTAGTCGTTCTGGCCCGCAATAACGTCCAGCAGAATCGCCTCCCGGTCACCCAGGTTCGGCCGCGCGATGCGGTCTACATAGGGCAGCTGGTTGCCGGCAGTGTCGATCTTCCAGTAATAGGGATTTCTCTCAAGTTCCTGCACCGGTACGCTGGCGCCCCGCGTGACGGCCTTCCACGCAAAAATCGTCGGCTCGTCCGGGTTGCCGTACCAGTCGTGCTCCGCTTCAAACAGCTCTACCCAGTTCGAGAAGCCTCTCTCCTCCGCGAGCGCGTCCACAGCGGCGGGATCGGTGTAATCAGGGTGGAACTGCGCCAGGTAGTGCGCCGGCGCATAGGGCATCGGCCGCCAGCGGTTCAACCGCTCAAGCAGGACACCATACGGCGCCTTGAACTCCATGATGATCGTGTTCTCGTCAACCTTCGTAACCGTCCCCATCTCCCCGCCAACTTTCATGTTGTTGACGCCAGTGGGGTTCAGCTCCGTGTTCGACGCAATCGCTTCGTACCAGAATACAAAGTCGTCAGCGCCGAACGGGTGACCGTCAGACCACTTGATACCGGGCCGGATGGTGAACGTAGTTGACAGGCCGTCCTCGCTCGTCTCGGCGTTCATGAACACGTTGGGCAGGACGCCCTGCATGTTCGAGCCATAGACGTGCGGAAACTCTCGCAGCAGATCTTCCAGGAAGTCGAAGTTTCCTTCGTGGACGTTCCGCATCGTGCCGCCGTACTCGCCAATCTGGTCGGCCGGCTGCATCACCAGCGGCTCATCAGGAAGCCTTGCTTCAACCGGCGGCAGCGTACCGTCGGCCACCGCGGCATCCAGCATCGGAGACTGCTGGAACGAACTAATCTCGTTTCCTGTCGCCGCTTCGTAATCGGCGATCGTGTTATACTGCACCACCTGCCCGGTGAAGTCGCCCATCATGCCTTCATCGGCCATGGCATCATCTTCGGACGCAGCCTCTTCTTCCATGGCCGGTTCTTCCGCCATTTCAGCCTCTTGCGGTTGGGCGCCCCCACAGCCCGCCAGCACGAGACCTAGAACGATCAGAAGACTCGCAAACAGCCTGAATCGCTTCATCGACTTTCCCTCCTTGAATGTGGAAAAGAGTTGTTGGGACGAGGTAGCGGCAAGTGGTCGGGAACAGGCCCTTCGCAGCCGTCTACCCTAGCCGTGGGCAAAAGCCTGCCTGAAAGAGCTAGCCAGTCAGGCGAGGCGGGGGTATTTTGCTTCAAGGGGACCAACTTTGTCAATCCGCGAAAATCGCCTCCTCAAGGGCGTCCCCAGTCTCCGTCCAGGCCAGTGATCGCTCTGTCCCCGTTGTTTGGCGCCGCCCCTCCCATTTGCGCCCGCGCCAGATACGCAGTCCCTAACCCTCTGCATCACCCTGTACCGCAGAAGCGAGGCCAAATGATTCTTCGCGACCCGCCATGTTCTGCCGAAGGGCGCGCAGCGACCGCGGAAATCTCTGTATAACCGCCAGAACAAACCGCCGCAATAACATAGAACGGAAAGTGGGACAAGTAGGTCGGGTGGGATTCGAACCCACACGGGTTTCAACCCGGCGGATTTTAAGTCCGCTGCGTCTGCCATTCCGCCACCGACCCGGCAGCCAATTGTAGAAAATCCCTAACACTGTGTCAATTCGGCAGCCCCCTTGGGCCAGTCCAGACAAGGCGTTTTGGAATAAGCGAGTCACAAGAAACATTGGCCAATGCTGTCCACTCCAACGCGGTCCGCCAATGACCTTAGCTTAGGGTGGCCCCGCGGCCTTTACATTCGCCGTCACCCCCCTGTAGGGGCGCCCCTTGTGGGCGCCCTCCCCTTCGCTTGCCCTTCTTCCCGCCCCGCGGCGCACTTCCGCCCCGCCTCCAATTGACTACAGCGGCTTCCTACTGCAGTTAGCCGCTAAGCCAGTTCTTGCTCACCGGCCCAGATACCGGCGCACATTCTCCAGATGCTCGGCATAGGTCTCCGCGAATACATGGCCCCCGCTGCCATCGCCAGCCGCCACGTAGTAGTAGTAACCGTGACGTTCCGGATACAGCACCGCCCGGAATGAGTCCTCGCCCGGGCTGGCAATCGGGCCCGGCGGCAGACCAGCATGCTTATACGTGTTGTAAGGGCTGTGGACGCCCTGATACTCCTCCAGAAAGACAGGTGTTTTCCACCACTGACCGCTCGCCGGCTGATAGCCCATCGCATACTGCACTGTCGCGTCAACCTCCAACAGCATTCCGGCTGCCAGCCGGTTGAAGAGAACGCCCGCGATGACGGGACGGTCCTCCGCCGCCACAGCCTCTCTTTCCACAATGCTCGCCATGATCAACGCCTTATACAGGCTCGGTGGATTTGCCCCCGCGGCTTCCGCCTGTTGATGCGCTGTCACGATCCGGTCGGCAAACGCATCCAGCTGGCGCGCGATCAGCTGATCCGCTGACGGCGCCGCCAGCGGCAACTGGTATGTCGCGGGAAAGAGAAAACCCTCCAGCGTCACGCCGTCAGGACGCGAAGCAAGAAACGGCCAGCGTGCGTCTGTTCCAGCGCAACAGGACGCTGAATCCCCCTGCTGGTCCGCAGTCGCCGCTGACAGTTCTACAGCCAACGCGTTAACATTCGTCAGCTCCGCGATGCGCCGATACACCGACCCCGATACGACCCCTTCCGCCTCCAGTGCATCGGCCACCTGCTCCAGACGCCAACCCTCCCGTATCGTGATCTGCACGCCAGGCGCCTGATCGCTAAGCAGAACCTCCGCGATCTCCACCGGCGTCATGTTCGCCCGCAGCAGGAACGACCCCGCCTTCAGCTCCTGTGCCCGCCCGATCGACCGCACATATGCCTCAAAAAGCTCCGGATCAAGGATCAGACCCGCGGCCGCAAGGTTTTCAGAGATAGCCCGCGCCGGCGTTCCAACGTCAATCTCAAATGAAACTGCCCCGTCGTCATCAGACGCCGCGACATACAAAGCTGTCCGGTTCTCATCCAGATGATCGTAGAGTATCTCCTCCCGCGTACAGCCAACCAGCGCAAGTATGGAAACCGCGATCAGCCAGCACCGAGCAACTCCTGGCGCCCTTCCGTTTCCACACGCTTTTTGCCCCACATCCATCAGATGACCACCAAAACTCCTCATCAATCTCCCCTCTCGACTTCCACACTGGATAAACGCGCCTGAACTCCAGTATATCACGCCTCGTCTCCCCACCGACCGCAATCTGCCCTCGCAACCGCTCAGCCATTTCCCATACAGTTCACAGCGGAACGCCGCCCCTGATTGGCGGCCAAATGCCGTCACTGTCCCTGCGCCGCATTCACCGCTTCACCCAGCCAGTCTCAGCCCACTGGCGCCGCCATCCTGCCCAAGCATCCGGCATCCCACACGTTCGCGCCGCACGATGACAGTCTGCTATAATTGCGCTTTCAGGAAAGGATACTCTTGTGCGCGTTCTGATTACTGGAATCTCCGGCTTTGTCGGCTCCACGCTCGCCAGCTATCTCCTCGGCGAACAGCCAGGACAGCCGCTGGAGATCCATGGCGCCATTCATCGGGCGGACCAGCGCATCCACCATTTGCGTGATCGGCTACGACTGCACAAAGGAGACCTCCGCAATCCGGCCTGGGTCGATCGTGTCGTCGAGCTCGTTCGGCCCGCCCTCGTCTTTCACCTGGCCGCCTGGAGCGACGTGCGAGCCAGCTGGGACCAGCCCTGGGCCGTGTACGAACTGAACATCAGTTGTCAATTGAACCTGCTGGAAGCCCTGCGCCGCCACTCACCTGACGCGAAAGTCCTCGCCGTCGCCTCTTCAGAAGTCTACGGCCTTATCGACCCGTCCGACATCCCGATTGACGAACAGACGCCTCTCCGCCCCAACTCCCCCTATGGCATCAGCAAGGTCGTCCAGGACCTGATGGCGCAACAGTACTGGCTAAATTTCGGCCTGCATACTGTCCGCGTTCGCAGCTTCAACCACATCGGCCCAGGCCAGTCCGACAGCTTCGTCGCCAGCGCTTTCGCACGGCAGATCGCCGGAATCGAGCACGGGCTGCAGGAACCCGTGCTGAAGGTCGGAAACCTTGAGGCCGAACGCGACTACACGGACGTACGGGATATGGTTCGCGCCTACTGGCTTGCCCTCAAATGCGGGGAGCCCGGCGAACTGTTCAATATCGGCAGCGGAACATACTTCCCCGTCCGTCATCTTCTCGACATCCTGCTCGACCTGAGTGCGTCGGAAATAACCGTGGAACAGGATCCGGAGCGGCTCCGTCCAAGCGAAGTCCCGCGAATCGTTTGCAATCCGCAGCATTTCGCCAGGAGGACAGGTTGGGCGCCCGGAATCTCTCTACGCCATAGTCTCACTGATGTTCTTCATTATTGGAGAGGCAAGACGAGGATCGAACGTGAGAATGGAACAAAGGCCGCGCCGCCATAGGGCCGGTCGAGTCGAATTCCCGCCGAAAGCGCGACAAGCGCCTTCCAGCCCCGCAGGAACCTGGACCATGATATCCAGCCCGCCGCGTGTCAAGCTAGCGGCGGAGCCATCCGCCGCAGGAGCCAAATTACATGCCTACAGCGCTAATCACTGGCGTAACAGGACAGGACGGCAGCTACCTGGCCGAGCTGCTCTTGAAGCAAGACTATAAGGTTATCGGGATGGTGCGCCGCACGAGCACCATCAACTTCGATCGCATCAGGCACATCCAGGACAGGATCGAAATCGCCCAGGGCGACCTCCTCGATCAGATGAGCCTGATCAGCATTCTTCAGGAGTATCGCCCCCAGGAAGTCTACAATCTGGCCGCCCAGAGCTTTGTCCCAACCAGCTTCTCACAGCCCGTCCTGACCGGTGAATTTACCGCCCTTGGCGTCACGCGCCTGTTGGACGCCATCCGCATCGTCGACCCCTCCATCCGTTTCTACCAAGCCAGCAGCAGCGAAATGTTTGGCAAAGTTCGAGAAGTCCCCCAGACCGAACGTACGCCGTTCTACCCGCGCAGCCCCTATGGCGTCGCCAAAGTCTACGGTCACTGGATTACCGTCAACTACCGCGAGAGTTACGACATCTATACCTGTTCAGGCATCCTCTTCAACCACGAAAGCCCCCGCCGCGGCCTCGAATTCGTAACCCACAAGATCACCAACGAAGTCGCCAAAATCAAGCTCGGACTGAGCAATGAGCTGCGGCTGGGCAACCTCGATTCTCGCCGCGACTGGGGCTTTGCGCCCGACTATGTGCGCGCAATGTGGCTCATGCTTCAGCAGGACAGTCCCGATGACTTCGTCATCGCCACAGGCGAAACGCACAGCGTACGCGAGTTCCTCGAAGAGTCCTTCAGCCATGTCGATCTCGACTGGCGAGAATTTGTCGTCCAGGACGACAGCTTCTATCGCCCAGCCGAAGTGGATCTACTTGTCGGCGACGCAACAAAAGCGGGGATAGAACTCGGCTGGGAACCGACCGTCTCATTCGGTGACCTGGCCCGCCTGATGGTCGATGCCGACCTGGAGTATTGGCGACTTCAGTCAGGAGGTGACGCCGCAGCTTCCCCCGCTTCACATTCAGACAGGAATAAGCCATAGACCCTGTGACCGGCCCGGAAGCGCCTTTATTCGCGGTCGAACGATGCAAATCTTGACATATTCCCGCCAGATAGGGAAAATATGCGGAATTGCTGGAGTTGAAATCCGCAGAGTCCGGCGCCTGCAGACTTCCGGTCCTCCTCTAACTTTCACTTGGCCTACGATGGCAGAAAAACTTCGCATCTTCGTCAGCGCAACCAAAGACCTCGAGCAGGAACGAGCGCTTGTCGGCCGGCTTCTGGCCGAATTGCCTGTACAGGTGGGGGCCGAAATAAGACGCACACCCGCCGACGGTGTCGACTACGACACGCTGTTCGAGTTGATCAGCAACGTTGACAGAATCTACTTCCTCCTCGGCAGGGACATCACCGCCCCCTTCGGAGCCGAATGGCAGCTCGCCATCCGCCTCGAACGGACGATAGTACCCTTCAAGTTGCTCGGAATGCGTACACAGGCCGGACGCGAGTTTCTTCGCATCGCCCATGCCCCCTGGAAATCTTTTCACGACAGCCGTCAACTGGGCCAACAAATTGGCCTGGACCTCATCGACACGCTGCTCCATCCCGAAAACCGCTACGGCTTGCAATTGACAGAAGTGGAAAGGCTCCAGCAGTCGCGCCAGAGACTTCGACGCGGACTCGAACGCCTGGCCTCCGCCCCGCAATTGGACGAAAGCGGCGTCGGCGTCCCTGGCGGCGCTGAAGGGGGCGGCATTATCATCGATCCTGCAGAGGCGCAGACCCTTATCGCCGACGAACTCGACGAACGTTGAATAAGCCGCGTTCAGTCAAATCCTCTTCCCAGTATTTGTCCACTCGCAGTTCATACTTGTCGGGATCCTCTCCTCTTCCACTTCTTTGGCCCAGAGATGCCTTCACAGACGCCCGCTGTTGACCAAATCGACCGAACCGAAATTCAGGCCCTGTCAGAAAAATACGGCCAGCCAATTTGCCGCCGTTACGAAATCGAAACTGACCCGTACATGCGTACCTACCGGGGACGGCAGGATCAGAACTGGCGGGGCGAGGTTGTCTTTGCCATCCGCCAGATGAACGGCGAAATCCTCCTTCATACCAAACACCGCTACGAAACGCCGATCTTTCGCTTGCCCTCAGGCCGCATCGAACAAGGTGAAACTGTCGAACGAGCGCTCTTGAGAGAAATTGCCGAAGAAACAGGCCAGATAGTCCAGGTGAAACGTTTCCTGGGTGTTTTGGACTGCCACTTTGTGAATGAGGACTCAGTCGTTCCCTTTGTCAGTTATATCTTCTACGTGGAAAGCATGACGCCGAAACTCTGCCCGACTGACACAGAGGAAGTCTCCGGATTCAAGACCGTGCCTGCCCAAGATTTGGACGCTGTCGCCCAAACTCTTCGCAATCTCCGCGAAAAACGCCGCTGCTGGGGCTACTGGCGCTCCTTGGCCCACGATCTCGTGCATAGTTCTCTGCAGGGCGCTTGAAAACCAGCAGAATCTGCCCGCCAGTCCGGTCTTATGCTAGAATCAGCCGCGGGCCAGTTTTCAACCAAGGCTTCCTTCATAAGACGGCAGCCCCCACACGAGTAGAGTGATGACAATGCTTGTTCCTATCTCTTGGCTTCGTGAATATGTGGATATTGTTCTGCCTACGGCCAAACTGGCGGAGCGCCTCACGCTCGCCGGTTTGGAAGAAGCCAGCCTCATCAATACAGGCGAGGCATGGGAGGAGGACAAGATCGTAGTTGGTCAGGTTGCGGCAGTTCTTCCGCACCCTGATGCTAACCGTCTGGTTCTGGTTGATGTCGTCCACGAGGCGCCGCAGAAGTCGTCCCCCCAGCGAGTTGTCACGGGTGCGCCGAATCTCTTCCAGTTCAAGGGCCAGTCCCTTGCTGCCGGCGATCTTCCCACCCTCAAAGTCGCTTTCGCCCGTGAAGGCGCGCTTCTGATCGACGCCTATAGCGACCAGAGGCCCCGCCCGCGTAAGAGACTCAAAAAGGCGAAGATCCGGGGCATCGAATCTCGCGGAATGGTCTGCTCCGAATTGGAATTGGGCCTCAGCGAGGAGCACGAAGGTATCCTCCTGCTGGACGAAGACGCGCCTGTCGCGAAGTCTCTTAGCCATTTCCTCGGCGAAGAGATCCTCGAAATTGATCTGACACCGGACATGGCCCGCTGCCTGTCAATGTGGGGCATTGCCCGGGAGGTTCATGCCCTGACCGGCGGGGCCATCCATCTGCCGGAATCCGTTGACTCCTCTTCCGGCGAAGATCACGCCGCCGACTTCGTCGCCGCCCGCATCGACGACGCCGGTCTCTGCCATCGCTTTACCGGGACCGTCATCCGCAATATCGAAGTTGGCGCCTCGCCGAAGTGGTTGCAGGACCGCCTGACCGCCGCCGGCATGCGCCCGATAAACAATATCGTTGATATCACGAACTACGTTATGCTCGAAACAGGCCAGCCCCTGCACGCCTTCGACTACGACCTGCTCCTCGAAAGAGCCGTCCGCATTGGAGAATCGAAACCTGAGATCGTCGTGCGTACAGCCGCAGCAGGGGAAACGCTCCAGACTCTCGACGGCCAGGAACGAAAACTGGATCCTTCAATTCTGGTCATCGCCGACAAGGCAGGCCCCATCGCCATCGCCGGGGTAATGGGCGGCGCCGAGACCGAGGTGCATGAAAACTCGCGCAACATCCTCCTCGAAGCAGCCACTTTTGACGGAATCAACAACCGCCGCACTGCCCAACTGCTGCGCTTGCACAGCGAGGCCAGCCACCGCTTCACCCGCGGCGTCCCCGCCACCCTGAACGACGTGGCCGCCCGCCGCGCCGCCGACCTGATGCGCCAGTGCGCCGGCGGCCGAACCGTTCCCGGCATCGTTGACACCTACCCCGTCCCCCAGCCCGAAGTCACTGTCTACACCTCCCGCAGCGACGTCAAGCGACTCCTGGGCATGAATCTTTCCCTGGCGGAAATCGGCGACGCCCTCCGGAGGCTGGGGTTCGGCGTTAAGGAGCTGCCCGACCTTCCGCCCGGTACACCCCAGCAGGCAAGTCTGGGACTGGCGCGAACCGAAGGAGAACGCGTCATCGCCGCGACCGTGCCCTGGCACAGGCTCGACGTATCCTATCCCGCAGACTTGACCGAGGAAGTAGCCCGCGTGGTCGGCTACGATCAGATTTCAGAAACGCTGCTCGACACCGTCCTGCCGCCGCAACGCCGCAATGCGCTTCTCGAAACCGAAGAGAACATTCGCGATATTCTGATTGGCTGCGGGCTCCAGGATACAGTCAATCACACACTTACAACGCCCGAAAACCATCGCAAACTGCGGACCCCCGGCCGCCGCGAATCCGCCGGCGCACAACAGGGTAACGAGAGCGAGGACAAAGCGCCCGACAGCTTCGTCGCCTTGACCAACCCCCTCTCCCCGGAACGCCGCGTACTGCGCCGCAACCTCATCGTGAGCGCGCTCGAAAACCTTGCCTTCAATGCCCGCTTTGCCGACCGACTGGCCGTTTTCGAAATCGGTCGCGCCTACAGGCCCCGCTTGACGCCGGCCGGGCCCTCGAACGGCCATAGCCAGGATGCTCTTCTTCCGGACGAGGAGCGGAAGCTCTGCATCGCTCTGAGAGGTCCCCGCAGCCAAAGCCTAGCCAATCCGTCATCAGGTGAATCCGTCGCCGAAACGGATCTATTCGACTTTTTCGACCTGAAAGGTGTCCTCGAAACGCTCTTGGATAGACTGGGATTTCCCCCCGAAAGCTATCTGTTCAGCGCGCACCCCGAGAGCGGGGCCGGTGACGACACAAGCGAAGCCAGTTTCGGGCCCCGCTGCGCTCTTGTATCGCTGCAGGGCGGGCATTGGGGAATCGTCGGCGAACTTCATCCGCAAGTGCGAAACGCCTTTGGACTGGGCAACGATCGCGTGGTCCTTGCGGAGCTCAACATTGCGCCTCTCGTGCGCCCGAGTTGGCGAATCTCTCCAATGGCGCCCATCAGCGTCTATCCGCCCGTCGTCGAGGATCTGGCCTTTGTCGTCAGCGAGGAGGTGACACAACGCCGCCTGCGCGATGCGATCATGGCGGGCGGCGGCAGCGGCCAGGATTCTCTGTTATCGTCTGTCGAGCTGTTCGACATCTACCGCGGCGAGTCCTTGCCTGTTGGCTACAAGTCTCTTGCCTACCGTGTCACCTACCAAAGCCTTGACCACAATCTGAAGGATAAGGAAGTCAACCGCTTTCGGCAACGGATCATCCGGTCTGTCGAGAGGGCTACGGGCGGCAAACTGCGCTCTTGAACATAAAAAAGCCTCGGGGAATTGCCTCGAGGCGTGTCCTGACAGTCTTTTTCTTCGCTATAATACTTCTGGCGCCAGCCGCCAAGGCCCAAATCCAGGGCGGAACGCCTGCGAAGGTTAGCGCGCCGTGTACCTGGGGCCAGCCTGTAACTCGACCGGCTTTCCCCGTCGAATGCGATAGGTGTCAAGGTCACCGGCCACCGCGACCTCAGGGAAGACTGCTCGGGCCTCTTCCAGAATCTCTCTGGCATGGTACCGGCGGCTGACATGGTGAAGAACGAGATGCTTTACGCCCGCCTTCATTGCCAACCGGGCCGCAGCCTGGGCTGTGATGTGCCCATGGCGTTTCGCCAGGTCCCGCTCCCTCTCCAAATACGTCGCCTCGATGGCCAGCAGATCCGAGCCGGCAACGATCTTATGCAAGGGGCCGGTCCGACTCACGTCACCGACAAAACAGAATTTCGCGCCCTTCTCCGGTTCGCCCAGCACCTCCTCAGGCTGAACTGTTCGTCCGTCTGCCAGTATAACAGGCCGGCCCTCAACCAGCTCCCTTCGCTCCGGCCCGGCAGGAATGCCTAGCTTCTCAGCCTTCGCATTGTCAAACGGAGACCGTTCCTCTTCCTCGAACTTGAAACCAAAGCAGCCGGCCCCCCGGTGCGGCGCCGAAAACGCAGACAGCGTGAATCCCTTCCCCTGAAACAGGGCGCCTGCCTCGATGCCGTTCAGACACACGCCGGCTTGCGGCACCTTGCCTACGCCGAACACGACCTCCATCAGGCGGTGGACGCGTTCAAGCGCTGGGCCTCCGCCATAGATGTCCAAGGTCTCCAGAGCCTCCCAGTGGCCAAGCGTGCTCGCAAGGCCCCCGAGTCCGAGAATATGGTCGAGATGCCCATGCGTCAGCAGTATCTTATCCAGGCGACGAAATCCAAGGCCGCTGCGCAGTATCTGCCGCTGCGTGCCCTCGCCGCAGTCTATCAGGAAACGGTGTTCTTGTACCATGACCAGGGCGGCGGACAGACCCCGATGCACCGATGGCGCGGAAGCGGAAGTGCCAAGGAATACCAGCTCAAACAAAATAAACGCTCACTCAGAAATCAATAAAGGCTTAAAGTCGAACCACAAGAGCCCAACAGCAGAATCTACTGTGTGTCTCCGTCCCCGATTGCCTGCAAGGAGAAACGATGCCTTTCACAATCGTAAATGCCCCAGCTCGGCGAGCCGAAACGCCCCATCACTTCCCCCGGATTGACCAACAGGCAGTTGCCGATGCGCTCCTGGCGCTCCTGATGGTCATGACCATAGCAGACCAGGTCAAACGCGCCGCTCTCCGCAATGCGCCTGGCCGGCTCCGGATAGTGAATCAAGGCGATCTGACTGCCGCCAATTGACAGTTCTGCATAGGGGCCGTGCAATGTCACGTGGGGATAGCCGCCCGCGGAATGTTGCAGGAGCCTCCAGTCCCCGTCGTTATTGCCATCCACGACGTGGATCGGCCCGCCAAATGCCAGGGCCATCTGCGTGAGGACAAATGGCGCTACCAGGTCGCCGCAGTGCAACATGCACTCGCAGCCAGCGACTCTCACCGCTGCTAATGCCTTCTCTAAATTCCAGATATTGTCGTGGCTGTCTGACAGGATAGCAATCTTCATCGGAAACCTCCCTGTTTGAGCCCAAGTCCGTCTGCATTGACGCAACCACTGTAGTATATCCGACTCGTGCTGCTTGCATCTAATCGGGGCCAACCCCCGCGCGTTCGCGCATTTCGACCATCTGTCCCATCTTGGGAATGCCGCGGCCCGCGCAGTTCTCGGTCTCTTGAGGGTTTGGTTCGCCCTGAAATATGAACCCAGTCGGCTACGATTCGACCTTGTGATATAATTCCAGCATTAAAAATGCCAGGGAGATGCAACCGTTTACCTGTGGAGAAGGCTGTGCGTCGCCCTCTCCAGGAGTCGATTTTGGCCCTCTCCGGCGCGCCAGAGCGATTTGGGTAGGCATGCGCTGATTTCATGGCCCCCGCCAAATCCCGGACAATAAACCCATCGGGAGACTGAAATCACTGTATCTGGCCCAACCCGCCCCAATGCCCTGCCTGAACGAATAGACTGGTCTCCGCAGCCCCCTGAGGCCCTCAGTGGAAAAGTAAGACGAATGACGTTCTTCGCGGACCTCCTTAACTCGAGTCCCTCGTGTTGGCCTCGCATCATTTCGCCCCTGAGAAGACCAAATGCGCAAGAATATGCCCTGCATTCCTAAGTTCGCCACAAGGTCAGCGGTTCTCGCTGCCTGTATGCTGGCTGCGTTGGTTCTCCTGACAGGGTGCGGCCAAGTTGTATCACTCGTCCCGACCACGACACCCTTCGCCGGGCCTACCGCCACCTTCTCCCCTCCCGCCGGCCCAACTCCGGTCCCGACCGTGACACCCGCCCCCTTCACCCCGCCTCCAACGCTAACCCCGACGGTTACCCCGACACCGGAAATATATAGCGTCGTACCAGGTGACAATCTCGAACGGATAGCAGCCCAGTTCGGCGTTTCCGTTGCCGCTCTTCAGGACGAAAACAACATCCTCGACCCGCGTACGATTCAGCCCGGTCAGCAGCTTCGGATCCCGTCGAGCGAGTCGGCAAACGGCAGTGAACCCTTAACTGTGCCGACGCCCACACCCGCTTCGTTCAACCACCAGAAGGTTCACTTCAGCTTCACGCCCTTGGGCGGCCTCTGGGTCCTCGGCGAAGTCCACAATACCAGCCCGTATACGCTCGAAAAAGTGCGCGTCGGCGTCAGACTCCTGGACGAACACGAGGGCGTATTGGCTGAAAAAGAAGGTTCAGTTCTCCTGAACCTGGTCGACCCAGGAGGCATCGCCCCCTTTGCCATTCTTTTTGAAATGGCGCCCAAAGAATTTGCCAGTTACCTGATCTATCCAGTTAGCGGCGTCCCGGCGTATGAGGGAGGATACTACCGGGATCTGGCCGTGGAAGATCTGACGTTTGACGGCGAACTCTATTCCGCCTACCACGTGAGCGGATCTGTACGCAACATCGGCACGCAGGAGACCGTCGAAGTCCAGATTATTTTGACCGCTTACGATCCCCTTGACCGCGTAATCGCTGCCCGCACTGTTGAAGCCGACCACAATGTGATCAGCGCGCAAGGCGAAACGACCTTTAGGGCCCTTCTTGTCCCCCTTGGGGGTCCCGTCGAAAGAATCCATGCCGCCGCACAGGGAAGAAGACACCAACCCGGGAACTAGCTATCCGCCGCCATCCTGATCCACGTCAAACGTCAAGCCCTGGGAAAGCGGCAGATCCCGTCCATAGTTAATCGTGACCGTCTGCCGCCGCGCGTATGCCTTCCAGGCGTCAGAACCGCTCTCCCGACCGCCTCCCGTCTCTTTTTCCCCACCGAACGCCCCGCCAATCTCCGCGCCGGCCGTGCCCGTATTGACATTGGCCAGCCCGCAGTCGCTTCCCACAACACTCAGAAAGGCTTCAACCTCGCGCAGATTGTTGCTGAAGATAGCCGACGAAAGGCCCTGGGGCACCCGGTTATGGATGGCAAAGGCCTCGTCCAGATCCCGATACCCCACCACATATAGAATCGGAGCGAACGTCTCCTCGCAAATAACTTGCGAATCAGCCCGCATCCCTTCCATCAGGGTTGGCTGAACGTAATTCCCTCCTTCCAGTCCATCCAAAGTCAGCACTGAATTCCCCGCCAGCACGCGCGCCCCTTCGCCAATCGCCCTATCTATGGCCGAACAGTACGATCCAACCGCGTCCCGCCGAATCAACGGCCCCACCAAAACGCCGGGGTCCAACGGGTCGCCAACCCTCGCCTCCTTATAGACGTCGACCAGCCGCGGCAGAAAACTGTCATACAGGCTCTCGTGCAGAATCAGCCGCCTCGTGGTCGTACACCGCTGGCCGGCGGTCGCCAGCGCGCCGAAAGCAACGCCCTTTAACGCAATGTCCAGGTCTGCGTCCGGCGTTACAATGGCAGCATTGTTGCCGCCCAACTCCAGAACGGTACGGCCCAGTCGCGCGGCAGCCTTGGCAGCCACCTCCTTCCCTGTCTGCACCGATCCCGTAAACGAAAGCAGCGGCAGCCGCGGGTCTTCGCTCATCCTCCGGCCAATTTCCCCTGCCCCGTCTACCGCCAGAAAGAAAAGTGGCGGCAGTCCCTCCTCGTCGAGAACCTCATTGACAATGTTGGTCGTTGCGATCGCGGTCAACGCCGCATCCGGGGACGGCTTCCACACCACGACATTGCCGATCACCGCGGCGATCAGGGCGTTCCAGGACCACGGCGCGCAGGGAAAGTTGAAGGCCGTGATCACGCCCACCGCGCCGAGAGGATGCCACTGTTCATACAGCCTGTGATCGGGCCGCTCACTGGCCATTGTGCTGCCGTAGAGCTGCCGCGACAGGCCAACCGCGAAGTCGCCAATGTCGATCATCTCCTGGACTTCGCCTTTGCCCTCGACCGGCGTCTTCCCCACCTCAAGCGATATCAGTAGGCCCAGGCTGTCCAGATACGCCCGCAGGCGGTCCCCAATTGCGCGTATCACCTCGCCGCGCTTTGGCGCCGGGACCTTTGACCACTCCCCAAAGGCCAACCAGGCCCGCTCCATCATGCGATCGTAGTCTTCTTCATCGCCGACTGCGACATCTGCCAGCCATTCTCCGTTAATCGGAGAATAGGCGGAAACGTGGCGGCGCCCTTCCCCTGCCAGCCATTGCCCGTCATAGAGTCCCGAAAGCTGCCGGTACAGGCCCAGCTCGCCAAAAACCCGTTCCTTGACAGACTTGAAATCGGATCCGCTGCTCATTTACTGTTACAGTCTCCTCATCTGATCAGAGGTGAATCGGAATGTCTTCGCTGACTTCCGCCAGGCCTTCGGCCCACGCTCGCAACGGGACATCCTCATCATTCTTCGTCAGCCAGTACTGCGATGACGGATGAATCGCCGAGTTTTCTCCCAAGGGGTCGCCCCCGCTGGCAAGCGCCCCGAGCAACTGCTTGCGAATCGGGGTGCTGCGGTCCACCAGCGCCTGGTCCTGCGCGACATAATCCGTCGGCCGCAGCCAGCGGTAATGATAGCCGATATGCATGATCTTGCGCGTCTTGTTGGACAGATTCGGGCCGACACAGTGCCACACCGCCGTCCGCCACAGCACAGCCGCGCCGGGTTTCAGCCTCAACTCCAGAGCTTCTTCAGGATCTACCTGCCGCCCCATATCACGGAGCTCCTGCGGCGAGCGAAGATGGCTACCCGGCACCATCCACAGATTGCCGCTTTGCGGTTCGCTCAGGTCCGACAGCACGTAGAACACCTTGATCTCCATGAAAGGCAGCCTGCCGTCGAGTGAAGGCGCCATGAAAAGGGAACTGCTCGCCAGATCAGGATGCCAGGACAGATTGCGGTAGCCCACATCCTGGTCCGCGCCGTCCCCCACACCAAGGTGGCCCGGTTGCAGTCCCTCCGGATAGGGCGGTCGGTAGTCCAGATGCGTTGTGCGAATCTGAATGTTCCAGCCAATTGCATCCACCACCAGCGGCAGCATTCGCGGATGATCGATCAGATCGAGAAAGGCATCATGGTGTGAGAGCGCATTGCGAACCGCAAAAGGGTCGTCCGGCCCCAATCCCTCCACCCGGCGGACCTTTTCCGCCACTTCGTCCACCGCTGCCAGCAGCCTTTTCAACTCATTCTGGGTCAGAAAATCCTCGAGAATGACAAAGCCTTTTTCGTCGAAGTCCTCTCGTTGTTGTTGCGTCATCCTGCTCGACATCAGATCCCTCCCATCTCTAGCCGTCGACCTCTCCCTGATTCAAGCCCCAGTGCGCGTCGATCGGGTCCTGATATGCGGAACGCGTCCCGTTGAGCACGTCATCGACAAGGACCGCTTCGCCCGTCAGCCCCGATTCATAGATCGCGTCGCCGAGCGCCAGCGAGCGCATCCCCTCCCAGCCGTCTATCTCCGGCGCGGCCCTGTTGCCGCGCAGGATTTCAAGAAACTCCCATATTTCGATGGAAAAGCCGTCTGTCGCGCCGCCTGGGTAGAGATGCTCCTCCTCCTCTTCCGACAGCGTTGCCCGGTGCATCGCCTCCAGTTGCCGCGAGTCGTAGACGGTCCCGTCATGACAGGCCAGGCGGGCGGTCTCCCGCTGCGCCGGCGTCCGCTGAAACAGATGGAAGATAGAGAAAGGCGCGCCCGTGGTATCCCGCAAGGACCCTTCACTGCCGTAGAACGTGACGTCATAGGCCTCATCCCCCGGCGCTGCCATGCTCCACGCCCAACAGCCTGCGACACCACTCTTGAACAAAAAGTTGACGAACACCGTATCTTCGGGCGCTTCGCCAAATGGCTGCGGCCTTCCCGTCCTCACCGAACGCAGCACAGCATGAACACTCTCGACCTCGCCAAAAAAGTAGCGCATCGAATCACAGTAATGAAACCCGCTGTCCAATACCGGTCCGCCGCCGGACATCAGTTTGTCCCGACGCCAGCGCCTGTGGGCGGGCATCGCTTCTCCGTCGCCGCTGCCCGCCTGACCCCACAGCTGGACCGGATTCGGCTGCCCCCCGGTCACTTCAGCCGGGCTGGAAAGCAACGACGCGCTGCGAAACTGATGAAAGAAACTTTGCGGCCTCCCAAACAATCCGGATTCTTCAAACACCCACTTCGCTGTTCTCTGACCCGGCTGCCTGCGATGCGGGGCCGCCGTCGAAAGCACGCGCTCCGTCCTTTCTGCCGTCTCGATCATAAGACGGCAGGCCTTGATCGTAATGCCCAGAGGTTTTTCGCACAAGACATCCAGCCCGGCTTCCATACAGTCCACCGCGATGCCGTGATGCAATCCGTGCGGCAGACACAGGTCGGCAGCGTCCACCTTCGCCTCGGCCAGCAGCTCCTGATGCGTGCCATAGACAGCCGGCCTTTCGCCCAGAAGCTCCTCAAGCATATCCGCGCGCGCCAGCGCCGCCTCTCTATCCGCGTCGCACACTGCCGGCACGACGAAATCACCCCGGCCGCGTTCCAGAAGGTCTTTCATCGCCAGCGCATGACGCCGCGAAATCCTGCCGCATCCGATCAGTGCCAATCGTACGGCCATCGAAAATCCTTATGCTGGTGGGAATCCCTGCAGAGGGGTCATATGAAAGGAGGGGGGCATCGCGCCAAGAGGGCGGTTGCCGTTACCCTTCCGCCCAGGACTGCCGGGGGCAGCTACATTCGCCAAACGCTGGTGGACTCTGATCTAACCCTTAATTCCGGTCAGTGCAATGCCCTGCACAAACGTTTTCTGCAGGAAGAAGAAGAGCAAAATGATGGGAAGCGTGATCATCACGGAGGCGGCCATCAGCAGACCCCACTCCGCGCCGTATTGGGACTGATACTCGTATATCCCCAGCGACAAGGTGTACAGCTCCTGATCACTTAGATAGATCAGGGGGCCGATATAGTCGCGCCAGCGCGCGATGAACTCAAAAATCGCAACCGTTGCCAGGGCCGGCTTGGAAAGCGGCAGAAGAACCGAATAGTAAATCTTGAGTTCGCTCGCGCCGTCAATGCGGGCCGCCTCCGACAGCTCCATCGGAATGGTCATGAAGAACTGACGCAGAAGAAAGATATACAGCGCGCCGCCAAACCAGTGGGGAACAATGAGGGGCAACCAGCTGTTCACCCAGCCAAAATTCTTGAACACAATGAACAGTGGAATCATCGTGACCTGAAATGGCAGCATCAGAGTTGCCAGCGTAAGAATAAAGAGGATGTTCCGGCCCGGCCAGGGAATGCGCGCGAGGCTGTACGCGACCAGGGACGAGGAGATGAGCACACCTACCGTCGCAAGAACCGCGATCGTAAGCGTGTTCCGCATGTAGAGGAAGAACGTGATGTAGGTAACTGCATCTGGGAAATTCGACCATTGCAACGGGCTAGGGATCAAAACAGGAGGATAGGAATAAAACTGAACATCCGGCTTGAGCGATGTCGACAACATCCACAAGAACGGAAGGAGGAAAACAAAGGCGGCCGGAATCAAGCCGGCGTGGATGAGGACACTGCGGACCATGCCCTTGACGCGCTTTATCAGGAGGCGTTTGGACTGGTCGTCTGCAAGCGTTGAAGGAAGTTGACTGCTCTCTACCGCCATGTTATTCCTCACCTCCCGCATAGAAGACCCACAAACGCGCCGAACGCCAGATCAACAGGGTGACGACCAGCGTAAACACGAACAGCAACCATGCCATCGCCGAAGCATAGCCCATCACCAGGTAGTGGAAGGCGTTCTTATAGAGATAAATCGAGTAAAAGAGCGTTGAGTTGGCCGGAAAGCCGGTGCCCCCCGTCATAATGTAGGGAATGGCGAAAAAGTTCAGCGCCCCAATCACCGAGGTGACCAGATGAAAGAAGATCACGGGCGTCAAAATCGGCACCGTAACGTTGCGGAACTTGGAGAGGAAGTTGGCGCCGTCAACGTCAGCGGCGTCGTACAAATCCTGGGGCACGTCCTGCAGTCCCGCCAGATACAGGATAATCTGCTGACCGATAATCCAGAGGGCCAGTAAGACCAATGTGGGGCGGGCCCACTCAGCGCAGGTGAGCCAGCAGGGGCCCCTCATCCCAAAAGCCCGAAACGGCGCCGCGATCAGCCCGCTGTGCGGCGTAAAGATAAACAGCCAAACCAGCGCCAGCGCCACCTCAGGAACGAGCGTGGGCAAGAAATAGATTGTGCGATAGACAACCTGGGCTCTTATCTTTGCGTTCAGCATCAGAGCCAGGCCAAATGCAAAAATGATCGCAAGGGGAATCGACACGACAGCAAAGTACACTGTGTTGTAGACGGCGTCCAGAAACTCGCTGTCATTCGTAAACAGTTCAACGTAATTCGAAATCCCGGTCCATTGCGGATTTCTGACGCCGTTGTACTTCGTAAAACTGTAATACGCTGAAGCCAGCGTCGGGTAAATCCAGAACGCCAAGAGCCCCACGATCCATGGCGAGGCGAACAACAGCCCGTTGATCGTGTGCCGCGTGCCCTGCGACAGGCGACGGCGGGGAAGGTTTTCCGTAGTGAGGGCAGTTGCCATTGGGGTTTCTCAGTTCCGGCGGTGAATCAGTCACGTCCACAGGATAGAAGTGGGGTAGCGGCCCAATTAGCCGCTACCCTCCTCTACCTCTTCTCTTCGACAGTCGTCAGCCTATAACGGGCCGCATTCGGCGGCTCTGCTTTTGGCTGAAGAATCTTAGCTGAAGAAGCCGATCTCTTCCAGCCCGGCGTTGATCTCCTCGTCAATGTCCATCAACGCCTGCTCCGGCGTCTTCAGGCCATGGGGAATCTCATCGCGGAAGGCCTTGACCTGCAGGTCCCACAGCTTGGAGCCCAACGGAATCGGCGGGCGCGCATGGGAGACCGGCAGCAGGTCCATGAAGACCGCGTGCAGCGGATCCTCGTAGAAGAAGGGATCCTCGGCAGCCGTCTTGATTGTCGGAATGTGGAACGTGTCCTTGTTGTACTTGAGCTGACCTTCCGGCCCGCACAGGTAGAAGCAGGCGTCAAACGCAGCCTCGACATCGTCGTAGCCAAACGGAACCGCCCAGCTCCAGCCGCCTGCCCAGCTCGCTTGCGGCGCAGGGCCGTCAGGGCCTGGCATCGGCACGACGCCGTAGTTCGTGTCCGGCTTGTAGCGATGGTGCTGAGCAACCTTCCAGTTGCCACTGCATGTCATCGCGCTCTGGCCGGTCCAGAAGTAGTCGTTCTCGCCGCGGCAGTTGCCGCCCGCGCAAGCGGCCAGCATGGCGTCAATGTCCTCGACACCAATCTCATCGACAAATGCCTTGACGAACTGCATCGCCTCAATGTTCTGGGGATGGGCAAAGGTGATCCGCCGGTCGTCGTCCTGGAACGAGCCGCCGAATCCAAAGCCCCACGTATACAGCCAGGCCTGGTCGTAAATCGGGTTGAAACCGTACCGCGTGATCGCGCCCGTATCGTCCCGAATCGTCAGCGCCTCGGTGGCTGCCATCAGTTCATCCACATTCGTGGGCGGCGACTCGGGATCTACGCCGGCCTCTGCCATGATGTCCATGTTGTACCAGAGAGCGCGCGTGTCGGTGTCAAACGAGAGCGCATAGATGCCGCCCTTGTAGACCGTCTCGTCCCAAGCAAAGTCGAAGTACAGGTCCTTAGTTACCCCTGCAGCCTCGGCGAAGTCTGTGATGTCGGTAAAGAAACCTTCGTGCGCGAACTGCGGGACCGTGAAACGGTCCGCATAGTGCAGCGCCGGAGGCGTGCCGCCGGCAACAGCCGTAAGAAGCTTCTCGTCTGCCTGGCTGCCCTGCGTCTGGGCAATGTAGACAAACTCGACCTCAACGCCCATCGTATTCTGCTCGTTGTAAATGTCGATAATTTCCTTAATCGACTCCTGCGCCAGGTCGGTCATACGCGACCAGGCTTCCAGCTTCTTCGTCTCCATCATGGCGCCGCCATCACCGCCGCTGTCAGCTGCCGGGGCAGCCGGCGCGGGGCACGCTGCCAGCAGGGCCGCGCTTGTTGCCAAGCCCGATACCTGCAGGAAGCGGCGACGCGACAACATCTTCTGGTTCTGCTTGTCCATTCTGTCATTCCTCCATGTATAAGGATGTTGAAAGGGTATAACTATGGTCAAGACGAAATAAGGACTGTGCCCCTGAGTCGCCAACCATTAAACGCATACTTTGAATCGTGGCGCCGGTACGAGTGCGTCATCGTTCCACCCGCCCACTGTCCTCAAACCTGTTTCTCTCAGGACAGCGGATGAAAGGCGCGACTGCTCAATCGATGCAACGGGTGATTGCGCAATTGGGGGGACTTGCGCAGGCGTCAGCATAATACCCCTGATCCCTGCCATGTCCAAATATCGCGATGCGCGCGCTCACACCCCTGCCCCAAGCCAACGCAAGGAACGATGCCAGCAGATGTTCAAATCCGTTTGGAAATGCGTCTTTCTACCGTTGCCACACCTCAATCGCAGCCTGCGGGGCATCCATATTGCGAAGCGTATCCAGAAACGCAACATGAAGGTCGTCCGCTACGTCACCATGGTCCCCGATTAGATTCGTCTTCGCCTGTGGGTCCTTCTCCAGGTCGAAAAGCTGCCTGCCTCCGTAAGAACCGACCGGCGCGTACGCCCAACGCTGCGTATACAACATCGGTGTAACCTTGTTCGGCGGCAAGGCTCCGTTTTCCAACCGTGTAAAGGTCGCTGACACGACACAGTCGTGCATGGGAGTTTCGCTTTCGCCCCGCAATTGCGCCGCAAAGGAACGTCCGTGCATCGGCTCCGGCGTCGCCGCGTCTACCCCCGCCAGCTCCAGCAGCGTCGGCGTAATGTCCGCCGGACGCAAGAGCGAATCCACGCTGCGGCCCCCTTCCAATCCCGGCGCCGCCACTAAACAAGGAATGTGGACGATCTCCGGGTACAGTGGCCAGAATCGATCGTCGAACTTGCTGATATTCGATTTCCCGGTGCGATTGTGCTCGCCCAGCGCCATCCCATGGTCCGACATGAATACGACAACTGAATTGCGCCACAGGTCAAGGTCGTCAACCTTGGTCAGAATCCGCCCAACCCATCGGTCCACCAGCTCCGCTTCAGCGCAATAGTGGGCGCGCAGATTGCGCAACTCATCCTCCGTATAATCGCTGGCCTTGCCATAGTTGGGGTGCAGCATCGGCGGCCCATCATAATCGGGATCATATCGGCGCACCATGTACTCCGGCGGGTCCCACGGCTCGTGCGGATCAAAGAAATCCACCCACAGGAAGAACGGGCTGTGCTGGCCGTTCTCCTCCAGCCACTCCACCGCCAGCTCAGCCGTCCGCGGCGGGAATCGATCGATTTCACGGTACCAGCGCCGGTTAATCCAGGAGTGAAGGTCGATCAGATTGCGCCCTTGAAAATGATTGCCCACATTGCGCGTCTTGTCGTCGGCCATCACCTCCTCGATCGGGTGATTCATGCCCAGAAAGTAGGTATTCCCCTCCTGACCGGGCAGTGTGTGCGCGCCGCTGAATCCCTCAAAGAAGGCCGCCCGGACCAGGTGCGGGCAGTCGCCAAGAAGCTGGCTGACGTAGCCCGCCTCACCCAAGATCTCCGGAAGATGATTCCGGCTGCTCAAGCGCCGATCCTGCCAAGGATACCACGGCCAGCCCACCCGTCCCGTCGTGAAATCGGTCCGGTGCGGTATCGTCGGAAAGCTGCCTGTATATAACCGGGACAGGCTCACACTACTCTCCGAAAAGCGGTCCAGATGCGGAGTCCGCACCGGCATCGCCGCCGCGCGGTCAAACAGGTTGTCGTAGCGAAACGTGTCCGAAATGATCACGATTATGTTCATCTGTGTCTTCCCTGAGTACCCTGCGTTAAACCTCCAGAATGTCCGGACCCTCCACCGTGGCCGCCTCAGCCAGCGCGCCCGATTCCGCCAACTCGCCCATCGTCGCGAATGCAGCCCCCGGTTTCCGCCCCACATGCTCCGAAACCGCGTCGATCATCCTGAACGTGTGCTCATAGTCGTCCGCGATGCCGTGCGTATGCATCAGCATGATGACCACCGGGCTGTGTTCGCCGATGCGGTCCAGGTCCTGCCGGGCCAGGTCGACAAAGTCATCGCTGCGTTCACCAGAGCCCCGCCATGTGTATTCGTTGAGAATCGGAACCTCTACTATATCCTCATACCATCGAAACGGCCGATAGGGGATGTTGTCGACCCACTTCTGTGACAGATCGCCCCCGTTGTGCGGCAAATGAGCGTAACCGCTGCCGCTGATGTACATGCACGTATGATAGCCGATCCCAACCTCTCGCAGCGCCCTGAACATCGCCTTGGAGATGGCCCCGCACGGAGCCCTGAACACCGTCGGCTCAACCCCCAGGTCCGTCGCGAAAACCTCCATCCCTTCCTCGATCCGGCCGCGCAGATTGTCCACCGTATAGCGCGGCATCAACTCTTCGCGCCGGTCGTCAAAGCTGCTCTGCAGCGTAGGCAGGATGGAGACCGCGGGCCAGGCGGGCGGCCCAAATTCGTAACAGTCAGCATGTGTCAAACCATGCAGCTGCAGGTCGTGCCCGGCGTCGCGCGCCGCGATCAGCGCCTCTTTCCACTCTGCCGTCATCGCCTTTCCCCCGGCCTTGGGCACAGTAAACCACGTCGAACCCAGCCCTCGCGAGCTGAAGAATGCCGTCGCCCTCGTCAAAGACTCCACCATCGCGCTGCCGCCCGACCCCGCATCGTCGATGCTCCAACAGTATACTGTCATCTCAGTTTCCTCCGCCTCGAGTGATTTAGCTGACCGAAAATGACTCTGCGCTTGCAAGGCCGTTCACAGTTTCCGAGGGGAATAAGCAGGCGCGATGGCCCTTCTCCGCCCCTGCTCGGCCGCCGCTAAACCGCAAGAATGTCAGGTCCCTCTACCGTGGCAGCCTCTGCCAGCGCGCCCGAAGCCGCCAGCTCCCCAAGCGTCGCAAAACGCGCGCCCGGCTTGCGGCCCACATGCTCTGCAACAGCGTCGATAATCCTGAACGTGTGTTCGTAATCGTCAGCGTTGCCATGCGTGTGCATCGCCAAAACGACAACCGGGCTTTCCTCGCTGTTGCGGTCCAGGTCCAGACGGGCCATGTCGACAATCTTGTCGCTATGTTGCCCTGATCCGTGCCACGTATACTCATTCAGAATCGGAACCTCGACAACGTCCCCATACCAGCGAAACGGTCGGCGAGGGAAATTGCCTGCCCACCCCCGCGCAATCTCCGCCCCTTCTTCCAGAAAATGGGCGTACCCGCTTGCACTGATGAACATGCCCGAGTGGTAGCCGAAGCCGGCCTCGCGCATCGCCCCAAACATCGGCTTGGAGATCGCGCCGCACGGCGCCCGGAAAACTGCTGGCTCCACTCCGTAATCCTGCGCGAATATCTCCCTGCCCTCCTCTAGCCGCAGACGCAGTCTCTCAACCGTATAACGCTGCATCAACTCATCGCTGCGTTCGTCGAACTCCGCCTGGAGCGTGGGCAGCAGGGCCGTCGCCGGCCAGGCTGGCGGCCCAAACTCATAGCCGTCGGAATGTGTCAGGCCCAGCATCTGCAGATCGTGGCCCGCCCCCAGCGCCGCGTTCAGCGCCTCTTTCCATTCAGCCGTCATCGCCTCGCCCCACGGCTTGGGAACGGCATACACAGTCGAACGCAGGCCCCGTGCCCCGAAGTATTCTGTTGTCCTCCTCAGGGCCGCCACCAATACGCTGTCGCCCCAGCCGGCGTCGTCTATCGTCCACACGTATGCAGTCAATGTCTTCCACCCCAGAGGCGTCGTCTGGGCAAGTAACAGATAGGGCGACCACTCCAGTTCAAATGGTTAACCTTTCACCGCCCCAACCGTCAGACCTTCCAGAAAATACCTCTGCAGGAAAGAGGATCCTGTTAATCATCCGCCTTTGCCGAATCTGTATGGGACGAGAAAAACTGGGTCTACTTCCTCTTTCGTCGCCCTACTCTCCTTTCTCCTGAGCGGTCATCCGCAAGCGGCTTCCCTTGTGCGGGGCATCGGTCCCGCAACACGCCCCTGAGCCTCGGCCCGCACACAGGCGCGCCGAGCTCCCCACTTGAAAATCTGCCTTTACCACAGATGTGCTTTGACTGACACAGACAGCTCCAGACGCTGGCGCCCGATTGAATCCACAGCTTACAGAATCCGTTTAAAAGTACTTTTCACCACTGACCAACGCAAATTCTGCCCGCTGACAAATTGACCTCGTCGCCCTCAGTCTGAACAGCGATTCCCTGGGGCAAAGCGCCACCGGTCCGCAAACGGCTGCGCGCCTACGCACATTGAACTCGGTGCGCCTCTGTCTTCTCCGCGCCTTGCCACATCACACCGCAGGCAGGAATAAGCTTAAATTGGCCCCATATTTCAACTCAAGGTCCGAATCGTCCCACAAGCGTTACGGCTTTGCTGACCGCCCTCCCCAAACGTCAACGGCGCCATTCTTGGCGCTACTGGACTGTTCTCACGGGACTGCTTTCGGGGACAACAAGCGGCAACAGAGGCGCCTGATTTCCGTCCTGCATACTCTGGATCTCCTCGGCCAGCTCGACAAAGCTGTCATAGCTACCGAAACGATACGTTGTTGGTTCGTCCTCCGAGATTGAGCTCCACTCGCTCATTCCAATCCCCGTCCGATAGGCTATAGGGCCGCTCGCTGACACCACTTCCACGATTCCCAGTCTGATAAAGTCGAAGACCAATTCAGCGACAAGCTCAGGAGTAATGGTCTTGCCATGGTAGTCGCCCAACCTCTCTGCGATCTGAATGTGCGTTGCCCGAAATTCCCTGCCGCCGCACGCGTCTGCCATTTCTGCCATTGACGTAAGCGGCATCTGATAATGCGTGTACATCAAATCGATCAAACCGCTGCCTTTTAACTCCTTGGACACACTCTTGATACTGTGTTTAGCCATCCTCTTCTCCTCACGGCCATGTTACGCCTGTTGACTTCTTGCCGGACTGCTTCGGTACTCCAAGACCAGCGCATAGACCGAGAATCTCAGAATGACACTGAACCAGTTCCATGTCAGTTCGACTATCTGTTCACGCTCCGCATCGGGAATTGAATCTATATCAAGAATCTGACGGAATCTCCGTTCTGTATGCTCAAAACTGTCAATGAACCCTTCCAGAATGGCAAAAGCATCCACTCGGAATACTCGACTCTTCGCCAAGAACCCATCGACGGACATCCATAGCTCATCACATCCCCTATGCCAGCGCCTGAATGGTTGCGAGCCTTCGTCAAAGTGCCGGGATGCCTCGTCTTTCAGAAGTTCGATCGCTGCGGTTGCATTATCAATCTGTTCTTCCGCGGTTGAAAATCTGAGTTGCTTAAAAAGAGAAAAACTGGATGCATCTAGGCTATCTTCATGGCTGGGCAATTTTATGACCTCTGCGGGATGCTTGTCGAGCCCCTATCCACCCCGTGAAGCAGTCTGGTTACGGGATAGTATGGAGAAGCGGGCTGCAGGCCTCATTGGGAACACCCAGAATCAGCCTTAAACTTGCGCCTGTTTTGCCACGCCCCGCTATCGTTGCCTCGCGGCATATGCGCGCCCCGGCCACCCCCTCGTAAGTTCGCCTCGCTCCGTTTGCGTACCCTGCATTCCCCTATAGGTGGCCCCCCCCAGCCCCTCCGCACCGAAACGCTCCTCCAATTCAGAGACGACAACACGTCCCTCGCACACAGTCCACTCCTGCCGTTGCGCCTAAGGCGCCGCCTCACCCCTAACCCCTGCAGTTCCCCCGCCGCGCTCCCAACAATCAAGGTCTAACCCTGTCAGATCGTCACACGCCTATAGCTGAAATTCAGACTCGACCTTGTACAAACAAACACTTGGTCTCAGCCTGAATTCACATAGATAGGGCGACCACTCCGGTTCATATAGCTAACCCTTCACCGCCCCAACCGTCAGACCTTCCAGAAAATACCTCTGCAGGAAAAGGAAAACGATCAGCAAGGGAACAACACTCAAAAATGCGGCTGCGGAGGTTATCCCGTAGTTGACCTGGAATTCGCTGCGCAGAAGCGCCAGGCCCAGGGGAAGCGTGTAGAGATCCTTGTCGTTGAGCACTACCAGGGGCCAGACCAGGTTGTTCCACTGTGAGGTGAAGACCACGATCGACAAGGTCGCCAGGGCCGGCGCCGACAGCGGCATGATGATACGCCAGAAGACGCCAAAGTCGGTGCAGCCGTCGATTCGGGCGGCGTGTTCGAGCTCCTCAGGAATCGTCTGCATGAATTGGCGCAACAGAAAGACGCCCAGAACATTCGCCAGTGCCGGTATGATGAGCCCGCCGTATGAATTCAGGAGTCCCAACCAATTGGTAATGAGAAACGCGGGGATCAGCAGCAAGGCGCCAGGAATCATGATCGTGGCCAGCATCAGTCCAAAAAGTACGTCCCGACCCCAAAACTCCTTCTTGGCAAATGCATAAGCCGCCAGCGCATCAATGAGCACCGTTCCTACTGTAACCAGAACCGCAACGAGAATCGTGTTGAAGAACCATAGGCTGAAAGGCAATTCACTCAGAATGTATGTGTAATTGTCCCAAACAAACTGCTCCGGGATGATCTGCGGTGGAATCGAAATGAGTGTGTAGGTCTCTTTGAAAGAGGAGGAGAAGATGTAGAGGTAGGGGCCCAACATGATAATGACCAGTAACGCCAGGAGTACATAGACGACCACTGCCTGGGGCAGTATACGCAGCCTCTTCCGCCAATCTCTCCTGAGGTCAATTGGGGTCATGTAGCCCATCCTTCGCTGTGACGCTTCCCCGATTCCCGAATCCCGGCCTTGACGTCATCGTTCACCCAAAACCTTCATCTGCACATATGAGATCGGCATGATAATGAGCAGCAGCACAACTCCCATCGCCGCCGCCATTCCCACCTGCCCGTATCGAAACGCATGGTTGTAAATGTACCAGACGATTGTCGCGGTCGCGTGTACGGGACCGCCGTTCGTCAGCACAAATACGGTGTCAAACAACTGGAACGCCCAAATCGTGCCCATCACCACTGAGAACAGGATAACCGGCCGCATCAAGGGAATGGTCACGCGGGTCGCCACCTGCCAGGCATTGGCGCCATCGATCCGGGCCGCCTCGTGCAGCTCTTCCGGGACACCCAACATCGCCGCCAAAAAGAGTATGATGTGAAAGCCTATCCCCCTCCACCACTCAACCAGCAGAATCCCGTAAAGCGCCCAATCAGGATCGGACAGCCAGTAGATCTCCGGCACGCCCACCAGGCCAAGCAGATAGGTCAATACGCCATACCGAGGCGCCAGTATGTAACTCCAGATCTGGGCCGTGGCCGCCGCCGAAGCCAGCAGAGGGAAGAAAACCACCGCACGATAAAAGTCCTTGAACCGGACGAGTTTGTTTCCGATCAGGAAGGCCAGCGCCAGCGCAGTAACTACCGCGATTGGCACAACCGAAACCGTATACTGAAGCGAGTTCAGAAACACCTTGAGCGTTATAGAGTCGGTCGTGAGGCTCACATAGTTCTGATACCCAACAAACGGCTTGACCTGGTCCACAAGGTCTCCCCGCAACAGGGAAAGCCAGAGAGCCCAGAAAAACGGCCCAATGTTGAATACGGCAAAGAGGACCATGAATGGCAGGATAAAGGCATAGGCATTCAGGTTTCGCCGCACGGCGGCGCGTCCCCAAAAGGGCCCGCTTTGCCCCTGTGTCGTCTGTGAGGCTCCTGAACTCGCAGTCATCTCATTACCGTTCCCCTGCTGAGCGAATCGGGCCGCGGTTGGAGGGATGTTCCAGGTACGGGCGACCGGGCCATATGAGCGCGGCCGCCCGTTTGGAATCCAACGACTACGCCCCTTCTTCTTCTCTGAGCATATCGTTGACCTGTTCCACCATATCCTCTACCGCCTCTTCGACCGTGCGCTGTCCAAGAACGAACGACTCGATCGACGTGCCCTCGATATCCCAGAACTTGAAGATCCAGCCGCGGTACGGCCAGAAGAAGGTGTATTCAAGTGTCGTCTGGGCCACTGTCAAGACTTCATCGTCAGGATAGAAGTTCACGTGGGGCGACACGCTCATGAACCCAAGGCACCCGATCCATGATGTCAGCAGATCAGGCGAAACGAGCGTCTCGACCACCGTCCAGGATTCGTCGGGATAGGCCGTCTTCGCCGCGATCGCCAGCATGCCGACACCGCCGTAGCAGGCGCGCCCACGTGCCCCCTCCGCTGGGCCGGTAGCCATTCGCGCCGCGCCGAGCCTGAAGTCAGGCTTCTCGCTGCGCACCGAGTTGGCGAAGACGTTCTGCGCCGTGATCATGCCCACTTTGTTGTCGCGGAAGTAGCCGCCGACTCCCGGTTCCTGCCCTGAGATCGCGCCCGGCATCGCCACTTCGAGGTCGTGGAAAAGCGAATTGAAGAAGTGCCAGCCTTCGTACGCCTCCTCTGAATTGACGATGCACTCGGTCAGGTCATCGTTGAACCAGTGCCCGCCAAACCGCCGCGGCCACTGACCGTTTTCGTGCCACCCTTTCGGATGTGTGGCAAAGCCGTAGACATCTTCCTCAAGCGCGGTGATGTCCTGCGCGATGCTCACAAAATCATCAACCGTTTCAGGCGGGGTATCGGGGTCGTGCCCCGCCTGTTCGAACAGGTCCTTGTTCCAGAACAGGTTTGAACCGCCGATAATCCAGGGAAGCGAGTAGGTCGTCCCATCATACGTGCCCGGCCCCCACGCCCGTTCGTAGAAAAAGGTGCGCTCGAACCCACTTGATGCAATCATGTCATCCAACGGCATGATATGGCCCGCATTCACAAAGCGTGGGAACGATTCCGTCTGGTAGCTCACATCCGGCCCTTGATCCGCGGCAAACGCGGCCGTGAACTTCTCGTTGTACTGGCCCCAGGGAACCTCGCTGAAATCAACGCTGATCTCCGGGTGCATCTCTTCAAGTACGTCGATGGTCGGCTGGGCGCACAGTTTTGTTTCGTCGCCTGCCGCCTTGTGCGGCCCCTTCCACATCGTCAGCGTTACGACCTCCATCGCCGGCGCATCGCCTCCCTCGTCCGTCGCGCCAGGAACGGCCGGCGCGCACGCCGCCATGCCCGCCCCCAGCGTCGCCGCTCCAGCCACTGTCGCTGTTCGAACCAGAAAACTGCGTCTGGACAACCCGGTACCGGTAGCCATGGTATCTCCTCCTTGGCTTCTGTGTGGGCAGCGCTGGCGCGCCGCCTTTCCCGATCCAACGATGCAACGTGAAAAAACCTGGTTGGCAATCCAAAACAGACTATCCGAGCTCTTCCAGTACCTTATTCAAGCCTTCGACCGTCTCCTCCACATCTTCATTGGTCAAGAGCGGACTCACGTTCAAATGCACTGCACGTCCCAGCAGGTCCAGGCTCCGCGGACACATGTCCTGCCGGTACTCTATCTCTCTCTTTGCCCAGCGCCACGGGCCGCCTCCTTCCGCCCACACGCGCTGATTCATGATCGGAACCCAGTGCGCATAGACGTGATAGTCGATCTCATCAGGCGAGTACAGCGTCCCCGCGCCGATATTCTCCGCCCGCAGAGCCTCCGCCGCCGACGCGGCCTTTTCCGCGCTGTCCATGAAGAATACTGTGCAGATCGCAGTGTCACCCTCCGCATCGGCCATCTCGCGAAAACGGATGCCCTTGCGGTTTGTCACATCTTCAATGCCCGCCTTAATCATCTTCTTACGCTGGCGCATGTCCTCAATCAGCCCATCCAGCCGCGCAAGCTGCGGCAACGCGACCGCGGCCAGCAGCTCCGGCATCCGGTAATTGACACCGCACAGCAGTTCATCCACCCCGTACTTCAACTGCAGCGCGCCGATCACGTCGTGATACATGTTCGTGCGTTTCCAGACCGACTCATCACTTGTAACCACCATCCCGCCCTCGCCGGACGTAATGATCTTGTTGAATTGGAGGCTGAAACAGCCGACGTCGCCGAACGAGCCCAGCGGCTTGCCCTGATAGCTGCCACCGTTCGCCTGCGCCACGTCCTCAATCACTTTGAGGCCGTGCTCCCTGGCCAGCGCCATCAGGGCATCCATCCGGCACGGCGCGCCGCGCATGTGCACCGGCATGATCGCCTTCGTATATGGCGTAATCTTCCGCTCCACATCCTCCGGATCCAGCAGAAGCGTCCCGTCCACCTCCGCCACCACAGGTATGCCCCCAGCCGCCACAACCGCCGACGCTGACGCAATCCACGTGTAGGCCGGAACAATCACTTCATCCCCCGGCCCGATACCAATCCCGTGCAGACCGCACACCAGAGACGCCGTGCCCGACGTCACTGCGACCGCGTAATCGGTTCCTTTCTTCGCCGCAAACGCCGCCTCCAGCTGGCTGGCCTTGGACGCCGTCTCGCCCGGCCCGTAATAGCGAAACAGGCGCTTCGCCCTTAGAACCTCAAGAACTCCCGCCTCTTCCTCCTCAGCAACCGCCATCCCCCCTGGATACATCGGCGGATCAGGCTTCTGCTTCGCCGGCGCGCCGCCCTGTATCGCCAGCCTCTGACTATCCACTTGCGTCATCAATCCTCTCCCCCCATCCTCTCATTGAAAACCTTCCCGTTCCACGTCCCTCTACCCATTCGAATCATCTTCGCCAGCTAGAATCCCCTTCCTCTACCGACCCCCAAAGTTCTAACCACGGGCCATTTACGACTGCAGTTCCGCCCACTCTGTGGACCGAAAACTCAATCAGTTCTACTAGACTTTGGGACTTGCATTGACCGGCGACTCAACCAGCCAGCTTTTCCACGTATACGTAATATGCGCCCAGCTCCTCCCCGTCCGCCAATGCAAACCACGTCTGCAGATGAGTCTGGCCCGCAGCCAGTGAAAAAGTGAAACATACCTCCACTTCATCGCCCGCCAACTCCTTGCCGGCCTCCTGATCCCCAACCGTAATACGGGCCCTGGACACCTGCAATGCAACGCCGCCTCCCCAGTCGATCCGCTCCTTAAGGGGCAGCGGCCTGCCGGCGCCGTCAGCCTCCAGCCCGATTGCAATGTCGCGGAACGACTTCGGGGCGCCGCCATCCAGGCCGGCCCCAATCGCCGCCCCCTCCTCCTCGGGCCACCGCCGCAACATGAACTGGTACCGTCCCGCCTCGACGATCTCCACCTCCCAATGGCCGTTGCAGATTAGTCCCTGTCTCACGAGACTCTGGTTCCACGCGCACTCGCAGTCTTCATTGCGCCAGTCATGCGTATTCAACCGCAGCCTCTCCGCGCCCTGCCCTCCAATCGCGATTGGAATATCCTCATCAAACTGCCGCGAAACCTTCCGCCACCAATCCTCGTATGCCAGGCGCAAATGAGCCACAACCTCAGGATGGTCGCCGGCAACATCATCCCGCTGCTCAGGATCTTCCTTGATCGCGTAGAGCGCCCTCCTATTCACCAGCCGCCAGCTGCCGGTCATCACCGCGCTTTTGCGCCACTTGACCGGATAAGTCAGCCGCTGCGAATCCGTGACCAGCGCCCGATCCGGCCAGTCGATCTCCCCTTGCCCGTCCGGCAGGAGCAGCCCTGCCAGGCTGCGCCCGTCGAAACTGTTACTGGTTTCACTCTCCAGGCCGCACATCTCGATCAGAGTCGGCAGAATGTCGACGTTTGCCGTGAGCGCCTCCACATCCCGCCCAGAGTCGATCCCGCCCGCAGGCCAGTGAATAAAGAAGGGCACCCGGTGGCCGCCGTCGTACTCCGAACCCTTCTGCCCGCGCATTCCGGCGTTATGCCCGCTGACAACATACTGGTCCGCGTCCACCTCCACACCGCCTGAAGAACCGTTATCGGTCATAAATATGAAGATCGTGTTTTCCGCCAGCCCGAGTTCGGCTAATCTCTGCCGTAGACCGCCCACGTTTTCGTCTATATTCGCCAGCATCCCGTAAAACTTGGCGCGCTCCTCGTGCGGCGTTACGGCCAGATAGGGATCACTGTACGCGGGGTCCACAAGGTGGGGCGAATGGGGGGCATTGGTCGGAATGTAACAAAAAAACGGTTTCGACCGGTTCCGCTCGATAAATTGCAACGCCTCCTGAAACCAGATGTCCGTGCAATACCCCTCATACCGGGTGTGACTCTCACCGTCCCAGTAACTGTCGTCGAAGTAGTTGTTGCCCCAATAGTCCGGCGTCTGACCTATACCCCCGCCACCGTGGACCACTACCGTATCGAATCCGCGGTCCTGGGGCCGGTACGGCGCATTGTCACCCAGGTGCCACTTCCCGAAGATACCCGTCGCGTACCCGCTGCGGCCAAAATAGTCCGCCATGCTGACCTCATCAGACCGCAGCAGAGACCGTCCGCCTATCGTGTGCCACACGCCGGTGCTATTGGCATAGTGGCCGGTAAGAAGTCCAGCCCGAGTCGGCGCGCAGGTGGGCCCCACGTGGTAATCCGTGAGTCGGACGCTTTCCCCGTGCAAGGCATCGAGATGCGGAGTCTTTACGACCGGGTTTCCGTGGCAGGACAGGTCCCCGTAACCTTGATCGTCGGTCAGGACAAAGACCACGTTGGGACGAGCAGCCGGCGTTCTACTTTCCTCTACAGCCATGGTGTCCGCAGTTGGCCGAAATTCTGCTCCTCATCCTTCCCGCGTACAAGAACCGGCTTCCAGCGCCCGTCCAGGGAGTTGTCCTCCGCCTGCCGCACCCACGTGGGAACGTAGCGCAACGTCAAACCGCAGCGCCGCCTGTCCGACCGGTTCGGGAGACTGCCATGTATCAGCGTACCGTCATGTATCGAAATCTGTCCTGCCTTCAGGGGCAGATCGACCGCGCCGGCCGCGTCCTCCGCGGTAACATGAACCTCTTGATTGATGCTGAGCAGATTGCCTGCCTGCTCCGCCTTGCCGTGCTCCACCACTCCCGATACGTGTGTCCCTGGAACCACCTGCATGCAGCCATTCTCCGCGTCACTGTCGTCAACCGCGTACCATGCAGTAATCGCCAGCGGCGGCTCCAGCCCCCAGAAAGTCACGTCCTGGTGCCATGCAACAAAGGCCTCCGCATCCTCGCCCTCGCCGTATTTGTTAAAGAAGTGGGTCGCCAGCAGCAGCACATTGGGCCCGATCAGCGCCTCGACCGCATCCAGGATCGTGGGATGGGAGGCAAGTTCCCATATGAACCTTTCCTCAAAGTGGTAGTCGATCAGTCCTATCTGCGCCGTTTCTTTCCCAACCCTTGCCTCCAGATCGTCGAAGGCATTCCGGTATTCCTCTACCTTGTCTCCATCAATCACATCAACGGCCCCAATGTACCCATCGCGCCGGTACGCCTCTACCTCAGCCGTGGACAGCACCATGTTCCCCTCCAGTTCGAAAATGAAGATTACAATTGCTCGTGAGCATAACGCCTGTAAGCTCTGAACGCAAGCAAAAAGAACGGGCCCCCACGCCCGCCCGGCCTGCGCAGCCCCAATCGTCCTCCGCTCACCCTATCCCGGAGCCCTATTCCATAGCCACCGTTTACCCGCTGCAGTTCAGACCCCTCCCATTCTCCCCCTTGTGGTCGCTCCCCTTCGAAACCTCTATCCTCCCCCAAACACTCCGCCAATCGCAATTCCCTCCTCGTCGCGAAATTGCGCGCCCCTGCGCGGACAGAAAGACTCTCTCCGCCCTTCACCGCACCCCGCCTCGTCCCCCGCGAATCTGCGGCCTTGTCCTTCTCCGCGTCCCTCCGCGTCCCTCTGTGGATCAACGCCCTCGACCTTCTCCGCGTCCCTCCGTGGACAGTCGACGGGTCGCGCAGTCCATGGTCGAAGTCGTGCAATGCCTCCCGCATTGTGGTAGACTCATCCACACAACACATTTCCTAATTCAGAATCCTCGACTGCAAAGGAGAAACGCAAAAATGGCGGAACGGGAAGTACCCGGCTGGGTCAGCGAACACATTCGCCGCTATCTTGATTCCAACGGCGAGGACGGCCACATCTGGAATGGCGTCCCAACACTCCTCCTGACCACCACCGGTCGCCGCACCGGCAAGGCCCGAACGACACCCCTAATCTACGGCAAAGTCGAAGGCAAAGAAACCTACGTCATCGTCGCCTCCCGCGGCGGCGCAGAACACCATCCCTCCTGGTTTCTCAATCTCGTGGAAACGCCCTCCGTTAAGCTGCGCGTCGGTAAAGACGTTTTCGATGCGAACGCTCGCACAGCCGGACCGGACGAAAAGCCGGCCCTTTGGAATATGATGGCAGACATTTGGCCCCAGTACAATGACTACCAGGCCAAAACCGACCGCGTAATTCCCGTCGTCATCCTGGAACGGGCTTGACCCAAACAGGGGGAACCCGCAACTCTGAATGCAGCCCATGAGCGTCTTGCCGGGAGAAGCCGCTTCTTCCGGCGCACTCCACCTCCCCACCCCCTTTTCCATCCGTTCCGTCGAATCCGACAACGAACGCACCAAGACAATTGCGCTAAATGCCAGCTTAAACGCCATGCCAGGACAGTTCGTCATGGCATGGCTTCCCCGTTTCGACGAAAAACCCTTCTCTCTCGTTGCCGCCGACCCCGTTACGCTCATGGTCACCGCCGTCGGCCCTTTTTCGAACCTTCTACACAGATTGCAGCCAGGAGATATGCTCTGGATTCGGGGACCATTCGGCAGAGCCTTTCGCCTGCCCCAGCCTGGGCTCAGAGCCGCCTTCGTCGGAGGCGGATACGGGGTCGCCCCCCTCCTCTGGCTGGCCCGGGCCTGGCTACCCAAACTGAACGCGCTCACCGTTATCATCGGCGCCCGCGCCGCCGCCGAACTCCTCTACGTTGACCGCTTTGAAGCCTTGCAGAAAGCCCAAAGCGAAAACGCCGCATCGGTGGATATCATCACTAGCACTGAGGATGGCAGCGCAGGCGCGGCCGGACTCGCGACTGATCAACTATCGGCCCGCCTCTCTCAAGGTGAACTCGACCTGATTTGCGCGTGCGGCCCGCACGGGATGCTCGCCGCCATCGACAGTCTCGGAGAGCGGCACGCCATTCCCAGGCAACTCTCTTGGGAAGCCTACATGCGCTGCGCCGTGGGAATCTGCGGCTCCTGCGAACTGAACGGCAGTGTGCTATGCCTGGACGGACCCGTCCTGGAGCACGGCAGTGTCTGAAATTTTCTCGTTTGGGAGGTTAAGTGTTACTGGGAGAGACGCCGCGGGGTCAGGTCCGAGGCTGCGGGCACACCATGTGCTGGCGAAGCATTGAGGACGCCGTCAAGCACTGCGGCTGCAACGACCTCCGCACCAATCGCGCCCAAAAGACTCAGTTCGACCTCAACATTGAGCACACCCGTTGACAGGGCAAATAGACAGTCGCCGTCATAGGCCGTATGAGCCGGTCGAGTCGCGCGGCTGACGCCGCTCTGCGCCATCTGCGCAAGTTTGGTCGCCTCCGCCTTGTTGAGCGCAACATTCGTGGCGACCACTCCAATTGTCGTGTTTTCAATGAGCCCTTGCACGCCTGCCGACCCGGAATCAGCAAGCAGATGACTCTTGTCAGTGGCTGCCCTTCCCGCGCGACGGAATAGAAACGAATCGAAGCCTTCGGCGGCTAAGGAAAGGCTGTCCACCAGCTCACCGCCATCCGGGTCGCGCGCACCGGCCACCAGCTCGGCCCGCATCGGATCGACCACGTCCCCCACGGCATTGACGGCAACCAGCGCCGAGACGACAACACCCCCAGCCAAAGCCGCGGACGCCTGGCCCAAACCGCCCCTGGTGCAGCGCTCAAATCCCATCAGCTTCCCCACGGTGCAACCGACACCGGCCCCGACCGAACCCCGGCTCCCGTCCTCTTCGATGGCCGCTTCGCAGGCCGCATAGGCATCCTCCTGCGTAGGGTAGACTGTCGAGCCGCCAAAACCCAGATCGTACAGGATGGCAGCCGGCACGATCGGCACTCGCGCGGCCGGTGTGTACCAACCATAGCCCCGCTCTGCCAGCCACTCTACGACGCCGTGCGCCGCGCCCAAACCGTAGGCCGAGCCTCCGCTGAGCAATACCCCATGCACACGGTCCACTCGGTTCACCGGGTCCAGCAGGGCGGTCTCCCGTGTGCCCGGAGCAGAGCCGCGCACATCCACACCGCAGCAACTCCCTTCCGGTGTCAACACGACCGTGCAGCCGGTCCCATCCTCCGGGGCTGACCAGTGCCCGACCATGATGCCGGGAACGTCACAGAGGGTATTATTCACTTTCTTTCAGTCGGGCTGTAACCTGCCTCTTCAGATAGGCCATGAGGACCTGCAGGCCCCGAATCCTCTGCGGGGAGATCGCCTCGTGTAGACCAAGCATATAATGGATGTCATCAGGCGTGTTCAGAACGGCATCCGGCGATGCCCGCTCCAACCCTTCCTGCACGATCGCCGCGTAGCCGCGAACCGTAGGGGATTCCTTCGGGACGTCGAAATAGATGTCCACGCCGGCGTCTACAATGTCCGTGAAGACAAATATCGGCGTCTGGCATTCATGGACCTGTTCCATCCTGTCTCGGGCGTCGTGAAGAAAGGCGGGCAGGTCCGGCATTCCAATCGAGAAGTCGAGTAGAGACTCCAACCGCTCCCGCGGCTCCATACTGCGAAAGTCATCGATGATCGCACGCAATGGCGGCGGAGTCCGATCTATCTTTTCTTCAAGAGTGAGATTGATATCCATTTGAAGAGCCGGCGCATCGAAACGCCGGCTGGAATCCATGGGCTGGCAAATGCCATCTACTTCGAACGCTTAAGAACCGGCAAGCCGTTCTTGCTCTCAGATACCTCGTATCCCTCCGGTACGGCCTCCAACGCCCCTTCCTTCTCCTCTTTCGCGAAGAAGTAAAGCGTCTGCTGCCGACCATTTCTCAATGTCGTCTCTTTCGAGTGCAGTATGTAGGTTCTGCCCTTTGAGTTTGTGTGTGCATACGCCATGTCTTGATGCTCCTTTGCAGTGTACATGAACTTTCTACCTGGTCCCGGTTGCACCGTCTCGTTCCTTCGAAAGACAGGAACAATTCGCGAAACCGGACGAGCTGTACTCTATACAGCCATCCAATTGTAATTCAGCCTTCTATTTCCTCAAAAACACGGCCTTCCCTACGGCCTGTGTCCAAGTCGAATGGCCCGCGTAGCAATATAAGTATCGGTATACGCCCCCGGCTGCTGACCTTCCCAATGGTCCTCAAAAAAGCCAGCTAGAACGAATCCGGCATCGATCTGGCCGCCTATCTGATCCGACAACGTATGACCAAACTCCAGGGCCTCCCCGGCTCGAATGTACGCCTCCCGCTCCGACTCGGATATGCTGGTTAGATCAGAGTACGGCAGCTTGTGCCGAACTTCCAGAACGCCCCGGTCAAGCTTCCCCTGGTCGAACAGGTACAAGACAGGATTAACGAAACCAGCCAGCAGACTGCCACCGCGTTTCAACACCCGGGCACACTCCCGCCATACCGGCCGCACCTCGGGAATGAACAGGTTGGAGCAGGGATGAACGATCAGGTCGAAACACCGGTCCGCGAAAAGTCCCAGATCCCGCATATCCCCCTCAACGGTCTCCAGAGTCAGCCTATCCCGCTCTGCGACAAGACGGTCCTGTTCCAATTGGCGCGGGGAGTTGTCAAACACCGTTACGCTCGCCCCTGAGCTTTCGCCGGCGGCTGCAAGGA
This sequence comes from Caldilineaceae bacterium, assembly GCA_022823185.1. Classification (GTDB taxonomy): domain Bacteria; phylum Chloroflexota; class Anaerolineae; order Caldilineales; family Caldilineaceae; genus Bin5. The sequence continues at coordinate 92,309 of JAJDXQ010000005.1, forward strand.
CGGGGCCCTGTTGACCGCCCCCTCCCGCCAGACACAGGATCTGCGCGTTCGTGAAATCAGGGAACCACCACCTCGGCGCCGCCTTCGCCGGCGTAAGCGCGATCTCCCACTCACCGCGCCGCGCCGCCGCCACCGTCCCACTGCTGACCGGGACCGTCCAACGGCTTCCGCGCGCTACTGCCCTGTCCCACGCCTTGCGATTGAGAGTCTGAACGTCTTCAAGATATGTCATCAGCCTCCCCAGTGCAACCAGTGCCGCCTTTCTTCGCCGACCTTATCGGCCGCCGAAGTCTCTGCAATGCCGTCCTGAATCAAGGGCTCTACTTAGCGCAAAAAAGCTGGCTTTCGCCGTTCTACGCAACCGTGTACGTCCATGCGCAGCCTGCGTTCGTCAACCCTTCACTGCCCCCCTCGCACGCGCCGCCGCCCGCTTCCTTCTCTCGATCCGCTCCATCTGTATCTGTTCGCTCAGGCCAGGCAGCGGCCCGTCGCGCAATACGCAGATAATCTCCGCCATGATGCAGACGGCTATCTCAGCCGGCGTAATTGCCCCTATGTCAATGCCGATGGGAGCCCGAACACCGTCAAATTTACTCGCCGGTATTTCCTGCTCCCGCTCCAGCAGTTCAAACACGGCCCGGATACGCCGCTGGCTTCCAATCATTCCCAGATAGGCAACAGGGTCATCCAACACCTCCAGCAGACAGTCAATATCATGCTGGTGGCCGCGCGTCACCAACACCACGTACGTATCGCTGTCGAAAACTTCCTTGCCTTGGCGCAACGCCCCCAGCGTCGGCCTGAACGGCCCCGCAATCACCCGGTCGGCGGTGGGAAATCGGGCGGTGTGGGCGTATTGCGGCCGGTCATCTATAACCGACACCTGAAACTCGCATGTCTTCGCAATCGAGGCCAGCGGAATAGCAATGTGACCTGCGCCGGCAATGATCAGATGCGGGGGCCGCGCCTGCACCTCGACAAATACCGAAAAACGTCCGCCCCCGTCCTCGAAATGAAAGTGCTCGTGCTTCTTGCCCTCTATCGCCATCCGGGCGTCGCGCAGAACTTCGTCAAGCCGTTCTCCCAGCGCCAACTCCCCGACCGGACGCCTGTCGGCCTCAGGCCAGACGACCGCACTCGATCCCGCCGCGCCGGCATACAAGCCGTCCCCCGCCGTCACCGTGACCAGCGCCACAGCTTCCCGCCTCTCAATCGCCTCCAAGAGCGCATCCAGCAGATTGCCCTGCATCATCGTGTCTGTCCATAGTCGTCTGGCCGCTTCCAAAACAGTCCCAGGCAGGACCCCGCCGACATAGTACGTCCCCCTACCAAAGTGAGCTTCACCGCCTGAACACACCTTCCCCGACCCAGTCTAGTTGCGCATTCGGCACTTCTTTCCCCTCCCTCTTCTTATTTGGGGCGGTCAGCTGCAAGCGGCTTCCCTTGCGCGGGGCGATGGGTCCCGCAACGCCCCCCTTGGTCACCGCGCCGCGCCGCCAGCCCGTGCAAGCCGTAAAGGCGCCCCGCTGCCCCCAAACGTGAAACCAAAACGCACACGCCAACCTGAGCCCCAGCCACCCCCTGCCCAGTTCCGGCGCCCATCCTCCCCGCTTGGTCCCTGACAAAGAACAAGTTCAGCAATTGCTTCTACGTGGGGCCCCCCTTTCAGTGCCGCCTGGAACGACTGCTTCAGGAAGACCCCTTCCACGGGCTCGCGACACAAACCAGATGAGGTCCCTCTTCCGCTAGACACGCCCGAATCCCAATGCTAGAATCTAACACGCGCTTCTGCCGCCTCTTAACAGCCGTAGCGTCACCAATTGAATAAAGGGTAAGGAGCCAGAATCTGCATGACGGAACTCTTTCAGGTCCATAATCTGGTCGCGCTGCTGACACTCGTTCTGCTCGAAATCGTTCTCGGCATCGACAACGTTATCTTCATCGCCATTCTCAGCGGAAAACTGCCGGAAAACCAGAAAGCCAGAGCCCGCTCTACAGGAATCGCCCTGGCTGTATTTGCCCGCATCGCCCTGCTCTTCAGCATCACCTGGATCATGCAGCTGACCCAACCGCTCTTCTCCGTGTTTAACCATCCGCTCTCCGGACGGGATCTGATACTTCTCGTCGGAGGCATGTTCCTGATAGGCAAAAGCACATTCGAAATCCACGATAAGCTGGAAGCAGCAGGCCATGATGGCAAAACTAAGGCCGCGGCCTCCTTCGTATCTGTGATCGCGCAGATCATCATCATCGATCTCGTCTTCTCAATCGATTCTGTCATTACTGCCGTAGGGATTTCTGGAAACCTCTGGGTGATGGTTCCGGCCGTGCTCGCCGCCGCTGCCGTAATGCTGATTTTCTCCGGATCGATCGCCGCCTTCGTCGAACGGCATCCGACCATGAAGATTCTGGCCCTGGCTTTTCTGATTCTGATAGGATTCCTTCTGGTCCTGGAAGGGTGGCTCCACGAGGCGGTTGAAGAACTCCACTTGAAGAACTATGCCTACTTCGCCATGGCTTTCTCGCTCGCAGTTGAAATGATCAATCTGCGTATTCGCCAGAAGTCACAGCCCTTGCAGCTCCACAGCCGCATCCCCACCGAAAAAGCCGAGGACTAAGTAGCGGACATTTGAATTGAAGAGTGGCGTGGGTCCCCCTCGGAGGCTCCGCCGCCTCGACCCTATTCGCTCCCGTCTCCGGAGCCTGCTTTACCTTCTCCATCCCAACGCTCTATAAAGACATCCATCACGCCGCCGCACACGCCCAAACTGTCCATAGAAATATCCTCGGTCAGGTCCACGTGTACCGTGCGCGGTATCCCGTCATGAATGACATCCAGACCCGCCCGGATGACATCTGCCTCTCCGCACCCGCCGCCCACGGTTCCGACATGCCGCCCCAGCGGGTGAATCACCATCTTCGCGCCCACCTCTCTTGGCACGGACCCCTTTGCATCAACAATCGTGGCCACCGCCACGCTTTCTTCCTCCGCCAGCATCTCTTTCAGATAATGGTAAAGTGTCGCGCCCAAGATCTCCCCCTTCATCCTTCCAATGTCCGACGACCCCGAATTTGGTGACGGCTCCGAATCTACAGGGAATTCACTGCGCCAGTCGCCGTATCCTTAGCCTTTGCCCCCGGTACCACCTCACTTGAAACAGGCGCTGAATTCAGTCCCACCAATGGGGACTGGCCGTCAAACCCCGCTTGTCTCCGGGTCCGGCCATTCAAATTCCGATCGCAGCGCCTCATACTCGGCCGGTACATCCATATCACGCCGAACACAATCGCTGTCGACCGTCTCGTACACGATCGCATCGTGATATTTACCCATCAGGTCGCGCAGCGTCTGCCCTGCCTCCAGCGTTAGCAATGCGCAGAAGGCCCACGCAGGCAGATACACGGGATGCCCCCTGCGCCGCTTGTAACTGGGAACTACGATCGCGCCGGGCTCAGCACGCGCCCGCTCTACGATTTGCCGCACAACGCCAACCGGTATGTGCGGCTGGTCGCCTAACGCCAGAAGCGCTCCCAGAATCTTCAGTTCCGACGTGCCTAGCGCTTCAATACCCACTTGGTAAGAGCGCAGCATCTCGCCGTCTCCGTAGTCCGCATTGAAAACAACCTCGGCCGGGCCACCGGCCAGGCCCCTTCCGATCTCGTCGCCCCTGTGCCCCGTCACAACCAGCACGGGCGATGCCCCGCCCTTCGCGAGTCCTTCAGCTACCGCCCCGATTACCGTCCCCCGCCGCCACGGCAGCAACGGTTTGAACTGCCCCATGCGGCTGCTGAAGCCCGCAGCCGCCACCACTGCCGCCACTCGTCCTATTCGACCCTCCTGTTCGTAGCCAATCGAGTCCATCCGTTTCCCCGGACGATCCTTCCATGACTGGACACGTTATGCTTGCTTCACAAGAAGGCGCGGCATTGCCATTTCAGCTCTCAAGCAAAACACAAGCAGGCGCCCTCTCTTCATTCATCGGCCCAGTATACCACAATCTTGCCCCGGAAAGACCGATTTCATCCTCGCCGCCTGCGGGCAACGCTTGGGCCGGCCAAGAGAAGTGGACTGCAGGCCCCCTCGCAGATTCCCACAGGCAGCCTGCAACGTTCGCCGCGATCGCCCCACCACCCTTTCACCGCCCTCTCCGTCGAACTGACGCGCCCCCGCGCCGCGCCCTTTCGCCCGTTCCACCGCACGCCGCCAGTCAGACACGCCTGCACAGTCGGCGCCCCCTTCCCCCGCAGTTACCCCTCCGCCCCCCCTTCTCTCCAACCGCCGCCACTTTCCCACATTTCAAATCCCATCCCCATAATCCCCAAAATCCCCCCAAATCCCCGTTCAGACAGGAGCCCCTCCTCAAATCCCCGTCCCGCGCCACCCTCTCGAAAACTGGCCCCAGGAGGAGCGGCTGGCGCCGCCAATTTGCCGTATTTCCCCCATCTCGCGAATTGGGTGATATAATTCAGTTATGCGAAATACAGGCCATCCGACGTCAAATGGCGCGTCAACGAGCCGCCGCTACGACTTGGTCAAAGATCCTGTCTTCTATATTACCTTTGCGTTCTTCGCCCTGCTCACCACCGCGCTTCCTGCCGCCTTGGGTCAGCCGAACTTCCTCCCAATCGCGCAAACAGTCGCCCTCACACTGTTCCTCGCCATACCCCTGCGCCGGGGGAAAACTGGCACAGGCATCATGATGCTATCACTCTGGCTGTCATTACAGTTCATGGTAATGCTCGTGGGTTCCGCCCTCCTGCCAGTTGTCTTCCAACGAGCCATCCACGATGGCTTCGACTTCCATCGCGCACTCCTGGAATGGAGCGCTACCGGAAGCTCCCTCCCCGGTTCGCTACACGAAAATGCAGGTCCGCGTGTCGTCGAACTCTTCGGCGTCCTGCTCGGCAGCCTTGTTTCAGCCGGCCTCATAGGCATTTGGTTCCTCATGCGTACCTTGAACCAGTTCGCTTTCGCCGCCGGACGCCTGGCCGCCGAAGGGCCCTCCGGGCTGATTCTTGGGCTGATGCCTTGGCGGATTGCCATGATCGCCGGCTATGCCGGCTCTGTCGCCCTGCTGGCTCAACCTCTTCTGAGAAACACGTGGAGTCCATTCTTCTATCTTGCGAGGCACCGCCGCCTGGCGGCTGTGTCCATCCTCCTGCTCGCGGCCGGCCTTGTAACAGAGCTTGCTTTGCCAGGACTCTGGCGCGTCCTCTGGGCCCCATGAACCGGCTGGCAATCCTGTCGGTAAATCCCCATGCCTCGATTCAGTGGCGTTCCCCCGCCACACCAGAGTCGAACAACATTTGCGTGTCATCCAGCTCCGTTCATCCTGCGGCGCATGTTCGTGCGGCGCCGTTTGCAACGCGTCTCGCGTCTTCGCCCCACTCGCCCGGCAAATCGAAGACCGGGAAAGCCCGGGGACCGCGAACAGGAAGTCGTAAAACACTGAACATTTTGGCTTCCAGTCCGCAAAGGCCCAACATCATTAGGTCAATTTGACGTTAGATCAATTTGTCACATGGGCGACGATAGGAGGATTTCTACAAAGAGGATTGCCTTCCATCAGTGGCAGAAACGATAGGCATTTCTGCAAGGACACGCTCGTGCCGACGCAGGGCAAGAGGAAAGGTGTCGCCGTTTTGTTGAGGCAGTTCACTGGATTCTGCCCACCGGCCCCCAGTGGCGTGAAATGCCAGACAGACATAAAAAGTGGAACAGTGTATTCAAGCGCTTTGCGCGCTGGGAAGAGAACGGTGTTTGGGCTGATTTGTTCGAACAGTTCGCCCAGGACCCGGAGGTGGCAGCGGTGATGCCCGACAGTTCAGCTGCACGCGCCCATATGTGCGCAGCAGGCGGCTCAAATATGGGGGCCCTCAGCAAGAACAGTGCCTGGGTCGGAGTCGGGGCGAATGCAGCAGCAAAATCAATCTCCTCGTTGATGCCCTTGGTCTGCCTCTAAAGTTCACATTGGCCGCTGGTGAACGCAATGATATGACCCGAGCTGAATCGTTGCTCGCCCCCTTCGGTTATAACGGCCTCATCGCCGTCAAAGTCTACGATTCACACCCTTGGCGAGAGCTGCTCGCAGCCCAACAGGTCGAGGTGGTCATCCCCTCCCGTTGCAATCGCAATCAACCACGAGACTATGACCGAATCCGCTATCGAGAACGCAACATCGTCGAACGTCTCATCAACAGAATCAAGTGGTATCGACGCATTTTCACTCGCTATGACAAACTCGCTCGACGTTACATGGCTTTCTTGCATTTCGCTGCTACATTCATCTGGCTCAAACGAAATGTCAATGGGACCTAGTGAACTGCCGAGTACGCGAAGAACATTTTTTTCCGCGGAAGGACGCGGAGGGGCGAGTAGGCGCGGCGGAAACGCACGCCTCCGGCCGCCAGCCAGTTCAGGCTGGGGAGTTGGCAGGGGTTGACCGGTTCGAGGCCGCGGGCCTGCATCTGGTCGGTCACAGGGAAGAGGATGTTGGGAGAAGAGATACGAATGACTCCATTCCGTATCACCGTTACCCGAAAACTAGGGTGAAATATCAGGCACGAACATTATTGATCCCACCCTTACGTATCTTTATCCTGGTCCGATTTTCAGCCAGTGAGTTTGAGTTGGCCTGTTACAAGTGCCCCAATGAACGATATGAGCCACCACGTCAGAAGATTCTCAAGAAGTCGTGCAGGATCGTTCGCGATGAACGAAGAGATACTTCATCTCCAGTCCCCCCCGATGCTGAACAACTCTTGGCTGCCACGCGAGGACTCTGGGGCCTCGAAAACTCGGTCCACTGGGTCTTGGACACCGCCTTTCGCGAAGACGAAAGCCGCATCCGCCAGGGGCATGCCCAACATAACATGGCTATCATGCGGCGTATGGCTCTCAAACTCCTGCGCCACGAGAAAACCGCCAAGGTCGGCATCGCCGCTAAACGCAAACGGGCTGGCTCGAATCACGACTATCTTCTTAGGGTGCTACAAAATTAGAATGCACTTGCCTTGCTGTCGCTGCCGAATCCTTTTGCGCCGTATCGATTTTCCCATTCACCATATTCTGGGGCAACCGATTGGTGTGCAACAGGCGGTCTATTCGTGAATGCGAAGTTGTCTTCTACTACGACCCAAATACGTCATCCGCCTCCGACTCGAACCCCTCCAGCGAGGGCGATGCCAGTGTGTCGCCCCCTCCGAACGTGCCGATGACCTCGTATCCATCGTCACCCAGCAGCAGGATGGTGATGGCGTCGCCGTCACCCCTTGACCGCGCCGCCGGTCAGGCCGGCGACGACGAAGCGCTGGCCCAGGAAATAGAGCACGACCGCGGGGATCGCCATGAGCAGAGCGCCGGCGCTCAACTCGCCCCAGCGATAAACATCCAGTTGGATGAAGCTGGCCAGCCCGATCGGCATGGTCTGGGCGTTGGCCGTCTCGGTCAGGATGTAGGCATAGAGGAACTCGTTCCAGGCCAGGGTGAAGGCAAAGATGGCGGCGGCGGCGATGCCGGGCGACGCCAGCGGCAGGACGATCCGCACCCAGGCCCCGACGCGCGTGCAGCCATCGATCATCGCGCACTCTTCCAGTTCGACCGGAATGTTGTGGAAGTAGCCGCGCAGCATCCAGACACAGAAGGGAACCGTGAAGCTGGAGTAGACCAGCACAAGGCCCAGTCGGCTGTCTATCAGCTTGAATGCGGCCATCACAACATAGAGGGGGATAAACAGCAGCACGGGCGGCACAAGATAGGCGAAGAACACGGCCATGCCCAGACGTTGCCGACCAGGGAATTTCAGCCGCGCCAGGGCCAAGCCGGCGAAGACCGCTATTACGACCGACAGGAAGGTTGCGCCCAGCGAGACGGTCAGGCTGTTGAGCGTGAGCCTCTCAAACTGGAGAAAGGGTTGGGTGAACAGCCCCCTGTAGCTCATGAGCGTAGGCTCGGTCGTCCAGAAGAGGGGGATGCGCACCGCCAGGTCTTTGGGATGTTTGAAAGAGGCCAGCGCGATCCAATAGGTTGGGAACAGGACCCAGGTGAGAATGAAGATCATCCAGAGCGCGCCGGCGATCACCTTGATGCGGCGCTCCCATTTCAGTCCAAGCGTCATGCCTCGGTCTCCTCTCTGGAAGAGATAAAGTGGTTCAACAACAACACGAGAATGACCAGGACGGGGAAGGTCAGCACGGCATAGACGGCGCCCCTGCTCAGGTTTTTGGAACCGGCCACAAAGGCATGTTGGTAGGCGGCGATGGGCAGGGTGGTTGTCGCTTCACCGGGTCCGCCCTGGGTCAGCAGCCAGATGACGGTGAACTGGTTGAAGGTCCAGATGGTGGACAGGGTAAGGGCGACCATCAGAACGGGGAAGACGGCCGGCAGCGACACGTAGAGAAAGCGATGGATGATGCCGGCGCCGTCCACTTTGGCGGCGTCATAGAGATCATCGGGGATCGGCGACAGGCCGGCCAGCAGTGTGATGGCGAAAAATGGAAAGCCTTGCCAGACGCCGACGATGATCGCCGACGGCATGGCGTATTCGGCCTTTGCCAGCCACAGGATCGGCTTTTCGATCAGATGCGCCTTGATCAGAATGTAGTTGAGGACGTTGGTTGTGTCGTTGAAGAGAAAACGCCAAGTGACAACGGCCGTCAGCGGCGGCAGCGCCCAAGGCAGCAGGACGGCCGCGCGCGCCAGCCCCTGCCCAGGCCAGTTCTCATTCAGCACGAGCGCGGTCGCCATGCCAATACAGACCTTGATGGCGACCGAGACGACCGTGAAATAGATGGTGCGGCCCATGGCGGGCCAGAAGTTGCCCTGCGACAGGACTGTGACATAGTTCTCCAGACCGACAAAGGGCATATCCCTGACGGCCAGGAGCTTGGTATGCAGGCTGATCCAGATGGCATAGAGGGTCGGGTAGCCGATCAGGCCGATGATGATGGCCAGCGCCGGGATCATCAGTGCGATGCCCAGAACGGTCTCTGTGGGTAGGCGCAGGCGCGACTTGGAATCTGTCATGCCCCGCGTTCCGCCGGGATCAGTGCGCTCTGCGCCCGCTTGCGTCATAGCGTTGTCCTAATCGCTGGCGAGTGGCCAATTGCCGGACGAGGAGAGAGTGTAGAGGAGTGAGGAGGGAGAAATCCTCCCATTCCTCACTCCTCAATTCTCGCAGTTTACGAACTGCCCAGGAAGTCCTCTCGGGCTTGCGCTACGATATCGTGCGCCTCTTTCATCGCCTCGGCCGCTGACAGACCGTCGAGGATGACGCGTGAGGTGGCTTTGCCGGCCCAAGTACCCCACAGGCTTGTCCATGGCGCGGGCGTGGCCGGCCAGGACTCGTCGCGCATGATGGGCACCACGTTTTCTACGACCTGCTTATTCCAACGATCTTCCGAGAAGTAGGGGTCTTCGTACGCGCCCAACAGCGCGGGGAAGAGATAGCTCTGGCCCATCTGCATCATCTTGATGTAGATGTCGGGCGACCACAGGTGGCGCAACACATCCTGGGCCTCATCCGGGAACTGGCTCTCTTTGTTGATGCCGAAGGCCTGTCCGGCTTCGGTCTGGGTCTGCGGGCCGACCTCCGGCGTGCGCTGCGGCCAGGGGGCGACGTAGGTCTTGTCCAGCAGATCCTCGATCGGCGTATCCCCGCGCCGCACGGCCGCCAGGATACTGCCCGGGTTCATGGCCATGGCGATCTGACCGGTGAGGTAGCCCTGGTTGTTGCCGCCGCCCTCCCAGTTGACCGCGGCCGGCGGAACGACTTCATGCACGGTGTAGAGGTCGGTGTACCATTGCAGGGCTTCGATATTTTCGGGCGAGTCCAGGGTGATGTCGCCCTCCTCGTTAAAGGCTGCGCCGCCGAAGGCCCACATCAGGGGTTGCAGGTGTATCAGGTCATCGGGCAGTCCGTAGGCGAATCCCAGACCGTACAGGTTTTCGTCGGCGTTGGTGTAGGCAAGGCCGAACGCCAGCATCTCCTCCAGGTCGCTGAAGGGCAGGGAGAAGCCGGCCTCCTCGACCAGATCCTCGCGGATGTGCATAAAGGCGGGGGCGAAGCCAATGTCGAGACAATAGCCCACGCCGTCGAGGGTGAAGTTCCGCTCAGCGGTGGGGTGCCAGCCACCAAGACCTTCGCCCACTTCATCCCAGACTTCCTGAATCGGCAGCATGCGGCCATCGCGCATGAATGTCTGGGTCGCGATCTGCGGGGAGAAGATGTCGGGCAAGGTGCCGGCCTCGGCCGCGGCGGACAGCTTGGCGGCAAACTCCTGGAAGCTGCCGGGGATGGCCTGCACGTCGACAGCGAAGCCGATGGCGCGACCGGCGTTCTGCGCTTCCTCGTTGAGGTGCAGGTTGATGTTCGGGTTGAAGAAGCGGGTGGTCCACATCCTCAACACCTTCTGCTCCGCTGGAACTTCTACAGTGATGGTCTGAGGCGGTTGCACAGCACAGGCGGCTGTCAGAAGACCTGCGCCGCCGGCGATGGCGGCGGTGCGCAAGAACTGCCGCCGGCTATGGCCCTTTGGCGCGCTTTTCTGATCATCGTTCATCTCAGTCACAGAAACTTTCTCAGCCATTTTGCCTTCTCCTTGCGTTTGGCAGGTGTCTTACTCTGCACAGGGATGTTGATCGATTGAATGATTACTCTGACTGTATTGCTGCCATCTACCCTCCTGTGTCTTTTTGCAGAGCTGGTCTGCCAAGGGGAGAAGGCGGCGGTCAGCCCGCCCCAAGCGGAGTCTGGCCGTGCCCATCGCTCTGCTATGCTGGCGCATTTCCCCTTGTACACGTCGCTTATACACCAATCTTCCTCGTTCATGCATGCGCAATTTCGTTTTACGAAACTGGGCGGATTGGGGGATGACGAAACCTCGATAATCGCGGCCGCGATTACGGGCCACTCGCTTGACAGTGACGGCGGATTCCAGAACAGTCCGTTTCAGCTGATGGAACCTCTTCAGTCGTAAGCAGGCGTGGAACGGAGGTAATGGGAGCGAGAGCGGTCAGGCGGCTTGAACTTGCTCGATGGCGGCCAGGAGATTGTCCCGGCTTTGTCGTGACCCGACCTTCAACGTCTCCAACGTGCTGTCAACTTTACGCTCGTACTCGACGGCCCAGACGCCGTCGAACGAATCGAGCAGCGTGCGGATGATCGGAGGCCAGTCGATGTCGCCCTCTCCAAAAGCGCGATACTCGACACCGGAGGCCAGACGGGCAACATCTTTCCAGTGCGTATAGACCACCCTGTCCTGGATTTCGAGCAGGGCTTCGTAGGGATCTTCACCGCCATAGGCATAGTTGGCCGGATCGTAAGTAACGCCCACCGATTTGTAAGGAACCATATCCAGCAGCCGTTTGAGCCGGGCGCCCGTGGCCGATGTGCCTCCGTGATTCTCAATCGCCAATGATACATTTTTCACCTGAGCGTAGCTGCCGAGCCGGTTGAAGGCCGCGCTGAGCGTCTCGTACAGGGCGTCCGTCACCCGCTCTGCCGGCAGCACATAGTGCTTGGAGTGTGTAAAGTCATGCTCGGTGAAGACCCGGACCACACGTGCGCCGAGCGCGTCAGCATGGTCGATCACCTTAGTCAGTTCATCGCAGCGATCTTCGGCCACATCCCCGTAAAGCCCGACCACTGCCCCGCCACCGAGAGCGGTTATTTCGACCCCGGCATTCGCCGCCATGCGCTGCACAGCGTCCAGCTCCTGGGGGCTGGCATCGACTGCGATCTTGTTGCGGGACTCCTCTTCAAGCCAGCCGCAGTCGATTTCGACCAACGTCAGTCCGATTTCACGCGAGGCCGCGAAGAACTCGGGCACGGTGTACTCGCGAAAGCCATACGATGCGTTGCCCAACGGGATGCTGGTAGACATCAGAACTCCCTCTTGGCATGGTTCGACGACAAAAAGCGGTTGGATGAGATACAGGGCTGCTTTCCTCTTCAGCGGTCTTCAGGTACGAAGATGCTGTTGTTCGCCGGCTTGGCTCACCTGTAGATTACGCCAGCGTCCCGTGACGCCCTGGCCAAAAATCGTCTGCCTGTACTCCGGGTCCAGGCCAGGCAAGATGCCGCCGCGACCATCCGGAAGATCGTCCAGCAGCGTGAAGATCGCCATATTGACGGAAAAGCGAATCGGCTTGATCACCGGCGCTGCCGGCGGGTCGACCGTCGCGACCCACTCAATCTGATGGACTAGCTCCCCGTCCACGTACCACTCGGCGCGATCGGGGCCGGGCGTCAGCACGCTGTCATCGCCCGGATCGTAGCGGATCTCGTAGCGATGCCATGATCCCGGCTCGATTTCCAAGTCGGTCAGCACTGGATCCGCCATCGGCAGGGCGGAGCCGACGCCGCCTGGCGCCGTAACGACGAACAGCTCGCGCAGCGCCATGACGCGGCGATTGGATATCTCGAAGTTGATGACCATACCGGTCGAATCGTCGATCAGGGCGATGGCGGCGCACGCCAAACGGGGGTCGTCCGGGTCGGCTGCGAAGGGATTGCCCTCCGTTCCATGCACATCGACGGCCATGTCCACCGCAACAGAAAGCCCGTTGCCAGTCGCAAAGCGTCGGTCGGCGGTGACAATGGCCTTTACATGGTCAAGAGGATTGTCGAATGCGATCGTAAAACGCGGGATATCGATTTTGAATTCGGGCCGCTCACTGGTCGGAGTGGTGAGCGTTGCCGCCGGATCCAGAGCCGTAAAATCGCCCGCCTGCAAGACATGCCAGCCTGCGCCGATTATGGGCGATCCCGTTGTCCAGTCATCGAAATCACGCCCGTCCCCGGCCAGGAGATTGGGGGGGGCGGGAAGGCCGCGCCATACATCCACCGTGCGCGGCTCGTTCGGCCAGTCCAGCGGCACGTGTCTCTCCTCGTCCCAGATTTGTTCCAGTTCCGTCGTCAGTTCGATGACATTGCCGGCGGGATCGGGCACATAGATGAAGATATTGTGGCCGGGACCGTGGCGGCTTGGCCCGTAGATGATGGGCACGTCGTTGCGCCAGAGGTGATCGCACATGCGCTTTACATCGTTCCAGTCGGCCAGGTCGTAGGCATAGTGGTTTACCTTGGCGTGCCCGGCATTGAGGAGCGCGATCCCGTGATGATCCTGGTTACAGCGCAGCCATATCACGGCATCTTCGGCGGCATCCGACACCCGAAAGCCAAGCATGTCGGTATAGAAGGCCGCCGCGCTCTTAAGTTCGATGCTTTGCAGCGTGATATGGCCGAACCTGAGCGGGCGGATTTCACGCGGCTGGAGAGGCCGATCGAGGCTCGTCATGCCTTCATAAAGCTCGATCCGGTTCCCGTCGGCGTCCAAATAGCAAAGGGCTTCGCCGTGGCCCGGCTCAGCGTACGCCCTCTCGTGCGGATGGAAGCCGCGCTGCGCCAGGGCGCTCCGGGCGGCTTCCAGGGCATCGCCGTCCGTGACTTCCAAGCCCAGATGGTGCAGCTTTCTCTCCTCGCCCGGATAGATCGCCAAGCAGTGATGTTCAGCATTGCAACGCAGGAAGACCGCGCCGTCGCCGCGCTCGGAGACTTCCAGGCCAACAATTTGTTCGTAGAAGGCGACAGTCTCCTCAACATTGGGGACGGTGATGGCGACATGGCCCATCCGCTTGATATTGATCATAAGCTGGGGGAAGAGCGGCGCGCCGCTTCTCCGTGTTCCTCCTATTGGATACTGAGCCCGCCATCGATCACGAGGGCATGGCCGTTAAGATAGGCTGCCTTGTCCGAACTGAGCCACAGTACAGAGTTGGCAACCTCTTGCGGTTTGATCAGGCGCTTCATGGGCAGGCTGGAGATCAGCGTCGATGCCACGTGATCGTCACCGCGCGTGAAGCGTTCGAACATGGAGGTGGCCACGACGGCGGGGCAAACGGCGTTCACGCGAATGCCAGAGTCGACATATTCGAGCGCGACCGCCCTGGTCAGCCCGATCACGCCGTGTTTGCTCGCCACGTAGGAAGCCATATTGCTTTGACCCAGGTGTCCGACGGTCGAAGATGTATTGACGATGGAGCCTCCGCCTTGCTCAAGCATTGCCGGGATTTCGTGCTTCATACTCAGCCACACACCCTTGAGATTGATGTCTATGACCCGGTCCCAATCCTCCTCGCTGCTGTCCAATATGGACGCATTGGCGGGTTCGACTCCGGCGTTGTTGTGGGCGACATCCAAACGACCGTATTCGGCGACGGTCAAGCGAACCATGTTTTCGACATCGCTCGACTTGGACACATCGGCCTGTACAAAGAGCGCTTCGCCACCGGCATCACGGATGAGGCGCGCCGTTTCAAGGCCGCTCTTGCTGTCCACGTCACACACGACAACTTTGGCCCGTGCCTGCGCGAAGGCCAGCGCCGAAGCCCGGCCAATGCCGGAACCCGCTCCCGTAACCAGCGCTACCTTATCCGCCAACGTTGCGCCTATAGACACAAATGAAGCGTCCTCCATAAGCCGATGCTCTGCGCCTATGCCAGAATGCCGCCATCCACGGCCATCGGGTGCCCGGTAACAAACGACGCGGCGTCGGAACAGAGCCAGACGACGGCCTCGGCAATCTCCTCCGGCCTTCCCATGCGCCCGATTGGCTCCAACTCGGTAAAATTGGCGACAGCGTCTGGGTAGTCGACCGCCTGTTGCGCAACCATCGGCGTGGAAATCAGGCCGGGACAAACAGCGTTGATGCGGATGTTGGAGCGGGCATACTCCAGCGCGGCGGAGCGCGTCAACTGCACGACGCCGCCCTTGGTCGCGCTGTATACGGCGAGTTCGGGCGTGCCGGTCATGCCTGCATTGGAAGCCGTGTTGACGATAACGCCCCCGCCCTGCCGCAGCATCTGCGGGATCTCGTACTTCATTGAAAGCCAGACACCCTTCAGATTGACCCGCATAATGCGGTCGAAATTCTCTTCCGTGCAATCGGCGGTTAGGGACATATCTCCGAGGACGCCGGCATTGTTGAAGGCGCAGTCCAACCGTCCAAACACCTCCACACAGCGGTGGACAGCCGCCTCCACCGAGGCCGCCTCACCTACATCGCAGGAGACGAAGACCCCCTCTCCGCCTGAGAGTTCGATCAACCGCAGCGTCTCCTGGCCGCCGTCAATATCCACATCAGCGACGACTAGCTTGGCCCCGCGGCCAGCGAAGGCCAGGGCCGTAGCTCGGCCAATGCCGGAACCGCCGCCGGTCACAAAGGTAATCTTCCCGTCCAGACTGTTCACAGCGCTCCTTCCATTTGTGCGAGGATTCGTATTCCCATGGCGTGTCCCGCCATCGTCAATCGGCGGCAGCGGCAGACGAGTCCAGGAAGCCAAGTTCCTCCAAGCGTTCAATCCATTGTTGCCGGAGAGGGCTTTCGAAGTGTAGTTTGTGGCAATAGCTGTGTCAAGGCGGGAAAATGGAGCGCCGCGTGCTGCGATAACGCCTTCTGCACTGTAAAGTATAATGGAAGGAGTCTGATTGCGCTTGCCGCGAGAGTATCGTGCGCGAGGCTGCAAAGAGCGAACTGGGTGACATTCAAACAGGAGTTCCCCCACAAACGAGGCGAACAGTTGACCCTCCGTCTCTTCTGTGGCTGGTGGATCGTCGCTGCCGAGGTTCTCCTGCAGCTCACCTTCCTCAGCATATGTCAGTCTACCGTTGGCGTATTCCCGCGCCCAGTGGTTGAGGATATGGGCTGGCACATCTGGCAATTTGCGTTGGGATCGTCGATGGCCGTAATGGCCGGCGCCCTCTGAGGCGTCGTCGTCGGCCGGATGGTCGACCAACGCGGTCCTCGCCTGCCTGTCCTCGGCGGTGCCTTGGTTTCGGACTTCTGTCTTTTTGGCTTGGGCCGGCAGTCCAGTTTGTGGCTATTCCGGGCACTTCACCTTTGCGCCGGTTTCATCGGCTGGACGCTTTTCGGGCCGCTCGTCGTAAACAAAACAATTAACAAGTGGTTCATACGTCGCCGGGGTTGGGCGCATCCCAGATTTGGGGACATCCTACCCGGAACGCGGTCGTCTCGCCCGCAGTTGAATGCGCAAAAGAAAGATGCTTGCCAATCAGAGCGGTCTGCTGTTCCGGTTTTCGGAGGAAGACTACGTATATGTCCTGCTGCGTCCTTTGACAGAAGGGAACTGCCTGCACTTCGGCGAGCAGACGATCGTCTGCGAAACCTCGCCCGAATTGGGGCATAAGATCGCGGCGCGTGAAATCTCCTCAGGCAAAAGGATAATCAAGTACGGCGCGCCTATTGGCTCAGCCGCACGCGACATCCGGGCAGGTGAGCATGTTCAATTGCACAACATCAAGAGCGACCATATACCCACCTACCCTCTGAATTCGGAGACCGACTGAACCGGACGAGGAGCGCTCCTGGGTCTGCGAAAACCGAGTTTTTCAGGATTCCTGCTCCAGGACGGCCGCAAAGGTATCCGCAATACCGTTCCGGCCGTCTGCCCAAGTCTCGCTGACGTTTGATTATTTTTGTCACATTGGCGACAATAGGAGGCTGTCTACAGAGAGGATTGCCGACCATCAGTGGCAGAAACGATACGCATTTCTGCGAGGACACGCTCGTGCCTGCGCAGGGCAAGAGGAAAAGTGTCGCCGTTTAGTTGAGGCAGTTCACTGGATTCTGCCCACCGGCCCCCAGTGGCGTGAACTGCCGGACAGATATGGAAAGTGGAACAGTGTATTCAAGCGCTTCGCACGCTGGGAAGAGAACAGTGTTTGGGCCGATATGTTCGAACAGTTCGCCCAGGACCCAGAGGTGGCAGCGGTGATGCCCGACAGTACAGCTGTACGCGGCCAAATGTGCGCAGCAGGCGGCTCAAAAAAGGGGGCCCTAAGCAAGAACGGTGCCTGGGCCGGAGTCGGGGCGGATTCAGCAGCAAGATCCATCTCCTCGTTGATGCCCTTGGTCTGCCTCTAAAGTTCATATTGACCGCTGGTGAACGCAATGATATGACCCAAGCTGAATCGTTGTTCGCCCCCTTCGATTTTGAAGCCGTCTTCGCCGATAAAGGCTACGATTCCGACCCTTGGCGAGAGCTGCTCGCAGCCCAACAGGTCGAGGTGGTCATCCCCTACCGTTGCAATCGCAAACAACCACGAGACTATGACCGAATCCGCTACCGAGAACGCAACATCGTCGAACGTTTCATCAACAAAATCAAGTGGTATCGACGCATTTTCACTCGCTATGACAAACTCGCACGACGTTTAATGGCTCTCTTGCATTTCGCTTCTACTCTGATCCGGCTTAAATGAAATGTCAACGGACCTAACCACGGTTTCTAATGCTGCGAATCAAAAGTGTAAGCCTCAAGGGCTTCAAAACCTTTGCCCAACAGACCGAGTTCTCCTTCGGCGCAGGCGTCACAGCAATCGTAGGCCCCAACGGGTGCGGCAAGAGCAACGTTGCCGATGCCATACGCTGGTGCTTGGGCGAACAGAGCTTCGGGCTCCTGAGATCAAGGAAGACCGTCGATGTCATCTTCTCGGGTAGCGACAAAAAGGCCCGGCAAGGGATGGCCGCGGTCAGCATCATCCTTGACAATGAGGCGGGTGACCTCAAAATCGACTTCAGCGAAGTTGAAATCACGCGCAGGGCCTACCGCGACGGCGACAACGAATATCTCATAAACGGACAGAGGGTCCGCCTGCAGGACATTACGCAACTGCTCGGTCCCAGCGGGTTGGGGAAGCGCACCTACGCAGTAATAGGACAAGGCCTCATCGACCGCGTCCTCAGCCTCAAGCCCGAAGAACGGCGCGCGCTCTTCGAAGAAGCCGCTGGAATCACCGGCTACCAGCAGAAAAGACAGGCCGCTTTACGCCGTCTTGAAGCGACCCAGCACAACCTTGGCCGCGTTCAAGATCTCCTCGCCGAACTCTCTCCGAGGCTAAGCAGTCTCAAACGGCAGGCCGAACGCGCCCTCGAACGACAACAGGTCGAAACCGACTTGAAGGATCTCCTCCACGTCTGGTACGGCTACCAGTGGCATCGCGCGCTCAGGGACATGAACGGCGCCCGGGTCACAGTGCAACGCGGCCAGAATGACACGGTCGTCCTCCGCGAACGTCTGAACGCCATTCGAACCAATCTCGACCGCGTGCGCCAGCGCCAGTCTGAGCTCCGGGCTGACCAGAGCGATCTGACCAGGTCAGGCGATGCCCGCCTTCGCCGTATAGCCGAGGTGATTCGCCGCCTCGCCGTCACTGAGGAACGACTCAACCAGACAGTCGCACGGCAAATTGAACTGAATGGCGAACGCAGTCAGCTGCAAGCCCGGAAGGAAGCCGCCCAACTCCGGCTGGAAGCGCTACTTGATGATCTGGACAAGGCCCGGACTCGCCACAGTTTCTGTCAGAACGCTGTCCGCAACCTGCAAAGCAAACTTGCTGACACCGAGAAACAGTTCCTCGATGCCCGCAGGCGCCTGCGTGATTGTCAGGCAGACGTGAGAAGAGAAGAAGACGCCGCCTCAAAGCTGCGCAGCCGGCTGGATCAGCTTGTAGAGCGGCGGCACACGTTGGAGGAAAACGCGACCCGATTCGAGGCCGATATTCAGCGCCGCAACCAGGCCGCCTCCAAAGCAGACCTGGATTTGACAGCGTCCCGGACCGCCGCCGCCAAACAGAAGGCCAGGATCCAGGCGATTCAGAGCGACATCACTGAAGTTTCAAACAGAATTGAGTCCGAACAGGTCACCCTGAAAAGAGAGGAAGACGCCGGAAATCACCAGCAGCGTGAAGTAGAACGCCTGCAGACTCGCCTAGAACTGCTGCATCCGGTTCGGGGCGGCAGTAACCTCTACGCAACCGGAGTTCGGTCCGTCCTGGAAGCATCGCAGCAAGGCCGGTTGGACGGAATTCTGGGCACGGTTGCCTCCCGAATCCAGGTTCCCCCCCGGCTGGAGCACGCCATTGAAGTCGCCTTGGGCGCCGCCCTGCAAAACCTGATCGTTACTTCATGGCAGGACGCGCAGGGCGCCATCGAATACCTGAAGAATGCAGGGGCCGGACGCGCCACCTTCCTTCCCCTGAACCGGCTGCGTTCTCGGTCGCCCATTCCCGCGCCCCCACTGAATGGCATCATTGGCAATGCTGCCAAAGCAGTGCAGTGTGAATCCGAGGCCGCACCGGCTATCGAGCATCTGTTGCAACGGGTCTGGATCGCAGAAGACCTGCCCGCGGCCCGCCATGCGCTTGACCAGCATGCCCCAAACACAAGCAACGGCCGCTTGCGACGCGGTCGTCACATCTCCAGCGTCCCCATGCCCACAGTGGTGACGCTGGCAGGCGAAATCATCCGGCCCGGCGGCGCCGTCACGGGAGGCAACAACGGCGGCAGTCAGCGCCGCTCCGCCCTTGCTTGGGAGAGGGAAGCCCGCGAACTGCCGGCAGAGCTGGCAGAAGCCGAGTCGCGGGCGCATCTGGCCGTCAAGAGGATCCAGGCTATCCGCCAAAAGATCGAGGAGCAGTCCAACAAGCGGTCAAAGCTGGAGAACAGTCGCCAGCCGCTGCTCGAGGAATCGCAGCGCCAGCGGTCACATCTGGAGCGGGCAGAGCTTGACGCCGCCCGCACGCAGCAGGAAGCTGCCTGGCAACAGAGACTCTTCGACCAAACCAGAATTGAACTGGCGGAAATGGAATCTACGGAACGAAAGCTCTCTCTGGCTCTGGAAGAAGCTGAAGTCTTGCTGGCAGACGCCCGCCTGAGGGCCCGAAAGGCCGAAGAGGCTGCCCAGGGCAGCCCGGAAGAACTGTTGCGCCGCCTGGCAGACCGGCGCGCCGAAGCAGCTTCGGCGCACGAGAACCTCAACAGCCTGCAGACATTGATTGCCGAACAGAAACGCGCTCTTGATCAACTCGACAACCAGCTCCAGTCCAGGAAAAAGCGGCAGGATGCGCTCGACGCAGAGGAAGAACGGCTTCGCGCAAGCGTCACGGACGTTTCCGCCGAAGAGCGGGATCTGAACTCGGCGGTCACCGCGCACCAGCGCAAGGTGACTGAACTGGAGTCTGAATTAAGGAAGTTCGACTCGAAACTGGCCCGCGCGGAGGCGGATGAGCGGGCCGGCCAGCAGCTTTTGCATCAAAATGAGTCGGAGCTGAACGATGCACGGCTTGCCTTGCAGCGCACAGAAGACCGTCTCGCCCGCCTGCGCCGCGATATCCGCCAGGACTTCGGCCTTGCAGACATGGAAGAAACGACTGGACTGCCCTACCAGCCACCCCTCCCACTGAAAACGCTTGTCGCCCAGTTGCCCATCGTTCACGACCTTCCTGCCGGCTTGACAGAGGAAGTAAGAGACACCAGGGCACGCGTGCGGCGCCTAAGCAATGTCAACCCCGACGCCCCCCGGGAATACGAAGAAGCCGCCGCACGTTATCACTTTCTCCAGTCCCAGTTCGAAGATCTCGAGGAGGCTGCCAGCGACCTCCAGCAGGTAATCCGCGCGCTCGATAACCGCATGGAGGGAGACCTGCGCCGCACCTTTGATGCAGTCGCGGCAGAGTTTCTGAAATTCTTCAAGCTGCTGCTCCAGGGTGGGACGGCCCAGCTTACCGTCACCCACCCCGACGACATCCTCAACACGGGCATCGAAATCTTCGCCCGCCCGCCGGGCAAGCGTACACAGAACCTGGACCTCCTCTCCGGCGGCGAACGTTCTCTGACTGCCTGTGCCCTCGTCTTTGCAATTCTACGCGTCAGCCCGACCCCCTTCTGCGTGCTCGACGAAGTGGATGCAACGCTCGACGAGGCCAACGTAGACCGGCTCCGCGCCGCCATGGAAGAACTTCATGACCAGACCCAATTCATCATCATCACCCACAACCGTCGAACACTCGAAATCGCTAACTGCATCTACGGCATCACCATGGGTGACGACGGGGTAAGTAAAGTGATAAGCCTGAAACTGGAAGGCGACCGATATAGAGCAAATGAGGGCCAAGCCCCGATTCAAGCCCCTGCCGTCGCCTTCTAACCTTCCCCTTTCCACTCATTAGCCACACCACTTCCCATCCCAGTACCTCTTCGCCCCACAGTGGAAATACGCCACCGCCTTTCTCCCCGCCTTTCTGTGCCCCTCTGTGTCCCTCCGTGGATCATTGCTGTTGCCCTTCTCCGTAGATCAGACTTATTCTTCGCGCCCCTCCCAAAAAATGCGCGCATCCCTCCCAGTATTTTCTACAACAGAGGGCCCCCCACTTGCCAGCCCCAACGGATACAGTATAATTCCCTGTTGTACACCGACTGGTCCTGTTCAGTCCCTTCCGGCATTCCAACGCCAGCCCAGGAGCGCCTATCGCGCAATTCTGACTGAACCAGACCGCAAGGAATGCGACAACTACTCCGACGGAGCACGTAAATGAACAACGTTCACCCATTGATTCGAGTTGGCGGTCCGGTCCTGGCCCTTCTCATCATTATCTATGCCGTCAACTCGGCAGTAGACACCTTCAGGGCTGACCTGAAGGCGGCCAGAGATGCCGAAAGGGAAGCAACACTTGCCGCCGCCCAACCAGAGTCGGAGCAGGAAGTGGAAGAAGACGCCACCGCAGAGGCCCCCGCCCAAGATGAAGGCGCCCAGGCTGAAAATGAACAGGCCGAAGTCGAAGACGAAGGGACCGTTACGCCGGAAGTCTCTTTCCGTCAGCCAACCAGCAACGCAATCGTCCCGCCTACCTTTGTCGTCAAAATGGGCGCCGTCGGGGTGGCCGTCGATCCCTCCGGCGACGTCGTTCCGGACTCAGGCCATTTTCACATCCTCGTTGATACCGATTTCATCTCTACCGGCGAAGTCATCCCTGACGACGAACAACACATTCACTACGGTGACGCGTCCCTGGAAACTGAGCTGACGCTGCCGCCCGGCGAGCATATTCTGCGCCTCCAGTTCGCCGACGGACTCCATACCGCTCTCGAAGGCGAAGAATACCGAGACACCATCGTGGTCTTCGTCGAAGAAGACGCGCCTGACCAGGCCGTGGCATTCTTTGAACCGCTCGACGGCACGACCGTCGCCTCACCTTTTGAAGTGGTCATGACCGCCGCCGGTCTCATCGTCGAACCCTCAGGCGAAGTAAACGACGGCGCTGGCCACTTCCACATTCTCGTCAACACCGACTTCAAGCCGGCAGACGAAGTCATCATCGACGACGCACAGCATCTCCATTACGGTAAAGGCCAGACCACCGTCTCCCTCGACCTTGAACCCGGCGAGCACACCCTGCGTCTTCAGTTCGCCGACGGTCTCCATACCGCTCTCGAAGGCGACCAGTACCGCTATACCATCACCGTCGTCGTCGAGGAAGGCGAAGCGACGCCCTCCGTCCGCTTCGAACAGCCTGCCGACCGCGCAACCGTCGCCTCACCCTTCGAGGTCGTCATGGCCGCCTCCGGCCTCATCGTCGAACCCTCCGGCGAGGTCAACCAGGGCGCCGGCCACTTCCACATCCTCGTCAACACCGACTTCACGCCCACAGGCGAG
>JAJDXQ010000016.1 GCA_022823185.1 Caldilineaceae bacterium
TTTCTCCGGGTTTGCGCCGATGTAGCCGCGGCCCGAGGCGGCGTCGACCAGCACCATGTCGACGTCTCCGGCGATCAGCGCCTGCACCGACGCGCCGAAGTTGTCCAGCAGCTGGATGCGGGGATTGGACTCATCGCCGTCGAGAATGTCGTAGACGGCCGTATAAAAGCCGGTGGTGCCCGCCTGCGCGCCGATCAGCAGGGCGGCGTCGGCCGCGAAAGCTTCGGCTGAGTCGAACCGCTCCTCTTCAGCGCGCACCAGCATGAACTGCTGGCTGGTCATGTACGCGTCGGAGAAGTCCACAACCTCGGCGCGTTCGGCTGTGATTGTAATGCCGTCCATGCCAACGTCGAACTGCCCGTCGGCCACGGCCTGGATCATCGCCTCCCAGGAGGTGACCTGCCAGTCGACGACACAGTTGATGCGGCGGCAGATCTCGTTGACCGCGTCGTATTCCCAGCCGACGGCTTCGCCGCTGGCCGGATCGATGAAGTTGAGCGGGATGTAGTCGTTGCCCGTCACCGCGACGATTTCGGCGCCGCCCATGTCGGGCAGCGTGCGGTAGACGACGTTTTTCATGCCGGTGGAATCACCGGCGCCGGCATCGTGGGCCGGCGCGCCGGCTTCTGATTCAGGGGAGGGCGCGGCCGGAACACAGGCCGCGAGGGCCAGCGCAAGCAGCGCCAGTATGAGCAGTGGCGGAAATCGTGTTGCCTTTGTTCTCTTCATGGGTCCTCCGTTGGCGTTCTTTAACCTTTGGACTTACAGGCGGGTTGGGCGTTTCCGATTTCAGTTTACTTTGTCAGACAGGCATCCGGCGGTTGGTGTGGGCGCGGCCGATGCGAGCCGTTTCCGGGTTGTGCCCGCCGATCACACGGACGCCGGCGTCGATCCGTTCGACAACATTGTCGGGGTTGGCGGGCTGCAAAAAGGCGACGCCGTTGGCCTCGCAGGCGGCCTTCACGCGATCGCTCGCTTCCTGCATTTCTGGCGGGAACGTGGCCGGGCGCCGACGGTAGCCAAGGGAGATACTCAGGTCGCCCGGTCCCATTTCCGCGAATCCAATGCCGGGAACGGCGAGGATCTCTTCGATGCGGGGCAGGGCGGCGGCTGACTCGATCTTGAGGCCAAGCAGTAGTTCGCCTTCGGGGTTGAGAGGCCAGGGGTCGGCCCTGTCAATGTAGGCGGCGTTGTCGATGCCCCAGATCTCGGCCGCGGTCGGCTCGGAGCCGACGCCGCGGCGTCCCTGCTGGAGTCCATCGCCTACGCCCAGACGATTGATGGGATAGCGGCAGCCTTCGACAAAGGCCGCGACGGCTTCAGGTGTCTCGGCCTGGCAGAGGAGGATGCCGTGGACGCCGCGCGCCAAGATCTGCCGGAACTGCCAGCCGTTGGCGCGCACGATTTCGGGCGTTGTCCCCTCAACCGGCGCCTCGACGATCACTGTGGGCGTCCGATGCCCGCTGGGCGCGGGGCCGCCTTCCACCAGGCCCTGCATGTACCGTTCCAGCCCACCCATGTCGAAAGAGCCATGCTCCATGCCAACGTTGATGTAGTCGGACCAGATGGAGGCATCTTTGCGGCCCTGTTCGCGGGTGAGCACGTGGCCTGTATGCCCGCCGCTGTAGTAGATTGGCTGGCCCTGGTCCAGTAGTTCAATCGCCCGGTTTACGCGGTTTCCCATTGATACTCTCCTGTAAGAGGTTGCCCTTCAGCGTTGCGTTGGCGCGAGCCGCATGGCGTTCAAGCCGGTGGATGTCAGGCGTGCGCCCGCAGGCCGCGCCGGCAAGGCAGATTCGTGTTCTCGTCTGTGCATGGGCCGGCGGACCTGTATGCGGCCTGTGATGGGCTCTGTTGTCATGCGAGGTTGTGTTCGTGATCGTGCTCCCGGCAGTCGACATTGAGCCAGCCGGAGCGAAAGGGCTGGGAGGAGTCGGTCTCCGGGTCAAAGCGGTGCCGCCAGATACAGCCGTTGTCGTTGCCCAGCAGATGGAGCGAGACCGAGGTCTCCGGGCTGGTTGTGCGGACGCGATGGATGTCATTTTCGGGAAGCAGCTCATAGAGGTCTCCCGGTCGCAGCATTTGCCGCACGGAGAGGGTCAGCTCGGCATGGGACTCATCGCTGGCGTCGTCCATGCGGGTGAAGACGTCCTCCTCCTGTTCGCCGCTATACAGACCTACGAGACCCCAGGCCAGATGATCATGAACGGGGGTCTGCGCCCCGGGGGGCACGACCAGAGCTGAGAACGCCAAGCCGCCGTCGCCGGCGCGGTAGAGCAGCCACATCCCGATGCCGCCCCCCATGCCGCTCTCCTCGGAGGGCTGCCTGAATTTCTGTGGCAGCCAGTCCGGGTCAGCCAGCAGTTCCTCAAAATCGGGGCGGATCGAGGCGACGATTTTTCGGGGGTCTGCTTCCCGGGCTCGAACGGCGTTCACTGTTCCGATGAAGCGCCGCATGTGGGCATTGTCGAGCAGCCATTCATCGCCGCTGCCCCCTGGCGGGGAGGTCAATTGGGTCATACGGGTATCTCCTCTAACAGCGGTCCAAAAGGAACAGACAGTGTTGGCTGCCTGCAAGGAGACGCAAGGCAACAACACGACTTGAAGTCGTCATTTGGTTCATAACCCATGCGCGCTATCGGGAGGCTGCGATGACGTTTGTACAGGAGACAGCAATTGTGAAGAAGGGTCTTTCCTGCTGTAAACGAAAACGCCAGCCAAAAGGGCAAGGACAAAGCCGAAGAGCTGCCCGCGTCTCAGTAAACTCTGATTATTGCGAATAATCTATCTGTTGGTGGAAATAACGGCTTTTTCGACTTCGTGATCATGTGTCTGCTGTCTCTCGAAGATTTCAATAAATCGCCGGGGGAAATCAGGATCAATCTCTGCATATTCTCTCATCAGCGCCGGAGGACGAATGGGTCCGGAAAACAGAGAAGCAGAGACTGACCTGTGCTGTTCCAGACCGTCTGCATCCTCAGCAGTCACGATTGCGTCGTCATCTGGCGCAATGGCGGGGGGATTGTCCATTGAGAATCCTCTTTGCGAACCAGTTCGTTATCTCCTGGCGGACATGAAAGCTCTCGACCAGGTACTGGCAACCCTATGGCCTGTCTCAGTTAGGGAGCCGACCTTGGTACGGCTGATCAAGGGAGGTGGGCCAGGCATCAAAATGGCAACCGACCCAACACCGCGCAAAAAAAAGCGCAACTTGCTTTTTCCAGCGCTTTCGAGTTCGCCGGCAAGATGTACGCGCTTCAATGCAGCCGCGGCGTCATACTTTTGCATTCCCTCTCTCCGTCAGGATGAATCAGGCTCAGAACACAGTTGTTGCCCATGGTCTTGTACTGTTACAGCATAGCGGCACTATGGATTCAGGTCAGTAAGGAACCGATAAGTCAATTGGGGCAACTTTCCGGCCACAGCCTCAAATGCCGCTTACCCCTGATTTGGCTCGTCAATCAGATTCCTCTTGGGACGGCGGTTCGAGCGAAAATTGGGCGAAATGGAAGAATTCGGTCGGCTCGATGTCGGTGCGGTCGCCCAGGTAGCGGCTTCGTTGCTCTTCGGGCGTCATCATTTCAACTTCAGTGTAGCCATGCCTTGTCATCAGGTCTCTCAACAGTTGGGGCGTAAAGTCGGTCAGCATCGGTTCGCCCCTTCGCTCCACAAAGCCTTCCATCTTTTCGCAGAGCGTACGCCATTCGTCATCGATCATGTGCTTGGCGATCTTGAAATCAAAGACGATCCGGCTCCCCGAGGCTGACATTTCGGCGATTCGTTCAAGCGTGTCGCGGATGGCCTCCTGGGTAAGATAGTAGGTTACGCCGAGCCAGGAGAAGAAAGCCGGCTGTTGGGAGTCGAAACCGGCATTCGCCAACTCTTCGTCGAGCCGGTCCACTTCAAAATTGACCGGCACGAATGTCAGGTTATCGGGAACGCTTCCGTTCGCTTTCAGAACGCGTTGCTGTTTCACTTCCTGCGTGGCCGGGGTATCCACCTCAAAGACGCGCACTTTGTCTGCCAGATCCTTGCGCCGCAGGGCGAAGGTATCATGCCCGGCGCCAAGGACCACATACTGGCGGGTTCCTTCTTCGATCGCCTTAACCAGCTCGTCTTCGGTATAGCGGGAGCGCAGGACAACCGCAGGGTAAACCGGTCTGTAGACACCCAGAATGACATCGCCGACCAGCCACCTCAGAAACCTGTACTTGGCCACCGCATGCCAGAAAGGCGTCAGCATCTGGAGGGCGTAGGTGTCTTCGAAAATGTGGGGAGGGTCGTGCCAGCGAAGGTGGACGGCGCGGATGGTTGCAACCAGAACGGCAGTCTTGCTGGTGTCTTTCAGGCGCGGACGCGGCTGGCTTTGCGAATTCGTCATGGTCACAGGTCTCCGTTGCTTAGCGGGCCCCGGGGCAGGGGAGTCGCACCGCTTCTGGTTTGGTCGTGCATGTTTCCCTCTGCGTGTGTGGAATGGTATCAGGAGACAGTTTCATAGTAACATACAGACATAGCTGGTCTCAAACGGATGCCGAAAGAGGATCATGGATGGATATGCAGGCGTTCCGGAAAGGACTGGACTACGATTGGGGGCCAGCAAGATGTCATTCCCGATTATTTCATTCTCTGCCTGATTCCGGCAGAACCGAGGACAGGCCCATTCTATGCATGCAATCGTTGGGCCGCATCGTTTTGGTAGCGGCGCGTTCAGATCAGGCGGCGCAAGTCGACTTTTCGGCGGGCGACATTATTGTTAGGAAAGCCTTTTGTCCGGAGGGATACCAATGAACAAGATACCGCGGAGAGAGGTTGGCAGAACAGGGGTCTCTGTAACCGAGTTTGGGTTGGGAACGGCGCCGTTGGGCGATCTGTTTGATGCGCTGGATGAAGATACGGCGCAGGGCGTGTTGAAGGCCGCCTGGGATGTAGGGGTGCGCTTCTACGATACGGCTCCGTTCTATGGCAACGGCAAGAGCGAGCACCGCCTGGGACACTTCCTGCGCCAGAAACCGCGTGACGAGTTTGTCATCTCGACCAAAGTCGGGCGGGTCTTTCGCCCGGTCCATGATCTGGCGGCTTTTGATCCTGGCCCCTTTACGGGCGCGCTGCCTTTTGAGTTCATGGTCGATTACAGTTATGACGGAATTATGCGCTCATACGAGGACAGCCTGCAGCGGCTCAGCCTGCCCTCGGTGGACCTGCTGGTCATCCACGATCTCGATTTCTACTTTTACGAGACCGAGGCGCGGGTCAACGCCTATCTGAACCAGCTGTTTACGAGCGGCTGGCGCGCGCTCGATGAACTGCGCCGGCATGGGTTGGTGAAGGGCGTGGGCGCGGGCATCAATGAACTGGGGATGATCCCGCGATTTCTCGATTTGGTGGACCTGGACTTTTTCCTGGTCGCCTACGGATACAACCTGTTGACCCAGGAGATGCTGGAAGAGGAGTTTTCGCTGTGTGAGGAGAGGGGAATCAGCGTCGTCATCGGCGCGGTGTTTGCGTCGGGGATTCTGGCGACCGGCGCCGTGCCGGGCGCACGCTACTTCTACGCGCCCGCGTCGGAAGAAATGCTGGACAGGACCGAGCGCATCGAACGGATATGCAGCCGTCACGGGACGCCTCTGGCCTGCGCGGCGCTGCAGTTCCTTTTGGCGAACCCGGTCGTATCGGCCATCATACCGGGCGCGATCGAAGCAGCCCATGTTCAGGGGAACTTCGAGATGCTACAGCATCCGGTTCCGGCTGAGTTGTGGGGCGCGCTCAGGGCGGAGGGACTGCTGCGCGAGGATGCGCCGACGCCCTGAGCGGTCAGGGAACGACTGAAAGCAGCTGGACCGAGGCGGTGCTGACCCAGTCGAGCACTGCGCTGGGATAGACGCCGATCCAGACCGTGGCGACGGTGCAGATCAGGAGACTGGTCTGCAACGCCATGGGGACATCGAGCGCTTCGCCTTCGCCCTCGTGGGTGAAGAACATTTCCCGCACGACACGCAAATAGTAGAAGGCCGCGATGCCGGCATTGATCATGCCAATGGCGGCGAGCCAGAAGTACTGGCGCTGGATGGCGGCGCCGAAGACGTAGAATTTGCCGAAGAAGCCGCCTGTAAGCGGGATGCCGGTGAGGCTGAGCAGGAAGATGGTGAACATGACGGCCAGCCAGGGCGCGCGCTTGATCAGACCGCGGTAGGCGCTGATATGCGTGCTGTCGACCGTTTCTTCCAGCGCCATCACGACCAGGAAAGCGCCGACGTTGGTGAACAGGTAGGCGAAGAGGTAGAGGAGGACGCCGTTGAGGCCGTCCATGGCGCTCGGCGAAGAGGAGGTGACAGCGACCAGCCCCATGAGGATGTAGCCGGCCTGGGCAACCGAGCTGTATGCGATCATGCGCTTGACGCTGCTCTGGCGCAACGCGGCCAGGTTGCCCATTGACATAGTGATAATGCTGAAGGCGGCCAGCACCGGCACCCAGTTGACTTCGAAGGAGGCCATGGCCACGATGAAGAAGCGGGCCAGCACGGCGAAGGCGGCGGCCTTTGAGGCCGTGGAAAGATAGGTTGCCACGGGCGTAGGGGAGCCATCATAGGTGTCGGGCGCCCACTGATAGAAGGGAGCCAGGCTTGCCTTGAAGCCCAGGCCAGCCAGGATCAGGAGCATGGCTGGCAGGCCGGCGAATGCCAGCCCGCTGATTTCGCGCGAGTCACCGATGATTTCGGTAAACGCGGCGGCGATTTCATGCAGGTAGAGTGAGCCGGTTGCGCCGTAGAGCAGGCTGATGCCGTATAGCATGACAGCCGAAGCGATGGAGCCGTAGAGAAAGTACTTGAGGCCGGCCTCATTGCTGCGCCGATTCTCGCGCAGAAAACCGGCGAGCATATAGCTGGTAATCGACAAGAACTCGATGGCGAGATAGACGAGGACAAGGTTATTGGCGCTGACGGCGATGCTCATCGCCAGGCTGACCATCAGGAAAAATGTCCAGAATTCGCCCTGGTTTCCGGAGCGGCGGTTCATGTAGCGGCCGCCGGCGATGGTGGTCAGGATCATGCCGGAGAAGATGGTCACCTTGATGAAGCTGCCGAAGTTGTCGATGGTCATCATCGAGAAGGCCACTTTCGGCCCGGCCTCGGGGTCGGAGATGTTCAACTGCAGCACGGCGGCAACCAGGGCGGCTGTCAGGAAGAGGGCCGACAACGCCATGTAACTCAACCCCGACTTCCTGCCCACGCCGGGGTCGTAGGCCACATCCAGGCAGAAGATAAAGAGGGCCCCGATCAGAAGTATGATTTCGGGTGCGATATATCCTAGGTCGCCCACAGATTGTTCTCCATTCAGAGGCGCCGGGTTTCGATCCGGCTAGCCGGTGGCGGGTCGAGTCGCGTCAAGCGGGGCGCATCTGATTACTGCAGTAATCAGATGCGCGGGTTCAGATGAGATTCTGGACAAAGGCCAGGAGCTCCCGGGCTGACTTGTTGAAGTAGCTCACCAGTGGCGTCGGGTAGATGCCGATCAGGAACATCGCTGCGATCAGGGGCCACATGGTGACCTTTTCGAAGCCGACCATGTCGGTGGGGCCGTCGGCGTGTTCCCCCTGGACGGTTGTCCAGTGGGTGAGTTTGGCGGGGTCATATTCGCCCAGGAACACATTCTGGATGATGCGATAGAGAATGTAGACGGCGGTGATGACGATGCCGATGGTGCCGAAGGCGGCCCAGTAGGGCATGATGGCAAAGGCCCCGCGGAACGTGAAGAGCTCTGCCCAGAAGCCGGCGAGGCCGGGCAGCCCCAGGCTTGCGAAAGCAGCCGTCAGCATCAGGCCGTAGAAGTGCGGCGTTTTGGTCGCCAGGCCGCCAAAGCGAGACAGATCGCGCGTGTGCGCGCGTTCATAGATAATCCCGACGAGGAAGAACAGCGCTCCGGTAATGATGCCGTGGTTGAACATCTGGAGGGCGGCGCCGTTTAGCGCCATGGCCGCGCTGTCCTGGATGGCCTGGGGCGTGAGGCCGAAGCGGTTGACCGCGCTGGCCAGGCCCTCCGGCGTCATGACCGCGGCCGCGGCGCCGATGCCGAGCATGACATAGCCCATGTGGCTGACCGAACTGTATGCGATCAGCCTCTTGAGATCGGTCTGGGCGACGCAGACGAAGGCGCCGTAGACGATGGCGATCGCGCCGAGGCCGACCAGCCAGGTAGCCCAATAGACGGAGGCCTCGGGGAAGCTGGGCAACATGATGCGCAGCATGCCGTAGGCGCCCAGCTTCAGCAGAACGCCGGCCAGAATGACCGACCCGGCGGTGGGCGCTTCGGTATGGGCATCGGGCAGCCAGGTGTGGAAGGGGAAGCTGGGCACCTTGAACGCGAAACCCAGGAAGAATCCCCAGAAGGCGAGACTTGCCAGCGTCAGGTTGCCGGCGAAGGGCTTGGCTGCGGCCGCTTCGACGATGTCGAAGGTGCCGGTGGCGAAGTAGACCCCCAGGATTGCGAGCAGCATCGCCACCGAGCCGACCAAGGTGTAGATAAAGAACTTGGTGGCCGCGTAGCCGCGGTTTTCGCCGCCCCAGATGCCGATGAGGAAGTACATCGGGACGAGGCTGATTTCCCAGAAGACATAGAACAGGACATAGTCCAGGGCCAGAAAGACGCCTAGCATACTGAATTCCAGCAGGTGCATCAGGAAGAAGTATTCCTTGACGCGCTCGTTGATCACGCCCGCGCTGTAGTAGAGGCTCAGGGTGCTGAGCAGGGCAGTGAGGAAGAGCAAGGGAATGCTCAGCCCGTCGACGCCGATGTGGTATCCGGCGTTGAGTTGGGGAATCCACTCGGCGAACTGCTCAAACTGCATGCCGCCCGCGGCGGAGTCGTAGGCAAAGAGCAGGTAGATGCTGAGGCCAAGAGGAAGCAGGCTTGCCCAGATCGAGCCTTTCTTGATCTGGCTGTCGCTCTTGCCGAGCAGGATCACCAGCAGCGCCGAGACCAGCGGCCAGAAGAGCAGTATTGTCAGGACGATTGAATCAAGTGATTCCATGAAGCCGTCTCCAGGCAGGGTTTAGGGTAAGTCAAAAGGTAAATCAGAAAGTGAGCGCCGAATTCGCTTCCCCGGGACGACAGGGGCCCGCGGCCTTGCGACGCCTTACACCAACGTCAGAATCATGGGCAAGACGTTCAGGAACAGCCACACGGCCAGAATCAGCATACCGAACAACAGGTATGTCTGCACGCGTCCATCCTGCAACAGGCGGGCAATGTGGCCGGCCTGGTCAGAGATCCAGCCGACACCGTCTACAAAGCCATCGACCACGAATCTGTCGAAGGCGGAAGCGAGATCGCCGAGGCGGAGGGCAGTCCGGCCTACGCCATTGACGAACCAGTCTATGATCCACTCCCGGTCGAACAGCGCCAGGAAGCGGCTCAGCCACATCGTGAACAGAACGATGGTGCCGTTATACAGTTCGTCGATCCAATATTTGCGGTGCCACATCCACCAGATTGGGCCGAGCACGCGCGCGACGGGATCGGTCTGGCCTTCCTTCAGCCCCTGGCCGTAAACAAGGTAGCCTGCGCCGAGTCCGCCCAGAGCCACAAACAGCGAAACAGCCAGCGGCAAGATATGAAAATCAGGGTGAACCGGATAGAGGTGCATATACTTCATATAGGGTTCAACGAAGTGCGCCAGCCAGTTGGGAACGATGCCGCCCAGGACAGGGAAGGTTTCGGGGATCCCGACCCACCCGGCCGCGATGGCGAAGAAGCTGATCAGGATCAGCGGGGTCGTCATGCTGGCGACGCTTTCGGGGGCGTGCGAGGCGCCTTCGGTGCGGGCCTGGCCCAGGAAGGTCAGCCCAATTTGGCGCATGGTGTAGAAGGCGGTGAGGAAAGCTGACAGGGCAAGCGTCCAGAAAAGCCACTGATGGTTGCCGTACCAGGCGAATGCAAGAATTTCATCTTTGGACCAGAAGCCGGCGGTGACCAGGGGGAAGCCCGAAAGGGCCAGGCCGCCGATGATAAAGGTCCAGCCGGTCCTGGGCATACGGGACAGGAGGCCGCCCATGTTGCGCATGTC
Source organism: Caldilineaceae bacterium (assembly GCA_022823185.1). Lineage (GTDB taxonomy): Bacteria > Chloroflexota > Anaerolineae > Caldilineales > Caldilineaceae > Bin5. Next base: position 10,061 of record JAJDXQ010000016.1, read on the forward strand.
CTGGGCGTCTTCGGTGTCGAGAATGCCGTCGGCGCGGCGAACGATGTGTGGTTCGCCGTGGTGTTCGTCGTGGTCGTCGTGCGCGTGCTCGTGGGCATGATGGTAGCCATGCTCAACACCGTGGATCACGCTGCCTGAGCCGAGGAACAGAAGCGCCTTGAAGAAGGCGTGGGTCAGCAGGTGGAAGAGGGCGGCAACGTAGGCCCCCATGCCGATGGCGGCCACCATGTAGCCGAGTTGTGAAATCGTGGAATAGGCCAGCACCCGTTTGATGTCCCATTGGGCCAGTGCGATGGTCGCCGCGAACAGGGCGGTAAACGCGCCGATGAAGGCGACGAACTGGAGGGTACCGGTGGAGACCTGGCCGGAGAATTCGTAGATGGGGAACATGCGCACGAGCAGGAATACGCCGGCCGACACCATGGTGGCCGCGTGAATCATGGCGCTGACCGGGGTCGGCCCTTCCATGGCGTCGGGCAGCCAAATGTGCAGCGGGAACTGGGCGCTCTTGCCGATAGCGCCGCAGAAGATGAGGACGCCGATGAGCGAAATCCAGTGAACTTCGCCGAAGACCGGAATGTTCACGAGCGTGTCGGCGAGCTGATCCAGGTTGGCTTCGGTGAACAGTTCGCTGAAGCGGAGGCTGCTGGGCTCGCTGCGGACGTAAAGCAGGATCAGGCCGATCATGAGAAGGGCGTCGCCGATGCGGGTGGTGATGAAGGCCTTAACGGCTGCGGCCCTCGCCGTAGCCTTTTCATACCAGAAGCCGATCAGCAGGTAGCTGCAGAGCCCCATCACTTCCCAGAAGATAAAGAACTGGAGCAGGTTATTTGCGACGACCAAGCCCAACATGCCCGTTGCGAACAGACAGATGTAGGCCATGAAACGGCTGTAGCGGGGATCTTTGCCCTGTGCGTAGGCGGTTGGATACTGGGCAGCCTGGAGGTGGTGGGGATAGGTCATGTAGCCGCTGGAGTAGATGAAGATCATCAGCACCAGGAAGGGCACCATGAAGAGCATCAGGGCATTGGAAGGATCCACGGCATAGCCGATGACGAATTCGGTTGCGCCCGTGGGAATCGTGTAGATTGCCTCGTCGATCGGGTTGTCGCCGAAATGATCACGGAAGAAGGAGGCAAAGGCGATGCCCCAACCGAGGATGCAGCTGAGGAGGGCGGCGCCGATCGCGGTCAGGGCGCTGCCCCGCTTATTTTTGTTCAGAAAGAGCACGATCGCCAGGAATGCCAGGAAGGGAGGGATTGGCACAACCCAGGTGACGCTGAATAGTCCTTCCATAGAGAAGCCTCAGGGTTTAGTGAAAATGAGACGGTCTTCCGTAGTCAGTTCAGTAGCCAGGCGCGTTGCCTAAGACGTAGCGGGCCTGCGTACCAGATTGGCAACGACATACCCTGCGAGCAGGCCGGCAAATGCCAGGGCAAAGAGCCACAGATCGTTCTGAAGCCCGACGAAAGAGCCGGCGGCCAGAAACAGGGCGGCGCCGGCAAGAGAGATGATCAGGCGAAATGATTGCGCACTCTTGCGTTTTCGCGCGTCTTCCAGGAGCTGCGCAGCGTCACCATAGTCGGGCTTGTGCTTGACGATCTCTTTGAGCGCATAGACTGCGCCGGTGTAGTTGCCGCTCGCCATTTTTTCCTGGGCGACCTGGTAGAGAAAGTCGCACTGCTCTTCCAGTGTGCCCGTCAACTGCCTCTTGGCCACTGTTGTGTTGACCTCCTGGCAGCCGCCGCCAATTGGGGCGCCAGCCAAGCCGTTCCGACAGGATCAGCCCGCAAGAACGTCCAGCTCGTCGACATCGATGGTGCGCCGCTCGCGGTAGACAGCGATAATCAGGGCCAGGCCGACGGCGGCCTCGGCGGCCGCAAGGCCGATGATGAGTACGGCAAAGGCCTGGCCGGTCAGGTCTTCCATGGGTCCGACGCCGTGGCGCCAGAAGGCCACCAGGTTGATATTGGCTGCGTTGAGCATCAGCTCGATGCCCATCAGCATGGCGATGGCATTGCGCCTTGCGAGCGCGCCGTACAGGCCGCAGGAAAACAGGAAGGCGGCGAGCATCAGATACCAACTGAGCGGAACCATAGGATCAACCTCAAGGAAATGCGAAGACCGATGATCAGCGGCCTATCATGGCGGCAGCGAACCAGGATGCAAACCCTGCCATTACCGATCGCGTGCCAGCATCACTGCCCCGACCAGGGCCACCAGCAGCAGCAGGCCCAATACTTCGAATGCGATTACGTAAGTTGTGACGAATTCTCTTCCCAGCTGGCCTATCAGCGCTTCGTCAGCGACGACTTCCTCGCCGGCGGCGGGCCAGGGCGTTGCCCTGGCAAAGGCCAGCAGGGCGCTGAAAAAGAGGATCGCGAATAGGGACGACTTGCCCCACTGGTTGTTGAGCGGGGAGGTGCGCCCGAACATCATGCTGCGCGTGAGCATGATGGCGAAGGCGATCAGCATGGCGATCGCGCCGACGTACACAAGAACCTGGCTAACTGCGAGGAATTCGGCCTCCAGGAAGATATAGACGCCGGCGACGCCGAAGAATGTCAACGTCAGGGCGAGGGCGCTGTGAAAGAGGTTGCGGCTGGTCACCACCGCCAGGGCGGCGACCGCGGTCAGCAGCGCCACCTGGATGAACACGAACTGTTCGAATGTTGGAATCGGTACCTCGATACCCAGCGGTAACTGCATGAGAGTCCCTGCCCTTCCTGATGAGAAGTAAGCCGGCGCAGGCCCAAGAAACGTCTTGCCATGCGCTGTCTAATACATTGTGCCTTTTTCGGACACCTGCATCCCGCCTATGAGGGAGGTCGGTTCGAAAGAGCGTTTTGTCCGAATCTGTTCCTCGCGGAAGTATTTCTGCAGAACATAGGCAACGACGGCCATTACACCGACATTGGCGATAAAGATCAGCACATATTGGATTGCGACCGGTGTGGGCAGCTTCTGGATGATGGCCTGGGCGACGATCAGGCCGATCATCAGCGGAACCAGGACCTTCCAGGCGAAGTACATCATCTGATCGATGCGAATACGGGGGAAGGTGCCGCGGATCCACTGCTGCAGTACATAGACGCCGTACACTTTGATCATAAAGTAGCCGAGGCCCAGGATGGGCCCGATGACGGGCAAACCGACTCCGGGGCCCTGCCAGCCGCCGAGGAAGAGCGTGACGGCCACGGCGCCGAGGATCCAGGCATTCAGGAACTGGGCCAGGAAGAACATGGCGAACTTCATGCCTGAATACTCGATGTGGAATCCGGCGATCAGCTCGGATTCGGCCTCGAGCAGGTCAAAGGGGGTGAGTTCGGCTTCGGCAAGCGAGCTGACGAAAAAGACGATCAGCGCGCCGGGCATGACGATGCCAAGCCAGCCCAATCCGAGATTGAAGCCGGCCACGTGCAACGACTGCATTTCGACGATCTGGCCGAAGCGCATCGAACCGGTGAGCAGCACCGCCGTGAGGATGGCCAATACCAGGGGGATTTCATAGCTCAGGAGCTGGGCTACGACGCGAAAACCGGCCAGCAGCGCATACTTGTTGTTGCTGCCCCACCCGGCCATCAGCGCGGCCATAATGCCGATGGAGCCAAGCGCCACAACGTAGAGGGCCGCGACGTTCAGATCGACGCCGGTCAACCCCGGCGCGAATGGGATCACCGCCAGCAGCATCAGCACACCGAAAACCGAGAGGATGGGCGAAAGGTTGTAGGCGATTTTGTCGGCTTCGTATGGCGTGATGTCCTCTTTGGAAAGCAGTTTTGCCGCGTCCGCGACGGTTTGGAGGAGTCCGTACTTGCCGACGCGGTTGGGCCCTATCCGATCCTGGATGCGGCTGATCGCTTTGCGGGTGATCCAGATCAGAAGCAGCACAGACAACATGCCGTAGTTGATCAGGATAAAGGAGCCGACGGCGTACACGAGAAAGATGGCCGCCCAGCCAGGAAGACCCAGCCCCATGAGCCAGCCGGAGAGCGCTTCGCTCCATTGGGTTACCTGCATAACGGTGCCTCCAAACAGGACGCTGTGGAAAAGCGGCCCTTCGGGGCCGCGCGATGATTCAACGCACGCCGTGCAAAGGCGAAGACTATTGCCACTCCAGGGCGCCCTTGCGCCAGTCGTACAGAAGACCGATCACAAGCAGCAGGACAAAGAAGATTGTGGCGAGAACGGCAAACATTTCCAATTGCTGATATGCCACCGCGATTGGAAAGAGAAACAGCGCTTCCACATCAAAGACGACGAATACCAGGCCTATCAGATAGTATTGGGCGCGAAATTGGACCCAGGTTTCGCCAATTGTTTCTACGCCACTCTCATAGATATCGTTCTTGATTTCATCGGGCCGGCGGGGACCGAGGAAGTGGCCCATAACGATGGCGGCAAGGGGCAGGACGACCGCCAAGCCGGACATAATGAGAATGAAGAAATATTGACTGAGCATAGCCGAGAATCCGTTTGTGTGGAATTTAACAAACTCCCGCGAAAGTATAGCATAGCGATTTCTGATAGCGAAAGTCTGTACCCTTTGTAAACGCAAAAGGGGGGACAGCAGGGGTGAGGGACGGCAGTCGTTAAGGGGCGAGGGGACCTGGCGGGGATGGGGCGTGTGCAGGCGTGCGGGGGTCCGGGGGTGTCCCCCGGCCCGGCGGCGGTGTTTGCCGCCGGGGATCGTGGCAAGGCGACAAGGTCCTGGCACTGCCCCGCCCGGTGGAGGAGAGACGAGGCGGCAGGCGGCGAGAGGTTGGACCGGCACGGAGCCGGGGCGCGAGGAGGGCGGGGCGCGGAGGGGCCGCCGACACATGGCAAGGGCGCCAGGCAGCTGGGTGGGGGTTGGGGGAGGCCCAGAAAGGCAGGGGCTGGGGCGCGGGGCAATCGGGGATTGGTTGGCGGAAGTGGGAGCATTTGGCGCGGATGGGCTTTGACAGTCGATTTCGGTTCGTGCTAGAATGAAATCGTTCGTGGAAAAATGCACGAACAGTTCCCCAGGCCTTTCAGGAGCGCGGAAAAGGAATATCGGGATGGCAAGCGATTATCTGCCACTTCTCATTTTGATCCTGTTGGCGGCCGGATTCGGCGTGATCGCCATAGGGCTGCCCGCCCTGCTTGGGCCACGAGAGCGCAACAAACAGAAGTTGGAGCCATACGAGTCGGGGATTATCCCATTTGCCGACGCCCGTCGGCGATTCCCGGTGAAATACTATCTTGTTGCGATGCTCTTCCTGATTTTCGACATCGAAGTAATTTTCCTCTTCCCGTGGGCGGCAGTCTTGAGAGACCTTCGCCTGTTTGCGCTATTGGCGATGGTTCCCTTTTTCATTGTCCTCGTGGTAGGTTTCCTCTATGAATGGAAGAAGGGCGCTCTCGACTGGGACTAGAAGCTGGAGGAGTTGCTGGCCGCGCACGGTTTTTCTCAGGCAACAAACAGAAGATCGTTGTGGGCGAACCACAATCGGGCATTGAAGAGGGCATTGAAAGCCGAGAGCCAGACCCCGCCCTCCTGACCTGCCGCCGGCAATCCGGCTGAAATGGAGATGCAAAGGAACGGAAATGGGCATAGAAGAGAAGGTTCCTGACGGCATTTTGACCACCACGCTGGACAGCGTCATCAACTGGGGAAGGGCCAATAGCACATGGCCGTTGCTCTTTGGGCTGGCCTGTTGCGCGATGGAGATGATTGCCACCGGAACGGCGCGACACGACATTGCCCGTTACGGTTCGGAGCTGTTTCGGGCCAGCCCGCGGCAGGCGGATCTGATGATCGTTTCCGGGCGCGTCAGCAACAAGATGGCCCCGGTCATCAAACGGATCTACGATCAGATGCTGGCCCCAAAATGGGTGATCGCGATGGGAATCTGCGCCAGCGCCGGGGGGCCATTCAACAATTACGCCATCATCCAAGGGGTGGACAAGATCATCCCCGTGGATGTTTATGTGCCCGGTTGTCCTCCTCGCCCTGAGTCGCTTCTTTACGCGATGGACATGCTGCGCGCGAAGCAGGGACGCGAGACGATCGGCGCCGGCCGCAAGGTGGAGGAGCCGCTGGCGGTTGAAGAGATCATGCCCTTGGGCGTTTGAAGGGGCGCTGAGAAGAGCGGGTCTGCCGGCGGGCGGCAGGCCATCCTGCTTGCGTTGTGAACCGTACCTTGTGTTTGTCCCGGCAGGCGAGGAAAAGAGAGAGCGAGTTTAGAGATGCCTCTTGATGTTGCACCCGTATTTCGTTCATACGAGACCCAGCGCACGTTGAACCCGCCGGGCATCCCTGCTTTGGCGCCTCTGCCGGAGGGAGAAACGGAGGATTTACAACGAATTGCCGGACGGTTCAGAGATGATTTCTTGGCGGCCGGTCTGCATCACGGCAACCAGGTCGTGTATGCGCGGCCGGAGCAGCTGAAAGCGCTGGCGACGTTTCTGCGCGACGATTCCCAGCTCCAATTCGAGACGCTGATCGACGTCACGGGTGTGGACCGATCCGAACTGCCGTTGGACGGGGGCGCCCGTTTTCAGACGATTTACCAGTTTCGCTCCTACTCGCGCAACCAGCACTTGACTGTGGTCACGGACTGTCGAAGCGAGGCGGAAGGCAACGGGACGAGCCCGCATGTCGACAGCCTGACATCCATATACCGGGGCGCGGAATGGCCCGAACGGGAAGTTTTCGACCTGATGGGGATCCGGTTCGACGGGCACCCGGACCCGCGGCGGATCCTGATGCCAAAGAACTGGCCCAACCATCCGCTGCAGAAGCAGGCGCCTCTAGGCGGCGAAGAGGTCCCGTTTACCTTTACGTGGGACGACCCGGAGTTCGATACGCTCGGCACGCAGATTTTGGCGGCGGAGAGCGCCGCGCCGGACCTGCCGCCCGGAATGAGCCGCCAGAATATGGTAATCAACATGGGGCCCCACCACCCGAGTACGCACGGCGTTTTGCGTTTGGTGGTGGAGCTGGACGGCGAGCGCGTTGTGAGCATCGATCCGGACCTGGGTTTTCTCCACTCCGGGTTTGAAAAGACGGGAGAGAACAAGCGCTACAAGGACTTTGTCTATTACACCGACCGCATGGACTATCTGTCCTCGATGTCGAACAACCTGGGCTACTGTCTGACGGTCGAGCAAATGCTGGGGTTGGAGATTCCGGAGCGGGCGCAGGTGATCCGGGTCATCATGGCGGAGATGCAGCGAATCGCTTCACATCTCTTCTGGCTGGCCACCCACGTGTTGGACGTTTCGGGCACGGGCATGAGCCTCCTGATGTATGCCACCCGCGAGCGGGAGCGGATTCTGGACCTGTTTGAGATGGCTTGCGGGGCCAGGCTGACGGTCAGCTATATTCGCATTGGCGGCGTTTGGCAGGATCTGCCGGACGCCTTTGTGGCCGAATTGAAGGATTTTCTGCGCCTGATGCCGCAGAAGATCAGCGAGTACGAGGCGATGGTGACGGAGGCGCCGCTATGGCAGGAGCGCCTGAAGGGCGTCGGTTTCGTCAGCGCCGAGGACGCGCTGGCCATGGGTTTGACGGGGCCGATGCTGCGCGGCAGCGGCGTGGACTGGGATCTGCGCCGGGACCGGCCGTACAGCGGGTACGAGGGGTATACGTTCGAGGTGCCGACCCGTGACAGCGGCGACTGTTACGGGCGCTTTACCCTGCGGTTGGAGGAGATGCGGCAGAGCGTGCGGATTCTGGAGCAGGCGGTGGACAATCTGCCCAGCGGCCTGTACAAGTCGAACAATCGCAAGGTGGCTCTGCCGCCGCGCGCCGAGCTGGACGTGAGTATGGAAGCGTTGATTCATCACTTCAAGCTGATGACGGAAGGTTTCCATGTTGAGCCCGGCTTCTTCTACCACGGCATTGAGAGCAGCAAGGGCGAGCTGGGCTTCTTCATCTACAGCGACGGCTCGGCCAAGCCGTACCGCCTGCATGTTCGCGGGCCCAGCTTCAATAATCTTTATGCCATCGACCATATCAGCCGCGGCGAGATGCTGTCCGACGTTGTCACCAACATTGGGTCGATCGACATTGTCTTAGGCGAGGTTGACCGATAGCGCCGGGAAGGCTGCGCACAGGTCATACCGAATTGTACAGCGCCAACTGGGGTATGCGATGATCACGGAACAGATGCGGCAGGAGATCGACAAGATACTGGCACGTTATCCCGCGGGCCGGGAACGGTCGGGCATTCTGCCGGCGCTTTATGTGATTCAGCGGGAGCACGGCTGCTGCCCGGTGGAAGCGCAGGACGAGCTGGCGGAGATCCTGGGCATCGCGCCGGCGGAGGTGGGCGCGGTTGTCGGTTTTTACAACATGCTGCATGAGGAGCCGAAGGGCGAATATCATATCGAAGTGTGCACCAATGTGCCCTGCATGTTGCGGGGCGGCAACCAGTGCCTCCACAACTTCGAGACGACGCTCGGCATCCATCACGGCGAAAGTACGGAGGACGGCCAGTTCGCGCTTGATCACATGGAGTGTCTGGGTTCATGCGGCACGGCGCCGATGGCGATCGTCACCGACCAGAAGAGCGGTGAGATACGGTATTTTGAGAACCTCAAATCGGCTGCGGATGTGGAGAAGGCGGTCGATGTGTTGAAGTCCGGCAACGGATTCCGCAGCCTGGAGCGCTGGACGCCTGAGGCCGATCCTGACAACAAAGGCGCGGCAGACGGGCCCTACCTGACGGGCGGGATGGAGCCCCGCTATCTGATGGACCGTCTCAACGAGCCGGACAGCCACAAGATCGCGACATACGAGGCCTACGGCGGCTACGCCACCGCGCGGCGGACGCTGGAAGAGATTGAGCCGGCCGCCATGGTCGATCAGATCAAGGAGAGCGGCATTCGCGGGCGGGGCGGGGCCGGTTTCCCCACCGGCGTCAAGTGGGGCTTTCTGCCGCCGGAGACGCGGCCCAGGTACATGGTTGTGAATGCCGACGAGTCGGAGCCGGGCACGTTCAAAGACCGCATCATCATGGAGTACGACCCGCACCAGCTGATCGAAGGCATCATTCTGAGCTGCCACGCGATCGAGTCGGAGAAGGCCTTCATCTATATTCGCGGCGAGTATTACTTTGCTTATATGCGATTGGAGGAGGCTCTCGCGGAAGCGGCGGCCAGGGGATACGTGGGCGAGAACATTTTTGGCAGCGGCAAGAACCTGGACATTGTGCTGCACCGGGGCGCGGGCGCGTACGAGTGCGGGGAAGAGACGGCCCAGCTTACGAGCTTGGAGGGCTACCGGGGCGAGCCGCGCCTCAAGCCGCCGTTCCCTGCCGTGGAAGGGCTGTACGCCAAGCCGACCATTGTGAACAATGTCGAGTCGATCTGCAACGTAACCCACGTCATGCGGCACGGTGTCGACTGGTACAAGGCATATGGGACCGAGCGCAGCCCAGGCATGCGGATCTTCTGCTTGAGCGGCAACGTGAAGCGGCCCGGACTATACGAACTTCCCCACGCCACGCCATTGAGCGAGTTGGTGAACAGGTACGGCGGCGGGCCGGAGGACGAGAACCATCCCATCAAAGCGATCGTGCCCGGCGGCCTTTCGATGAAGCTGCTGACTCCGGACCAGTTTGATACTCCGCTGGACTATGAGAGCGTCGCGGAGGCGGGGTCACTGCTTGGCTCAGCCGGCGTGATCGCGATTGACGACCGCACCTCGATGATTGAGGTGGCGAGGCGCACGCTCAGCTTCTATCGCGAGGAGAGTTGCGGCAAGTGCACACCATGCCGCGAGGGTACGGCATGGTTGGAGAAGATCCTGCTGCGCATCGAGGAGGGGCAGGGTTTGGGCAGAGATCTGGAACTGATGGAGTACATCGCGGACAACATCGCCGGCAAAAGTTTCTGCCCCTTTGGCGAGGCTTCGGTCTGGGGCTTGCAGAGCAACCTGATCAAGTTCCGCGGCGAGTTTTCCACCCAGATCGAGAGCACGAATCCGGACGAGATCGGGCCGGTGCTGCCGATTCGCCCGGATTACCGCCCGAATACGCACGAGGAGAGCGGGTTGCGCGACAGCACGTTTGCGCCGGTCGGCGGGAATATCGTGCTGCATGATGACCTGGTTTCCGGGGACGACTGAGAGAAGTTTCGATTGTTTCTCTAGCGCCGCCTGTCGCGCCGGTCGCGAGCGCAGAGGACGGGAGCGAGCGCGTACCCATACGGGAAGGGGATTCCGCCACTCCTCCTGCTTTACCTGGATTCGAGGTGAAGGTTGACGACATACCGCCGCCGGAAAAAGACGCGGCCGGACTCCGCCGCTCCTGAAAGAGATCTCTTCTGATTCGGAGACTTAACTTTCCATGGCTGAACACGTAACGCTCACCATCAACGAGAAGGAAGTGTCGGTCCCTGCCAGGACGCTGCTTGTTGACGCGGCGCGCATGGCGGGCGTCGAGATTCCTGTGTTTTGTTCGCATCCCAAATTGGATCCGGTCGGCTGTTGCCGCATGTGCCTGGTGGAGGTGGATGGGCCGCGCGGGACGGCGATGATGGCCTCCTGTACGATGCCGGTGGGCGACGGCATGGTTGTGCGAACCGACACCGAGCAGGTGCGGACGGTGCAGGAGGCCAATCTGGGGTTTATCCTGCTGAATCATCCGCTCGACTGCCCGATCTGCGATAAGGGCGGGGAGTGCCCGCTGCAGGACCAGACGATGCGTTTTGGCCAGGGCATCAGCCAGTTGATCGAACCGAAGCGGCTGGCCAAAAAGCATTACGATATATCGGACACGATTGTTCTGGACCAGGAACGATGCGTTCTCTGCTGGCGCTGCATCCGTTATCTGGAAGAGTGGGAGGACAAGCCGCAGCTGGGTCTTTTCGAGCGGGGCAACGACACGATCGTTGACATTCAGGAAGGCCGGCCGGTCGACGCCAAGACGAGCGGGAACATCATCGACCTGTGCCCTGTGGGCGCGCTGACAAATCGCGTCGCCCGTTTCGCGTACAGGCCGTGGGAGATTGAACGCACGCCCAGCATTTGCATGCACTGTTCGGTGGGCTGCAATGTGCGGCTGGACAGCCGTACACACCAGTTGCGGCGCATCGTCGGGCGCGAAAACATGCAGGTCAATGATCAGTGGATTTGCGACAAAGGGCGTTTCGCGCACGGTTGGGTAAATGACGAGAAGAGGCTGACGGCGCCGCTGCTGCGCAAGAACGGCAGGCTGACGCAGGTGCAGTGGAGCGAGGCGCTGGCCTACATCGCGGGCAAGGCGGCCGGCATCAAGGAGAAGTACGGCGCTGATGCCATCGGCGCCATCGGCAGCGGCAAGATCAGCAATGAGGGCAACTATGCGCTGCAGCGTTTCATGCGCGGCGTGATCGGCACGAACAATATCGACCACCGCGATGGCGGTGATGTCGCGGCGCTGCCCACGGGCCTGCCGGCCCTGGCAGAGCTGATGAAACCGCAGTACGGGCCGGACCCGCAGGTGGATACGGTCCTGCTCTTTGGCGTGGACCCAAGTGAAGAGTTGCCGGTGCTGGACCTGCATCTGAAGCGGGCCATACTGCGGGGCGGCGTCAAGCTGATCATTGCCCACGCGCGCAAGATCGAGCTGACCCGTTACGAGGGTCCGTACCTGGCCTACAAACCGGGCGAGGAGATTCCGCTGATTGACAGCCTGACGCAGGCTGTACAGGGATCATGTGAAACCGGGGGGGATGCGGCGGCGCGGGCTGCCGGCGGACTGCTCTCGGAGAGCGAGAAAGCGCTGATCATCTATGGGCCGATGGCCGCGCGCGGTGAGAGCGGCCCCGGAGTCCGTCTGGAATTGGAACGGCTCGCCCAGGCCGCGGGCGAAGGCACACGCGTCGCCTACGTCGGGCTGGATGGAAACGCCCAGGGCTGCCGCGACATGGGCGTTCTTCCCGACCGGCTGCCCGGCCAGTTTCCGCTGGACGATGCGGAGGCAAAGGCAAGGCTGGAGGGGCTGTGGGGCTGCACGCTATCCGGTTCGCCTGGGTATACCTATAAGCAGATGCTTGACAGCCAGGAGATGAGAGCCCTCTTTGTGAACGGGGCCAACCCGGCCGCGGAATCACCTGATTGGGCCGCCAGCCTTGACGACCTGGACCTGCTGGTGGTCACCGATTTGCTGCCCACGGAAACGGCAGAGAAGGCGGATGTTGTGTTGCCGGCGCAGGGATGGGCCGAGAGCGACGGCACCTACACCAACCTGGAAAGGCGGGTGCAAAGGGCGCCGAAAGCCGTGGCCGACCCCAAGTCACGCGCCGCCCCGGATTGGATGATCTTCATACACCTGGCCAGGCAGATGGGCGCGGCGTGGCCGTTCACCGACGTCCGCAGTGTCACTGAAGAGATCACATGGGCGGTGCCCGCGTATGCAGGCCTGAATTGGGAGGCGCTGGGCGATCAGGGCCGTCAGTGGGCGGCAGAGGCGGCGCCGTCAGCGGCGGAATCCACTGGGCGGGGCACAGCGGGCGTACACGCAGGAGCCTCTGAAGAGGCCGACTATCCCCTCAGTCTTGTCACCGGCACGGTCCTCTACGACGGTGGCACGCTATTCGGTCTGACCGAGCAGATGCACGGAATGGCCCATGGCGCCACTGTTACGCTCAATCCCGCTGACGCGGCCACATTCGGCGTGGAGGCGGGCAGTCCGGTCACGGTGCAAAGTGATCAGGGGCAACTTGAGGTGACCGCGGCGGTTGATGCCCAGGTGCAGCAAGGCACGGCCTGGATTCCGGAGAGTCTGCCGGGCGCGCCGGTGGGGGCGCTGCTCAACGGCAGCTATACCCAGCGCGTCAAAGTGGAAAGGCGTTAAATGGACTGGTTACAGCTCTTGGTCTTCCCGGCCATCCGCGCGCTGATACTGATCTTTGTCCTGCTGACGGGCTTCGCCTACCTGACATGGTATGAGCGCAAGCTGCTGGCCCGCTTCCAGGTTCGGTACGGCCCGAACCGGGCGGGCAAATTCGGCCTTTTGCAACCGGCGGCCGACGCGGTGAAGGCGTTTTTCAAGGAAGAGATCATTCCGAATCACGTCGACAAGCCGGTCTATCTTCTGGCGCCGGCGCTGGCCCTCGTACCGGCGTTGATCATTTGGGCGGTGATTCCCATTGCCAAAGGGACTCCGGCCATTGCTGACGTAGGGATAGGCTTTCTGTGGATTCTGGCGGTGGCGGGGATCGAGAGTTACGGCATCATTCTGGCGGGCTGGAGCAGCAACAACAACTACTCGCTGCTGGGGGCGCTGCGTTCTTCGGCCCAGATGGTCTCGTACGAGCTGCCGCTGGGCCTTTTTCTGGTCAGCATACTGATCCTGGCCGGCAGCTTCAGCCTGGTGGAGCTGGTTGAGGGATTCCGCCCGTGGTGGGAGTGGATCTGGCTGTGGCTGGCCTTTCCCTTTTTCTTCATCTGCATTCTGGCCGAGACAAACCGCAGCCCGTTTGACCTGCCGGAGACGGAGAACGAGTTGGTGGCCGGTTTTCAGACCGAGTACGGCGGGATGAAGTTCGCGCTGTTTTTCATCGCTGAATACGTCAACATGATCTCCACCAGCGCGATCATGGCGACCCTGTTCTTCGGCGGGTGGAAAGGCCCATTTGCCGACCAGTACATCTGGCTTGGTCCGATCTATCTGCTGATCAAGGTCGTGATTCTGCTCTTCCTGTTTATCTGGGTGCGGGCAAGCATTGGCCGGCCCCGCTACGATCAACTGATGAAGTTCTGCTGGCAGTTCATGTTGCCGCTGAGCCTGGTTTATGTGAGTGTTTCAGCTGTGTTGGCCGTGTTCCTGAAGTAGGCGCAGCAAGGAAAAGAGGGATTCGATGGAGTTTGGCGACTTTCTGAAGGGCGCATCCGAAATCGGGAAGGCCATGGGCGTCACGCTCAAACACTTGCGCCAGAAGCCGGTGACGGTGGAGTTTCCGCACGAAGACATTCCGATCTACCCCCGTTTTCGCGGCCGCCATGAACTGCGGCGCTATGCCAACGGACTGGAGCGCTGCATCGGCTGTTGCCTGTGTGAAGCGGCCTGCCCCACGGAGGCGATCTATGTGGAGGCGGCCGAGAACGATCCGGATGCGCCGCTTTCGCCGGGGGAACGGCACGCCAAGGTCTACGAGCTGAATCTGTTGCGCTGCGTTTTCTGCGGCGACTGCGAAGAGGCCTGCCCGACCGAGGCGATTGTTCTTGGACACGACTTTGCCATGGCCAACTACGAGCGCAAGGATTTCGTGCTCACGAAAGAGCAGCTGCTCAACCCCGGTATGCCAAGGGTCATCATCCGACCGGAGTAACTTTTCATGAGTTGGTCGCTTCTGTTTTTCCTGCTTGTCGGGGCCGTCAGTCTGGCGGCGGCGTTTGGCGTGGTAACCAGCCGCCAGCCCGTTCACAGCGCGCTCTTTCTGCTTACCAACTTTGCCACCCTGGCGGTGCTTTACATCACGCTTGACGCGCAGTTCCTTGCGGCGGCGCAGGTTATCGTATACGCCGGCGGCATCGTCATCCTGATCCTGTTCGTGATCATGTTGATTGGCGGCGAAACCAACGACTTCAGCGCCGCGCAGCGGGCATGGAGCCGCACGGTGGGCATCGCTCTGGGCGTGATCCTGCTGCTGGTCATTTCATACAGCGCGCTGTCGCGCACGATGGCCACGTCGGAGGAAACCGCGGCGCTGTTGCAGGGCGGCACACCGAAGGCCGTTGGAATTGAACTGTTCTCAAAGTATGTTCTGCCCTTTGAACTGATTGCGCTTCTGCTGCTGGTCGCGCTGATCGGCGCGCTGGTGCTGGGACGCCAACAAGAAGGCGCCGGCGAAGGCATCCCGTCTGTGAAGGCGAATGAATGATGGTTGAGACGAGCTACTACCTGATTCTGGCTGCGATCATCTTTTCTATCGGCGCGACCGGTGTACTGCTGCGGCGAAACGCACTGATTATTTTCATGTGCATCGAAATGATGCTGAACAGCGTTAACCTGACTTTGATCGCGCTCGCCCGCCAGTGGGGCAATCTGGAGGGGCAGATCTTTGTCTTCATGATCATGGCCGTGGCGGCTGCCGAGGTTGCCGTGGGGCTGGCGATTCTAATCGCCAATGTCCGCCACCGGCAGAGCATCAACATCGACGAAATCAATTTGCTGAGATGGTGAACACCGGCTTGCGGGCCGGACAGTTCTCCCTCCTGGAATTTTTGGCGCAACCACACGCAGCCGGGAAATCTGGAAGACCGACTTAGCGGCGCAATGAGGAACCTATGCTGGAAATAGCTTGGCTGATTTTTGTCTTTCCCTCCCTGGGCGCTCTGGTCAACCTTTTTGTGGGCGACCGACTGGGCGAGCGGGGTATCCATATCGTTGCGTCAGGCGCGGTGGTCCTTTCCTTTTTCGTCAGCATTGGGCTCTTTTTTGGCCTGTCGGGCCTGGACCCACACCACCGCGCTGCGACAGTTCATCTCTGGGATTGGATAACAATCGGGAGTTTTTCGGCGCCGGCGGCTCTGTTGATCGATCCGCTCAGCGTAACGATGGCCCTGGTCGTGACCGGCGTCGGCGCGCTGATTCACGTGTACGCCGGCGGCTACATGCACGGCGAACAGAACTTTCAGCGTTTTTTCGTCTATCTGAATTTTTTCATCCTCGCGATGCTGGTGCTGATTCTGAGCAACAACTTTGTGGGGATGTTTGTCGGCTGGGAGGGTGTGGGGCTGGCCTCCTATCTGCTGATCGGTTTCTACTTTGACCGGCATGACGAGTCCTACGGGCACTATGCTGACGCGGGCAAGAAGGCCTTCCTGGTCAACCGGATCGGCGACTTCGGCATGATGCTGGCCGTCTTCCTGATTTGGACCGGTGTCGGCTCGGTCGTGTTCGAGGAGGTATTTGCGGGGGCAGGCGCGCTGGCTACGGGGGCGGCGACGGCGATCTGCTTGTTGCTCCTGCTGGCCGCCACCGGCAAGAGCGCGCAGCTGCCTCTTTTCGTCTGGTTGCCGGACGCCATGGCGGGGCCGACCCCGGTTTCGGCGTTGATTCACGCGGCGACGATGGTGACGGCGGGCATCTACATGGTGGCGCGTACCCACGTACTGTGGGAGATGGCCCCGGCGGCGGGCGGGCTCGCAGCCTGGGTGGGCGTTCTGACGGCGCTGATGGCGGCGACGATCGCGCTGACCCAGGTGGACCTGAAGAAGATTCTCGCTTACTCAACGGTATCGCAGCTGGGCTTTATGATGTTGGGGGTTGGCGTGGGCGCGTACGCGTTTGCCATTTTTCACCTGGTGACGCACGCCTTCTTCAAGGCGCTTCTGTTCCTGGCGGCCGGCAATGTCATGCACGGCCTTCCGGACGGCGAGTTGGACATTCGCAAGATGGGCAATCTGCGCGCCAAGATGCCGACGACCTATGCGCTCTTCCTGATTGGCGCGTCGGCCCTGGCCGGGTTTCCATTGCTATCCGGCTTTTTCTCCAAAGATGGAATTCTGCTGCACGCCGCCAACGACAACATTCTTCTGTATTTGATCGGCCTGTTCACGGCACTGCTCACTGCGTTCTACAGTTTTCGGGCCGTCTTCATGGCCTTCTGGGGCGAGGCGCGTGATCAGCGCATCCATGAGCATGCGCACGAAAGCCCAGGGGTGATGACGAGGCCCCTCTGGGTTCTCGCGTTTCTGGCCGTGGTCGGCGGGCTGCTCAATCTTCCATTCCTGCTCACGATGGAACATTACCTGGAGGCGTCGGTGGGGGTCCCTTCCTTCCATCCCAGCGTTCCGATGGAGTTGGTGCTGCTGGCGGTCAGCGCGCTTGTGGCACTGGCCGGAATCGGACTGGCCTACGGGCGCTACGTCCAAGGCGCGGATACGGGCGTTGGGAGGTTGGCCGCGGGGATAACGAGGCTGGCGCGCCCGCTTGAGCCTATTGCCGCCAGGAAGTGGCTGGTGGATGAGCTCTACGCGGCGCTTATCGTCGGGCCGCTGCTTGCGCTTTCCAGCTGGTTCAGCCGGGTCGTGGATCAGGGGGTGGTAGACGGCGCGGTCAATCTTGTCGGCCAGGCGAATCTGGCCGTGGGCGGCGCGTTGCGCAAAGTCCACAACGGGCTGGTGCCGACGTACGCGCTGAGCCTTTTCTGCGGCGTAGTGGCGCTGCTATTGTGGTTTGTGATTGGCGGTTAAGGGTCTTCCTTGACCGATCGGTTTTGACTCGGGTTGGTCTCGCTAAACGTTTATAGGTTGGTGTCGTCGCCATGCTATCAGTTCTCACATTCTTGCCTTTGGTCGGCGCAGTGGTTGTTCTATTGGCGCCGAGCGACAGCCTCAAGCGATGGTTGGCTTTCGGCGCGACCATTGCCACTTTTGTCGTGAGCCTGTTGCTTCTGCCCGGATGGCAAGAGATCCCGGACATGCAGTTCGTAGAGCGTTACGAGTGGATGCCGGGGTCGAACATCCACTATCATCTGGGCGTGGACGGAATCAGCCTGTGGCTTGTCCTGCTGACGACGCTGTTGATGCCGATTGCAGTGGCGTTCAGCAACCAGCATGTCAAGCAGAATATCGGCGGCTACCTGGCGCTGATGCTGATGATGGAGACGGCCGTGCTGGGCGTCTTTCTGGCGCTGGATCTTGTGCTCTTCTATGTGTTCTGGGAGTTCAGCCTGATTCCCATGGCATTCCTGATCGGCAAATGGGGGAGCGAAAACCGGATCTACGCGGCGATCAAGTTTTTCCTGTATACGTTGGCAGGTTCCGCGCTGATGCTGGTGGCGATTCTGGCGCTCTATTTCCATGGGGGCACCTTTGACCTGCTTGCGTTGCAGGAGGCGGGTCTGCCGCCGGGATTGCAGCAGCTGGCCTTTCTGGCGTTTGCGCTGGCATTCGCGATCAAGGTTCCCCTGTTTCCCTTCCACACCTGGCTTCCCGATGCGCACGTGGAAGCTCCGACAGCAGGCTCTGTCATCCTGGCCGGTGTACTCCTGAAGCTGGGAACGTACGGCTTTCTGCGCTTCGCCCTGCCCCTGTTTCCGGTTGCCGTTTCCAACTACGCATCGCTCATCTCCGTGCTCGCGATTGTGGGTATCCTGTACGGCGCGCTGGTGGCGCTGGCGCAGCGGGATCTGAAGTCGCTGGTCGCGTACTCTTCGGTGGCCCACATGGGATTCATCGTGTTGGGCATCTTTGCTCTGAATGAGCAGGGCATCAGCGGCGCTGTACTGCAGATGGTCAATCATGGTCTGAGCACGGGCGCGCTCTTTCTGATGGTGGGGATGTTGTATGAGCGCCGGCATACCAGGTTGATGGAAGACTACGGCGGCCTGTGGGCCAGCGTGCCTGTTTTCTGTTTCTTCTTCCTGGTGGTGGCGATGAGCAGCGCCGGCCTGCCCGGGCTGAACGGTTTTGTCGGCGAGTTTACGATATTGCTTGGGACCTACAAGAGCTCTCCGGTGTTCGCCGTCCTGGGTACCGCGGGGGTGATCCTGGCCGCCTGGTATCTGCTGCATGCGTTCAGGCAGGTGGCGCAGGGCAAGTTGACGAATCCCGCCAATTTTAGGGACAAGCTGCCGGACCTGAACTGGGGGGAGATTGGTCAGCTGCTGCCGCTCGTGCTGCTCTTCTTTGCGATAGGTCTGGCGCCGAACTTCCTCCTGGACAAGATCAATCCTTCGGTGGCGGCGCTGGAGGTCGTTCAGACGCCAGTGGTTGCTGAAGAGCGCCTCGTCGATTTCAGCAACCAGCCTCCGTTTACCTCTGACAACAATCCAATGACAACCGTCGACTGACCGCCATGGACACCGCTCTACTTACCGAAAACGCTGTTGCGCTGCTGCCGGAGATTGTCCTGGCGGCAGGCGTGATGGTCCTGATGATCGTTGACATCCTGCGCCGCGAACAGAATGGCGCGTCGTCGCTGGCCGGGCTGTCGATAGCCATCCTGTTGCTGGGCATCGGCGCATCGCTGTTCATCTGGGGCAGACCTCCGACCGAATATATGGAGGGAGCCGTCTCTGACGGTTTTGCGCTGAGCGTGCGGCTGGTCGTGCTGATTGCCGGCGTACTGGGCGTTCTGTTGAGCCGCAACTATCTGCCCGCGATTGAGCGGCAAGGGGGGGCCTTTTACTCCTTGCAGCTGTTGGCGGTGATCGGGATGATGTTGATGGGGACGGCGACGAACCTGATCGTCCTGTTCATCGCCCTGGAGATTTTCTCGCTGGCGCTCTATATCCTCAGCGGCTTCTACCGGGAAAGCCCCCGCAGCATCGAAGCGGCCATGAAGTATTTCCTGCTGGGCGCGTTTGCCAGCACCTTCTTTGTATACGGGTCGGCGCTGCTTTACGGCGCCGGGGGAAGCGCTCACTACGCGCGCATCCATGAATCGCTCTCAGCCGGTACTGGCAATCCGTCGCTCGTGCTGCCCGGCATTGCGCTTCTGCTGGTGGGCTTCGGCTTTAAGGTGAGCCTGGTCCCGTTCCACATGTGGACACCGGATGTATACCAGGGCGCGCCAACGCCGGTGACGGCATTCATGAGCGTGGGCACGAAGGCGGCGGCGTTCGCCGGCTTCTTCCGGTTGATGATGACTGCGCTGCCTTCCTATCAGAGTCAGTGGGCCCTGCCTTTGGCCATTCTGGCCGTCCTGACAATGACGGTCGGCAATTTGACAGCCTTGCGCCAGAGCAGCGTGAAACGGATGCTGGCCTATTCAAGTGTCGCCCACGCCGGCTATATCCTGATTGCTCTGGTCGCGGGGACAGCTTCAGCATCGTCGGCCGCTCTCTTCTATCTCTTTACGTATGCCTTCATGAATGTGGGCGCGTTTGCGGTGATCGTCGCATTCGAAAAGCGGGGCGGGAATGAGAATGACGTGGAGCAGAGCGAACTGGCCGGCATCGCCGACAGTTCACCGGCGCTTGCCGCGGCGATGGCGGTTTTCATGCTCAGCCTGAGCGGGATTCCGCCGCTGGCCGGGTTTTTCGGTAAGTTTATGGTTTTCAAGGCGGCCGTGGAGGCTGGCTGGGCCTGGCTGGTGGTGATCGGCGTTTTGAACAGCGCGGTGAGCGCGTACTATTATCTGCGAGTTGTGGTGGCGATGTACTTCCAACAGGCCGAAGAAGGCGGAAAGGTCCAAGAACCGGGCGCGCTTCCCGCTTCGCGATCTCCGCAGTTTGTCGTCACGGTGGCTGCGGTCGCGGTGGTGGCCATCGGCTTGCAACCTGGACTTTGGGTGGATCTGATGAGAGGGCTTGGTCAGTGACGGAGGGCCTGCCAGGGTCCGCCAGCGGCAGATAACGAGCCCCTCTGCTCTGTAACCCCGCATTCAAATCACGTTTAAGAGAAATCCATCTTGCGATGGCGCATGACGACGCTTTGCGCCAGCCCCACTGCCGCCATCATCGAGACGAGACTGCTGCCGCCATAGCTCAGAAACGGCAAGGTCATACCGGTGACGGGCAGAATCGCCAGGTTCATTCCTACATTGACGAAAGTCTGAAAGAAGATAAGTGAGGCAACGCCCAGCGTAATGAGGCGGCCAAACTGGTCCTGGGCCAGGTCGGCGATGCGGACCAGCCGCCAGATTACGAAGAACAGCAACAACAGAACCAGGATCGTTCCCATGAAGCCCAGTTCTTCGGCGATGACGCTGAAGATGAAGTCTGTATGCCGGACCCGCAGGAAGTGCAGCTGATTCTGTGTTCCCTCGCCCCATCCCAACCCTATCCAACCTCCATTGCCGATGCTGATCAAGGCCTGTTGGACGTTAAACGAAGCGTCGGGGTTTGAGCCTGGATCGAGGAAGATTTCGATTCGTTCAATCATGTAGTCCTGAAGCGTGCCCTGCAGAACCGGCCAAAGCGCGGCCGCGCCGGCGACGCCAAGCACAACGTGGGTCAATCGAACGCCGTTGATGAGAATCAGTGTCCCGCTGATGAAGGCGAGTGTAACCGTCATACCCAGGTCCGGTTGGACGTAGACGAGACCCAGCGGAATCAGCAGGAGGAGAATGACGCCCAACAGAAAGGGGATCCTGCGGATACGGTCTTGAAAGCGGCTGAGATACCAGGCAAGAAAGACGATGAGCAGAAACTTGCCGGCCTCGGTGGGTTGGACATCGGTTACACCCAGATCCAGCCAGCGCTGCGCCCCGCTCTTGACCTCACCGACAAAGTAGACTGCCACCAGCGAAGCCAACAGAAGGAAGTAACTGGGCTGGGCCAGCAGCTCCAGGTGCCTGTAGTCGAAGAGCGCGGCGGTTACGAGCGCGATCGCGCCCAGTACTGTGAACAGGAGTTGCCTCTGCCAGTAGTCTGCCAGCGCGACGGTCGTACTGGTGGCGCTGTAGGTCATGGCAATGCCGATGAAGCAGAGGAGCATCACGGCAAAGAAGAGGGGTTTGTCAAAGTGCCTGATCATCGTTCAGATCGATTGCCGTCGCCTAGAGACCAATCATGCGGCGGAGCCGCTCCGGCCAGCTGACCTCCTGGAAATGGATCAAGGGGACATTGTACCCTAACAGCCTTTGCGCGATGTTGTGATAGGCGCGGCTGACATACTTTTTTCGGTCGAGGGCGACGGGCCAACCTTTATTGGCCGACACGGTGATCTGGTCGTCATCAGGCACGATGCCAAGAAGGTCGATACCGAGGATGCTCAAGATGTCGTGTCGCGTGATCATTTCCTTGCGGCGGACCAGGCGGGGATTGTACCGATTGATAATCAGTCGCGCGTCGGTATTCAGGTCCCGCTCCAGCAGGTAGATAACCTTGTCCGCGTCGCGCAGCGCGCTGACTTCCGGCGTGGTAACAATGATCACTTCCGAAGCCGCGGCGATCGCGTTCTGGAAGCCCAACTCGATTCCGGCTGGCGAGTCCACAAGGACGAAGTCCGCGATGGCGCGCAGCTCCTCGCAGAGCGTCATCATCTGGTCGGGCGCGACTGCGGTCTTGTCGCGCGTCTGTGAACTGGGCAGAAGGTACAGCTCTTTGGCGCGTTTGTCGCGCACGAGGGCTTCGTGGAGCGAACAGCGGCCTTCGATGACGTCAACCAGGTTATGGACGACCTGGCTTTCCAAGCCCATGATGATATCAAGGTTTCGCAGGCCGATGTCGGCATCCAAAACGATGACGCGTTGACCCGCCATTGCCAGGGCCGTGCCCAAGTTCGCGGTTGTCGTTGTCTTGCCCACGCCTCCTTTGCCAGACGTCAATGTCAATACGAGGCCGCCGTCCGCCCCGGCTTCCCGGCCATCGGCGGAGGATGCGCCGCCAGTCATAGGTTCACCTGTTTGCATCCCACGGATCCACGTATATGCGATTGTCGATGACTCTGGCCACTTCGGGCCGGCCGCCGCTCTCTCGTTTCCAGAACCAGTATCCGGGATTGCTGGACGCGCCTTTTGGCGACATGGCGATGTGCTGGGCGATCCGCATCTGAACCGGTTCGAAATCCAGCGCGGCGACGATGGCGCTTGCGTCGCCCATTGCGCCTGCGTGCACGGTGCCGCGCAGACGGCCCCAGATCAGAATATCGCCGGCGCTGATCACCTGCGCGCCGGGGTTGACGTCGCCCAGGATGACGACGGCGCCAGCGTGGCGAATGGAGTGGCCCGAGCGCAGGGTGCCGCGATGTATGTAGGGCGGCGGCGACACGTCTTCGCCGGGTTCGTCTGCCCAAGGCGTGACGGCCGCTGACTGGCTTTCCAGTCCCTTTCGGGCGGGGTCCTCTGATTGCGGGCTGGACTTTGTTGGCGCAATGCCGCTGGCGTGTGTCATGCCGCCTTCGCCAAGGGGCAGGTCCAGGTACAGCTTGCGCGCCGGCTGTCCATGCTGCCGTTCCCCGTTTCTCCGTGCGGCCCTATCCACTCTGACCGCGGGCTGCGGCGCGTCTCCCTCCCACACGACGTCGAGTCCCAGTTGATGCGCGACCAGGAAGGCGTCGCGATTGCCTGTATGCAAGGAAACGAGGACAATATTTTGTTCTTCCAACACCTCGTTGACGGCTTGAAGGTCGTCCGCGTTGACCGCTCTGTCGCCAATGGCGAGGGCCAGGCGCTCGTCTCTGAAAAACCCGTCAGCCTGCGAGATATGGCGGGCGAGATAGTCCACGACCTCCGGCCAGTCGCCTCGATCGTCGGCGACTTCGACGACGGTATAGCCCCCGCGGCCCTTGATGCGGACATCCGGCCTGGCGGTCGGCCTACCCCGCGAAAGGGAAAACCTGTTTGTACTCATTGTTTCCTGGTAGACATTGCGTTCAAACCGGTCGGGGACAACAGTAGAATCGAATTGACGGAATCCCGAAGGTCGTTCGGGAAGCGATGGATTTCCCGAGTCACGCCGCGGCCGACGGCGATGCTATGGGCGCAGATCATGGAACCATGCCTGCAGAATTTCCTGCGCGACCGGGATGGCAACAGCCGAGCCTTCACCGCCCGAATAAACAAAGACTGTTACGACGATTTCAGGATTGTCATAGGGAGCGTAGGCCGTATACCATGCGTGGAAAGGCAGATTGCCTTCGTCGTCCCGATCACTGCAGTCCTGGATTTCCGGGTCGTAGGCGCAGAACTCTGCCGTACCCGTTTTGCCGGCGACTGTAACGCCCTCCACGCGACTGTTGGGGGCCGTCCCGGCGATTCCATTTACGGCGTGCCACATGCCCTTTTGCACGAAGGCAAGCAGGCCTGGATCCACGGGCATCCGCTCCTGAAGGACGGGTTCGTATTCCCAATGGACGCGATTGTTCGTGTCCACTTTCCCCTGGACAAATTGGGGTTTGACGACATAGCCGCCATTGGCAACTGCGGCTGTGCTGACCATCACCTGCATGGGCGTCCCCAACACATCGCCCTGGCCGATCGACATGTTATAGCTGTCACCGGTTGTCCAGGACTCGGCCTTGGTCAGCCTTTTCCACTGTTCGTCCGGGACAAACGCCCGCACCTCGCCGGGCAGATCGACGCCGGTGAGCTCCCCGAAACCGAACAGACGCATCCACTTTGCCATACGTTCACTGCCGAGCCCTACCATGAAGTCGGGGTAGCCTCCCCCCAGGTAGTAGAAGAAGATGTCATTTGAAAGGCCGAGTCCCTCGACGATCGTCATGACGCCATGCAGTATGTTCAGCTTGTGGTTCCAGCTGACGAACTCCTGGGCCTGGGTGGGGTCATCCGGGAAGAAGAAATTAGGCAGGTAAATTGGCCCTCTGTCCACGAGCGTGGTATAGGGGGTGATCACATTCTCGGCGAGGGCAGCCGTGGCGGAGACCAGTTTGAACGTTGAGCCGGGCGGGTAGAGCCCGCCGATGGCATAGTTGTAGAGTGGGCGCCGGGTATCGTCTTCCACTTCCAGCGCCTGATATTCCTCTCCCAGCCCCTCGGAGAAGATATTGTTGTCGTAACTGGGCAGGCTGACCATGCCCAGCATCGCGCCGTCACGCGGGTCCATGGCCACGGCGACGCCATGGGGCGCGCCTGTCTCTTCCAGCTGGCGGGCGAGGGCATCGTGCATGACCCGTTGCAGACGAATGTCAAGGCTCAGGTACAGGTTGAGACCTGGCTCAGGTTCGCGGACCACGTTGACAGTGCGACTTTCGCGGCCAAGAATATCCACTTCGACAAGCCTTCTGCCAGGCATGCCCCGCAGCGAATCCTGGTAGGTATACTCCAGTCCGTTCAGGCCGACAGGTTCGTTCGGGTCCTCATAGCCGCGTGCCCTGTAGTTTTCCGCCGCGAGCTTGGGGATCGGCCCGAGGAAACCGAGCACGTGGCCGGCCAGGTCCCGGTAGGGGTATTCGCGGACCGGTTTCTGAAGGACATGGACGCCGCGCAGCTGGTAAGTCTCCTCCGCGACCTGAAACGCCCGTTCGCGGTCCACCAGTTCCAGGACTGAGATCGGTTTGTAGGAGCTGCCCTGCGCGCCTAGGGCCGTCGCGCGCTCCAGAAGCGCAAGCAGGCCGCGGATGGGGAGCGGTTTGGAAAGGTCAGGAATCAGTGTTGGAACGACTTCGAGGATTTCATTTCCCTCTTCGTCGTGACGCAGCACTTCGAGGTCGATGAGGCGGAAGGAGACCTCGATTCCTGTTGACTCGACGGTATTGCTGAAGTCTTCGCGGCCCAGGTGCAAAAACATGACTTCGGCGATGCGGATCGCCATTTCCGGGTCTGAATTCGCTTCCAGGACGGCTAACAGCTTTTCGAGGGCGATACGTTGCTCATCGATTTCGGTACTGAGATCATCCGGGGGCAGGTCTGCCGGTATGATGGCGATGACAAAGCTGGGACGGTTGCGGGCCAGAATTTCTCCATTGCGGTCGTAGATGACGCCGCGCGGCGCGTAGGTATCGATCTCCCTCAGGCGGTTGACGGCTGCCTGCTCCTGATAGGACGCGCCGCGAGTGATTTGCAGAGAATAAAGGCGCACACAGAAGACGACGAAAGTCGCCGCCAGCGTGAGCCGGACAATTATAGAGGTTGCCGTCGCAGTACGGGTTGCCCGTTCGTCCATTGATTGCTACTTCGTTCAGTACTCTGACTAAGTTGGCCCGGACAGCGCCAGGGCCTGAATCGGTTGCTGATCGGGCCGCAGAGGCTTCAGGTCCAAGATAAAGAGGAGAAGAAACGCTCTACTTTCTACTCGTCCTTTGAACAGGACCTGCGGCGCATTTGGAGCGCCAACGCCCATTTAAGCGGCCGCGCCCGGAAGCCTGCCAGGAATCGTTCCGACCCTTAAGGAAAACCGGCTTGTTCGGGCAAACGATTTAACATCGGTGTCGCGAGAAACATCAAGGCGCCATTGTACACAGTCGCTGGGATAATCAGATTGGCTACCAGCGGGCCAGGGGGGAACCTGTATCCCACAGCGGTAAGGATTGCCAAGTAGATCAACGAAAAGAAAAGAGTGCCCGAAAGCGCGGCGAGCAGCGGCACGAATGAATTGCGGCGGAATATTGCATTGTGCCCGATTCCGGTCAGGAGGGCCGTTGCCATCAGCGCCAGGCTGGACGCGCCCATCGCGCCGCCGCTGAGGACATCCATCCACAGGCCACCGACAAATCCCCACATGATGGCGCCGCGCCTGCCGGCGATCAATGATCTGGCGACGACGAGCAGCAGGATCACATCCGGGTATACGCCGCGCACCGCAAGATTTGGGACAACGACGACTTGAAAAATGGCGGCCGCGCCGAGGATGGGAACGATCAGCCAAGAGGCGCCCGGGCCGGCGGGGGAAAACGAAGGGGCAAACACGGCCCTTGCGCCGGTCTGTCGAGCGCTGCCCTCGGCGCCTCCGGCGGATTTGAAAAGGGAGCCCCTACCCCACCTGACGCCGGACATTCCTCCTCGGCCCAGGCCGTGTCCTTCATTCGCCACTCGTCTCCCCCTCAGGCGGCGGCAAGGAATCCAGCAACGGGACGAACTCAGAGGGGTCGAAATTGGTGACGACCATGACCAGCTCCAGGCGGCCAAAGTTCACGGTCGGGCGTACCACCGCCTCCTGGAAAACGTTGACGTCCCGTTGCCAGACCTCAACCACCTGTCCGATATGAATTCCCTTGGGAAATTTTCCGCCCATGCCGGAGGTGAGCACCACTTCGCCAACGCCGATTTCTGTGCCCTGGGGCAGGAAACCGATCACCGGATCGGCGCCGGGCCGGCCGCTGATGACCCCTGTCAACCGGCTGGACTGCAGGATTGCGTTGACCGTGCTGGACGGGTCGGTGAGCAACAGGACCTTGGCGGTCGTTTCCGTCACCTCGTTTATTCGGCCAACCAGGCCCTGCTCATTTACAACGGGCATCCCCACTCTGATGCCATGCCGAGAACCGAGGTCGATCATCGCGAAATTCAGAAAATTGGTTGCGTTCTGACCGATTACACGGGCGATGATCTGCCCGCCCTGCAGTTCGAAACTGGGCCTTGTTTCGGCGAATGCCAGCAGTTCGCGCAAACGTTGATTCTCGCGCTCTACCTCTTGCAGGCGCAGGTTTTCAACGCTCAGACTCTGGGTGACGCGTTCCAGTTCAGTTAGCCGCCGCTGGAGGGATCGATAGTTCCGCAGATTGGTAAGGGAATTGGAAAGGCGGTTGGTCAGGGTCGACAGCCCGGATTGACCCGGCGCGGTAACCAACGTGACCAAGCCTTCCACGGTCCCCAAACGGCCCGTCTGTTGTAACGCCAACAGGAGGACAGCCGTCAGAGAGAGGATGATGATTTTGAGCCCGAAGTTGACACCGCCCCAGCCTCGTTGACCGCTGTTACGCATAGGCGTCTCGATGCTCGTCTAAAGGGGGCCGCACAGAAAGTGCCTACTCGAACCAGGACCTAACGAATGGTACTCTTACGCTGCATCGTTGTCAGAGTTTCGGCATAGTGCTCCGGCTTTTCCAAAATCATGCCGGTACCCAGCACAACGGAGGAGAGTGGATTGTCGGCGACGTAAACGTGCATCCGGTTTTCGTCCTGAATTCGCTGAGCCAGACCCTGCAATAGAGCGCCCCCGCCGGCCAGAACGATGCCGTGCTCCATCAAGTCGGCCACGAGTTCCGGCGGCGTCTCATCCAGGGTATCTTTGACTGCGTCGACGATCACCTCGACTGACCCTGTCAGGGCTTCTCTGATCTCCACCGAGCTGATCTCGATCGCCTCTGGCAGACCTGTGATCAGATTGCGTCCCCTGATGATCATGGTCCGTTCATTTTCGAGAGGGTAAGCGGAGCCGATATCGATTTTTACGCGCTCGGCCATTCTTTCGCCGATCAAGAGATTGTATTTCTGGCGGCTATAGTTGATTATGTCCTCATTCATTTCGTCTCCGGCGACGCGGATCGAGCGTGAGACCACGATCCCGCCCATGGAGATTACCGCTACCTCGGTCGTTCCACCGCCAATGTCCACGATCATCGAGCCCACTGACTCGGTGACCGGCAGCCCTGCGCCGATGGCCGCGGCCATCGGCTCTTCGACCAAACCCGCCTCCCGCGCGCCTGCGCTTACCGTTGCATCCCGCACGGCCCGCTTCTCGACCTCGGTCACGCCGGAAGGGATGCCGATCACCACCCGAGGGCGGGCCGTTCCAAATGCCCTGTTGCCGTGGACCTTGCCGATGAAGGCATGGATCATCTCCTCTGTCATCTTGAAATCAGAGATGACTCCGTCCTGCAAAGGGCGCACGGCAACGATATGGGAAGGCGTCCGGCCAACCATCTCCTTTGCCTCCTGCCCAATAGCCTTGACCGAACTGCGCCGCTTTGACGATTTATCGATCGCAACCACCGACGGTTCGTCAATGACGACCCCTCGGCCTTTCACATGAACCAAGGTATTCGCAGTTCCCAGGTCAATGCCAATGTCGAGCGAAAAAAGCCCCAACAGCCAGTCTAACGGGTTCGCCACTCCGGGGACATCTCCATTCCATGCAGGGACAGACAAACGGTGGGGGGCCGCGCCACCCACTGCTTTTCCAACTACCTTTGACTGTTCAAGTATACCATAGGGGCATTTGACACAAAATACGTGACGGCTAAGCCAAGGGCGATTTCCTGAACGGGCCAAGCGAGGATCGCCCTCTTTCCTCCGCTTTCATTCCACGCGTCCTTTTGATTTGAGGCTGGTGTCTGTGCAGAGGGGCTTGGGCGCCCACAAGGGACGCCCCTACAGAAGGTTTGCCGTGTAAAGGAGGGGGTGAAGGGGTCGGGCGGGCGATGGCTGAATGGGAGGGGCGGGGGAAGGCGGGTGAGCCACTGAATCCTGGGACCCGTTTTTCCTGGCAATCCCGAATGAGGACTGGACTCGGAATGACCGTACGGCCAGCCGAGGCCAGGAAGTCTCACGATTCCTCTGTATCTGCGCTCCATTTTGCGCAAGAGCATTGCCCTCCGCTATTCTTAGGTTGCAGCGAGGCGCGCAGTGAGAGCAGAGTCGGGTCGGGTAGGCCCGATGTCGATTGCGTGGAAGAGAGAGCCAAGCCATGCCGAAACAGGAAGCTGAAGTTGGCGCTCGACCTCAAGCCCGGATCCGGTTGCCGGAGGCCGAAGGGGATTTGGGCGCGTGCCCGGTTCCGCCCCGGTCGCCAGGGCAGTCTGACGTCGTCGAGCGCTTGACAGAACTGCTGCGGCAGACGCGGACGCGTGACCGGCTCTTTGCGGCGCCGCAACAGGATGACGGCGCGCCGGCAACGGTGGTTGTCGCGGTCAGCGGAGGGGCGGACAGCATGGCACTCCTACATCTGCTCAGCCATATGCGGGACGAATGGTCACTCAAGGTGGTGGCCGCACATTTCGATCACGGCCTTCGCCGGGAGTCGGCTGAGGATGCCTCGTTTGTGGGCGAGATGGCCGGCCGCTGGGACTTGCCGTTCGAGATAGACAGAATGCCGGCCGGCGCGCTGAAGGAGGAGGGGAATCTGGAAGCGGCGGCCCGAAAGTGGCGCTACAGGTTTCTGGCCCAAGTCGCGGTCGACCGGCAGAAGGAGGGTCAGCCTGTGGATGTCGCGGTGGCGCATACGGCGAATGACCAGGCTGAAACTGTGCTGATGAACCTGGTTCGAGGCAGCGGGCTGCGCGGCCTGGCCGGGATGCGGCCTGAACGGCCGTTGATGCTGGAGGGGCGTGTTGTGCCCGGTGTGCGCGTGGTTCGACCGTTGTTGGCCGTTACCCGCCCGGAAGTCCTGGAATACCTCAGAATTCACGACATTCCCTGGCTTGAAGACCCGACCAACCAGGACCGGACCTTTGTGCGCAATCGGGTTCGACACGATATTTTGCCCAGCCTGAGAGAGATCAACCCGCAGATCGTTGCTTCTCTTTGCCGGACCGCCTCTATGCTGGGAGACGAACTGAAACGGTCGGATCACGCCGCACGGCAGGCTTTCGCCGCGACACGGAAGAGCGGTGAAGGAAGGCGGCGATCCAGCGCAACGCGCGGCGCGGCGCCAGCAGAAGAAGGGCAGCCATTCGGTGAAGCAGACCGACAGGTCTTTGACCTGCCCGCCTTTCGCAGTCTAAGGGAGGCAGACCAGAGAAGCGTGCTGCGCGCGGCCCTGCTCGAGTTGGGGAGACCGCTGACGGGCATCAGTTTCGACTCGGTGGAACGGCTGCGTGAATCGCTCTGCAACGATGTCCAGACCGGCGGCCCCTACACGTGGGTCAAGGACGTGATGTTGACAAGGATGGGGAATGCCTTCAGTTTACACCTACGGGAGGCGCTGCCCTTTTTCCCGAACCATCCGTTCCTGGATTGCAGTTCGCACGAAATGCTTCAGGCGAGAAGCGTGTCCGTGCCGGGGAAGATCGAGACGGACGGCTGGATTTTGCGCAGCGCTGAGGTGGACAGAGGGAACCTGCCAGGCTTGTTCGCCGCTCGATCGACCGGCAGGAAGGTCCCAGGTCAGGGATTGGGCGGGCAATTTTCACCGTGGGAGGCCTACATTGACGCCGACGCGGTGGAGGAGATCAGCCTCGGCGCGCCGCGCGCGGGCCAGCGGTTTGAGCCACTTGGGCTGGGCGGGCATGGCAAAGCCCTGGCGGACTACCTCACTGATCGCAAGGTCCCCCGGTTCTTGCGCGCCGGCTGGCCCCTTCTTCTCGACGGAGACCGCGTGGTTTGGGTGGGAGGACATCAGATCGCGCACTTTGCGCGCATCACGGACCGCAGCCGCAGATTCTTTCACTTCTATTGGGAGGAATCCGACCGATGAGTGTGCGTCCGCTTGTGCTGTGGGTGACGCGCCAGGATGGAATGGCAATGCGATTCACGCGGCGCGAAACGGAACTGGCCGAAGGTGTTCTGACAGACGCGCAGGGTACGATTCAGTTTTCCTATGATCGGCGCGCCCGCCGCCTACACCTGCCGGAAGGCACTATCCATCTGGACGAGTACGGTTGGGAAGTGGATGAACAGGGGCGGATTGTATTCCAGTCCCGCCGTTCGAAATAGAGCAGACTTTGGTTGCGAGCCACAGAGGATTGGGCCGTCTTGACCGTTTCATTCAGCCGCTTTTTCGATTGTTTGCAGGAGAATCTTGCCGGTCCGCTGCCTGGCCGTCCGGCCCAGGCCCGGATGGCGCCGCTGCCCCGGCCCGGCTGGCGCCCTGATGACAGGGCAGAAGAGCCGGCGCGCCAGAGCGGCGTTCTCGTCCTGATTTACAGTCTGCGCGACCGGTTGCACGTGCCGCTGATTTTACGTCCTACCTATGACGGCACGCACAGCGGGCAGGTCGGTTTTCCCGGCGGAGGGATGGAACACAAGGATGCGGACCTGGTTGAAACTGCGTTACGCGAGACGCACGAGGAGTTGGGGGTATTGCCGGGAGATGTGCAGATTCTCGGGAAGCTTACCGAGCTCTACATCCGGCCCAGCAACTACGAGGTTTACCCGACCGTGGGGCGGCTAACCGTCAAACCCGCCTTTCGACCTGACCCTGCTGAGGTTGCCCAGCTTCTGGAAGTGCCGTTGGCGGACCTCTTGAACCCAGCCATACAGCGGCGGGAAGAGTGGCAGCTTGCCGACCGGTCAGCCCTGGTGCCGTTTTTCGCGATACAGAAGCAGGCTGTTTGGGGGGCCACAGCGATGATACTCAGCGAACTGCTCGCGGTGATACGCACGTGCCCGCCGGAAGCCGTCGAATTTGGGTCGCGCTAGCTGCGGGTGATACGATCCAATGGCAGCAGAAGCCCAAGTTCATGATTCCGCTCTTTGTTGCTGAGCCCCCCTTTGCTTTCGTCCTTCACATGGCACAGGACCCAGGAGGATTGCTTATGGCCAAAAGCCCATCAGTCGCAACGAATGCGGCAGAAGAGATGACCGCCTTTTGCGGGCAGAACTCCCTGGGTCAGGACGTGGAGCGCATCCTGGTGCCTGAGCACTCGATTCAGGACCGCATACGCGGGCTAGGACAACAGATCGATGAACATTACTTGGGAAAGGATCTGTTGTTGATTTCTGTCCTTAAGGGCAGCGTCCTGTTCCTTGCAGACCTCATGCGCGCGATCTCGATCCCGCACGAGGTCGATTTCCTTGCGACAAGCAGTTACGGCGCGTCCACCAACAGTTCAGGGGTGGTCCGCATTCTCAAGGACCTGAACGAGCCGATAGAGGGCCGCCATGTCATCCTTGTCGAGGACATTATCGATAGCGGGCACACTCTCGCCTATCTGACGCGACTTTTCAGGCACCGAAATCCGGCCAGCCTTGAGATCGTTACCCTTTTGGACAAACCTTCGCGGCGGGAAGTAGACATTGATCTCTTTTGGACCGGTTTCTCGGTTCCCAATGAGTTTGTGGTCGGCTACGGGCTCGACTACAACCAGAAGTACCGCAATCTCCCCTACATCGGCGTTCTCAAGCCTGAAGTCTATCAGTTTACATCCGACTAGAGATCAGGATTCAGATCCGGCTTCTTTCGAGAAACAGCGGCCACTTCAACATGGCGATATGAGCAGTGGCCGCCCGCGGAGGAAACGGTACCCATTAGGGCCCCCCATGCAGTTGAAGCACCGACTGCGCCTGCCAGGAGATCGCATGATCGGCCGGTTGCGCCGTATCACAATTCCCTACAAGGTATGATTGCGCCTGCTCTCAGAACAACCAGGTCCAGGCCTGACGGGCTGTCTGCGGGACAGAGAGTCTTGTTCCGCTTGCTGCCCGCGTTTCTTTTTCTGGCGGCCTTGCTGGCAGTCCTGCAGCCGGAAAGAGCGGCCGCGCAATCTCCAGACGAAACCTACGTTGTACAGTCCGGTGACACCCTAGCATCGATTGCTGCCGATCTTGGAATCCCGTTCGAGGTCTTGGTCGCCGCCAATCAGCTTTCCGACATAAATTCTCTGGCCGTCGGCCAAGTCCTTCTGCTGCCCCAAGGATTCGGCCGGCGCACCGTCATTGCGAGGCCGGGGGACACAGTCCAAGCTATCGCGCGGAGACAGGGCCTGTCGGCGCTCCGACTTGCCATACTCAACCATACGACCCCGACCGCCCGCCTCTTTCCGGGTCAGCCTATACGCCTTCTGCGTGCAACTGAGCCTCGCTCGGTACCCTTCGGTTCGGTAGAGGTGGTCAGCGTCCCTGCAGTTGTGGTTCAGGGCCGGGCGGGCTGGCTTGAGGCGGAGGTCGACCGCCCACTATCCCTGCAAGTCGACTGGAATGGCGCGCCTTTAGGCATCCGGCCAATCGAGATCAGGGGGGGCGCGGAGACGGGAAATATGGTCACGGTTTGGGGGGGATACGTTCCCGCTTCCGTTTCGTTGGAGCCCGGAGTGTATCCATTGATCCTGAGCTATGAGGCGACGACCGGCGTCACGGTCACCCGCTCCCTCCCCGTGTATGTGCAGGGCCGCGTTTTTCCCGTTCAGAATATCAATTTGCCGCCGGACAAGAACGCGTTGGTAGAGCAGGAGATTTCACTGAAGGAGGATGAATACCTGTCGCCCGTCTGGTCGCGCACGTCGACGGCGATTCAGTGGCGCAAGCCCTTTCTTCTGCCCCTGCCAGCGGAAGCGCCCACCACCAGCCCGTTCGGCGTCCGGCGCAATTACAATGCTGGCCAGTACTTTGCGTTTCACACTGGACAGGATTTCGCCGCGCCGGGCGGCACGGTGGCGCTCGCCCCGGCTGACGGCATTGTCGCTCTCGCCGAACCGTTGACGGTACGGGGCATCAGCGTGATTCTCGACCACGGCGCGGGACTGTTCACAGGGTACTGGCACTTGCAGGAGGCGCTGGTCGCGTCGGGCGAAGCGGTGCAGGCAGGGGATCCGATCGGCCTGGTCGGCACAACGGGGCGCAGCACGGGAGCGCATCTTCACTGGGAGCTTCGCATGTACGGCATTGCCGTGGATCCGATGCCGTTCCTGACGCAGCCCCTGTTGCCGCCATTGACCGCGCGCGAAGAAGACCAGACGGGTCGATGACGCCAACATTGTCAGGGACTCTGGATAGCCAGCTACTTGCTGATTGGCGGAAGGATTGGGTGGCCCGGCAGTTCAGATGGGGTGCAGAGTGCATGCAGAGGGCGCACTTCTACACGGATTGGGCTCAAATTGAAAAGAACGCCAACCGTGGGGTCGGCGTTCTCGAAGGCACTGCGCGTAAGGCTCTATTCCTCTTCTGCTTCCTCGTCCTCTCGTCCCCGGCCAATGACCTCCGGCTCGACGTCGGGGTCCACCAGTTCTGCCTCCTCCTCCATATCCTCTTCGCTGACGGCAGCGCGGGACAGGATGAGGCTACAGATCGGTTCTTCGGCGTCCGAAATATAGATGACGCCAGGAATGTCGGGCAGGTCTGTGACTGTAATCGGGGGGCTTTCCGGGGTCTCCAGACGAGCGACATCGACCTCAATCTGGGCGGGAATATCAGCCGGCAAGGCCTCGATCTCCACGCTATCCATTGACTGAACCATGACGAGGTCGGCGCCAAAGTCTCTGACTCCAACCGTCACCAGCGGTACGCTTACCTGCTGCGTTTCCGACATGTTGACAGTGTAGAGGTCGGCGTGCAGCAAATTATGGCGCACGGGATGTCTTTGGACTTCCCGAACCAGCACGTTGTAGTCTTCCCCTGCCAGATCGACTTCCACAAGCTGGGAATTGCCGCCTTCGCTCAGCACTTTTTCAAATTCGGCGACTTCGACCTGGGCGTTTCTCGGCGCGTCACCACCGCCGTAGATAACGACGGGGACGAGCCCTTTGGGTCGGATTCGGCGCACCTTGCGGCCGGTTATGGTGCGGGGGCTGGCACTCAGTTTAAGTACAGACATCTTTCATCAACTCTCTTTATCTGCAAATATCGTAATTCTTCGGCTCTTTTTCGTCCGCTCGCCTGGGGCCGCCATCGAATTGGAAATCAGGCTATTGCCCGTCTTCTGGCAGAGGGCCTTTTTTGCGCTTAAACAGGACGCGCATCAGGAGTACAACCAGGCCAAATCCTGCGCCCGCAGCCAGGGCTGACAAAGGAGACAGGGTTGTCTTTACATTTCCCTCCACCTTGCCGGCAATTACGACCCACGAGCAAACTTCCTGGGCCTTTATGCGCCCGGAGGCAAGGAAGCCGATGCTGCCCGATTGCACGGTGGTCTGTTCGCTGGCTGCAAAGCCGATGGCGGAGTCCCGCATTTCCAAGGATTTCGTGGTCGCAAATGCTGCGGCGGCGTCGGACATGTTTAACGCCTGCGCGTGGACGGAGCGCGCCACGGAATCAGTCATGGAGACATGCCCGCCCTGAACGTTCCCGACAGCGGCTTCGCTCACATTTACACGCTCCCCTTCCAGATCGGCGCTCAGATTGGCAGCGGCATCTTCCAAAGGGTTGGCGTCCGACTTCTTTTCAGCCATGACGGTCTCCATTGTCGGCATCTACCCAACCGGCAGAGCACAGAGCCCCCATTATAGACTGCGGCAGGCGCCCTGTCAAAAAATAGTGGCCTGCTGAACGGCAAGGGAGCATTGCAGTGGTCCGTAGAAGGACGTGCTGGTACGAGGAGCGGGACCCGGCTGCATTGTGTCCTTGTCCTTGAAAGGCACTGCGCTGCCGCGGTCCCGCATGGCCTGAGGCCCGGCTGCCATCGGTGAAGCTGACGGAGCAGGACCTATCGAAGCTCGTAGGTGATCTGCAGCTGCATTGTCAGATTCAGCTCCCCGGGGCTGATGGGGCCGGCGCCTCCGCCCATCTCAGCAGCCGCCATCCTGGAGAAGTTGCCGCCGAAGAAGCCTCCGCCCTGGCCGATAATTTCGCTGATCCCCATCACGTCGCCGACGCTTACGTTTATCAGTTTCGCCAGTTCGCCCGCCTTGGCATAGGCATCGGCGACGGCCTGGGCACGCGCCTCGGATTCGACCGAGGCAGGGTCGGCGAGACTGAAATCGACACCGTAGATGTTGTTGGCGCCGGCGTCAATGGCTGCATCCAGAACATCCCCGATGCTCTCCAGATCCCGAATCGTGATAAAGACGGTGTTGCTGACTCTATAGCGAACATCGTCTTCGTCGAGCAGGCCGCCCGGGCCAAACCGTTCGGCGAAAATGCTGAAATGCCTGGTCTGGATGTCGGTCTCATCCAGGCTCTGCGCCAGCAACGCGGCCTGGACCTCTTCCATGATGGATTGGGCGGCCACGCTAGCCTCCCGTACAGTTGGCCGCACGACCTCCACGCCAATCGACGCCGTGGCTATATCGGGCTGGATGCTCACGGTGCCTTCTCCTACCACTGTCACCGAGTGCGTGTTTGCCGCGGTGAGCGATTCCGCGCGGGCCATCGCCGCCGGCGCGGGTGACGCGGTATTCGCGATGAATAAGGCGATCAGGAGCACAGAAATGGCCGCGACCAGGCCGATCGTTGCATTTGCCGAAAATCTGCTATTCATTGGGCGGTTCCCCCTTTTCAAGTTCAGCGACTTTGCCGACTTTGTCGATCTCTGTACATTGTTTATGACGAAACAACCATCGAAAGAGTTTCATTTTTCTGGACATGATCTTTGGCAACCTGCCTTATCTCGTTTTTCTCGCGTGTGTTAGGATCATCACCACTATGCCCGCAAGACTTGCGAAATCGCCCCGTATCCTTCTTTCAATGGCGCTGCTTTTTGTCGCGGCGGGAGCGGCCTGGATGGTTTCGCTCACGGACGAGGCCGCGCCTGAGGCCGACGCGGAGATTGTCGACAGGCTCGTCAGCGGCGCGGTCGCGTCAATGGCGAGCCCGGTGTTTGAATTTGAGGAGGGCTGGCACGTTTCGGCCCAAGGCGCGGATACATCCGAACCGGACCAACCGTGGTTGCAGCCTTCCGGGCGCTTGGCGTTCCAATACAGCGGTCGCGAGCTCGCCTTGCGGTTGGCGTTGGGAGACTACTGGAGCTATATTTTCGTTTCGGTCGATGGTCGGCCCGCCAACCGATTGCCCGTATTGCGCGGCAATCTCGACAGCCAAGGGCGGCTGGGCGGCTATCGCCCCCTGCTCGCCCCTGAAAAACATACCGCCGAAGGTCCGGCTTCCGAGTGGGTCGTCGTGCATAACGCTTCAGGCGAAGGGCCGCACCAGGTCTCTGTCGAGGTGTGGCGGGGCTGGGGGCAGACGGTCTTGCGGGGCGCGGCGGTTGACGGCTTGCCGGGCGGCCCTCGCCCGATCTGGCCCGCGGTGTTGCTTGCCCTTGCCGGAGGCTGGCTCGCAATCGCCGCTTTCAACGCAGCCGCTGGCAGTGTTTCGGCGGGGGGCCAGCCCCGTACTGGCGCCTTGTTTGACTTGCTCACGCCACTCGATCGATTGGTTTCAGGCGTGTCGCGAGCTGTCGCACGCCTGAGGCCTGTATTCCTGTTCTTCATGCCCTGGCCGATCGCCCTCGGTTCGGCTCTTGCAGGGGCGGGAATGGTTGGGGCGGGAACGCTGATCGGAAGCTGGCCGCTCACTGACGCCGGCCTCCTTTTACTGGGCCTTGCCGGACTGCAGTACCCAGTTGTGTGGACGGGGGCCCTCCTTTTCGGCCTGCCCTTCTATCTTCACCCCCTGCCAATCCTGCCGGGGCGGGCACTCAATCTGATTGAAATCGGGGTTTACGGAGGGTTGGCGCTGGTCGCGGCAAGGCGCATCGCGCCGGTTGATGCGCCGCGACCCCGCGGGAAGGCGCCCCCGCCCCTTGACTCTCGTCACAGGCTCTTTTTTGTCCTTGTCTCGGTCGCGCTGGTCGCCGCGTTCGCGGCGGCGGAACGCGCTGTGGCGCTGCGCGAGTGGCGAACTGTATTCCTGAGCGCCGCCTTCTTCGCGCTGCTGTTGCATGAGACGTTGGGCAGTTCCGAGAACCGAAATTCGGCCCGCACAGCGCTCGCCCTCGCCTGGCTGGCAGGCGGCGCGGTCGTTGCCGCGGCGGGCCTCTTTCAATACGTCACGGAACAGAACATCATTCAGGCTGAAGGTGTCAACAGGGTGCGGGCCTTCTACGGCTCTCCCAACAATCTCGGGCTCTACCTGGAACGGACCGCTGCCGTCGCTCTGGCGCTGGCATTTTTCGCCCGCGGCTCGAGGGGGCGCGCGGAGAACGGGGGAAGTTCGACAGGAGGGAGAAATTCATTATATGGGGCTTGGAAGAGAGCGCCGGCGGCGGCTCGGGGCGGGTTCATTCTTGCCGTTCCGCAGTTGATGGCGCTGCTTCTGACCTTCAGCAAGGGCGCGATCTTTTTGGGCCTGCCTGCCATGTTGCTGGCGCTGGCGGTGGCTGGGCGGCGCCTGCGCGCCGCGCCGGGCCGGCGGTTTTCAGCGCGTTGGGGTTGGGGTCTGGCCGCTGTGGCCGCGGCCATGATTCTGGGGTTGACGCCCTTTCTGGGGACCGAGCGATTCCGCAACCTGTTCGATTTCCAGCCGGAGAGTACCGCCGGCATACGCCTCAGCCTTTGGCGGAGCAGCGTAGAGATGGCGCTGGATCACTGGTGGCTGGGGGTGGGGCCGGACAATTTTCTCTACAGCTACCGAAGCGGATACATTCTGCCGTCCGCCTGGCGCGATCCCAGCCTCAATCACCCGCATAATGTCATCCTCGACTGGTGGACGCGGCTTGGCCTGCCGGGCCTCGCGCTGGCGACGGCGTGGCTGGTCCTGGGGGTACGTTCGCTCTGGAGGGCAGCGAAGAGGGATGCCCTGGCCGTCGGCGCGCTGGCCGCGGTCGCGGCCGCATTAGGGCACGGATTGATCGATGCGTCGTATGCTCTGCCGGACTTGCTGCTTGTGTGGGTCTTTTTGCTGCATCTCTTTGCGCCGCCGACAGCGTGTAGGGCTCAAGAGAGTCTGGAGGAGGCGCCGACAGCTACGAGTTCGTTACCGCCTTGAGGGCTGCGCGGGTAGATTCACAGCGCCCGCAGCCGGCTCAGGCTCCAGCGGTAGGTGTCGTTGTCGGAGGTTTTGCAGTCGCTGAACCGAAAGGCGTAGAAGGTGTGATAGAGGTCGATTCG
Organism: Caldilineaceae bacterium; assembly: GCA_022823185.1. GTDB lineage: Bacteria > Chloroflexota > Anaerolineae > Caldilineales > Caldilineaceae > Bin5. Next base: position 48,948 of record JAJDXQ010000016.1, read on the forward strand.
TTCCCAGCTGTGGGCGCCGTATCGTTCGGTAATCCGGCTCCGCAGGAAATCGTAATCGGCCGCGGTCACGAAGTCGAAGATGCGGCAAAAGTAGTAGGCGCCGGCCAGGTCCATCAGCGGATCGCCGATCAAGGTCAACGGACTAAAATCTACGACTGCCGTCAGAATTCCTCGCCCATCAGACAGGACATTGCCGGGGAAGTAATCCCCATGGACGAGGCATTTTTGCGGCCGCGAGGGCAAAGCGCTGAGTTCCCGGAAGAAGCCATCCACGATCCGGTTCACGCCGGGCAGGTCCTCTTTCAAATCGGAGTACGAGCGCGCCAAAGTTGCCTCGACACGGGTCTGCAGATAGCCGGGCCAGGTCTGCGAGGTTATATCTTCCTGTGGGTTCAAGGGTTCGCCATAGGGTAGCTGGGGCATTTGGACGGCGTGCAGATGGGGGAGGCCATCCAGGTAGGATGCAATGGCCCTGCGCCGTTCGACGGCGGTCAGGCGGGGAAAGAGTTCTGCAAAGTCCTGGCCCGGAAGCCGCCTTTCGATATGATAGTGTATCTCCTCTACTTCGCCGTATTCGTAGATGTGAGGTACGGCGAAGGGAAGAGGGAAACTCTGAAGCTGTTCGGAGAAACGCTGCAGGCGCGGCAGATAACCATGCGCTTGCTGGTCGTTATGAACTTTGAGGACGCGTCCGCCGCCGATGTCGTACAGAGAGGAGGTCATGCCTCGCCCGACGAACGAGGCAGTGTGGATTTTCAGATGGCGGAGTACCGCTGCCAGCCTCCCACGCTCGGTCATCTTGGTTGTATTTCAGCGATCCGCTCGGCCAGGATTACGCTGTTCATTTCCCCGGACCATACGCTGCGAATGATGCCGTCAGCGTCGATAAAGAAGGTCAGCGGCAGCCCCTGCACGTTGTAGCGCCGTCCCACATCAAGAGAGCTGTCCAGCACGATCGCGAAATCGGACGCGGCTGTCCGCTCGCCTGCCGAACTGTCGGACATACCCGAGTCTTGCTGGATTTCTGCCAGGAAACGGGCAACATCATCCGGACGCTCTCCCTGATTGACGCCGATAAACAGAACGCAGTCCGGGTCCGAAACCGCGTTACTTCCGTTTTCGACGCCGGCGCCAGGCGTTGCGGCCTGCGCCAGGCACTGGCCGTGCCGGGCGGCGGCAGCCTGCAAGGCGGGAAATTCACGTCGACAGGGTCCACACCAGGTTGCCCAGAAATTCAGAACAACCGGCTGCCCTCTGACGGCCGACAGGGTGAAGGTCTGTTGGGCAGCCGAAGTCGCGCTGAAAAGCGGCAAGGTGAAATCGGGGGCGGGGTGGTACAACGCCGGTTGTGGATCGAGGAACGCGGTTTCCTTGATGGATGGGCGGCTGATCCACATCCACGCGGCGCCGAAAAGGAAAATGATGGGGATCGCAGCATGCCAGCGGTTAAACAACTGCGGTCTCACTCCCACTCACTGTGAAAGATGCCTGCGCGATCGGTGCGCTCGTATGTGTGGGCGCCGAAGAAGTCCCGCTGGGCCTGAATCAGGTTGGCGGGCAACCGGGCGCTGCGATAGCTGTCATAGTAGGCCAGGCTTGCGCTGAACGCAGGCGTTGGGATACCGCGCGCGACCGCCAGCTGAATCACTTTGCGCCAGGCCGGCAGCCTCTGCGTCACGGCGGCGCGGAACTCATCGTCCAGCAGCAGATTTGTCAGTGCGGGATTGCGGTTGTAGGCATCGGTAATCCGGTTGAGGAAGCGGGCTCGAATGATGCAGCCAGCGCGCCAGATCGCCGCGATCTCGCCAAGATTCAGCCCGTAGTCATACTCTTCGCTTGCCTGCCGCAACAGCGCCATGCCCTGCGCATAGGCGCTGATCTTGCTGGCATAGAGAGCGTCGCGGGTCGCGTCGATCAACTCCTGCCGGCCGCCCTCATAGGGTTGCGCTTCAGGGCCGGGCAGTTGGTGGGACGCCTTGATTCGCTCGTCTTTCAACGAGGAGATAATCCGGCCGGTGACCGCGCTGTTAATGGTCGGGATTGGCGCGCCTACGTCCATTGCGTTCTGGCTTGTCCATTTGCCGGTGCCCTTTTGCTGCGCCTTGTCCAGCACCATATTCACCAGGGCGCCGCCGCTTTCATCATCGATTCTGCGGAAGATCTTGCTGGTGATTTCGATCAGGAAGCTGTCCAGCTCGCCCTGGTTCCACTCGGCAAAGACATCGGCCAGCTCATTTGCGCCCAGACCCAGGACCTGCTGCAGGATGTCATAGGCCTCAGCAATGAGCTGCATGTCGCCATATTCGATGCCGTTATGCACCATTTTGACGTAGTGGCCCGCGCCGCCGCGTCCAATGTAGCTGACACAGGGTTGGCCGTCCTCTTCCGCCTTGGCAGAGATTGCCCGCAGCATCGGGCCGACCGCCTCCCAACCGTCGGCGGCGCCGCCGGGCATGATCGAGGGACCCCAGAGAGCGCCCTCCTCGCCGCCGCTGACGCCGACCCCCATGTAGACGAGACCTTTGGCCGTCAGCTCCTGGCTGCGCCTTTCGGTATCCGGGAAGTAGCTGTTGCCGCCGTCCATCACAATATCGCCCTCGTCGAGCAGGGGGACGAGCGAGTCCAGCACCGCGTCGACCGGCCGCCCCGCCTGCACCATCAGGAGCACGCGCCGAGGTCGCGAGAGATTCGCCACCATCTCCTCTAGCGTCACCGCGGGGATCAGATTCTTGCCGACATGTTCTGCCGCGAAGTCGGTCATTTTGGAGGTGGTGCGATTGTGCACGACGACATTGAAGCCGTTGCGCTCCAGGTTCAGCACCAGATTTTGTCCCATTACGGCAAGGCCGGAGACGGCAATGTCCCCACGCGGGGCAGTGGCATCAGGCATTGGTTTTCTCCTTTTGACGGTGCGCCATCTTACTACGCCGGTTCCAGGACAGTATAGCAGACCGCAGTCAAATTGGTTCATTTTTTCGCCGCGCTGGATCGGTCGCGTCCTGTGGAAAGTGGTTGGAACTGCGGTGGTTGGAACTGCAGTGGTCAGTGGTCAGTGGTCGGTGGTCAGTGGTCAGTGCGGGGCGTAGATGCGCCGCGGGGCGGGCGTGCGGGAGATCGAGGCGAGAGTGGCGGCGGGGGCGGTTGCAGGGCGTCACAGTTCGGGGATTGGCGGAACGCGTTGGGCTGGGCAGCCTTTGCCAATGGACAGACATTTGCTGCGGGGCGCCTTTTTGCGAGGGGTGTCCCCCCGCACAAGGGAAGCCGCTTGCGGCTGACCGCCCCAAGGGGAGGAGAGAGGGGAGAGGAGTGAGGAGTGAGGAGGACAGGTTGACGCGGGAAGCAGTCTTAAATGGGGCGAGTGGGGCTGTCGCTGGGAAATTCTGCTGTCACCTGTTACGCGCTTCTTCTGACAACCGCAGATTTGGACTGCGCTAGATGTCAATTCTTTTCGGGATGGCAGGCGCCCTGATTTGGATTCGTGCCGCAGGATATTCGGGAGTCGCGCGCAGCGTAGACCTTTGCCTCGGGCCTGCCACTGTGATAGCATGATGGCCTGACAGAGACGCGCTCCTCGACTGGCGGACCGGAGGGCAATGCGGCCGGCGAACCCGCGGCCTGACAATCCTTTCGGATTGGTGGAGAGAAACCACGGGGGAGAGGAGATGCCGGGGAATCAGTTCCCGTTTTGCACAGTCGATCGCCTGGGCTGGGGCAGTTGGGTCATCCCGACTGCTTTTTTGTTTGCCACATCATTTGCGTTCAAACAGGAGGATCGCCATGCCAAACCAGCGCGCTTTGATTTCCGTCTCCGACAAGACCGGTCTTAGGGACTTCGCGAAGGCGCTGCAGAGCGCCGGCACTGAGTTGGTTGCCAGCGGCGGAACAGCCGCGCAACTCGCGGAAGCCGGCCTTCCCGTCACGCCGGTCGAGGCTTTGACAGGATATCCGGAGCTTCTGGACGGCCGCGTCAAAACATTGCACCCAGCCGTTCACGGCGGCATTCTGGCCCGCCGCACTCAGGACCATCTTGCGGAGCTTGAGGAGCATGGTCTCGTTCCAATTGACCTGGTGATCGTCAATCTCTATCCCTTCCAGCAGACGGTGGCCGGGGATGACGTATCGCTGGCGGAAGCTGTCGAACAGATCGACATTGGCGGGGTTGCCCTGCTGCGCGCCGCGGCGAAGAATTTCGAGTCTGTGACAGTCGTCTGCGATCCTGGCGACTACGGGGAGGTGGCGCAGGCGGTATCTGACGGCGGCGTGGAGGCGGAGGCGCGCCAGGCGCTGGCGTTGAAGGCTTTTCGGCACACGGCCGCCTACGACGCAGCGATATCGAACTACCTCGCCCGGAACCAGGGAGAGGGTCGGCGCAAGGCACAGGAGGCGCCGAAACTGCCCGCGCAGATACGTCTTGATCTTGAACGCGTGCAGGTGATGCGCTACGGGGAGAACCCCCACCAGGAGGGGGCCCTCTACCGCTTTCACGACGCCTCACCCGCTTTCGAGCAGCTTCACGGGCGGGAGATGAGCTACAATAACTGGCTCGACCTGGACGGGAGCTGGCAGGCCGCGCAGGATTTTGACGAACCAACCGTCGCGATCATCAAGCACAGCAACCCCTGCGGCCTCGCATCGGCGGAATCCCTGGACGCTGCCTATGACAGCGCTCTCGCATCTGACCCGGTGAGCGCGTTTGGCAGCATCATTTCGGTGAATCAGATTCTGGACAGGGCCACCGCCGAGAAGATGGCGAAACTGTTTGTAGAGATCGTAGCCGCGCCAGACTATGAAGAGGAGGCTCTTGAGCTGCTGCAACGCCGTAAAAACTTGCGGATCCTGCGGGCAAACAGTAGGGAATCCCACCCGCTCAGCATTCGCACGGTCCATGGCGGCGCTCTCGTACAGGAACTGGACAGGAGTCAGGACGATCTCGACCCGGCCAACTGGAAGGTCGTAACGCAGGAAAGACCTGACGCCTCGCAGCTTGCCGATCTGGCCTTCGCCTGGCGCGTCTGCCGCCACGTCAAGAGCAACGCCATCGTATACGTTCAGGACCGAGCAACTGTTGGCGTGGGCGCAGGCCAGATGAGCCGGGTGGATTCGGTCATGCTCGCCGGTCATAAGGCAGGGGAGAGGGCGCGCGGCGCGGTCATGGCGTCCGATGCCTTCTTTCCCTTCCCCGATGGCATCGAAGCTGCCGCGGAGCACGGGATCGCGGCCGTGGTCCAGCCAGGCGGTTCCATCCGTGATGAAGAGGTGATCGCGGCTTGTGACCGTCTGGGGCTCGTGATGGCCTTGACGGGCGCCCGGCATTTCAGACATTAGGGGGAACCGTTTCAACGCATGTTCAAGGACAGGAGCATGAAAGGAATTCGCTGCCGGTTTTGCCCAGAAGTCCGGGCGATGCATTCCAGGCCGAGGCAGCCATGAACGTTCTGATTACCGGCGGCGCGGGTTTCATCGGCAGCCACCTTGCCGACGCGCTGTTGCGTCGCGGCGACTCTGTGGCGGTACTCGACAATCTGAGCACCGGATCGGCGGAAAACATCCGGGCTTTGGACGGGCGGCCGGGCTTCTCCTTCACCCACGCTGCGCTTGACGACGGTCCCGTCCTGGACAGGCTTGCCAGGCGCGCCGACGCGATTGTGCACTTGGCGGCTGCGGTCGGCGTTCACCTGATTCTGGATCGCCCGACGCAGGCGATCGAGACCAACGTTCTCGGCTCCCACGCCTTGCTGGACGCGGCGAGGCGCTACGGTTGCAGGACGCTCATCGCGAGCACCAGCGAAGTATATGGAAAGAGCAAGGCAGTACCGTTTTCCGAGGACGCCGACCTGGTCTTCGGTCCTCCGAACCGAACACGGTGGGTCTACGGCGTTACCAAGCTGCTTGACGAGTTCCTGGCGCTGGCGGCCCACCAGGAGCATGGGCTGCCGCTCACGATCATGCGGTTTTTCAATGTTGTAGGCCCGCGGCAGACAGGCCGTTTCGGTATGGTTCTGCCCCGCTTTGTCAGACAGGCGCTGCTCGGTCAGCCACTTACTGTTTACGGGGACGGCAGGCAGACGCGGTGCTTTTGCCATGTAACTGACATTGTGCGGGCGATTGTCATCCTGCTGGACCAGCCGATGTCACAGGCAGAGATCTTCAATGTCGGAAGCGACCATGAGGTGACCATTGGCGAGCTGGCTGAACAGATCATTGAACGCGCCGATTCCAGTTCGCCGATCCGCTACCTTCCCTATGAGGAAGCCTATGCCGCGGGATTCGAGGATCTGCGGCGGCGGGTACCGGATATTTCGAAGATCGCCGCCGAAATCGGATGGACACCTACCTATTTGTTACCGAAAATTCTGGATGATATGATTGATTTTGAGAGGAATCGAATGACCTGAAACGGTGATTTTTTCGCTGCATCTGCCGGCAGAGGCTGTGTCGGGACAGAAAAGCTATACTAAGGAGACAGGAATGAAAGCACGGTTGGTTGGAAAGTTCTATGCAATACTCGCTGCAGCGTTGCTCTTGGGCGCGCTCTTCCCCTCCTATGCCCTCGCTCACGAGAGCGGCGACCCGCCCCCAAATGCTGAAATTGTAAATGATGAAGGCGGGGCCGTCAGGATTACGGGAGAAGTCAACTATACGTCGCCCTATTTCACGCTGGGTGTCGCCCAGCCGCTGGTAATCCTTGAGGACCAGGCCGGTTTTGTTGACCGCAACGAGCATTTTCTGATGCCGGTCGAATCGCAGACGATCGGCCAAATCACCTCGGACTTTTTTACGTCACCTTTCCAGTATTCGCTCGCCCTCCCGATCGAACCCCAGGGCAGTTACCGCGACGTCGACAATGATGACTCGGAGGACCAGGGCGTGCAGGTTTTCGCCATCGCTTACTGGGACAATACCTTTGGCGACCCCTTCCTTGAGGAGAGGGATCTCTACGGCGGTGGGTGGTCAACGGCCTATGCTTCGACCCGCATCAGTGACGAGATTGAGACCGAACGCGAGATTGTTGGCGGCTCTTTCCTTGTTTACGCGGCGGATGACGAGCAGGGCTTTCCATCCGGCTTTGGCGAAGATGGGTTGCTCTTTACGGAAGATGATCCGATCGTGACCTTGCCGCAGGGTTACACGCTGGTCAACATGGATACCGAACCATTCAGTTTCGACCGGTCTCGCAACCCGGTCGTCGATTTGATCGAACCGGAGGGCATTGCGCTCGTAGACTACTCCGACCAGACCTACACGGAGGCGTTCAACTCTCTGATAGACCTGATGATCAAGGAGTATGCGTTCACGGAATATAAGGGAATCGACTGGGAGGCGAAACGGGCTGAGTTCCTGCCCCGCTTCGAGGCCGCGGACGAGGACGAGGACTCTCGCGAGTACCAGCGGGCGCTGCGCGACTTCAGCTGGTCGATCCCGGACGGCCATGTAAGCGGGCCTTTCATCAGCGAGGATTTCCAGCGAGACATAGCGGGCGGCCTGGGCATTGCGATACGGGAGACAGAAGAGGGCCCGGTTATCGTCAACTTCGTAACGGAAGGCAGCCCGGCTGAAGCAGCCGGCATCACGCTCGGGACCGAGATCGTTTCCATTGACGGTGTCCCGATTGCCGATGCGATCAGCAACGCGGTCGCCCACTCCGCGCCGTTCAGCACAGGTCATTTCCAGCGTTTGCAGCAGATGCGCTACGCCACCCGCTTCCCGATCGAGACAGAGGTCGAGTTGACCTGGAAAGACGCGGAAGGCGAGGAAGTAACAGAAACGATGAAGGTGGTCAGCGAATTTGAGAGTTTCAGCTTTTCCTCCTTTGCCAGAGGAACGACCGGATTTGAGATCCCGGTCGATTACGAGCTGCTGGAAGCGGGCGATTACGGCGAGAACGACTACGGTTACGTCAAGATCGACAGCTTCTCCGACAACAGTGTGCTGACCATCCAGTTGTGGGAGCGGATGATCCGCACGTTGAAGCGATACGCTGTGAACGGGCTGATCATTGACATGCGCCAGAATGGGGGCGGCAGCGGCTTTCTCGCGGACCAGATGGCTGCCTACTTTTTCCAGGAGCCGCATACCCTTGGCAATGCCGGGTACTATGACGAGGACCGCGGCGAATTCTACTTCAATCCGGATGGGGAGGACCGCTACTACCTGCCGGCCGAAGACCTTCGCTATGACGGCGAAGTGGCCATCATTGTTGGCCCGTTCTGCCTGAGCGCCTGCGAGTTTTTCTCCTATGACATGACCATTGACGACCGCGCCCACATCGTCGGCCACTACCCCACCGGCGGGCTCGGCGGGAGCATCAAGAGCATCATGATGCCCGACGACGAGTATTTCACCTTTACCATCGGTCGCGCTGTGGATTCCGACGGCGAAATTCACATCGAGGGCAAGGGCGTTGCGCCTACGGTGCTGGTGCCGATTACAGATGAGATTCTTTTGGCGGACGAGGATGACGACTTCCTGCTGGATGCGGCCGTGGCCCATCTCGATTCGCTGCTGTCGGTCGAAACCATTGATGGCGGCGAGATCGCGATCGGAGATGTGGTTGAGGGAACGCTTGCGGCACAGACGGTGGTGCAATACACGCTCCCGCTCTCGGCGGGTGACGTAATCAGCATTTTCGCCCGCAGCGAGGAGGTCGATACCTATCTCGCTTTGTATCTGAGCGGCGACTCGCCAATCATGACCGATGACGATTCATACGATTCGGACGCCGCGCTGGAGGAGTTGGAAGTGCCAAGCGACCTGCAACTGATCGTGGAAGTCAGCTCGGCGCTTGGTGATGAAGCAGGGGCCTTTACGCTGGAAGTGGTCGACGTTTCTTCGGAGGAGGAGAACGGCTCCGACGACGGATAGCGTTGGTTGGCCTGGCAAGAGAGGAATTGGAGAGTGAGAGGGGGATTGCCCCTCTCACTCTTTTTTTGGGCGCAGTCCAGATTGGGCGCGAGCTTCAGGCGACCTTTGGAAACCAACAGTGGTCAGTTGTCTGAACGGGGATTTGGGGGGATTGAGGGGATTTGGGGGATGGGTTGCTGGCTGGACGGGAGAGATTTGGGGATGGGCTCTGATTTGTGGGCGAGAGGCGGTGAGAAGGGCAAGGGAACGGCGGGGGAAGTGCGCGAGGTAGGTGGTTGCGTCTCTGATGGGGGGCGGTGTTTCTGTGCGGAGGGGCTTGGGCGCCCACAAGGGGCGGAAATGCAGGGGTCAGGGGGTGGCGGGACTGGGCGGCGCCGCAAGCGGGAACTTGTGGGATCGACGGGGAGGGCGCCCACAAGGGGCGCCCTCTCTTTAGCCCTCGCTTCTCTATCCACGCATCGGAACGACCAGGTTGTAGGGGTATTCGGTGAGCCAGATCAGTTCGCCGGCTTCGTTGTAGGCGACCGCGTCCTCGACGCGCACGCCGTAGCCGCGACTGGGGTAGTACAGCCCCGGCTCGATCGTTACGACGTGGCCGGGCAACAGAACCTTATCCTCGCCCGCGGCGTGGCTGAAATTCGGCCCTTCGTGAATCTCCAGGCCGATGCCGTGGCCCAGGCTGTGGACGTAACCTTCTTCCGTCCCGGGATGGCTGCGCACCGTTTTGTGACCCTTGCTCTCGTAGTAGTCGCAGGTCATCAGCTGATAGTCCCGCATGGGCCTGCCCAGCTCCAGCTCCGCCATGACCCGGTCGAAGATCTCCTTGGTCTGGTCGTATGCCTCCTGGACATCGTCGGTTGCATAGCCCAGGCTCCAGGTGCGGGTCATGTCGTGGAAATAGCCCTCTTCAGTTGTCGGGAAGATGTCGAAGATGATGGAGCGGCCCAGTTGCAGCGGCATATCGGGATCCCCGGCGTTGTGGGGGACACCGGCATCCCTGCCCTGTGAGAAGATCGTGCCGTGGTCTTCCTGCAGACCGTTGGCGTGCAGCCGGCCGCGCATGTATGACTTGACGTCGCCGATCGTCAGCGGCTCCCCGTCCGTCTTCAGCAGAGTCTCGTCGCGACCTACCGTGTGACCCTGAATGAAGGCCTGCACGTCACCCACCACCGAACAGGTGCGTTTTCCGGCGCGCATCAGGATTTCAAGCTCGGCGTCGTCCTTGGTGATAAAAGCCTGGCTGAAGAGCGTTTCGCCATATTCACCGACAATTTCAATCCCCTCGATCTGCTCTTCGACCTTTGCGATCAGCGCCAGCGACGCGCCTGCGTCCTGTTGACCGAAAACGCCTATCCGGCCGCGCAGCCCAACCATCTCCATGGCCCGCGCAATGTAGGCAGCGTTTGCGGCCAAGCGGTCGCCGTTGAACTCCTTGAGCAGCTCATAGCCGTTGAAATGTTCCTCGCGGTTGACCAGACGCAGACCGGTGTCTGCCGCTGTGTCCCTTTCCATCATGCCGTGGACAAGCGTCACCTCCTCGCCGCGCGGCTTTAGCAGCAGCGCGCCTTCAAAAAATCCGCCGCTGGTCAGGTATCTCATGACCGAGCCATGGCCTTCTCCCAGCACAAGAAAGCCGTCCAGGTCCCGTTCTTCCATCAGTCGATCCAGGTCTCTCTTCATTGCCTTCCTCTCTGTCCTGCTTGGGGAGCGTATGCTTTGCCAAAGAGTTCCTTCGTCCAGCACTGCCAGTGAAGGCTAACATCTGGTCGTTGAGAATCCAAACAGACGGCCTCGGAGCAAACTGATCAGGAAAGCGGGCAGAAGCAGGTGTATATTCTGGTATCCTGGTCACAGCCATGTTCTGCGCCGTTACTCTACACTGATAGAATAGGCCTGAAGAATTTACCGGCGGTTGCGGTCTTGACCGACAGAGTAAATAGGCGATGATCTTGAGGACAGGAGACGACGGAATGGTATCGGAGAGTGGGCAGCTGCTCGTGCAGCTGGACGCTTTGAGCAAGTCCTACTCCGAGGCAGGACAGGAGAAGCGTGTCCTGGAAGCGGTCGACTGCTCGTTTGAGGTTGGACAGTTCATCTGTCTGTTGGGCAAATCGGGCAGCGGAAAGAGCACGCTCCTGAACCTCATCTCGGGGATCGACCGCCCTTCGGAGGGACGGGTCATCATTCGCGAGAACGGCCGTCAGGTCGAACTGACTGCTTTGCGCGAGCGCCGGCGCACCCTGTTTCGCCGCCGCAACATCGGCATCATCTTCCAATTCTTCAATTTGATCCCCACACTCACCGTCCTGGAGAACGTGGCCCTGCCAGTTGAGTTGGCGGGAACGGACAGGAAAGGAGATGGCCGCGCCGAGGAGCTTCTGGAACGGGTCGGCCTTGGGAACCGTCTCGCTTCCTTTCCCGACCGACTCAGCGGAGGGGAGCAGCAGCGCGTGGCAATCGCGCGCGCCCTCGTCCACGATCCGGTTCTGCTCTTGGCTGACGAGCCGACCGGCAACCTGGATGAAGGAACCGGCGAGGACATACTGAATCTCTTGCTGGAGTTGAGCCGTGACGCCGGAAAGACGCTCATCATGGCGACCCATGATCAGGACATCGCAGGCCTCGCTGACGCGGTTTACGTCCTCGAAAGAGGTAAGCTCGTCTCTCAGCGCAGGGGGGGCGCGAACGGGACGGTCGGGAACAGCGAAGAGACGGCAGCCGGCGAGTGATGAATACCGTTTTTCCGCGTACCATTCTGCTGCGCCTGGCTTGGCGCCACGCGCGGCGACGCCCGCTGCAGTCGGTCTTTCTGATCGTGGGCGTAGCCATCGGCGTGGCCATGATCGTCGCAATCGACCTTGCCAATGGCTCGGCCAACCGCGCCTTTGCGCTTGGTACGGAGCAGATCACCGGCCGGGCAACGCACCAGGTCGTCGGCGGGCCGACCGGCGTCGATCCCGCGGTGTACACGCGTTTGCGCCGGGAGCTTGGCTTCCGGCTCAGCGCCCCCGTCGTCGAGAGTTATGTCAGCGTTCCGCAGTTGGACGCACAGCCCATGCGCCTGCTGGGGATCGATCCCTTTGCCGAGCCTCCCTTTCGCAGCTATCTGGGAGGTCAGTTCGAGTCCTCCGAGGCGGCGTCAGCAGACGAATTCGGCGCATTCCTCACGCCCCTATTGGTGGAGCCCAACACGGTCTTGATCGGGCAGTCGGTGGCTGAGCGTTATGGGTTGGGGCCTGGGCAGTCACTTCCGATCCGGGTCGGCGCGCGCGAGGAAACGCTCAGGATAGTCGGACTGCTCGTCCCTGCGGACGAGTTGAGCAGACGGGCATTGGATGGGCTGCTCATCGCCGACATCAGTACCGCCCAGGAGGTATTGGGCAAGGTGGGCCGGCTTGACCGCATTGATCTGATTCTGCCACCCGGCCCGGAAGGGGACATCCGTCTGGCAGAGATCAGGCAGATCCTGCCGCCTGGTGCGCGCGTCGTCCGGCCCTCGGCGCGTACGGGCACTGTGGCGGAGATGACGGCCGCGTTCCGTCTCAACCTGACTGCCTTGAGCCTGCTTGCCCTGGTTGTGGGCATGTTTCTCATCTATAACACGGTTTCGTTCAGTGTCGTCCAGCGCCGCCCCGTTCTTGGCATCTTGCGGTCGCTCGGCATGACCCGGCGCGAGCTGTTCGCGATGATATTGGCCGAGGCGGCTACGCTCAGTCTGATTGGCACGGCGCTGGGGTTGGGATTGGGTGTTCTCCTGGGGCGGGGGGCGGTTCAAGCCGTTACCCAGACCATCAACGACCTGTTCTTTGTGGTGGCCGTGCGCAGCGCCGACGTACCAGCGGGGACTCTGGCCAAGGGCGCCTTCAGCGGAATTGGCGCGGCGCTGGCTGCGGCGGCGCTGCCGGCCTACGAGGCGACGGCGGTCCCTCCCGCCGGGGCGATCCAGCGCTCCAGCATAGAGGGCAAGGCACGCGCCGCCCTGCCGCGGCTCACCGCAGCGGGCCTCATTTTGGGGGGGCTCGGCGCGGCTTTGCTGATCCCCGAATGGAACCTCGTAGTCGCCTTCGCGGGCCTGTTCGCGGTCATTCTGGGCGCTGCGCTGGTCACGCCCGCGCTTACGCTTCTGCTGATGGGCGCCATCCAACGGTTGCTCAGCCGCCGGCTTGGCATCCTCTCCCGCATGGCACCTCGCAACATTGCGCGCTCGCTCTCGCGCACCGGGGCCGCGATTGCCGCCCTCATGGTTGCCGTCAGCGTGATCATAGGGGGGTGTGTGATGATCGTTTCCTTCCGGCTCACCGTTGAACAGTGGCTGGACGAGATCCTGCAGGCCGACATCTTCGTTTCGGCGCCTTCCCTGGGTCCGAACCGCAACAACGTATTCCTGGCGCCAGAGCTGCTGCATGAACTGAGCGGATTTCCCGCAGTTTCCGGGTTCTCGACCAGCCGCGAGGTGGAGGCCGCCGCAACCTTGCCGGACGGGACTGAGATCAATCTTCAGCTGGCTGCCCTGTTGCGCGACCTGGCCGGGCCAGACCGCCGCTACCGGGAATCAGTTGGCGGCACAACCGTCACCTGGGCGGCCGTTGAGGCGGGCGGCGTGGTGATCAACGAGACCATGGCGAACCGGTACAAGCTGGGCGTTGGCCAGGCGCTGCGGCTGTTGACCGATGCGGGGGAAAAAGAGTTCACCGTCGTTGGCGTCACCTATGACTTCGACGTGCATCCCACTGCGCTGATGGCTGACAGCGTGTACCGCAGGCATTGGGACGATGATACGCTCTCGACGATTGCCCTCATTGTTGAGCCCGGCGTAGACGTCGACGAAACTGTGAACGCCCTGCGCCGAAGGTTCGCTGGCAGGGCGGAACTGGTGATCCGCTCCAATCGAGGCGTGCGCGACAATGCGCTGGAGGTATTTGATCGCACATTTGCCATCACTGTCGCGCTGCGCCTGCTGGCGACTTTTGTCGCATTCGTCGGCATTCTCAGTACGCTGATGAGCCTGCAACTGGAGCGGGCGAGAGAAGTCGGGGTTCTGCGCGCCAATGGCATGACGCGGCGGCAGGTGTGGGCGCTCACGCTGTTCGAGACCGGCCTGTTGGGAGTCAGCGCAGGTTTGGCGGCAATCCCGACAGGTTTCATCCTGGCGCTGATCCTCATCTACATCATCAACCTGCGCTCATTCGGTTGGACGCTGACGATGCAGCTGCAGTCCTGGGAGTTTGCGCAGGCGTTCGCGGTTGCGCTGGCGGCTGCGCTGCTGGCCGGCCTCTATCCTGCGTGGCGCACGGGCGCGACCGAACCGGCGGAGGCGCTGCGTATGGAGTGAGGGGGTGGGAAGGCCGGGGAAGGCGACCGGCCTTGTGAGGCAGGTTCTGCGGGCCTCAATCAAAGAGGCCCAGACTCACGTACTTGCTGCCGTCGTCCGGCAGGATGGTGACGACGACACCTTCAGCGTTGCGCGGCAGTTCCCTCGCCACCTGCACCGCGGCGGCGACGGCTGCGCCGCTGCTGAACCCGACAAACAGCCCTGCCGCACGCGCCAGTGACCGTGTGGCCTCCCACGCTTCTTCGGCGGACACGGTCATATGGCGGTCAACCAGCGACGGCTGGTAAATCTCCGGCGTTATCGCGGTTGGAAGATATTTCAGCCCTTCGATCACCGAGAGTTCGTCTTCGGGCTGAACCGCTACCAGATGCGCGGCTGCGTTTTTCTCGCGCAAGAAACGAGCTGTGCCCACGAAAGTCCCGGTGGTGCCAAGCCCGGCAACGAAGTGGGTCACGCGCCCCTGAGTCTGCCGCCAGATTTCGGGGCCTGTGCCTTCGTAGTGGGCGCGCCAGTTGGCGTCGTTACTGTACTGGTCTGCGTAGAAGTATCGATCCGGATCCGCCGCGACGATTTTCCTTACCAGGCGGATCGCCCCGTCCGAACCTTCAAGGGGGTCTGATTCGATTAACGTCGCGCCGTAGGCCTTGACCAGGGCTTTGCGTTCGCGGCTGACATTTTTGGGCATCACAAGATGAACGGGAAACCCTTTGACGGTTCCCACCAGCGCGTAGGCGATGGCGGTATTGCCGCTGCTGCTGTCGATGAGCGTCTTCCCTGCGCCGAGTCTGCCGTCTGCTTCGGCCTCCTCAACGATCCTCAGGGCCGCCCGCGCCTTTACTGACCCGCCAGGGTTGGCCCACTCCGCCTTGGCGTACAGTTGCGCAGTCGCCGGCGCGCCGCAGCTGTGCGCGAACTCTGACAGGTCCAGCAGAGGCGTATTGCCGATGTCGTCCAGAACGGAGATCGGGGCGTCTCCAGCGCGGATTTCGGCGGGACTTGGCACAAGCGTTGGGGCGATCATGCGGTTATCAAATTACAGTGGATGGCGCTATTCGCCATCCACTGTCCTCTTGATTGTTCTACGCTTTAACCATTTCCGGCTGGCCGGCGCCGTTGGCCGTGACGGTCTCGGCAAAGGACTCAGCGACGTTCTCGGTGGCATGCTCGTCAAAGCTGGGCATGCCGCAGAACTGCTCGTAGTCGATCAATTCGGTCACGGTCGGGTCATCGCCGCAGACCGGGCAATCGGGGGAGCGCTTCACGGTAAGGGTACGGAAGGTCATGTCGAGTGTATCGATCATGAGCAGCCGACCGGAGAGCGGTTCGCCGACGCCTACGATCAGTTTGATGGCCTCGATAGCCTGGATAGAGCCGACGATGCCGGGCAGCACGCCCAGGACGCCCGCTTCCGCGCAGCTTGGCACCTCGCCGGGTGGCGGCGGGTCCGGGTAGAGGCAGCGATAGCAGGGGCTGTCGGGGTCCATATGTTTTGGCAGATAGACGGTCACCTGGCCTTCGAACATGAAGATGCTGGCGTCTACGAGGGGAATGCCGAGCATCTGGCAGGCGTCGTTGACCAGATAGCGGGTGGGGAAGTTGTCCGATCCGTTAATGACGACATCGTAGCCTTTCATGATGTCGAAGGCGTTATGGCTCGTGATCGGCTCGCGATAGCCCACAACCTCCACGTCGGGGTTGATCTCCGCGATGCGGTCGCGCGCTGATTCGACCTTAGGGCGGCCCACGTCGCTGGCGCCGTGCAGCACCTGACGCTGCAGGTTGGAGACGTCTACATTGTCGAAGTCGATGATCCCCAACTGGCCGACGCCGGCCGCGGCCAGATAGATGGCGGCCGGGCTGCCCAGCCCGCCTGCGCCGATCAGCAGGACTTTGCTGTCGAGAAGCTTGATCTGCCCCTCCTCGCCGATTTCGTCCAGGATCGTGTGGCGGCTGTAGCGAATGCCCTGTTCGTCGTTCAGAACTGTCGGTATCTTGAAGGGCAGACCGGCGTCTTTCCAGCCGCCGAAACCACCGTTAAGCGAATAGACATCGGTATACCCCATCTCCTGCACGTTGCGTGCGGCCAGCAACGAGCGCACGCCGCCGGCGCAGTAGATCACCAGAGGCTGCGAGCGGTCGGGCTGACGCTGCTCGATTTGCAGCTCCAGGTGACCACGCGGCAGGAAAGAGGCATCGGGAATGTGCCCCTGGACCCATTCATCCCGCTCGCGAATGTCGATGACGGTGATGTCGTCGCCGCCGTCGATCCGGTTTTTGACTTCGCTGACGGTGATCTCCTGGACTTCGCTTCTTGCCAACTCCAGCAGTTGATCCCGGTTGAGTCGCGCCATCGTTCATCTGCTCCCGCCGGCCATCGCCGGCACAATTGAAATCCTGTCGCTTTCGCCGACGGATGTCGCGAGCCCGTCGAGGGTGCGAATCTCGTCGTCGTTGCGGAACACATTGATAAACCGTTTTACGTTTCCGTTTTCGTCCAACAGTCTCTCGCCAATGCCTGGGTAGCTTCCTTCCAACTGACCGATCACTTCGCCAACAGTCGATCCGGACGCCTCCACTTTTGACTGTCCAGCGGTGAAGCGGCGCAGTGCGGTCGGAACAAACACAGTTGCCATTCTTCGGCTCTCCTTTTTTGGTCGTCTCAACGCTTACGTGCCGCGGTTCAGTGCGGCCCCGAAAGAAAAAGCCGGAGCCATCAGGGCGATGGATCCGGCGTTAGATTTCAACTTTGGCACGACATCCCGGTTCCATGCGGTTGCCGGAAGATCTTTGCGCCAACTGTAAAAGGCTGGCGCCACACCGGCCGTGGAAACGTCCGTCGAGTGCGAGCCAAAAGCCAAGCGAACGCCCTCATCGCTCCTGTTCTGGACAGCGGGAAACCACCAGCATCATGCTGGCGGCGCCCGCTAAGGACACGAGCAAGTTTTCAGGTATGTCGCCTGTCTCTGTTCACGCATCAGGATAAGAGTGCCTGAATTACTTTTACTGACCGACACTATAGTTCTCATAGCGAAAAAAGTCAAACTGCCTTCGAGCAAGATTTCCTCCCATCGCGAGGCATGATTTGAGCGGGCGCGGGGGCCAGGCATCGTTCCCGGCCTCAGTTGCGGTGCAGACCGCGCGCGGGAAACTCAGGATTGCGCGTCGATGGCGAGCCTGGCACAGAACGGGCTGCGGCCGGAGAGCCGCTTATGCGCCGTCCAGCACCTGAACCGAAAATTCACGCACGCTGACAATCCGCAGATCTTCGATTTCTCCTGATTCTTCCGCCGCGTAAACAAGGTAGAAGGGCGGGGATGCGCCGGCGGCGAGGTCAACAAGCGTTTCTGGCAGAGGGACGCCCGCGGCTTGGAAATACCCGAACAGACCCGGCCTTACCTCGTCGAAGGGGACGGCAGCGCGGGCGGTATGGAAATCCGCGTCGGGCCAGTGCGGTTCCATGCGAAAGGCTCGCAGCGCCGGCGCGTCATCGAACTCAAGCGAGCAGATGAGATAGTATGTTTCCGGGTAGTGGGCGTTCCAGGCGTCGGTGGCCGAGGGGTAGGCGACCGAAACCGGATGGGAGTGGTAGATCGCCACCATTTCATCGCCCGCCTCTTCGAACTCAAACTGTTTGAGTAGCGTTTGCGGGTCGACATCGTAATTGTCAATCCTGTCTTCAGCCAGGTTTCGAGCGCGGTAGAGCTCAGTCGCCCGGCCGGCGCGGCCCCGCAGGATCCCGCAGATCTCTTCCGGTTTTCCTTCGCGAGCGTGGGCGACAATTCCGTCATAGACGGAGCGGGCCAGTTGGACAGTAGACATAGAGGGCTCCTGTGTGGGATGGCGGCAGTCACGGATCGCGGCCATTCGAGGCGTCCAGGAATTCTACATCTGATCCTTTCGAAGATCCCAAATCGGGAGCGCGCGGCCCGGTTCACGCGTCCAGGTATCGTGACGCCGACGGATGCGTACGCGCAGACACTAAATCGGGATGGAATTGAAAAACGCAGTCCGCTATGATACGATCCAGCCGACCGCACGCACAGACTTGGGACCGCTCGGCAGCACAGTTTGCGTTTACCACCTGCTACGGAAGTGTACAGATGGAAGGGCTTGAGAGAAGACAAGAGGAATTGTCGCTGCACAGTTGGGATGATCGACAGCTCCTGAACGCCGTGGAAACGGTGATGCGCAGGCTATTTCGCAGTTATTGGGAACTCGACGCGCCGACGCGCGGCCAGGTGGACCACCTGCGCATGGCCGCGGCTGCGGCCGCGGGCGACAGCAGGATCAGCGCGCCCGAACGGCGCGCTACGCTAATCCGGTTGCTCGACGATCTCGCTGCTTTTGACGCGGTGCGCCCGTTGATCGAGGAAACAGTGCGGGGCACGCAAGGGAGGGTTGGCCCAGCCTATGCAGCACCGAAAGGCGTCAGCTATCTGCAGGCGCTCAATCTGTTGCGGCTGATGCGGGATGACCCGGCCCACTATGTGCCCCGCTCGTACCAGGCGCCGTCCCCGGCGACTTCGCAGGGCCCGCGCCAGCCTGCGCGCGATGCGGGAGGAGAGGCGCCGCCTGCAAGCCGGGCAGGGCATACTGCGTCACCCATCCAGGACGCCGCGGAGTTCGCGGACAGCGGTCCGGTCATCCAGTTCCACACTTATGTCGACTTCCCGCCGACCATCTCCAACCGCAATGATGTCAAATACCCGCTGGTCGTACAGTTGGTGCGCGACCGGCCGCGGGACAGCCGCGGCGATGCTGAGGTCGACATCAGTTTCCAGGACGAAGTCGAGCGCGTCGACGTGGTTGTGCGGGCGCCCGGCTTTGAGGAGGTCAGCGGCTACGGGGCCGGCGCGCGCGACGGCCCCGCCCTTCGCCGCACAATCACGGTGCCCCGGGAGGGCGACTCTCAGCCTGCTGTTTTTCTCATGCAGCTTGTCGATGACAGCAGCGGTCCCAAGTGGGTTGCGGTGGATTTCTACCACCGGGGCAGGAACGCCGGTTCGCTGACGCTGGAGGTCGCCGTGCGCGGCTTCTCGTTGTTGCGCGGCGGTTCGCGGCGGGTTGGGGCGTCCGGCGCTGAAGAGGGTGAAGGGCCACTGACGCTCGGCGGGGCCGCGGTGGCGCGTGCGGTGGATGGCGTAACGATCCGGCAGGGCACGGCGCTGCCGGCGGCCGATGTTGAGCTGCGTATCACGCGCGATGCCGACGGGCGCACGCTTCATTTTCATCTCCAATCGGAGAAGCTGCCGGACCTGGATGGCCGCGGCGCCGGTTCGGTCGTCTTCAATGAACTTTCGAGGCCCGACCTCTTTTTTGAAAGGCTGGCCGAGCGGCTGAGCGGATTTGCGGCCCGGGCCGGCGCGGATCTGCCAGGCGAGGAGGCGGTTCGCATTGAGAATGAGGTGGCCGATCTTGGGCTTGAGCTGTATGAACAGCTTTTTCCCGCGCCCCTGCGGCAGCTGTACTGGGAGATCAAGGCGCGGCGCGACGCCGGCGAGGTCAGCAATCTGCTGATCGTTAGCGATGAGCCCTGGATTCCCTGGGAGCTGGTCAAGCCTTACGATGTGATTGACGGCCAGGATGTAGAAGACGACCACCTGGCCGGGGCATGGCGTATGAGCCGCTGGGTGGCTGGCACGGCGGTGCCGGCCGATCTTCACATTCGGGCCGCCCGGCTGGTCGCGCCGATGCTGTCGCTGGATTTTGTGTCCAGGGAGATTCAGTATTTTAACAGTCTCGCTGCCCGCAAGATTGAAATTGCGGCGCCGATTACCACCCGCGCCCAGTTTCTGGAGCTGGCGGAGCAAGGGGGCGCCCAGCTCTTCCACTTTGCGACCCACGGCAACTACAACCAGGAGTTCGTGGACGAGTCGCCGATCGTCCTGGAAGGCGAACCGCTCTTTCCCAGCGACCTGACCCGCCGCCGCGCCAGGGGGCTGCGCCGGGAGAAGCCGCTCATCTTTCTCAACACCTGCCACGGCGCCCGCGTCGGCTACAATCTGACCGGCTTGGGCGGCTGGGCGCAGCGCCTGGTGGACCATTTGGGCGTCACCGCGTTTGTCGGCGCGCTGTGGGAGGTAAGTGACGAGTTGGCCTCGAGCTTCGCACAACGCTTCTACGATGAACTTTGGGAGGGGAAGACACTCGGCGAAGCCTTCCATTCCGCGCGGCAGCAGATTCGCGCTTCGCAGAGCGCAAATCCCACCTGGCTCGCGTATACACTTTACGGTGACCCCAATAGCCGCGTCTTCTGGCACAAATAGGAGCACGCGCGCGCCTCAAGCAGCTGAATGCCGCTAAAACGAACCTGGCCATGACCACGCCGATGCGCCGTCAGTACCTGCAACTGAAGAGCCAGCACCCGGACTGCATCCTCTTCTTTCGCCTGGGCGACTTTTACGAAGCCTTCGATCGCGATGCCGAGGTTGTGGCGGAGGTTTGCGATGTGGCGTTGACCAGCAGGCCGGTCGGCAACAATGTGCGCGTTCCGCTGGCGGGCGTTCCCTATCACAGCGTCGAGAGCTACCTCGCCCTGCTGGTGGAGGCAGGCCACAAGGTGGCGGTGGCCGAACAGGTCAGCGAACCGGGCGCGGGGCTGGTGGAGCGTGAGATCCAGCAAGTCATCACCAAGGGCACCGTTTCCGAACCGTCGATGCTGGAAGACGACCGCAACAACTACCTGGTGGCGGTTCTGTTCGACGGCCTGGGCAGGGAGGCCGGTATCGCCTACTGCGACATCACCACCGGGGAGTTTGCCGCAACACAGTTTGAGGGCAACGATGCGGCTGAAACGGAACAGCGACTGGGAGAGGAACTGGCCCGTCTGCAGCCCAGCGAGCTGATCACGTGCGGATGGAAACCCGAGGACAGCGGGCTGGCCGCGATGGTCAACGGCGTGCAGGCGCTCGTCTCCCATGTGGAGGCGTGGCAGGTGGAACTGGAAACGGCCCGCGACGCGTTGCAGCGGCATCTTCGGGTCCACAGTCTGGACGGATTCGGCTTGCAGGAAAAGCCGCAGGCCGTACGCGCGGCCGCCGCCATTCTTGCTTATCTGCAGGAGATGCAGCCCAGCGCTCTTTCTCAGCTGGACAGGCTGCACAGTTATGCGGTGGGCGAGTTCATGGTGCTGGACGAATCCACGCGGCGCAACCTGGAGCTTACTGAAACGATCCGGGGCGCCGACGTGCGGGGCAGCCTCCTTGGCGTTGTGGACGAGACTTTGACGCCGATGGGGGGCCGCCTGCTGCGGCGCTGGCTGGGGCGTCCATTGCTCGACATCACGCAAATCAACGAACGGCTCGACAGCGTTCAGGCCCTGGCGGATAGGGGAGAACTGCGTGCGCAGATTCGGGAGACGCTGCGAGGACTGGGTGATCTGGAGCGTTGGATCAACCGAATCTCCCAGGGCAGAGCGCTGCCGCGCGACCTGCTGGGCGTGCGTGAGGTCCTGAGCCGGGCGCCGGGTTTGCGCGAGTCGATCATGACGGCGGAGCAGCGCATGTCGATGGAGGCGGATGGCCGGGCAGAGCCAGGCGCCGCGTGTGGCGGCGTCTACGGGCGATTGTTGGACATGCTGCCGGACTGCGGGCCTTCGCTCGAGCTGCTGGGGCGAGCGATTGACGATGAGCCTTCAGCGACTCTGTCGACCCCGGGCATCATCAGGCAGGGCTTCAGTCAGGAACTGGATGCCATCGTCGAAAACAGCCGTCATGCCAAGGAGTGGGTAGCCGCGCTTGAACAGGTGGAACGCAAGCGCCTCGACATCCAGAGCCTGAAGGTCGGCTATAACAAGGTTTTCGGGTACTACATCGAAGTGCGGCACACACATGCGGAGAAGGTGCCGGAGGATTACATCCGCAAGCAGACTCTGACCAGCGCGGAGCGGTATATTACGCCGGAGCTGAAGGAGTATGAATCGCAGATCCTCAACGCAGACGAACGACGCCTGGCACTGGAGCAGCAGCTTTTCCGTCGCGTCTGCGGCGAGCTGACGGAGCACTCAGACGAGATCAGGCGGCTGGCGGCGGGGCTGGCCCTGTTGGACGTATACACAGCACTGGCAGAGGTCGCCCTCAAGCGCCGTTACTGCAGGCCCTCGATCGACGACAGCTGCGAGATCACCATCACCGGCGGGCGCCATCCTGTGGTCGAGCAGACAAGCGATGAGCCCTTTGTGCCGAATGACGCCCACCTCTCCTCCGGCGAGCTCATTCACATTTTGACCGGACCCAACATGTCCGGCAAGTCGACTTACTTGCGGCAGACGGCCCTCATCATCCTGCTGGCGCAGATCGGCTCCTTTGTGCCGGCTGATTCCGCCCGCATCGGTGTCGTTGACCGCATATTTACCCGAATCGGCGCCAGCGACGAACTTCATCGCGGACAGTCCACCTTCATGGTGGAGATGATCGAGACCGCCAACATATTGAACCACGCTACGGGGAACAGCCTGCTCATACTGGATGAGATTGGCCGCGGGACGAGCACATACGATGGACTGGCCATCGCCTGGGCCGTGGTGGAGCATCTTCACAACTATCCGTCTTTGCGCGCCAAGACGCTCTTCGCAACGCACTATCATGAATTGACGGATCTCGCGGAGCGGCTGCCCCAGGTGGTCAACTACAGTGTGGCCGTGGACGACAGCGGGGACGAGGTCGTCTTTTTGCGGCGGATCCTGCCCGGCCCGGCCGATCGGTCCTATGGCGTACATGTGGCGCAGATGGCGGGGTTGCCGCGCGGGGTTGTGCGCCGGGCCGGTGAGATACTTCTTGAGCTGGAGGCATCCGGCGCGGCCGGCCCGTCAACACTGTTGGACCAGACGCCGGGCCGGGGTAAGAGAGCTGCCATGCAGGTAGGCCTGTTCGCCAATGATCACCCGGCCGTGGAATCTCTGCGCGCGCTCGACGTGGACGCGCTTTCGCCGCTGGATGCGCTAAACCGGCTTTACGAACTGCGACAGCTGGCGGAGAAGAGTTGACGGGGACTTTCTCCCGTGGGCTGGGACTCCTCTGGTTGTCCCCGCGCTCGTTTCCACGCCGTCATCTTGGCGTCACCTTGTATGGTTGCGTCGGCGACTGTCGGTGTTCATGCCGACGCTGGGTTAGCGTAAGACGCCAAAGGCCAATGCGCAACAAAACCATCCCTTAGGCGCATCGAGTTCGTTATTGATCTTGAGCGCTTTTCTCAGCTCCCAACTTTCTCTCTGCCCAATCCCCGCTTCCCCAGCAGTTGTCGTGTTTCATACTTTCCGCGGCAGCGTTTTCGCGGCCCTCGATGGCCTCAATTCCGGGCGAGCGTCGAAACCGAGTCTTCACACAACATTGATGGCACAGCAGGAGAGAGACCCTCCCACGTAAGAGGGCCGGCTCGGGGCCCTGACGGCGCGCAGGCGAGGGCCGGCAGCGGGCCGCGTCTTACGCTTCCGGTTGCGCGGTCTGATTGGGATGGATGGTCGTTCCGGGCCACATGGTGGTGACTTCGCTGACGTCGACGGTGATGCCATCGGGATCTTCGACCTTGAAGGCGGGTTGTTCCAGGTTGTCGGGGTCGAGGGGGGTTTTGCCTCCCAGCCCGTCGGAGTAGATGGTGAAGCCCATGTCTCGCAGGCGGCGGGCGGCGGCGCCGACATCGGGCACGCCAACGCCGATGTGAATATAGTCGAGCATGCCGGACACATGTTCAGGGCGGTCGTCGCCCTGGTGCTGGAAGACGGCGAAGTTGTGGTAGCCGTCGGTCAGGTCGTAGCGGATGTCCCGCTTGCCGGCGACGTGCAGGCCGAGGCCGTCGCGCCAAAAGCGGATCGACTTGGACAGGTCGGAGGCGCGTATGCCTACGTGAATCAACACACTCATTGGTTGGTCTCCTTGGTCTTTGCGTGGAACGCGCCGGGCATCGTCAGCGATCCCAGCGGGAACGGCGGGCTTCGAGATTGGAGTGGACGTCGATGAGGACGGTCTGACCGTCGGCGTTAAGCATTTGGGCGCGCTGGAGGGCGGGAACCATTTTGGCGGTTTTCGTGACGGTAAGGCCGACAGCGCCGAGCCCTTCCGCGATTTTGGCGTAGTCTCCGACCATATGGCTGACACGGAAACGTTCACGGGCGGTCGGGAAGCTGCCCGGCGCGTAGGTCGCCATGCCGCCGTTGTTGAGCAACACGGTTGTAATTGGGGCGGGGGCGCGTACGGCGGTTTCGAGGTCGAGGCCGGACATGCCGAAGGCGCCATCGCCCATGAGGTTGAGACAGAATTTGTCGGGATGGGCCAGTTTGGCCCCGATCATGAGGGGCAGGCCGAAGCCGAGATGCGTCGTCTTGCCCCAGCCGATGTAGCTGTTTGGAACGGTGGCGGTGTAGAAGGGGACGATTGAGTCGCGCGGGGCGCCGGCGTCGTGGGTGACGATGCTGTTCTCCCGGTCGAGCGCTGTGTCGATGGCATGGATGATTCTGTAGGTGTTGAGAGGTTCCTCGTCGGAGGTCAGAAGCGGCATCCACTCCTCTAGCCACTGTTTCCTGCAGGCGGCGATTGCGGCGGCGGTCTGGCGGCCGCGGGCGGCGCGGTCACTGTTATTCTGGCGCTTTACCGATTCGACCATGGCTTCCAGGGTCAGTTTGGCATCGCCAATCAGGCCAATGTCGACCGATTCATCCTTGTTGATGTCGTCCGGGTTGACGGTGTTGTGGATGATGACCTTGCCAGGCAGTATGGGCTGGCAGTAGGGACCGCGTGTGAGGCTGGAGCCGACGGCGAAAATGAGGTCGCACTCCTGCAGCCAGCGGTGCGCGGGAAGGGTGGTTGCGCGGCTGCCGGCGCCGAGGGATAGAGGGTGGCGCTCGTCAAAGGCCGATTTGCCCGGCATCGTGCAGAACACGGGCGCGCCGGTGCGTTCGGCCAGCTCGCGCAGGGCCGCGCCGGCGCCGGCAAACAGCACGCCGCCGCCCGCCCAGATTACAGGCTTTTCAGCCTGTAGCAGCTTCTTGACCGCTTCGTCAATATCGACCGTGGCGGGAATCTGCCTCATCACATGGGGCGGCCGGTAGTCCATTGCCGCTTCGGGGACCGCCTGATTGCAGACATCCTCCAGCATCTCGACGACGACCGGGCCCGGCGGTCCATTGCGCAGCGCATGGAACGCACGCCGCATCACAGCGGCGACCTGATCAGGACGGTAGATCGCTTCTACATGCTTGACAAGGCCCTGATAGTTACTGGCGGCCGAGAAGTTGGGCCTCACTGCCAGTTGGTCCAGCCGGACGCCGCCGGGAAGGACCAGAATGGGGATGTTGTCGGCGTATGCCTGGGCGAGCCCTCCCATTGCGTTTTCGGCCCCGGCCTGGGACTGCACGGCAACGACACCGAAACGCCGGCGGCCGCTTGTTCGGCTGTAGCCGTCTGCAGCCATGACCGCGCCGCGTTCATGGCGGAAGTTGATGGGCCTGATGCCGACCTTGGCGGCTGCCTCAATCAAGGGGTTGGACGGATAACAGGCCAGCCACTCGACTCCTTCGGCTTTGAGGATCGCTGCAATGGCTTCGATGCCGTTCACCGGCGTTTCTCCGGTCGCTGCGCTGCCGGAAGGCATACGCAGGTGATTGTCTCCCGGTCGTGCGGTCTCGATCAATGCGGGAGAGGAGCGGGGAGCGCGGACAGGTCCACTTTCTGCGGCCGGCCAGAGTGGATGGACGCGGCAATTGTTTCGATCAACAGGGTGGACAGAATGCCGGCCTGGGGAGGCACATAGGGCTCCGTGCCGTTGCGAATGGCATCGACCAGGAGCGGCAGCCGGTCAATTGGCGGCGGGGTCAGCGTCTCGCTTTGCTGCCCTTCCTGGGGGTCGTCGGTCGTAAACGTGACCTTTCGGAAGTGTTCATAGAGGACAGCCGAACGATGGCCGTCAAAGAACTCGAAGAACCATTTGGAGACGACTGAGCTGCTGCCGGCATCGCTCATGAGGAAGGTGGCGACTGAGTTGTTAGCGAAGCGTATAGTGGCCGCGGCGGTGTCGATCATTTCGGGGCTGCCGAGCTCGCCGGGGTGGGTGACCTGGCCGCCGGCGGCGCTAACCTCCACGGGCGCGCTGTTGTGGATCCAGCAGAGATAATCGGCCATGTGAACGCCGACATCCCAGAGTGGCCCTCCTCCCTCAACAGGATGCCAGCGCCAGCGGTTGAGGTCGGCCCGGCTCATCATGCACTGGCTGTGGCTGACCATGGGCGCGGTGATACGGCGGCGGATGGCGCGTGCGGCGCCTGAGAAGCGGATCGAGAAGTTGAGCATCAGTTTGACGCCGGCGGCCTGCATGGCTTTGTGGATGCGCAGGCAGTCGGCCGTTGTCATGGCCATCGGCTTTTCGAGGAAAAGGTGTTTGCCGGCCTGGCAGGCGGCGACGGCGAGGTCGGCATGGGAGCTGTGCGAGGTGGCGATCGATACGATGTTCACATCAGGATCGGCAAAGATTCGCTCAGCATCGGTTGTGGCATATTCCGCCCGGTGCTTGGATCGCAGTTGTTCGGCGATGCCCGCGTCAATGTCGCAAAAGCCGCGCAGTTCGACGCCCTCGGTGTCCGCGGCCCAGCCAGCGTGTGCCCGACCGGCGCCGCCGCAGCCGATGAGCGCCCATCCCAATGTTTTTTCCGCGGTCGCGCTTTTCGTCATCTTCACTCTCCCTCAAGAATGGCTGGGATTGCGGCCAATGCGCCGGTCGATGTGGAGGAACATCAGTGGGAAGGAAAACAGATCAGTTAGTCCTTGTCCGGGGTGGACAGTTGCGCCCCCATTCGGGCCAGCCAGCTAACCTTTGCAGTATTGTACACGAAAGACTGATTTGGTTGAACTGCAGTGGTCGCTGGTCAGTGGGTGGCGGGGATGCGGCGGATCGACGGGAAGGGCGCCGGCGGGGGGCGTTGCTGGGCATGTCCACCGCACAGGGGAAGCCGCTTGCGGCTGACCGCCCCAAAGCAAGGAAAGAGGGGAGAGTAGTGAGGAAAGAGAGAAAGACAGGTTGACGCGGGGGCAGTCATGACTGGGGCGAGGTTCGGGCTAGCGCTTGGAAATATCACTGAATTCTGGGACTCGTCTCTCTTGACATCCCCATTTACGGGCTGCGCCCTGCGAAATCGCTGAGGTAGCGCCGCCCATGGATTTGGAATATACTGGATCCAACCCTTGAATGCCGGGGCTCAAGCAACGCGGAGATTAGGCGCAAATCCCAGGAGGAAAGCATGGCAGAGGGAACGGCAGCCCGGAAACGGCAGGCTGGCGGCTCGCGTTCGGCGGAGAAGGGATTGACGCCGGCGCAGGTCAACCAGTTCAAGGAGGAGGGCTTTCTGATTGTGCGTCAGATGCTGCCCCTTGAAGCGTTGCAACCCCTGATTGACGAGCTAACTCAGAAGGTGGACGACTCGATTGAAGCGGCTGTGCTGCAGGGACAGCTCGACGCCAAGGACAGGTGCGCTGATGCGCCGTTCGCCAAGCGGTTGGCGCTGGCCTCCGAATCGTGCGCAGATAGAAACTGGCTCTGGGAGCAGTACTTTTCGCGCGGCAAGCCGATTTCGGCAGGCATGTTTGCCCTCCGCACCGCGCCTGCGCTCCTGGACGCGACCGAGTCGCTGATCGGGCCTGAAATCCTGGCGCATCCCCAGTTCGCGCTGCGACCGAAGATGCCCGATCTTGATCTCATGGATATTCCCTGGCACCAGGACCTCGCCTATCTTATTCCGGACGAAGCCGGAGAGACCCTGGTCGTCAACTTCTGGATTCCGCTTGTCAGCGCCACCGAGCGGAACGGGTGCATGCAGGTGATTCCGGGCTCCCACCTTCTAGGGCTGATCGAGCACGGCCTATGGATCGAGACGCCTGGTCATAAGGGCGCCAGAGGGATTGCCGACTCGGACCTGCCTGCCAGCCGCGTCGTCACCTGCGAAGTGGAGCCGGGCGATGTTCTGGTCACGATGGAACGTCTTGTACACCGCTCGATTCCCAACCGGTCGGATACCGTGCGCTGGAGTGTTGACACACGGTACAGCCGCATCGGGCTGCCGACAGGCCGTTCCAAGGTGCCGGGCTTTGTGGCGCGCAGCCGGAAGGATCCCGAACGTGTTGCCCGCTCGCACCATGATTGGATACAAAACCTGGCCGCCGCGGGTCTTGATCGGTGGGGTCTTCCGCTGCAGAACTGAGAGCAAAGGAGGCCAGGCGATGGCCGAGCATGTGTTCAAGCTGGGCATGTACCTCCCGGAACTGGATCTGCCATTTGACGAGTCGCTTGCAAAGGCCAAGGAGATTGGGGCGGATTGCGTCTGGTTCAATCGATTGGGCCCCGATGGGCCGCCCATGGGGGCGCTGGATGACAGCGGCGTGGACGCCCTGGGCAAGCAGGTGGAAGCCCATGGGCTCGAAATCTTCTTGATCAATGTAGGCAACCCTTTCAAACAGATTCACCTTACTGATCTCGAGCTGGATAGTATGGCTGAGCATCCGGAATTTTGCCGCGACATGGCCGATCTGGCGCGCTCGATGCAGATCGCGTCTCGGTTGGGGGTGGGAGCCGTTGGCTTATTCACTTTTGCCTGGCCGGGGGAATACACGGCGGAAAAGCCAACCTGGCCAATGCGATGGCTTACGAGGGGCGGGTATATTTCAGATGCAGAAATGGACAAGCTGGTGAAGGCCTTTTCGCTGGCGCTTGAAGAGGCCGAGAAGTACGATGTCGACCTTGCGCTTTCGATCATGCCCTGGAACTACACGAATACGACGGGGAACTTCCGGCGGCTGGCCGAGGCGCTCAACTCGCCGCGCATCAGGGTGATGTGGGGGCCTTCTGACAACTTGAACAGCGGTGAGGCAGATGTGGCGACGGCCGGATTTCTGAATATCCATCCCTATTTGCACGGGCTGCACTTGAAGGACCTGACAGTAAAGGACGGTCTGCGGTTGGACTTCCGCTACTGCCCGCTGGGCGAAGGCGACGTGGACTATCCCACCATTCTGCGAAGCCTGCGGGCGCGCGGCAGCGACGCGGTACTGTCGGTGGCGACACACTTTTTGCCGCGGAGCGGATCGCGCGTCGAGGCGATGCGCATCAACTACGCGAACTTGAGACGGTTGATCGCAGAGAGCTAGCTTCTATTCTCATGGGTATTTGCTCTACCTGTAGCACATTTGCCGTAATCCAGGCTTGACGCCAAGACCATTTGCATATTCCGCGCCGTTGGGTAAGATTGCCTACTAGCTATCTGACCTCTCCCGCAACCGAGCCGCCAGACTTAGTCATTTCCCATCGACTGAAAAAGAACTTTTCGTGACCAGAAATCTTGCTCGCACGCTTCAGCCGTTCAACCCTTTCGGCGGTTGGCGCGGCATGAGCCGACAGGCCCGTCGCGAGGCGGTCGAGGGTTACATCTGCATCTCGCCCTGGCTAATCGGCTTCGTCATGTTCGTCGCCGGCCCGATTCTGGCGTCGCTTGTGCTCAGCCTGACCTATTGGGACATAGGAAGCGCCCCCCGCTGGGTAGGAGTTCAGAACTATGTTGAGATTTTCACCGAAGACGGGGACTTTGGTCAGGCCCTCAAGGTTACGCTGACATATGCCGCGGTTACGCTGCCACTGCATTTGGTGCTGGGGCTGGCGCTTTCGCTGCTGCTGAATCTGCGTCTGCGCGGCATGAATTTCTATCGTACGCTCTTCTACATCCCAGCAGTGTTGCCGATTGTGGCGGTGACAATGCTGTGGATCTGGATATTCAATCCCGAGTTCGGCGTCATCAACCATCTTCTTTCATTGGTCGGGATAAAGGGGCCGACCTGGTTTCACAGCCCACGCTGGGCCTTACCGGCTCTGATGCTACTTGGTCTGTGGGGCGTAGGCGGGGGGGCAGTCATCTACCTGGCCGGTCTGCAAAACATTCCGCCCCACCTCTATGAGGCGGCGGAGATTGACGGCGCGAATGTGTGGCGCCGCTTTTGGCGAATTACGCTGCCACTGTTGACACCGACACTTTTCTTTCAGCTGGTCCTCAATCTGATCGCGACATTTCAGGTCTTTACCCAGTCTTACATTGCGACCGAGGGCGGGCCGCTCAAGGCAACGTTCTTCTATATGCTGTACATTTACAACAAAGCGTTTGGCACCTTGCGAATGGGCTATGGTTCGGCATTGGCGTGGATACTGACGCTGATTATCCTGGCCGTTACGCTGCTGGTCTTCCGCAGTTCCCCGCATTGGGTCTACTACGAAGCCGAAAGGCGTAAAGAAGACGCATGAAGCCAGGGGTGAGAAGCGTCCTATGAATGTACCATCGCCCGCGACCCAAGGGGGCGGCTGGCTCGGTCAGTTGCGCTGGAATCGCCGTGTGCGCGGCCGGCTCGTCAGTTTCGCGGCCCATTTCTCCATGATAGCGTTGTCGTTCGTCTTCTTGATCCCGATGCTGTGGATGCTTTCGACATCGCTCAAAAGCCGTGCCCAGACCTGGCTGTTTCCTCCTGAGTGGATTCCGACTCCTGTTGTCTGGGAACACTTTCCCCGCATTTTTGAAATTGCACCGGTTCTGCTCTTTTTTCAGAACACCATGATTATTGTTGTTTGGAACGTAATAGGGCAGGTGTTCTCGACCAGTCTGGTTGCCTTTGGCTTCGCGCGCCTTCGCTTCCCAGGCCGTGATGTGCTGTTCATTCTGTTGATTGCCACCTTAATGATCCCCTACCAGGTGACCCTGATTCCCACCTTTATTCTGTTCAAGATTTTTGGCTGGATTAACACTTTCCTGCCGCTCACCGTGCCGGCTTTCACGGGCAGCGCTTTCTTCATCTTTCTAATGCGCCAGTACCTGATGTCGATCCCGTTTGATCTGGACGACGCTGCGCGTATGGATGGCTGCAATACATTCCAGGTTCTGTTTTTCATTCTTTTGCCTCTGTGCATTCCGCCTCTGGTAATCGTTCTCGTTTTTACCTTCATTGGTGTGTGGAACGATTTCCTGGGGCCGCTGATCTATCTGAATGAAAACTCGAAGTACACAATCGCTCTGGGTTTGAACCTGCTGCGGGGGCGAAATCGTACGGACTATAACGTACTGATGGCGGCTTCGCTGCTGGCGGTCCTTCCTACTCTCATCGTCTATTTCCTTGCCCAGAACAAGCTGATTGGCGGCATCGCGTCGGTTGGCCTGAAGGGCTGATTCTTGCAGGAGCGGCGAGTCTTTACTCACTCAGTCCACACAAGGAGGGCAGTATGAAAGCAAACGCAAAACAGAGTCGTCGAGACTTTCTGAGATTGGGAGCCTTGGCGGGCGCGGGCAGCCTGTTAGCAGCCTGTGCGGCGGTTGCGCCAGGCGCGGGAGGAGACGATGGCGCTCCGGATGAGGCAGCTACGACGATCTCATGGTGGAACCCAGACGTTCTCGACTGGCAGCCGGCCTATATCGACATGGCGGCCGCGTTCATGGAACAGAATCCTGACATCCAGGTCGAAGTGCAGGATGTTCCGGAGGGGGGCTTCGCGGAAAAGATCCTGGCCATGATCGCCGGTGACACGGGGCCGGACGTTTGGGTCTTTTATTACGCCACCGACTTTGCCCGCCGCGGGTTTACTGAAGACGTGACGCCGATGCTCGAAGGTGACGCAATCCAGCCGGAGGACATGTGGTTCCCGATCTGCTTGGAGCGGGCAACCTATGAGGGGCGCATGTACAGTACGCCGCGTGACGGCGTCTGGGGGATGGTTGGATACAATTCCAGCCTCTTTAATGAGATGGGGGTGCCACTGCCTGTGGAGGGCTGGACGATAGATGACTATCTGGCCGCCTGTATCGCCCTCACCGATGAAGAAGCAGGAACCTGGGGCACGCTCATTTCCGGTCCGGGCACGCTCCTATGGGACCAGGCCTTCTGCTGGAATATGGGATTTGAAATTGTGAGCGAGAATGGGCGGCAGGTGCAGGGCCTGCTGGACACGCCAACGTCGATCGAGGCCATCCAGTGGGTTCTCGATTTGGAGGTTGTGCACAAAGTCGCCCCGTCCGGGTCTCAGCAGGAGGCGCTCGGGCCATTTGCCTTCGGATCGGGCAAGGTGGGTATGTTCCAGGCCTCGGGTTGGAATCTTGTCGACCTGAAAGAGGTTCCATTCGATTGGGATATGGTCTCCGTTCCCGTTCGCGAGGGCGGAGAGTCGTTCGCGTGGGGGGACTCTGTCCAGTACTACATGTGGACCGGCTCCCAGGAAAAAGAGGCCAGTTGGAAGTTGATGAAATATATCAGCGGCGTGGAAGGCAGCCAGATTGCCGCGGACGTGGGGGCCTGGACGCCGCCGACTCCGCAGACCTGGCTGAATCTGGGCTGGGATCAGGATCCTGTTCTGAGCAAATTCTGGGAACAGGCCCAGCTGCCCACAAAGGTGCCCAACTACCTGCGCACAGAATTTCACTGGGACTGTGTCCACCCGCAGTTTTCAGGCATCTGGACCCGGTACATCGAGAACGAAGAACGACCCCTGGAAGCCCTGGTTCAGGAGGCTGCCGCCGAGGCCCAGGCCTGCCTGGACAAGTCCTACGCAGCCAGCTAGGCGCCCGGGGCAGTTCAGTATCTTTGATAATAGTCCGAAGGTGCGGCCTATTGCCGCACCTTCACTTGTCCCATTTTGCCCAACCCCCCGCAACTCAAGGAGAACCGTCGTGGCCAGCCGCATCCGCTATGGAGGCTATACGTTTCTGTTCCAGGTCCTGACGACCAGAAACGCCTACACCGCGGAGTTTTCCGACCCTGTGCAGGATGGAGCGGGCCTCATCTTCCGTGCGGAGGAGGTAAGTTACGGAGACGACAGCGGGCGCGTCCCTGCCCAGTTTGAGGTATCCTTCTCAAGCAGTTCGCAGTCCGTCAATTGGCAGGCCCGCGCTGAACACTCGGAACTCATCAAAGGCATAAAGGTAGTTGTCGAGCCTCTTCCTTTCGGCAAGGTCGTCACGCCTCCCGGCTTGAGATGGGAGATAAGCGAATCGGCGGGGCAGTGCTTCATTTTCCCGCATGGCGCCTACCCCGTGCGGGGGCGCGGCGGAGAAACCGGCATCGTCCTTCCGGTCGGCCCCCTTCCTGGCATGGCTGCGCAGTTCATCTTGATCGAGGGCGAAGAAGAAACAGTCTGTATACGCACGAATGAACATCCTCCACGTTTCAAGCGTTTCTGGGCCTACCGCTTTGAAGACGGTCTTGAAATCCATCTCATGTCGGAAGAGAACGCCTTCGAACTCAGCAACGAGCACCGCGCCCCAACCTGGCACATCGATCGCGTCTCGTCGTGGCAGGAGGCGGTCGATCCCTACATTGAGTGGATGGAGAAGGCCTACGACCTGACGCCTTTGGGCCGGAGAACAGATGTGCCCGACTGGCTGCGCCGGGTTGCCTTTATGGCCATCCTGCACGGCGTAACATCAGACGGCAAGATGTGCCACACGTTTGCGGAAATGGAGGCGAGGCTGCATGAGCTCGCTCAGATCTTTGCGCCGGAGCGCACCCTGATCAAGGTGCTAGGCCATGAAGGACGGGTAGACTACCATGTGCCCGACAATCTGCCGGGCGAGGAGCTGGGGGGAGCGGAGGGCTTCGCCCGCTTCATGCGGTCGGCCCACGATCTCGGATTCAAGGTGCTGGTGCACATGAACGTTTGGGGGATGGCGCTGGACCACCCTCTCTATTCCGAATTCAAGCAGCACCAGATCCATGATCTTTTCGGTCGGCCGGTCTCCTGGGAGGTCGACTATGATAGGGACGAAAACATCGAGCCGACCTTTGCCTATATCTCTCCGGACGTGCCGGAGTTCAGGCAGCTGATGGTCGACTGTATAGGCCGGCTTGTCAATGACTATGCGATAGACGCCTTCCACCTGGACCAGTCGGCTTTTCCCATCAACGATCTCCACCACAATCACATGCGCGGCGTCGGCCTGCTGTTTGAAGAGCTGCAGGCAGCGTTTCCCGGCGTGCTCTTCACCGGTGAAGGAACTTCGGAATGGGTGGCCGGAATGTACGCGCTCTCGTCAGGACAGGGGGAAATACTATGGATCGACCTGGAATTGGGGCACGACGGCAGCAGACTCGACGAACAGGTCAACGCCGAGATGTACCGCCGTCTTCTTGGGAATTACATACTCAGTTACGGGGCATCCGGCTCGATACCTCCCGAACCCAGGCGCGGCGTATGGACATTTCCCGACCAGCGGCTCTGGTGGTCTGAGAGTAAGTTTCGCGCCTGGCAGGCGTTCTTCGAGAGGCTCGATGTCATCCCTACACTTGTGCTCACGGACAAGCATGTAAGGACTGACAGCGCCCTTGCGCAAATTGTGCTCGACAGGGCCGAACAGTGGTTGGAAAGAAGCTTGTGACGTTCAGCCCAAGATAGTATTCTTACCTGGGGGCACGTTTCCCAATACACTGAACGTTCTCTACTTGGTCTTCTCGTGTAAGGCCTCCCTGTTCACTTCGTGGGTCAGAAATGTGGAATGACGGTAGGCCGCCGACCAACTGGCGAGTAAGGGACTTCGGCCACACATAGCAATGTAGTGTGCGGGCCATGAGGCGGTCGTGAGGTGCGGCTACAGAAGGAGACCTTGGATCGCCTGACTTGGGAATATGGTCTTACGTTGTATTAGAGGTCATGTTTCGTAGTGGAACCACCTATTTGACTGCGGCGAATTAGTCCACTTTTTGCCGTTATCCGTGATGATTCAGATGTGCTAGGATGCTTTCGTCCTGGCCGGTAAGCCTGAGTCCACCTGCCACGCCTCCGGATGCCCTGTAGTTTTCCATCAAGTAGTGCCCTATTGCATTCAGAGCCGGCCTTTCTACCTGATCATCAACTTCACAGATACTTTTGCGTTTGCCCCACATTAAAGAAGGAAATTTCCTTACAGGATGTTGAATGACGGAACGCAACCCTTTGACTCACAGCCTAGGCTGACATTTTCAGCGAAGTTCTCGAATTGTAGAGCGATTCGCAAGCGACCCGATTCGAGATGGTCGCCTGCTGCTGGGCGTCAGCTGGAGCGAAGAAGCCACTGAAGAATTGAGGAGAAAATTAGCACCATTCTAGCTTGAGAATTTGGACTGCCTGCGGCAGATTGGTTTGCATTCGCAGGGGAGGCTCGCCGCTTTCTCTCTTACAGGTATTGAAATGTTACTCAAATTCCTTGCAGACTTGCCAACGTGAGTAGGGGCTCTCTCCGCGGAGGAGGAAAGTAATGAACAGAATGACAGTTGATCACGTAGCAGTTATGGTTAGTAACCTGGAAGAATCTCTCCACTTTTACCGGGACATCCTGGGCATGGAGGTCGTTTCGCCCGAGGAACACGACGGCGGTCCCATTGATGAAATGACCGCGATGTCGAATGTTCACATGCGCGAGTATCGTCTGCGGCCGCCCGGCGGCGTCAACGGTCACACGCGCACTTCCGAACAAGGCTTTACTTTCGATCTGATCGAGTGGATCCATCCCGAGAGCCCGACAGGAAGGAATCCGATCCATCACGTGCCCAGCGCGCACTTCTGTTTTGGGGTCGAAGATGTGCCGGCGACCTATGAACGGCTCAAGGCAGCAGGCGTAGAGATTGTTTCGCCGCCGGTACGTTTCGAAGGCGAGGGCGACTGGCATGTCCTTTTCTTCTACGATCCGGATGGCAACCTCCTGGAACTGAACGAAATTGGAACCGGCGAGCAAGTTCCCCATGATTTCAGTTGGAGTTCGGCCTGATCGGTCGCGGAGCGAGCAAACGGGCGTCAGGCCCTTCGAAGTATCCGCGTATCCGTGCGGCGATGGCGGCGGCCGGGTACTCTCCTACAAAGGATAGACTATGCGAGATGTAGCATACTGGCCAAAGACTTTTCTAGATGAGGTGGAGGGAGAAACGGTTGACGACGGCATCAAGTTCTGGTCGCTCGGAGGGCCGAGTTTCGTCTACCGCACACCAGAGACGACGATATGGATCGATCCATACTCCTATGGGACGCCGGACGATGCCGTACCAGGCGCCTATCGTGCAACGGCAATACCGGTCAAGCCGGATGAAGTCCGGGTAGCCGATATCGTAATATCGACCCATGATCACGTCGACCACTGTCATGATGGTACCCTTGTGCCCATCGTGGGCAACACGGAGGCCTTCTGCGTCGCCCCCAAATCCTCGGCGAAACTTATGCGGGAGTTTGGCATCTCTGATGACCGGATTCGCGAGGTAGCGCCGGGCGACTCCATTCAGTTCCGTGATGTTGAAATGCAGGTCTATCCTTCCTACGACCCGAACGAGCCTCACGCTGTCACTTTCGTACTTTCATCAGGCGGGACAAAGCTCTTTGTGTCCGGAGACACCTGGGACGGACAGGCGCTGTCAGATGTCGGAAAGGAGCACGACCTCGACTTGGCATTGCTGGCCTTTGGCCGCACCTGGTATATGGGTGTGGAGGAGTTTTTCGACGTTGCGCAAAAGCTTGGCCCAAAGACGTTGCTGCCATTTCATTGGGAATTCTGGCGTAACCACACCGGTGACATTGGCGAGCTTTTCCAGCACTACTACCGGCGGAAACCGGACTTCGACCTACGCATTTTGCTCGTGGGGGACTCGCTCCAACTCTGCGCCTAGAGAGATATCCGGAGCCTGTAGTCTAACGGTTCCGCCTCTGGGGGACTGACAGATGGAGCGCTTGCCAGGCAAAGTCGCGATAATTACCGGCGCCGGGCAAGGCCTGGGCCGGTCAACTGCCCTGCGGTTCGCGGCCGAGGGCGCCAGAGTCGTCGTGGCCGACGTCAACTGTAAAACTGCTCATAATACGGTAACAGACATCAAGTCGGCGGGCGGCGACGCAATTGCAGTGATCGCCGATGTAAGCGTTTCCGACGATGTCGAAAAGATGGTGGCAGTAACTCTGGCCGACTATGGCCGCGTCGACATCCTTGTGAATAATGCCGCCATGTTTGGCAGCGGCAAACATATCGCCGAGATTGAAGAGGACGAGTGGGACCAGGTGATGCGGGTAAACCTCAAGGGTCCGTTCCTGTGTTCGAAAGCCGTCGTTTCCCCGATGCGGGCCCAGGGCGGCGGCAGCATCGTCTTTGTATCTTCAATGTCCGGGGTGGTGGCGAACGAACGGCAGGCTGATTACAACACGTCAAAACATGGTCTCATTGGTCTGGCCCGGTGTATGGCGCAAGACTGCGGGGAGTACGGCATTCGCGCAAATGTCGTTTGCCCCACTGGTATGAACTCGCCGATGATGGCTCGAACGCCTGCAGCAAATGTCGCTCCCTATGCGGCCATGACGATGTTTTCCCGATTTGCAGAGCCCGAGGAAGTGGCAAGCGCGATCCTGTTTCTTGCCAGTGATGAGGCATCTTACATCACGGCGGCGGTGCTAATGGTGGATGGCGGGGCGACAGGGATCCAGCCTTCGGGCCGGCAACTGAAGGAAGGCGCGGCAAAATTCTTGCGGCGCGTAGAAAGCGGCGCCCTATGATTAATCGCTATTGTGAGGCGAGGTCGGCAAGCAGAGCCTTTAGACGGTGAAACTCCGAAATCCATGATGGTTCCCAAACGCGGCAGGTCGATGACTGACTCAGGGAAAGGGAAAGGTGGACGATGAAACTTTCGCAGCAGCAGCTTAATCTTTTTTCCGATTTCGGATTTCTGGTTTTTCGTCAGTTACTCTCACCTGAAGAAATGGAAGTGTACAGCCGTGAGTTCAATGCCGGACTGGATTCCTGGATAGATGGCGGAAAACACGACGGCAAGAGCCGCCACTACGCCTCTTTAATGGAAGAACATTCTCCTTTCATTTCCAGTCTGGCCGATGACCACCGTTTCGCGGACGTAGCCGAACAGCTACTGGGGAAAGATGTGCTTGCCATTGCAGTAGACGGGAACTACCATGTCAGCGACACTCTCTGGCACCCGGACACCGGTTCCCTGGACTACACTGCAGTTAAGTTTTGCATTTATCCGGATCCGTTGAACGGCAGCAACGGCGCCTTGCGAGTCATTCCCGGTTCACATCGAGATCCCTTTCACAGCCAGATTAGTCGAGATTCCGAGACTTCGTACAACCTTGCCCAGGCCGAGGTTCCATCTTACATTTTCGAATCGCGTCCGGGCGATGTCCTGGTATTCAATGTTGCCCTGTGGCACGCGGCGTTCGGCGGCAACAACAGCCGGCGGCAAGGAGTTGTGGTCTACTATGAGGACCCCGACACTCCAGAGGCCGCGGCTGCCATTCAGGAGCAAATGCGCGGCAATCACCGTGCATTCGCGCAGAAGGGCCGACCCATGTATGGCCCATATTGGCGTTCGGTCGACGATGTCCGCCATCAGCGCTGGCTTAGAAGACTGGCGGAATTAGATTCATTGGAAACACACTGAATGAGGAGGGACGAACTGTGATCAGTTCTGTGAACGTGATGGACCATATTTCTGTAACCGTGAGCGACATGGACCGTTCGCTCGCCTTCTACAGAGATCTGCTGGGAATGGAGGAGATTGAACGACACTTACTTGAAGGCGAGACGATCTCGAAGATGGCGGGGAAGGATGATGTCGTCATGCAGGTTGTTCGTTTAGAGGCTCCGGAAACGCCTGGCATGTTGCTCGACCTGCAGGAGTATGTACAGCCCAAAGGGAAAGTTTCAGATGGGAAACTGGGAGATGTGGGCCACTCTCATATCTGCTTTGGCGTGCCCAATTTAGCTGAGGCGTACCGGGAGCTCAAAGAGGAGGGCGTCACATTTGTATCGGAACCGGTCAGTTTTGATCTCGGTTGGGCGATCGTCCACGTGGTGTTTTTTGAGGACCCGGACGGCTACATTCTGGAACTGATGCAGGTTCCGTACGAGACGAAAGATGATGACAACTGAGGCACTTTCGTTCTGGCCTTTCACCCAGGAGGTAGCCAATGCCCCGTTACGAACTTGACGGCCAGGTCGCCATCGTCACCGGCGCGGGGCGAGGAATCGGTAGGGCGATCGCCCATCGCCTTGCGCAAGAAGGCTGCAAGGTGACTGTTGCCGACTTGAATCCTGAAACTGCCGCCCAAGTTGTTGCGGAAATCCGCGAGGAAGGCGGCCACGCATTTTCGTTGCAGGTCGATGTGACGCAGCAGCCAGAGGCCCAGGGCATGGTGCAGCAGACCATTGAACAGTTCGGAAGCCTGCGCATCCTGGTGAACAACGCGGGCATCGGCGCGATCGCCCCCTTGCTGGAAACTGACGAAGGGACGTGGGACGCGATGATGAACGTGAACGCCAAAGGCGTTCTGTTCTGTTCCCAGGCCGCGGCGCGACAGATGATTGCGCAGGGGGAAGGGGGACGCATTATCAACAACGCATCGGGAGCGGGAAAGGTGGCGCCAGGAAAGAATCTGCCACTGGGGGCCTATGCCGCCAGCAAACACGCGGTGGTGGCGCTTACCAAACAGATGGGCCTGGAACTGTCGGACCACGGCATTCTGGTCAACTGTGTCTGCGCGGGAATCGTTGACACGCCGATGTGGGACCTGATCGATCGAGAAACGGCTGCCCGCCAGGGCGCGCCTGTGGGCTCGATCAAAGCGCAGGCAGTGGATGGGGTGCCGCTGGGACGCATCCAGAAACCGGATGACGTGGCCAATGTGGTGGCGTTTCTGGCTTCAGAGGACGCCTCGTACATGACAGGCCAGACGTACAACGTGAGCGGCGGGCTCCTACCATATTGAACAGGATGCTGTAAGTATGGCGAATCGTCTTCAGGGCAAGGTGACGGCGATAACGGGCGCGGGCATGGGATTGGGACGGGCTGTAGCCCTGCTGTTCGCGAGCGAGGGGGCCCGGGTCGTGGTCGGGGAGATCGACGAGGAGAAAGGCCAGGAGACGGTCGACCGCATCGCGGCGCGGGGCGGAGAGGCTGCGCTCGTTCCGATGGACGTGCGGCTGCCGCAGGATGCCGAACGGTTGACACGCGTCGCAGTGGAATCATTCGGGCGGCTCGACGTTTTGGTCAACAACGTGGGCGTGCAGGTCAACAAGGACGTGGTCGAAACCAGTGAGGAGGAGTGGGACTTTGTCGTCGATACGAACCTGAAGAGCATGTTTTTGTGTTCGAAATATGCAGTTGCCCAGATGCGATCTCAGGGCGGCGGCAACATCATTTGCATTTCGTCGCTATCGGGCCTGGTGGGCAACGGTTTACAGGCATCCTACAACGCGAGCAAGCACGGCGTGATCGGGCTCGTTCGTTCGATGGCGGTGGACCATGCGCCCGACAAGATCCGGGTCAATGCGGTCTGTCCCGGCTCGATGAACACGCCGCTGACCGAGACGATACCGGAAGAGAAGCTGGCGCCGTACCGGGAGGCGAATCTCTTGAAGCGTTTTGCCGAGCCGAGCGAGGTGGCCCCAGCCATTCTCTTTCTGGCGAGTGATGAAGCCTCATTCGTAACCGGCTCGGTGCTTGTGGCCGACGGCGGATTTACGACGATTTGATTCTCCGACGTGTTGCAGTCCAGCCAGGGCAGAAATTGCGGCCCGCCATCAGAGCCAGGTGACTCCATGACGAAGCAGTTGAACGTTCTATTCTTGCCCCATCCGGTGAAGGTTTCCATGTTTGATCCATGGGGGATGGACGTGGTTAAGGCTGTCAGCCGCAACCACAATGTGCATGTTCTGGATTACGATCAGCCGCTTGCGCCCCAGTTCAAAGGGATGGACGCGGTGATAGACCACGGTGGCTCGGCGGGGACGCGCGAGATGGTTGACGCAGCGGTTGACGCTCAGCTTTGGCAGATACTGGGTACCGGGTTCGACCACTTCGATCTTGACTATTGGAAATCCAAGGGGATGCCGGTGGCCAACTGCCCCGGCGCCTTCAGCGCAGTGGCGCTGGCCGAGACCGCCATGATGTTCATTTTAATGCTGACGCGCCGCTATCCGGAGGCGCGGGCGCGGCTGGACGAGGGGGAGCTATACGAGCCGGTCGGTTTCGAATTGGAGGGGATGCAGCTGGGCATCGTCGGCTTCGGCGCGAGCGGCATCGAATTGGCGCGCCGGGCGCGGCCATTTGGCATGGAGATCGCTGCGATCGATATACGGGAGGTCAGCGGCGCGGAACAGGAGGAG
The DNA here is from genome assembly GCA_022823185.1 of Caldilineaceae bacterium. GTDB lineage: Bacteria > Chloroflexota > Anaerolineae > Caldilineales > Caldilineaceae > Bin5. The sequence goes on from JAJDXQ010000016.1 coordinate 90,260, forward strand.
TACGGTCTGTCTTTCGTTGGCACTCCGGATGACCTCGAGAAGGTGGTTGCCGAATCGGACGTCCTGTCGCTCCACCTGCACTTGAACAGCGAGACCCACCACATCATTGACGCGCGCATGTTGAACCTGATGAAACCGACCGCCTACATTATCAACGTCGCCCGCGGCGCGCTGATTGATGAAGATGCGCTGACAGAGGCGCTGCTTGAAGGCAAACTGGGCGGCGCGGGCATCGATGCCTATAGCCAGGAACCGCCGGACGTCAGTTCGCCCTTCTTTGGCCTCCCAAACGTAATTGCCACGCCCCATACTGCCGGCGTAACCGATGGCACCTCGCGCAAACGCGCGCAGTGCGCCTCCGACAATGTTGACCGCATTGCAGCCGGCCTGGAACCGCTCTACCGCATAGACCTGGAATAGTCTCAGGCTCAACTTGAAGAACAATATCCCGTCGACGACTCTACGCACTCAGAGTCGTGCTCGCGCGGCCTGGAATAGATGCCGAGTGGTCAGCGACGGGCCGGACTTTTTCAGGAAGTGACTTTGTATTCAGAGTCCCGGCGCAGGTTTCTCAAGCTGTTCGGTTCTGCCGCGCTGGCCGGCGCGGCCGGTCTTGGCTATGGGGGGCTGTTGGAGCGGACCTGGGTCGATGTTGAATGGGTAACGGTAAAGGCGCCCGGCCTGCCTGAAAGACTGGCCGGCCTGCGCGTTGCGCAGATTTCCGACATCCATCTCAGCCGTTTCACGACGAAAGACCAACTGGCGGCTGCCATTGGCCGCGTAAACCAGCTGCAGCCCGACATCGTGGCGCTGACCGGCGACTTCGTGGGGCATCAGGCGGGCTTTGCCGCCAGTTTGATCGAGCCGTTGCGCATGCTGGAACCGCCGTCATTCGCCGTGTATGGCAATCACGATTTGTGGACAGATCGCGAGACTGTGGGCGCGGCCCTGGCCGAGACACCGGTGAATCTTCTGGTCAACCAGGGTGTCGAGGCCGCGCCAGGACTATTCGTCGCAGGACTGGACGACGCCTGGTCCGGGTACCCACGTCCGCAGCTTGCACTGGCCGGGGCTCCTTCCGACTCCACGAATCTTCTGCTCTGTCACGAGCCCGACTATATTGACAGCATCCGCAGAGTGGACGCGCCAGTCGCGCTGCAGCTTAGCGGACACAGCCACGGCGGGCAGGTGCGGCTGCCTTCCACCCGGCCCGACGGCAGCGGTTTGGCGACCCGCGCGCCGGTGTTGCCGCACATGGCGACCAGGTATCCAATCGGCCACTATCAGCTTGGGAGGCGCCAACTTTACACGAATCGGGGACTGGGCGTCTGGCCCCTTCCTTTCCGTTTCAACTGCCGGCCGGAGATAACCGTTCTCACCCTTCAGGGAGCCTGAGAGTTGTGGGCAATCTTACGGCATCGGAGCGGTTCAACTGTCATAATCGTTGTATGTACAGGCTGAAGGGCCACACTCAAGAGAGAGGCGTAGCCGGTTTGGGTACCATTTGACGCGGGGTATTGCCTATGCTAGACTTCCCGCGTGGTTAGCGTGGCGTCCAAGTTGCCCAAAAGGGCGGTTCGGCAATTCTACTGCGCTGACGCACCTGTCGCTGTGTACCTAGAGAGGATCTATGGATTCAAAACGAATTCGCAACGGCATGATCTACTTCCTTCTGGTTGTAGCTCTTGGCGCGTTTCTCTATATCGTTCTGAGCAGGCAGGGCAACAATGTTTCGGCGACCGTTTCCATTGCTGAAATCGCGTCGCTCGTCCGCGGCGGCAACGTTCAGGAGCTTCATGTCGACGGTGACGAGGTAACTGCCTATTCCGGCGGAAAGCTGATTGGTTCGCGTAAAGAGACCGGCATTGGCCTCATCGAGACGCTTGAAAACCTTGGTGTCACTGCGGATCAGCTTTCTGCAGTCAATGTGGAGATTGAGGCGCCCAGCGGGTTTGAGGTGTACGGCAGCATTCTGCTGGCCCTGTTGCCCATTTTACTGATTGCAGTCTTTTTCATATTCATATTGCGGCAGGCCCAAGGCGCCGGCAATCAGGCGTTCAGCTTCAGCAAGAGCCGGGCGCGCATGTTTACCGGCGATAAGCCCACCGTCAATTTTGGCGATGTGGCGGGAAATGAAGAGGCTAGACAGGATCTTGAGGAAGTCGTTGAGTTTCTGAAGGAACCGCAGAAGTTCGCGTCACTTGGCGCGCGAATTCCCAAAGGCGTCCTACTGATCGGGCCGCCCGGCACCGGCAAAACGCTGATGGCGAAGGCTGTGTCCGGCGAGGCGGGCGTGCCGTTCTTCAACATCAGCGGTTCTGAATTTGTTGAAATGTTTGTCGGTGTTGGAGCGAGCCGGGTTCGAGACCTGTTTGAGCAGGCCAAGAAGAATTCGCCCTGTATCATCTTTATCGACGAGATCGACGCGGTGGGCCGGCACCGGGGCGCGGGTCTGGGCGGCTCTCACGATGAACGCGAGCAAACGCTCAACCAGATCCTGGTCGAAATGGACGGTTTTGATACGGATGTCAATATCATCATCATCGCCGCCACCAACAGGCCGGACATTCTGGACCCAGCCCTGTTGCGGCCGGGACGCTTCGACCGGCGAGTGACGATGGATTCGCCGGACGTGAAGGGAAGGCGGCAGATTCTGGATGTCCATGTGAAAGGCAAGCCGCTGGCAACCGACATCGATCTGGAAGTCGTGGCCAAGCAGACGCCGGGATTTGTCGGCGCTGACATCGAGAACCTGGTGAATGAGGCGGCGATTCTTGCCGCGCGGCGCAATCGCCGCTCGATCGGGCTGGCTGAGTTCCAGGAGGCGATCGAACGGGTCATTGCCGGCCCGGAACGGCGCAGCCGCATCATGTCGCCGAAGGAAAAGGAGATCGTTGCCTACCATGAGGCCGGTCACGCGGTGGCGATGCACGTGCTTCCACGCCATGACCCTGTCCACAAAGTGACGATCGTGCCGCGTGGGATGGCAGGCGGTTACACGATGCCTTTACCCGAAGAAGAGTCCAATCTGAGCACAAGGGACAAATACCGGGATGAGCTTGCCGCCCTTTTGGGCGGTCGGGTCGCAGAAGAGATCCGCTTCGAGGATGTAACCACCGGGGCGAGCAATGATCTCGAACGCGTGACGAACATGGCCCGCATGATGATAACGCAGTGGGGCATGAGCGACACGCTGGGCCCTGTTCAATACGGTGAACGCGAGGAGATGGTGTTTTTGGGCCGGGGCATCGCGGAAACCCGGAATTACAGCGACAAGGTTGCGCAGGAGATCGATGAGGAAGTGCGAAACCTGGTTGATGAGGCCCACCAACGCTGCCACGAGATCCTCAACTCCTATGAGGACCGCCTGGATGCCGTCGCGGCGGCGCTGCTTGAGCATGAGACTCTGCATGCCTCGGAGTTTCAGGCGATCATGCGCGGTGAAGATCCATTCCAATCCGTTGGCGACTTGGAAACCAGGCAAACCAGCGGCACGCCAACCTCGGAACAGGACGGCAACGAGCGGTCTCGTGAAGAAGATAGCCGTGATCAGGGGTTGGATTTGAGCGGAGAGACGTTGCCGGCCCCCGCCTGAGAGGCGCGTCTTGCCCGAAACCGAACCGGCGCACTTCCGCTATTGCTTGGCCTCGTCCGCAGGGCGGGGTCTTCTCACATGATCCTCACTCTCATTCCAATCAGACGCACGTCCTGACTCAATCGTGTCCCAACTCATCTATCACCTAGACCGCATGTTGCTGGCCGGGGCGCCGACTGTCCGCTGGATGGACGGCCTTCTTCTGCTCATTGGGGCGCTGGGCGCGTTGGGGCTCCTACCTGGCGGCTATTTCACAGCAGGGCTGTGCCTGATCCTCCTCATTTCATTCATCTGGCTTCGCCGCCGCTGGCGTAGCCGGGACTATGTACAGTTTCGCGAGGAGACCGCCCCCGATGTCGCGCCCCTGGCGCTGGAACCTTCGGATAGCGTACCGATTCGGGCCAGCGGTTACTTTTCGGTCGAGGAAAAGAGCGAGCGTTTCACCTGGCTGCAAGGTTATTTCCGCACCTTCGCGACGCGGGAACACGCAGTAATCTGCCTCGTGCAACCGAAACGGTTTCTTTTGGCAGAGTGGCCCGAAAGGGATGTTGGGATGTGGTACGTTTTCTTTTTCCCCAAGTCGGTCCGCGACATACGCTACGGCACGGTCAGTTTCGGACGCACTACGCAGCCTTGCCTGGCAATCGATCACGAAATCCACATCCCCAAGCGGGGCCGCTTCAGCCGGGACCGCACGGTTCTGGAGACTGTCTTTCTTGCTTCGCCCACTGAGGAGGATACGCGTCGAATTCTGGCAGATCTTCTTCATGACACGCGTGATACTGAGGAAGAAAAGCGGCCGCAGCAGCCCCCCAAGCCACCCGCCCATCCGGCCCGCAACGGACACGTGAAGATTCCGATGGGCGCGACCCGCCGCCTGGACTGAGCGGAGCAAGCGGGAACGTCTGGCGAAACGCATGACCTCAGTAAAGTCCGGCCGGCCCTCGTGGGACGAATATTTCCTCCACATCGCTTTCACAGTCGCCGCGCGCAGCACATGCGACCGCGCCCACGTCGGCGCGGTGATCGTTCGCGACAAACGCATTCTGACTACGGGCTACAACGGCGCGCCGACCGGCCTGCCTCACTGTGACGATGTCGGGCACCTGATGGTAGACGGGCACTGTGTGCGGCCGCTGCACGCCGAACAGAACGCCATCATCCAGGCCGCGCTCCACGGCGTTGACACGGGGGGCAGTGTGATCTATGTAACCCACCAGCCGTGCATCACCTGCGCCAAGATGATCATCAATGCCGGAATTGAAAGCGTTGTTTACGCGGGTCCGTACCCGGATGAGAACAGCCGCCGCTTTTTGCGGGAAGCGGGTGTCGCGCTGATCCATATGCCGACGCAATGACCGCCAGAGTCGCTCTTGCGCGAAAGTCTGTACTGAGAATTGACAGATCGTCCCGGCTGGCGTATAGTCGATGCCAACATCTCAACATGAAAGACTTTGAACCGGAATAGTAGCGCTCAAAGCGGGCTCCAGAGAGTCTCGGGTTGGTGGAAACGGGATAGCGGCGCCGAGCGTGAATGGACCGGGGAGTTGGACAGCGAACAGTGGGCTGATGGTCGTTCACGGGTTGGTCTGCCAGCCGAAGGATCAGTACACCACTTAGTAGCTTGTCACGGAGACGCCACCGTTACCAGGGCGCTGCGGCTCAATCTGAGCCCTTTTGAAGGGGGATCAGTTGTCCGCGATGAGTGAGACTGGCGCAGGCGGCCCTTGCGTTTCATGCAAGGGCTTTTTTGTTGTCTGTCGAAAGCCGGTCTAATTAGGGTGGCACCGCGGGCGTCTGTCCAGACCTCGTCCCCGAAAGCAGAGAGGAATCCCTGCGATCGGAGACGGGGTCTTTCTGTTTGGCCGGCAACTGAACCAGCTTCTGATGGAAGAGGAGAGCTACTATGGCAACCTATCGTCCCTCGCTGGAGGAAGTAAAGGAGTTGGCGTCCTCGGGCAACACGATTCCGGTTTTTCGGGAGCTGCCTGCCGACCTGGAGACACCGGTGTCAGTATACCTGAAGTTGCGGAACGGCGGGCCTTCATTTTTGCTGGAATCGGTTGAGAAGGGTGAGCAGGTGGGCCGGTACAGTTTTCTTGGCGTACGTCCGCCGTTGACCCTGTGTGCCCAAGGGGATCAGCTGGTGCTGGGCGGAGCCGACGGCTTTGTGCTGGATAGACGTGAAGGCGACCCGTTTGCGGTCGTGCGCGAAATGCTGGCTGAGCGCTGTCCGGTAGAGGTGCCTGGATTGCCTCGCTTTTCAGGCGGCGCGGTCGGCTATTTCGGGTACGACACGGTGCGCTTTATCGAGCGATTGCCGACCACGGCCCGCAGAAAACTGGCCATTCCGGATATGCTGCTGCTATTCAGCGACAATCTTGTTGTCTTTGACCACGTGCAGCACAAGTTGCTGGTCATCGCGAATATGCAGATTCAAGAGCAGGGCCGGGGTGACGAAGGACAGATACGGACAGCCTACGCCGATGCCGTCGGTCGTATCGACGCGATTGTCAGAGACCTGCGCCAGCCGCTCGCGCCACCAGAAAACAGGCCCGTGGACGGGGGCGCCGAATGGCGAAGCAACTTTGAGCAGGAGGAATACGAAGAGATTGTACGCAGCGCCAAGGAGTACATCGCGGCGGGCGATATTTTCCAGGTGGTGCCGAGCCAGCGGCTCAGCCGGGAGACGAACGCTGAACCGTTCACGATCTACCGCGCGCTGCGCATGTTGAATCCATCTCCCTACATGTACTTTCTGGAGTTTGGCGGCGTGGCGGGGCTGGCGGAAACCGCCGGGTCCGATGAACCGTTATGGATTATCGGCTCGAGCCCGGAGATGCATGTCAGGCTCGAAGACGGCCAGGCGTATCTGCACCCCATCGCGGGAACGCGATGGCGGGGCAAAAGCGCGGCCGAGGACGATGCCCTGGCAGAAGGGCTGCTAAACGACCCGAAGGAACGCGCGGAGCATGTGATGCTGGTCGACCTGGGCCGCAATGACCTGGGCCGCGTTTGCGAGTACGGAACGGTCAAGGCGCCGGAGATGATGGTCATCGAACGCTACAGCCACGTGATGCACATCGTCAGTGATGTACAGGGCAAACTGGCGCCTGAGCACGATGCGATCAGTCTGCTGAAGGCGACCTTTCCGGCGGGCACGGTCAGCGGCGCGCCAAAAGTGCGGGCAATGGAGATAATCGAGGAGTTGGAAGGGTTGCGGCGCGGCTTGTATGCCGGCGCGGTCGGCTACATTGATTACGATGGCACGATGGACACCTGCATCGCAATTCGCACGATCGTGATGCAAGGGAAGACCTGCTACTTGCAGGCGGGAGGCGGCATTGTCGCCGATAGCGACCCGACCTATGAGTGGGAAGAGACGCTGAACAAAGCGAGAGCCCTGTCCGCCGCGGTACGGCGGGCCGAAGAGGGACTGGACGGTTGAGATGACGGTGGATAGTCAGCGCCATCTCCTTCCAACGTATAAGGGAGCCAGACATGACACAGAAGAGACGAATTCTCACCGGCGACAGGCCAACGGGCAAGTTGCACCTCGGCCATTATGTGGGCAGTCTGCAGTACCGGCTGGCATTCCAGGAGGAGTATGAGTGCTTTTTCATTATTGCGGACCTCCATATGCTGACGACGAAGCCGACCAAGGAGGACATTGCGCAGATTGGGCAAAACGCCCGCGAGATTGTTCTCGACCATCTGGCGATCGGCATCGATCCGAGCAAGACGTCGTTCTATCTGCAATCGGCCGTACACGAAATCTATGAAATGCATCTGATTCTCAGCGGAATGGTGACGGTGGAACGGTTGCAGCAGCTGCCAACGATCAAGGATATGGCGGCGGCGGCCGAGCTGGAGCAGATGCCCTATAACCTGTTGGGTTACCCGGTGCTGCAGGCGGCGGATATTCTGATGCCGCGCGCGCATTTGGTGCCTGTGGGCAAGGACAACGAGTCCCACATTGAGATCAGCCGCCAGATCGCGCGGCGCTTCAACAATGCCTATTCTGAGGTCTTTCCGTTGCCGGATTCCTACATCGTCGGCGGCACGCTCGTCGGAACCGACGGACAGGCCAAGATGAGCAAGAGTCTGGGCAATGCGATTCTGCTCAGTGACGACGCGTCCACGGTCAAGAAACGGGTCATGAGTATGTACACTGACCCGAACCGTATCCGCGCAGACATTCCGGGGACGGTGGAAGGCAACCCGGTTTTCAGTTATCACGACATGTTCAATCCGGACAAGGCAGAGGTGGAAGACCTCAAGACACGATACCGAAAGGGGGCCGTAGGCGACGTAGAAGTAAAGACAAAGCTCTACAACGCGTTGGAGGGTTTCCTCGAGCCGATTCGCGAACGGCGGGCATACTACGCTGATCAGACCGGATTCACCGACGAGCTGATCTATGAGGGCACGCAGCGGGCGCAGCAGGAGGCCCGGCTGACTCTCATGGAAATGAAGAAGGCGATGGGCTTGACCGGTGTATGGAATCGGATTCGCCGCTCGAACGAGCGCCGCCAAAAGCGGCTTGCAAAGGCATAGGCCGAAGGTCAGAGAAAAGGAGCGGGGACGTGATCGCCGTCATCGACAATTACGACAGTTTCACGTACAATCTGGTACAGTTTTTGGGCGAAATCGTAAGAGAGACGCCTTTGCCCGGCGGAGAAAAAGCCAATCAGATTCAGGTCTGGCGCAATGACGCAATCGATGTTGAGGCGTTCATCGAGAAAAGACCGAATCACGTGATCATCAGCCCCGGGCCGGGCACGCCGGAACAGGATAGCGGCATCAGCAATGATGTGATTCGCCATTTGGGCGATCGCGTTCCGGTCCTGGGCGTCTGTCTCGGTCAACAGTGCATCGGGCACGTCCATGGGGGAAGGGTCGAACGCGCCCCGCGGCTGATGCATGGAAAGGTTAGTCCGATCCACCACAGGGGTACAGTTCTATTTCAGGGGATCCCCAGCCCATTCACCGCCACCCGTTACCACAGTCTGATCGTGGAGGAGCCTTTGCCGGAGGCGTTGGAAGCGACCGCGCACACGGTTGAAGGCGAGTTGATGGGTGTGCAGCACCGTACCAAGCCCATATTCGGCGTGCAGTTTCATCCGGAGAGCATCCTGACTGAGTACGGCCACGATCTGTTGCGAAACTTCCTGAAGGTATGACTGACGGTGACAGAATGAGCGGCGTATGGACGCAGGCCGTTCACGATTATCTGACGGGGTCCGTTTCCAGCCGGTTTCGCGGCCAGGAGGCGACCATAACGGATCACTGGCAGGGCCGCGACAATCTGCTGTGGCGGGCGCGCTGCGGTGACGGCGCCGATGTCGTCGTGAAAATGTTTACTGATGCCGGACAGGCGCGCTGCCGCCGCCAGTTCAGCGGCCAGGCGCAGTTTGCCGCCGCTGGTCTTGCCCCGGAGCCGCTCTGGTATGATCGCTATCCCCACGGACTACCCTGCCAGATTCTGGTGTACCGATGGGCTGAAGGCGAAGCATTGCAGCTTACGGACCAACAGCAGTGTAGCGCTCACGCCGACGCCCTGGCCCGGATCCACAGCGCAGAGCGAGACGAAGCCCAGCGATTCAGCCCGCACCCGTTCAATCTGCTGACATTCTGGCAGATATGGCAGGCAAGTGAAGCCCCTTTGCGCGAGTGGATTTCCGCTGCGGCGGCGCCTCTGCTGGTGGAACACGTCGCCATGATGTGGGAGGCCGTTCACCGCGAGATGGAAGCGGCGCTGCCGATGCTTGGTGAGACCGTTCCCGCGCCGGTTCACGGGGATCCGGCGGCGGAGAATTCCCTGTTCCACAGGGGTCTGGGGCGACTGGTGGACTGGGAGTACTTTGGGCTGGGGGACCCCGCCCAGGAAGTTGCCCGTTTCTTGTTCTTTGAAGCCAACGGTTTGTCGGATGAAGGCAAAGCCAATTGGAGAGAACACTATGGAGATGCTCATTCGGCGCCGGGCTTTAGCGAACGGGTCGATCTCTACTTTCGGCTGCTCAACTTCCAGGCTGTGACCTATTTGTTGGATGGCATTCGTCAGAGGGCGGCACCGGACGTCGCGGCTACCGATTCAGAGGCGTTTCGGACCCAGTACAAGGCTTTCCTCGCTGAAACTTTGGCGGTTGCGTTGCGCCGCTCTCTGGCGCTGTGGGAACTGCCGCCGCTGGGCATTGCAGATGGCAGGCTGCTGGCAGACGAGATTGGAAACCTGATGAACATTCAGGCGACCGACAGAAAACCTTCATCAGCTTCCGCCAATTGATCGGCGCGGCATAACTGAATCTTTTGGCGGGAACTGCTCGACGTGACAGGAGAAACTCTCATGGCGGCACCCATACTTGAAGCTTTGGAATCAATTTTGGATGGGCAAGATCTCAGCGTTGAGGCGGCCGACGCGGCAATGACACAGATCATGGGCGGCGAGGCAACCGATGCGCAGATCGGCGCATTCCTGGCAGCGCTGCGCCAGAAAGGAGAGAATATCGCCGAAATCACCGGTTGCGCTCTTGCGATGAAACGCGTCGCGGTCCCGGTCCGGCCCAATCTTGACGGGCAGCGCCTGTTGGACACCTGCGGCACAGGCGGCGACCAGACCGGCACGTTCAATATAAGCACGACGGTTGCGTTCGTCGTGGCCGGGGCCGGCGAAAAGGTAGCGAAGCACGGCAACCGGTCCGCCAGCAGCCAGTGCGGCAGCGCCGACGTACTGGAGGAGCTGGGCGTCCGCCTGGACCTGGGGCCGGACCAGGTTGCCGAGTGCATAGAGGAGGTTGGCATCGGATTTCTGTTTGCGCCGCTCTACCATCCGGCGATGAGGTTCGCGATTGGCCCGCGCAGGGAACTGGCGACGCGGACCGTCTTTAATTTACTTGGCCCCCTCACAAACCCGGCGAATGCCACACACCAGGTGATCGGCGTGCCCAACTTCGAACTGACGTCTCAAATGGCGAGCGTGCTGGCACAGATGGGAACGAAGGCGGCATTCGTCGTTAACGGGACCACTGAAGACGGGCGCGGGGTAGACGAACTTACGACGACCGGGGTCAACTGGATCAGTCACCTGCGCAATGGCGAGGTTTGGGATGGCAAACTTAACGCGGCCGATCTTGGCTTGGCGCCCGCTGCGATGGACGACCTTCTCGGAGGAGACGCAGGCGAGAACGCCGCCATCACGAGGGGCATTCTCAGCGGCGATCTGCGCGGCCCCAAGCGAGATGTGGTACTATTGAATGCGGCAGCCGCCCTGGCCACAGAAAGCCGGGACTGGGAGGCAGGCCTGACCGCGGCAGCGCAGTCGATCGATAGCGGCGCAGCGCAGGACGTCCTTGGCAGGTTTATCGCCAAGACGCAGAGCTTCGGCGGCGAGCAGTAGAAAATGGCGAAATTTTCTCAGTTGGAAATTGCAAAACACAAGGGCCATGTCCTCGATCGGATCATGTCCTGGAAACGCCAGGAGGTGACCCGCCAGATGGAGGCGGTTCCCCTGGCCCAGCTCAAGGCGCTGGCCGCGGTGACCGAGCCGCCGATGGACTTTGCGGGCGCGCTCACTGCCGAAGCCGGCGCCAGCCTCATCGCGGAAGTCAAACGCGCCAGCCCCTCCCAGGGCTTGATTGCCCGGGACTGGTCGCCGACCGCGATTGCCGAAACCTACGCCGCCAGCGGCGCGGCCGCGATTTCCTGCTTGACCGATTCAAGATTCTTCCAGGGACAGCTCGCCTACCTTGCCGAGATCGGCGACCACTTGCGCGCCGTGAAACTGTCCACGCCCCTGCTGCGCAAAGAGTTTATCTACCATCCATACCAGGTATACGAAGCCCGCGCAGCGGGAGCGGATGCCCTGCTTCTGATCGTGGGCGTGCTTGGAAACGCCGACCTGAGAGAGTTGCTTCAGCTGACGAATGGCCTGGGGATGGACGCGCTGGTGGAGGTGCATGACGAGGAGGAGCTGGAGCGGGCGTTGTCCGCAGGCGCCCGGATCATCGGCGTCAACAACCGCGATTTGAGGACATTCGACGTGGATATCGAGACCACAGGCCGGTTGCGAAAACAGATCCCTGCGGGCAAAGTTCTTGTGGGCGAGAGCGGGATTCGCAACGCGACTGATGTGAAGCGCATGGCTGACATGGGTTGCGACGCCATCCTGGTGGGTGAGAGCTTTTGTAAACTGCCCCAGTCAGATCGCGGCGCGCTCGTGCGCGAGTTCGCGCTTGCGGGGAAGCTTCAAGACAGGACTCTCTGAGGACATTGTCCGATTGCCCGGATGGCATTCTCTATGACCGGCACCATTCTGAATGTGATAGCCGTCCTGGCGGGCGGGACCGTTGGCACGCTGTTGGGCAACCGGCTGCCGACGAGAATTCAAGAGACTGTGATGCACGGCCTGGGTCTGATGGTCCTGGTCATTGGGATGGTCATGGCCATCGGGACGAACAATCTCCTGATTCCTCTGTTCAGCGTTGTTGCGGGGGGCATGCTTGGCGAACTGATGCGCATCGACGATGGGCTGAACTGGCTGGGCGCGCAGGCCGAGGCCCGCTGGGGCGGGGCGCTGGGCCAGGGAAAAACCGCCGGTTGGAGCGTTACGCGGGCATTTGTCACCTCCAGCCTGATTTTTTGTGTTGGGCCGATGACGATCCTTGGCAGCATTCAGGACGGGTTACTCGGCGACTATGAGTTGCTTGCAATTAAGAGCGCCTTGGATGGGTTTGCCGCCATTCCATTTGCGGCAAGCCTGGGCCCAGGGGTTCTGCTGAGCGTTGGGACGGTCGCACTGGTGCAGGGGGGGTTGTCTGCGCTGGCGGGGGGGCTCGGTTTGGGGCTGGAAGAGGTCAGCCGGGAAACGCCGTGGGTTGTCGAACTGACGGCGACGGGCGGTGTCATGATTCTGGGAATCGGTCTGACGCTGTTGGATCTGAAGAGAATCAGGGTCGCAAGTCTACTGCCAAGCATTGCGATCGCGCCCTTGCTGGTCTGGTTGCTTGGTGTGACAGGCATTGGATATTGACAGGAAGGCGGAGGCAGGCACTTGCATGAAGGCCGGCCGGAACGAGAAAGGCGACCGATGACACGCGTGAAGATCTGCGGCGTCACCAGCTATGAAGACGGACTGTGCGCGGCGGAAGCCGGCGCGGATTTTCTGGGATTCATCTTTTTCAGCAAATCTCCCCGTTTCATCTCGCCGGACGGCGCGGGAGAGATTACAGCAGGACTCAGGGCGCGGGCGGCAGCTTCGGGGCCGCTATCAGATTCCGGTACCGGGTCGTCTCCGACGCCCCGGTTCGTCGGTGTCTTCGTCAATGAAACGCTGGCTGTCGTTGAGGAGACGATGCGCCGGGCCAACCTGGATTACGCGCAGTTGCATGGCGATGAGCCGCCGGCGATGCTTGAAGCTCTTGGCGGACGCGGCTTCAAGGCGTTGCGCCCGACCAGCGCCGTCGAAGCGGGTATCGAGGCAGAGTGGTACGCGGATCTGGGGCCCAGCGACGGGCCCCAACTCCTGGTCGACGCCTACGATCCGCGTGAGTACGGGGGAACGGGAAAGAAGGCCGACTGGAATGCCGCCGCAGAAGTGCGGAAGACATACCCTCGCCTGGTACTCGCCGGCGGCCTGACGCCGCTGAACGTGGCCGCGGCTGTGGAGGCTGTCCGGCCATGGGGTGTTGATGTGAGCAGCGGCGTGGAGAACAGACCCGGGCGCAAGGACCCGGAAAAGGTGCGCGCCTTTGTTGCCGCAGCCAAAGGCTGGGGGACGCAGGCCGCGAGTTCGCCTTCAGGTTGAGAGCCAGTTTAGACAGGTTCAAGAGATAGAAGCATGGAAATCTTGGGTGGACCACTGTTTGCGGTTGCCGGGGCCGGAGAATCTCACGGGCCGGGCGTTACGACGATTGTCTTCGGATGCCCCGCCGGCCTTCGCATTCGACGAGGAGAGGTTCAGCAGTACCTGGACCGGCGGCGTCCCGGCAGCAACCGCCACGGCACGCCCAGGCAGGAGGCGGACAGGGTGGTCATGCTTTCGGGCCTGTACGCGGAGGGCGAGATTGATCGTTTGCTCTCGGGACCTGCCGTATCGGTAGGCGGCGAATCCGGTTCTGTAACTGAGAGCTATGAAGAGGGATTCTCGACGGGCGAACCAATCGCGGCCCTGGTTCTCTCCACTTCGCAGCGGTCGCGACACTACGATCAGTTCGCGGGACCCCGCGGCGAGGTACGGCCCGGGCACACGGATCTGGTCAAGTATCACAAGTCGCAGGGCTTCGTCGATATACGCGGGGGCGGCCGCTCCAGCTACCGTTCGACCATTTCGGATGTCATCGGCGGATCGATCGCTCGCATCTTCCTGAAGGAACATTTCGGAACGGTGATCCTGTCTTCGATTTCGCAGGTTGGCCCACTTAGGACTGACCTGAGTCTGGCACAACACTTTGCCAGCGTTGCGCAGCAGCAGGGTGCCCAGACAGTGACTTCGGAGCAGGTCGCCGCGGTGGAGACGAGACTGGACAGCGCAGAGATTCGCTCGCTGGACGCAGAGTTTGCGCAGGAGGCCGGCGAGCTGATCAAGCGAACGCGGATAGAGGGTGATTCACTGGGCGCTGCGGTTGAGGTTGTTGCCGTGAACCCGCCTTCGCTGGTGGGCGAGCCTCTCTACCAGAGTCTCAAGATTCGGTTGATGGGCGCGCTGGGGGGATTGAATGCCGTGCAGTCCTGTGAGGTGGGCGACGGGGTGGAGGTTATTTCCCGCAAGGGCAGCGAGAACAATGATCCCATTCGCAGCTCTGGCTATCAGACAAATAGTCACGGCGGGCTGATCGGCGGCGTCACCACCGGTTCGCCGTTGGTCTGCCGGGTGGGCTTCAAGCCGACCTCGACGATTCTCAAGACACAGGATTCGGTGCGCAAGAACCTGGAGGAGATCGAATTTGCCCTGGAGCGAGGCCGCCACGATCCCTGTGTCGGCGTACGCGCCGGCGTGACGCTTGAATCTCGCCTGGCGATCGAGTTGATGAATGCTGCGCTGATGCATCAGTCCGGCCGGGTAAGCACGGCCGACTTCAAATTATTCTGACTCGGAGTCGATAGATTGGAATACAAGCAGACATCCGGAGCGGTTCATTCGCTTGAAGAGTTGCTGGCCGACGGCAGAAACCTGACGATAACCGGCTTCATGGGCACGGGCAAGACGACGGTTGGTCAGATTCTGGCAGAGCGCCTGGGCCGCAAGCTCGTCGATATGGATGAGCGGATTGAGGCCGAGTTTGGGAAGACGATCGCGGAGGTATTCGCGGACGAAGGCGAGCCATTGTTTCGGCAGGCGGAAGCGCGGCTGTGTCAGACGCTGGCTGGCGAGTCCAACCTGGTCATTGCGACCGGCGGAGGCGCGCTGGTGAGCGATGAAAACCAGGAGACGATGGCGGCCGGCGGGCCTGTGGTATGCCTGACAGCTGGCGTTGATACGATACTGGACCGAGTCGAAAAATTTGAAGACCGGCCCTTGCTGCCTGGTGACAGGGAGGAAAAGAGGCGCAACATCGAGAGATTGTTGCTGAGCCGCCGCGGCGCGTACGGGCGCATTCCCTTGCGCGTGCCGACCGACGACGTCGCGCCGGAAACAGTCGCGGAGCGAGTGATCGACGCCCTGGAAGGGAACAACGAGGTCGATGGAATGACCCGCATTACGGTGCCGACGCCGGATGGGCAGTATCACATCTGCATTGGTGAAGGCATCCTGTCAAGCGCAGGGCGTCTGCTTGCGAATCGCGGCGTGGCAAAGGGCCAGGCAGCCATCGTTAGCAATGAAGAAATCGCCGGACATTTCGCTGACACAGTGAGCGCGAGCCTGAGGAATGAGGGCTACGCGCCGGTTCTGTGCATTGTACCGGAAGGGGAAGCGCATAAGACGCTGGCTACCGTGGGCGGCCTGTATGATCAGTTCGTTGCCGCCGAGCTGGACAGGAGAAGCCCCATAATCGGGCTGGGCGGCGGTGTGATCGGGGACATGGCGGGATTCGCGGCGGCAACCTACCTGCGGGGCGCGCCCTTCGTACAGATCCCGACGTCTCTGCTTGCCATGGTCGACGCCTCGGTCGGGGGAAAGACGGGCGTGGATTTGCCCCAGGGCAAGAACCTGGTGGGCGCGTTCAAGCAGCCTGAGGTGGTGATCATCGATCCGGAGTCGCTTGCTGAACTTCCGGCGGCCGAGTTTCGATCGGGGCTGGCCGAGATCGTGAAGCATGGCATATTGGGCGCGCCGGATCTCTTCAGACAGATGGAGAAGGAAGGACCGACCGACTTGACCCAGATGATTGCCGATGCCGTCCGGGTGAAGGTGGACGTCGTGATTGAGGATCCATTTGAGAGAGGGCGGCGAGCGACGCTCAACCTGGGGCACACATTCGGCCACGCAATCGAGCAGGTGAGCGGCTACTCCTTGCGGCACGGTGAGGCGGTCGCGATCGGCACTGTAGCCGCTGCCCGGATGGCTGTCGCGCTGGATCAGTGCGAGGCGGAGACTGCGAGCCGCATCGAAAGATGCCTGGAGAGGCTGGATCTGCCCACGTCGGCCAGCGGCCTTGACCTGGAAGATGTCTATGCCATGATGTTTCGAGACAAGAAACGGAGTGGACGCATGCTGCGCTTCATCATTCCCCAGGGGATAGGTGACGTGGTCATCATAGACGATCCGGGCCGGGAGATCGTGATCGACGCGCTGGCTTCTGTGCTGGCGTAGCCGTTGGCCACTGAGGGAGCACGACAACGCAAGCCTGCCACTGACCGAGCGGAAACGACCACATGATCAAAATTCTGGTTCTTCATGGCCCCAATCTCAACCTGCTGGGCACGCGCGAACGGTCGATTTACGGCCATGTCTCGCTCGAGGCCATTGACCGCGAGCTGGTTGCCGCGGCTGGCGAGGGCGTGGAAATCCGGTCCATTCAAAGCAATCATGAAGGCGCGTTAATCGATGAGATTCACCATGGGCGCACATGGGCAGACGGCCTCTTGATGAATCCCGGAGCATTCACGCACTACTCCTACGCCATTCGCGACGCGGTGGCCGGAGTCGCCTTACCCACGGTGGAAGTTCACCTGAGCAACGTCCACAGCCGCGAGGCGTTTCGCCACCGGTCGGTCATTGCGCCCGTCTGCATCGGACAGATTAGCGGTTTTGGCTGGCGCAGCTATCTTCTCGGTCTGGAGGGGCTTTTGTCGTTTATCACCGAAAATCGGGCAGACTGACCGATTCGGTTTGGCTCCTGGGTGAAGACTTTATGCCGGTATGAAGAAGTACAGACCGATCCCGACACATTGCCCGCGCACCTAGCGCAGACAGCCTCTTTTGCAGCAGATGACCCTATTTCGCTGGCGCCTGTTCTGGACGCTCACCATACTAAGTGTTCTCATGCTCTTGGCTGTCCTGCTCATGGCCACAGAGCAGCCGGCAGCCGGATCGGTCCTGTCGCTGTCGGTAAGTCGTCAGGCGCTTGATCCAGTTGTCGAGACCTTGCCGGCGAAATCGCCGCCAGACGTTTCCTCCGATTCAGCCTTGGTCGACCTGCCAGAACCTGCTGAAGCAAGTATCGGCGCGGTCGAATTGTGGCATAGCTGGGCAGGAAGAGACGGGGACGCGCTGGCGGCCATCCTGGAGCGCTTTCACCAGACAAGGCCCAATATTCGGGTGGAGGCACAGTTTGTTGACTACGGTGACCTGGCGCAGGCGTACGCGACTGCAGTTCAGGCCGGGGAAGGGCCCGACTTGATTTTGGCGCCCAACTGGTGGATTCCGGACCTGGCTGCCGCGGGCGTTTTGTTGCCGATCGACAATCAGATTACGGGGCAGGAACGGGAGCAGTTTTTTGCCGCAGCCATCGAAAACCTCGTTTGGGAAGGCATGTTGTATGGCTTGCCTACGGACTTCGAGCTCGTCGCGTTGTACTACAACCGGCGGCTGCTGGATGACGGCGACCTGCCGGGCACAACGGAAGACATGGTCGCTCTGGCCGTGGATTCTCCACTGCAGGGGGCCGGCATCTACACCAATTTCTATCACCTGTTCTGGGGAATCACTGCCTATGGGGGCAGCCTTTTTGACGAAGATGGACGAGTCATTCTCGAGCAGTCGCCAGGCGCGGCAGCGTTTCTGGCATGGCTGAAACGGGCCGGTGAAACGCCTGGGATCCATGCCGCTCGCGACTACGGCATGCTGATGGAGCGCTTCAAGAAGGAAGAATTTGCGCTGTTCGTCGACGGGCCGTGGAGCATGGGAGAATTGCGGCAGCATTTCGGGGCAGATCTGGGCGTAGCGACTCTTCCGGCAGGACCTCATGGGCCCGCCCGCCCCTGGTTAAGCGCGGATGGCGTGTTTCTGAACCCGGCCGCGACGGCAGACCAGCAGGCGCTTGCGCTGACTGCCGCCCAGCACATTACGAACGCGGAGAGCGCCTCGATATTGGCACGGACTGCCGGACGACTGCCCGCGCACAAGGGCGCGGACCTGGGAGAGGATCCTCTGCTGGCCGGTTTCGCCATGCAGGCGATCGATGCGGTTCCTCAGCCCCACAAGGCAGAGCTGGACGAAGTGTGGGTCTACGCAACTGACATGGTTTCACAGGTTCTTGGCGGTTCTGCGACGCCGGAGGAGGCCGTCATCGAAGCGGCAACGCTCATCAATGAGGCGAACGGCAAGTAGGCTTTGGGCACGGAATCCTGATTGGGCCCGCGCTGGCTGCTGAATCAGTTGGATTGAAGAAACCTGCCCCTCTGAGGCCCGTGTTCGCGCCCAACCGGGGACGGAGGACCATCAGTTCGCAAATGGCAGAGAGAGATAAATTGAACGTGACGCCCCGACTTTCTCTGGAGACCCGTCCTCAAGGTATTGTCGCCGGACTCTACGACCGTCTTCCGTTCCCAAACATTGGTCCGACGCAGGAGATTGCCTTTGATCTCGGCATCACCGCTCAGGAAGGCGATGTCCAGCTGCAAGGTTTGGTGATACAGGGCTATAGCGGTCACCAGATGTTGTTTGAGCAACGCTGGTCGGCGCGCATGATTGGCCAGCGCACCGGTGAAGCAGACCTGACGATTTCAGCTGGAACCGGGTTGGCCGTACGGAGTCTCCAGTTTCTCCTGCACGGATATGAATGCCTTTCCCATATCGAGATAACAGCTGTCGGCAGGGCGGAGGGGGTTGGAGAGGGGTCCGAACGCGGCCAAAGGATTCAGGCCCACTGCCAGGCCCCGGTCGCGTACCACGAACAACAGACGGACCTTTACTTTCCGCTGGCCGGGACATGGTGGGCGGTGCAAGCCGGAGACTGGAGTGACTTTCACAAGATGGAGGTGTACAGCCAGCCCTTCGCCTTGGATTTCGTGAAACTGGGCCCAGACGGGCGCACATTTTTGGGCAATGGACGCGCCCTTTCTGACCATTACAGCTGGGATCAACCAGTCTATGCCGCGGCAGGGGGCAAAGTGGCCTATCTCTGTTTCGATATGCCGGACATGGCGCCTGGCGCCATTCCCGACCAGGCCATCATGCGGGGCGATATGCGCCGCCTGCTGGGAAATGCCATTGCCGTCAGCCATGCCAATGGTGAATTCAGCTACTATGCCCATCTGCAGCAGGCGAGTTTGCAGGTAAATGACGGCGAAGTGGTGCGCAGGGGAACACTGCTGGGACGCGTCGGCAACAGCGGCAATTCGCCGGGCCCGCATTTGCACTTCCATGTGATGAACGGACCCAACCTGTTTATCGATCAGGGGCTGCCGGTCCAGTTCAGTCACTTTGAGGCCGGCGGACAGCAGTTTGCCGAACCGATTACAATTCCGACCCGCATGATTGTTGTCGGGCCGGAGCGGACGTGACGCGTCCCGCCACCAGCCATAGTATTTTCAACTGTTCAAAGGTCGCAAGCCTTCAGGGCCAAAAAGCAAGATGACTGAAATGCCAGCCAACGGGAACGGCCCAGGCGATGCCGTTCTCCAGTATCATCTGGACGACGAACAGTACGAGATTTTGGTGGAAACCGTCGCCGGGGAGAGGGCGGTGGGGGTCGCCCTGTGGGAGGAGTCGATCAGCGATGAGTTGGGCGAGAGACCGTCACCGGAAACGAGAGCGCTGTTCGACCTCGACCTTTATCTGGAAAACAGTGTGTTGCTGGCTCTGTACGGAACGTCGATATATACTGATCCTGAAAGCGATCCCTTGCGCGGCTGGCAACAGACTGGTAGAATAGTGCAGGCTGAGATAAGAGAAGGAATCTGGCTGGATGAGATCGCGACGACTGAGGAGGAGGAGCTGGTCCTGATACTGAGTCGCAATCACCGGCCGCGGTTGTATTTCAACGTGAGCGGCTGGACTGTTGAGGAATGGGAATCTCTGCCTGGCGAGCAGTGACCGCTGTCTGAGGGTAGCCAGTGGTGACCATACGGAGACCGGCTTCACTTATAGTGAAGCGAGGGGCGGCTGCGGCGGCGCGCCGCATCCCGCATAGAGAAATAAACGTTTCAGGGAAACAGCCGTAACGACCCGATTTGGGGAGGTTCAAGATGACAATTCTGACTGCCACGAGCGTCGCTCAGACAAACACGGAACGCTGGAAGGCTTCACTTTATGCGGCGCTGGCAGCGGCAGTCGTGGCGCTGCTGATGGTTCTGCTTCAGGGTGTGCCCGTAATCGGCGCCCTATTGGGAATCGTGATCGGCGCTGCCCCGATTGTGGGTTACGACTACGCGCGGGGGGCTTTGGGCGGGAGTTGGAAGCCGGTGATCGGCGGGCTGATTGGGAACGTACTGTTCCTCATTGGGGTTGCTCTGCCGGGCGTCTTTACGACAGATTTCGGGTTCGTTGTCACGGGTCTGGTCATCAGTCTCCTGACCACGATCATCTGGCCGATTGTCGTTGGGGCGATGAGCGCGAATCAGTCGATTTGGCGGCTCTTGCTGGCAAGCATAATCGGACTCATTCTTGGGTATATCGTGGCGTTCATCGCCGCGGGTCAGAATCCAACCAGTTGGCCCGGCATTGCGGCGATCCTTTTTTGGGCTGTTTGGGGCGGCACGGTTGGCGCGGCGTTAAGCGCCTGGAGCAAGTAGACAGCGAAACAAGGCACGTTACTGTGCCGCGGGAAATTTGAAATAGCACCGGCTCAGCGGGCGAGTTAAAGCGCCCGCTGATTCAATTCTGGAGGGAGAGAGTTGGGTGGCATTTTCCCTCTGCGGCGCTGAGCGCAGCACCGAGAACCGGGACCGGCTAGGCCAATGTTTCGGGATGCAACGACGCTTGAAGAGATATACCGGCTGGCGTTGCCGCCGGGCTCAAGGGTGCTGTTCGGCAAGGAGCTGCTTGGCCGGCCGGTCAGTTGGGCGTGCAGCATGCGCCCAAGTCCGCCGGCATTCCCCAATCTTGAAGGGGAAGAGCTGGCGCTTATCGATATCGAGGACCTGCGCCAGTTTGACCCACAGATGCGGCTGGACCGTGTTGTCAATAGTCTGCATCAAGCGGGCATTTCAGCGATTGGCGTAATCGGCGAGGCGCCGCAGGCCGCGGTGAAGGCCGCTGAAAAGAATCAAGTTCCCATCATTGCCCTCCCCGCGTCCCAACGCCTGCTGACGGTTGAAAGAACTGTAATCCGCCTGATTGTAGACAGGGGGGGATACCTTGCCGCGAAAGCCGCTGATCTGCAACGGGAGTTGACGCAGATCGAATTGGACGGGGGCGGCCTGGGGATGATGGCAGAGCTCCTGGCGCGGTTCTCTGAACAGCCGGTCCTTTTTTTGAAGGATGAAGGGAAGCCGATCGCGTTTGCCGGACTTGAGGAGTTGCCGGAGAACCACAAGCGGCGTGTATTGGCGTCACTGCCCAGCCGGACGACGTTGCGAAGCTGGCTGGCCGCCAGGATGGGCCCGGTCCCGACTGAAAACGATGATTTGACAGGCATCCTTCCATTTGAGGGCAAGCAACGTTTTCGCGAAATGGTGGTGAGCCCCGTCATCGTAGCCGAGCGAGTTGAGGGGTACTGCCTTCTGTTGCGGTCGAATTCCGGTATGTCGGATGAGATCTCAACGGTCGAGCGGCTGGCGGCGCTGCAGGGAGCGGGCGCGGCCGCCCTGGCCTGGAGCCGGGAGCAGGCGGTCGGGGCGGTCGAGGAAAAGATGCGGGCCGTCTTTTTGGATGAGCTGCTGGCAACAGAGATTGCAGACGAGGAGGCGTGGATTCAACGCGGGCATACGTTGGGCTTCGACCTGGCGAGGCCGCACACTGCCTGGTTGATCCAGGCGGAAGGCATTCAGGACTGGCCGAATGCGCTCAGGCAGTATTTGGCCGCGCGGCAAGAACCGGTCCTGCTCTCTGTGCGCGCTGAAGTTGCGTTGCTTTTCTGGCCTAGCGACAATCCCAAGAGCGGGCGAGAATTCAAAGCGGTGGCGAACGGGATCGTCGATCATTTCACTTCGTCCTATCGCCGGGCAAAGCTCAACATTGGGATTGGCCGGCCGGCCTCCTCGGTGCGGGAATGGCTGCGCAGCCTGGAGCAGGCGCGTGAAAGCTGGCGAATGGGCGGCTCATGGCAAGCGTCGCCGGTGACGTATTTTGGCGATTTGGGGTTGTACCAGCTGCTGACGGGGTTGGGCGGGAGCGGGGAAGCGGGCCGATTCTTCCGCAAAACGGTGGAACCCTTGATCACGCATGACCTGGAACACAACGCTGAACTGGTCGAGACGCTGGAGGCCTTCTTTGCCTGCCACGGAAACCTCAGTCAGACCGCGGCCGCTCTGCATATCCACCGCAATACGCTTACCTACCGCCTGCAACGCATCTCCGCCATTACGCGTATGGACCTGGATGACGCCGACTCGCGTTTTTCCCTCCAACTTGGCCTCAAACTACGCCCTGTATTGAAGAACCGAATGATGTAGGCGAAGGCCGTCACCCCGCCCGTTTTCAGTCGGACTCGCCCTGAGTTCGGTGGCTGCCTGTTGCGAGCCGCTCGGCCAGGCTGCGCACGGCGTCGAGCCCTTCCTCAGATCCGGCTGCCTTTACCAGGGCGGAACCGACGATCACCCCTTGCGCGATATCGGCCACTCTTGCGGCCTGTTTCCCTGTGCTGATCCCGAAGCCGACCGCGAGGGGCAGGTCGGTGTGGCGACGGACCCGTTCGACGAAAGCTGGCAGGCCGGGCGGCAGTTCATCACGCGCGCCGGTGATACCGGTAACGCTGACGAGATAGATGAACCCGGTGGCATGGCGGGCCACAGACTTGATGCGTTCCTCGGTGCTGGTGGGGGCCAGCATATAGACGGTTGCCAGACCGGCCGCGCGGCAGGCCGGTTCCAGCAATTCAGATTCTCCTGGCGGCAGGTCGGGGACGATCAGGCCATCCATTCCGGCATCGGCCGCGGCCTCGACAAACCGTTCTTCGCCGTAGGCCAGAATCGGGTTGTAGTAACTCATTGCGCAGAAAGGCGTTTCGACGCCCCGATCTCGCAACTCGCGTGACATCTGCAGGCAGTCGGCCACGGTCGTGCCGCCAACGAGGGCAGAGAATGTGGCGGTCTGGATCGTCGGTCCGTCGGCAAGCGGATCACTGTGGGGGATGCCGAATTCGATAATGTCCGCGCCGGCTTTCGCCAGGGCGGCGACGACCTCGAGAGATTCCTGGCGGGTCGGGTAGCCCATGGCATGATAGGGCATAAACGCGGCGCCGCCCCTCTTTTTCAGGTCTTGAAAGACCTGATCAATGCGATCTACTCCGTTCATCTCTCACCTCGCGCCCAGAGCTGGCCCATTTATCTGACTCCTCCGATAGTTTGCATTACGGTACCCAAATCCTTGTCACCTCTGCCGCTGAGATTGATCAGGATAACCTGATCTTTCGGCATCTGCGGCGCCAGTTCCAGCACATAGCCGACTGCGTGGGCGCTTTCCAATGCGGGGATGATTCCCTCCAGCTCGCAGAGCGCTTTGAACCCCGCCAGGGTCTGCGTATCTGTACAGTAGGTATACTCGGAGCGGCCCACATCGCGAAGCCAGGCATGCTCCGGGCCGACGCTGGCGTAGTCCAGACCTGCGGAGATCGAATGGGTAAGGGCGATCTGGCCGTCGCTGTCCTGAAGGACGTAGCTTTTTGTGCCCTGCAGGACACCGAGCCGGCCCCGCTCCGGGTCGGCGAAGCGTGCGGCGTGGGCGCCGTCTTCGATCCCGTGGCCGCCTGCTTCGACACCTATCAGGCGCACGTTTTCTTCTTCCAGGAAGGGGTGGAAGATGCCGATGGCGTTGCTGCCGCCGCCGACGCAGGCCACGATCACGTCCGGCAGGCGTCCGGGTCCGCCTTCGGCTGGATCCTGCATCTGGCTGTGGGCCTCGCGCCCGATGATCGACTGGAAATCCCTTACCATGGCAGGATAGGGATGGGGACCCAGCGCGCTGCCCAGCAGGTAGTGGGTCGTTTCTACGTTTGTGACCCAATCGCGAATGGCTTCGTTGATGGCGTCTTTGAGCGTCTGCGACCCGCTGTCGACCGACCTCACTTCTGCGCCGAGCAGCTGCATGCGGAAGACGTTGGGCTTCTGGCGTTCCATATCCACCGTACCCATATAGACGATGCACTCGATGCCCAGGAGCGCGGCAGCAGTGGCTGTTGCGACGCCGTGCTGGCCGGCGCCGGTTTCGGCCACAATTCGGGACTTGCCCATTTTGCGTTTCATCAGCAGGGCCTGGCCCAAGGCGTTGTTGATTTTGTGGGCGCCGGAGTGGGCAAGATCCTCCCGTTTCAGATAGATCTGCGCGCCGCCCAACTCTTCGCTGAGTCGGCGGGCGTAGGTAAGGGGCGTCGGCCGGCCGACGTAGGTGTGCTGCAGATTGGCCAGCTCCTGCATGAACGCCTGATCGACGCGGGCATTCAAATAGGCCTCTTCCAGTTCCTCCAGCGCCGGCATGAGCGTTTCAGGCACATATTTGCCGCCGTAAGGACCGAACCGCCCTGTCTCGTCCGGCACGGCGCCATAGTTGACTGGTGAAGATGTGGTGGAGAGAGTCATGAGTTCCTCGCAGTGGGTCTGGCGACGGAGGCGCAACCGTCCGTCATCTACGCTCGAAGATGATATTTGTAGCCTGCTGCATGACAGAGACCGGCGCGGCTTCGCCGGTCCATTTTTCCCAGGCGATGGCGCCCTGGTATACAAGCATTCCGAGGCCCCCGATGGATGTCGCGCCATCGGTGGATGCCAACTGCAGCAGTCGGGTCATGGCCGGGTTGTAGACCAGGTCATAGACGATCTGATCCGCACGAAATTCGACGTTTTCCTCCCAGGGAAGCCCTTCGATGCGGGGCTCCATGCCCAGCGACGTACAGTTTACGATCAGGTCGGCGTCCTGGGCGCTGCGGGTTACGTCGTCGGGGAAGGCGGCGCCGCTGATCCTGATTTGCGGGAAGTAGGACTGCATGGTCGCCGCCAGATCGACTCCCTTCTCGACGGTGCGGTTGAGGATGGCGACGCTGTGCACGCCGGCCTCGGCGAGCCCGTAGACCACTGCCCTGGCGGAGCCGCCGGCGCCGATCACGAGCGCGCGCTTCTGGGCGGGGTCGACATCGTGCGCGTGCAGATCGGCGATGAAGCCGGCGCCGTCCGTATTGTCGCCGGTCAGCTGGCCATCTTCTTCGACCACGATCGTATTGACTGCCCCTATCGCTTCGGCCGCGGCGGTCCAGTTTTGCAGATGCGGCATGACAGCCTGCTTGTGGGGGACGGTCACGTTTACGCCTCTCAGCCCGAGGGCCGGCAACGAGGCGACCGCTGCCGGCACGCGATCCGGGGGCACGGGGAAGGCCAGGTAGCGCCAGTTCATCTGGCGGGCGACGAAGGCGGCGTTGTGCATTTGCGGGCTGATCGAATGGGTGACGGGCCACCCAAAGAGGCCGACGAGCGTTGTCGCCGCGTTGATGTCGGTCGGGAACAGCTCTGAACCGGCCGCCGAGGCCGGCGACGCGACTGCTTTGGGCTGCTGGGGATCACGCATGTTCGTCTGCCCAATCGATCTCTTGCACGTCAACGTTGAGCGCGCGCAGCGTCGATTCGAAGCCGGGAAAGCTGTCGGCGGTAACGTGCGCGTTATGAATGGTCGTCTCGCCGCCGGCGATCACACCGGCCACGGCCAGTGCCATCGCCAGTCGATGATCGCCATGGCTGTCAACGGCCGCGCCGGTGAGCCGGGTGGGGCCATCCACGATGAACCCATCGGCGGTTTCCTGAATCTGCGCCCCCATCTTTTTGAGCTCGGAGACGGTGGTTGCGATGCGGTCGGTCTCTTTTACGCGGAGCTCCTGGGCATCCCGCACAACGGTTCGGCCCTCGGCCTGGGTGGCCGCCACGGCCAGGACCGGTAGCTCGTCGATCATGGTGACGAGCTGCTCGCCCCCGAAGTCGAGGCCTTTCAGGCCGCCGCCGGAAACGATCAGATCGGCCACGGGCTCGCCGCCCTGCAGGGGCCGCACTCTGCGCCGAATATTGGCTCCCATCTCTGACAGAGCGTCTACGATGCCAGTGCGGGTTGCGTTGACGCCCACATCTACGATCGTCAGATTGCTGTCGGGCAAGGCGGAAGCGCCAACCAGGAGAAATGCGGCCGAGGAGATATCGCCGGGGATCAGAATGTTCAATGGTTCCAGCGGGGACTGAGGACGTTCACTGTGGGTCGTATTGCCCAGAGCGGAGACCGGCGCGCCCATCGAGTTCAGCATGCGTTCGGTGTGGTCTCGGGCAGGGCCCGGCTGATGCACGACGGTCAGCCCGTGTGCGAACAGGCCTGCCAGGAGGATGCAGCTTTTGACCTGGGCGCTGGCGACCGGCATCTCGTATTCGATGGCGGAGAGGCGGGAAGGCACGATCGTAAGGGGGGCGTAGCGGCCGCCCTGGCGTCCGAAGATCTGCGCGCCCATGGTGCGTAGCGGGTCGACGATCCGGGCCATGGGGCGGCCGCGGATTTGGGACGTTCCACTGAGAACGCTAACGAACTCCTGACCGGCCAGCAGCCCTGCGAGCAGACGCATGGTCGTGCCGCTGTTATCGCAGTCCAGCACGTCGCCAGGCTCTTGCAGGCCATCGAGGCCGACGCCATGG
Organism: Caldilineaceae bacterium; assembly: GCA_022823185.1. Lineage (GTDB taxonomy): Bacteria > Chloroflexota > Anaerolineae > Caldilineales > Caldilineaceae > Bin5. Next base: position 116,988 of record JAJDXQ010000016.1, read on the forward strand.
ACCTCCAGGCGCGTTCTGCTGATTTCATCGATGCGCACACCCATAGCCCGCATGATGTTCATGGTTGCCCGACAGTCATGGCCGTCCAGGAAGTTGCGGATGTGAGAGGAGCCCTCGGCGATCGAACCGAAGATCACGGCCCGATGGCTGATGGACTTATCGCCGGGCACGCTGCAGCGGCCGATGAGCGGACCGTTATTTCTGATCTTGAGGATGTCTGCCATTTGATTTCCGGGTCGTTAGAGGATGGTTGGGCCTTCAGAAAACTCGTTTGGCGCGTCTGCTATTTGCCTGCTTGCCCAATGGCGCCGCATTTGCAGTCTGTGAACGATTGCAGGAGGCCAACTCAATTTTTGGCCTGCGAGGCAGTTCCTCGTTTTGCCGGTTTCCAGGCGGCACGGGCTTCCTGGGAGCAGGAGAGCTTGGATTGCAGGGCGTCTTCATCGTTCTGCGCCAGAAGCGTTCGCAACTCCAACAGGTGGCCGTTAAGCGTATCCAGCTGCGACAGAACGGCGTCGCGGTTGGTCACCAGAATATCCAGGAACATCTGTGTATCGCTTGCTGCCACCCTGCTGGTATCGCGAAAGCCGCCGGCGGCCAGTTCCCAGACGGCGTCATCGGTCTTCCCGCTGTCATTGACAGTGTGAACAAGGGCGCTCGCAAGTAGAAAGGGCAGGTGGCTGATGGCGGCAACCAGCCGGTCATGGCGGGCGGGCCGCATGGTGATGGGGATGGCGCCGATGGCCCGCGCGAGTTCGGCGGCCAGGGAGACTGTTTCCGCGGTCGTGCGCGGCAGGGGCGTGAGGACCCAGGGCGCGCCCTCGTACAGTCCACTTTCGGCGGCGGCGTAGCCGGCCGTTTCTTTGCCGGTCATTGGATGGCCGCCAATGGGCTGCACGGTGGAGGGCAGCCTGTCCATGGCGGCGCAGATTTCGGCTTTCGTGCTGCCCATGTCCATGACGACAGTGCCCGGCCACAGGATTGGACCGAGCGTTTCCAACATCCGTACGACTGCACGCACAGGCGTGGACAGGATGACGATATCGGCGCCGGCGACGCCGGAACTGAGATCGGTTGTCGCCAGGTCGACAGCGTTTTCATGGAAGGCGCGCAGGATGGTCGTGAAGTTGCGGGTGACTCCTCGCACTTCACGACAGAGATTGCGCTGTTTCAGGTCGAGGCAGAGGCTCGTCCCCATCAGACCGAGCCCAATGACCGCGACACTGCATTCAGAAAGAGTTTTCATTCGTCTTCGGTGGCGCCTGAATGGTCGTCCTGTTCATGGGCAGAGCCGTCAGATTCGCTGAGGGGCCGCACCATGAGTGAAAACAGAGACTCAGAGATTCCGTCCGACGGCACTCGCGACGTCCTTCAACTCCTTCATCAGGCTGCCGAAACGCTCGAAAGTCAGACTTTGGGCGCCATCGCTCCAGGCTTTGGACGGGTTTGGATGCACTTCGATCATGAGGGCATCGGCCCCCGCGGCGACCGCGGCCTTTGCGACCGGCGCCACGTATTCCCACTGGCCGGTGCCGTGGGCCGGGTCGGCCACGACCGGCAGGTGGGTGAGTTGCTTCAAGACAGGGATCGCATTGATATCGAATGTGTTGCGTGTGGCGGTTTCGTAGGTCCTGATCCCGCGTTCACAGACCATGACCTGCATGTTCCCATTACTGAGAATGTACTCGGCGCCCATGAGCAGCTCCTGAATCGTACCGCTGATGCCGCGTTTCAGAAATACAGGTTTGCTGGTTTTGCCCACTGCCTTCAGGAGCGGGTAATTCTGATTGTTGCGGGCGCCGATCTGGAAAATATCTGTGTAGTCGCCGACCAGCTCGATATCCTCCGAGCTCATGACTTCGGTGATGATGGGGAGGCCGGTCTGCTCTCTGGCCTCTGCCAGGTATTTGAGGCCCTCTTCGCCCAACCCCTGGAAGCTGTAGGGGCTGCTGCGCGGCTTGAAAGCGCCTCCCCGCAGAACGGAGCCGCCAGCTTCCTTGACGGCGTGGGCAGTCTCCAGGATTTGCTCCCGGCTTTCCACGCTGCAGGGTCCGGCCATGACAACGACTCTCTCACCGCCGACACTGATTCCGTTAACAGGGATGGCAGTCGAAGACTGGACAAAGTCACGGCTGGCGTACTTGTACGGCTGCATGATACGGACGGTTTTTTCCACCCCGTCGAGAACCTCAAAGGTGTCCTGTTGGATCAAGTAGTCGTCGGCGCCGATGATGCCGACAATTGTGCGGGCTTCGCCGCGGCTAAGGTGCACTTTGTAGCCAAGCTCTTCCACTCGCTGGACGACGGTCTCAACCTGTTCTTGTGAAGCGTGTTGTTTCATTACGACGATCATGGTTCTGTTCCTTCCTTGATTCGCTGCGCATCTCAATATTCGACGAAAAATATGATTTCGGTTTCAACATGGCTCTCTTTCATGCCCGAAGAGGGCGGGGACTCTCAGGCCAATACGACCTCCTTTTCTCTTTCCGCACCATCCCGTTCTTTCGCGTCGTCGGCGGCTGTTTCACCGGCAGGAGAGGCGATGGAGCGCCCGATGGCCTCGGCAACTCTGCGCAGGCCGTGCATCAGGTCCGCGAACCGTTCTGGTTTAAGGCTTTGGTCGCCGTCGCTCAACGCTGACTCGGGATCGGGGTGGACCTCGAGGATGAGCGCATCGGCTCCGGCCGCGACGGCTGCGAGAGACATTGGGGGCACGAGCTCCCAATCACCTGTGCCATGGGCGGGATCGGCCACGACAGGCAGGTGGGATGCCCGTTTCAGAACAGGGATGGCATTGAGGTCGAAGGTATTGCGGGTCGCAGTCTCGTAGGTACGGATGCCGCGCTCGCACAGCATCACCTGCATGTTGCCGTTGCTCAAAATGTATTCGGCGCACATTAAGAGCTCCTGGATTTCGCCGCTGATGCCGCGTTTGAGCATTACCGGGCGGTTCGTTTTGCCTACCTCTTTGAGAAGGCCGTAATTCTGCATATTGCGGGCGCCGATTTGCAAAATATCCACGTATTCGGCCACCAGGTCGATGGTCTCGACGGTCATCACTTCGGAGATGACGGGCAGTCCGGTGATTTCACGAGCTTCGGCCAGGTATCTGAGCCCTTCTTCGCCAAGCCCCTGGAAGCTGTAGGGGCTCGTCCGGGGCTTGAAGGCGCCCCCGCGCAGGACTGACGCCCCGGCCTCTTTGACGGCGATGGCCGACTGGATGATCTGTTCCCGGCTCTCCACGCTGCAGGGGCCTGCCATAACGACGACCTGGTCGCCGCCGAAGCGGACGCCGCCCACGTCGATCGTGGTGCCGTCAGGGTTGGTGGTGCGGCTGGCCAGCTTGAAGGGATCCTGAATGCGGACCGTTTTGAGCACACCGGCCATGGCATCAAACGTCTGGCGCCGAACCTGCGTCAGGTCTCCGATGAGGGCGATGACGGTATGGTTTTCGCCATGGATTGGTTGCGTTTGAGCGCCCATGGAGGCTGCGCGGCGGAGTACGTGTTCGATCTCGGCTGCGGTCGCCTGAGGTTTCATTACGATAACCATTCTATACTCCAAGTTGATGTTGGCATTTTCTGCTTAAGAACAGACTTTATTGGTCGAAAATGGCGATAGGGCCAACTATAATGGCGTGAGCTCGAAGGCTGCATGGGCATCAGATCTGCAAAGTGGCTTCCTGGGCGTATTCAGTTGCTGTGGGTTGCACAGCGGCAGGGTAGCTTCCCAGCATCTTGACAAACGCGGCGCGGTTGAGCAGACCCAGTACAGCGGCGCTGCAGTCCGATTCCTTCCAATGCCCTTCGAAATCCAGGTAGAACACATATTGCCAGGGCCGGTTGCGCCGGGGCCGGCTTTCCAGTTTGACGAGATTGATTCTGCGCTCGGCAAACTCCCCAAGGCAGGCGTAAAGGGCGCCTGGGCTGTGGGGGGTTGCAAAAACAAGGGAGGTTTTCGCGCCCTCCGTCTGCGGGGCGTCTTCTTTTCCGATGAGAAAGAAGCGGGTGAAGTTGAAGTGCAGGTCCTCAATGCCCTTTTGGACGATTTCAAGATCATAGATTTCAGCGGCGAGCGCGCTGGCGATCACGCCCACGTTTGGCTCCGGATGTTCGGCCAGTTCCTTGGCGCTGCCTGCGGTGTCATACCAGGGGATGGCCGTAAATCCGTTTCGGTTGAGAAACCCTTCGCACTGCGCCAGGGCCTGTGGATGGCTGCGCACTTGTTCAATTTTGTCACTGTTGCCCGGCAAGGTCAGCAGATTGTGTTGCACGCGTAACAGGATTTCGCCCTGCACGCGAAAATCATGGTCGAGCAAGAGATCGTAGACTTTGTTGATGCTGCCGGCGAGGGAATTTTCCACCGGGACTACGCCCACGCTTGCGCTTTCGTCATCCAACGAGGAGAAGATGTCTTCGAACGTCCTGCATGGCAGTGTATCGACATCGGCGCCAAGCTTTTGGCGGATGGCTTCTTCGGAGTATGCGCCCTGCTCTCCTTGAAAGGCGGCAACTGTCATCAGATTACTCCATAGTAGATTGGCGTCGAAAAAGACCGTTTTGCCTGCTCCAAGTCACGCAACCGGCGCCGTCAAGACCAGTTCTGCAGCTGTTCATCGATCCACTGATTCAGTTCGTCCAGATCGATTTCGGTTGCCAGGCTCTTGTCCGGTCGCAGAACCTGGGCTTCTTTCAGATAGACGTGCTGGATCTCCTTTTGGGGCGTGGCAGTGTTCCAATGGACCAGCACGCGAATACAGTTTGGCACACTGTCGGGCACGCCCATTTCATGTCCGCACAGGAGCGGCACATCCATCCAACCCAACTGGCGAGCGGCGAGCGCGGGATATTGACTGACCACGTCGAATGTTGTGGTAAAGATTGCGCTGGCAACGTCACCCGGATCGATATTGTTGAGACGAATCATAAAGGCCAACAGTTCGCGGGTCGCACGCAGGATTTCTTCAGGCGTATCATCTTCGATTGTTGTTGCGCCACGCACTCCTCGACAGATCACGGGACTCTCCCAGTATGGCCGGCGCGGCTGCTTCGGGGTGTCGGAAGCAGTCCACGGCGTTATCGACGTTTCTCCCAATTAGCACTTTTGCATTGAGCAAATATCGGTTGCACAACTTCCCTTTCTCCAACAAAAAAAGCGTGGAGTTCGTCTCCACGCTTTGAGAGTGCTTACGTCGACTGCCCTTACACAGCCCAACGCTCCTCAACCAGCGGAGACGGTTGGCTCACGCCAAAATAATAGCCAAACCAGAAGTTGCCAAAAGAAAACCCGCGCCATTCGTGGCGCAGGTTGTTGGTCAGCAGCATCTCCGCGGCGGTCGGACCGTCCAACAGGTTGATCGGCAGAAGGGAATCGTCTTCGTTACGAATCAGGTCAGCGATTGTTACCGGCGCTTCGCGTCTTTCAGTTTTCACTCTGTCGAATCTTCCTCGTTGGCGAGCGATTGCGCATCTGTTTCGCACATTGAAGGCAAGGCTATCACATCGAAAACGGGTTGTCAATTTTGCCGAAACCAGAATCACAGTTTGCGGCCGTCGAGAGGCGCGGCGCGTCGTTGGGCTTTGTGGGTGTGTGGGCCAGCGCAGGACTGGCGCGCCAGATCGGCGCTTTTCAGAGGTTTCTTTGAGGGCCAGGAGGGGGGCGGGGAAAGACTTCGCCCAAAGGATGCCTATCTGGAAGCGTCGGGAATGCATGGCGACACGCAGGCAGGCGTTACCAACGACAGTGTGATTGGGGCCTGTGCGCCAACGTAAAGGACGCGGACGGGGTTGAGGGCCAGGGGAGAGCGGGTGGGGGAGCGGGAGTTCGGGGGCCCCGCCGGCCGGCAAACAGGCGCCGCCGCGGATAGCCGCAAGGCCACCCGGTCCTGGCACTGCCCCGCCCCGTGGAAGGGAGACCAGGGGGCAGGCGGCGAATGATGGCATTGGCGAGCGGTGGAACGCGAGAAGGGCGGGGCGCGGAGGGGCCGCCGACACATGGCAAGGCGACACATGGCAAGGCGACAAAGTGGCTGGGTGGGGGTTGGGGGAGGCCCGGAACGGCAAGGAGTAGGGGCGAGGGGTAAGGGGTTAGGGATTCGCTGCCGCAGTGGGGGGCCCTGGTGAATGGGGAACGGACCATGCCTCGGTCTTGCGTATGGGAATCGGTTCCCCGACAATAGTTGTGAAGGAAAACCATTTCTTGCCAGTTGGACAGGGCGCTCTCAGTCGGGTCACTAGGTATGACGACGCGGTACGCGCGCTACACAGATCTGCGGACCGATCACTTTTCCGGGAGGAAATCCATGCAGGGTTCATTTTCATTGCAGGGCAGAATCGCGCTGGTGACGGGCGCGAACGGCGGGATAGGCCGCTCGATCGCGTTGGGGTACAAGGCGATGGGCGCGACGGTGGTGGCCAGCGGGCGCAATCCGAAGAAAAACGAGGCGATGGCGGCAGAGCTGGGAGAAGGCCACGAGGTAATTTCGCTGGACGTGAGGGACGAAAAGGCGGTCAATCAGGCCGTAGCGTCCGTTGCGGAGAAGCACGGCAGATTCGATATTCTCGTCAACAATGCGGGCATCGCCCGCCGCATCAATACGCTGGACATGGACACCGAGGACTGGCACGCGGTGATCGACACGCATCTGAACGGCGGCTTCTACTGCGCCAAGGCTGCGGCCAAAGCGATGGTTGGCGCCGGGAACGGCGGCAAGATCATCAACATCGGATCGATGTACTCGCTGTTTGGGCCGCCCAATGTCACCAACTACGCGGCGGCCAAGACCGGAATCCTCGGCCTGACGCGCGGGCTCGCGGTGGAGCTGGCCGTCCACAACATCCAGGTCAACGCGCTGCTGCCCGGCTGGCACAAGACCGACCTGAACCGGGACCTGCTGGATGGTCCGCTGGGTGAAGAGATCCGGCACAAGACACCGGCGCGACGTCTGGGAACGGCCGATGACCTGGCTGGCGCGGCGATATTCCTGGCTTCGGATGCGGCCGAGTTTGTTACGGGCACCACCCTGGTTGTGGACGGCGGTTATTCGATTATGGACCGGCAGTGGTCCGATTGAAACTGGTCCTTTGGATCGGGTATAATGCGGGCGACGACACTGATAAAGGGCAAGGAGGACTGCAATGGCTGTAACGTCGGCTGAACGCTCAACGACGGCTCCTCCAACGGAGGATGTGACGCCAGTTCCGCCTTTGAACAACGGCGACCGGCTAACGCGCGCCGATTTCGAACGCATCTACGAGGCCCATCCCGAGATTAAGAAGGCGGAACTCATTGAAGGAGTCGTCTATATGCCATCCCCGGCACGTCATCGCGAACATGGAAAACCGCACTTCCACCTAATAAACTGGCTAGGCGCCTACAGCGTGGCAACGCCAGGCGTTGAAGGCAGTAACAACGCTACGCTGCGCCTTGACTTCGAAAACGAGCCGCAGCCCGATGCGCTCCTGTTTCTGCCGCGGGAATCGGGCGGAACAGCCTGGGTGGGGGAGGACGGCTATCTGGAAGGCACGCCGGAGCTGATTGTCGAGGTGTCCGCGAGCAGCGCCAGCTATGATCTGAACCAGAAGAAACGGGCCTATGCCCGCAACGGGGCGCCGGAGTACATCGTGTACCTGGCCTATGAGAAACGGGTAATCTGGCACTTTCTGCGTGACGGCGTATATGAGGAGCAGGAGGCCGATGCGGATGGCGTTCTCAAGAGCGAACGTTTTCCGGGGCTCTGGCTTCTGCCGGATGCGCTTCTTTCCGGCGATCTGTCCCGTGTGTTGGAAACGCTGCAGAAGGGGCTGGCGTCGTCTGAACACAAGGAATTTCAAGCCGCGCTCGCGCGGCGCATCGAGGAGGCCAAATGAATCTCGCAATTCCGGAAAACCTGGCAGTCGTCGACCATTTGCTAACGACCACGCGTTCGGTGCGCAAGCGGCTGGACCTGAGTCGTCCTGTAGAGCGTGAAGTCATCGAGGCGTGTCTGGAGATTGCGGCCCAGGCCCCCAGCGGCAGCAACCGGCAGGGCTGGCACTTCGTGGTGGTAACCGACGGCGAGAAGAAGCGGTTCATCGCAGAACGGTACCGGAAGGCCTGGTACGGCTATAACGCGACGCGCAGTGTGGGAGAAGGGCCGAACCTGACTGCGGATGAGAAGCAGATGCTGCGCGTGGTCAGCTCCGCCCAGTATCTGGCCGATAATTTGCAGGATGTGCCCGTTCTGGTGATTCCGTGCATCGAAGGCCGGCCGGAAGATGCCGCGCCGTCGTCACAGGCGGGCGTGTACGGCTCGATTCTGCCGGCCGCATGGTCGCTGATGCTGGCATTGCGCGCCAGGGGTCTGGGGTCTGCCTGGACGACGCTTCACCTGCAGTATGAGCAGGAGATCGCCGAGACGCTTGGCATCCCTGACGGTATTTCCCAGGCCGCGCTGCTTCCTGTCGCTTACTTCAAGGGCGACGACTTTCGACCGGCCAGGAGGAAGCCGATGCGGGATCGAACCTATTGGAACGGCTGGCAGACAGAATGAAACTGGTCGCTGACATACATCTCCACTCACACTATTCGCGTGCGACGAGCAAGAACCTGACCTTTGAGCACCTTTGGAAATGGGCGCAGCTCAAGGGCGTTCAGGTGGTCGCTTCGGGCGACATCGCCCATCCGGGCTGGCTGGAGGAGCTGCAAACGAAGTTGGCGCCGGCGGAAGAGGGCCTTTTTCAGCTGAAGCCAGAGTACGCCGCCGCGGTCGCGGAGGAAGTGCCTCCCTCCTGCAGGGGGCCTGTCCGATTCCTGATTGGGGGTGAGATCAGCAACATCTACAAGCGGGATGATCAGACGCGCAAAGTACACAACATTGTCTTTGCGCCCTCGGTGGAGGCGACGACGGTTCTTCAGGCCGAACTGGAGAAGATCGGCAACATTCGCTCAGACGGGCGGCCGATCCTGGGATTGGACAGCCGCGACCTGCTGGAGATTGTGCTGGAGGTTGACGACCGCTGCCATCTTATCCCCGCGCATATATGGACTCCGTGGTTCTCCATCCTCGGCTCCAAGTCCGGTTTCGATTCCCTGGAGGCGTGTTTCGCCGATCTGACGCCCCACATCTTCGCGGTTGAGACGGGACTCTCCTCTGATCCACCGATGAACTGGCGCGTCTCGTGGCTGGACAGCTACACGCTCGTCTCCAATTCAGACGCCCACTCGCCACAGAAGCTGGCCCGCGAAGCGACGCTTTTCAACACCGAGTTGAGCTATGACGCCCTGTTTGACGCGCTGAAGAGCGGTGATCCCGAACGGTTCCTGGGAACCGTCGAGTTCTTTCCGGAGGAAGGCAAGTATCACCTGGACGGCCATCGCAAGTGCGGGGTCTGCTGGGAACCGGTGACGACAGTCGCGAATGAAGGGCGGTGCCCGGAGTGCGGCAAGCCCGTGACGGTCGGGGTCTATCACCGGGTTGAGGAGCTGGCCGACCGCGCGCCGGGTGCGCGGCCTCCCTCAGCGGCTCCCTTCACCAGTCTGATCCCGTTGCCGGAAGCGCTGAGCGAGATCATCGGCGTCGGGCCGAATTCCAAACGTGTACAGACCGAGTATCACCGTTTGCTGGGGCGGTTGGGGCCGGAGCTGGAGATATTGCGGGCGCTGCCATTGGAGGACATTTCGGTCGCGGGGGGGCCTGTGCTTGCGGAGGGCATTCGCCGGATGCGGGAAGGCAGTGTCGTTACACAGAGCGGCTACGACGGCGAATACGGTGTCATACGCATGTTCGATGGGGAGGCCGACCGGCTTTCATCATTTCAGCTAGGGATGTTTGCGAGCAAACCGGCCCCGGTGAAGGAGGTCGGAGGCGCGGCAGCAGAGAGTCGGGAAGCTCCTGGGAAAGAGGCGCCGGCCTTGGAGGTAGGGCAGGCAGAGACGGGCGGAGAGAACGGTGTTCGGGAAGGTCGCGGGGTAGACGGCGGGACTGCTGAAGCGCAGTACAGTTTGCCCCTGGATGCCTTGTCTGAAAGGGATAGCCGCGCCAAGAAGCAGGGGGCTGGGGCCGCAGACGGACAAATGCAGGCCGGTTGGTTTGAAGAGCTCAATCCGGCGCAACGGGCCGCGGCCACTCACACCGGTTCCCCGCTGGCCATTGTGGCCGGGCCGGGCACGGGCAAGACGCGCACTTTGACCGTCCGGATTGCCCATCTGATCAAGAACCTGTCCGCGGTGCCGTCATCCATTCTTGCGATCACGTTTACGAACAGGGCGGCGGAGGAGATGCGAGAGCGGCTGGCCGCGCTGTTGGGCGGCGAAAGGATGCGGGAGATCACTGTCGGCACCTTTCACCAGCTGGGGGCCAGTCTGCTCAGGGAGTTCGGGGAGGCGGTCGGCGCGCCCCAAAACTTCATGATTCTCGCGGAGGCGGACCGGCAATCGCTGTTGAAAAGGGCCTGTCCTGAGCTGTCTGCCAGGGAGCTGCGGCTGGCGTTGGCGGGGATTTCGGCGCGCAAGAATGGCCTTGCGGCGCCGGCGGAGAGGGGCGGGCCAGAGGCTGACGAAGAGATATGGGACCGTTTTCACGCCGCGCTGACAGAGGCCAACGCGCTGGATTTTGATGATTTGATCCTGCGGGCGGTCCAGTTGCTGCAGTCGGACGCAGCCGTCCTGCGAACGGTCCAGGCGCGCTTTCGCTGGATTTCGGTGGACGAGTTTCAGGATGTAAACGCGGCGCAGCACCGGCTGTTGCGCCTGCTTGCGGGGGCAGGCGCCGATCTCTGCGTGATCGGCGACCCGGACCAGGGGATATATGGCTTTCGAGGGGCGGATCACAGATATTTCCTTTCTTTTGAAGACGATTTTCCAGGGGGCAAACGTCTGTACCTGGAGCGCAACTACCGGTCGGCGCAGACGATTCTGGACGCAGCGATGCAGGTGATCTCCCGGAACGCCGATCACCAGGCGACCGAACTGATCGCGGACTTTTCAGAGCGGATCAAGCTGGACGTATACCGTGCCCCCACCGATCGGGCCGAAGCCGAACACGTGGTACACCAGGTCGAGCAGATGGTGGGCGGAGTCAGCTATTTCTCGCTGGATTCGGGGCGCGTTGGCGAGGACGGTTTGCCGGAGGCGTTTTCCTTTGGCGATTTCGCGGTCCTGTACCGCCTCAACGCGCAGGCCAGGCTGCTGGAAGAGGCTTTCGACCGGTCGGGGATCCCGTACGAGACGGTCGGCGGAAAGACGCTGGCGGAACAGAAGCCGGTTCGGGAGATCCTGGCGCTTCTCTGGCTGACGCAGGCGCCGGGGAACGCCGTCCATTGGAGGCGCGTTCTGACGGAGGGCCGAGGCGCGTTCGGGGAAGGCGAGCTGGAGGCGCTGCTCAGCCGGATGGACACAGATGCCAGAGAAACGGGGCAAGAGGCAGGCTGGCGCAGGTTCATTGACGGAACAGCCAAGTTGGGCGTACAGAATAAGAGGCAGCGGGCACGGTTGGCAGAGACCGGACAGCTTCTGGACGTTCTGGCTGGGGCCTTCACCGCGCCCGTATCTGAACGGATCCGGGATGCCGCCGCGGGTTGGGAGCGGCTGCGGGGCACAGAATTCAGCGGCTCAGAAAAGGAGCTGGTCGCCCGGTTGGTTCGGAGGGCGGCGCCTTTTCGCGATCGTTTGCATGATTTCCTGACGATGATGGCGCTGCAGAGCGAGGGGGATCAGTACGAACGGCGGGGGGACAGGGTGACGCTCATGAGTCTCCACGCCTCAAAAGGGCTGGAGTTTGCGGTGGTTTTCATAGTCGGATGTGAAGCGGGTCTGCTCCCCTATCTGCCCGGAAACCGCGTGGTCGACATAGAAGAGGAAAGGCGGCTGTTTTACGTGGGCATGACGCGGGCGCGGCGGCGGTTGGTTCTGACACATGCGGGCCGCCGCTTTCTGCACGGGCAGGCGATGGAAAACAGGCTTTCGGACTTTGTCAGCGACATTGAGGCGGCGCTGCAGGAGGTACGGCAGGCCGAGCCGCGCAAGGCGCGCGGGAGAGCCAAAGACCGGCAGCTGCGGTTGATATGAGTCGCGACGGGGCTCGAGTCAACCTCCGCTCACACCGCGTCCCCTTCCTCTGTGGTCCTGCCTTCACCAGTTTTCTTACGGGTGTTCCCAGGCCGACGCCTCGTCGAGTGTCTCCATCTGCTCGTCAGTCAGGACCAGCTCCAAGGCCGCCAGACTTCCCTTCAGCTGTTCAACCGAATTGGCGCCGATGATGGGCGCGGTGATTCCTGGTTTGGCCAGAAGCCAAGCGAGCGAGACGGCCAGCGGCGCGGCGCCCAGTGCTCCGGCTACGGCCCGCACAGCGTCCAGGGCTTTCCAACCGGCGTCGTTGAAGTAGCGACCGCGGACGCTTTCTGCGCGAACGCTGTCCGTATCGCGCGCGCTGCCGTATTTGCCTGTCAGAAAGCCGCCGGCGAGCGGGCTGTACGGTATGATTCCCAGGCCGTGGGCCCGGCTGGCGTCGGCAAGTTCCCGCTCGAACTCGGCCCTGTGGACCAGGTTGTAATGGGGTTGGATCGAGTTGAAGCGCGCCAGACCTGACTTGTCGCTGGTCCAAAGCGCCTCCATCAAGCGCCAGGCCGGATAGTTGCTGCAGCCGATGTACCGCACTTTGCCTTGTTGCACCAGACGATCCAGCGCTTCCAGTGTTTCGTCGATGGGCGTTTCGGCGTCGAAGAAGTGGGTCTGATAGAGGTCGATGGTATCGCTCTGCAGACGGCGGAGCGAGGCCTCGCAGGCTTCGAAAATGTGCTTGCGGCTCAGGCCCTGATCGTTTGGGCCCGGCCCCATGGGGCCGCGTACTTTGGTGGCCACGATCATCTGGCTGCGGTTGGCTCGTGCCTGCATCCAACGGCCGATCAGTTCCTCGCTGACGCCGCCGGCGTTGCCTTCTACCCAGCGGCTGTAGATGTCGGCGGTGTCGATGAAATTGCCGCCTTCCTCAGCAAAGGCATCCATCACCGCGAAACTGGTCTTTTCGTCGGCGGTCCATCCGAACTGCATCGATCCCAGACAGAGCGGCGATACTTTCAGCCCGGTGCGGCCGAGGCGCCGATATTTTCTCAAGCTCATTGGTCAACTCCTGTGAGCATTCTCTCATCCCCGGTGCGGCGGGTCACGCGGCGGGCGTCCAGCTCCTCCAGGAGCGCCTGCGCGTACTTGCGGCTGGTGTCAAGGAGGTCGCGCACGTCGGCAAGGGTAATTGACCCATTTGCCTGGGCAAGAGCGATGATTTTTTGCGTTGCGTCATCGAAATCCTCTTGGCGGAAGAGGACCGACCCTGGTAGGCGCAGGATCGTCTTCCGCTCGACAAGCGACTCCAGCAGGTCGGTATCACCGTCCAGCAACTTCAGTGTTTCGATGGCGTTGGGGGGACTGAACGGCGCATTGGAGAAGGAGCGCAGGACTCGGTTTACCGCCTGCTCCTGGCCGGCCGTATAGCGGACAGCATGGGAAGGCAGGCGGACCATGCCCTGGTCGTTTGCCAACAGGCCATCGGTTTCGGCTTGGGCTGCCAGATCGTTGAAAGCTCGTTGGGGCAGCTCCTTCCTGACGCGGCCAGCTCCGACCACTCTCAGGCGGCTGCGCGCTTCGCTATGGGGCATTCCCTGGCGGAGGGGATAGCGGCGGTGGAAATCGCCGAGGATCTGTTGCATGTCGGCGACGACCTGCTGGTAGGCCGAAGCGCTGATCATGAGCCGGCGGCTGTCCAGACCTTGAATGAGCCCGACGTCGAGGAGTTGGCTGATTGCCTCCCCGGCGATCGCCTGGTCGAGACCGCTGGCGGCGACCAGTTCCTGCTGCGAAAGGAGCGGGTCCCGCTCCAGGCTCTGCAGAATGATCTCATCCGGGCTGCCTTTGGCGAGAGTGTCCAGTTTTTCGATGACCGCGGGATCGAATCTTCGATAGCGGCGGCGGGGGTGCGGGTCGAGGATTTCCCCGCCCCCAAGCGTGACGCTGGGCGAGGGTTGGCGGAGAATGAACCGATCTCCGGCTGCGACGAGGATGGGACGTTCCAGACGCAGCTGCAGCCAACCTTCGTTCCCTGGCAGCAGTTCCTCGGCTGCCAGGAGCCGCACGTTCGCGGGCGTTTCTGAGGCGCCGCTGAACAGATCTACGGCCAAGTTGTGGCGCAGTGGTTTGGGTATGTCTGGCAGCAGCCTGAAGGAGACATCGATCAGCCGCGTCGCCCGCAGGGTTCCCGGAGTCACTGCGACTTGTCCGCGGCGGATCTGGTCGGTGGCGATGCCGCTGAGGTTGGCGGCGACGCGGCTGCCGGGCAGGGCGCGTTCGATGCTTTGATTGTGCGTTTGGAGGGCGCGGACGCGGGCGGAGGGCCCGTCGGGGAGAATCTCAACCGGCTCTCCGACTGAGAGATGGCCATCGCTCAGGGTACCGGTCACGATCGTACCGAAACCGGGCAGGCTGAAGATTCGGTCGATGGGAAGCCGGGGCCGGCCGCGATCGCGGCGGGGGGGCAGCTCCGTAAGCGCGTTTGCCAGCGCGGATCGCAGATTTTGCAGGCCGTCGCCGGTTTCAGCGCTGACGCGGACGATGGGCGCGCCTTCCAGGCTGGTGCCGTCCAGTATTTCCTGGATGTCCAACTCGATCAGTTCGAGCCACTCGGGCTCATCGATCAGGTCGGATTTCGTGAGGGCAACAAGGCCGTTGGGAATCGCGAGCAGGTCCAGAATGGCGAGGTGCTCGCGGGTCTGGGGCATGACCCCCTCGTCGGCGGCGATGACGAGAACGGCGGCATCGACGCTGCCGACGCCGGCCAGCATGTTCTTGATGAAGTCAATGTGGCCGGGCACATCGACGATACTGACGGACTCTTGCGCGCCGTCGGGCAGCGCCAGATCCATCCAGGCGAATCCGAGCACGATGGTGAGGCCGCGCCGCTTTTCTTCTTCCAGGCGGTCGGGGTGGCTTCCTGTCAGAGCCTGGACTAACGTCGACTTGCCGTGGTCGACATGGCCGGCGGTGGCGATGACCCTCATTCGTTGCGGCTATGGGATTGCTCACCAGAGACGATACCGGCCGTGCGGGGGGCGCTGTTGTTCTGGCGGGCGTACAGCTCGGCGGTGCGTCGCTGCTTTTGCCACTCTTCTTCCAGGTCTTTCATGGTATCGTCTCTCTCTTCGAGAGCAGACTGCAGACCGTCGAGCCAGAGCTGGGCGGCATTGATGTAACGGCCGCCATACTGTTCCTGCAATTTCCACAGGAGGCGCAGCATCTCCTCGTGTACGCGCAGATCGTGCAGGATGGGGGGGACATGTTCGAGGAGCTCCTTATTGCTCTTTTCCTGCTCCCTCCACAGGTGTTCTTGTCGGAGACTGTCGCGGCGGCTCCTCTTTTCGTATTCTTCTTGAAATTCCTCCATCTCGCGGCGCATTCGTTCTTCAGCGAGGCGCTGGAGTTCCTGCACCTGGACCTGATCGCGACGAAGGCTCTCCTGGAACTCAGGAATTGTGTTGGCCGTCCTGCGGGCCGTTTCTACGGTCTGGGCGAAGGATTGCAGACGCTCTTCATTCTTGGAGACAAGTGTTTTCTGGTCATCAATCGTCTCCTGCCAGCGGGTGAGAACCTGCAGCCGCTCGACGACCTCGACGCGCAGCCGCTCCATGAAGTGTTGCTGCTCTTCCCGGATTTCGGAGAAGACCGGGCGCCAGCGTTCGATCTCGGCGCTCATACGACGGTCAGCGTCTTCAAGAATGGAGAATCGTCCGCTGAAGGCTTCGGTTCGTTTGAAGAGCTCAACCGTCTCTTGCTGAAGTTGGGTGATGCGTTTGGCGTCGCCGGTGCGCTGGTCGGCCAGAAAGGGAATCTGTCGAGTCCGTTCTTCGAGGTCTTTGACAAGCAGGTTGACCTGGTTCCGGCCCTCCATGATCATATCGACCAGACGTTCTTCTTCGCCTTTGCGGGCTCCAATCGCTTCTTCAATGCGGCCGATGCGGGGTAGTTCGCGGCGGACCTCACTGATCTCGCGGGTAAGCGCCTCCCTGTCGGCGAGCCGTGCGCGTTCGTTTTCGCGCGCGAATTGGGCTTGACCTTCGTCGCTGCGGTCGATCATCAGGCCGAACTCCTGCTTGACGCTTTCGATCTGTTGCTCAAGCTGGGCAAACCGCCCCAATTGCGCGATTGTCGAAGCCAAACGTCCTTCCAGCTCTTGTATACGGCGGGCTTGTTCGACAATGTCACCGGCCTGGCTTTCGAGCTGTTGTTGCAGACGCGAGATTTCAGCCCGGTCGCGCCGGTGCTCCTCGTCGAGCCATGTAACCATCTGGGCTAGTTGGTCATTGTCCATTTTTCTTGCTTTCAGCGCACCCGGCACAGACCGATGCGCTCAGGTAGACAAACGAAACAGGCATACCGGTATTTCTGAACTCTGCAGCCTTTTGACTCCGGCACAAAGTCGGAATGCTTTACCTCTATCTGCCGGCTGCCAGGGCCGCTTCGGGAGCCTCAATTATACCATTTGGAGCAGGGCAGAGAAAACGGGACGGACCAGGTGGGCACAGTCCAGAATTGGCGACGAGTCTGCAGCTCCCTCTGGCAAGTAGCACTGATTCCTGCAGTTCGCTTCTTGCAATCAACCCCCGTCAGGGCTGCATCGGACACCTTATTTGATCGTCGGAGGGCCGCGGGGGGCACGGAAAAGGGCAGAGGAACTGCGGGGGTAGGGCGCGAGGGCCGTGTTGGCGTCTCAGGTTGGTGGCATGTTTCTGGGCGGAGGGGCTTGGACGCCCACAAGGGGCGCCCAAACAGGGGGTGGCAGGACTGGTTGAGTTGTGTGGAGCGTCCCTGTGATGTCCCCCGTTTATTGCGTGTGAATCAAAGCTCAGTCCGCGGCGTAGTGTTTGACCGCGGCCGGGTCAAGCTCCAGGCCGAGGCCATGTTTGTTGGGATCGGGGGACCAGAGGCCGTTCTCTGGTTCGTCGAAGGTCGTGTAATAGATGCGGTCGGCAGCCTCGACTGTGCCGAGGTATTCGACGACTTTCAGATTTGGCGTCGCGCAGGCGAGATGGAGGTGGACCAGCTGATAGGCATGGGGCGCGACCGGCAGGTTGAAGGCGTGCGCCAGGTGGGCCACTTTCATCCACTCGCTAATGCCGCCGACACGGCCGACATCAGGTTGAACAATGTCGGCCCCGCCGCGGGCGATGAGGTCGCGAAAGCCGTACTTGGTGTACTCGTGCTCGCCGGTTGCGACGGGGATGTCGATGGCCCTGGCCACAGCGGCCAACCCTTCTATGTCATCGGCCAGGACAGGCTCCTCAAACCAGCCCACTCGGTACTGCTCAAAGGTACGCGCCATGCGGATGGCTTGTTTGGCATAGTACCCGTTATTGGCGTCAATGTAGATTTCCACATTGGGGCCTACGGCCTCTCGCACTGCGGCAAGCCGAGTCACGTCTTCCCCCTCACTCTGGCCGAAGTTCTTGCCGACCTTCATTTTGACAGCCTTCATCCCGCGATCGACGTAACTGCACTGTTCGGCCACCAGTTCATCCTGAGAAAAGTGGGTCCAGCCGCCGCTGCCATAGACGGGCACGGTTTCTGTGTATGGTCCCAGCAGCCGATAGAGGGGTGTTTCGTAGTATTTGGCTTTCAGATCCCAAAGAGCGATATCCACCGCCGAGAGCGCGCTGAAGGCAAGCCCTTTGCGGCCGACGCCGCGAATCGCCCAGAACATATCGTCCCACAGTTTTTCGATGTGGAGGGCGTTCTGGCCGATCAGAATGGGTTTCAGCGTCCCTTCGATGACCTCGCGCGCGGCGGTTGTTCCGCCGCCCAGACCCAGACCGATCAGGCCCTGATCGGAGTGGACATGGACGAAACACTGGCTGCGCCCTTTGGCTACGTGTCGAATTGTGGCGTCTTGAAATCCGGGCAGATGGGGCAGGGACAAAACAGTTGTCTTGATATCCTGTATTATCATTGGAGCGCTCCTGAATGGTTGTTTGGCATTCGAGCCGGCAGTTGCTATTATCCCACACAATCAGCCAAAAGGGGCTGGGAATCGATTACATTCAGGCAATTCATACCAGAAAGGGGCGCCGGCCCGAACTCCTCATTGACCTGCAAGCCGTGACCTGGCAGCCTGTTTTGGGTTCGCCATGTTTGGAGGCTGTCTTGCTGGAGCAGGCGTTATTCAACGTGACAGGGGATGGGGCCGCCAAGTAAACTGATGAGCAAGATAGAACTGGGATCGGTCGTGCAGGTGGGCATTGTGGTGCGCGATGCACGGGCGGCTGCAAGCGCGTGGACGGAGCGGTTTGCATTGGGGGAGGCGCAGGTGGTGGATTGGCCGCCTGAGGGCAGCGATCTGGATGCACAGTCCACGTACCGCGGCCAGCGGGGGAACTTTCGCATGAGGTTGGCCTTCATTGAGACGGGCGCCGTGCAGATCGAATTCATCGAACCGCTTGAAGGGGACAACATCTACTCGGAATTCCTGGAAGAAAAGGGAGAAGGATTGCACCATCTGCTGTTTCGCGTTCCCGATCCGGAGGGTGTGGCGGAGGAACTGAACGTGGAGATTCTGCAGAGCGGCGGTTCGGCTCTTGACCCGGGCGCCATCTGGGCCTATCTGGATACCGAGGCGATACTGGGTTCGATCATCGAACTCAAAACTGAGCGGTAGGCCGAATCCTGCGTGTTCGTACCCCGGAATCCGAGTTGCACGCAGTGGTGGGGCGGGGCCTCAGGCGCGGAAGGAGGGAGCCAGGCAAGGGTCATGGGGCATGGGGAGCTGCGGGGGAAGGGCGGGGGAAGGCAAGAAATCCACTGAATCCCGGGACCCGATTCTCCTGGAAAACCAAGTTTTGGACTGTGCCCTGTTTCGGGGTGCTTTGGCCACATTTCAGACAAATGATACAATGTCAGGCGATCAATTGTCCTTAGCCGGTTCGCCCAGCCAATCCTGCGAAATCAGGGCCAGATGGCGAGTGTGCTGAAGCAAGAATGCAGGGGGGCCCGCCGTCCGGACACTTACGGCGCCATACATGTATAGACCATGCGAGTAGGGATTGACGCGCGGCTGTCTTACCATCAGCAAGCTGGGATAGGCCGCTATACGAAACATTTAATTGAAGAGCTTTCGCAGCTGGATCGGGATACAACGTATACAGTCTTCCAGCACCGTAAACAGCGGGAGCCGCTGTCAGACGCGCCGAATTTCAGGCGCCGCACCCTGTTCGCCCCGGTGCATACACGCGTTGAACAGCCGATGCTGGCGGCAGAGCTATCGCTCCATTCACTGGATCTGCTGCACAGCATAGATTTTATCCCTCCGTTCCACAGCAGTATTCCTTCGGTCATCACCATACACGACCTGGCGTTTCTACAGTGGCCCCATTTTCTGACCGAGTCCCACGCAGCGTACTATAGTCAGATCGACAGGGCGGTTAGCCACGCCCACCACATTATCGTTCCCAGCGAGAGCACGAAGAACGACGTGGTCGGGCACTTGGGCGCTTCGCCCAAAAAGATCAGTGTAATCTACGAGGCTGCGGCGAGGATGTATTGCCCTTTGCCGAAAGAGAATTGTCGTAAGGCCATGCAGGAGAAGTATGGCATTCCGGAGAACTACGTTTTTTTTGTCAGCACGATTGAGCCTCGCAAGAATCTCAGCGGGCTGCTGACCGCCTTTTACCATCTTCAAAAGTACTACAATGTGGAAGACACGGGGCTGGTTCTGGCTGGGAAGCCTGGATGGTTGTATGAAGAGGTCTATAGAAAAGTCGAGCAGTTGGGTCTTGGTTCGAGCACATATTTTATTGGCCGGGTCCCGGATGAAGATCTGCATCAACTGTTTGTTGGGGCCCGCTGTCATGTACATCCGGCATTTTACGAAGGATTCGGGCTGTCACCACTGGAGGCTATGGCTTCGGGCACGCCAACCATTGTCAGCAATACCAGCAGCATGCCTGAAGTCGTTGGCGATGCGGGCCTGATCGTCGATCCGGCTGACTGCGAGGAGATTGCGGTTGCCATGCACCGGCTTTTGACTGAGGAAGAGCTGCACCTGGAGCTCAGTCAGAAAGGGTTGCAGCGCGCCTCCGTTTTCAGCTGGAACCGGGCCGCTGAAGAAACGCTGGCAGTCTATCGGATGATTTTCGACAGAACCGAGGTGTCGGCCGAGCCTGCCCATCATCGTTCAGCGTGACGGGCGGAGATGAAACTCCTTCTGCTCACCCCTCAGTCCCCATATCCTCCCCGCCAGGGCACGACCCTGCGCAATTACTATCTGTTACGCCACCTCGCTTCCAAACACGAAGTAGATCTTTTCACCTGCACAGGCCAGGGCGCCAGAGGGTGGCCTGATCCCAAACTCGCGGCGTTGTGCGGGCAGGTACAGGGCTTTCAGCAGCCGGAAAGACCGCTGCGCCGGCGTATTCTCGACTCCTTTTTGTCGGGAGAGCCGGATATGGGGCTGCGCATCGCGGAGGATGGCGCCCTGGGACAGCTGCAGCGAATGCTGGCAGAGAAGGCCTATGACCTTGTGCAGGTAGAGGGCCTGGAGATGGCTCCATATGGGTATGCCGTCCTGCAAATGTCCGGGAAGCGGCCTGCAGTTGTCCTCGACAGTCACAATGCTGAATTTCTGCTGCAAAAGCGGGCCGCGATGATGGACAGCCGTGACCCGGGACGCTGGCCTGCGGCATTTTACAGCTGGTTGCAGTGGCAGAAGCTGCATCGCTATGAACGGGACTTTTGTCGAGCGGTAGATGGGGTCGTTGCGGTCAGCGAACCGGACCGGCGTGTTCTTGCTTCGCTGGCGCCGGGGCGCCCGACCGTGAACGTGCCAAACGGCATCGAGATTTCCCGTTATCGGCCTGAACCGCCGCCGGAGACTACGCCGCCTCGTCTGGTCTTCACGGGAAAGATGGATTACCGCCCAAATGTAGACGCCATGCTCTGGTTCGGGTTGAGGGTCCTTCCACTTATTCGCCGCCAATTTGCTACTCGGTTGCAGATCGTCGGCATGGACCCCCATCCCAGGCTGGACAGGCTGCGGGCGATGCCGGACGTCGAGTTGACCGGCGCGGTAGAGTACGTTGTTCCATACATCCACGGCGCGTCGGTCTATGTTACGCCGATGCGTGTGGGAGGAGGGACGCGCTTCAAGATCCTGGAGGCGCTGGCGTGCGCGCGGCCCGTGGTCGGGACAGATCTGGCTGTTGAAGGGATCCCGGTCCAGGATGGGGAGCATGTGTTGCTGGCCAATGACGCGCGCTCCTTCGCAGACGCCGTCGTCCAGCTTTTGCGCGACCAGGCGGGCGATGGCAGGTTGAGTCGCGCGCTGGGCAATGCGGGTCGCGCCTTTGTCGAAGAACGATTTACGTGGGAGTCGATACTGCCTCAACTGGACGCGTTTCATTCGCAGCTGGTCTAGGTCGGGATCGAATGCAGGACGCCAACGGTGGGTTTGAGTAGCAAGCCTGCTCGACTGGCAGGACAGAATCTTCGATAGCTTCGTTAGATCGCGAATCTCGTTGGGGGGGTTTCTCGAGGTCAAGATTGCAAGAACCTTCAGGCAGCCAGTACTGGGACGGCCTTGGAAGACATTTTGCCGTCCGGGAAGGGCAGGAAGTCCGACGACACAGGCTCCCGCCCCCCCCCGTGACACATTTCGTAGCGTATGCCTTCATCCCTCAATCATAGCAGCCTCCGGCGCTCGCGATGGGGCGCCCCGCGGCGTGGACAGCCTGCGCAATGACGCCGCAAGGGACACGCTGTCGACGTTTACGGATTCCGGGATGGGCGGGGGCGGCCAGACCGAATCTGCCGGCGATGCCTTGGCAGGGGCGACGCTCTCGGCAGAATGGCGCCGCTCGCTGCCATCGGCCTGTCAGCCGGGATTAGGAGAGCGGGTTTAAGGGCGAGAGAGCTGTTTGCCAGGTCGTTCAGGGTTGCCGATGGGCAGGAGAATGGAGCACTGGAGATGGCCTGCATTCGATAGCACAACCGCCTGCAATGATGTACAATGGCCTTCCAGGCAAGGATGGCGAGTCCGATTCAGAGGGGATGCGAGGGGCGCTGGCCGTTCCGATTCTATCTTTGACAATTTGCCGCATAAGCCGGGAAACATCTGATCAGGACGAATCCATTTTGCCAGGGAGTGACTGAGACGGTCACTTTCTGAGAGGGGCTCAATTCGCGTCGCGACGGAATCAGCAGGCACAGGCCGCGGCCGCTTCACGGAGAATCCAGATGACAGCAAGCACACTCCCCAGGGCACAAGTCGGGAATACAAAGTTGCAGGTTACTCGATTGGGCATGGGCACCGCCCCGATCGGCAACCTGTACAATCCGGTCACTGATGCGGAGGCTCATGAGACGGTACGGCGTTCTTACGAGAAAGGCGTTCGGTTTTTTGACACTGCCCCCCTCTACGGAGCAGGCGGGTCGGAGAAGCGTCTGGGCGAGGCGTTGCGGGGCACGCCGCGCGACGAGATTGTCATCCAGACAAAGGTCGGCCGCATTGTACGTCCCGACGGTTCGATCTATTTTGATTACAGCCGGGACGGCGTAATGAAGAGCCTGGAGGACAGTCTTGAACGGTTGGGGATGGATCGTGTAGACATTCTGCTCGTCCATGATCCCGATTTCGAGAATGAGGAGGCGCATTACCGCCAGGCGCTGGACGAGGCGTTCCCGACGTTGATTGAGCTACGTGAGCAAGGGGTGATCAGCGCGGTCGGGGCGGGCATGAACCAGTGGGAGATGGAGTGGGCGTTTGCCAGGAACATCGACCTCAACTGCTTCTTGCTGGCGGGCCGCTATACACTGCTGGAGCAGACTTCGCTGGAGTTTCTGGACTGGTGTACGGAGAACGATGTAAGCATATTTTTGGGCGGCGTTTACAACAGCGGCATTTTGGTGACAGGACCCGTAGAGGGCGCCAAATACAACTATGAAGACGCGCCGCCGGAGATTCTGGCCAAGGTGGGGCGTCTTCAGGAAGTGACGGAGAGGCACGGCGTGCCGCTGCACGTTGCCGCGCTGCATTTTGCCGGCGCCCATCCCGCGATTGCCTCTTTGGTCATTGGGTCGGCTTCGGCGGGTGAGGCGGATGACAACCGGGCTATCTGGGACGTGGAAACGCCCGTGGAGATGTGGCGGGAGCTCCGTGAGCTCGATCTGATAGAGGCCGAGGCCCCGTTGCCAGTTTGACTCTAAGGATGGCGCTGCCATGTACGCTGCACTTCAGTCCGTTCTCCAGTCAATTCTCGTTTTCATGGGCAGGGCGATTGGCAGTCTGTTTCTTTCGGTATCGGTCAGCGGCCTGGAACACATTCCGCGAAGCGAGGCGCTGATTCTGGTCTCTAACCATTTCAGCTGGTTTGACGGCCCGCTGTTGATGATCTTCATGCCGGTGCGAATCGTCTTTTTGCTTGCCATCGAGACGGAGCGGGTCTGTTTTTTCCGCTTTCTCAGCCGAACATTCAATCTGATACCGATTTGGCGTGGGCAGGTGGACCGCAAGGCGATGCGAGCGGCTCTGGCGGCCCTGAAGGAGGGACGCACAGTTGGCGTCTTTCCGGAGGGCGGTATCGATCCCGATATGGCGGAGGCGCGAGAGCGGGGCGAGCGGATTGAGCAGATAGCCGGCCATACGGCCCGTCACAGCGCCAAGCTGATTCCCGCGCAGGCAGGGATTGGCTTGCTGGCGTCACAGGCCCAGACTCGTCTGCTGCCGGTGGCCGTGCTTGGCTCCGAGAAGATTCTGGTCAACTTGAGGCGGTTGCGCCGGACGCGGGTGAGAATTCGCGTCGGACGCCCCTTTGGCCCCCTGACTATCCCCGCTGAGACGCCCCGGCGGCAGAGAAGGCGGCATATTGACGCCCTTACCACCGAGACGATGCATCAGATCGCCTCGCTGCTGCCGCCGGGGAATCGAGGACCGTACCAGGACGCGCCTTGAAGTTGTGAACAGGACGATCCAACCAACCGGGTAGCGGCGCAGGCAGATGGGGTCGGAGGGGTACATGTGTCCTGCGGCAGACGGCGCGAGCTTTCAACCGGGAAGACCGGGGGACCTGCGCTGAAGCCGCGGGGCGCCTAGGCTTCCTCCGGCTCGGTCTTGCGCACGAATTCGTAGGCAAACGCGCCGAGCGCGGCGCCAATGATTGGACCCACCCAGTAGATCCAGTGAGCTGTCCAGACACCTGAGATGAGTACCGGGCCGAGTGAGCGGGCGGGGTTCATTGACGCGCCGCTGATCGGGCCTGCCCAGAGGATATTCAGGGCGACGGCGCCGCCGATCGCGAGCCCTGCCGGCAAGCCCTTTGCCCGTTGATCCGTTGCGACGGCGACGATGACGAACATGAGGATGGCTGTAACCAGGACCTCCATGACCAGCGATTGGAAAGCCGGGCCAGCCGGCAGGTTTGCCCCCAGGTTGAAGACGTTTCCGAAGAGCAGTCGCAGCACCGCGGCCCCCAGCGCCGCCGCGATGAGCTGGCCGGCGATGTAGAACGGGACTTCACGCCAGGGGAAATGCCCGGCCATGGCGAAGGCAAGAGTGACTGCCGGGTTCAGGTGGGCCATTGACAGATGGCCGGTCGCGGCCACCATCACCATCACGACAAGCCCTGGCGAGAAAGCCATACCCATATGGCCGTATGCCCCGGTCATGCCGCCGATCATGACGGAGCCGCAGGCCGCCACCACCAGGAAAAAGACGCCGATGAATTCGGCGCCGGTCCGCCTTATCAGAAACAGGTCCATAGAGAATTCTCTTTGCTGGGAATTCGATGAATGCTTGCCGGCCCGGCAGGAGACAGTCACCCGAAGTGAGTAGGCCGTTCCCGCTGCGTGAAAGACGGGCGCCCTTGTTCGACGAGGGGGCCTGGATTTCAGGCGGCAAAGTCAGGAATCGGTTTGGGCAGCGCAACGCGCCCTGTATGAAGATACTCTTGATAAATCAGCGTAATGGGGCCGGAATAGTAGCAGGTTAAGAGCAGGTTAGCAGTTGGTTAATCATTGCGGCGGCCCGCTGATTCAATCCATCCCTCTGTCTGATTGTGCCGAAACAGAAAGGTGATGTATCCTATGCCGAGAGGCCCAACTGGTCTGGCGTCGCAACGCGTGCGGGGATGCCGCCTCCTCGGGCCGTCAATAGATTCTTATTCAGACTGCTGGTCCCAATTAAATCACCCAAGGAGGGAACAATGACAGAGGCCCAACTTAGCAGGGGACGCCAGATTTCGCGGCGCAATCTTCTGAAAGGAATTGGCATTGGTTCCACTACATTGCTGTTGGCGGCGTGTCCGGCGCCGGCGCCCGCGGATGAAGGCGGCTCAAGCGGGGGGGCGGCCCCGGCCGCCGAGGACATCGAACTGGACTTTTTTGCCTGGGGTGACGCTTCCGACATACCCGCGTGGGAAGCCCTGGGGAATACCTATACGGAACAGAATCCGAACGTCACGATTAAACAGTCGATCAGCGGCACCGGCGTAGACTACTACACCAAGTTGCAGACCACGTTCGCGGGCGGCGTTGTTCCCGAGATTGCCTCATTCCAGGGATGGGAGTGGCAGCCATTCAGCGACGCAGGTCTGCTGGCTCCGATTGACGCTTACGTGGAACGGGACGGCTTTACCGGCCCTTATCCGGATGGTGTCGACAGCATCGAGTTCAGCACGCGACGGGATGGAAGCCGCTATCTGATTCCGCTGCAGTCCGGCGTGATGGTGATGTTCTATGCAAAGAAGCCCTTCGACGAAGCCGGCGTAGCTTACCCCACGGACGACTGGACGTTTGAGGATTTCGTCAGCATCGCGGAACAGCTGACGAGCACGGACGGCGATTCGAAGCTGTACGGATATCAGGCAAACGGCAGCTATGCGCGAGACATTCACTGGATTCGGGCCACAGGGGCGCAGGAGTTCGATAATCTGGTGGATCCGCGCACAGCGATGTACGACCAGCCGGAGATAGTCGAGATCCTGCAGCTGGTCGCGCAGGACTTCATGTACAGTTTGGGCATTTCACCGACGCCGGCGGACCTGGAAGGCGGGACGAACACGATCGACACAGGCAACGCGGCGATGAAGTATGAAGGCCCATGGTTCTTCCCGCGGCTCAACAGCCCGGAACTGCGCGAGGAGGGGAAGGAGATCGAGTTTGACGTTGTGCTGATGCCGCAGATGGCCGACGAGAGCCGGCCGCACCGCGGTTGGGCCGAGGGCGTGTGTGTGCCGAAGAGCGACCTGGTCGATGCCGCGTGGGACTTTGTCCATTTCATGGGCGGCGAGGAGGGCCAGAAGATCTATTCGACGATCACCGGCCGGATTCCCAACACAGCATCGCTTGTGGAGGGGTTCTGGGGCCCGACGATTGAGGAGCGTTTCGGCGTCTCGAATGCCGCTGCGTTCAGCAACGCTTTCCTGCGTTCCGAGGTTGATGTCATTGGCGGCGTCTCGCGCGGTCAGATTTGGAGCGAGGTCGCGAAGCCGGTTGCCTGGGATCCGATGCTGGCCAACAGCGCGACGGCCGCCGAGGTCGTTCCGGCACTGAATGAAGGTGTACAGGGCCTGCTGGACGCCCATTGGGCAAGGCAGGGCTAAGGAAGTTCGTTGAAGATAAAGGGGGTGGCGCGCTGTTTCGCCGCCCCCTTGGAGAGCAGCCATGGCCGCTACAACTGCCCCAGGCGGCAAACGACACATTTCCAAACGCCAGCTGCGAGACTGGATCGCAGGTTATGTTTTTGCTTCGCCGTTTATCATCGGGTTTTCGGTCTTCATTGCATTCCCGATGTTTTATTCGGTCTATCTTATTTTTGTTGAATGGGATCTGTTGACGCCGGCCACGTTTGTCGGTTTCGCCAATCTGGCGAAGATGTTCAGAGATCCGAAGGTAAATCTCAGCCTCTACAACAGCGCGTTCTACACGATCTTCGCGGTGCCGATCCAGCTGACGATTTCGTTTTCGCTGGCGCTGGCGTTGACACAGCGGATCCGCTTTCGAGACTTCTACCGGGCGGGATTCTATATGCCGATCATCGTGCCCCTGGTCGCCAGCGCAGTGGTCTGGCAGCGGGTGCTGCACCCTGAGTTCGGCATCCTCAACGAGGCCCTGGGCTGGTTCGGGATCGCGCCGCGCATGTGGCTGTTTGAACCCAGCCTGACCAAACCGGCGTTTATTTTCATGTCGTTCTGGATGATTGGCCGGCAGATGGTGATCTTCATCGCGGGGCTGGGGAATATTCCGGACTCGTTGAAAGAGGCCGCCAGCCTGGATGGCGCGGGCGCGTTGGGCCAGCTCCGCTACGTGATTTTGCCTCTCATGACACCATTAATTTTCTACAACATGGTGATTGCCATCATCAACTCTTTCCAGACTTTTGTGCCGGCGATGATCATGACCGAAGGCGGGCCGCAGGATGCCACGCTCTTCGTGGTCCTGAACATATATCGGAACGCATTTCAGTACTTCAATATGGGTTACGCTTCGGCTCTGGCCTGGGAGCTGTTTGTGATTGTGGTTGGATTTACGCTGGTACAGTTCTATTTGTCTAACCGCTGGGTTTACTACGAGGAGGGGAGTTGACGATGCGGTCGGACAGACAAGCGCAGGGGGCCCTGGCGACCGGGTTGCAGGCGGCGCCGGCGGATCTTGAGTCGGGCGGCGCGCTTAGACGCAGACAGAGTGAGACGTCAGGTTCGGTATGGGAGACAGTCCGGCTGGCGGTGCTGCAGATCTTCATGACGGTACTGGTTATCACATTTCTGGTGCCCACCTTCTGGATGATCTCCTCTTCGTTGAAAGTCTCGACTGAGGTATTTGCGCACCCGATTGTGTGGCTGCCGCAGGATCCCCATTGGAACAATTACGTCAAGGCCTTTCAGTTGCTGCCACTGACGAGATTCATCTACAACACAATGATCATCGTGGTGTTCGCGGTGTTGGGTACGGTCATCTCGTCGGCGCTGGTGGCGTATTCGTTTGCCCGAATCAGCTGGCCGGGGCGCAACTTCTGGTTTGGCCTGCTGCTGGCGACGATGATGCTCCCTGACGTGGTCACACTTGTGCCCCGTTTTTTGATTTTCAAGAATTTGAAGTGGATCGACACCTGGCTGCCGCTGATCATTCCCTATTGGGGCGGGATTGGCGCGATCTACGTCTTTCTGATGCGGCAGTTCTTTCGCGGCATTCCGATGGAGCTTGAGGACGCGGCTGAGATTGACGGGGCGAGCCGCATTCGGGTCTTGATCCAGATACTGCTGCCTCTCTCCAAGCCGGTCATCGCGACTGTTGCCGTGTTTGCGCTTCTGCAGCACTACAACGACTTCATGAATCCGCTTATCTACATCAACTCGATGGACAAGTGGCCGCTGGCCCTGGGCATTCGCGCTTACAATGACTCCTACACGCGGAATTGGGAGGTCGTGTTTGCGGCGAGCACGGTGATGCTGACGCCGATGGTGGCGATCTTCATTGTGGCGCAGCGCTACTTTGTACAGGGGATCGCCATGACTGGATTTGGCGGGCGATAGCGGTCGTAGATTTCAGCGAGGCAGACATACAGCATTGTAAACTCCTGTGCCGGGAACGTTAGCCGAGCCCCGTTGGCAGACCCGGTACGCATCTCCACCCCGTTCGTTTTTCACCTGACAGGCTTCTTCAACTACAAGACGACCCTTTGCCTGCTTCCACCCAGGCGGCGTAGAACTCTGGAATGGAGGCATAGCGTCGATCGCGTGACGGATGACAGGCTCTGCGTAGGAGGTCGAAGAGCCTGTCGCCGCCGCGGAAAGTTGAGCGCGCCACCGAGCCGTCAGAGAGCAGATTGGCCAGGGCGCGTCCCAGCGTAAAGACGTTCGTCCGTTCGTCAATCGTCGCGCCTCGCTCAAATTCTTCGGGGGCCATGTATCGGGACGAGCCGAACATTCGCCCCATCCGGTTTACAAATGGACCTTCACAGTACATATCCAGGTCGATAACCCGCATCTCTCGTCTTGAAAAGTCATAGATCAGACATCCGTCGTAGAAGTCGACCGCGATCCATCCTGCTTGGGCGAGCTCAAGATGCAGCGCGAAGACAGTGTCCAACGCGTTCAGGATCTCAGCGACGGGCAGCCTGCGGAAACGCTGCAGCGCCGACTGTGGTTGCAGGCGAGCGGCGCTGTCCGCATGGAGGAGGTCGCCTTCGAGCCAGTCATAGACGAGCATCGGCCCGTGCGGCGACTCAATCACGTTGTGGAGCTGCGGCAAGGCGGCATGAGCGCAACTGCCTCGCAGGCGGATCGCGTTGCGGAGGAGGGCAACTCTATCCTGATGGGGCAGGAATGGGCGCGGGTCTGCAGGAACGCCTGCGGTCTTGACGAAGAAGCGTTGCCGTCCGGCCTTTACGCCGTACGAGATGTTGCCGGAGTCCTGCGAATGTTCGTCAAAGACGGCGAAGAGATGGCCTATTTCGCTCAGAAAGTCTCCGGGCGCCTGATTGATCGATTCAATGTCCAGCAGTTGGTGGTTCAAGCGAGCGTCCTCCTCAGGTCGCGGGGATTCTGCGGGCGCGGAACAGAGCGCGCCCGCTCGTTTACAGGCCGATTGTTTGCTTCAGCCCTTGATTCCGGTGAGTGTGATGCCTTCGATGAAGGCTCTTTGGGCGAGTACGAAGACGATGATGACGGGCAGAATCGCCATGGTATTGCCGGCCATGGCGAGATTCCAGAGTGGGCGGTCCCGATCGAGGAAGTAGGTCAGGCCGAGGGCGATGGTGAAGTGTTCCTGGCGGGTGAGGAAGATAAGGGGGGCCAGGTAGTCGCTCCAGACGCGGTTGAATTCAAAGAGCGTGACCGTGGCCAGGACCGGCTTGGAAGGCGGCAGAATGATACGGGCGAAGATGCCTAATTCGGAACAGCCGTCCACTCTGGCGGCATCGGACAGTTCCATCGGGATGGTCAGGAAGAACTGTCGCAGCAGAAAGATATAGAAGGCGCTGCCCAGGAAGTTGGGCACGATGAGGGGCAGGTAGGTGCCGGTCCAGCCCAGGTTCTTGAAGATGACGAAGACGGGGACCATTGTCACCGCCCAGGGAATCATCATCGTGGAAAGACAGATGAAGAAAAGGACATCCCGGCCCCAGGCGCGGATGCGCGCAAAGCCGTAAGCGGTCAGCGTGCAGGAGAACAGGATGCCGATAATGGAGGGAATCGCGATTTGGAGTGTATTGATGGTGTAACTGAAGAAGGGAATGAAGGTCCACGCTTCGGGATAGGTCTGCCATTGGAGCGGCCAGGGGATCCATGTCGGAGGCGAGATAAACACATCTCCCGGCACTTTGAGCGAGGTGGAGACCATCCAGAAGAAGGGCAGGGCAAAGGCAGCCGCCGCGATGAGGCCGGCGAGGTAGGCAACTGCTTTGCCCAAAGCGGACCCGTTCATCTGCACTGTTCTGCCCTGGGCGGCAGGGCCGGTCGTCAGCTTTTCGATATTTGCCACAGTCACTCCTGGCGCGTAGCGCTCAACGTTTCGCGACTTAACCTTCGCCGCCGTAGTAGACCCAGCGGGCGGAGGTACGGAAGAGAATCACAGTTACGACGACAACGGCGCCGAAAAGAATCCAGGCCATGGAGGAGGCGTAACCCATGCGGAAGAAGCGAAAGCCGTTTTCGTACAGGTAGAGAACGTAGAATTCGGTTGAGCGTATAGGACCGCCGCCGGTCATGATCCAGGCGTTCGCGAAGGTTTGGAAGGCGGCGATCAGGCCGGTGAGCAGGCTGAAGAGGATGGCGGGCGTCACCATCGGGATGGTGACATGCCAGACGCGGCGAACGGCGTTGGCGCCGTCCACCATGGCGGCGTCGTAGAGCGCGCGCGGAACGTCCTGCAGAGCGGCCAGGAAGATGAGCACCGAGCCACCCACGAGCCAGAGCTGCATGATGACAAGAGAAGGTTTCGACCAGGTCGGGCTCCCCAACCAGGAAGGGCCCTGGATCCCAATCAGAGCGAGGAGGTTATTGAGCAGACCCCAGTTTGAGTTGAAGATCCACATCCAAAGTATGGCGGTGGCGCTGATGGGGACGACGATGGGAATGTAGAAGATCATCCGCAACAGGACGCGCAGCCGCAGTTGCTGGTTCAACAGGAAGGCGATGATGAATGCGGTAAGCACGCCCAAGGGGACGGAGAAGACGACGAAGTAGAGCGTATTGCCCACTGCGTTCAGGTAGTGGGAATCCTCTGTGAGGTTGACGTAGTTTGTCAGGCCGACGAATTTGGGAGGCTGCAGGAGGTTGTATTCGGTAAAGCTATAGTAGAGCGACAGGAGAAGGGGGTAGACGAAGAAGCCCAGGAATCCCAGGATCCACGGCGAAATGAACGCCAACATTGTCAGGAATCGCTTGGTTCCGGGCGTCAATCGTCATCCCCCATGACAGCAAGGCACACACGAATCAGGCATCCAGTACTTTTGCGAGCTCGGTCGTGAGTTTTTCCTGCAGGATTTGGAGGCCTTCGCCGGGGTCGGTTGTGCCGAAGCCGACCTCTTCTTCAAGGGCCAGGAACTCGTCCCAGGCCAGGTACCAGTTTGGATCGGAGGCGATGCCCCAGACGCGTGTCCCCTCTGAGAGGCCGGTGGTGTAGAAGTCGAGCCCTGGGTAGAGAGAGCTCATATCCAGAGACTCGATGAAGCTCTTTGTGCCCATGATGAACCCGGAGACGTCGTAGACGCGTCTGTTGTATTCGTCGGTTGAGGTGAATTCGAGGAATTGCCAAGCGGCGTCGACGTTTTCTGATCCGTTCAGTATCATGGCTGTGTGCGTGCCGGCGAAGAAGGGGCTTTTGCCCTCTCCGGCGCCGTCGGGAACGAAGGAGAAGCCGAATTCCAGGTCTTCGCGGGCGTTGAGGGCGAGCGAGCCCGGCGTCCAGGAGCCGCCGGTAAAGAGGCCCACCTTGCCGGCTGCGGAGGGGCTTGGAATGGGCTGGCCCTCCTGAGCGGCTTTGAATTCAGCGATTTTTTCGGCGCCGACCCGGTCGTAGAAGGATTTCGATATTTGCAGGGCTTCGGCGAATTCATCGCTGTCGAAATTGTATTCGAATGTTTCGCCGTCAAAGTATCGTTTGCCCATGACGACGCTCCAGCAGTCGGGGTAGGTGAGGATGCCCCGGATATCCATGCCGAGGACCTGGACGTTGCCGTCGTCGTCGATTTCTTCAAGGGCGCCGGCCCAGGCGTGAAGCTCTTCGAAGTCTGTGGGGAGCGCGTCCTCATCGAGACCTGCCTCCTGCACCAGGTTGCGGTTGCGGGCCAGGCCGAGCCATCCCAGCCCTTCATTGGCCGGCAGTCCCCAGCGTTCTCCGGCCCAGTTGACGGCCTCGAGGTGGGCGGGCTGGTAGTTTTCAAGGTCGACGACGGAGCTGCTCTCGATGTAGTCGTCCACGGCAATCAGGGCGCCGCGTCCGGCGAGAGGGGCGCACAGGATGAGGTCGACGAGGTCCGGCGGGTCCCCTGCGGCGAAGGCGGCCAGGGTCTTGTCGAGGATAACGCCGCCGGCAGTCAGAGGATGCATGGTGATATGGGGGTTGTGTTCGGTGAACAGGTCGCAGCCGGCCACCTGCCCTTCGCCGCCACCGCCGCCCCAGATGTACCAGTAATCGAGATCGATCTGTTCGGCTCCAGGCTGGCCGGAGGCGGTTTCATCGTCGCCGGCCTGGGGCGCGGCAGCCGGGGCACAAGCCGCGGCGGCGGCGATGGTGACGCCCATACCAGTGACTTTGAGGAAGGTTCGTCGAGAAAGGCGTTGGTCTTGCGTCCGCATCTTTGGCTCCTTTCAATGGGGGGACTGGGCAAAACAGGAACTGCTTTTGCGCCGGTCAGTCCACGTCTGTTTTCGCGTCCCATGCTCGGCGGCGTGGACGCGGCAGCGGTCACTCGCGGCCGACGCCGCGAACCACAGTATTTGCCACCGCGAACGAATAAGGGGGGTCTTCGGCAAGCGCGTCACGATAGGTGGGAATCCAGGTCCAGCGTTCGCGTCGCTCGGAGTTGGGATGGCTGGCGTGCAAGGTGAGGTCATGAAAGAAGACGGCTCCGCCGGCCTCGATAGGCGCGGTGACAGCTTCGCTCTCGTCGATAATCTCTGGCCGGATGCGGTGGCCGAAACCGGAGCCGTCGCTCATGTCCCCGTCATGGATGACGCTGGAGAGGTGCGAGCCGGGCATCAGCTTGAGGCAGCCGTTTTCGGGGGCGGCATCGTCCAGGGCCACCCACACCGAGATCTTGTGCGTCCCTTCCCAGTAGGGCCAGTCCTGGTGCCAGGGACTGGCGACATGTTTGTCGTCGTCTTTGTAGACCACTTTGTCGCTCAGGAATTCGACATTAGGCCCGATAATCGCTTCAATGATGTCGACCAGGCGCTCATCGCGCACGGCTTGCCGAAAGACGCCGCTGCGCGCGGCGAGTCCGACATAGACGCCGGTTTCATCCACGAACTTCCTGGGGCTGTCGTCGCCTTGGGACTCCCGCCTTATCTCTTGCAGGATGATCTTTATCTCGTCTTTGAATTTCTTAGCCTCTTCGCGGCGGAACAGATTGGGAACGATAAGGTAACCGTCGCGCGCGAAGGATTGGGCCAGTTTTTCAACGTCTGCGGTCATCGGTCCAGCCTTTCCGTTTGTCGAGAATACCCTGTTATCTGAACACCCTGAATATACAATCGTTACTGCGCCCCTGTCAACAGCGTCATTCCCGACCTGGGTCCTGAGAATTTGCCGCTTTCGGCGGGTTTGGCCTGTCAGCGGAGGTGACGGGCGGCGATGCGGCGGAAGGCTGCGGCGCGTTCTTCGACGACGTCGAGGTCATCATTGATGGTGACGCCGAAGGCAGAGCCGAGGCCGGCGTCGGAAACGCCGATGCTGATATTGATGGAACGGGCCAGCAGGTCGTCGGTGCGCGGCAACATTCCTTCGCTGTACAGCGTTGGGCCGCCCTGTTCCGCGTAATGGGGGCAGTTGAATGAGCAGGAGGTTTCTGTGGGCATGCGCTGTTCCAGGAGGTGCTCCATGTTGTTGTAGACATGCCAGCCGGCCTCGGAAACGACTTTGGTCTTGAGTTCGGCGGCGACATTGCGGGCAATCTCGGCTGTGGGCAGGATCGCCGTCAGAATCGTGGCGACCTCTTCTTCGGCGTCGAGCACTTCGCGAAATTCGAGGCCGGGCAGTTCGGCGAGCGCGGCTTTGAAATGCCGCTTGCGGGATTGCAGGCGGTCGACAAGACCCGGCAGCTTGCGGAGTTGGGCCAGAAGGACGGCCGCCTGAAGCTCGGTATAGCGAAAGTCGAGGCCGAGGAAGGGGCGTTGGCCGATTTCAACGCCGGTGCGCAGGGGGGAATGGCCCTGGTCGTGGAAGGCGAAGGCCCGCCTGTAGAGCTCTTCGTCATCGGTGATGACCATACCTCCATCTCCCGATGTAATCGTTTTGTAGATGTTGAAACTGAAGGCGCCCACATGGCCGATCGAACCGATGGGGCGGCCCTGGTAGGCGGCGCCGAAGGCCTGGCAGCAGTCCTCGATGAGGTACAGGTTATTGACATCGGCGATGTTTTTGAGTTCTTGCAGACGGGCCGGGTTGCCCATCATGTGGACGGCCATGATGGCCTTGGTGCGGGGCGTGATCCTGTCTCTGACGTCTGCCGGGTCCAGGTTGAAGGTGCGATCGATCTCGGCGAGCACGGGCACGGCTCCGGTGTAGACGATGGCCGAGATGCTGGCGACGAAGGTGAAGCCGGGGACGATCACCTCATCGCCCGGGCCGATTCCCAGCGCGGCCATCGCTGTCAGAAGGGCGGAGGTGCCGGAGTTGACGGCCACGGCGTAGCGCACCTGCGACATGGCGGCGATCTCCTGTTCCAACTGGTAGACCTTGCCCTGGAAGCGGGGGTCGTCTCCTTCAGGTGTCGTGATTCCATAGCGGTAGAGGTAGCCGGATCGCAGGACTTGCAGAACTTCCTCTATTTCCTCTTCACCAACCAGTTCCATGCCGGGTCCGGCCATGTTTCGTTCTCCTCGCTGCGCAGGAGCCAAGTTTTCACGTTTGGCTCAGAAGAATTTACTCGCTTGCCATCGTGAGAGTTGGTTACGCCTTTGCGTGCGTCAACCGCCGTAACCGGCGACGTTTGTAATCACGGGCGACCAGGCGAACTCTTCGTCCAGGGGAAAGATGGGGCGGGTTACGTAGTTGTAGGGCAGCCGCGTGAAGTCCATATCGGAATATCCTGGGGTGAGGGCGAGGATTTCGCGCGGCGCGGCGTCGCGCAGCTCCGGCATCAGGTAGCCGAGTTTGACGACGACGACTTTGTGGTCGAGCGGTTCGACGCCGGCCTTGCGGAAGTCGTTCAACGTTGAAAAGAATGTGCGGCGGTCGGTTACGAGGACAAGCACGCCTCCCACGCGGACGGTGGCGATAGCGGCGTCACTCGAATCCGGTCCTGGCTGGTAGAGACGCTCGACTACGCCTGTGACCTCTTCTGGCGCGCCGTGCTGTGAGTCCAACTTGCCGCCGAGGCTGAGGGATACGGTTGCGCCGACGCCGGCTTCGAAGCAGATGCGTGCGGCCGCGTTATCGGGAATGCCGGCGACGACCGCGTCGGGGACATTTTTGGCCAGCAGGCGCGAGAGGAAATGGGGCACATCACCAGGTGTGCCGGCGGTGGGGTTGTCTCCGGAATCGGCGATGAAGACGCAGCTTTCCCCGGCTGCCAGGGCGAGTTCGATGGCTTCATCGGCGGATTGGGCGACCTCCTGGTCGAAGGTGAAGTTATGGCGCTGGTCCCACATGGCCTGCGCCAGCCTTCTGGCCTGGCGCCGAGCGTGGGGCAGATGGATGTCGTCTTCGGCGATGACGACGATGCTGCTGGAGGAGTACGCGGCGTCTGCCCAGCCGAATCCGACAAGGATTTCGGCGGTGAGGATACCGGGCTGCTGGCCGATTTCGACTGCAAGCTCCAGCAGGGACTTCATGGGCTCGACCTCGGTGGTGGCCTTTTCGCCGGGCAGTATCATGGGCACGCGGATAAATACGGGGCGGGGCCGGTGTCCGCCGCGGATGCAGTGGGCGAGCAGGGTCATCGCCCTTTCCAGCGTTTGGGGCGCGTCGCGGTGGGGGGCAGTGCGGTAGACTGTCCAGATATCGGTCTTGTTGGCGAACTCTTCGGTGAGGTTGCCGTGGAGGTCAAACCTGGCGGAAATCAGGATGTCGTTCCCGGCTACAGCCCTGATGGCGCGCACAAGGTCAGTTTCGCCGCTCCAGATGTTTTCGACCAGGAGGGCGCCGTGCAGGATGAGGCAGATGCCATCCAGGGGGCCGGCCTGTTGGATGCCGTCGACGATCTCGTTTCTCAGGTCGAGGTAGACACTCTGTTCGACGGTTCCGGATGGGGCGAGGCCGTTGGCGTGCAGGATTGGCACGGGTTCAGCGCCCAGGTCGTCCATCATTTGGGTTAGTGAGGCGTATTTGGGCGCGACCATCGCCGCGGTGGCCGCACCGGCCGCGTAGGGGGAGAAACCAGATTCACCTTGCAGAATCTCCTGGCCGCGCCAGACCTTGAAATGCTCCAACGTTGTCGGCAGAGGGGAAGTGTTGAGGGCTTCATGGCTGATTCCGGCGATTGCGATGCGCATTGAAATGATCTCCGGTTGAAGAAGGTTGCGGGAGAAACAGTTTGAGTCCAGTCAGCGGTTCAGGCCTCGGGTGAGCGTCTGCACCACAACGGAGACCTGTTCAGCATGCCCCGGCGAGGCGCTTTCAGTGAACTGGACACAAATGGTAGAAGCTCCGCTGGCTCGCGACGAAAGCGGGAACGCAGTACGATGACCGATCACGGCGGTGCAGGTTGGGAAGGCTACTTGACGGCGCCGCTGGTCATGCCCTGCACAACCCATCTTTGGAAGAGGACGAATATGATCATGAGAGGGATGCTGGTGATCGTAGACAGAGCCATGATGGAGTTCCAGTCTCTGACGAACTGGCCGAAAAAGGCGGCCAACCCGATGGTGAGCGGCTGCGCATCGGGCGTGTCGGTCAAGGTCACAGCCAGGAGAAACTCGTTCCAGGCAAAGATAAAGGCGAAAGTGCCTGTGCCCACGATTCCAGGGACTGCCAGCGGGACCAGAATCTTCTGCAGGGCTTGCAGGCGGGTACAGCCATCGATCATGGCCGCTTCCTCGAGATCGACGGGGATGGCGTCCATGTACCGTTTCAAGAGCCAGATGCAGATGGGCAGGATGAAGGCAGAGTTTACGATGATCAGACCGAGGCGGGTGTCATAGAGGCCTGCGAGGTGCGCCAGGCGGAAGTAGGGAACGATCAGGGTAACTGTTGGCAGCATGAGCAGCGCCATGATGCCCAACAACATGATCCTTCCTCCCGCCATCTTGAACCGAGAGAAGCCGTAGGCCGCCAGAAGGCCAAGAACGATGACGATGGCCAGCGTGGACAGGGCGATGATCGAGCTGTTGACGAAGTATCCCCGGTATAGCTCATTCTCGATGAGGGATGCCATGTACTCGAAGGTAAGCTGACTCGGATCCAGCTGCGGGGGATAGGTCAGCACCTCCTTGATCGGTCGCATGGCGGCATTGATCATCCAGACCACCGGCGTCAGGATGACGATTGCTGACAGAGTTGTGAGTGTAACGACAAAGATCTGGTGAATCAGATAGCCGTGTTTGAATCTGAAATCAGAAGCTCGTTTCACCGGCTTCGTCTCCTTGGGACAAGACCCTCAGATAGAGAATGATGAGGATGGCAAGCATGATCAGCATGAGCGTGCTGACCGCCGCGCCGTACCCGAGATTGCCGTCGAGCAGGGCGGTCTTGTAGATGTAGTAGGCCACGGTCTCTGTGCTGCGGAGAGGACCGCCCCTTGTCAGCATCCGGATCAGGTCGACGTGGCCGACGGTCGTGATGATGTCGATGGTCGAGATCGCGATGAGGATGGGGCGCAGCTGGGGCAGGGTGACGTGCCAGAACCGTTTCCAGGCGTTTGCGCCGTCAACCTTGGCCGCTTCATAGATTTCGGCGGGGATGGCCTGCAGGCCGCCAAGGATGATGATCATGTAGAAGGGATAGGACTTCCAGGTATTGACCGCGACAACCGAAGCCATGGCCAGGCCCGGTTTGGCCAGAAACTCAATCGGCGCCTCCTGGCCCAGGAGGCCAACCCACATATAGTTAAGGAGACCGAATGGATGGTAGAGAAGTGTCCACATGAGGCCTGAGGATGCCGTGGAGAAGACCCAGGGGAGGATGAGCAGGCCGCGCATGAAGTTTCTCAGCGTTGTATTGAACCACTCTTCATTCAGGAGCAGAGCCAGTCCCATACCCATTGAAATGTGGAGGATGACGGAGGATACGGTGAAGGTGAGCACATTGCTCAGGCTGTTCCAGAACCAAGGGTCCTGCACAAGATTGGCATAGTGTCGAATGCCGACGAATCTGGGCACGCCCGCCTCAACGTCCACGAGGCTCATCTGAATTGTGCGCAGAAGAGGGAAGATGCTTACAAAGAGGAAGAAGAGAATGGCCGGCCCCACGAAGTAGTAGCCGTTCATCTGGCGCCAAGGCAGCCGGCGCGGGCGGCCGGGCCCTGCTGCGGTTCTCTCGCCATTCATTGTCTCTTGCCCCGTTGCGGGGGCGGCAGCAGGGGCGGTCCCCTCGTCACGCATTTGGATTCTCACTGATTTTCGATCGAGATTTCGGGAACCGGATGGACGTAGCAGCGGGGCCTTGCAGTTCTTGAATGCCTGCAAGGCCCCGGACCCGTCGGCTGGTTCAGGCGCCGCGCCAGACAGGTCGTGCTCCGTCAACCCTCCGAACGGAGGCCCGTTCGGTCGTCAGTCGTTATTTGGCGGCGTCCAGCTCCGCCTGCCAGACGGCGGCAGCCTCATCCAGCGCTGTCTGCGCGTCTTTTTCACCGGCAAGCACCTGTTGGAAGGCCTGCTGGAAGGCATCGATCAGCTTTGAGGCTTCCGGCAGGGGAGCAAACAGAATATTGTTCTCAGGATCCTGGTTTGCGAAGGCGGGAACCTGGCTCAACATTGGATCGTCGGACTCTGCCAGCGAATCAACGGCGGCGTTTGTGGCCCACAACAGGCTGACCGTCTCGGTCATTTTGAGGGACACCTCATCCGAGTAGATGTACTTGAAGAACTCCCAGGCTTCTTCCTTGTGGGGGGAGTTGGCGGCGATGCCCATGCCGCTGCAGGCCCAGGAGTAGCCGCCGGTGTTGTGCGTCCAGGCGGGGGCGTAGGCCATGCGGATATCGGGATCGATCTGTTTGGCCTTCGTCCAGATGAAGGGGCCGTCGATGATCGCAGCGGTCTGGCCGCTGGCGACGAACTCGAGCATCAGGGCTTGATCTTCGCCGAAGGAGCCCGGCACGACCAGGTCCATGTCATAGAGCTCTTTCCACCAGTTCATTGCGGCGACGCCTTCGGGAGAGTTGAAGGCAACGTTGCCGTCGGCGTCAAGCATCTGGCCGCCCTCTTGGGCGAGGCGGAAGTTGAAGTAGCGCAACAGAAGGAAACCGCCGTCCTGCAGCGGCATACTCATGCCGTAGGCGTTCGAATCTTCGTCGCGCAGGGCTTGCAGGACCGCCACAAACTCATCCCAGTTGGTAGGCGGCTCGAGGCCTTTCTCTTCGAAGATGTCGACGTTGTAGGCGAACTGATAGGGGATGAGATAGAGGCAGAGTCCTCTGGTTTCACCCAGCAGGTTCATGGGCGTTGTCGGCGTCAGTTTGGCGGCGAACTCCGGATCGTTTTCCAGCCAGGGGCCAAGATCTTCGATGAACCCCTGTTTGGTCAGGCCCGCAATCCAGGTCGACTCAGTGCCAAAGAGGTCGTAGGATTCGCTTCCCCCGGCCGCGGCGGCCTGAAGCTTGCCGGCCATTTCAGGCCAAGGGACGTCGACCACAGTCACCTTTATGTTGGGGTTTTGGGCTTCAAAGTCGGCGATCAGCTGTGCGTGGTTGTCGGGTCCCCATTCATTGACCCACCACTGGAGCCAGGTGATTTCAACGACTTCCTCCTCCATCGCGTCTCCGTCGGAGGCGGCCCCGGTCGCCGGCGCCGGCTGGGCTGCGCAAGCTGACAACATGAGGGCCAGCGTCAATAGAGCTGCCAATATTGAGAGTCGGGTACGCTTTTGCATGGGTTTTCTCCTTGGGAATCCAGGAACCGATAGTTGGTAACGATGTGGGCCCCGAAGCCGCGCCCGCTTGGCCGGGCTGGCAGGAGGCGGTTCGGGCGCCGCCGTCCCGCTTGCGGAAAATCTCGTCGCGTGGGGCAGGTTAGAGGGACCTCAAGGGCCGAGAGAGGTTCACGTGGAGCGCTTTGTCGGTTTCCGCCAGGGTTGCAGAAACGAGCCCCGACCAGGAAGCCTTTGCGCCCAGATGCCTGAAATCCCAGGCCTGGCTAAAGCGTTTAAGCAAAGAACCCCAAGCGCTTGCGACTTTCCCAAAACGGTCGTACCTGCATTTTTATACTATAACTGTGGGAGATGGGTCAAACGGTTTTTTTTGGGTGTGTGCGGTCCAAAAAGGGGGTGAGCGGCGGGGAGAAGGGCAGGGGAACTGCGGGGATTGTACAGGTGGGCGGTGGCGGCGGGGTTGGTTGTCGCCGGACTTCGGGGGCAGGATACCCGGCGGTGATTGTGTTCTGATTGCCAGTTCGATTGGACGGGATTTGTTGATTTTGGGCAGGGTCCAATAGAGTGGAACCGGGGGCCGCTCCAGCATGCTCCCGGTTTGAGTTTGGGATGAATCCCAGCGTGTTTGGTCGCGGCCGATGTCGTTGGATGACTGAAGAGAAGGAGGGACAGTACGTGCCAAGGATCCAGTTCCAACCGGTGACGGAGGCGAGATTGCACGATCTGGCGCGTTTTTCGCAGTGCCATG
Organism: Caldilineaceae bacterium; assembly: GCA_022823185.1. Classification (GTDB taxonomy): domain Bacteria; phylum Chloroflexota; class Anaerolineae; order Caldilineales; family Caldilineaceae; genus Bin5. The sequence continues at coordinate 157,921 of JAJDXQ010000016.1, forward strand.
GCAAGTTTCGGTACTGTTCGTGTATGCGGTGGCGGATGACGAGCTCAGAGTATCGCAGGTCGAGCAAGGCGGAGCGTGTTGAGGCCCTGACGGCGCTTGTGCGAGCCGGGACGCCGGTCGGCATTCTCGCCTATTGCGAGGGGATGCCGGTCGGGTGGTGTTCGATCGCGCCGCGCGAGAGCTATGCGGCGCTTGAGCGCTACCGGGCGCTGCCGCGAGTTGACGACGCGGCGGTCTGGTCGGTCGTTTGTCTGTTCGTCGACCGCCACTACCGGCGGCAAGGGTTGACGGGCCAGCTTCTGCGCGCTGCGGTGGACTATGCGCGTGCGCAGGGCGCGCCTGCCGTGGAAGGGTATCCCGTGGCGCCGGACGCGGCGTCGTACACCTACATGGGCACGCCTGAGACGTACCGACGCGCTGGGTTTGTGGACGTGACGCCTGCGGGACAGAATAGAATTGTGATGCGCTACACCTTTGAAGCATAGCAACGACCAGTTTGTTGACTCAAAAATGTGCAGGTACAATTCTTTTCCGCGCAGAATCATTGGTCAGATTGGGAGAAGAACTGCGATCACAGGCGGCGACGCGCGGCGATTTCCGGTGTGCCTTCAGGACCTGCCCTCGAGGCAGACCGCATACATCGGGCGTCTGCCATACAGCAGCTGCCAACGCGCCGACCTGCACCTGGATTTTCGCATTCCCGCCCAAATGGTTGAATCGAAGAACGGATGCGCAGGCAACCCCTTAGGCATTTCAATCGGTCACCAGTTTACCCCACTATGGAGCAGATTCCGTGAAGCTTTCTGAATTTACGCATATTTGGAGCGAAGCGCCTCAGCTTTCAGACGCTCTTTCCCTGCTGCCCGAGTCGGTGACGCGTTTGACAGCGGAGCCGGCCGACCCTGTGGGCAGCGCCAGGCCGGCGCAGGCGATTCTCGCGGCGGCAGCGATCGGCTACAATGACGAAGTTTTCGACCGGTTGCCCAATCTGCGGATACTGGTTCGCACGGGTATCGGCATCGACAACGTCGACCTTGCTGCCGCGACCCGGCATCGGGTCGTCTTTTGCAATACGCCGGACGGGCCCACCGAATCGACGGCGGAGCACACTGTGGCCCTGATGCTGGCGGTGGCCAAGCAGGTCAAGCCGGGGATGGCGCAGCTGGCGGCGGGCGAATTTGCGCCCAGAGGGCTGCCGATGGGCACGGAGCTGATGGGCAAGACGCTGGGGCTGGTGGGGCTGGGGCGAATCGGCGGGCGGGTGGCCCATATTTGCGGGCGTGGCTTCGGTATGCGGGTGCTGGCGTTCGACCCGTATATCCCGGCTGAGCGGGCTGCTGAGGCCGGTGTGGAGCTTGCCGATTTGGACACGGTGATCGGGAGCGCTGACTTTCTGAGCATGCACGCGCCCTCGACGCCGGATACCTACCATCTGATGAACGGCGAGCGCTTTGCGCAGATGAAGCGGGGGGCTGTCCTGCTCAACCTGGCGCGGGGCCCGCTGGTCGACCCGGACGCGCTGCTGGACGCGCTGGATAGCGGCCATCTTCTTGGCGCGGGGTTGGACGTGTTCGACCCGGAACCGCCGCCGGTTTCTTCACGGCTGCGCACGCACCCGAAGGTGGTGGCGACCCCGCATTCGGCGACGACGACGCTGGAAGGCAGGGGGCGCATAGAGCACATGGCGGTGACCGCCGTGCTCGACTTTTTCAACGGCCGGCAGCCGAAGGACATATGCAACCCGGACGTGCTGGAGCATGTAACGTTCGGCGGCGGTTGAGCGGCTTCAGGCCGCGCCAGGGGGCTCCGGACGGGCGGTTTTTCGGCTGACCCCGATCATTCGCAGGTTATATCCACGCTTTTCACGCGCGGGGAGCCGCACCCGTTTTTGGCGCCGAGGGCCAACCTGTATTGGACCCAACGGCCGGTTGCTTCTGTCGCCAGAGACGCCTGCGGCTCTTCAAACCATTCGGGGCCGCCGTTGGGGCCCTGCCACCTTTCCTCTTCCAATTCAGCTTTCGAACTGCCGAAGCGCAGCTGGGCTTTGACCCAGGTGCGGGGCGGCGTTTCGGCCTGCCAAACGATCCCGGTTACACGGGCGCCCGGGGGGAGTTCATGCGGGGCCGACACGTAGAACTCCTCTTCGCCGCGGTCCGCGATGCTGTGCGGGCTGATGGCAGTCATCCCGTGCGGGCCGGAGGTGGGCAGTTGGGTTACGCGCTCGGGGCTGAAGCCTTGGGGGCCGTTCCACCAGACCGTGGAATGGCCGATGTGGTCGCCTTCCACCTTGTGGTTGGCGACGGCCAGGTCGATCCAGCCATTGTCGTTGAAGTCGGCGGCGACGCAACCGGAGGCGGAGTGGGTGAAGAGGCGGATGCGGTCTGCGGCGGCGAAGCCGCGCCCGGCGCGGTTCCAGTAGAGGAAGGAGTCGATGTCCCGTTCGCGGCCGTTGTGGTAAGAGCAGATGAAGAGGTCGAGCATGCCGTCGTTGTTGAAGTCGGCGACGGCCATGGCGTTGACGGCGCTGGCAGGCAGGAGCGTGCGCCGGTCCTCGCACAGGCCGCTGGGGCCGTTCCAGTAGATGTAGACGAATGAGTCGTGGGGTCCCTCCTGGGAGGTGATGTGGCCGCCGATGATGACGTCCAGGTAGCCGTTGCCGTTCAGGTCGGCGGCGCGAGCGCAGGCGCCGCGCAGGACGGAGAGGGGCTGGCAACGGTCCATGCTGAAGCCTTGCGGCCCGCCCCAGAGGATGAAGCTGCGGTCGTAGGCGATCTGAGGCACGACCAGGTCCAGCCAGCCGTTGTTGTTGAGGTCGGCAAGGTAGATCCAGCGGGGTTCGTCGTAGAGCTTGCCATCGTGTTCGAGGCGGATGCGACGGGGATTGGCGGTGTCGAAGCAGAGACCGGTGTCGGGGTCTGCAGGGACGCCGTGGAAGATGAGGAGCTCGGGGTTGTGGAAGCCGCAGAAGATCAGGTCGAGGCAGCCGTTGCGGTTGATGTCGGCGGCGCAGACGCCGTGGGCCCTGTTTGTGGGCAGGGTCCAGGTTGGTTGGCTGGCGAAGCCTTGCGGGCCGTTGCGCAGCAGGTAGGAGCCGGGATCGCGGTCGATTGAGTTTTCCGAGGCGTTGGCGAGGACGATGTCGACGAAGCCATCGTCGTTGAAGTCGCAGCAAATGGCTTCGACGGTGCCCCAGCCGGGCAGGTCCTGGCGGCGATGGGGGGAGAAGCCGTCGGGCCCGCCGAAGTAGATTGCGGGACTGATGTTGCCGAGGCGGTTTCGGCCGAAGTGGTTGACGAAGATCACTTGGGGGCGGTCATCGGGACGGGGGCGGGCGAGCAGGACGCGGCGGGCATCTTGGCAAGGCAGGTGGACCGGCTGGGGGTCGATGCCTGTGGGCGCGCTGCGGTAGATGAGCGAGTCGGCGCTGTAGGAGTCTGCGGTGAAGCTCTGGCAGAGGATGATGTCGGCGAGGCCGTCTCCTGTCAGGTCGACGACGGCGACATCGCAGGCGCGATGGCTGTCGAGGGGCGCCCGGCGGGTTTCGTCAAATCCTTCAGGGCCGCCCCAGTAGATCCAGGAGCGTTCTTTCCCCTCAAAGGGCTCGCGGCAGGCCAGCGCGAGATCGTCGTAGCCATTGCCGTTTACATCGCCGACTGCGACCGCCATGGCGTGGAGGCAGTAGAGTTCTTTGGGCGGGCCGAGCCGCCGGTCGGCGCCGACCGGCACGAGCGAGACGCTACGCGTGCGGGGCAGGAACAGATAGGGCGTGTTGTCCAGCTGGACGACGCCGGCCAGCGGGCGGGCTTCCTCGTCGTGCTCCGCGTACTGGTGGACGGGAGCGGGTGCGCCGGTCTGTGGTTCGGCCGGCTCGTTGCAGAGGGTCACTCGTTCCGCGGTGATGCCGTTTGCGCCACCCCAGAAGATTGAGAGTTTCCCCTCCTGTGTACGTACGACCAGGTCGGCGAAGCCGTCGCCGTCGAGGTCGGCGGCTGCCAGCTGGTCGGCCAGGATGTCCAGGTCGATGAACCTTTGCGGCTCGAATCCCAGTTCGGTCTGGTAGAAGATTCGCAGCGCGTTTTGGCTGACGAAGGCCAGGTCGGGACGGCCGTCGCCGTCAAAGTCGCCGGCCGCCACTGACTCACATTCGGGGACGGGAAGCTGCTGCTGGCTCCTCTCGCTGAGCCCGTCGGGGCCGCCGTAGTAGATGATCGCGTTGAGGTCGGGACGGACGCCGTTGTGCCTCATGCCCAGAATCAGGTCGTCATAGCCGTCGCGGTTGAGATCGGCGATCGTGCCTGTCCACGCGCCTTCAGCGGGGAGCTCTGTGCGGGCGGCTTCGCCCAGCGGGTCTTCGTAGAGGTAGGTTGGCGGACGTTCGTGGTGGTTCTGGCTGTTGCAGAAGAGGAGGTCGAGGTAGCCGTTGCCATTGAGGTCGCGCTGGTGGATACGTTGGAGAATGCCGGCGCGGGAGACATACAGGTTTTGGCCTGCGTTGCCGAATTGACCTTGGCGAAAGTCTTCGAAGCCGCGAGTGGACCAAGTGTAAGTCATAGAGTGAGACTGTAAACGGAAAGATGGGGGTTGTCAATGCGACGGATGGGGATTAGTCTGGACAGGGATTTGGGGGGATGAAAGGGATTAGGGGGATGGGTTTTGATGGGGGACAGGGCGGGGGGAGGGTTGAGCATTTGGAGGGGTTTGGTCTTAGAAGAAGGTTAGGTTCTTGCTTTGATTGCTATACGAAGAAGGAATCGCCCGCTAGGGGCGGGACCGCAGTGGTCAAAGGGTGGCGGGGCGGGGAGGCGGGGCGGGGAGGCGCCACATGGCAATTGCATCAAATTTGGGTCAACGGTAACGAGCTGGTTGGAAAACTGACTATCTGCTGAGGGTTCTCTCCCAAAAAGATGCGTATGCCCTCGGGTGCGCCGTGAGGCGGGCGCGCGGGGGAAATTTGGGGGCTTTTCAGGTTGCTGCAGGAGGAGAATATTGGATCCTGCAGGCTATTTCTTTTGAGAGCATTGGGGCTGGACTGGGTTTTGCGGCGGCATTGACGTTGTGTCTGTATGCGGGAGATAATGGGTGGACCGAGATAAGGACAGAAGGCAGCTGTGAGGGCTGGCCGGGGTGCGCTGGGTCCGCGGCGGGCATTTTGGGAGGGGAGAGGCATGGCGGTTCGTGATGTACTCTTGCTGGGGGATCCGAGGTTGTACGAGGTGTGCGAGCCGGTGCGGCGGGATGAGGTTGCGGGCCTGGGTCCGGCGATCCGGGACCTGCATGACACGTTGCTTGATTTTCGCAGCAGGTATGGTGCCGGGCGTGCGATCGCCGCTCCTCAGATTGGCGTGATGAAGCGCATTGTCTACATGCATGTGGGCGAGCCCGCGGTCTTCTTCAATCCGGTCATCGATCAGTTGAGCAGGGAGACGATCACGCTGTGGGATGACTGCATGTGCTTTCCTGATCTGGTGGTGCGGGTGAGAAGGCACAGGCGCTGCCGGGTCAGCTATTGGGACCGGGCGTGGCAGGAGCAGACAATGGCTCTCGAAGATGGTCTGTCGGAGCTTCTGCAGCATGAGTGTGATCATCTGGACGGCGTGCTGGCGGTATCAAGGGCGATCGATGGGAGGTCGTTTGCATTGCGGGAGCAGCGGACGTTGTTGGATTAAGCGGCGGGGGAACGATTGGGCGGTTAGTCGTGCGATCGTTTGGAGGCCTTTAGTTGGGGGGCGCGGGGTTGGTGGCTAGGCCACCCGTTCCCTGCATGCCCCGCCCAGTTGGGAGGGAGGCGAGGCGGCGGGTGGAGATAGGGACGCAGCGGGAAGGGCAGAGTTCTACTGGCAGTCAGATCACAGGGGGAGGAGGCGGATATGTCTGAGGGGGCGTCGTTGAAGGAGCGGATTCGCAGGGGGGATATCGTGATTGGGGTGTCTGCCCCGGTGAACGCGAGCAGAGGGCAGCTGGAGGAGATTCTGGGGAAGGACAGCTACGACTTTCTGGCGGTGGACAGCCAGCATTCACCCTATAATGAGGAGAGGTTGGTCGCGTTTTGCGGGCTGGCCGCAGAGCTGGGCGTGCCGGTCCAGTTTCGAATCAAGCACACGCGGCATGCCTACCTGATCGGAAACATACTGGACTTAGGGCCGCTGGGAATCGAAGTGCCGATTGTCGAGGATGAGGCGACGGTGGATGAGGCGATCGACGCGTTCTATTATCCGCAGAAGGGCAAGCGGAGCTGGGGCGGGACGGCGCGCTATGGCATCGAGGGGCGCGAGGAACGCCTGGTGTACGCCGATTGGTGGAACCATACTGGCGTTCTCTGCATCCAGATGGAGACGGTGCGCGCGGTGACAAATGTTCGGCGGCTGGCCAAGCCGGGCGTTGACTGTTTGACCTGGGGGCCCGCCGACTTGACCTTCGACCTGGAGGCGCACCCGGAGCATCCGTTCAGGAGCGTAGACGACTGTGTGCGCCATGCGCTGCGGCAGCTGGAGGGGATGGAGGCGAAGATCAGCTTCAGGAGTTATTCGCCGGAAAACCGCAGCAAGTACATCGATATGGGCGTCACAGTGTTGATGGAGAGCCCGATCGCGTAGCCGGGCGGTACGGTCGCGCAGGCGGCAACGGGCTGGGAAACGGAACAGGCCGCATAGGCGGCAGAGGAGGGGGGATGGCAGCGCAACAGGGGGGATTCAGTTTCAAGGCAGTGGAGGGCTGGGGCGCGGGTCCGGCTGGGCGTGCGTTCGGCGGGGTGACACCGGCGGTGGCGACGGATTCGAGAGACCGCGTTTACATTGCGCGGCGCGAGCCGGCGGCGATCCTCGTCTATGGCCGCGAGGGCGACTTCCTGGACTCTTGGGGCAAGGATTTGCTGCAGAACCCGCACAGCGTCTGGTTCAACGAGAAGGATGAGCTGTACGTGTGCGATGTGGACGACCACACGGTGCGCAAGTTTGACACGGAGGGGCGGACGCTGCAGACGCTGGGCACGGCGGGGCGGGCGGGCCCGGCGAGCCCTTCAACCAGCCGACGTGGGCGGTGGAGGCGCCGTGGGGCGAAATCTATGTTTCCGACGGATACGGCCAGTTTCGCGTGCATCGTTTCACGGCGGAAGGATCGCTTCTGCATTCGTGGGGCGAGGAGGGCACGGGGCCGGGCCAGTTTGGGCTGCCGCACTGTCTGCGCGTGGACAGCCGCGGCCGGGTCCTGGTGCTGGACCGGTCGAACAGACGCCTGCAGATCTTCGATGCGGAGGGCGTGTACATGGGCGAGTGGCCGGACTTGGACGGGCCGAATGACCTGTACATTGACGAGGAGGACAACGTCTATATTGCAGAGGGCAATTTTCGCATCAGCGTGTTTGACCTGGATGGCAGGCTGCTGGCACGATGGGGGGAGCCTGGCGAAGGCGCGGGGCAGTTTGCCGATCATCCGCATGGGCTGTGGCTGGATTCCAGGGGGGACCTTTACGTAGCGGAGGTGGCGACACTCCACAACCGGCTGCAGAAGTTCAGGCGCGAATGAGGCAGGGGGCAAATCATGCTTTGCGACCAACAGATCAGACATTATGAGACGTTTGGATTTATCTGTTTGCGGCGGCTCTTTGCGCCCGAGGAGATAGCCGAGATTCGAGGCGCGGCAGATCGCCTGTGGCGGGCGGCGCGCGGGGGCGGTCCTGACATGGGGGCGTACCAGCATGTTGCGCCATTTATAGAGTCGAGCCGGGAACTTTCCCGACTGGCGGAGGATGATCGGATCTATGCGCCGGCAGAGCAGTTGTTGGGGGCGGGATTCGTGTGGGCCGGCTCGGAAGGCAACAAGGGCAGCTTCAACGATACGCAGAGCCACGAGTGGCATTGCGACCGGCCGGGTGAGGAGGAGCCGAACTATGCGCGCCTGAAGGTGATGCTGTATTTGACGGCGACGACGAAGGAGACGGGCGCGCTGCGGGTGATGGCCGGTTCGCACCGCGCGCCGATGTATGATCAGCTGGACAGGCTGAACCATATTCAGTCTCGCCCGGATGTGAAGCCGTTCGGCGCGGCCGGGCCTGATTTGCCCGGCTGGGCGGTGGAGGTAGAGCCGGGAGACGGCGTTTTTTTCAACCAGTATTTGTATCATGCCGTATTTGGCAAGCAGGTGGATCGGCGTTACATTGCGCTGAAGTTTGCGGCAAGGCCAACCTCAACAGGTCATATGCAGGCGCTCAGGAAGCACGGAGCCTTCTCGTTTCACAGGTCCTTTGTGGAGCGCGAGAGGCCGCGCATCCGGCAGATGACAGCGGCGTTGCCGGCTGAAGAGTGGCCATGAGCGGGAAGGGTCGGGGAGGCGCCGGCAGCTATCGGTTTGCGGGAGAAGGGAAGAGGCGGACGGCGTGCGCGCACGCCGCCTTTCACGAGGGACATACGTATGAGGATTCTGATTACGGGAGCAGCGGGCGCGGTGGGCAGGGTGTTGGCGGCGGGGTTGAAGGACTGCTACCAGCTGCGCGGATTTGACCGCGAGCCGCAGCCTGAGCTTGAGGACGGCATTGTGGGGGAGTTGACTGACTTTGCGGCCGTTGCCAGAGCGACGGAGGGAATGGAGGCGGTCGTTCACCTGGCTGGGAACCCGCAGGGATCGGCGCCGTGGGAGGAGATTCTGAACAGCAATATCATCGGGACGTACAATCTCTTCGAGGCGGCGCGTCTGAGCGGTGTGCGACGCGTGGTTTTCGCGAGCCGGGCGGGCCTGCTGGCGCCTTATCCCGAATCGGTTACGCGTACGGTCGATATGCTGCCCAGGCCGGAGAGCTACTATTCGATCAGCAAGGTATTCGGCGAGAATCTGGGTTACATGTATGCCAGCAAGTATGGGATGGAGTGCATATCGGTGCGGATTGGCAACGTGCGCGCCGACCGGCCCGAGGCGGAGCATCCGCATCACCTCAGCCACACCGACATCGTGCGAGTTTTTGAGCGGGCGGTCGTTCATCCCGGGGTAGGGTATGAGGTGGTGTTCGGCGTATCCGGAGGCGACTGGCCTTTGTATGATCTGGAGCATGGGCGCAGGGCAATTGGATATGAGCCGGAGAAGAAGGCCGGGGCGTGACGCTAAAGCCGTCCACAAGGGACGGAACTGCTGTGGAGAGTGGGTTGTGGATAGTGGACGGCGGGTCCCTGAAATATGCTATAATTGCGATTGGGCAGGCGGGCCGGCCCGCTATGCGGGGTGAGGCCGGCGGAGATGGGCGGAGGCTAACCTGATACGGGGTTGGGAACGGACACTTGGAACTGACATCGGAGTACCTGCAAACGCTTAACCGGATACAGGACAGGGTGCTGTGGCTGTCCCTGCGCATTGTGCATGAGGCGAACAATGTGCGGCCGCAGCGGGACGGCGTCAAAGTTGGCGGGCACCAGGCTTCTTCGGCGAGCATGGTGACGATCATGACGGCGCTCTATTTTCATCTGCTGCGGCATGGGGACAGAGTTTCGGTAAAGCCGCATGCGTCGCCGGTCTTTCACGCCATCCAGTATCTTCTGGGCCAGCTGCCGCGCGAGTATCTGACGACGCTGCGCGCCTATGGCGGTTTGCAGGCGTATCCAAGCCGGACGAAGGATCCCGATCCTGTTGACTTTTCCACCGGCTCGGTGGGGCTGGGCGCGGTGGCGCCGGCTTTTGCAGCCCTGACGCACCACTATGCTCAGAAGCACTTTGGCGACGTGACGTCGAATCGGTTCATTGCGATCATCGGCGATGCGGAGTTGGACGAGGGCAACGTGTGGGAGGCTGTCTTTGATGAATGGATGGCGGAGCTGTCCAACACGCTCTGGATCGTGGACCTGAACCGTCAGAGCCTGGACCGGGTGGTTCCGGGCATCCGGGCGGGGACGTTGAAGTCGATGTTTGACAGTTGGGGCTGGCAGGTTCTGGAGGCAAAGTACGGCAGCAAGTTGCAGAAACTTTTCGCGCAGAAGCATGGGGAACAGGTGCGCAAACGCATTGATGACATGAGCAACGAGGAGTACCAGTTGCTGGTGCGTCTGCCGGGCGACGAGCTGCGGAGGCGGTTTGTAACGGTGGAAGGGCGCAGAGATACGCGCCTGGAGGAGCTTCTGGCGCCGATAAGCGATGCGGAGTTGCCGGGCGTGGTGGGCAATCTTGGGGGCCACGACCTTGCGGAGATGATCAGGGCGCTGGAGGAGGCGGACGCCACGGCAGACAGGCCGACGGTGATCTTTGCGTATACGATCAAGGGGTGGCGGTTGCCGATTGCGGGCGATCCCCACAATCATTCGAAATTGCTGAACGGAGATGAGATGTCGGCCCTGGCCGAGGAGCTGGCGGTCCCGGTCGAGGATGAATGGGCGGCGTTTGACGAAGAATCGAAGGAGGGGGGGCTGTGCAGGAAGATCGCGGGGCAGCTCTACCCGGTGTCCCGGCCTCCGAATGGCTCGGCCTGGCAAGGGAAGGACGGCAAGGAGACGCCGCGATCAGTTGGGCTCCTGGCGCGGGAGGTCCCGGAGAGTGTGCCGGTTCGAACGCATGGGACGCTGAGCACGCAGCAGTCGTTCGGCCAGATCCTGGTGAGCATGAGCCGCGATCCGAAACTGGCGCCGCGGCTGGTTACGACCTCGCCGGATGTTTCAACGTCGACCAATTTATCGGGCTGGATCGCGAAGCAAGGCGTTTTTTCCCTAACGGACCGCGAGATTTACGAGCTGGAGGAGAACCGCCGGTTGAGCTGGCGCTACGGGCCGGAGGGCCAACATATTGAGCTGGGCATCTCGGAGATGAATCTCTTCATGATGCTGGGCATGTTGGGTCTGTCGGCAGAGTTGAGCGGTCAGCAGTTGATTCCGATCGGCACGGTCTATGATCCGTTTGTGCTGCGCGGGCTGGACTCCTTCATCTACGGGCTGTACGCCAATTCCCGCTTTATCATCGTGGGAACGCCGTCGGGCGTGAGCCTTGCGCCTGAAGGCGGCGCGCACCAGTCGACGGTGACGCCGTCGTTGGGCGCGGAGCTGCCGAATCTGAACAGCTATGAGCCCTGTTTTGCGCAAGAGCTGGTGTGGATCATGTTGGAGGCGGTGCGCCAGTGCTGCCGGGATGTGGAGGGAAGGGCGACCTATCTTCGCCTCTCGACAAAGCCGACGGACCAGTCTTTGTTGGAGCCTGCGCTGGAGAGACTTGGCGAAGTCGAGCTGCGCCGGCAGGCGCTGGAAGGCGGGTACCGGGCGCTGGACTGGCGGACGGCGACGCCGGACGCTGATCCCGGCTCGCTGGTGCATATCGCGTCAACGGGCATCATGCTGGCGGAAGCGATGGAGGCTGCAGCCATGTTGCAGGAGGAGGGCATTGCGGTGAATGTGCTCAACCTGACCAGCCCGCGGCGGCTGTTTGAGAACTGGCGTGCGGCCCAATGGGGCCGGAGGCGGGGCCGGGAGCCAAGCCGGTTGCTGTCGTGGTTGATTCCCCCTGAGGAGAGGCGGGCTCCGATCGTGACAGTGCAGGACGGCGCGCCGCACAATCTTGCCTGGCTGGGCAGCCTTTTTGGCAGCTACCTGATTCCGCTGGGTGTGGATGATTTTGGACAGTCGGGCACGCCGGCTGATCTGTACCGCCATTTTGGCATTGACAGCCAGGCGATCTTTGAGGCGGCGCTGGTGGGGTTGAACCGAACTGAGTTCAGATAGAGCCGGCGTGTTTTGCGGCAGAAGGCGGCGGAGGAGGAATTTGTGGCCGAAATCATACCCATGCCCGACCTGGGGTTTGAGGCCGGCGAAGGTGAGCTGTCGGTCTGGTTAAAGGGCGTGGGCGACGCGGTAGAGGCGGGCGAGGCGATCGCCGAATTCGAGTCGGACAAGGTGATGCTGGAAGTGGAGGCTCCGGTGGCGGGCGTTCTGCTGGAGCAGCTGATTCAGCCTGGCGACAGCGTGGAGGCAGGCGCGCCGATTGCCAAGGTTGGCGGGCCGGATGAACTTTCCGCCACGCCTGCGCCTGGCCTTGCCCAGGCGCCGACGCCGGTTGCTCCGGTGACGCGGCCGGAAGCGAAGGCGCGGCCGGAACCGGCGCCGATAGACGGCGAGGAGAGCCTGGCGGGCAGTGCGGCCGCGGAGCCGGTGGAGAATGGGGCGCTGGCGACGCCGATCGCGCTGCGGATGGCCCGCGAGCACAATCTGGACCTGGGCGGGGTGGCTGGCAGCGGCCCGGGGGGCCGTATACTGCGCGCGGATGTGGAGCGCCTGCTGGCGCGGTCGGGGCCGGTGAAATCTATAGCTGCGAGCCATCCGGCGCCGGAGGCGGGCGCGCCACCGAGGGCTGACGGGAATGCAGCGCGGTTGCGGCGGGCGATTGCCCAGCGGATGAGCGAGAGCAAACAGACAGTTCCTCACTTTTACATTACCAATTCGGTCGTGATGGATGAGGCGCTGGAACTGAGAAGGCAGTTCAACAGTGCGTTCTCGGAGGAAGGGCGGGTGACTGTCAACGACATCGTGATGAAGGCGACCGCGCTGGCGCTGCGCAGTTTTCCCAATTTGAACGCGTCGTATATTGAAGGGCGCGTTGAGGTCCACCCGGAGATTCATATTGGCGCGGCGGTGGCGGTGGAAAGGGGCGTGTTGACGGTGGTCAACCGCCAGACCGACCGCAAGTCGGTCCTGGATATTGCACGCGAGAACAGGGCGATGATAGAGCGTGCGCGCGCGGGGAGAGTCAGGCCGGAGGATGTATCGGGCGGTACATTCACGATCAGCAATCTGGGCGGTTACGACACCGATCACTTTGCCGCGATCATCAACCCGCCGCAGGCTGCGATCCTGGGCGCGGCGACGGCGAAGGAGACGGCGGTGGCGGTGGATGGTCAGTTGGCGGTACGGAGGGTGATGCAGGTGACGATTTCGGCGGACCACCGCGTTACGGACGGGGCGGAGTGCGCGCTGTTTTTGCAGAGGGTGAAGGCGTTGCTGGAGGCGCCGTTCAGGCTGTTTGTGACGTGAACGGCGAAGGGCGAACGGAGGCGGACTCGGATTGGCCCGCTGTTGTTCTGGGGAAGGGCGCGGTGGGGGGAGGGGCGAGATTTGTGGTTGGGCCGGGCGCTATGGTTTGGGGCTGATTCATTTGATTAGGGCGCCGCAGACATCAGAATAGGGCGCCGTAGGCTTCGAAGTATTCCTCGCTGGTGACGGGACCCCGTCCGGGCATTTCGAACTTCCTCAGTGGAAAGGGCAACGAGAAACAAGAGAAGGAGAACCGTTCGGCTGCGCGATCCGCGCTCAGGCGAACGCGATGATTCATTGCTTTGATCTCCCCGCGGGTCCACATCTCCAGCAGATAGCCTGGATAGAGCAGTATTGCGTCGGAGGCATCCACCGATTGCCACGTCGTTCCCCCGTCTTCCCCGGTCAACTGCAGCTCCAACTCCTGATCGATACCGAATGGAAAAACCGTGAACAGGGAGGCGTCCGGGTGCGCGGAGAGCCGGGTATTGCCTGCCGCGGTAGTGGTGAATTGCTGCAGAGGGGGGTAGTAGTTGTTGGAGAGCATGTGGCCTACGTTGTGGAGGTAGAAGTCGAGCAGGCCGGGCACGTCGAGCTGGGTCAACAGCTCGGTTTCAAGGCCGCGGACAACCTGCACGACCTCCTGCCAGCGGCTGTTCAGGAAGCCGTGGAACTCAGGAGGAAAGCGTTCCACGGGGTAGAACTCAGAGAGGACGAAGGTGCTGATGAGATCATCGTGGGCCTGGTGGCTGCTGTCGGTCTGGCCGTAGTAGGAGAAGCCGTCGTAGGCATAGCCGTACTCTTTCTGGAGGAAACGGAGCTGGTGCTCGCGTTCTCGCCGGATGAAGGCGCGGAAGGCTTGTTGAATCTCGGACCCATCGAGCGCGGGGCAGGGGGCAACGAGGTAGCCGTCGGAGTTGAGAGCGTTTGCGGACTGTTTGTCGATCACTTTTTTTGTTCCTGTTTCAGAGTTTCAGGTGGGCGAGCGCGTTGCGTTTGAGGGCGAGAAAGTCGGATTCGAGGACGGTGTCTTCGTTACGCGGGTGGGGCAGGTCGACGGATAGCTGGGCGGCGATGCGTCCGGGCCGGTGGCTGAAGACGAGCACGCGATCGCCGAGCAGGAGGGCTTCATCGACATCGTGGGTGATAAAGAGGATGGTCTTCGAGAAGCGGTCGCGCACGCCGAGCAGCCACTGCTGCAGCACTCTGCGGGTGAGGGCGTCGAGCGCGCCGAACGGTTCGTCGAGGAGCAGGATGTCGTAGCCGGCGAGGAAGGTGCGGAGCAGGGCGGCGCGCTGCCTCATGCCGCCGGAAAGCTCGCTCGGCCAGGCGTTTTCGAAGCCGTCCAGGCCGAAGAGGGGGAGGAGTTGCCGGGCTTCGGCGCGGGCTGCGGCGCGGCTGCCGCCGGCCAGCTCGGCCCCGAGGATTGCGTTGTCGATCACGGAGCGCCAGGGCAACAGGGCATCGCGCTGGGGCATGTACCCAAAGCGCCCCTGCCGCGCGGACGCGTCCGGCAGGGGCTGGCCTTGCAGCGCGATGCAGCCGGCGTCGGGCTGGACGAGGCCGGCGAGCATGCGCAACAGGGTGGACTTGCCGCAGCCGCTGGGGCCGATAATGGTCAGGAACTCGCCCGCGGCCACGGTGAAGGTCAGGTCCACAACGGCTTGGATGCGGCTGGACGAGCCCCTGCGGGCGCTGCCGTCGAAGGATTTCGAGAGTGCGTCGACTTTCAGAAGCGTCATTCTTGCTGTGGCAGGAACTCGTTGGTGAAGGCGCTTGCGGCGTCAAAGGATTCGATGATGCCGCCGCCGGCCAGGAAGTCGGCGTAGGCCTGCCAGACGTCGGCGGATTGAATGCCCCACTGGCCGGCTTCGGCGCGGTATTCGCCGGCCAGCCATTCCTGGCTTGCGTGGACAAGGTCGGCGTCGAGGTCGGGGTTGGCGGCGAGCAGGATGTCGGCGGCTTCGGCCGGGTTGTCGATGGCGAAGTCGAAGCCCCTGGCGGTTGCGGCGACAAAGGCGCGCACGGTTTCGGGATCGTCGGCGATCATGGTTTCGCTGGTGATGAGAATGGGAGTGTAGTAGTCGGGGATGCAATCCAGGTAATCTTTGAGCATGATGATGTTGACGTCTATGCCCTGGAGCTGCGCGTTGATGCCGGTCCAGGCGTAGTAGATCCAGGCAAAGTCGACCTGGTCGGCTTCGGTGATGGAGAGGAAGTCGGCCCAGCCGACGTCGATGAACTCGATCTCTTCGGCGGTTCCGCCGCCGGCGCAGTTCATGAGCAGGTCGAGGGTTGGATACTCGATGGGTGAGCCAAAGCTGCCGTAGCGTTTACCGGCCAGGTCGGCGGGCCGCTCGATGCCGGCGCCGCTACGGGAGGCAAAACCGGAGGTGTTGTGCTGGATGACGGCGGCGATGGAGACGATGGGGACGCCTTCGACGCGCGCAAAGGTGGTTCCTTCCTGGTAGCTTACGCCGAAGTCGGCGGAGCCTGCGCCCACGACCTGATGCACGTCGGACTCGCCGGGTATGACGATGTCGACATTGAGGCCGGCTTCCTCGTACCAGCCCATATCCTGGGCGACGTAGATGCCGGTGTGGTTGGTGTTGGGGGTCCAGTCCAGGAGCAGTGTGACGTCGGCGCGGGCGGGGGCATTGCTTGCGGTGGGCGCGACCGGCGCGACAGGCGCGCAGGCTGCTGCCAGCGCCGCGGCCAGCAGCGCTGGAATCCAGAGCAGGGTTCGGTACAGTCGTTTCCGCATCATTTCCTCCTTGAGAGAAGTACAGACATGGGGCCGCCGTGCGCCGGCAGCCGCGGTCAGCGTTCCTGAAAGTGCCAGGGCATCATCGTGCGTTCAAGCGCGAAGACGGAAAGGAACAGTGCGATACTGAGGAGCGATGTGATGGCGATGGCCGAAAAGACCTGGGCGGTCTTGAAGGCGGCGGAAGAGCGAAGCATATAGATTCCGAGGCCCTGTTTGGCGCCAACCCACTCGCCAACGATGGCGCCGGTAACGCTGTAGGTGGCTGCGATTTTGAGGCCGGAGAAGAAGTAAGGCAGGGCGGCGGGCAGCCGCACCTTCCGCCAGATCTGCAGCCAGGTCGCGCCCATGGAGCGGAAGAGGTCAATGAGCTCCGGCTCGGTCGAGGTCAGGCCGTCACTTGTGTTGATGGCGATGGGGAAGAAGCAGAAAAGGGTGACGACGATCACTTTGGGCGCGATGCCGAAGCCGAACCAGATGATGAGAAGGGGGGCGAGGGCCAGGATGGGCACGGTCTGGGAGATCACGAGGAGGGGATAGACGGCGCGGCGCAGCCAGGGAGAGAAATTGATGGCGGCCGCGACGGAAACGCCGGCGGCGACGGCGGTACTGACGCCGATGGCGACTTCGAGCATGGTCTGGGCGACGTGGACGGCCAGCAGCGCGCGCATTTCCCAGAATGCCTGCCAGATGGCAGAGGGGGAAGGCAGGATCCATTTGGGCACCTGGAATCCCCAGACTGCGAGCTCCCAGAGGAGAGCCAGCGTCAGAAGGACTGCGGCGGGGAAGGCGAAGCGCGCGGCTGGCATCAGGCGTCTCGGCGGTACTTTGCCACCTTGTCCTCGATGGAGGAGCCGCCAACCGCTTCGCCGATCTTGATGATCGTCACGACGCCGGCGACGCCGGCGATGAAGCAGGCGCGATGGGCCGCTTTGGCAACCTCGAGGCAGCTGTCGAGATCACCCTCAACGGTAGTGCCGAGCGCGCCTACTTCGTATTTCAGGCCGGACGCCTGGATGACGCCGATGGCTCGGTCGACAATCGCGTAGACGTCAAGGCCGGTGGAGGGGAGCACCTGGATATCGACATTCACCGTGTTGGACATTCTGACTCCTTTTGGAAACAAAAAAACCGCCCTGATCGGCGGTTGGCGGTGGTATCCATGTAGGGTTGGTTGTGTAATCGCGGAGATTCCTACGCCAGCATTACCTGGATCAGGTTTGTCGGTCATCTCCACAGAGCGCCTGGTAGGCGCACAAGGAGATATCTCAGCCCAGTTCTTCCGAGCTCCCGGTTGCGATGCGGTTGTTGAGGTGCTGTTGCGCTATGTAGACGCGCAGTGAGGGGCAGTATATATGAGAATATAATTTTGGTCAAGGGGGGAACTGCAGTGGCCGGTGGTCAGTGGTCAGTGCGAGGCGGGGCGGGGATGCGCCGCGGGGCGGGGATATGGCGGAGCGAAAAGGAGGGCGCCCACAAGGGGCGCCCCTACAGGGGAGGTTGGGGTTCTAGGCGGAGACGAGTTTCTGTGGTTGGAGAAGGGGCTGCGCGGACCCGATTCGTTCGTCGCGGAACTGCTTTGTATAGAGGTTGTAGTAGTGCCCTTTCAGACGGATGAGCTGGGCGTGGTTGCCCTGTTCAGCGATACGGCCATCGTCGATTACCAGGATCCGGTCCGCCTTTCTGATGGTCGAGAGGCGGTGGGCGATGATGAAGCTGGTGCGGCGCGCGAGGATGGCGTCCATGGCGTCCTGGACGAGGGCCTCGGTAAGGGTGTCGACAGAGCTGGTGGCTTCGTCCATGACGAAGACGTCGGGATCGGCCAGGATTGCCCGGGCCAGGCTGAGGAGTTGGGTCTGGCCAAGTGAGAGAAGGACGCCGCCCTCGCCCACATTGCTGTGATAGCCGTCTTCCAGCTCCTCGATGAATTCATGGGCGCCGGCCACCTTGGCTGCGTTCACGACATCTTCATCGGCGGCGTCGAGCCGGCCGTAGCGCAGGTTTTCCATGATCGATCCGGTGAAGAGATAGGGGGTCTGCAGGACGACACCGACGCGGCTGTGAATGCCGTGCAGGGTCCACTGTGTGTAGTCTTTGCCGTTGATCAGGATGCGGCCGCTTGAAGGTTCGTAGAAGCGGCAGACGAGGTTGACGATCGTCGATTTGCCGGCGCCGGTTGGGCCGACCAGCGCGATGGTCTCGCCCTGTTTGACGTGCAGGCTGAAGTCGCGCAGAACAGGTTTTTCTTCTTCGTATTGGAAGTTCACATTTTCGAAGACGATGTCGCCGCGCAGGTTTGGCGGAGGCTGGGCATCGGGGCGGTCCTGAATCTCGGGCACAGCGTCTATGAGGCTGAAGATGCGTTCGCCCGATGCAATGGCCTGCTGCATTTCAGCGTAGACGCGCGCCATTTCCTGAATCGGGAACAGCATGAAGGTGATGTAGAAGATGAAGGCCTGGATGCTGCCGATTGTGGTTGCCCCCAGTTGAAACTGCCAGCCGCCGTAGAGAACGATGCTGGATACGCCGACGGCGCTAATCAGCTGCACCACGGGCAGGAAGAGGGCGGAGAGCCAGGCGGCGCGGAATCCGGCGCGATACATCGTGCGGGTCACGTCTCTGAAGTCGTCCAGGTTGCCTTCTTCGCGGCGCAGAGACTTGACGACGCGCACCCCGGTGATGTTCTCGTTGTAGGCCCCGGTGATTTTCGAGTTTGTTTTGCGCACGTCGCGATATTCGACCAGGATCTTCTTTTTGAAGCGGAAGGACACCACGATCAATATGGGGACCACGGCGACCAGGATCAGCATCATTCTCACGTCGATCATGGCCATAAAGACGAGGGAGATGAGGATGCTGGCGGCGCCCCAGACGAGATCCATGAAGCCCCAGGAGACCAGTTCCCCTGCGCGAGTGGCATCGGAGGTCAGGCGGCTCATCAGCCAGCCGACCGGTGTGCGGTCGTAGTAGGAGAGAGAGAGGTCCTGCAGACGGGCGAACATTCTTTTGCGCAGGTCGTACTGGACGCGTTCGCCGAGGCGTCCGGCGGAGAAGATGAAGCCCATCACGCCGATGGCCACGAGCAGGAGGCCGAGGCCGTACTGGATGACGAGTTGATTGAGCAGGACCGCATTGCCTGCGAGGATGCCCTCGTCAATTATTCTCATGGAGACGAAGGTCAGGAACCCGTCCATGGTGGCGGTGAGGAGCATGGCGAGAAGATAACCGAACATGAGGGGCCAGTGCGCCAGGCCCTGGCGTATCAGGCGCAGGACGGTTTGCCCGTTAAATTGGGTATCAAACTCTTCTTCCTCGAAGTGGTCGTGTTGAGACATGGTTCAACCTTTTGTTACGGAATGGGGGTTCTGAGTTTCGGGTTCCACGGCGGCGCGGCTCGGTTCGAGAAGGGTCTGGGGGCCATCCGGCCCTGCGAGCATCTCTTCGGCCGCCTCCACGACTTCGGCGATTTCGCGTTCCAGGTCGGCTTCAATCCGGACTTGCAGCTCGAAGACCTGACGGTAGACACCGGGTTGGGCGATCAGCTCGCTGTGGCCGCCCCGTTGGATGATGCGTCCGGCCTCCATGACCAGGATCTGGTCGGCGGTCATAACGCTCTGCACTCTGTGGGCGACGATGAAGGTGGTGCGGTCTTTCATCAGGCCGCGAAGCGCTTCGCGAATGGTTGCGTCGGTCTCGGTGTCCACACTGGAGGTGGCGTCGTCCAGGAGAAGGATGGCCGGATCTTTGAGAAGGGTACGGGCGATGGTGACGCGTTGCTTCTGCCCGCCGGAGAGCGTCACGCCGCGTTCCCCCACCAAGGTGTCGTAGCCATTGGGGAAGGTCAGGATCACGTCGTGGATTGCGGCCGCTTTGGCTGCTGCCACGACCTCTTCTTCGGATACGCTGCTTCCCACGCCATAGGTAATGTTATTGCGGATCGTGGTTGAGAACAGGAAAGGGTCCTGTTGAACGATGCCGATCTGGCCGCGCAGGAAGCCGCGTGGATAGGCGCGGAGTTCACGGCCATCCAGGGTGATGCTGCCGCCGCTGTAGTCGTAGAAACGGGGCAGGAGATTGACGAGGGAGGACTTGCCCGAGCCGGTTGCGCCGAGCAGGCCGACCACCTGGCCGGGTTCGACGTTGAAGCTGATGTCCTGCAGCACGTAACCTCTTTCCGCGAAAGCCTTGCGGCGTGTCTCACGGAGCTCCTGTCTGGCGGTTTGGGGCTTCTTCTTGTCGAGATCCTCTTTTTCCGGAGGCGTTTCGTAGGCAAACTGGACGTTTTTGAACTGCAAGGCGCCGCCGAGGCGATCTTGGGATGGGGCGCTGCCCTCTTCCAGCGGCTCCCTTTCCTGACGGATTATCTCCTGCACGCGCCTGAGAGAAACCAGACCGGTCGAGACATGGGCGACGAGCCGCCCGATGCCCTGCACGGGCCAGACGGTAGCGATGAGGAGGCCGGTGAACGCGACGTAGGTGCCGATGCTGATATCACCGTTGAGGGCCAGCCTGGAGGCCATGAAGATGCCAAAGACGACCTGTCCGCCGGTCAGGATTTCAATCGTCGGCCAGAACATGGTGTGAAGATTGGCAATGCGCACGCCGCGGCGGTACTTTTCCCAGTTTTCCTTTTCGAAGCGGTCGATCTCGTAGGATTGGCGTGCGAAGGCTTTGACGACGCGCACACCGGTCAGCCCTTCCTGCAGGCGATTGGAAACGACTGCGTCCTGACTTTGATAAGCCTCGAAGATGGTTTCCATGCGTTTGAAGAAGAAGAAGGAGACGGCGGTGACCACGGGCAAGAGAGGAATTGACAGCAGCGCCAGCCAGCCGTGCAGTATGGCGAGCGCGCAGAGATTCACCAGGAATAGCAGACCTGTGCGACCGATGCCGATCAGTTGATCCTGGAAGAGACGGCGGAGCGTGTCGACGTCGGAGTTGGTGCGCTGAATCAGTTCCCCTGTTTGCATGTTGTCGTGGTAGGAGAAGGGCAGTCTTTGAATGTGGTCGTAAAGGTAGTTGCGCAGGCGGCGGGCCATCCCTTCGGCTGTTTGCGCGGCAAAGCGGCCCATGCTGTAGGAGAACAGCCCTTGCAGCAGCGCCAGGAGGGTGATTCCTGCGGCAATCCATGGGATCTGCCAGTAGCGGTCGGATCCTGCCAGGACATCGTCGACAAAGTAGCGCAGCAGGTAAAAAACCGAGGAGCGGCTGAGCGCGGCGAAGCCCGCGGCGACCACGGCGAAGACGTAGATGGTACGGAAACCGGTGGCCAGGCGCCAGAGGCCGACAAAGCTGTTGTCAGTCAGGGTTTCTTTCAGGTCGTATGAGAGCCGAATGTCGGCGTCTTCTTCGTTATCCGCATTGGCCCCGCCGGCGGCGGGCAAGAGAGAGCGAAGCGACCTGAGCCAGCCGGGGCCGCGGCGGGGCGGCCTTGGTTGGTTGCTGCCATCCGATTTGGATGCGGATTGTTGCATCTGTGCACACTCCTTGCGAACTGCGTTATGCGCGCCGCGAACTGGGCGCGCGGCGGGGGATTGACGGGACGGTAACGGCAGATTCAGTTCGTCGGGGGAGAGCAAACCGAAACTGCTCGTTACCTTTGACGGGTGTAGCCCGCACAATACAAAAGAGCCACAGGCCAGGCCCATGACTCTTGAAGTGGAAAGCGCCAATCAAAAAAGTCACGGGCATGCGCACCGTGACCATTCTGCCGATTTGGGAGGGGGGCGGCCTTTAGGCCGATCCGCCATCCGCGGTCAGGATCACCGGTGCTCTGCTCCTCCTTCGAGGCTCGCAGCGCAAAAGGCTGCAACCCACATTCTGATTCGGTTCATGTTCACCGGTCCTCCTGAGACGAAGGCACGAAGTAACGAGCTTCTCGTCGTACCTGACTGTGCTTACATTGGCACTATAGCAGGCCGGCAGGAGGCCGTCAAATCTGACAGAGCTTGGAATTGCGGGGCCGCTCGACGGGAACGCAAGATTTGTTTGAGGCTATGAACAGGATTAAGATAGCTTTGCCCGTGACGCCCTCAGGAGGAATGAGGGCCGTTCACGGTTCAGGCTCGTGGACGTTCGTTTGAACCGGGATTTAGAGGGCCTGGCTAGAGTCGATTCGCGTACAGTTCCCCTTCGCGCTGCGAAGGGGAACGGGAATCAACCAAATGGGAGTTACGGTGGGCGACGCGGCGGCTGCCCGCGGGTTAGGGCTTTGAGGTAAGGGGGATGCGGCAGCTTCCGTCAGTGTGATACCGTTAGCGGCGTCGGCCTGTCTTCGCTTGGCGCGAACGGCGAGAGGATCGGAGGCTGCGTAGCCGGCGCGGCGCGCGACCTGCGCAGAGAGATTAACCTGCCCGAGGAGAGAATATGTCTCGTTCAGGAAACGAGAAGAAAATGGAGAAAACCATGGGTTGGGCGCCGAACAGGTCAGTTCTGGCCCTGGCGGCCGTTCTCATCGCGGCGGCATTGGTCCTGAATCCGGGCTGGGCGCAAGGGGCGCGGGACTGGGCGGTCGGCGCGGCGATCACGCCCTCGGAAAGTTCGCTGGTTGCGACGCACCTGTATGAAATACAGGTAGACGTTGTCGAGCTTGAGGCGTTTCCCAACCGGGGAGGCGCGATTGAGCCGCTGGGGGATGGCCTGCTTGTGGCGACACCGCGAGGACGGCTTGCGCTGATTGGCCCGGCTGGGCAGGTCGAATATCTGCCGCAACGCGTTCCGATGAATGAGTCGGCGTCGGAGAAGCCGATATTGTGGACAGGGTTCAGGGTGGCCGATATTTTGCTACACGAAGTTGGGCCGGGCGAGTTCAGACTGTACGCATCGCATCACTATTATACAAGCGACTGCGTTGAGTTTCGCGTGTCCTCGACTTCGGCGCGTATCGAAGACGCGGGCGCGAGGGTATCGCCGGCTTGGAAGACTGAATTCGTCGCCGATCCGTGTATCGAGGCGGACGTCTTTAATTTCGCGCATCGAGGGGGGATCCAGGCGGGCGGGCGGATGTTGATGGACGGGCCGGGGCATCTCCTGCTGGTTACCGGGGACCAGGCCGTGTATGAGTGGTACCAGGAGGCGTATCCGCTGGCGCCGCGGCCGGAGGTCGAGGCGGATTCGCATTTGGGCAGGTTATTGCGCATCGACCTGGCCAGCGGAGAGGTGGAGATTGTTGCGCGCGGCTTCCGGAACCCGCAGGGGCTCGTCCGCGATGGGGCGGGCAACATCTGGCAGACTGAACATGGACCCGAAGGGGGAGATGAACTGAATCTGCTGAAACCGGGGCTGGACTATGGCTGGCCTCACGTCACGCACGGCACCCAATACGGGAGCAAAGTATGGCCTTACAATGAAGAGCAAGGCCGGCACGATGGCTATGAGAAACCGGTCTATGCGTGGATACCGGCGATCGGGATTTCGAATCTGGTGGTTAGCGACAGTGTTCATTTCCCGTTGTGGCAGGGCGACTTTCTGGTTGCGTCAATGATTTCGCGGACATTGTATCGCGTGCGTATGAATGAGGGGCACGTGATGTTTGTTGAGCCGATGGAGATTGGGGCCCGGATACGGGATATCACGCAGATGCCGGATGGTCGCATTGCCCTGCTGGCGGACAGCGCCAAGATCCTGTTCTTGCAGCGGGCGCCGTTGTTCTGCCAGTCTGACAACGATGTCGAGTCGATATACTCGTATGACGGAGAGGCTGTCTGCATCGACCTCGGGGAGACGGTGGCGGCGGCAGACAGCCCGGCGATCCGAGCGCTCGGGGATGACCATTTTGATAACGTGACGGTTCGTTCGCTGTTCAATCTCTATGTCCATGACGACCGGATCACCTATGTCAAGAGCCCTTGCCTGGAGAGCGATTTGGAGAATCGTTTTTTCCTGCACCTGACGCCGGTGGAGGACGGGAACCTTGATGAAGGGAGCGCGCATCTCGGTTTCAATGTGCTGGACTTCAACGCGGACGATGAAGAAATCTTCGCGACGAGACACGGCGATGTGTGCCTGGTGACGCGTGCGCTGCCCGGCTATGTGATTTACCATCTCTACACTGGACAGGTGATACGAGAGGAAGGAGAGGACGGCGAGGTCACGTGGCGGGGTCCCGTCTGGGAGGGCAGTCATACGTTCAAGGCCGCCTCTGCTGAAGCGGCAGCGGACGCAGAGACAGGAGGGACGGGAGCGGACCTTTTCGGCGCGCGCTGCGGCAGTTGCCACAACCTTGCTGCCGAACATAACATCGGGCCGCACCTTGAAGGCATCGTCGGCAGGCAGGCTGGAGAGATTGCCGGATTTGAATTCACCGACGCCCTGACGGGATTGGAAATCGTCTGGACGCAGGAAAGCCTGGAAGCGTACATCACCGATCCGGCCGCGTTCGCGGCGGGAACGACGATGGCGGGGGTCGGTGTGAGCGCTGAGGAAGCCCAGCTGATCGCGGAATTTCTTGCTTCGAGATAGGGGGCCTGCGGGAAAAGGGAAGATTCATCTTGGGGCGTTCTCAGGGTTGGAGGATTTTTGCGGCAGAGAGGCGGCGGGTGGAAATGCTTTCGGCGCTGAGACGAATACGTCACTTGTTGTTGCTGGCTGTTGCGGCGTCCGCGCCGATTGGGATGCTCATCTTGCAGCAGACTCCGATTGGGGCGGCGCCGAATAATGCTGACGCGCGGGCGCTGTTGACGCCGGAGCCGCCGACCAAGAAGACGCATCTGTACGAGCTGCAGCTTCATATCATTGAACTGGAGAAGTTTGAGGACAGCGGCGGGGCGATCGACCTGCTTGGCGATGCCCTTCTGCTCGTGACGCCGAGAGGCCGGATCGCGATCGTTCAAGCTGACGGCGAGGTGAATTACCTGCCGCAGAGAGTACCGATGTACCAGACGGCGCCGGAAAGTCGAATCAGATGGGTGGGGTTCCGGGTGGCGGACGTTCTGGCGCGCGCGGTATCGGCGGAGGCGTACCGCTTGTTTGTTTCCCATCATTTCCTGATGGGCGATTGCGTAGAGTTTCGGGTCTCCTCGACGGAGCTGAGGGTATCTGAAGGAGCTTACACGGTCTCAGGAGAATGGAAGACGGAGTTCAGGGCGCATCCGTGCATTGACACCGCTCTGTTTGCAAGGTGGGGGGGCGAGGTCCCCAAGACGGGCGGGGGAATCCAGGCAGGGGGGCGGATGTTGATCGACGGCGACGGGCATTTGCTCGTTGCAATCGGCGACCACGGCGTGTATGAATGGCATGAACTGCAGGAGGGAGGGGACCCGTCAAAACCGCCGGTCGTTGACCCGGAATCCCACATGGGCAGACTGGTCCGGGTAGAGCTGGCAAGCGGGGAGGCCGAGATCATGGCCGGCGGTTTTCGCAATCCGCAAGGGCTGGCGCGCGACAGGGAAGGCAACCTCTGGCTGACCGAGCATGGGCCCCAGGGAGGCGATGAGCTGAACCTGGTAAAACCTGGGCTGGACTATGGCTGGCCGTTTGTCACATACGGCATTCTCTATGGCAACAGGGTCTGGCCGTATAGCGAGGCGCAGGGGGGGCACGACGACTATGAGGAGCCCTATTTTGCCTGGATCCCATCGATCGCGGTATCCAATCTGATTGTCAGCAGTAGTGAGCAGTTTCCCCTGTGGAAGGACGATTTGCTGGTCGGGTCATTGAGAAGCGGTTCTCTTTTTCGTATCCGCGTTCGCGAAGGGCGCGTCGTCAATTTCGAGCGGATTTCGTTTGGGGAACGGATTCGGGACGTCGTGCAGATGCCTGACGGCGGCATCGCGATGCTGACGGACACGGCCAGGATCATACTGTTGGGGCGTGCGCCGGTCTATTGCCAGTTTGGCATTGAAACCAGTTCGATTTATACGTATGACGCCGGCGAGATCTGCACCGACTTCTTCAGCCATTTGGACGATGACGCGGATCCTGCGGCGCGCGGTCTTCAGGGGGCGGCGCTCGGGCCGCCGGAGATGCGCTCTCTCTTTCACGTGCATGTTCACGAGAACCTGCTGGTTTACATAAAGAGTCCTTGCAGTTACGGCGAGCTGCGTAATAGGTTTTTCCTGCACATAACACCGGTTGACGAGGAGAATGTTACCCCGGAGCTCGAGGCGTTTGGGTTCAATGTATATGATTTCTATGCCTATGATGAGGGAATCGGAAGCGGCGCGTTTGCAGGCGGCTGCGTGGTGGTTCGTCCGCTGCCGGCGTATGAAATAGGCAAAATCTATACGGGGCAGGTGATACGGGAGGAGAGCCCTGACGGGGAGGTCTTCTGGCGGGGGCCGATTTGGGAAGGGAGCTATACGTTCGGCAAGCCTTATGCCGCGGCGGAGCAGGTGGAAGAGGACAGCCAGCTTGACGACCTGACGGCGCTGCCCGGCGCGGCGCTCTTCCGGGCAAACTGTTCGGGCTGCCATCTTTTGGTTGGGGAGCACAGCGCGGGGCCGCACCTGGAGGACATTGTCGGGAGGCGGGCGGGGGCGGTCGCGGGCTTCAGTTTTTCGGATGCCCTTACCGGGCTGGACATTGTCTGGACGAGGGACAATCTGGCGGCCTACCTTGCCGATCCGGCGGCGTTCGCTGAAGGGACAACGATGGTCATGGCGGGAATCACCGAGGAGGAGGCGGAGGCCATCGCGGACTTTCTGGCAGCGGACTGATTTTTGGGAGAGATCGACTGGACCGAATCGTTCACCAAGGAAACACACTTACTCAGTGGAGGAGCTACGATGAATGACTTTAGCGGCAAGACTGTGATTGTCACGGGCGGGGCGAAAGGCATTGGCGAAGGCGTAACGAGGGCGTTTGCCCAGGCCGGCGCCGACGTATTTTGCGCGGACGTAGACACGGTTGCGGGGGAGCGCATCCAGGCTGAAGGCGCGTCGCTGCCGGGATCAGTCACATACGTCAATACGGATGTGTCTGAGGCGGCCAGCTGCGAGGCCTTGGTGGCCCAGGCGGCGGCCAACGGGAGCGTTGACGTTCTGGTCAACAACGTGGGCATTCAGCCCCTGGACAGTTATCTTCCTGCGCATCAGTTTCCGGAGGAGGCATGGGACCGCATTCTGGCTGTCAACCTGAAAAGCGGGTTTCTGATGTCCAAGTATGCTGTGCCGGAGATGCTGAAGCAGGGAGGGGGCGTGATCGTCAACATCGCCAGCGTGCAGGGGCGGCAGTCGATGAAGGGAGTGCCGGCGTACGCGGCGAGCAAGGGAGGAATGATATCACTGACGCAGCAGTTGGCGCTGGAATACGCTGAACAGAATATCCGCGTTCTGGCGGTGAATCCCGGGACGATCGAGACGAGCCTGGCGCTGGAAAGCGTGAACCAGGACGTTGAGGCGCTGCGCTCGGCCGCGGCCGACGCCCACCCGCTTGGGCGCATTGGCATGCCGGAGGACATCGCTTCGGTTGTGCTGTTTCTGAGCAGCGACGCGGCTTCCTTTATGACCGGCGAGTATGTGAATGTGGACGGCGGCATGATGGCAAAGGGGTCGTGGGCGGAGTAGGCCCCGGAACGCAGGAGCCGGGAAAGAAAAGCGGGCCGTTCCGGTTCGCAGTCCTGCTGAAGGCAGGGCGGCGGGCGGGCGGTCCGTTTTCGCGTGCAAGGAAGTTCGCACGCGCGCCGACCCTGAAATTTGTGAATCCGGAAAGTATGTCTTAGACTAGCGAGCGAGAATACTCTGGGAATCCCCCTTTATCGCATTGCCCGTTGTAATGGTACCTCGGCGCAGGTTGTGGGAAAGCAGTACACCGCCCCCAAGCTGCCGCTTTTTCTTGTATTCAAACCAGACAAAGGAGACATCAATGTCGAATCGAGTTGTTCAAAGACCCCGCTGGTTGGCCTATGGCCTTCCAGTCTTTCTACTGGTCGGTTTGCTTTTGCAGGCCTGTGTGCCGGCAGCGGCGCCAGCGGCGCAAGAGCCGGCGGCCGGAGAGGCAAGTGAGGAAGCTGCAAGCAATGTCACCGTGTACGGTACGGAGTTGCCTGCGGATGCCCGTCCCTATGACGAGCAGGTATACCGGGTGGCAGCCAACATAAACCAGAGCGCCTCCACGTTTGACTTCCCGGTGGCGGTTTACAACCGGTACTGCCTGGCGGACCTCTTCCAGGATACACTGGTTTCTCTGGACAAGGACTTTAACGTGATTCCCGGCGCGGCCGAGAGTTGGGACGTTTCAGAGGACGGCAAGGTCTGGACCTTCAACTTGAGGCCCGGCCAGGTCTGGAGCGACGGCACACCGTTGACGGCCTATGACTACGAGGCCACCTTCCGGCTGACCGCGACCCCGGAGCACGGTTGGGATTTCTCTTGGTTCTATAGCTTCCTGGCCGATGGCGGCATCAAGAACTGGAGCAAAATTATCGCCGGCGAGCTGCCGCCCGAAGAGCTGGGCGTCCGTGCGGTTGATGATTTGACGCTTGAGGTTGAGACGGAGGATGTGTTCCCGCCGTTGCCTGGCGTGATGAAGTTTGCCTTCACGCTGCAAAAGAAGGCCCTGGAGGAGCACGGTCCTTATTACAACAGCAGTTTGGAGACTTCGGTTTCCTCCGGTCCTTTCGTACTGGCCGAGTTTGATCCGGGCAACAAGATCGCTGTCGAGGCCAACCCGACCTATAAGGGTTACCGGCCGCCTCTGTTGAAGCGCATCGAATGCACGTTCATGGATCCGAGCACATTCTTTGCCGCCTATCAGAACGGCGACATCGATGTGGTGGGTTATGGCGCGCTGACGCCGGCCGACTTTGAGCTGATCCTGCGGGATGAGACGATGTCCAGCAACTACCTGCGGCATTTCGGCGACTTCCGCACAGACTATCTGCTGTTTGATACATTCACCGAACCGTTCAGCAACCTGGATGTTCGCAAGGCGTTCGCTCATGCGGTCGACCGCGAGAATATCGTTGCCAGCGTCTATGGTGAGATCAAGGCGATGCCGGCCTACTCGATGCTGATGCCGGGTTATCCGTCGTCTGACACTGAGGGCGCGTTGCGGGCGTATCAGAACTTCGACTGCGACCTTGCCAACGAGCACCTGGCCGCAGCCGGCTATCCTGGCGGTGAGGGATTCCCGGACCAGGTGATGATGCTGCGCGGCGAAGCGCCGGCGATGGCAGCCGTCTACCAGGCGGTAGCCGCTTCGATCAGCTCCTGCTTGAACATTAACATGGAGATTTCGAATGTAGACCGCAAGATCTACATGGATGCGCTGAACGCCAAGCCGACTGAGTTGACATTCGGCGCGGTCGATTACGGCATGGACTTCCTTGATCCGGCCAACCTGCTGGGCAACGTCTGGAAGTCTGGCGGCCGCCACTCCTGGAAGAACGATGAGTTTGACTCGCTGGTCACTGAAGCTGCCGGCATGGTAGGAAATCCGGAGTTGCGCGATCAGATGTTCCGCGATGCCGAGCGCGTCCTGGTGGACGACGTGGGCGGGATCTTCATTGCCCACCGCTGGGCAGGCGACCTGATGCAGCCGTGGGTCCAGGGCACGATTCGCGATCCCGACTCCCAGGGAATTACCGGCTGGCACTGGGGCAATGATCAGGACATTGCGCAGATCTATATCAGCGAATAGCTGGTAAATCGGATGTCCTTGACAAATAAGTAAGGTTAGACAGGAGCGGGAGGCCGCCTTGGCAGCCTCCCGCTCCCGCAGCTATCGGTCAGGCAACGCGCAATGGCACGTTACATAATCGGGCGGATTTCATCGTTATTGCTGGTCCTCTTTATTGTCTCCGTTGTTACATTCTTCCTCATGCACCAGGTGCCCGGCGGCCCATTCGACGAGACCAAAGCCCCACTGCCGCCAGCCGCGAAAGAGAACATACTGCGAAAGTACGGGCTCGACAAGCCCATCCACATACAGTATTTGAACTATATGAAGAATGCGGTCCTGCATTTTGATTTCGGCATTCCCTACCAGCAGCCGACGACGACAGTCACCGCGCTGATTGCCAAAAGCTGGAAAGTGACGGCGCAGGTGGGCCTGATGACTGTGCTTCTGGCCTTCGGCGCGGGCATCGCGTTAGGCGTGTACGCCGCATATCATCAAAACTCGTGGCTCGACAACGTTACAACGTTTATCGCCATGTTGGGGATAACGGTGCCGAGTTTTGTGATCGCGATGTGGCTTATCCTGTTTTTTGCGGTGCGGCTCAAGTGGCTGCCGATGGGCGGGTGGAACGCTTCCGGAACCTGCCTGATTGGGAGCGCCTATATCTGCACCGACTGGATCATGCCGGTGCTGGCCTATGCGCTGGGCCCGCTGGCGATCATCGCCCGCTATACGCGGTCGAGCGTAGTCGATGTGATGCGCCAGGATTTCACGCGGACGGCGAGGGCGAAGGGGCTGGCGACAAGGGCGATCATGCTGCGCCACATTCTGCGCAATGCGTTGATTCCAATGGTGACGGCGCTGGGGGTGATCATTCCGAATCTGTTGACGGGAAGTATATTTATTGAAGCCGTGTTCCGCATCAACGGCCTGGGCAAATTCTTCGTCACCAGCATATTCAATCGGGACTATCCGATGATCATGGCTTTGTTCCTGCTGATCGCCTTCTTGTGGAGCTTGACCTATCTGTTCACAGACATTTTGTATACGTGGATTGACCCGCGCGTGCGGCTGGGCGCAGAGGGAGGCGCATAGTGACGGTCAGCGCAGCGACTCGATTGGATGTAGCGCCGCCGGAGGAACGCCGTCACCGCACTTTGTGGCATGACGCGGCGCGACGGTTTATGCGCAACAGGCTGGCCGTCGCTGGATTGGCGATCGTCGTGTTCTTCCTGTCCCTGGCAGTCTTTGCTGATCTGGTGGCGCCCTATCCATACGACAGGGTCTATTATGACCGTGTGCTGCGTTTTCCCTTTGAGCTGGCGGGCCATCCGCTGGGGACGGACGAGGTGGGCCGCGACTATCTGAGTCGTCTCATCTACGGGGCCCGCACGTCGATGACGGTGGGCATTGCCGTGCAGATGGTTGCGTTGGTGATCGGGGTCCCGCTGGGCAGCCTGGCCGGTTTTGTGGGAGGCCGCACAGATTTTTTCATCTCCCGCTTCATCGACATCATGACCGCGTTTCCTGGGTTGATGTTCTCGATCCTGATCATATCGGTGTGGGGAGGCGGCATCACGAAGGTGATTTTCGCGCTCAGCATTACAAGCTGGATTGGCATTGCCCGTCTTACGCGAGGTCAGATTCTTTCTTTGCGCGAGAAGGAGTATGTGGAGGCGGCCCGTTGCGTCGGCGTAAGCCGGAACCGGATCATTTTGCGGCATTTGCTGCCGAATGCGCTGACGCCAATCCTGGTTGCCATCAGTTTCGGGATTCCGGCGGCGATGTTCGGCGAGGCGGGCCTGAGCTTTCTTGGCATCGGCATCAACGATCCGATCCCCAGTTGGGGGAAGATGGTGGGTGTGAGCAATGCGTATGTGCGGGTCTACTGGCATCTGGCGCTGTTCCCCACGGTCGCGGTGGCCCTGTCCATGCTCGGCTTTTCGTTTGTAGGAGACGGGTTGCGCGACGCGCTGGATCCGAAGATGATCGAATAGCGCGGTCGGAGGGCAGCCGGTTCACATGACAGGCCGCCATGCGGGACGCGGTTGGAAGCGGTTCTACGGCAAGGAAGCGCGAGCGGCATAGCGGCGAAGATGTTGGAGAGAAAAATGAAAATTCGACGACTTGCGGCCTGTATCAGGCCGGGCATGGCCGTGATCTTCCTGCTTCTATTCCTTGCGGCAGGTTGCGGAGCGGGGGATGAGGAGGATGCGGCCGGCGGAGAAGACGGGAACAGGAGCGGCGCGGTGCCGACGATGCCGGCAGCCCGCTTTGACCAACCCACGCCGGTCACGGATATGGAAGAGGCGAGCGAAGCGGATAGACAAGAGGACGAGGCGGCGGCGGCGGAAGAGCCGGACATCGCGACGGGCGAGTTTGTCTACGGCAATCGTTGCGCGGAGTGCCACGGCGAGGGCGCAGCAGGAACCGATCAGGGGGCTTCGCTTATTGGCTTGACATTGGGTGAGGACGATTTCGAAGACCTGATTCGCACCGGCGGCGAACTCGGCCCTGACCACCTCTTCGGCTCTACCAAAATCAGCCCGGAGGGGCTCAAAGCGGTCTACGCCTACCTGACATCACTTGAGTAGGTTCTATCTTCGAGACGATGGTAGACGGCTTCCTCGACAGGCTGGCCGTTGCCCAGATGCTCCTCGATGATGCGGTCCAACAGGGCCTCGTTGACCTGGCAGTACCAGATGCCGTCGGGATAGACGACCACGATGGGGCCGCTGTGGCAGACGCCAAGACATGGTGAAGTTCCCCGTTTGACGCGCTGGGGGTTGTCGTATTCGCCCAGCGCCCCCAATTTGTGGGCCAGCTGGGCGTAGAGCCTGCTCCCCTTGCCCTCCGGGTCGCAGAATGGTCCTGAACATATGAAAATGTGGCGCGCGTAGGGCGCCATCTCCGGAACATCCACTCGTAGCGCCTCCTTTTTTTTCGACTGGCCAGAGCCCTTCGAGGGCCCAGTTTAGAAAACGTTAACGTCTTGCGGCGCAATGCCCCCCGGCTCAGGCGGCTGGGTCCCACAAGGGTTCGGCCACCTCCTCTTCCTGATTCTGCAAGCGGGACATGACAAAGAGCGCGTCAGAGAGGCGGTTCAGATAGCGCATCGCGTGGGGGTTGACTTCCTCGTCGCGGGCAAGCGCGGCGGCTTCGCGCTCTGACCGCCGGCAGACGGTGCGCGCGACGTGGAGTTGGGCCGCGCCGGGCGATCCGCCCGGCAGGATGAAGTTTTCCAGAGGGCCGACGATGGGCGTGAGCTCGTCCAGCAGCGCTTCCAGGCGGTCCACGTGGCGTTGCTCGATCTGCGGCGGCGCGTAACGGGCTTTGTCCTCTTCCAGGAAGCACAAATCCGATCCCAGGTGGAAAAGTTCATTCTGAATTTCTAGCAGAGGGACCTGCAGCCGCTCGCACAGGCCGCCTGCCAGCGCCGCGCCGATGTGCGCATTGAGCTCGTCAACCGTTCCGTAGACTTGAACGCGAATAGCGTCTTTGGCGACGCGCTGGCCGCCGCCGAGCGCGGTGGTGCCGTTGTCACCGCCGCGTGTGTAGATTTTGGTCAGCCTTGGCATCAGCATTTCCTCCGGCGCCGGCGCGGCGCAGGTAAGTGGTGAGGGCGTTGAGCGAACTGAACGAGTCTTTGCGCCCTGCCATGTCCAATATATAGATTGCTCCGTTCTCGCGCAATTTTACTGTGATGGAACCGAGCGCCGCAGCCTGGGAAGCCGCGCGCGCTGGGTAGAAAGAGGAGTTCCCGTTTTCGTTGTCATTTTCGACGGCATATCCGATTCGTTCGAGCGCGCGGCGGGTCCAGAAGGCGGTGACGCCGTCACCGTGAAGCAGCAGGCGGCCGCAGTTGTCCTTGCGGGTGTGGAAGGAGCCGCGTTCGCGGTCGAAGGAAACGCCTTCGGCGGAGAAGACCCGTTCAAAGGCGCCGTTGAGGATGAGGTCTTCGGGCGCGCCGTCGAAGAGGTCGCCGTCGGAGGAGATTAGCCAGAGCCGGTCGGCGTTTCGCAGGGCCAGGTCGAGGTCATGGGTGGAAAGCAGGATTGCCTGGTTGTTCTCGATGGCGAGTTGCCGCAGCAGCTCCATGACTTCGACACGGCGGGGAAGGTCGAGAAAGGCGGTCGGCTCATCGAGCAGCATTACGCTGGGCTGCTGGGCCAGGGCGCGTGCGATGAAGACCTTCTGTCGTTCGCCGTCGCTCATTTCGACGGTCAGCCGGTTGGCGAGGTCCTGGGCGCTGACGGCTTGCAAGGCCCACTGGACGATGCGCTGGTCCTGTTCGTTCAGGGAGCCGGTCCAGCCGGTGTAGGGATGGCGGCCCAGGCTAACCAGCCCGAACCCGGTCATTGCGCCGACGTCGACGCGTTCTGTGAGGACGATACTGAGGCGCCGGGCGAGCTGGCCCGGTCGCAGGTCGGCGAGCGGCCTGCCATCGAGCCAGATCTGGCCGGACAGGGAAGGCTGCAGTCGGGCCAGCGTGCGCATCAGGGTAGACTTTCCGGCCCCGTTGGGCCCGAGCAGGCAGACCAGCTCTCCCGGGCGGAGGGAGAAGTTTAGGTCGCTGGCGATAACGACGGGGGGTTTGCGGGGGCGGCGGTAGCCGATGGAGAGGGCGCTTGTATTCAGGACAGATCCGTTCGACATCTTCGTATTCCTGTCAGCCGGCGAAGGCCTGGCGCAGATTGCGCTGGCGCAGGATCACCCAGATCACAACCGGCGCGCCCAGCAGCGCGGTGACGGCGTTGAGCGGCAAGGTCAGTTGACTGCCGGGCAGGCCGGCGACGATGTCGGCGCCGAGCGCCAGGGTGGCGCCCATGAGAGAGACGGCGGGCAGCAGCAGCCGGTGATCTGACGTGTTGAGCAGACTGCGGCAGAGATGGGGCACGGCGATTCCCAGAAAGCCAATCGGCCCGCAGAATGCGGTGACAACGCCGGCCAGGACCGCGGACGAGCCGATGATGCCGAGACGGACGCGGCGGACGTTCAGGCCGAGAGATTGGGCATAGGTTTCGCCGAGGAGCAGTGCGTTCAGCGGTTTCATCAGGAGGTGGCCGCCTGCCAGACCCAGCAGTATGGCCGGCGCCATCACCTGGAGCTGCCGCCAGGTAACGCCTCCGAATGAGCCGAAGGTCCAGGAGATGTAGGCCTGGATGCGCTCGACAACGCTGAAGTAGATCAGGACACTGACCAGGGCGCTGGTCGTATATCCGAACATCAGGCCCAGGATGAGAAGCGTCATGCCGCTCTGCACTCTGCGAGCCACGGACATGACAAGAAGAAGCACAAGACCGGATCCCAGGATAGCGGAAAGCGCAAGGCTGGCGTCGCCTGCGAGACTGATACCCGCCAGGAGGGTCGTGCTGCCGCCCAGGCCCACTGCCACGCCTGCCAGCAGGACGGTGAGGGCGACGCCAAGGCTGGCGCCGGAGCTGATGCCGAGCACGAAGGGCCCTGCGAGCGGATTGCGAAAAAGGGTTTGCATTTGGAGGCCGCTGACCGACAGGGCCGCGCCCGCCAGCATGGCTGTCAGCGCTTTGGGCAGGCGAAACTGGAGCACGATGGTTGCCCATGCCGGCTTGGCGGCATCGCCGCCGAGTAGCACTGCGACGATGTCGCGCAGCGGGATGCGCACGGAGCCAACGGCCAGGCTCAACATGAATGCCGCAAGCGCAAGAATGACAAGGCCGGCCAGAAGCAGGCCGGGCGCGTACAGAAAGTCACGCGCAAACGCAGCGTGCATGTCAAAGTGGGATGGCGGCGTTGAGACCTTCTCCCTATTCATCATTCACCTTGGGCAGGGGGGCTTCCGGGGAAGACAGGGGGAATCCCGGAGGTCCGGTCCCGTCTTGTTTCAACGGGAGCGCGAGGCCGGCCACCATCAGGACGACTCTGTCAGCGGCTGCGGCGAACGTTTGATTGGCGCGGCCCACCAGGTCGCGAAAGGCTCTGCCCAAGGGGGTAAGGGGGGCCAGGCCGGCGCCGACTTCGTTGGAAACGAGAATCAGCCGGTTCCCGTCCGGCATTTCTCGCGCGGCGTGCAGGATGGCTGCGATTTCCCGGTCCACGTCTTCCTGTACGGCTTCGTCATAGGGGTCGGGCCTGTCGACCAGGAGGTTGGAGACGAGCAGGGTGATACAGTCCACAATGATGGTGGCGTGCGCGCGGGCGTGTTGACTGACGGCGAGACCGACATCGCGGGGGGCTTCGAGCGTACGCCAGTGGGCGGGCCGTTCTGCTCTATGCTTCGCTATGCGAAGCCGCATTTCGTCGTCGCCGGCTTCGGCGGTCGCGACAAAGAGCACGCTGTCGTCGCCGCGCTCCCGGGCAATGCGCAGGGCTTGCGCGCTCTTGCCGCTGCGGGCGCCGCCGAGAATCAGTATCAGTTCCCCCACAAGTTTTTATCCTTTGTCAGCCGGCGGGCGTAGAGAGGCGCCGGTGCCGCAAGGCTTGCCTGTTCCTGGCCAGTCTCTCAACCGGGAATGGGCGCGACGTGGCGCTCTCCTTGAAGCGGCGGCTGTCTACACTGGCCAATTTGCCGCGAGCGCCACGATGGCGGCGGTCTCGCCGATTTCACACAGGGCGCCGTAGATGTCGCCGGTCAGCCCTGGGATGCGAGCCAGCGAGAAACGAATGAGTAGCCAGGCACTGAAGCTGGCCGCGATCACGGACGCGCCGACGGCTGCGATGCCGAGCGTTGGCGACAGAAGGCCCAGGGGGGCCAAGGCAATCGCGGTGGCGCCAAGCGCCTGCGGCCAGCCGGCATTTTCGTTCAGCTGGCGGCCTGTGCCTTCTGCGCGGGCGTAGGGGAAGAGCGCGACCGCGACACTTGTCCACCAGCGGCCGAGAATGGGGGCGACAATCAGGGCGGTCGCGGTCCCGACGGCCTGCAGGGCGGCGAATTTGAGCAGCAGCAGGGCGCATCCGGCCGCGACAGCGAAGGAGCCGACGCGCGTGTCGCGCAGGATACGCAGGCGGTCCTTTGGCGTATGTCCCCCCAACAGGCCGTCAGCCGTGTCGAGTAGGCCGTCGAAGTGGAGCGCCCCGCTGCAGGCTATCCAGACCGCCAGCAGAACTGCAGCCGCCACTGACGGCGGGAAGACAGGCGCCAGGAGCTGGCGCAGCGCGAAGAGCAGGAGCCCGATTGTCAGGCCGACGAGCGGAAAGAAGGTTACTGAGTTCCCCAACTCGCGGGGCGTGACCGGCCGGCGCAGCGGCGGCGGCACGATTGTCAGAAACTGAAACGCTACGACCACGTTAATAAGGAGCGTTCTCACAGAGCGCACACGTTTCCTCCGGCGGGCCACAGGAACTGCGGCACGGCGTTGCCGGGATGCGTTAACGGTTATTGGACCTGCTGGTAGAACCTGAGTTCGTGATCCGGCAGCAGATTCGGGTTCAGAATCCGGACCAGGTCCTTCAGCACCCGTTCGGGATGGGCTGCCCCCTCTTCATAATAGGCATTGCCGCCATTCTCGTTGACGATGGCATTGTTGTTATAGAGATGCCCGCGTTCGAGCGGGGCAAAGCTGGCGTAGCGGGGATCGCTTTCGAGCACATTTTCCACGGTAAACCAGAAGGAGTTATCGGGATTGAGCCAGAAATCGACGTCGGCCGCGACAGCGAAGACGGACTCAAAGTCGAGCGGAAGCGCGCCGACGCTTCCCTGGCCGGCCCAGAGATAGGCGGCGCCGGCGTCGTCCAGCATTTTGGCCATGTAGCTGTCCCCGGCCGCGACATACCAGGTCCCGTTGTAGACGCTGCCGAGAAGGACGGAAGGCCGCTGGGTGAGCGATGCCGTCAGTGCGGCGATGGCATTGTATTCGGCGGAGATCGCCTCGAATTGGGCGGCGGCGGCGGCCTCTCTATTGAAGAACAGGGCGATGAACTTCATCCATTCGGCCCGGCCCAGCGGGTCCTGTTCAACAAAGTCGCCGTTGAGCGCGACCGGAATGCCAGCCTGGAGCAGGATTGGATGTGTGTCAAAGTCGGCGAACCCGGTCCCGTAGGTCATTACGAGCGCAGGATCCAGGTCCAGCGTCAGCTCGACGTTTACGGCCGCGCCGCTGCCAATTTCAGCGATGTCGCCGGAGTCGATGCGTTCGCGGACTGCGGGGTTGGTTGTCCAGAGATGGCTGTCCAGGCCGATCAGCCTGTCAGTCAGTCCCAGATCCTGGATGGTAGGGAGATAGGTGGTGGACATGGCGATCAGGTTTTCGACGGGTACTTCAATCACCGTGCCTTCGACACCGGATGGGGCGGGGGCGCCGCACTGGAGGAGGATGTAGCGGAAGCTCTCTTGCGCGCCCTGCCACGGATTGGTGACGGTTACAACCTTGTAGTGGTTGTAGTATTCGACGTCGAAACCGGATGCATAGGCAACCGACAGTTTGTGGGGGAAGTAGTCGACGGCGGCATCGAATGAATCGACGCAACCGTCGGGAATATTCTGGTCCGGTGAAGCGGCTGCGACGGCCGCGGCGTTCTCGCTAGCGGGCGCAGGCTGGACCGGCTGGGGCACGCAGCCGTTTAAAGCGAGTAGAAGAACAGCCAGCAGGAGGTGAGGGAGACTGCGCATCGATTCTTGCCTTTCATTTTGCATTGGTGACGGCGGTAGCTTGTTCGCCCTAAACAGCCGCAGAAACAGTAACGTCCGACCTCATACGAGATCGGACGCTATCGGCAAGCCATGCCCGTAGGGGGCAGGCATCACTCGATAACCCAATCCGCGAGATGTTTCAAGTGCACGTCAGAGGCGGTCGACCTGGCTTGGGAACTGCCGCCTGCCTTGAGTGGTAGACCTCTCCTGTTGTGGAGAGGGAGGCGGGTATATTCCATTACAGTTGCGGGACAGCGCCGGAATTTCACCGGCTTCGCCTTTTCAGCCCTTGCGTTCGAGATAAGGGCGCCGCTGACGTCTGGTATTCAGTTGGCTAGAGTATAAGGCCAGACAGGAGGTGTGTCAAGCCGGCGGCGAACCCGGTCAGCCGCAAGCGGCATCCCCTGTGCGGGGCGATTCCCCCCGCAACGCCCCCTCCGCAACCGCGCCGCGCCCCCGCAGTTCCCCCGTCCCTCCGTGGATCAAAATCTGTTGCCATTCGCCGTTGCCGTTTCCCCCATCCCCCAAATCCCAAAAATCCCCCCAAATCCCCGTCCCGATCGCCCCGCCCGCGCCAGCCATCCGGCCGGCCGCTGGGCAGCATCCCGCAACAAGGACACATCACACCATGACACATCCCCGCGCGTCCTCGCACACCATCACGCAACCCCTCTGCAAGAGCGTCCGCAAAGACGGCTCCCCCTGTCAGGCAGAAGCGCACCGCGACCTGGACGGCTACTGCGTCGCCCACGGCCCCGCCGACAAACTGCGCGTCTGGCGCGTCAACCGCGGCAGCTTCAGCATCGCCTCCCGGATCGACCGGCGCGTCCCCGAACGCTTCAAAGAGATCATCGAGCTCCTCACCGAAGGCATGACCGCAGTGCGCCAGGGCCATCTCAGTCCCTCCGCCTACAACGCAATCTGCAACGGCGCCAAAGAGCTGCGCGCCTACTACAAGCTCGCCGACGAAGAGATGGAAGAAATCCGCGCCGAAGAGGACCGCGCCGCAGCCGCGGCCATGGCCGGCGGACATGGCGACCTCAACATCCTCAACACCTCCGCCGCCATCTCCGAAGAGGAGAACCGGTACAGCCTCGAATCGTTCGCTGCCCAGGGCCTCGCAGAGCTCGAAGAGCCGTCCGACCCCGACGAGC
>JAJDXQ010000002.1 GCA_022823185.1 Caldilineaceae bacterium
GAGGCCCTGGGTGAGCTGGGTGAGGAGATCTTTGAGATGTTGGGGGATGCGTTTGTCGAGGCGGGCGGCGGTGGAGGAGTTTCTGCCGCCGCGGGCGCGCCAGGCGCTTGTGATGTGGGCGGGGCCATGGGCGAAGCAGTAGCCGTCGAACTGGTCGAGGCCGCGGGCCTGGCAGGGCGAGCCGTCGCGTTTTACGCTTTTGCAGAGTGGTTTACATTGGGGCTTGGTGGGGGCGTGCGCGTGCGCGCAGGAGTCGTTCATGGTGGGATATCCTTGTTACGGGGTGCTGCCCGAGAGCCGGCCGGTTGGCTGGCGCGGGCGGGGCGGTTGGTTGGCGTCGGGGGAGATCACACAAACGCGAGGGTTTGTAAGACCAGCATGGAACAAGTGTACGCGATTGTTCGGGGCTTGTCAATAGGGAAAGTGGGGAAACCATCAGCATCGCCATCAACGTCAGGCCCAGCCCCGAACCCCGTCAAGAACGAAGCCACCCTCATCTCATCACCTGTTTTACTCCCAGTTGTCCGGAGGAGCAGGTTAGGAAAATTCTCCTAACCGGACGTAAGAGAGGAACCCTCGAACGTCGCTATCTCGCCGTCGTCGGTATGTTCCACGATTGCGCCCGAACCGGCGTTTTTGCCTGTTTGCAGCCTGATTAGAACAAACTTTTCCGGACAGGAGGCCCGTCGAACTCCTGAAATCGCTTTGGGGCCATATACACCTTGCACTCCGTAGCGTCCGCCCTGCGTTGTTGACCGCGGGGAGATCCTGATTTGAGCGACGTCCGACCGGAAAACCGCTTCCCCAGGCGCTATTCTCCGCTCCAGAGTGGCGCGTCCCTGGGGGAACCCTTGACCAACCGCGCCCCCCGCGACGGTCCATAAGCACCGGTTTCATTCATGGTGCGGCAGTCCCTCAACCATGCCGGACATCATCCCCTCCGGCTGCAACTCTGTCGTAGGTAAGGGCAAAGGATTTCTCCAGGAGCCAGCGGCGGAATGACTCATTGTCGTTGAACTGTTTGAACAGCTCGGTGTAGTCTGAGAGCATCCCGGCTACGGCGCGTCCGAAAATCTTGTCATGCTCGATACGGGCGTTCTGCCTGTCCGATTTGACCACCGCGTTCTGGTAGGTTTCGTCCCCTTCAACCTGCGGAATCAATTCCTCAGTGATCGCCTTTTCTATCTTGTCGCGGCTCGTCCAGTCGATGTTGCCAAACAGGTCGTTGAATTCCCGAAGAATGTTGGAGAGCCGGTCCATCTCCGTTTCCGGCTTTTGTCCGCCGCCGCCGGTGGGAACCGGTCCGATCTCGGCGTCCTCGTCCGGCAGCTGGATGTCGCGCACCGCCTGTTTCTCAATACGGTAGCTGTCCATGTCGATCGTCGCCAGAATCCCCTTCGAGAGGTCTTCTTCGATGGGCGCGGGCAGTTTGGGAACGAGAAAATTGAGAAAGATGGAGAGTTTCTCCCACTCGGCGTCGGTGTAGGGCAGAATCGCGGCCAGGAAGGCGTAGGTGCGCAGGAAGGCCTTGGCCTTGCCCTTGAAGTCGACCTGGCCATCCTCGTCCAGCTCCTCCCGGTAGTTCGCAACGCAGGCGTCCAGGATCGGGTCGAGAAGCTCGCGGCCGCCCTGCGAGAGGTAATGCCCCACCAGCTCGTCCACCTGCAGCGGGCTGTAGACCTGGTAGCCGTCGAGCTCGGCCTGGAGGTCATGCAGCTTGTTGGGGTCGGTCTCTTCCGCCAGCACGGTAGTGCGGTAGTAGTCGGCGAAGGCTGTCTGGATTGTGTCGATATCGTTGAAAAAATCGAGCACGAAGGCATCGTGCTTCTGTGGGTGCGCGCGGTTGAGACGGGAGAGCGTCTGCACCGCCCTGACGCCGGAGAGAGGCTTGTCAACGTACATCGTGTGCAGCAGCGGCTCATCGTAGCCGGTCTGAAACTTGTCGGCGCAGACCAGGAAGCGATGGGGCTCCTCACGGATGCGGGCGGCGGTCTGATTCGAGGAAAAACCGTTGAGCGAGGCCTCGCTGACCTTTGCTTCCCCGTATTCGTGCTCGCCGGAGAAGGCAACGAGCGCACGGTAGGGACTTTTGCGCTCGACGAGGAAGGCGCGAATCGCCTCGTAGTAGCTGATCGCATGTTGGATGCTGCTCGTCACCACCATCGCCCGCGCCTGGCCCCCAATCTTCTGCAGACCGGCCACCTGCTCATGGAAGTGGTCGACCATGATCTCGGCCTTGAGGCGGATGGCGTGGTCGTGGCCTTCCACATAGCGGCGCAGCTTTTTGCCGGCGCGCTTAACGTCGAATTCCGGGTCGGCCGCCACCGTCTTCACCAGCCGGTAGTAGCTGCTGACCGGCGTGTAGTGGGCCAGCACGTCGATGATGAAGCCCTCCTGGATCGCCTGCTTCATGGTGTAGACATGAAGGGGCCGGTGCCTGACCGCGCCCTCTTCGGAAAAGGGCGTGCCGAAGATTTCGAGCGTCTTGTTCTTGGGCGTGGCCGTGAAGGCGAAGTAGCTGGCGTTGCCCAGCATCTTCTTCGACTCCATCAGGCGGTTGATCCGGTCTTCGAATGTCTCTTCCTCTTCCGCCGCCCCGGCCTCACCCAATGCCATCGACATAGCCGTCGCGGTGCGTCCGCCCTGGCTCGAGTGGGCCTCGTCGATGATGATGGCGAAGTTACGGCTGCGGTGCTCGTCGCCGACGGCGTCGAGGATGAAGGGAAACTTCTGCACGGTGGAGATGATGATGCGCTTGCCGTCTTCGAGCAGGGTGCGCAACTGGCTGGCACTGTGGGCGGGCCCGACGGTGGCGGCGACCTGGGCGAATTGTTTGATCGTGTCCCGGATCTGTTTGTCGAGGATCTTGCGGTCGGTGACGACGATGACCGAGTCGAAGAGCGGGGCGCGTTCCCCCTGCAGCCCGATCAGCTGGTGCGCCAGCCAGGCGATCGAGTTGGACTTGCCGCTGCCGGCCG
This sequence comes from Caldilineaceae bacterium, assembly GCA_022823185.1. Classification (GTDB taxonomy): domain Bacteria; phylum Chloroflexota; class Anaerolineae; order Caldilineales; family Caldilineaceae; genus Bin5. The sequence goes on from JAJDXQ010000002.1 coordinate 2,979, forward strand.
AGTGCTGGATCAGGTAGCGTGCGCCGACACCACGCTCGGAGGCGTCTTTCAGAAGCTTGCGCACTACATCCAGCTGGTGGTAGCGCGGCCACAGCTGGGCCCGTTTCGTCCGTCCTGTCTTCTCGTCCTTCGACCGGACGACCTGGGCAAAGTTCTCGATTATGTTGGTCAGGCTCTCGGGCGTGAGGACCTCTTTCCACAGGTAGTCCGTTTTGAGGCCGTTCGGGTTGGACGGATTGCCGGCGCCGTCGTTCCAGCCCCTGTTGAAGGGCAGGAACCAGGAGGCCTTGCCCTTCAATTCGGTACAGAACTGCACCTCGTGGTCATCGACCGCGAAGTGGACCAGGCAGCGGCCCAGCCTGAACAGCGGCTCGTTGGGATTGCGGTCCCGCTTGTACTGCTCAACCGCGTCGTCGACCGTCTGTTTGGTCAGGCTGTTCTTGAGCTCGAATGTGGCGACCGGCAGCCCGTTGATGAAGAGACAGAGGTCGAGCGCGAGCTGGGCATTGTCGCTGCTGTAGTGCAGTTGCCGGGTCACGCTGAAACGGTTCTGGCCGTAGCGCTGCCTGGCTGTGACGTTGTCCGCCGACGGCGTGCCGTAGAAGAGGTCGAGGCGGTGCGCCTGGTGTTTGAGACCCTTGCGCAGCAGGTCGATGGTGCCGCGCTTGTTGATCTCGCCCTGCAGCCGGGCGAGGAACTTGCGCCGCGTGGGGCTGTCTTCCTCCAGGCTGAGCAGGGCGGCCGTCCCGGGCTGGGTCTGCTGCAGGAAGGCGCTGAGCTGCGCCAGGTCGAGGCAGTAATCGCGGTCATAGTCGTGCGCACTGCCGCCGAGCCAGCCTGCGCCGTAAGCGGCCGGACGTTCGCGCAGCCCGTCTGCCGCGGCCGGATCGCAGGGGTGGCCGGTGAGCGCGGTGCAGATGAGGCTCTCGAGGCCGGCCTCTGAGGTGTCGGTGGTCATATCAGGCACACGGGTGCCATGTAACACTCACGCGCCCCGAGCTTACCCAGGCGCCGTTCGACAGCTTTAAAAAATCGCAGTCTGTCATCTGGCCTTCTCTTTTTCGCAACGCTCAACGTGCCGGCGCAAGGCGCGGTTGATGTCCGTCTGGTAACCGCGACCGCCCTGGGCGCGGACCCTGAACCATGCAATGACGTCGGCGTCGATACGCAATGTTATCTGCTGCTTCACGGGACGGTAGAAAACACCGCGGCGGGCGCCCGTCCAGTCAAGGACTTCGGCTATGTCGGAGGTATCAATCTGATCATCGGTTAGTTCTTCCAAAGCCTGCAACTCGGCACGTTGCTTCCCGGTCAGCTCACGGCTCTCCCTTTTCATAAGCCCTCCTCTCGTGACTGGTCGCTTTGCGGGCGCTGATGATTCGTCCAACCTCTTCTCCGGTTAGCGGATCAAAGGCGGGTAGGGTATGAACTACCATCACGATGTTTACAACCCTTCCGATCGTGCGCCAGCGTTCTTCGTCCGGGTACGGGTCTTCAAGCGTCAGCGCCAGCGGATCTTCGAATACAAGCACGGCGGTCTCGAAGCTGATTCCGTGTTTTTGGAGATTTGTCTTGCCCTTGGCCGCATCCCATCGCCACTGCAACTGTGCGCCGCCTCCGTAGTAATAGAATTGTAGTTACATGGGGGCCTGGTGTCAAGGTCAGCGCTGCCGCCCAAGAATGTGACAGTGCGGCGAAAGCCAGCTAGGGCACGGGCTATCTGTCCACAGGTTCCTGTTCCGGGGATTCTGGGGACAACGACGCTGCCGCGGCCCGCACGTCGAGTTTGCCGGTGACAACGTGGGCGATGAGGCTGGCGCGGTATTCGTTAAGCAAGGTCCTAAAGACTGTCGCTTGCTTCCGAACACGAGACTCAAGCTGCAACATTTCAACCACTCGCTGTTGGGCCCCAATGGGTGGAAGAGAGATCTTTTCCTTTAAGAGAGTTCTGACATTGAGAGGCCTGTTTCGGCCTGCGGCTCCCCTAGAATTGTGATCAAGGAGAAGTTGGCCCCAGTCGGTTTGGAAAGCCGCCAATAGGAACCCCGTTTCAGCAATACCTGGCTTACCTCGAAAAATTGGAAAGCGATGGCTCGCGACACAGCCATGTTCGACGCTACTCGCCAGTGCAATCGCACCTTCCCATGCAAACTGTCCACTGATTACCAAGTCACCCTCTTCGACCCGAAAGAAGTCGGAATTACCTAATTCATCGCCACCTCTTGGCTCTTTTCGAAAAATCCCGCGACCGCGATTGTAAAGACCAATTGGGGTGTAGGTCTCGTCGCTTGCACGTCTGATCGGCCTTTCGACTATCTCCGTGACAGCCAAAAGCCTCTTATCTGTCGAATTAAGAGACTTCATCGCTTCTAGTGTGGCAACCTGCCGCGCCTCCTGCAAGAGGGCGATCAGCTTCTCTTTGGCCTCGATGTAGGGCTGGATGCGGCGGTCGATGTGGTCGAGGTAGCGGGCGATGGCGCGCTGTTCGGGGAGGGGGGGGAGGGCGAACGGGATCTCCTTCATCCGGGCCCGTGACAGATCCCACTGTCCAATACGAACACCATCAGACGCTTGGGCAAAGAAAGGGACGTATACTTTGGAACGGATTGCTCTATGAAAGTAATCCCCCGTTACTCCTCTAATGTCGAAAGTGAAATAAGCGGGGCTGACGATGCCTTCAAATTCAGAGACGCCATAGGATCCTTGCCAAGCCTTCATCTTGTTCATAGCAAATTGATCCTTATGGACCACCTTGTAATTCGTCAGATCTTCTGGAATGAAATTGTGGTTCTCATCCATGTTGTCTACATCGCGTAGAATCACACCTTTCTCGCGGACTACCGAAAGCAGGGGCAGGTCTGGCCGATTTCTCTCTGTCGTACTCGTCAAAATGCTGCGGAGGTTGAGAACCTCCCAGTGTGCGGGAATGTCCCTTAGCCAGTCGACGCCGGAGGGCTTGTACGCGGGGTAGGGTGGGAGATTTGCGATCAAGAAGTGACCCTCGATCCTTCCTTCGAAGGAAGCTCCTCGGTTGGAAGTTTCTCGATCTTCGTTAGTGTGGTGCTGATCAACAAGAGAGCAGCCTCTGCCTCAGCAGGGTTGGGATAAATATCATTGTGCGATAGCGGGTTGCGGCTGAGTGCGTATAGCCCCTTGAAAAGGTTCAGATACCCTTCGCGCTCTTTGTCCGGCAACAGTCCTCCCGTGGCGCCATCAGGACAAAATATCGCAACGACGAGCTTGTAACCGTCGATTGCACTAGAAATTTCAAACCGCTCGACCAATCTCGTCTTGAAAATGGGCCATGCTTCTCTGACTGCGGCATTCAGTTGCCCTGATGTGATGTGGGGCAAGAGGCGGATGCTGAGTTCGTCATCAAGGACCGATCTGCTGGCATACCATATGTCAAATTGCTTGAGGACTCCTGGTATGTCGTTGCGCACTATGTCAATTGGATCATGCGCGCATTCCCTAGGGGTACTCTCTTTCAGCCTGCGACTGATCCAATAGACGTGTCTTCCCAGAGAGCTTGAGTCTATGTCCGCATCCGAAGGAAGCGCCGACAGCAGTTTGTCAACAGCCTGCCCCAAATCTGCTGCTTGATTGCGTAAACGCTCCAGTTCTTTCCCTGAATCTTCTCTAGCGCTGGAAAAACGTTCGGATGCCACATACTGTGACAGTGCCAGCCCGAGTGCCATCGCCTCGCCAGATGCACTCATTGCCATTTTATATATATGGGAATGGTACGTTATTGTTGGGCGGCCAATTCGTTTTGCACGTCTAGTCAATTCTAGTTTTTCCTCCGATGATGAGTCCCAAGAATTCGTACTCCGCGATCCCTTTGTTGACTACTCCAAGGTCAATTCTCCTTGCCCACAGCTAACGCGTCGACGCTCGCCAGCATGTCAAGGGGTCCTTTTGAGATTTTCCCCTCTTACGTCCCGCCAATGAGCTCCCTCAACACCCTCTCTGGCTCGCGCAACGGCTGCGGCTCAGTAGGAATGGCAATGTAGAGTTAGTCAACCCAGACCTTTTATCACTTTCAGGAACTCATCCAACAATTCTAGATAACTGAGGATCGAGAGGGCCGCGGCGGCGAGAGTGACCAGAGTGAATGCAAGCTTGAAGAGCCGTCCGAAGACACTTCTTTCTGCTCGAGCCGAATTGAAACCAGCAGTGCCAAGAAGAAAAAAGGGCAGTCTTGCTAACCAGTTGAAGATTCGCCACGCCCACCAGAGAGGGTTGAATGTTCTCAGGATCGAACGAGAATGATTGGACGTATAAACGCCTTGGGCCCGTAACACAGAATCGATTACTTGTGCAGGGGACAAGCTGTAATGGTCCAGAAGGAACAAGTTTTCCACTAAGTCTATGTTCTGTGAAGGCCCTCCGATAAAGCGTGGAGGGGTCCAGCTGATAACTGGGTAGACTTCAGCGGCATACACAATCTCTCGTACATCTACAAGCATTAAATTGAGTGAAGTACGAGCTTCGCTTGCCCTTTCGACTTGCCCTACCTGATGAGCCAAAAAATAAGTATCTACAAGTTCAAGAAATTTATCTAATCGTTCCTGGCGTCTGAGACTCTCCCAGAACGTGATGTTTCTGTAATCGTTCACTTCGGTAGTCCCTTATACGTCTTAACGCATGCATTCGTAGCCCGCCTTAACGCTGTCTGGATGGACGATGTCCCTTTTCCTCACAACTGCTGTCCAGAACTGCCTGTTCCCGTGTTCACCCCTCCCTCAGATGCTCGACGTCTTCTGAAAGTCAATCAAGCCCACAAGATAATCAAGCGTGCTCCTTCCATGCCCCGTTCGAGCAGTGGCCCAAGTAACGTCATCCGATTGCATCTTGTTTAACAACCATTCGGCCCTTCCTTTCTCCGATGCTTGGGTTTTGGTAGAAAGCAAATCGGGATGAGTCAAATCTTGGTCCTGCGCCTTGAGCTTCAGTTGTTCAATTGCAGAAGACCCCCCAGCAAAATCAGGAATCGCTCCTTCCACAGCGTATAGATATGCTTCCGAGACATCAAACCAACCATCTAGCTGACGGTCAGAGGTCAAAGATGTGCTCAATCCGTCAATATGGTTCAGGACTTCGCTGGCGCGTCGTTCGCCCAGTATGAACTGGCGATACAACGAAGGTTCCTTGAGCTTGAGAGGGATGAGAAATGCAAGCAGATCAGGGTGCATTTCGTACCTTTCCGGTAGCGTTCTTGCGACCAAAGCGATTAATCTGACGCAATGGTCGATCTCTCTAAGAGAAAGGTCTAGGCGAACACAAAGACTTGGAAACCCCTGAGATAATCTGCGGTATTCTGCAGAGTGCAACCTATAATTCGCGCTCTTATCCAGGGAGCGAAAGTACTCTTCCAGCTTGTATTGATCCATCAAGCTTCTGCAGAACAGTTCAGTGTTCGTGACAGGCAGCGAAAACTCTATGTCATAAAAGCGCTGCAGATAGAGATCGGCGTCGATCTCACCGTAGACCGATTGCAGCGATTTGCAGATCTCCTCCCGGTTCACGCCGAAAACAAAGATCAGTCCGGGCACGTCGAAGATGTGCTTGACCCGTTCCAGCAGCTCAATGGCGAAGGTCGGGCGGCATCGGTCGAGTTCGTCGATGATAAAGACCAGGGGGCACCCCGTTTCCTTTGCGACCGCGGCAGACAGTTGCGTCAGTTTGTTCTTCAAGCGATCCTTGGTCTTTCTTTGGTCCGAATATTCCTGGAGCAGGTTTCTGTCATCCAGTTTGCTCAAGTCAACATTAAGGTCAAGCCCTGTCAGTTTTGAAGGCACAGATATAAGATTCTGCTTGATCAATTGAACTGCAACCTGTCCCACTTGTTTGGCCAACTCTTTGACCTTGCCCTCTTTGAACTGTTCGGACATCTGACCAATGATGGACAAGAGCGGATCATCGCAGAAGTCATCCTCCCACGCGTTGTAGTAGATAGCGCGGAATTGGTCCTTTTCCAAATCCTTTTGCCAGCGTTTGAGCAGAAAGGTTTTGCCGGTGCCCCACTGGCCGTTGATGCTGATGACAAAAGGCTCTTGTTGATTACGGATGAGGTATGTCAATCTTTCGGCAATCTGCTTGCGGCCGAGTTCATCATCCTGCCAAGGTAGTTCTACCGAAACATCCAGTTCACGGAGTTTCAGTTGCAAAGCGTCTCGTGGACCCGCGGGAATCGAACTCTCTTCTGCCATTTAATTCTCCAATTGATGCTTTCCGTTTAAATCCCCTTTACGCCTCTCCCATGATCTCCCCCAATAACCCCTCAGACTCCCGCTCCAGCGCGCGTATGTCGGCCCAGATTTCTTCTGGCGCACGCAACGGCTGGGGCTTGTAGAAGTAGCGGGTGAAGCTGATTTCATACCCCACCTTCACTCTGCCCGGCACGTACCAGGCGTCGGGCGCATAGGGCAGCACCTCGCGACGCAAAAATCCCTCGATGCCGTTCTCCTCCAGCAGCGGCACCTGTTCCGTGTCGCGCAGGTCTTTGTCCGGCTCATACTCGACCACCACCTGCTTCCCGTCTACACAGTCAGGAAAGAGGCCGCGCAGCGGATCGGGGTCGACACCGGTCCGGTGAATCTTGCGGATGACCGGCGGCGCGTCAGGCGCGGGCGCGACAGCCTCCCTCATCTTCTTGATCTCGCTCGCCTTGTACGCGCGGTCCGGGTCGATACCGGGCAGACGCAAGGGCCGCTCGACCGTCAGCTTGTGGTAGCCGAACGCCGCGTTGGCGAATATCTTCGACTGCGGCGTCTCCTCGAAGGCGAGGAAGGTATCGATGACGCGTTCGATGTCGGCCGCGGCCAGTTCGCAGTTCTTGTTGCCCAGGTTCTTGCGCAACGGCCGGTACCACTCGCTCGCGTCGATCAGCTGGACATAGCCCTGCCTCTCGACCGGCTTGCGGTTGCTCAGCACCCAGATATAGGTGGCGATGCCAGTGTTGTAAAAAATGTTGAGCGGCAGAGCAATGATCGCCTCGAGCCAGTCGTTCTCGATGATCCAGCGGCGGATGTTGCTCTCGCCCTGGCCGGCGTCGCCGGTGAAAATTGAGCTGCCGTTGTGCACCTCTGCAATACGGCTGCCCAGCGGCGCGTCCCGTTTCATCTTGCTCACCATGTTGGCGAGAAAAAGCATCTGCCCGTCGCTGGAGCGGGTGACGAGTGACAGGTCGGGGTCGCCGTCATGTTCAACCACGAAGCGGGGATCAGTGAGGTCCGATTTGCCGCCCATGCGCTCAAGGTCGCTCTTCCAGCTCTTGCCGTAGGGCGGATTGGAGAGCATGAAATCGAACTCGCGCGCGGGGAATGCGTCGGCTGAGAGCGTGGAGCCGTACCGGATATTGTCCACCTCATCCCCCTCCCCTTTCAGGATAAGGTCGGCCTTGCTGATGGCGTAGGTCTCCCCGTTGACCTCCTGCCCGTAGAGGTGGATCGAGACGTCCTCGCCCTGATCGCGGGCGAGTTGGGTGAGCGTCTCCTCGGCCACGGTCAACATACCGCCCGTGCCGCAGGCGCCGTCGTAGACCAGATAGGTGGTCGACTGCACCTGGTCGGCGATCGGCTTGAAAATAAGATGCGCCATCAACTCCACCACGTCGCGCGGGGTGAAGTGCTCGCCCGCTTCTTCGTTGTTCTCCTCGTTGAAGCGCCGGATCAGCTCCTCGAAGACTGTGCCCATACCGTGATTGTCGAGTCCGGGCAGGCGCACGCTACCGTCGGCGTTGAGGACGGGCCTGGGGCTGAGGTTGACGGAACTGTCGAGGAACTTTCCGATCAGAAAACCCAGGATATCCTTTTCCACCAGTGTTGGAATCTCGTTACGGAACCTGAATCTTTCCAGAATCTCCTGCACATTGGAAGAGAATCCGTCGAGGTAGGCATCGAAGTCGGCGCGCAGCTGTTGTTGTTTCCCGATTGAGCGCAGATCGCGCAGCCGAAAAGGGGATGTATTGTAGAAGGCCTCGCCCGACTCCAGTCGCAGCGCACTTTCCTGGTTGGTGATGCCGGCCTCGTCCGACTGCGCCTTCATACGCAGCACCGCCTCCTTGGTCGGCTCCAGCACTGCGTCGAGGCGGCGTATGACGGTCATGGGCAGGATGACGTCGCGGTATTTGCCGCGCACATAGTGGTCGCGCAGTACGTCGTCGGCGATGCCCCAAATGAAACTGCTGATGTTCAAGGTGTTCATCCACTCTCCCTGATAAGGATTCACTTTCCTGTGCAAAGAACATTTGCCCATCCTTCATTCTATGATAACAAAGTTCTTTGTGCATATGATCATAATTGTATATTTTCAAATATGCTTATGGCCATATCAACAGGACCTCTTCATATAAAGACCTCTATGACTACCCAACATGCTCTGCAAGCGCCTGCTCGACCCAGTCGCCGCGCCTGGCGGGGTTGCGCCTCAGCCTGAAAATGCCGGCAGCACCTCCCGCGTCAGCAGTTCGGCACACCGCGTCTCCTCATCGTCGGTTGCGTCCACGGTCGGGCCCATCACCACGATCCTGTCTATCCCCAGGTCGACGATCTCCTGGATCCGTCTGATGCACCTTTCCGGCGGACCGACGACCGCAAATTGGTCCACGAACTCGGCGGGGGGAACTACCGATACGGTGCGGTCCCGCATGTTGTACTCTTTGCGCAGGTTCGTCAGGACTTCCTTCTCCGCCTGCGTAACCGGCCCATGCGTCTTCCCGTGCATCACGGAAAACCGCACGAATGTGTCCAGGAACTGGACCATCTCCCGGGCCGCCTCCAGCTGCGGATGGCACACGATGTTCAGGTACGCGCCGTACCGGATTCCGTCCGGATCCAGCCCTGCTTCACGACGCGCGGTGCGGGCCTGCTCCAATCCCCATCCCAGCCTGTTGAGGTCCGCCCCCAACGCGAACATGACAATGTCGGCGTGTCGCGCCGCCGTCCCGATTACCCTCGGCCCGCTCGCTGCAACGGCCACGGGCACTTTCTTGTCCTGGGCGTTGAGCCACATGAGCCTGCTGTCGGCGGGGGTATCCGCCAGGTTCAGCGTATCAACGGGCGGGGCCAGGCCGCGGCAGTGTGTCAGGTCGTCGAAGGCCACGCTGCTTCCATTCAGGTAGGCCTGCAGGGCTTGCAGGTAGCTGTCCAGCACCCTCACGTAGGCGGGCGCGTGTCCGACGAAGGCCAGCGCGGAGTCCCCCCGCCCGATTCCCAGCACCGCTCGCCCTTCCGACGCCTCCTGAATGCTCGCAATCGCGCCCGCAGCCACCGCCGGGTGGCGGGTCACCGGGTTCGTGACATCCGTGCTCAGCTGGATCCGCTCCGTAGCAGAAGCGGCCAGCGCCAAAGAAACGTAAATGTCCCCGCACAGGTTCTGATTGTCAAGAATCCCGATGCCATGCCAGCCCGCTTCCTCCGCCCTCTGGGCGTAGTCCACTGCTTTTCGCGTATGGGGACGGATGGCCGTAATCAGCTCCACCTGGCGATTTGTGACGCTCTGCATTTTTACTCTTCCTTGATTACTAAACCCTTCGAATGGCGGCGTTGCCTTGAAGGGCTGACTTATGGGTACGGGGGAGACACAGCGTTATCTCCATTCCGGCAGGATCCAGCAGCGGGGATACGGCGCGGCTCGAACTCGACCAGCGGGGCGATATCGTAGTCCGGCGCTGACCTGCCCCCGCACGGCCTCCCTCACCCTCTACCGTCGCAGCATCTCCCCCTCCACCAACAACTCCGAAACGCCCACTTTCAGCGCCTTGGCGATCGCCCCCAGGGTCTTGTACCTCGGCGACTGCCCACCCTTCTCCAGCCGCACCAGTGTCACCCGCCCGATGCCTGCTGCACGGGCGAGCGCATCTTGGGACAGTCCGGCGGATTTCCGCAGCCGCCGGATGCGTTGGCCAAGCGTATGCCTACCTCGCATGGCTACGGCCTCGACAGCCGGGCGGTACAATGCGTCGCAGTAGTGACGGGCGAAGTCCCAAGGAATCTCAACTGTTTCGCCTTGGGCCGTCTTCAGAACCATTTCGTACGGGTTGGGCAACTCCAGGGCCGACAAGGTCGCACGTTCTCCGATCTCAGGAAGAGCGGAATATGGAATGAGACCCTTTGCGCCGTCGGCGAAGCCAAGTTCGATGCCGTGTTCCAAGAGGCTTGCGACCGTCATCATGCGATTGGCGTTTTTGACGAGAACGGCGTCAATCATCGGCTCCCTCCGTGAATGGAATCCCAAGTCTTCCTGATATCCTCGGCATGCCTGGCATAAGCTCTCAATATGTCCCTATAGGTTCCGGCCGGTGGATTTTCCATAAAGGCGCCTCCGTTCAACTCTATGCGGCACACATCTTCACCGCCGACCCAGACGTGTATATGGGGCGGCTCAAAGCTGTTCTCCCTTGTATTGACAACGAAACGGAACTGGCCCTCCACTACCACGGTCGGCATGCAATTTCCTCATGCGAAGCAGTGCCCTCAATGCAGCCCAATAGGCAAAAGTGTATCATAAAACGATACAAAACAGGAAGTTCTGCATTCTGTTGGCTGTAGACCGAACAGGGCTATGCGGGAAGGGCCTTATCAGTCGTTTGGGTGATTAGAGGGTTTTCTACAGTGAAGCAGACGGGCGTGGCCAAGAGTGAGGGCAACTGCAAAATGAGGCTTGTGAGGATCAAAGATTCAGTCTCGACAAGATTCAAGCGAATTCTGGCACGTCCGCGCATACTGTACTTCGACCATGTCTAGCACTTCCTGCCGGAAACGGGGACTCAGGTCCTCCGCCGTCCTCAGGTCCACTTAGCGCGCTGCGAACGGTTTCGACAGCGTTATCTCCATCCCGGCCACAATCAGCAGTCGGGGATATGGTCCGGCTCGAACTCGACCAGCGGATCGAAATCGCTGTCCGGCGCGAAATCATCGCGCAGCGCTGGTCGCTGATATTCAGACTCAAAAGTTGCCTCCAGGCAAGGCATGACGCACACGGTCTACCCTACACCATGGCAACATCGCCAGCAAAACCATACCTTCCAGGCTCACACGCCTCACTCCAGTCACCCTGCATTGCAAGCCCCCCAACCTCTCCTCTCGCGCCATCGGGTTCACCGACAGCGTCTCCCAGTCCGATACGAACCACGGGAACCCCTGCGTGCTCGCGTACGGAAACAGAGCCGCGGCGGCCTGCCAGCCGCAACCACGCCCAAACAGTCCACCCAAATTCCGGGTAGAGTCTCATTCTTCCAGCTTGACCCTGTGTCTCTCATATGAGACAGTAGATGTGCGGAAATCCTTTCCACCGAACTCCGAATCCACATCGGGCAGGGATCACCGTGTCTACGACATGATCTGTCGACGCAAAGTGGTGATCCTGCTTTGTTGCGGCGATAAGTCGAGTCAACAGAGAGACATAATACGAGCGCAGCAGATTGCTGGTGAACTCGAAGGAGGCTCCACAGAGTAACTGTGGCAAAGGTGATTCAAAGGGGAGGACAGATGAAACTAAGGAAGTTCGACGTAGTCGATTTCTTAGACTGCGACGAGGCTTTAGAGGCGTACCTGAACGCGGCGCTGGCTGAAAACGACCCGCGGTACTTCGCCAAGGCGCTCGGCAACGTGGCACGCGCCAAAGGGATGTCATCCGTTTCTGACGTCAGTGGGGTAGGGCGGCAATCCCTTTACCGGGCGCTCTCGGACAAGGGCAACCCCCGCATCGATACACTGTTCAAAGTCCTGGAAGCCTTGGACATCCGGCTTTCCATCGCTGTGAACAGGTGACAGCCCCCATTGTTCTCTCTCTGCTGACAGAATAAAGTCCTCGCTGTCTTTGGCAGCGGGGACCTTTCATCCCGGACAATAGCAGGCCGTCCCCCACATCTTCGCCACATCCGCCTCCTCTACATCCCCGTCATGCACCACAAAACGCACCGCAAAATCCAGCACATCGCCCGGCTTCAGCGCATACCCCTCGCGCGCCATCGGATTGACCGTCAGCGTCCCCCAGTCCGATACGAACCACGGGAACCCCTGCGCGCTCGCGAACGGAATCAGCGCCGCGCCGGCCCGCCTGCCACCCGCGACCTCGCCCGAACAGTCCACCCAGTCCGACACCTGGCCGCTGATCGCCTTTCCCCCAACCCGGCCCTCGGCATCCACCATCGTCGCTCCGTCCGTCACCCGCAGCCCTTCGGTCATGCGCAGCCCGAAATAGGCATGCCGCGTCGGCCCGATATGCAGGTCCCACTCCGCCGCGCGCAGCTGGGAACGGACGTCGAACAGATTGGCCGTCTCGCCAGGCCGGATGTCGATCGTCCGCGTCTCCACAGCCAGCGTGCGCCGCTCCGGCGCGCCCCACTCGATGGGACCCTGCCAGTGCAGCGTCTGCGTCAGCCGCAGATGGTCCTCCGCCAACTCCTCCGCCTCCACGGCGACGCTGAAAATGCGGCCCGGCGCCCGCCCCTGGAAGATGTCGTTCACATAGAAGTTGTAGTTCGCCTCCTCCAGCGCGCCGCCCGCAAACGGCAGATAGCAGTTCACGTGGTCGGCGCCGATCCACAGCGAGTTGTGGTGCGGATGGTCCAGCGGCGATTCGCTCGTAATCGCAAAGCCCGCCGGCGTATACACCGGATACAGGTAGGCCCGAAACGCGCCCTGGCTCAGCGCCGTCAGGTCACGGCCCCGCCAGCGCACGTTCAGCCGGTGCGACTGCGCCCACGCCCCTTTCGGCAGCGCCACCTGGTCGCCTTCAAGCGAGAAATTTTCCAGCCGTCCCTCTTCAGTCATCGTCTCCCCTCCAGCTTCCCAATCCGTTCCCCCGATTCCCCGTCTCCGGCGGCTGACTAACTCTAACGGCTTGCCGCCCCCGCACCAAACCGCCGCAACCGGACCCGCGATCCCATCCCGCAGCCCCAATTGCCGTCTCCTCGGCCTAAGCTGATTCACAACCTTGGGTAGGGCAAGAGCATTCAAGACGTACTCTCTGATAGACCGGATATGGTATCCTGCCAGGCAAGAAAACCGACCAACAAACAGAGAAACAAAGGGGCAGAGCTTCAAAGATGATTCGAGGCGTCTGCAAGAGCAGCAAGGCGAAGCATAGGAACCGCATGACCATCTGTGAGGCGTAGAAATGTCAAGCAAAAAGTTGAGGCATCTGTGTCTGACGATTGCGGTAGCCATTACATTTGTCGTGCTCCTCGGCAACCTGTACCACCCTCTGTTTATATTCCTCGGCAACTTATTTCCCCCTCTGTTCTTTTGGTTCGAGGATTCGTGGGGTTTTCTCCTGGCGGCGTGGCCTGTCTTCGCCATCGTGTATCTGCTGTGGGCCAGGCTGGAGAGACGAAGGTAGGAGTGGTGTTCCCGTTCACGATGCAGGTCGTTATCGTAAGGGACAAAAACGTGGACAGGCCTCAGAGAGTCGAGACAGACAGGAAGAAATGGTGCGCAACCGTTCAGCTCAGGGTAGAATTGACAGACGGCCCGCAACGGGAATCAAATCTGGCCGCCAGCCCAAGACCCCAGGACCAGCGACCCGTCGAAGACGAACGGGCCCACTGAAAACTAGAAACTCAAGCACCCGGAGGGTGCTCCAAATGCAAAGCGACGCCAAGACCCCTGAAGAGTACCTGTCCGAACTCGAACCCAGACGACGCGAGGCCATCTCCGCGGTCCGCGACGTCATCCTCGAAAATCTGCCCGACGGCTACGAAGAGGTCATGCAGTACGGCATGCTTTCCTACGTCGTTCCCCTCAGCGAATTCGCGGACACCTACAACGGCCAGCCTCTCATGTACATCGCTCTCGCCTCCCAGAAGCAGTACATGTCCCTCTACCTCACCACCGTCTACGCCGACCCGGCGCTGTCCGACTGGTTCAAGCAGCGCTATCTCGCCACCGGCAAAAGGCTCAACATGGGCAAATCCTGCGTCCGTTTCCGCAAACTGGAAGACCTGCCTCTGGACCTCGTCGCCGAAGTCACCGCGCTGACGCCGCTCGCCACATTTCTCGAAGAGGCCAGGGCCTCCAGATCAGCTTAGAGCGGCGACAAAAATCTCGCGCCACTCTTGACACCACGCGATTCAGGTGGTATGATTTGGTAGCGTCTAGGAAGAGTCGCCAAGCGTCTCCTATCGGGGCCATAGCCCCGAACCTAGTCGCTTTTTCTTTTGTTAGGGGTGCCCATGGATCTTTGCTACATAGATGAATCAGGAACGCCGGACGTTCCAGGTAACACGTCCCATTACATCTTGGCGGGACTTTCCATCCCCGATCAGTTTTGGAGACAACACCATACGCAATTAGACGAAATCAAATCCAACTACCAACTGGATGAGGCCGAAATCCATGTAGCCTGGATCATGAGGACATACTTCGAACAAAGTTTGATTCCAGGCTTTGAACTGATGAGACACGAAAGGCGAAGAGCAGAAGTCAATAAACTGCGGAGAGCAGAGCTGTTTCGTCTGCAAAAGGTAAACAGAAGAGGATTTAGGCAAACTCGCAAGAATTACCGAAAGACTGATGCCTACGTACATCTTACACTGCGGGAAAGGCGACAAGTTGTAACAGACATTGCGAAACTTATTTCGAACTGGGGTGTCGCCCGACTGTTTGCCGAATGTATTGACAAAGTGCACTTTGACCCGATGATTGCTAAGAGGTCAGTTCACGAACAAGCATTTGAACAAGTGGTTTCCCGGTTTGAACAGTATCTGAAAAACAGTGACGCAGGCTATGGTCTTCTCATCCACGACAACAATCAAACTGTGGCGAAAAGACATACCGAGCTAATGAAGTCTTTCTTGCGGGAGGGTACGCTCTGGACGCAGATAGAACACATAATAGAAACGCCAATGTTTGTCGATAGTCAGTTGACCAGCATGGTTCAACTGGCTGATCTTTGTGCCTATGCCATCCGGCGATACCTTGAAAACCAGGAAGAGGAACTCTTTGACTTGGTTTTCCAAAGGGCTCATAGGGTAGGGCAAGCCTCTGTTGGTGTAAGGCATTTCACGAGCCTGGGTTGTTCATGCAAAATCTGCACAAATCACGCTTAGACACCGAAGTCGCCAAAGCGATGAGAATTCAGGACCAACATCCGCCCCTCGCTTGGCGGCCACTCTGCTTCACTGCCGCTGTTAGTCCTTGACCTTCCCCCAGAACACCGATTCCACGCAGGGAAGTGAAAGACGAGGAGCCGACCTCTCCGGAGAAGCGTCTGTGTCGGCGCAAATGGCTAGAGACGAACAGAAAATTCATGCCTTACTCTGAATCCACGCTCCCCGCATCACTCTATACCAACTCTACACAGATGTGGGAAAGCATCATCACAATGGCAACCCGATTCTCGAACGCTCGATAGTTGGAATAGGGCACATCCTGGAACCGGCAGGCCCCAGACAGAGACGGGACCGCTGACCCGCCGCCATCCCATCGCGCACATACAAGACAGCCGCCATTATATCTCGTCAAACACTCGTTCAAGCGCGCCCATTCCATCGAGTACGGCCCGAATCCTGAAAATCCAGCAAATCCTGCTCTAGGCATAAGCAATAAGGAGGAAGCCAGCATGACCAGTTCAAACGACCAACCCTTCGGCTGGGCCCTCATCGGTTGCGGCAGCGTCGGCAACTCCCATTCCCGGTGGGCCGTCGCAACGCCCGATATCGACGTACACGCCTTCTGCGACATCAACGAAGAGGCCGCCAGCCGCTACTATGAACAGTTCGAAGGCCAGTATTACACCACCGACGCCGACCGCATCTTCGCGGATGACGACATTGAGATCGTCACCATCGCCACCACCCACGGCACCCACGCCGAGCTGGCTCTCGCCGCGTTCGAGGCCGGCAAGCACGTCTACCTCGAAAAGCCGATGGCCATGACCACCGCCGACTGCCTGCGCATCTACGAAGCCATGCAGGCCGCCGGCAAGAAGCTGATGATTAACTTCTCCATCCGCTTCTCCGGCGCCGCGCGCGCCATCAAGAGCCGCATTCAACCGGCCAAAGTCAGCCACGCCCAGGTCATGCTCGGCCGCGAAGACCTGACCCGCTGGCAGTGGCTGCCCGGCATCGGCGGCGGCCCTCTCTTCGACGTCGGCGTCCACCTCGCCGACCTGGTCTGCTGGATGCACGATTCGGCGCCGGTCGAGATCTCCGCCACCGGCGGCCAGGTCACCCATCCCGGCCAGCTCGCTTCACCGGAGATTATCGATACCGTGGCCGCCCACATCCGCTTCGCCAACGGTTCCGTTGCCACCTATCTGATGAGCGACGCCGGCTTCAGCGAAAAGCTCACCAAATGGTTCTTCACCTTTAACGACGGCCAGCAGAGCGCCGTCCTCGACAAGCATTTCAGCCGCGCCACGATCACCACGCCCGATCCCGTCAGCGGCGAGCTCACCACCGAGTCGTACTCGCCCCCCTTCATCGACCGCATGCCCCTGCTCGTCGACGCCATCCGCAACGACACCGACCCCTACGTGCCCGCCTATCCCGGCATTCTCGCCACACTGGTCCTCGAAAATCTCATCGAAGCGGTCCACACCGGGCAGCCGCAGACGGTTGAACTGCCGCCCCAAATTGCGTAGCGGCAACGCGTTTGACACCAAGGAGCCAGACATGACAACAGTTCGAGTAGCCCAATACGGAACCAAACACGCCCACGCCGCCGGCAAGCTGCGCGCCATCATCGACAGTCCTGACGTCGAGCTGGCCGGCGTCCTCGAGCCCGACGAGGCGCGGCGCCTGGCCATGGCCGCCGCGGACGGCCCCTACCAGAACGTCAACTGGTTCGGCAGCGAGAGCGAAATGCTCGACGACGACACCATCGTCGCGGTGTCTTCAGAGGGCCCCACCCACCACGGCCTCGACCAGACCGAGCGCTGCGTGCAGGCCGGCAAGCATGTCTGGTATGACAAACCGGCGGGCGACAACTGGCCGCAGTGGCAGCGTACAATCGCCGCGGCCGAGAAGCAGGGGCTGACCGTCCAGATGGGCTACATGTTCCGCTATCACGCCGGCTTCCAACAGATCGACGAGTGGGTGAAATCCGGCTTTCTCGGCGACATCTTCGCCCTGCGCACCCGTATCGGCACCGCGATGGACGAGCAGGCGCGCCGCGACGTCAGCCGCCATCTCGGCGGCGTCTTCTACGAGCTCGGCTGCCACATGCTGGATCAGGTCGTCTGGCTGCTCGGCCGCCCCCAAAAGGTGACCGCCTTCCTGCGCAACGAGACCGGCCTGGTCGTCGAATGCCCCGACAACACGCTCGGCGTCTTCGAATACGAGAATGCCATGGCGCTGGTCGACACCTCGGCTATGGAAACGCGGCCGGCAGCCCGCCGTTTCGAGGTCTACGGCAGCCGCGGCAGCGCCATCATGGAACCGCTTGAGCCGGCCACTGAGATCCGCCTCTGCCTCGCCGAGGCCCAGGGCGGCTTCGATGCAGGGGACACGATGGTCGCCATCGAGACCCAGACGCGCCAGAAGCTCTATGACCTGGAGCTGGTGGATTTTCTGAAAACCATTCAGGGGAAACAGCCGCCCGCCCGCCCGCCCGTACTCACACGAGCTCATCGTGCAGGAGACCCTCCTCCGGGCCACCGGAGAAATCAAGGAATAAAAAAGGAGTGAGGAACGAGTTCCTCACTCCATGCCGTTCATTTTCTCCTCACTCCTCTTCACTTACTTCTCGCCACTGGGCCACATCTGCGGCCAGTACGGGCCGGCGAACGGCTCGCCCTCCTGCGCATGCGGCCCCAGAAAGACCAGGTTGGGATGATACTGCCGCCCGGGCAGATAGGTCGTGTCGCCCGGCATCATGTGTGAGATCAGGCACATGCGCGGCTCCCAAGTCAGGTTCGGGCCGGAGCCGTGCAGCGTCAGCGCGTGGTGGAAGCTCACCTGGCCCGCTTGCATGATGCACGGCTCGTCCAGCCAGTCTCCGCTGATCTCCTGGTTCGCAAAGCGGTCCTGCAACCCGTCCAGATCTTTGTGGGCGAACGTGTCGCTGTCCTCCAGCAATCCCCACTTGTGCGACCCCACGATCGTGCGCATGCCGCCGTTCCGCAAATCGGTGTCCTGCAGCGCAATCCACGCGGTACACATATTCGACGTGCTCGACGACTTCCAGTGCCCGTAGTCCTGGTGCCAGCCGATGTTGCCGGCCGTCTCGTCTTTGCCGTCCGGCCCGATGCCCGGCTTGTAGACGGCCTGGTCATGCCACAGCCGCACCGTGTCGACGCCCATGAAGCGGGCGCCGATCGCGCCCAGCATTGGGCTGGTCGTGTAATCCGCAATCACGTTGCTGACCCAGAAGGCGTTGCACTGCTGCCGTACATCCGGCGAGCCCGGCGTCACCTCCCTTGTGCCGTACTGCGAAGGGATCTCCGAATCATGTTCGCCGCGCCACAGGCGCTCATGCGCCTCACGCATCTCCTTGAGCTGCTCATCGCTGTACAGCCTGGGGCTGATCCAATAGCCCCGCTCCCGGTACTCCTCCAGCACCGCCGGCGTGATCAACGCATCAATGTTGACGCCGTCCACAACTGTCGGCGTCTGTGCTGCCGTCGCTTGTGTCATCTTTCGCATCTCTCCATGTTGTCAGGCATACGCAGGCCTCTCCTGATCCTATCCCTTCACCGCGCCCAGCGTAAGCCCCTTGATCAGATTTTGCTGCACCAGCATCACCAAAAGCGTGGGGGGCAGGACCGCCACCGTCGCCGTGGCCATGATGTCGCCCCACTCAACATCCCGTTCTCCGAGAAAACCCGAAAGGAAGACCGGCAGCGTGGTTGTATCGGGACCGCCCAGCAGCAGCGCAAACAGGAACTCGTTCCATGCCAGCAGCGCGGCGAAAACAGCGGTCGCGGCCAGCCCCGGGGCGATCAGGGGCAGGATCACCCGAAACATCGCCTGCAGCCGCGAGGCCCCGTCGATCCACGCGGCCTCCTCCAATTCAATCGGCACCTCTTCAAAGAAGCTCTTGAGCATCCACACCGTAAACGGCAGGTTGAAGACAGTGAAGACCAGGATCAGTCCCATATGCGTATTGCGTAATTTGAGGGAATTGAAAAGCAGATAGAGCGGGACGATGAAAACGATCGGGGGCATCATGCGCGCGATAATGAGGGAAAAACTCATTGTCAACGATCCCTTGAATCGGAAGCGGGCGAAAGCGTACGCCGCCCACGCGCCCAGCAGAAGCGACAGAATCACTGTCGTCCCCGTGATAATCACACTGTTCTGAATCACCTTCAAAAACTTCGGGTCGGTAAAGCTGTTGAGGTAAAACTGGAGTGTTGGCCAGAATAGCCATTTGGGCGGAATCGCAAACGCGTCCACCCGAGTCTTGAAGGAGGACGACACCATCCAATAGATGGGGAAAAAATAGAATATCCAGACTGCCGCCACCACGAAGACCATGGCCACATTCCGGATCCGCTTCAGATTCTTCGTGCCCATCGTGGACTTTCCTGTTGGAATTCGGACCCAGACCGTGCGGGCGCCGCGGCCTGCCCGCTACTCCTGCGTAAGCTGGACCTCGGCCTGCCGCACCACCAGCATCCGCAGATAAAAGATGCAGATAATCAGCGTTGCGATCATCAGCAGAATCGACGCCGCCGAGGTAAAGCCCAGCTTGAAGTGCCGGAACCCCCAGCGATAGATGAACATGCTGATCACTTCCGTCGTCGTGCCGGGACCGCCAGCCGTCAACAGAAAAATCAGGTCGAACGTGCGCAGCGCGTCAACCGTGCGGAACAGCAGCGCCACGATGATGACCGGCGTAATAAAGGGCAGCGTGATCAGACGGAACACCTGCCAGCCGCTCGCCCCGTCCACCTCCGCGGCCTCGATCGTCTCCACCGGCTGGGCCTGCAGGGCCGCCAGCAGCACCAGCACCATGAACGGGCTGGAGCGCCACACTTCGGTGGCGACCACGGCATACAGCGCCCAATCCGGGTCGCCCAGAAAGATTGGCGGGTTCGCGCCCACCGTACGGATCAGGTGGGGAAAGACACCGAACTCGTCATCATAGATGATGCGCCAGATCAGCCCCGATGCCAGCGGCGGCACCATCAGCGGCACCAGCAACCCCACCCGCAGCCACGTGCGCCCCCGGAACTCCCGGTTGAGCAGCAGCGCCAGGCTGAGCCCAATGATGAACTCGAAAAACACGCCCACCAGCGCGAAACGCAACGTCACACCGACCGACGTCCACATCTCGCTATCGACCTCCAACAGATCGATATAGTTCTCCAGCCCCACCCATTTGAACGGGATCGAACCGGTCAGGATCTTGTTGGAAAAGCCGAGCACAATCGCATAGCCCAGCGGATAGACCAGCAGGCCGAAAACGATCAGGAAGGTGGGCGCGATCAGAATGAAGTGAAGGGGCAGACCCAACAGCCGGTTTCGCCGTTCCACGCCGGCTGCGCGGATCTGCCCCTGCATCCCTTCTGAAACCTGTCCCTGCTCAAAAGAGGCGTGATGTTCGCCCGATGTCATCGCATCCTGTTTCCCGTGCTTCCGCAACCGGTCCCCGGCTAGCTGACGTAGCCGCGCTCCCGGCGCAACTCCAGGATCTCGTCATTCATCAGCACCGTCGCTTCATCCGGGGCTTCTTCTCCGGTGATCGCTGCGTTGATGTGCTTGACCATGATGTCGAAGACCTCGTTGGTCTCCTCCGTGCGCGGCCAGCTCAGTCCGATCGCCATGGCGTCGCCCATCGTCTTCAGGTAGGGGTTGATCGCCTGCACTTCGGGATCCTCAAACAGGTCGGTCAGCGTGATGGCGTACCCCTCGCTCACATACTGGCGCTGGATCTCCGGCGATACCAGGTAGTGACACAGAAGATACGCGGCGTCCTTGTTCCTCGAATAGTTGGACACCGCAATCCCGTGGCCGCCCAGCGGCGTGCCGCCAGGAGGCGCGGAGAAGCCCATCTGACCGTAGACCGGCGAATCCTCGACGATCAGTCCCTGCAGAATGCCGGGCCACTGAATCTCCATCGAGCAGGTTCCCTGCGCCACCGCTTCGGCAGCCTGCACAATGTCCCATGAAATTGCCGCCGGCGGCGAGATCTCCGGCAGTTTCACCGCCATGATCTCCATCGCCTCCAACCCTTCATCACTGTCAAACTGCGGCACGCCCGCGTCGTCGTAGAAGCCCTTATTTGCCAGACCAAAGAAGATCGCCGCATAGGTACACATCGCCTGGATCTGACGGCCGCCCATCAGCGCAAAACCGTACTGGTCGTCCTGTGTCAGCTCCAGGCCGAACGAATGCACCTCATCCCAGGTCGCGGGCGGCGCATCCGGATCGAGACCGGCGGCCTCGAAGTGGGTCTGGTTATAGGGGAAGATCATGGCGTCGCCGAGCCACGGCAGACCGTAAAGGCCGCCTTCCCACTTGCCGTAAACCTCCAGCACGGCAGGCACAAAGGCATCCAGGTCGATGGGCGGGAAGGCAGGATTGTCCACATAGTCCTCCAACCGCATCAGGCCGTCCGTGGCGATGAACTGGCCGAACCAGGCGAAGTTGAGGTCGATTATGTCGTAGGTGCCGCTTTGCGAACCCAGGTCCAGGAACGTCTTGTCATACACCTGGTCGTAGGGGTTGTTTTCCCATTCGGTCTCGATACCGGTCAGTTCGGTAAAGCGGGCCGAAGCCGCCTCGTTCACAGCCCAGTGTCCGACGCCTCCAACGGGGACCCGCAGCAGCGTGCCCTCCCACTGGCGGCCCACTTCCTCGTACGCGGCTTCGAAATCATTGGTCGCAACCGAAGCCTGCGTCACAGCGGGCGCCTGCGACCCGGTCGCTTCTTCAGCCGGCGCAGCCGGCGGCGCGCATGCAACCACAGCCGCTCCCGCCACCGTCAGAGCGCCGGCGCGCAGGAATTCACGTCGACTCGAGCCGTTTCTTTCTGCCGTTCTACCCATTGCGTTTCTCCTTGTCTGAATGAATGTGTTCGGTCTCCTCGTTTCCAATCCACTCATGCCGAACTCGGATTGGGAAACACAGACGTCTATCCGATTCCTCTACCCCGTCAGGCCAAGCCATGGCGAGGGTGTCTGCCGTTAGGAAAAACTGGAAACTGACTTCTGAGAACTATCCTCACACCCGCATCCGCAGCATCGGCTGCTCAAACGACACCTCCAGATACTTCATGTCGCGCAGCGATCGGGTGCCGGGGTTCATGAAGTGGATGGCGAAGGCCCTGCGCTGGCGGTCGGTTTCGTTGGGCGCCGTGTAGTGCAACGTCTGGCAGTGGTGCAGCGTCACGCCGCCGGCCGGGAGGGGCACGACGACCGCCTTGGCGTCATCCACCTTGTCTCCCAGATCGAGCAGCGCGCTGTTGTCGGCGAGCCGCTCGTGTTCCTGCGAAAGGAAGTGCGTGCCTGGCAGAAACTGCATCGCGCCGTTGTGAACGTCCACATCGTCAAGCGTCAGCCAGCAGCTCACCAGGTTGGGCGGCGAGCAGCGCCAGTAGGCGTTATCCTGGTGCCAGAGCGCGGGGCCGCCGTGGCGGGCCGGTTTGTACAGCGCCTGGTCGTGGAAAAGCTGGATGTTCGGTCCAATCAGGTCTTCGACCATATCCAGGATGCGGTCGTCATAGAGCAGGCGCCGAAAGTGGATGTTGTATTCGCACATCTGCATGATCTGCAACATCTTCTTTTCACCGACGGCGTGGCTGCGAAATCTGGGATGAAGGCCATTATTGGCCCGTTCAAACTCGCGATCATACTCCCGGCGCAGCAGCTCGATTTCGTCATCTTCCAGGATCTTGCCAATGCCCAGGTACCCTTCGGTCCAGAAGCGGTTGACCTGCTCTTCGGTCAGCGCCTTGCGCTCGACCGCCGTCATGTTCCCATTTGCGGTCTGCATCTCCGTTCCTCCAAAATCCAATCCTACTCGGCTGCCGGTGATATCAGCCCCGGTCTGCTGATTCCGTGTACCAGGCTACTGCCCAAGAATTGGGCGCTTACCGTCACTAAGAACTGACTGCCAGGAGTTGCCTCACACCCGCATCCGCAGCATCGGCCGCTCGAACGACACGTCCAGATACTGCATTTCGCGCAGCGACTTGGTGCCGGGATTCATGAAGTGGATGGCGAAGGCGCGGCGCTGGTTGTCCGTGACGTTTGGCGCTGTGTAGTGCAGGGTCTGGCAGTGATGCAGCGTCACGCCGCCGGCCGGCAGGGCGATGACCGCAGCCTTGGACGGGTCAATGTTGTCGCCATAGTCGAGGAGAACGCTGTCGTCGGCAGAGTCTTCATGCTGAACCGAGTGGAAGTGGGAGCCCGGCAAGAACTGCATCGCGCCGTTGTGGATGTCCACGTCGTCCAGAGTCAGCCAGCAACTTACAAGATTGGGCGGGCTGCATTTCCAGTACGCGTTGTCCTGATGCCAGTGGACGGGGCCTCCGTGGTGTGCCGGTTTGAACAGCGCCTGGTCGTGGAAGAGTTGGATATTCGGCCCAATCAGATCCTCGACCATATCCAGGATTCTGTCATCGTAGAGCAGGCGGCGAAAGTGGATGTTGTATTCGCACATCTGCATGATCTGGAGCATCTGCGACTCAGCCTGGTTTTTGGCGTCCAGGTCATCTGTATCGTCGATCGACAGGTTGCGGAACCTGGGATTCTGGCCGCTGCGCGCCCGCTCAAACTCGTGGTCATACTCCCGCCGCAACAGCTCGATCTCGTCTTCCTCCAGAATCTTGCCAATCGTCAGGTAGCCGTCGATCCAGAAGCGGTTGATCTGTTCCTCTGTCAACGCCTTGCGGTCGGTCGGCGTTTCGTTTCCGTTTGGGCTCTGCATAATCTGTACTCCAGAGTTCTTATGTGGACGGCTCCTGGCAACCTCGAACTGCAGGCTCTTTTCTATACTCCTGTCACCACCCGGAAGGCGGCCGCGAGCCGTTGCTGAAAGCGACAGACTGATAACAAAAACAAAATCGCCCTTATCGCCCCGCCAAGCCCGCCAACGTCGCCCGAGAGCAGCCTTATGCGGCCTGACTTAAGAGATGCATTCTGAGACAGATGGGGGTGCTGCCCGTGAAGATAACACGGCCTCAAGTCAGTGTCAATCTGCCCGACGTGTGCGGGGGGAAGGGAAGCAGAGGATGCAGACAGACCGCGAAATGCCCGTCTCGTCGGCGGTATCCTCAGAGGATGGCTTCAAGTTCATTTGGGCCTGGCCGTATGGTGCAGGCCGCCGACCGGTCGATATGGCGACGAATCCTTGCAGAATCCGAGGCTACACCGGCTCTGTTCCTTCATCCAGAATCGCGAGATACTGGTCGTATACGAACAGCCGGTCGCGGCGTTTTCCCGTGATCTCACGCGCAATCCCGTGCTCGACGAGCAGCTCCATCGCCCTGGTAGCGGTAGGAAATGTTAGCGTCGTTCTCTTGCAAACCTCGGACAGAGGCAGGACCGGACGCGCCTTCAGCGCTTCATGCACGCGTATAGCCGAACCGGCGCGTCGACCGGTCCTCTCGATGCGACTGTGGTTTTCCTGGAACATTTGTGCGATCTGTTGCGCGACATCAACGGCGCCAGTGGCCGTCACCCGCACACCTTCGAGGAAAAAAGCCAGCCATGCCTCCCAATCACCGCTATGGCGCACGTAGTTGAGGAGGTTGTAGTACCGCTCCCTGTGTTGTTTCAAATAGAGACTCAAGTAAAGGAGCGGCTCCCGCAGCACGCCAGCCTGGCACAGCAGCAGTGTTACCAGCAGCCTGCCGACGCGTCCGTTGCCGTCAAGGAAAGGGTGTATAGTCTCGAACTGCACATGAGCAAGGCCGGCGCGCAACAGCAGGGGCAGCCCGTCCTCTCTGGCATGGAGGAAGCGTTCGAGGTCGGCCATGCAGTCGGGCACAATTCGATGGGGCGGCGGCACGAAGGCGGCGTTGCCGGGTCGGGAGCCGCCTATCCAGTTTTGAGAACGACGGAACTCTCCGGGCGTTTTGTCGCTGCCCCGCCCTCGCGACAGCAGTACGCCATGGATCTCCCGAAGCAGGCGGTTGGAAAGCGGGAATCCCTCCTTCAAGCGTTGCAGACCGTGTTCAAGCGCAGCCACATAGTTCGAGACGTCCACCACGTCATTGAGTGGGACGCCAGGCGCCTCCTCCAACTCAAAGAGCAGGAGATCTGACAGCGATGACTGCGTGCCTTCAATCTGGGATGAGAGCACGGCCTCCTTGCGTACATAGGTATAGAGAAAAAGTGTCTGGTCCGGCAGGAGCGTTGTGACGCCGTCAAGACGACCCAGCGCCAGCAGCGCCGCTTCAAGCGTCTGCTGCAGCGGTCCGTCCAGGACCAGCGGAGGCTGCGGCGGCAGCGGAAGGGGGACAAAAGCGCGTACCTGCTCGTCTCCTGTATTCGTAACTTCGTAGCTGCCGATTTCGCCGCGCTGCATCGTGGTCGACATCGCCTATTAACGTTAAGTGCATAACGGATTCCACTATTAACGTTTAGGGGTCCAAGTGTTAATAGCGGGTGGAAGTATACCACGCGGGGAGGCTGACAAGGAACTTCCCACGAGTGTCTTCTCTTTCCTCACGCACTCCTTATGCATGCCTTGGGCTCTGGGCGGGCAGCCGCAGTCGGGCCCCTTGCCCAAGGGGCGTTCTCGCAACGCCTCCCGGAAAACCGGGAAACGCAGAGAGCTTTAGCGTGTAAGAGGGATAACGACAACCGAAGAACTGAGTTCCAAAAACGAACCCGGCCCTATCGTCCGGCAAGACCGGAAAGGGCGACGCCGGAGACGAAATACTTGTTGGCGGCAAAGAAGACGACCAGGACGGGAACAAGCATCAGCGTGGCGACGGCCATGATGAGGCGGAACTCGGTGAACTGCTCGTCGCCGAAGTAGCGCAGACCCAGCGCCAGTGTGCGGGTCTCCTCGCGGTTGGTAAAGATCAGCGGCGACATGAAATCGTTCCAGTGGTGAATGAACGAAAAGACCCCGACAGCCGCGATCGCCGGCTTGGTCAACGGCATTGTAATCATGAAATAGATACGCATACGGGATGCGCCGTCCACAACGGCCGCCTCCTCCATTTCCACCGGCAATGTCATGATAAACTGGCGAATGAGGAATATGTAGAAGGCCCCCCCACCGAACCAGAAGGGCAAGAAAAGCGGCCACAGCGAATCGAACAGCCCAAGAAACTTGAACAACAGAAAGCGCGGGATCAGGGTGACAGCCCACGGCAGCATCATCGTCGACAGCGTGAGCGCGAACCAGACGTTGCGGCCATAGAAGGGGATACGCGCAAAGGCGTAGGCGGCCATGGACGCGGTAAGGAGCGTGCCCAGCGTGGCCAGGAAGGTGACGAGTATGCTGTTGAAGGTAAATAGCCAGAAGGGCGCCCGATTCCAGGCAACCGGGTAGTTTTCCGGGTGGAAGGAGGATGGAATCCACTCGGGCGGATAGGTGAACTCCGCGCCTGCGGGCCGCAATGACGTCATGACCAGCCAGTAGAGCGGCATCAACGAGATCAAGGTCCCCAGCAATAGCAAGAGGTAGGCAACGATTTTGGCGGAAATCGACCCGATGTACTTTTCTTCTCGATCTACCAATGCATTCCTCCAACGAGGCAATCTACGAACTGCGGCTCGCGATCACAGCTGACCACTGACCAGCGGCCACTGATCACCGGCGTTCTAGCTGGGCGCGCCGCCGCTCTCATAATAGACCCAATTGCGAGAGAGATAGAACTGAATGGCCGTGATCACCAGAATAATCATGAACAGAATCCAGGCCAGGCCGGACGCATAGCCCATTGAAAAACTCTCAAACCCTTTGCGATAGATATAGAGCACGTAGAATAGCGAAGAGTTGATCGGGCCGCCCTTGGTGGCGATAAAGGCGACCGTGAACGTCTGGAAGAGATTGATGATGCCGATGATGAGGTTGAGGAAGATAACCGGACTGATCAGCGGGATCGTGATCCTCATGAAGCGGCGGAAATTCGTGGCGCCGTCAATTGACGCGGCCTCCAGCAGCTCCTCCGAAACGCCCTGCAGCGCAGCCAGAAAGATCACCATCTGCTGCCCCACCGACCACAGGCTCATCAGGATCAGCGCCGGTTTGACGATCTGCGGATCCCACAACCAGTTGACCGGCGAAATCCCGACCAGCCGCAGCAGAGAGTTGATCAGGCCGAAGTCGAAGTTGAAGATCCAGACCCAGAGAAAAACATTGGCGACCGCCGGCGTCACAGTGGGGATGTAGTAGACGGTGCGGAAGACGTTGACATAGCGCAACTTCATGTTGAGCAGCACCGCCAGGCAGAGCGCTACGAGCAGCTGGGCGGGCACACCGAGAAAGGCGTAATACGAGGTATTGTAGAGCGCGGTGTAAAAAAGAGCGTCCTGGAAGATCTTGTCGTAGTTCTCGAAAGCGATCCATTTGACCGCGCCGAAACCGGAGTATTTTGTCAACGACAGATAGCCGGAGGCCACCATGGGACCGACCGTAAAGGCCAAAAAGCCGATAACCCAGGGCGCCAGGAAGAGATAGCCAGCGATGTTGTCCGCTTTGACCTTACGCGACCATCTCGGTTTTCTGCTTGGCGCAGCACCGCTCACGCCCAGCGGGACAGCGTCTGCCATGAGCCACACCCCGTACGGAAGGACAGACAGCGGCCAGTGGTTTTCGCACACCACTGACCACTATCCACTGGTCACGATTTACAGTCCGGCTTCCTGGATCTCTACTTCCACTTCGGCGATGATGGCATCGACTTCGGCGGCGACGTCGTCCATCGCCTCCTGGGCCGTGGCATCACCGAGGATGATCCGATCTTTGGCCGCCTGGATCAGGTTGTCCATCTCCTGCTGGCGGGGCAGGTGCGAGAAGGCGCGGATGTTGTTGAAGGAGTCTTCCCACATCTCGGCCGTCTCCAGGTTCGGGTCGAGGCTGCCCAGCCAGGCGTCGCTTTCGGCGTGGCGCTTGACCATCGGCGAAGTCCAGCGCTCGCGGATGATGCGGAACTGGGCGTCATCCGAGATCAGGTACTGGCACATCGCCCAGGACTCGTCGACGTGGTCGGTCTGCAGGTAGATGCCGTGGGAGTTGGTGGCATTGCGCACTTCGCGGTTGCCGTTCCACAGCGTGTTCAGCGGCACCAGCTGCATTTCCGACATGACGTTTTCAGGGATGAACTGGGCCTGGCCGCCGAGGACGAACTGCGCACCCGGCCACTGCATGCACAGACGCCGCTGTCCCATCATCGCCACCCAGCCGCCGGGGATGTTGCTCTCGGCGGGGGTGGGCGCCCAGCCTCTGGCCACGGCGCCGGTCATGTACTCCCACGCCTCGATCGCATCGGGGCTGTTGAAGGCCGATGCGGTCTCGTCCGCATTCCACACGGTGGCATCGTTGCCCCAGATCCAGACGCATTGCATGCGGATCGTGCCGCCGCCGGGCAGGGCGCAGCCGTAGACGCGGTCCTCGCCTTCGCCGCCGCTGACGGCGTCCATCGTGTTGTCGAAGGCGTCGATGTCCCACTTGCCTTCGGCCCACAACTCGGCCGGGTCGTCCATGCCGGCCTCGGCGACCATGCTGCGGTTGTAGAGCATGATGGTCGGGTTGTCTGAGCGGGGAATCGCCCAGCGTTTTCCGCGCCAGACGTTGTAGTCCCAGGCCTTGGTCATCTCGTCTTCGCCGACGCCGAGGGTGGGCATCAGCTCGTCCAGCGGCATCAGCGCGCCGCGCATCGCCATCGTGGCGTTGTGCATGGGATGGACGTCGAGCAGGTCGCCGACCGTGCCGCCGGCAAGACCGGTGAGCACCTTGGGTTCGTAGTCGCCGTGCGGAATGATCAGCGAGGAGACGGTGACGCCCTCGTTGATCTCCTCGTACTCGGCCATCAGCGTGTCCCATAGCCCTTCGCTGCGGGCCATCGGCTGGTTCACCCAAAACTCGATGGTGACCTCCTCCATGGCCGCTCCGCCGCCTCCGTCATCTCCCGCCGACGGCGCCGCGGCGGGCGCGCAGGCGGCGATCAGGGCGCCGGCGGATGTCGCGGCCGCCACTTGCATGAAACCACGTCGGCTCATTGCGCGTTGTGTCATTTTGCTCGCTCCTTTGGATGGTGAAATGGAAACGTAGTATCGAACACCACGGGCAGGCTTTAGGATGAACCTGTGTAACGCAACCGATGAAGGTTGCGGGCAGCTGTGAGGACCTGCCTGGAACAGATATGGGGCACTGCGGGTGACGATAACACGGGTTCCAAATGGTGTCAATCACCTTTCAGGGGGTGGGGTCCAGAACGGGGGCGGGATTCGGGCTACCTTTGGATTGATACAACAGTGCCACAGTGGTCAGATATCTGGACGGGAATTTGGGGCGAGCGGCGGGGAGAAGGGCACGTGACCTGCAGGGGAAGGGCGCGAGGGACGTGCTGGCGTTTTGATTGGAGGCTGGTTTCTGTGCGGAGGGGCTTGGGCGCCCACAAGGGGCGCCCCTACAGGGGGTCTGCGGATTTAAGGGAGGTGTGAGGGAAGCATGGGGCGAACAAGAGCACCGATCAGGGGAGCAGTGGTTCGCGGTAAGTGGTGGGGCGGGGCCTCAGGCGCGGGAGGAGAGGGGGGCAAAGGGCACGGGGAACTGCGGGGGGTGGGGCGGGGGAAGCCTGCCCGCCGCGCTTGACGACCGATGCGCTCGCAGTCTGAATCAGGGATTTCGATCTGTATTTGGGTCATTCCAACCTTTTCCTGGTTCAAAGAGCGGCGCCGGACCAATCGGTCGTCAGACGTCCGGGTACGTCTTCACCGCAATCCAATTGCTGAAACCAGTGACCTCGAAACCAGGGCCAGGCGCAAAGCTGGTTTTCCCCTCTGCGTTGTGAAGTCAACAAGGTGTCCATACTCGAACTTAACCCGTCTTGATGAATGCAGTCCAGAATGGGGGTGGTAAATCTCGATAGGACGGGATGAGAAGACTCAGGGAAGAGGAAGGAGGGAGTGTTACGTGACGGAAGCGGGGTCAGAAAAGGAGTCAGGGGGAGTAAGAAGGGCCAGCGGGTGAGCTGAACCAAGAGCCGAAGGATAGATCGGCGAGCTGGAGCTGGACATCTCGGCGCCGAGGACACATTCCATGCTCTCTTGGCGTCAAGGCTGGAAATCACTACGCGGGGACACCGACAAGCCGGGGAATATCTTTAGGGCTTGACTTCTGGAAGTCCTTCAGTCCGGGATACTGCTTGTCGGCGTTGCGAGTGAGGAAAATGTGTTCTTTCTTGCCCAGCGCTTCCATTTCCTCGTGGACGATTAGACTGGTGAACAACAGTTCAGCCTTCTGAAATTCAAGAAGCGCAAGCGCGACGACCTTTGCCTTATCGTTGCCGCGGACTCCAAACACGAAAAAGTTCCAACTGTCTAGCTTCAGAGACCAGTCTACGCCGACAGGGTAATCAGGCAAGGGAAACTGATTGGCATTGGGAGAGAAGATTCTTAAATGGGATGTGACGTAGGCTTCCAGGTCATCGTAGAAGGCACTGCGCGTGATTTCTCGACTCCAATAGCGCATATTGCATACTTTCTGCGCGCAACCTGCGAACTGAAGTATGCTCTCGGCGAGTTTGTGGATGGGGGCGTCTATATAGAGGTTGCCCTCCTCATTGCCTACATCGCTATTGATGAGGATGCTGTCGAAAATCTGCTGCCGCGTGGGGGTGGAGATTTCGTAGGTGTAGGAAAGACGCATAAGGGTCAGGCCGTAGTCGCAGATACGGACGTACCCATCCCCCTTTGGGCTGTCCTGCAGGTAGATCTCCACCATGTCCCCGTCTTCATGGTGGATTGGAAGGATGAGCTGATGCTTGCCGGGGCGACGTTCGTAGAGGTCGAAACCGGCGGAGAGGGGCGTATTCAAGGATTCTCGAACGCTACGAATGTTCATCGAAAAGCCTCGGTTGAAGCGCTTCGGGGAAGAACTCGGCGTAGTTTGTCACACCGACGTCCTCAAAGAAGATACGGAGAGCCTGCTCGAATGTACTGTATCGGTTCGTAATTTCACGATTCTTCTCCTGACGCGCGGGCTGCGCAGCTGCGGGTTTCGCTGCGCTGAGAGTTGCTATACCAGTATTGTCATCTCTTGATTACCGGAATGAGCCATTTTCGTCCAAGCCCTGAAACGCTAACAGAAAAAGTGTTTGACCGCTCCTCGCCGCCGAAGGCGCAGCGCCTCGCCCATTCGGGTACACGTTTTCCATAATCCCCAGAACAGCCCCGAGCAACGCCCGCACGATTCCTTCGCAGAGTCCGTCGACCTAAGAACCGCTTGCGGAAGCGCGGCTGCTTGTCCTCATTCCAGCGCCAGATTTACTGCAATTCTGAAATTTGCTGCAATTTCCAGGCCAGTTCCCCTTGACATACTAGAACAAATGTGCTAATATGTCAGAATATCACATCGCAGACCGGCAGCCGCCGGCATCAATCGCAGATCAGTTGCTCGACGGAACTTCCAAGGAGCGAACCATGAAAAACGACATCGCAAAGACCTCGATCGGACGTGTTGCCCTCCTCTCCTCAAGGCCAATTCTGGCCCTGGTGGCGGCCATGTTCGTGGCCGACCTCCTCGGAAGCATGGGATGGGTCCAGGGCCGCATTCAGGGCGAAACGCTCTTCTATCTCTTCAACAACCCGATCTCGAACTGGGGCGTCATCATGACCATGCTCATCTGGATGCTCACCACCGGCATCCAGATGGTGTCGAGCGGCATGGCCTATCGCGCCAAGACCAACCCCTACATGGCGGGCGTCGGCTTCTACGTCTGGCTGATCGGCTCGATTCTCGGCCGCAAAAGCCTGAAGTTCAACAGCGCCAACTACGGCTCGGTATTCACGATCGAGTACGGCAAGCTGGCCAAGGAGTGGTCGGGCATGTCCTTCCTGATCGCGCTCTACTGGCCGTCCCAGATTTTCGACATGGCGACCGACGCCAGCTTCTATCTGACCACGCCGCTGCGGGCTTTCAACCTCTTTTTTGCCTTCTCGTCCCTGGTCTCGGAACAGCTGGCCTACATGGCGAGCGCCGCCAAAACACTGGGCGACGAGGCCCTGGAGGAGATGCGTGGCTACCTATAGATCCCTCCTACAGCAGGACCGCGGCTGGGGCCTCTTCTGCCAGATGTCGGTCGCGCCGCTGGTTGCGGGCACGCTGGAATGGCTCGTCGCGGTCGGCGCCTGCTGGTTCATCGGCGCCCCCTACGCCGCGCCGTGGACCTGGCTGGCGCACCTGGCCGCCGCCTACCCCCGGGTGGGCGCGGCCACGGGACTGCGGGCGATTTCACTTGTCTGGGCGGGATGGGAGTTCCTGCGCACCGGCATGGAGTGGGGTCAGCTTACTCCTTACCTGTGGTTCGTCCTGATCACCGCGCTGGCCGCGGCGCCGCACCGCTGGGGCGTCTGGGCCGCGCGCATCGCCGTGCATGGCCTCGCGCTCTGGTTCATCCTCCAGATTGATCACATCTCAGGCCTCATCGGCCTCGTTGGCCTGCTTCTGCTCCTAATCTGACCTTCCGCGCAAGCTGCGTCGTCGTCACTGTCCACTATCCACCGGCCACCGCTTCCGCCTCCGGCATGACCACCTCGTAGCCCTGGCGGTTGTTGGCCGATTCACGGGCCCACAGGCAGGTCAGGGCGCTGAGTATGCCCGCCCCGATCGGGCTGCGCGAGGGCCGGCGGTCCCGCATCGCCATCAGAAAGTCAAAGCTCAGCTCGCGGTCGCCGCCGAAATGGGGCATGTCCCCGCTGAAGTCGATCGTCTCCACCACCGGCGATGTGTGGCTGAAGATCTTGATATAGTTTTCATTCCAGTTGAACTCGATAATGCCGCGATAACCATAGAGACGGGCGCCGCGGCGGGCGCCGCGATAGCGGGTAAAGAAGTTCTGCGTGTAGCTGGCCTGGACGCCATTTTCATATTCCAACATGCAGGCGCCATTGTCCTGAAGCTGATGCCCCTCGGAAAAGACACAGAACTGGTCGTCGCGGTAGACCTGCTCCTCGGCAAAGCGCACGCGACCGCCCTCAAAGCCGGTGCGGAAGCGCACAAAGGGGCTCTCCGGGCAAGTCTCCTGCTCGGCGCAGTCCCTGCACTGCAGATCCCACGGTTTGTCGCCGCCGTAGACGCGGCGGGAATTCATCGCGCTCACCCAGCGCGGGCGGGCGTCGAGCAGATAGTTGATATAGTCCACGTCGTGCGTGAACTTCTGCAGCCACAGCCCGCCGTCCAAGTCGTAGTTGCGGTACCAGCTTCTGAAGTAGACGCTGCCGTAGCCGACATCGTTGAACGCGACCACCTGCTCGATACTGCCGACCTGGTCCGATTCGATGATCTCCCGCACCTTCTGGGCCACCGGGCTCAGCCGCAGCGGGAAAGAGACCACGGTGGGCGCGCTGTAGTCCCTATAGGCCGCGTGCAGGCGGCGCACCTCGTCGAACGTGATTGCGACCGGCTTTTCCAGGAAGAGCGGGAGCTGCGCGGGCGCGACCTTGAGCGCCATCTCCGTGTGCAAATTGCAGCGAGTCCCGATCATGATGCCGTCCAGCTCGTCGGCTGCGGCCAGCAGCTCGTCCGCCGAGTTGTAGAAACGGGCGTCGGAGAGAAAAGGATCGTTCGCGGCCTGGATGCGGTCGCTGCCCGGGTCGGCAATAGCCGTTACCCGGTAGGGGATGTCGAAAATGTCCAGCCCCTTGGCCATGCCGGCAATGCGGCGGCCATATCCGATGATGCCTACGCGTAACATGAGTGCTCCTTTCAACTTTGTCGGTTTCTGTAATTGGCTCGCTGGGGTGATGCCGCTGGCAATCCGGCTGCTGTGAAACGTCTCAACCCTCCTCACCCAGACAGGCCAGCGCCGCGGCGCCGGTGCGTATGCCGGCGACGAAGCGCTCTACCTCCAGGTTTTCATTCGGCGCATGGTTGGCCTCGTCATGGTTGGCATAGGGCGTGGTAAAGGAGTGAACGCCCAGAACCTTGGTCCAGACATAGTCGGGCAGGCTCCCGCCCATCGCCGGAATGAGGAGGGGATCGACACCCTGGGCCGCGCGAAAGGCCCGTCGCAGCGGCTGCGTGTAGGGCGAGTCCAGCGGTGTACGCGAAGGCTCCATGCCGCCCTGGCGGATCACCTCGACCTCCGGCGCATGGCGGCGAACATGCGCCTCCACCTTGTCCAGAATTTCGTCAACGCGCTGGTTTTCGATCAGGCGCATGTCGCACTTCACCGTCGCCTGATGCGGCAGCACCGTCTTCATTCCCGGCCCGCCGTACCCGCCATGAAATCCGTTGATCGTAAAGGTCGGCCACGCCGCGAGGCGGTCGAAAAAAGGCCGGTCCTGCGGCTCATCCAGCCGGGTCAGGCCGGCCCCTGCCATCACCGCCGCGACATCCACCGGCAGCGCGTCCAGCGCCTCACGTTCCAGCTCGCTCAGCGGCGCGACGTTGTCGTAGAATCCGTCGATTGTCATGGCGCCGCGGCTGTCCTTCATCGTCGCCAGCAGATGGACCAGCGTCCAGATCGGGTTGGGCGCGACGCCGCCCCAGTTGCCTGAATGACAATCGCGCGCCCCATGTTCCACTCGCAGCTCGAACGACGCGATCCCGCGCGGGCCGAACTTGATGCAGGGCCGCCCGCTCTCATGCACAGGGCCGTCCGCGGTGATCACCAGGTCGGCGTCGGCAAGAAGGCCCCGATGCGCCCGCACAAAGTCGCTGATATGCGGGCTGCCGACCTCCTCCTCGCCCTCCAGCAGGACGATGACGTTGCACGGCAGGCCGCCGGTGACCGCCAGCCAGGACTCAATCGCCAGAAGCTGGGCCAGATGCTGCCCCTTGTTGTCGCCCACGCCCCGCCCCCAGATGCGCCCATCCCGGATTTCCGGCTCAAACGGCGGCGAGTCCCATGCGTCCAAAGGATCCGGCGGCTGCACGTCGTAGTGGCCGTAGAGCAGCACGGTCGGCGCGTTCGGGCTCTCCCCATAGCGGCCGTAAACGAAGGGCCAGCCCGCGCCTTCCAGCAACCGCGCCTCCATCCCCAGCCCCTGCAGATAGCCGAACAGGAACTCGGCAGTCTCCCGGATGCCGACCCCGTGCGCGCTGATGCTGGGCCGGGCAACATAGGCCAGCAGGCGGTCGATAAACGCCTGCCGGTGGGCGTCGACATAGGCGAATACCCCCGCCAGTTCGGGCGGGTAGCTCTCCTTTGCGGTCAATCGTTTCCTCCTCAAGGCGCAGACCCCGGCGCAAAGTTCCTGGCCGGCCGTTTGCGCTTTTCGGGATTTTCTGATGATATGTACCGGCGGGAACGCCCCGATTTTACAGTAAGTCTCGCGAATGTCAACCCGGCGGCCCTCAGCCTTGGCCCGTTGCCGGTTGCAGGCCGCAGCACCGTCCACCGATCACCGAATGGAGTCTTCCCATGAGATTAGGCGTTGTCGGCATGTTGCCCCCGGATCCCGCCGATATCCACGGCCCGCATCTGGTTGCCATCCGCGACCTGGGACTGACGGGGGGCGCCCTCTCCGTGTCTGCCGCCGGTTCGCCGCCGGCCTCCGCGCCGGTCTGGCAGCGCGTGCGGCGGCTGTTCGCGGATGAAGGCATGGACCTTGTGCAGGTCGGCATTGGTTTTAGGGAATGTCTTTTCGACCCGGACGACGAAGCGCGGCGGCGGCTGTTGGAGAATATCCGCCGCGGCTTTGGCGTCGCACGCGAGTTGGGCGGTCATGTCGCCCTCATTCGCACCGGAAGCTTGAGCCCCAACGGCTCTTACAGCCCCCACCGGGAAAACCACCGGCCGGGGCGCCGCGCCCAGCTGGTGGAATCTCTCGCCTGGCTGGCCGAGGCTGCCGAAGCAGTTGGCCAGACTGTCGCTGTCGAAACGCACGTGCTGACGATCATGAACTCACCCGAGTTCAACCGCGCCGTCATCCGTGATGTGGGCAGCCCGCGTATGCGGCTGGTGATGGACTATGTGAACCACTTCCAGACGCTGCACCAGGTTTATGACAGCAGGCCGCGGCTCCAACACATCTTCGAATGCATGGGGCCAATCAGCGCGATTGCGCACTGTAAGGATATCAGCGTGCGCGACGGATTTGTGGTTCATATGGATGAAGAGATTCCGGGCGAAGGGGAACTGAACCTGGCCACTGCGTTGCGTCTCTGGCACAACGAGCATCCCGACGGCTACATGATGCTCGAACACCTGCCCAACGAGAAGTATCCCCTTGCCGCGGCCAACGTGCATCGCATCCTGGAGAGGGAAGGGATCCCCGTCCATTAGAGCCGGCGTTTAACCATCGGCCGCTCAACCATCCGCCGCTCGCTCACCGCGCCCGATACCGCCCCGCGTCGACCAGCGTCGGGCTTTGCGGCATACCGCTCACCAGCGCCCCGTTTTGAACAAACCCCTCCTCGCGCCCGTCCAGCTCCGCGATCAACCGCTCGCGCCAGAAGGCAACGCGCTGCGGGCGCGCCGCGGCCAGGTCATGCATCTCCGTGGGATCCGCGACCAGGTCGAACAGAAGCTCGCGCCCGCTCTGGCTGAACCAGACGTACTTCTCGCGGCCGTCCGTCACCCACTGGTTGGAATCAGCGTTCATGAAGTGCTCGCCGTGCAGATGCTCGCGCCAGCCATCGGTCTCCCCGCGCGCCAGCGGCAGTATACTCCGCCCGTCAACGTGCGCGGGCGTGTCGCATCCGGCGAGATCGCAGAAGGTCGGCAGCAGGTCGCGTAGCTCGACCACCTGGTCGACCTGTTGCAGGGGCTCATCGGCCTGCCTCGCCTGGTGGTGCGGGCTGCCCGCGTGCGGCAGCCGCAGAATGAACGGCAGGCGCGCCGAGCTGTCAAAGGGATAGCCCTTGGCGACGTGGTTGTGGTCGTAGAGCATCTCACCATGGTCGGCGGTGAACACGATCGCGGTATTGCCCAGCTCCCCGTTCTCAAACAGCGCCTGAAAGACGCGGTTGAGGCTGTAATCGATATGGCTGATCTGGGCGTAGTAGGCCCGCCGCGCATAGTCGCGCTGCGCCGCATCCGTCGGGATCGGGCTGTCCAGCCCCCGCACCGGCAGGCTGTCCGGCGCCCAGTCCCCCATTACCGGGTCCGGCAGCGGCTTGGTCATGTAGCGGTCCATAAACGCTTCCGGCGGGTCCAACGGGGGGTGCGGCCGGTGGTAGGAGAGCATCAGGAAGAACGGTTTGGTCGGGTCGCGGCGGCGCAGAAAGTCGATGCCCATCGTCGTGACCCAGCTGGTCGGGTGAAGCATCTCCTCGTACACCCAGGGCCGCGCCGCGTAGCCATTGCAGCCCACGCCGGTATCGATGTAGTCCGCGTCCGGGCCAAGCCGCTCTCGCAGCCACGGCGTGTAGTCGTCAACCAGCCCGTAGTCGTCCCGCTTGGAACGCTCGCGATGCAGGTAGCCGTCGTGCAGGAGGACGTTGTGGAAGCCCATCAGATTGCGCGAGGGATGCGTGTGCATCTTGCCGACACACTGTGTATGGTAGCCCGCGTCGGCCAGCAGCCCGGGCATTGTGCAGTCGTAATGCCAGTCGATCTGGTCGTTATAGCCGACAAATCCGGTATGCCGCTGGTTCAGGCCGGTGAAGATCGTCGCCCGCGCCGGCACGCAGGTGGGCGTGGCCGCATAGGCCTGCGTGAAGTTGATGCCCTCACGGGCCAGTCTGTCCAGGTGGGGCGTCTCCGCGACGGGATGCCCCGTCAGACTGAGCGCGTCGGCCCGCCACTGGTCTACGCAGATGAATAGAATGTTGGGCCGGCTGTCTGCTGGCATGGTTCTTCACCTCGGATTGATGGGGATTGAAGTTGTTGGGCGAGAGAGCCGCCGGTCAGAAGAGGAGATGGGCCGCGCACCGCGAGCCACCAGATTATCCCTTCAGGCCGGTTATGGAGATGCCCTCGACGAAGGTGCGCTGGACGAAGAAGTAGAGGATGATGACCGGCGCCACCGTGGCCGTGCTGGCCGCCATCATGTACGGCCACATCAACTCTTCCTGGAACATGGTGCGGAACTGTTGCAGGCCGAGCGCGATCGGATACAGGGACTCGTTGTTGAGGTAGATCAGCGGTCCGATATAGTTGTCCCAGGCGAACATGAATTGGAGCAGGCCGATGACCGCCAGCGCCGGCTTGGCCAGAGGCAGAATGATACGGATGAGTATGCCCAGTTCCGTGCAGCCGTCGACGCGAGCGGCATCGGACAGTTCGCTGGGGATGGTGAGGAAGAACTGGCGCAGCAGAAAGGTATAGTAGGCGTTCACGCCAAGGAAAGTCGGGACAATGAGAGGCAGGTACGTGTTGAGCCAGCCAAGATTCTTAAAGGTGAGATAGAGCGGGATCATGCGCACCTGGAACGGGATCATCATCGTCGAAAGGCAGATGATGAAGAAGATATCCCGTCCGGGCCAGCGGATGCGGGCGAAGCCGTAGGCGACCAGCGTATTCGAAATCAGCGCGCCGGCCACCGCGCCAAGAGCGTATCGCAACGTATTATAGGTATAGACGCCGAAGGGGCGGGAGGAGAGCGCCTCCGGGTAGTTGACAAGGCGAAAGGGATTGGGAAACCAGGTCGGCGGGACGGTGTAAACCTGGGGGTCGGTTTTGAACGAGGTTGAAAGCATCCACAACAGAGGCCCGGCGAAGATGAGCGCCAGAACGACCATCATCACGTAGAAGAGCGCGCGTTGCGCAATCTTTAAGAGCGGTCGCTGCTTGAGCGAAGTGTGTTGTATTGGTCTGCTGGCGATAGATTCGGCTTGTTGCATCGTTGTGGCGGACGGTTGACCTTAGCGGTCAGTTGGACTCTCCGGCATAGTAGACCCAGCGGGCCGAGCTGCGGAAGATGAGCAGGGTGAAAGCAAGAATGATGATGAACAGTATCCAGGCCTGAGCCGAGGCATACCCCATCTTGAAAAACTGGAAGGCGTTGCGATAGAGATAAAGGCTGAAGAACTCGGTCGACTCGTTGGGCCCGCCCTGCGTGAGCAGCCAGCCCAGGGTGAAGTATTGGAACATGCCGATCATGCCGGTCAGCATCACGAACAGGATCGCCGGGGTGCAGATGGGAATGGTCACGTGCCAGAAGCGCTGCAGAGGGTTGGCGCCGTCGACTTCGGCCGCGTCCATCAACGAGCGGGGAACGTCCTGCAACGCGGCGAGAAAGATGATGATGGCGGTGCCCTGCGCCCACACGTGAATCAGAATCAGGGATGGTTTGGCCAGCTCGACCGAAGAGATGAAGGGGATAACGGCCAGTCCCCAACTCTTGATGAACGAGTTGATTACGCCATAGTTGGTGTTGTAGACCCAGCGCCACACTTCTGCCGATGCCACCGCCGGCACCAGCACCGGCAAGAAAAAGATGGTGCGAAAAAGCGGACGAAACTGCATCTCGCGGTTGAGCAGGCTCGCAAGCAGGAAAGCGACCACCAGCCCAGCCGGTACGCCAATCACCACCAGGTAAACCGTGTTGCCGATCACGGTTCGGAAGGTCTCGTCCTTGGTGAAGAGTTCGACGTAGTTTTCCAGGCCGATGAAACGGGCCGGACGCAGCACATCGTAGCGGGTCAGGCTGAAATAGGCAGAGGCCGCGATCGGGTATAGTACGAATCCACCAAAGCCCACAATCCAGGGCGAGATGAAGGCCAGCCCCTTCAACAGGCTGCGGATCTGGGCGGGAGTCCAACGCTGTGACATGTTTATGGTCCGCATTCGGTGGCCGGCGGTCTTTATCATACAACCGCCGGCCACCGATATGGTTCCTCGCTCCAACTATCCTACTAACTCAGGGAACTGCTTCAGCATCTCTTCCGTGCAGGCCGCCTGCATATCCGCAGCTGCCTGTTCGGCATCCTTGTCGCCGAAGATGACCGACTCGTAGGCACGTGAACGCTGCTGGTTGACGAAGCCCTGAATGGGGATGACCGGGCAGGCCCACAGCTCATCGGCCTCGTTGACCGAGCGCAGGAACCAGTCCAGGTTTTCGTAACGCTGGTACTTGGGCAGGTCGGGGTCGTAGAGAGCCTTGCGGCCGCCCAGCCAGCCGGTATTGTCGAAAATGACGCCCTGGGCCTTCTCCTCCGAGCAGAACTCGATGAACTCGAATGCGGCGTCGACTTCGGTGACGCCGTTGGGAATGTACATCGGGTGGCCGCCGACATTCTGGAAAGTGATTTCGCTGCGGGCCTCCGACACCGGGACCCATCCGACGCCGAACTCCTTGTCGGGGGCCGAGTGGAACAGTTCGCCGGGCGCGTAGTAGCCGGTAACAATCATCGCCTGGACGCCGCTCGGGAAGGACGAAGAGGGGCTCTGCGTCCAGCCGCCGAAACTGGAACGGAACGACTCCATCTGCTGCACGCCAACATGGTCGGTGAAGCGCTTGATCGTCTGCAGCGCGCTGACGAAGAGTTCGTTGTCGTAGTTGAACGTGCTGGTCTCGTCGTCCCACATGTCAAGGCCGTAGGTGAGGGCCCAGAACTGCGGAATGTTGGTGGCCGGGCCGTTGCCCGCGGTGGCGTCGCGCGGATCGAAGCCGACGATTTCCACGTTGCCGGCGTCGTCGAATTTCGTCAGTTCAACGTGCCACTCGAACATCTCATCCCATGTGCGCGGCAGGTTCGCGGGGTCAAGACCGGCCTCGTCAATAATCGCCTTGTTGTACATGAGGCCGTAGCGGGGGCCCGCCTCAAAGCCGGGAATGCCGTAGGTGGCGCCCTGCCACTGCATTGATTCGAGCAGGCCGGGAACAAAGTCGTCACGGCCGATTACCTCGCTGTTATCGATGCGGTCGTCGAGCGCCATCACCGCGCCGCGCGAATAGAGCTCGGCATACTGGACACAGCAGACGCCGACGTCGGGCGGTGTGCCGCCGGCGATCGCGGCGAGAAGCTTGTCGTTCATTTCGGTGACGTGGAGGCGCTCGACCTTGACGTTGCGGTCCTCCTCGTTAAAGGCCGCCGCGACGCCTTCCATGGCCGCCATGCCGGTGGTGCCGCCCCACTGGTGCCACCAGGAGATCGTGATAACCTCTTCGGCTGCCATCTCCGCCTCTTCGGGGGCCGCCGCCGGGGCCGCAGGCGCAGCGCACGCCGCAATGGCCGCGCCGCCGATGCCGACCGCGCCCCACTGCAGGAAGCGGCGCCGGCTGAGTGTCGTATTGTGAGTCATGGAATTCTCGCTCCTTTCCGTCTGGAGTATAGTAGGAATGGTATGCGTATATTACTGTCGTCGCGGGGGACTGAAGCCAACACCGTTGGTCAGGCGGATTCTAACGGATTCAGGAGTATCGCGCAACTTTTTCTCCCCGCGCGTCCTTCCCCCCGCACCGGATGCCAAACTGCCGGAAATCGCCGTCTCCCCACTTTGGACGAAGGAACGCCCATCCGAATTCGACCTTTCCCTCCCGGAATCCGCCTATCCCCGACCCGCACTATTCCTGAATCGTGCAGCGCCTGCTCAACGGTTCGGGCTCGCAACCCGGATTTCTCAGCCAGTTGCCTGTCATTCGGACTGCCGCTACCATTCACAGGTCCAACCAGATTGCGCCGCAGACCGTGAGGCATCCCGACATGGCCAGAACCAGTACGAGTTTCGATCCCCATCCGGTCACGCTGACCGGCAACATGGCGCGCCTGGAACCCATCGCGCCAGGCCACGCAGCCGACCTGTTCGCCGCGGGCGCGGAGGAGTTGATATGGCGCTACGCGGCCCGTCCCGCTCTTAAAAGTGTTGCTGACGCTGAGGACTGGATCAAGGCATGCCTGCAGGAGGGGGCCGACG
Source organism: Caldilineaceae bacterium (assembly GCA_022823185.1). GTDB lineage: Bacteria > Chloroflexota > Anaerolineae > Caldilineales > Caldilineaceae > Bin5. The sequence continues at coordinate 44,804 of JAJDXQ010000002.1, forward strand.
GCGCCCGCGTCACATTTGCCGTGATCCACCTGGAGACCGGCAGGGCAGTGGGTTCAACCGCCTACATCGACATCGTCCGCGAGCACCGTACGCTGGAAATCGGCATGACATGGTATGGGACCGCCTGGCAGCGGACCGGCGTGAACACCGAGTGCAAATACCTGCTGCTGCGCCACGCTTTCGAGGACCTGGCCGCGCGCCGCGTCTCCCTCAAGGCGGACAGCCGCAACGTACGCTCGCGGCGGGCGATTCTGCGCTTGGGCGCAGTGGAGGAAGGCACCCTCCGCAACCACCGCATCGCCCGCGACGGCGCAGACCGCCACACCGTCTACTTCAGCGTCATCGAAAGCGAGTGGCCCGCCGTGAAAAAACGCCTGCAAGGCCTGATGCGGAGGTGAACGCCTTTCCCGCGCCCGTGAGTGAAGCACAAGATTTCCGCTGGCGCTGCAGGCTGTTGTTAGACCTTTCGAAAGAAGCACCGTTCGTTCGACTTGGGCTTCAGAGAGAGTGATCGCTGCGGTGTTTGGCGCTACCCTTCAATAGTCAATTCTCGATGTCTATATTTGAACAGAAAAGCCGCTTGTTGCGAATAGATTGATCTCAAAACAGACGGCGTCCTTCTACAATATTGAGTAGGTCGACGAATGCTATGGTGGCCGGTTGGCGACCCCTTGACTTCACGATTTCCTTCAGCAACCCTCGATCTCTGAGGACGCGCAGGATATGTCTTGCAGAAGGTTCGGGGATATCTGAATTTTTCACAAAATCTGTTGTCTGAAATATCGGTCTGGCGAAAATCCAGTCAAGTATCTTACCACTGTACTGAGAGTGCGTCGCCTCAACAATCTGTTCTTTTCGGTCATCGTACAGCGCCAGAAGTTCGTGAACCTTCTCCTGATATGCACGCGCTTGCTCCGTCACGGCGTTCAGGAAAAAGACGCACCACCCGGTCCAATCACCATCGCGCGACACCGCTAGCAAACCATCGTAGTACTCCTCACGGTGACTCTCAAGATATTCGCTGATATAGAAGCTCGGGGAAGACAGGAGCTGCTTTGTAAACATGAAAAGAGGAACGATCAACCGCCCCATCCGTCCGTTGCCGTCCAGGAAAGGATGGATGGCTTCGAATTCTGCATGGACGATGGCAAGTTGAACAAGCGTATCCAGCGGCTCTTCGTGCAAATAGGACTCCAGCATATCCATCGCGGAGTTCAACTCTTCGACTGGGCAGGGGATATACCGAGCCGTCTCCAACGTCGAGCCCGGCGGCCCAATCCAACAGGTGTCGGGCAGGCGGCGATAGTTGCCGGGCGCTTTGTTATATCCCCGGACGCCCTGCATCAGAATCTCATGTGAAGCTCGGACCAATCTCTGTGACAGGGGGATTTCCTTCAACATGTCGATTGCGGCATCGAGGGCGAGTCGATAATTGAGAACCTCACGAACGTCGGCTTTTGCCTGTGCGCTCGCGTCCGACAGGTTTCCTTCCGCCTCGAAGGTCAGGAGTTCGGTCAGGGTCGTCTGTATGCCTTCTATGCGGCTGGAAAGGACAGCTTCTTGCGAGGCAAGAGGCGACAGAAGCACATTGGCATTGGGAAGCCCTTTCAACATCCCTTCATAGCCGGCTACGGCGGCATGGGCCGGCCCGATCAGCGGCGCCAACCTCTGCCAGTCCAGATCTTGTGGTGGAAACCGTCCTGAGTGGTAGCGTACCGGGGTCATGGAGTGAGAAGTATAGGTTTACCTAAATCCAAAATTCTACTTGACTTTACATCAAGTCTGACGACAGAACAACGCAGAGCCGGTGTGTTCGATCTCTTATATTTCACATTCGCGTTTGAGTTCGACCAAAGAGGCACCTCCGGCCAATGCTCTGTAATCCAACCTCAATGTTGGAGTTCATTTTCTCCTTTTCGTGGTCCAGTCATTGGGGCCAACCGTACGTGTAGGTCGTATGGCAACACAGTGGCTCGAACGCGGCTCCCCTGCGGCTGTAGCCAGCCGGATTCCCAATTCCCGCCCTTTTGCCGCCCTATTGCCTCCCTCCCAGCCAATATGAACGCAAGCCCCCCTGTGCTAGAATGCCCTTTGCCGCGTCCGACATGGATACCCGCCCACACCGAGGATTGTCGTGCAGCAGGTACTGACCGCTGAGCAGGGCCGAATCTTACAGGAAGAGCGCCAACTCCTGGGGGACCTGCAGGTCGCCCTCGCCCGCCTCGACGCGCCCGACACCGACCTGGGGCTGATCCGCAACGCGCTCGCCCAGCTGGAAGAGCTCTTCCTCATGGTCGTCGTGGGCGAGTTCAACGCCGGCAAGAGCGCCGTCATCAACGCGCTCCTCGGCGGTGAATACCTGGCCGAAGGCGTCGTGCCCACCACCAGCGAACTCGTCCTCATCCGCCACAGCGACGCCCCGGAACAGCCCGGCGCCGACGGCCCCATGGCCGTGCGCCGCCTGCCCGTTCCCTGGCTCCAGGAAGTCAACCTGGTCGATACGCCCGGCACCAACGCCGTCATCCGCCAGCACCAGGAGTTGACCGAACACTTCGTGCCCCGCAGCGACCTCGTCCTCTTCGTCACCAGCGCGGACCGGCCATTCAGCGAATCGGAGCGCGCCTTCCTCCAGCAGATCCGGGACTGGGGCAAAAAGATCGTGATCGTGGTCAACAAAATCGAGCTGCTGACCACCGCAGAGGAGCAACAAGAGGTGCTCGAATTCGTCCGTCAGAACGCTCGCGAGCTCCTCGGCGTTGCGCCGGCGCTTTTCGCCGTCAGCGCCCGCCTCGCACTGGAAGCAAAGAAATCCGGAGAGAATAACAAGCGGACCGAAGAGTCGAGACCATCCTCCCGCCCCACCCTCTGGCAGCGCAGCCGGTTCGGCCCGCTGGAACAGTATATCCTCGACTTCCTCGACGCCGGCGAGCGCGTGCGCCTGCAGCTCTCCAACCCAATCGGCATCGCCTCCGCCCTGATCGCCAACTACCAGGATGTGATCGGACAGCGCCAAGCCCTGCTCAAGGGTGACTTCCAGGCCCTGGACGCCATCGACCAGCAGCTGGCCGCCTACCAGACTGACATGCGGCGCGACTTCCGCTATCAGAGCGACCGCGTCGACAATGTCCTCTACGAAATGGCGGAGCGCGGCGACCGCTTTTTCGATGAAAACCTGCGCATCACCCGCATCGTCGAGCTCGTCAACAGCGAACGCCTGCGCGGCGAGTTCGAGCGCCGCGTTCTGGCCGACAGCAGCCGCGCCGTCGAACGGCACGTGGACGAGCTGATCGACTGGCTGATCGAACGCGACTACCGCCAGTGGCAGGCAGTGATGGAGTTCATCGAACGCCGCTCCCTCCATCACACTGATCAGATGATCGGCCAGGTACGCGGAGAGTTCGATTTCAACCGCCAAAACCTTCTCAAGAGTATCGGCCGCAGCGCGCAGGAGGTCGTCGATTCCTACGACCGCGAGGCCGAAGCCCTCAAACTGGCCCGGGACGTGCAGCGCGCCATCATCCAGACGGCCGCGGTCGAGGCCGGCGCCATCGGCCTCGGCGCAATTCTCGTGGTTATCCTGAATACGACCTTTCTTGATGTGACCGGCGTCCTCGGCGCCAGCGCGCTCGCCGCTCTCGGCCTCTACGTCCTCCCCTACCGAAGGCAGAAGGTCAAGACACAGCTACGCACGCGCATCGGCGACCTGCGCCGGCGGCTCGATGCCGCCATCTCCCAGCAGTTCGAATCCGAGCTGACCGCCAGCATTCAGCGCATCCGCGAGGCGGTGGCGCCCTATACGCGCTTCGTGCGCGTGGAACGGGAAAAACTGGAAACGCTGGCGGCCGAGCTGCAGCGCGGCGAGGCCGAGTGGAATGAGCTGCGCCGCAACGTGGAAGAGCTGGCCGCCAACCACGCGCCCCTGCCGTCATGACGCATTCCATCTCCCTGCTTCCCCTGGACGCCGCGCTGCACGCCGACGCGCTGCAACGCGTATACGAACTGTCCCCCGCCTACTGGACGATGTATCACCTGGCGCAGGCGCCCGCCGGACAGTCCGCGCGCGATCTGGCCGCCATCGAAGAGGAGCCGGGCCGCATGGGGCTGGGAATCGTCGCCGCCAATGAGCCGGGAAACGCTGACGCCGGCGCCCAACTGGTCGGGCTGATCGACCTGCGCCTTCACTGGCCCGACCCCGAAACGGCCTATATCGGCATCCTCCTGGTGGCAGAGCCGTTTCAACGGCAGCGCGTCGGCTCCCATGCCTGGGCCTTGCTCGAGCCCTGGCTGGCCGCCGAGGGCGGCGTGAACGAAGTCAAGTTGGGCGTCGAACAGTTCAACCCCTGGGCGCTCAGCTTCTTCCAATCTCTTGGCTTCACCCTCACCGGCGAGGCCCAACGCATCCGGTCAGGCAAACGCCTGGTGCGTCTGCTCGCCATGGAAAAGACTCTCGCCGCCGGCGCCTGACAGCCACATGCCGCAACCGCCAATTCTGCAGTTTGAGCTGGAGTGACGATGGAAACGAATGATCGCAGCGCCGCGGAGGCCCGTTCGGCGGAGGACACGATTCTGCGCGTGGCCGGCAAGCTGCGTGCGCTCAGCAACAGCGGCCTCCATTTTGCCGACAATCCGTACCAGGTCGAGACTTTCGAACAGATTTTGGCGCTAAGCGCCGAGCTGACAGCGCTGGTCGACGCGCGCACGCCGGCCGAGATTCAACGCCATTTCTTTGCTGATCAGCGCTACATATCGCCCTATACCGTGGTCGATACGGCTCCTTTCGACAGCGCCGGCCGCATTCTCCTGATCCAGCGGAAGGACAACGGGCGTTGGGCCCTGCCGGGCGGGTGGTGCGAAGTAAACGAGCTGCCGGCGGAGGGCGCCGTGCGGGAGGTGTGGGAAGAGACCGGCTGCCGGGTCGCTCTGAACGGATTTCTCGGCATATTCGACAACAACTATCACGGCGGCGGGGGCCTTCATCATCTCTACTGCCTGCTCTTCGCCGCCCGCCACATCGCAGGAACGCCAATCGTCACCCGGGAAACGCTGGACGCCGGCTGGTTCTCCTCTCAAGAGGTCCCGTGGGATGCCCTGCATCCTGCCCATCCCGCCCGCATCCGCTTCGCCTTCAAGTGGCGGCAGGACCCCTCCCTTCACCCTTTCTATGACCCGCCCCGCGGGCAGCCGCAGGCGACATGGCAGCACGACGCGCGCGAGGATTGAGGGCGAAATCTCCCGCTGTGGACAGTTCGTAGATAGATCGTAGACATATTGTTCGGCGCCCCAATCAATGCCTTTTCGGAGGCGCAAAACTCGAAAAGCGGACAGGCTGCCCCGCATTCCAGTGTAATCGCCCAGCCTTTCGGGGGATTCCATCTCCAACTTGCCAGAAAAACAGATCACACGACAGCTTTCTCAAGAGAGGGCCCATTTTGGTATCATATAGGACCCGTATGTGGACAGCTGCGGGCAGGGATGATATGATAGGTTCTGAGAACATTTGTTCACGAATTCCTGTTTGCCTGCGCTGGGCGCCGCAACCGGCAGCCCGTTTGCCAGGAATCAATGACAGGAAACAGAAAACAGTTCGGAGGCTGCATGGCCCTAGATAAACTCATCATTCGGGGCGCACGCGAACACAATCTGCGCGACGTGGATCTGGAGATCCCTCGAGACAAGATGGTTGTGATCACGGGGTTGAGCGGCAGCGGGAAGAGCAGCCTGGCCTTCGATACGATCTACGCCGAAGGGCAGCGCCGCTACGTCGAGTCTCTCTCCTCCTACGCGAGACAGTTCCTCGGCTTGATGGAAAAGCCCGATGTGGACCAGATCGAAGGACTAAGCCCCGCTATCTCAATCGACCAGAAGGGCGCCGGCCGCAACCCCCGGTCAACGGTCGGCACCGTCACCGAGGTCTACGACTACCTGCGGCTCCTCTACGCACGCGTCGGCCAACCCCACTGCCCCGAGTGCGGCGACCCCATCACCCAGCAGACGCCCCAGCAGATCGTCAACTCGATCCTCGAAATGGAGGAGGGCGCCCGGCTCCTGATTCTGGCCCCCATCATCAAGGACCGTAAGGGCGAGCACAAAGGTGTCTTCGAGGACCTGCAGTCGCAGGGCTATATTCGCGTGCGCGTCAACGGCGAGCTCTTCGAAGTCGGGGAGGCGCCCGAGCTGGACCGCTACAAAATGCACACGATTGAAGCGGTGATCGACCGCATCATCGTGCGCGCGGAACGATCCGACCCAGACAACCCCGGCTCCATCATGCCCGGCACCGACCGGACGCGGCTCACCGACTCCGTCGAAACAGCTCTCAAATTGGGCGAGGGCTCGGTGATCATCTCAGAAGTGAAACGTGTGCCGGTCGACGGAAACGGCAGCCTGCGCGACGTCACCACCGACCGCGTCTTCAGCGAACACTTTGCCTGTATGCGCTGCGAGCTCAGCTTCTCCGAAATCGAACCCCGCACCTTCAGCTTCAACAGCCCCCACGGCGCCTGCCCTTCCTGCGATGGGCTCGGCGTGCAGAAGGAGTTCGATCCCGATCTGATTCTTGATAGTGAACTCAGTATCGCCGAAGGGGCCGTGCGGCCCTGGCAAGGCGCGACCCCCGGAAACGGGGATGAGGGCTACTACAAGCAGCTGCTGCGCTCAGTCTGCAACCAGTTTTCGATTCCCCGCACCGTGCCCGTAAAAGAGTTGAGCAGCAAACAGCGCGACATCATTCTGAACGGGCCGCCGGGACGCGAGAAAGTGCGCGTTCACTACCGCAACGCACGCGGCTATGAACGCCAATACGATACCAATTTCGGGGGCGTGCTCACCAATCTGCAGCGACGCTATCGGGAGACCGACAGCGATTGGATCCGCAGCAAGCTGGAAGATTATATGGGCATCAACCCCTGCCCCGTATGCGAAGGGCGGCGGCTGCGCCCGATGGCTCTTGCCGTTACCACCGCCGGCAAAAGCATTCATGACATCACCGCGATGGCGGTCAGCGATTCCCTGGCATGGGTCCGGTCAGCCGCAGGCCGAAACGGTTCTGAACCGCTCTTCTCCTCCCGCCAGCTCGCAATCGGCGGCCAGGTGCTGAAAGAGATCGAGGCCCGGTTGGAGTTCATGGTGAACGTCGGCCTCGACTACCTGACGCTCAACCGCACCGCCGTTTCACTGTCCGGCGGCGAGTCACAGCGGATTCGGCTCGCCACCCAGATCGGCAGCCAACTGATGGGTGTCCTCTATATCCTGGATGAACCGAGCATCGGCCTTCACCAGCGGGACAATGTCCGGCTGATCAACACGTTGCAGGGCATGAGGGATCTGGGCAATACGGTGCTCGTAGTCGAGCATGACGAAGAAACGATTCGCGCCGCCGACTGGGTGGTCGATATGGGGCCGGGCGCCGGCGAACACGGCGGCGAAGTCGTCGTCTCTGATGTGCATGACGCCTTCGTCAACCACCCGGACAGCCTGACCGCGCAGTTCATTCGCGGCGAACGGCGCATCGAAGTGCCATTCGAGCGGCGGGAGGGAAACGGCGAGTACCTGCATGTACGCGGCGCCACCGAGAACAACCTCAAAAAGGTCGACGTTCGTTTCCCCCTGGGCCGGCTGGTCGCGGTCACCGGAGTCAGCGGCAGCGGCAAGTCCAGTTTGGTGGTGGAGGTGCTGTACAAACGGCTGGCGCAGAGTTTTTACCGGGCCAAGGCCCGCCCCGGCAAGTGCGAGAGAATCGAGGGCATCGAGCATCTGGATAAGGTCATTGAAATCGACCAGAGCCCGATTGGACGCACGCCGCGGAGCAACCCGGCCACCTATGTCGGCCTGTTCACGCCCATGCGCGAGCTGTTCGCCAGCATCCCGGAGGCCAAGGCGCGCGGCTACAAGAGCGGACGCTTCAGTTTCAACGTAAAGGGCGGGCGTTGCGAAGCCTGCCGCGGGGACGGCATCATCAGGATCGAAATGCAGTTTCTGCCCGATGTTTACGTCCCCTGCGAGGAGTGTCACGGCGATCGCTACAACCGCGAAACACTGGAAATCCGTTTCCGCGGCAAGTCGATCTCCGACGTCCTGAACATGACCGTCGAAGAGGCCCTCGACTTCTTCCAGAACATCCCCCGCATCCGCTCTCGCCTGCAGACGCTGATGGCTGTCGGCCTTGGCTACATTCGCCTCGGCCAGCCCGCGACCACGCTTTCCGGCGGCGAGGCCCAGCGTATCAAGCTGAGCAAGGAGCTCAGCCGCCGCGACACCGGCAACACATTCTACATCCTCGACGAACCGACGACCGGCCTCCATTTCGAAGATGTGCGCAAGCTGCTGGCCGTCTTGCATGAGCTGGCCGACCGCGGCAACACCGTTCTAGTCATCGAGCACAACCTCGATGTAATCAAGAACTGCGACTGGGTGATCGACATGGGGCCTGAAGGCGGAGGCAAGGGCGGCTACGTGGTGGCGGAAGGCACACCGGAGCAGGTCGCCTCCGTGGAGAAGAGCTACACCGGTCAGTTCCTGCAAGGCTGCCTGCAGACCATGGTCAGGGCCTGAAGGCCGCAGACAGGACCCGCCAATGCGCACAGGACATCGGCAAATGCAGGACATCGGCAAATGAAAGAATGGGGCAACGCGCATGTGGGGAGTTGACCGTCTGTTCCTGCTCGCATCGGTCTGCGTCACGCTTGCTCTGGGAGGCTGCGCGCCGATCCCGCTGCTGCCCGCCGGCGGGGAACCGCTGCCGGCCGCGTCAGCGCCAGACCCTTCCCAGGAAAACGCCGAGCCGGCAGCCGTCGCGCCGGAACCGCTCCCCTCCAATGACTGGCAGGTCTTTGTCGATGACGCGCGCGGGCTGTCGATCTCCTACCCCCCGGGATGGATCTTCGTCGATCCAATCAAAAAGGACCTGGCGGAGCTGATGGAGGAGGTGGGCGACAAGGCCAACAGCGACGAGATCAGGGCGCTGCTGGCAACGTCTGGCCATGCGCTACAGGAAGACCTGTTTATCGGCTTGGGTTTCCAGTATGCAAGCCGAGATGCCCCCGGCGCCAGTTTTGTCAACAACTTCAACGCGATCTCCTTCCCCGCCGAAGGGCTTCCTCTGCAGTTGCTAGCGCAAATGATCGCTGCCCAGCTGGACAGCATGGAAAGTTTCCAAGTTGACAGCGCCGACGTGGTCGCCGGTCTGCGGCCCCAAGGCGCGGAGGTGGTATCGGTCCGTTACCGTTCACAAGGCGCCCTCTTTGATCAGCCGGATTTGGAAGTCGTCGGCTGGCAGGTAGGCGTGCTTTCACCTGATGCAGAGAGGATTGTCATCCTGACCTTCAGTATCAGCAGCGAAGACTTCCCGGAGTCCGAGCCGCTGCTCGCGGAAGTCGTGCAGCGGGTTCAGTGGGTCGAGTGAACTGCGGCGCGTGGATGGCTCGCTCCGCGCGTCGCAACTCGCCTACCTTTGGTATCAGAAAACGCCTATGCGGGGAATTCTGTATCTGTTGCCCCTATGCCTCTGTTGCCTCAGCTGCTTCGCACGAGCGGCGCCCGTAGCCACGCTGCTTGCCGGCCCAGCCGCTGCCCGCAGCCTGCTCCCGCTTGCCAGCCCTGCCGGTCCCGGCGTTTTCCACAAGGTCGAAGAGGCGCCCGGCTCCTTCGCTCTCTCCTCCCAGTCCCGTCCTGTCGAGTCGCATTCCCCCGCCCCCACACCGGTTCCTGATCCGACAGGCAGAGACGATTCCCCGCCAGCCGCCGACCTCGAGACCGACAACATCTCGCCAGACTGGCAGACTTTCCACGCGCCTGCGCACGGCCTTTCTCTGTCCTGCCCCCCAGGCTGGCTCTTCTTCGACTGGACGCAGGCAGACTCCCTCCACCAGGACATATCCACTCAGGGCAGAGCCGACATCGTGCATCTGCTAATGAAGCTGCAATCCAATGCGCGGCCGAGTTCGTTGCTTGGCTTTGGCTTCGCGTTCCCGCAGGAGCCTCCTGTTTGGCTCCATGCCAATAACGTCGTCGTCGAGGTTTTCCCCACCAGGGGTCTGACGATGTACGAATTCGGACAAGGCGCGGCCGCGGCGCTGGATCGCCAGATCGGAACGGATGTGGACAGTTTCGATCTTGTCACCAGACTGCGGCCCCACAGAGAAGAGACCATCTCAATCCGGTTCCGAGGCGACCTGCCCGCGCCCGCAACCTCCCAATCCGTTCTTACCGGCGCGAGAACTGCGGGCTGGCAGGTTATCCTGCTCTCGCCTGACGGCAAACATCTGCTTGTCCTGACCTTTACCGTTCTTGGCGAGCAGTTTGCGGAGCTGGAACCCCTGCTCGCAGAGATGGTCCACCGCATTCGGTGGACCGACGACGCCCGCGACGATGAGCTTGGCGCCGGCCCGGTCACTATCACGAACCGGGCCATGGTCGTCTACAACGAACCCGCTTCTTTCAGCCCCATCATCGGAAAGATTGACGCTGGAACGCCGTTCTCAGTTCTGGAGCGGGATTTCACGGGCAACTGGTGGCGGGTCAGCTATGGCGGTCAGCCCGGCTGGGTTTCGGATCCCATCGCAGCCGCCAATATGCCCGATGCGCCTGTAGCCGTTCCCGTGGCGATGATCGACCGGCGCGTCAGTGTGCGCAGCGGGCCCGGCGCAAATAACCCTGTAATCGGCCTGGCTGTAGCCGGTCAGCAGTTTCTCATCACCGGCAGAAATGCGGCCGGAGACTGGTGGCAAATCGACAAGAACGGCCAGACCGGATGGGTCTTCGGTGAACTGATCAATCCTGTCGACGCGGGGGGTGTGCAGGTCGCCGTCGTCAAGTTCCCCTCCCCGCCCATGCTGCCGGTGACCGAGGCCTTGATGACGGTCAACAGACCCCTGAACGTGCGCGTCGGGCCGGACAGCAGCTATCCCATCGTCGGCGAAACCGTGCCCGGACGCCGCTACCTGATCACAGGCAGAAATGCGGCCGGCGACTGGTGGCAGATCGACGAAGACGGCCGGATCGGTTGGGTCTATGGCGAGTTGGCCGAACTGGTCAATGCCGGCAACGTGCAAGTGGTGGTCAGATATCCGCTTCCTCCTCTTTTGCCGGCAACCGAAGCCGTGCTGACTTTCAGCCGCCGCATGAACGTGTACGGCGGTCCTGGCAGCCGTTTCCCCGTCATCGACACAACCGTTCCCGGCTATCAGTACCCGGTAACCGGCAGAAATGTGGTGGGAAACTGGTGGCAAATCGACAATCATGGGCAGCCAGGCTGGGTCTTCGGCCAGTTCGTCAACACAGTCGAACAGACTGAGGAGGTCCAGCAGGCGCCCGATCCGTAGCTGCGATGCCATCGCGGTTTCGCGGACCTGAATGGGGCGAGCAAAGGAGTTTCTAACGTCCCGCTCCTCTCCCTCCTTGCCTCACTTCCGGGCGGTCAGCCGCAAGCGGCTTTCGAAACACCTCCCAACCCACTGTATGGAGCGCTCGAATACAAAGCGAAAAGCCGCCCCTCCTTCGCAACTCCACCTTGGGAGCGCTTGGACAGGGCGGCTTCGGCCGCGCCGCTTTCGTGAGCACCCCGGGTAGGATTCGAACCCACGACCCTCTGATCCGAAGTCAGATGCTCTAATCCACTGAGCTACCGGGGCAAACAAGCACCCCGGAGTATAGCACGTCCGGCGCCCCGCATTCAAAAAGTGACCGCCCGGGGGCAGGCAACCTGCTCTACAGCCAGACTCTGCCTCATCCCGCCTTACTCACCCGCCAGAATCCGCGTTCGCCACCGGCCTGTATAGGCGCGCAGCGCGTCCTCCGCGTCCAGGCCGCGCGCGCTCGTAAGCGCCACCAGCCGCCACAACAGCAGCCCCAGCACCTCTTCATCGCTGCCCTCCGGCAGGAGAGCAGCCAGCTCCGGGCTGCTCTGCGCCAGCGCCGCCCGGTCGAGCAACCCCGCCTTGCCTGCCTTGGACTGCATCTGGCGCGCCTTGCGCAATGCCGGCAAAGCCGCCGGCACAGCGTCCAGCGGGCCGCGTGACGGTCTGTCCTGCGCCGCCCGCTCCTCTGCCTTAATCTCTTCCCAGCGCGTGAACAGATGGTCCATGTCGTCGATCTCATCTTCGCCAAAGACGTGCGGATGGCGCCGGATCAGCTTCTCCACGCTGTGACGCACCGCGTCAGCCATCTGGAACCGGCCTTCGTCTGTCGCGATCTGCGCTATCATCGCGATGATGCCCAGGACATCGCCCAGCTCTTCCGCGATATGGCTCCCGTCCTCCGCGTCCATCGCTTCCAGCGCCTCCCCTACCTCCTCGAGCAGAAAGGCCCGCGTGCTCGCCAACGTCTGCTCCCGGTCCCACGGGCAGCCGTAGGGCGCGCGCAAGTGCGCCATCACATCCTGCAGATCACCATAGCTGCTATGCGGCAGCGGGGGCACATACAGGCATGACGCTCCCATCGCGCCGCACTGCGCGCCAGCTTCAGCCAGCGGCACAGCGCGCGCGGAAACCGCGCCATCCTCGTCCGCGAAAATCAGCTGTAGGGGGTGGTCGTCCGGGTAGGCGTTGCCCAACACCGCGCCGACCGCCTGCGCAGTCTGCCCCCTGTTGATCCCCAGCACCAGCGCAGGTTGCCCCAGATCAAACGGCGGATGATGGCGGGCCGCCAGCCGCGCCGCGCCGATGATCTGCACGCCCTCGTCCAGGTCAATGCCGACGAGTTGGGCCGCCGCCGCCACCGTTTCCATTCGATCAACTATCGTCATCGTCCTCCAGCCCCGTCACTTGCGCCGCTTCCATCTGTCCCCGACCCCGCGAACACCTGTCCGCAGTGAGCGGCGTCTTTGCACTCTAAAGCATCGCCCGTCGCCGGTCAATTCCTGTCGAATGGTCGCTCTGGGGCTTGGCATCGGTATTGAATGCTGCTAAAGTAGGGCCCACCGGCCAGCCAAACCGCGGCCCATCCATCTTTCTCTTTTCCAGAGACGAACCGTGACCGATATCCTGCCCAACTGGTATACCCAGCCCGACCGCCCCACCGCAATCTCACGCCAGGGGCCGGACGGGCGCGCGGTCCGAATCTCGGTCATCGTGCCCTGCCGAAACGAGGGCCGCAACATCCGACCGGTGCTCGAGTGGGCCGCGCCCTATGCCGACGAGCTGCTTGTCGTCGACGGCCACAGCAGCGATGATACGCGAGCCATCGCAGCCGAGATGGGCGCGACCGTGCTCCTGGATAACGGCAAAGGAAAAGGCGATGCTCTGCGGGTCGGGATCGCTCACGCCAGCGGCGAAGTCATCGTCTTTATCGACGCCGACGGCTCCCACGACCCCCGCGACATCCCCGCGCTCGTCCAACCCATCATCGACGGCGCCGCCGATCACGTATCCGGCTCCCGCATGTTGGGGGGCAGCGACGAGTTGCACGCCACGATCAACCAGTTTGTCCGCCTCTTCGGCAGCCAGGTGATCACGCTGAGCATCAACTACACACAAGGCGTGAGTCTCACCGATTCTCAGAACGGGTTCCGCGCCATCCGCGCCGATCTGGCGCGCAGGCTCGCGCTGCAGTCCGAGATCACAACCATCGAGCAGGAGATGATCATCAAGACGGTGCGCAGCGGCTACCGCATCACTGAAGTCGCCACCCACGAATACGTCCGCTCCAATGGCGAGTCCAACTTTCGCGTGCTGGATGTCTGGTTCAAATATCTGAAAAACTGGCTCTACTTTCTCTTCATCTGGCGACCGCCCAAAAGGGCTGCGCAAATCGTCAACGCCAGCAGCCAGGCCCAGGGCGGCAACAACGCAGAGGAAACAGTTGCCACCCCCTCCTCTAAACTGTCCGCGCCAGGAGAACAGATCCCGAAAGCCAGCTCCAGGTAAATGTCCCCATCCCGTCAAACGGGGAAGGCGCCGCGCCGGTTCGCTCCCGCTCTTCCTGTTGTCCGTCCCACCATTCACCGCCTCCTGGCGGTCTTCCTCCTCTTTGCCAGCCTGTTCAGTCTTGTCATCCCTCCATTTGAAGCGCCCGATGAGATCTGGCATTTCGCCTTTGTGCAGCACCTGGCGACGCAGAAAACGCTGCCGGTAGCGGAGCCGAATACACAAGCGCTCTGGCGGCAGCAGGGGACGCAAGCCCCCGCCTATTACGCCGCCGCCGCCCTGCTCACCGCGTTCATCGACCAGTCCGACTTCCCCCAACTCTTCGAACGCGCCAACCCCCACCGCGCCATCGGCCAGCCCGGCGCAACCATCAACCGCAACTACCTGATTCACCACCAGCAGACCGAACGCTTCCCCTGGCGGCAGTCGATCCTGGCCCTGCGCCTTGCCCGGCTCTTCTCCGTCTTCCTCGGCGCCGTCACTGTCTATGCCGTCTACCGCGCCCTGCTCCCTTTCCTCTCGCCGCAGGATGCCCTGCTCGGCGCGGCGTTTGCCGCCTTTTTGCCCCAATTTGTCTTTATCAGCGCCTCCGTCAGCAACGACAACGCCGTCAACGCCGCCGCCGCGCTCGTTCTCTGGCAGCTGATGGAGCTGCTGGCAGATGGAGGGCGGCCGCGACCGGCCCGCCTGCTGAAACTCGGCCTCGCTCTCGGCCTGGCGCTGCTCTCCAAACTGAGCGGGCTCGGCCTCGCCGCGGTGTCCGCGGCGGCCGTTCTGTGGCTGGCCTGGCGCCTTCGCAGCCTTCGTCCAATCGTCGATGCCGCGCTCTGGGCCGCCCTGCCCGCGATCCTGATCGCCGGCTGGTGGTATCTGCGCAACTGGCGGCTCTATGGCGATCCCCTTGCCTGGGAAATGTGGGAGGCCAACATCCTCCTGCGCGTCATCCCGGCCGGGCCGGCGCAGATCCTGAGCGAACTGGGGGGCCTCGAACGCTCCTTCTGGGGCCTGTTTGGCTGGCTCAACCTGCCCTATCCTCCCTGGGTATACCTGGCGCTCCGCGCCGCCGCCGCGGTCGCGGCGCTTGGGCTGCTCTTGCGCGCGGCACGCGCCGCGCTCGACCGATACGCCCGCCGCAAAAGAAGCGCGCCCCCTCTTCTGCCCCACCTCTTCCTGTTCCTGTGGCTGCTCGTCCTCACCGTCTCCTGGCTGCGCTTCATGCGCGTGGCGCCCGCCGCGCAAGGACGTTATTTCTTCGCCGCGCTGCCCGCCCTGGCGCTGCTGTGGACGCTGGGCTGGACAGGATGGGGAAGCCGGTTCGGCCGCCGATTCGGCTGGGGGGCCACCTGTGCCCTCGGGCTCCTGACGCTGGCCACACCGTTCGCCCTGCTCCGCCCCGCCTACACGCCCCTGCCGATGTACATCCCGGACAGCGATCCAAACATCGTCATCTCCTCGCCTCCCCTCGCCGCGTATATCGCCGGCAACGCCATGATTGCGCTACACGGCGCCACGGCTTCGTATGAAAATCTGACGGAACCGGCAGATGAAGCAGACGACCAGCCCCCCATCGTCTTTCCCGGTCGCGAAGCGCAGCTGGATCTGGGTTTCGAGGCCGACGCAACCCTCCACCATGACTGGTCCCTGTTCATCCACCTCGTGGACGGCGCCGGCCTGACCGTCGCGCAGCTGGATACGATGCCCGGCGGCGGGCTGCGCCCGACCAGCGGCTGGCAGCCGGGCCGCCGCCTTCTCGACAGCTACGCCATTGCCATTCCGGAAACGGCCCATGCGCCGAACCGGGCCAGCTGGCAAGTGGGCTTCTACAACCACAGCAACGGCGAACGCCTGCCCCGGCAAAGCGGCGGCACAAGCTATTCCTTCGGCGAAGTGATCATCTGTCCCGCTGAGGCTACCCCGTCCGACTGCCGGGCCGGCGCGCAGGACCCCGATCTCCTGGACGGCAACCGCGCAATCACCGTCAATGCGCAGTTTGCCGACAATGTTTCCCTGGCCGGCTATCGCTTCAGCACCCGCACGCCGGTTCCCGGCCAGGAGATGACCGTTACCCTGTACTGGACCGCAACCGGACCGGTGGCCGAATCGTACACGGCCTTCGCCCACCTCCTCACCGACGGCTTCGAAATGTTCGGCGGCGCCGACCTGGAACCCTCGCCCCCAACCCAAGACTGGTCCGCCGGTGAAACCGTCGCGACCGTGCATACATTTACCGTTCCCGCCAACGCCCGCCCCGGTCTCTATCAGGTCGAGATCGGGCTGTACACCCGCCCCGACTTTCGACGCCTACGCGTGCTCGACAGAATCAGTCCGGCCCAGGAGGACCGGCTGCTGCTCGGGCCCTTACGCATCGAATAATCCGCCGCCGCCAATACAGACCTCCCCGCGCCTTGATTCACAGCAGGATTTCGACTATCATTCCTCTCGTTCACAGTTCATCCATCGTTCTCTCGACGCGGCGAACCGCCCATCAGATGATTCGACCATCTGCGAAGGGCATTTCAGTTCGCGAAACGTCGCATACCGGTCGGAAAGGGACAGCGCATGAGCCGCAGACGGCGCAGACGCCGCTTGAGCCGCAATGAAAAGATATTCTACTTTCTCAGCCTGCTGATTGCGCTCAGCATGGTGTTGAGCCTGGTCTACGTGGCGATAACGCCCGCCGTTCCCTAGAACGGCCGCAGATCTTCACCCCTGTTTGCGCAGGCCACACACCCGCGCCTGGATCCGGACCGATACCGTGACAGTCGAAGAACGCCGCGGGCTGGCGCTGGTTGCGATCGCCGTTCTCTTTTTCAGCACCAGCCCCGTGCTGGTGCGGTGGGCCGCACGCTCCGTCTCCTCCTTCGAAATCGCGGCCGGCCGTCTCCTCGTCGCCGGCGTCGTCGTCTTGGGCCTGGTCCTCCTCCGCAGCCGCAGGCCGGGCGACGCGGCAACCCGGCCCGGCAAACTGCTCTCGGCCTGGCCCTGGCTTCTCCTCGTCGGCTTGGTCGCCGCCCTCCACTTCTTCTTCTACGCCTACTCCCTGGAATTCACGTCGATTGCCAACAGTCTGGCCATCATGTATACCGCCCCAATCTGGGTCGCGCTGCTCTCCCGCTTTCTGCTCAAAGAACCCCTGCCGCAGCGCAAATGGCTCGGCATCATCGTCGCCGTCGTGGGCGTTTCCGTCCTGTCCGGGTTCGAGCCTGCGCTCGCGCTCATTCAGCAAAGCGGCAGCGCATCCTACAACTTCACCCCCCGCGCCCTGATCGGCGACCTGCTGGCGCTGGGCAGCGCGGTCACCTTCGCCCTTTACAGCATTGCCGGCCGCGCCCAGCGGCAACGCCTTCCTCTCCTGGTGTATGCCGGCGCCGTCTACATCCTGGCCGCGCTCTGGCTGCTTCCCGCCGCAGCCGCGGCGCACGCCCCCGGCAGCCTCAACTGGCCCGCCGTCGCCAGCATCGCCGCGCTCGGTGTCTTCCCACTGGCGTGCGGCCATACCCTCTACAACGCCGCCCTGCGCCGGGTAAGCGCCACCTACGTCAACCTCATCGCCACCCAGGAGGTCCTGGGCGGCATTCTGCTCGGCGCGCTTCTGTTGCAGGAGTTCCCTTCCGCCAGCAGCCTCGTCGGCGCTCTCATCACCATCGGCGGAATCCTCATCGTCCTCCTGTAAACTCCGCCCTCTGCCAGCCACTGCGAGTCAGGCGGCGTCAACCCGCTGACGCAAGCGCCGCCGGTCTCTTCCTGACCGAAAAGGATCCCGCTATGTACCGTGACCGTCTCTCCCTCTTCCCCGACACGATCGCCCTGCGCCCCGCCAGAAATGGGGTACCCGCCCTCCACGTCGGCGGCTGTGACCTGAACGAGCTGGCCGCGGCGTTCGACACCCCTCTCTATCTCTACGATCAGGCGACCATCGACAGCCCCGTAGAGGCGTATCAGGTTGCCCTCAGCCGCCACTATCCCGGCCCGGCCGGCATCACCTACGCAGGCAAAGCAGGTATGAACCTCGCCATGGCCCGTCTGATGGCGGCGCACGGCCTTGTCGTGGACTGTACGGGTGTCGGAGAGTTGCACATCGCCCGCGCGGCCGGCGTGCCGCCCGCGCAGATCCTGCTGCACGGCGTCAACAAGAGCCATGCCGATCTGCAGGCCGGGCTCGCGCACGCCGGCACGATCGTCGTCGACAATCTGCCGGAGCTGGCGCGTATCGCCCAACTGGCGCATGCCCGCGACGCCATGCCGGCTCTCTGGCTGCGGGTCCGGCCCGGTTTCGCCGTGGACACCCATCGCTTCCGCCAGACAGGACAGCACGACAGCAAATTCGGAATGGACGCCGACGAATGTGTTGAAGCGGTGGCCTTCTGCCAGCGTCATCAGCTTCCCGCCGCCGGGCTCCACTTCCATCAGGGCTCACACTTTCACAAAGCCGAAGAAGTGCTGCCCGCCCTGGAAATGGTCTGCGCTCTTATCGGCCGGCTGCAGCGGGAACGCAACTGGTGGGCCCAGGCCCTCAGCCCCGGCGGGGGTTGGGGCATCGCCTACCATGAAGATGACCTCCCGCACCAATCGATCGAGCGCTACGTCGCCACAACTGCCGCGGCCCTGGCGGAAAGCCTCTCTTCCTTTTCTCTGCCCTTGCCCCGCCTCCAAATGGAACCGGGGCGCAGCCTTGTCGCCCGCGCCGGCGTCGCCCTCTACCGGGTCGGAACCGTTAAGCGGGCCGGCTCACGACGCTGGCTCCTTCTTGACGGCGGAATGGCCGACAATATCCGCCCGGCCCTCTATCACGCGCGTTACTCTGCCCTGCCGGTCACAGACCCGCTGGGCAGGCCTCCCGTCGTCCCGAACGCATGGCTCGCCGGCCCTTTCTGCGAAAGCGGCGACCTGCTCATCGAGGATCTGCCTTTGCCTGAAATCGAAATGGGAGAGTTGCTGGCCGTTCCGGCCAGCGGGGCGTACCAGCTGATGATGGCGAGCAACTACAACGGGGCGTTGCGCCCAGCCCTCACCATGCTGCGCCATGGCAATGCGCAACTGATCCAGCGGCGCGAAACAGTCGATGATCTCCTGCTGCGGGATGTGGTCTAGACGGCGAGGAAATACAAGACCGCCTTTTTATTCAAGAGGGGATTCTTCCGGCTGGCCGTGGAGCAGCTGGCGCACGACATCATCAATTCGTCGCTTGTATCGCAGCAACTCCCGCCTGCACTCCATCTCCGCCGGGGATTGCGGCTTGAACGACCGCAGCGTCTCCTCCAGCTCCCAGTCGATCTGCACGCGGATCCGATTGATGACACGCCCCCGCAGATACTCCCGCATCTCCTGCGCAATGACCGTATCGTAATGCAGCAGGTCATCGTGCAGGTCGACAAGGCGATCGGACCCAATGGCAGGAATCGGCAGCGACCGCAGCGTTTCCCAGGCTCTATTCAGTTTGCGACGATTTACACTCATGCGGGGTCCCAATGGCGCGCCACTGATCGGCGCAGTTGCAGCGTCAGTATCTTTCCCGAATTGAGGCTTTTCTATACCCGTATGACGTAGCTGAGATCTGTAATCCGAAGGTGAGGGGATCTGAACCGCGCATGGATTATAGTCGGTGATCGCGTCAATAGACAAGAATTGGTATACGGAAAATCCTGATTGGATTCGCACATACCAATGTCAGTCCCATTCCCCGCCCCGCACTGACCACGAACCGCTGGCCACTGCAGTTCCACTGAGCCCTGCCTCCTTCAGGAGAAGCGAGCCGCAGGTTTCAGCGTAAATTCCCATAGTTGGCCTGAAACCGTCCCCATTCGGAACTGCATTCAGCGCCAGCGGCATTTTGACACAATCTGAACACATGTTCTATAATAATCATCGTCATGGCCTTGTGCGCAAATGCACGCCAGACAGGTCAACGCATCGTCAAAACAGACTGCAGAGGAGAACAATGGCGAAAAAGCGATCTGCCGACAGTGGTCCGGCCAAAGCGCTGGAAGTAACAATTGCCAATCTGAATAAACGCTATGGCGAGGGGATCATCATGAAGCTGGGTGAAGCGACCCGGCTGGACGTGGCGTCGATTCCGACGGGAAGCCTGAGCCTGGACATCGCGCTGGGCATCGGCGGGATTCCGCGGGGGCGCATCATCGAAGTATACGGGCCGGAAAGTTCGGGGAAGACGACCCTGTGTCTGCATGCGATCGCGGAATCGCAGCGGATGGGAGGCGTGTGCGGCTTTGTGGATGTGGAGCATGCGCTGGACCCAAGCTATGCGCGCAAAATCGGCGTGGATATCGAAAACCTCTACATCTCGCAGCCGGATACGGGCGAGCAGGCGCTGGAGATCGCGGAAGCGCTGGTGCGCTCGGGCGCGATGGATGTGGTGGTGGTGGACAGCGTGGCCGCACTGGCGCCGCGTGCCGAGATCGAAGGGGAGATGGGAGACAGCCACGTCGGGCTGCAGGCGCGGCTGATGAGCCAGGCGCTGCGCAAACTGGTCGGCGCCGTGAAGACGACCGACACCAGCATGATCTTCACCAACCAGCTGCGGCAGAAGATCGGAATCATGTTTGGCAATCCCGAGACAACCTCCGGCGGCCTTGCCCTGAAGTTCTATGCCAGCGTGCGACTGGATGTTAGACGCATCCAGTCGATCAAACAGGGCAGTGACGTGATCGGAAACCGGACGCGGGTCACGGTGCGCAAGAACAAGGTGGCCGCGCCGTTCAAAGTGGCCGAGTTCGACATCATGTACAACGAAGGGGTCAGCACGCAGGGTGACCTGCTCGACCTCGGCGTCGAGTTCGACATCAT
>JAJDXQ010000038.1 GCA_022823185.1 Caldilineaceae bacterium
TCATGGTGGGATATCCTTGTTACGGGGTGCTGCCCGATGGCCGGCCGGTAGGCTGGCGCGGGCGGGGCGGTTGGTTGGGGTTGGGGGGACATCATACACATACGAGGGTTTGTATGACCAACGTGGAACAAGTGTACTTGAGCATGCGGGCAAAGTCAAGGGGCAAATTAGGACGGGGATTTTTGTCTGGACGGGGATTTGGGACACGGATTTTGTCTGAACGGGGATTTGGGGGGATTGAGGGGATTAGGGGGATTAGGGCCAACGGCGAACGGCAACGTCTTTTGATCCACGGAGGGGCATGGAGAAGGGAAGAGGAACTGCAGTGGATAGTGGATAGTGGATAGTGGATAGTGGTCAGTGGCGACTGCACTTGGACTGCTTGGGAGCGCGAATTGGCTTCAGTTTAGTCGTTACCAGAGGTGGACGAAGGTTCATCCCCATTTTGGACTGCACCCAGTGAGGAATACTGCAGGGGAACGGCGGGGGAACGGTGAAGAGCGGTGGGGGATGTTCGGCGGTTCTGAAAGGTACTGACGCGATCAAGATACGGTCGCCCCGGTTCATGGCCTCTTGCGCTTCCAAGAGGCTGCAATGCACAGTTCATGCGCTTCGAATTGTCAGGATAGGGTAGAAACCGTAAAATAGTTTGCACGGCTGTCCGTGCGGCAGAGATTTGCAGCAGTACCCAGTTCCCATTCAACGAACCAGGCGATACCATGAGCGAGTTCATCGTCAGCGCCTCCAGGGCCAGGGTCTGGAAACGGCCGGAGGATCATCCTTTACTTAAACAGACCGACACGGCGCACACGGCATTGCAGGCCAAGATGGCAGAGAGGTTCCCGCCAAGGATTGCAGAAGGCTTGCCCAAAATCCTCAGTGAAAACTCGGAGGATGCCCGCACCTGGTACTACTTCAGCCCCCTGCTCAATGACGAGCCGCAGAGAACCCGCGTCCTGACCCAAGTCCTGCGTCAGTCCTTCTTCGCTGCAGTGCCGCCGCAGGTATTCAAAGACATCCCCGCGGCGACTCTTGAATTCTGGCCAAGGCTCCCCGCGCCGCCCAGCCGGCCAAAGGCGGAAGCGGACTCGGAACCGGACCTGATGATCAAGCTCGGACAAAGCGCTGTCATATTCGTGGAGGCCAGATGTCAGGCAGGCGTGAGCGAATTTACCAACTTCGACCGCAATCGAGACCAGGTCATCCGTCTGATTGACACCGGTTCATGGTATGCCAGCCAACACGGCTACGACTGCTGCTGTGTACTCGTCCTGCAGTATGGCGAGGCCCAAATCAACGCTGAAAAAATCGTCAGCCGCTATGCCGGCCAACCGAAGTTAATCCAGAAGGCCATCCCCTACCGGGAAGACCTGTCCACTGCCGACTTTGAAAGACTGGCGGGCGCTCTTGCCTACCTGCGCTGGCCTGACCCGTTGTACTGAGAAGGCTCAATGGCACAAAGAAAGGGACAGCAATGACATTGCGCATCGGATTCATCGGCTATGGCAACTGGACCCGGATGGCCTACCTGCCCGCGCTGCGCCGCGACGGCCGCGCCCGGATCGTATCCGCCGCCGCGCCCAGCGCCGCAACGCAGCAGCGCATCGGCAGCGAACTCGGCCCTGACGTCGCGGTCTTCTCCAACGCCGGCGATCTGCTGGGCGGGCCCCCCGTCGACGCCGTCTTCATTGCCGTGTCCGACGCAGCTCATGAGGAAACCATCGGCGCGGCGCTCGAAGCCGGCATCCCTATCTTCTATGAACCGCCGCTCTCCGACCGGAGAAACCGCATCCGCCCAATGATTGCCCGGCTGGTGGATGCGCCGCAGGTGACCCACGCCGACCTCGAAATCGGTTTCATCCCCGTCTTTGTCGAGGCGGCCCGCCGCGTGCGCAGCGGCCTCCTCGGACAGGTGCAAACCGCATCCGTGCGACTGCAATCAAACTGGGGCGCCGACCCGGAGGCCGACCTGAGTACGCTCAACCATATCGCGCCCTGGTACGTGGACACGCTCAACCGAATCCTCGGCGCAACCCCTTCTCGCGTACTGATCCTTGAACGGAACGACCTGCCCGGCCGCGCGCAGCGCCAGTGCCAGGGACTATACGATTACGGCGGTGTCTGGGGTACGGTGCAGGTCAATCTGGGCTGCGTTGTCGACCTGGAAACGACTGTCGAAGTAAACGGGGAAGACGGCGACCTGATCGTGGACCTCTTCTCCGGCGAACTGCGCCAGCGCACCCGCCTTCAAAGCGACTGGTCGGTCGAGCACGTAGCGGAATCCGAGCCGCGCGCCGGTTGGCCCGGCATGAACGAGTGCGTCAGCGCCTTCCTCGACGCTGTTGCCGGCGAGCCGCTGACCGAATCCAAATCCACCGCAGCCGAAGTCAACGATCTCAGAGAAGTGCTAGGCGCCGGGCCACTGCCTGCCGACGCACCCGCCGTCGCCCAACTTTCCCTGATCGGGCTGGCTGCGGAAGCCTCAAAGGACAGCGGTGGCTGGGCGGAAATCGAAGATTCAGACTCCCTGTGAGCGATAGCTGTTCAGCAGCCTCCTATTGTTCAAGAAGTCTGATGGACCGGAAACACGTCAGACGCGATCCTCTCCATCTGATCCTGAATCGCATCGGCCGTCGGCGCCGTGTTGAAGTCAAACAACATGTGCTCAACACCGGCTTCGGCGTAGCGGCCGATTCGTTCACTGACCTCAGACGTTGATCCCCTGAGAATGGACACTTCCGGGTCCGCCTGATCACCCAGTTCGGTGCGGGCATGGAATATGACCGTGCGCGGCTCGCCGTTTGCCCAGGCATGCATCTTGGCGACACCGGCGGCGACCTCCTCCGGCTCGATGTGGATCGGATGCCAACCACTTGCCTTGGTCGCCGCACGTCGAATGGCCGCATCGCTTAGCCCGCCTATCGTAAAGGGCGGGCCGCCTTTCTGCGCCGGCTTCGGCTCAAAGGCGCTTTCCTCGAAGTTGATCCACTCGCCCTGGAACGAAGGTACATCCTCTCTCCACAGGACCTGCATCACGTCCATCCACTCATCCATCATTCGGCCGCGCTTACTGAAGTCTGTCCGCAAGTAACGGTACTCGTCATCCATCCATCCAACGCCGATCCCAAGGATCAGGCGGCCATCTGAGTACTGGTCGACCGCGGCCGCCTGCTTGGCCGCCAGGATCGGGTCGCGCTGCGGCAGTACCAGTACAGTCGTGCCCAATGTGATGGACTCTGTAACGGCGGCCACGTAACCCAGCGTGACAAAGGTCTCGATCATACAGAAGTCATCGAACCTCTGGTGGACGAGAACGTGGTCTGCGGCCCACAGTGAATCGTAGCCCATGCTCTCTGCCGCCTGCGATACCTGCTTCACCGCCTGGGGTGACTTCGCCGGACCGTGGCTGGGTAGAAAGACACCAAATTTCATCGCGGACCTCCTTGTGGTCTGCTTGTTCTCTTCATTATTCAGGGCAGAACGGAAAGACTTCTCCAGCGCCTCTCGTGCAGCTTCGACGCTCGCCGGTCAGGAGCTTCCAGGAACAAGGATCCCCTGAATGGCCAGTTCGTGCTCCGGCTTCAACAGAAACACGTGCGCGTCCCCGGTACGCCGCGCCTCGGCCAGGAGATAGTCGAAACAGGCAGCGCGCGCTTCCTCACACGCAGGATCGTAGAATCGGTTATGCAACTCGTGGGGATCGTTCTCCAGGTTGTAAAGCTCGCACAGATCGGTCAGGTTCCACACCAGCTTCCAGCGCCCATCGGTCACCATACGGGAGGAGTAGTGCCCCCACGGGTCGCCATGATACTGCGCGTAATGCATGGTACGCGGCCACGCCTCCTCGCCCGCCGCCAAGGGCAGGAGCGACTGACCGTGCAATTGCCGCCCCCCTAAACTTTCCTGCGCCGTGCCGGACATCAACTGCAAACAGGTGGCCGTCACATCCATCAGATGAACAAAAGCGCTGCTGCGCGCTGACTCCCTCTGTCCGGGCCTCTTGAGAAGCATGGGAATGCGGTAGGTTTCGTCATACATGTACGCGCCCTTATTCATCAGCCCATGGGACCCGGCCATATCGCCATGGTCAGCCGTGAAAATGATGGCGGTGCTGTCATACAGGCCGAGATCCTTTAGCGTCGCCACCACCTGGCCGACCATCTCGTCGATCAACTCAATGTAGGAGAAGCAGCAAGCCAGCAACTCCTTTAGCTCCGCGTCCTGCTCTTCTGAGGAAAGGCCTCCTGCATTGGCCTCATTCAGCAGCCGCAGCTTCCTCTGGTTGATTGGCTTGCCCTCAAAAGTGTCATACCGGTTGGGCCACATCTCAATGTCTGTCGCGTCGTACCGAATGCCCCACTCCTCCGGCACCATCCAGGGAAAATGGGGGCCCGGAAAGGAACAGGCAGCGAAGAAGGGCCGCGTCGTGTCCCGAGTGCGCAAAAACTTCTGCGTGTAGCGGGCCGCGACCACATCGGGAAAGCCCTCCATCCCCACGTCCAACGTGCCGGCTGTGCCCCGCCCCACGCTCTGAACCAAGGGGGCTATGCGCGTGTTCGGGTGCCAGTGCGAGCTGTCCAGAAAGACGGGCCCGCCTTCGTGCGGTTCGTCGTGCGTATGATGAAAGCGGGAGTCGAACAGGTCCTGCGCCGGGCCGATGTGCCACTTGCCAAACCAGGCCGACTCATACTCGCCTTCATCGTCGACCCAGTCCTGCAGCATCGTCATGTCCGGCCGCAAATGTTCGCAGTAGGAATAATGCGGCGTCGAATTGTTGAACATGTGGTGCCCGTGAGGGTAGAGGCCCGTGAGCAGGCTGGCTCTGGCGGGCGAGCACAGAGCTAACGGCGTATAGGCCCGCTCAAACAGGCAGGAATCGTTGGCCAGTGCGGTGATGTTCGGTGTTCGAACCTGAGTCTCCTGGTAACAGGTCAGCAGATCAATCCGCAACTGGTCGCAGAGGAAGATCAGCACATTGGGTTTGCTGACGTCGGCCATCAAGTAAGCCTTTCACTTATTCATCTTCGAACGAACAAAGGCGGGCATTTCTGAAGAAGAGACAGCTGCGTGGAAACGAGCTTGTCAACGCAATTAGAGACCCGCAGTTCCCAGCATCGCAATTTCGACTTGCGGTTTCAACAGCCGCAGTTGGGCGTCGCCCGTGCGTTGCGCCTCAGCCATCATATGGTCGAAGTAGGTGGCGCGTACTGCTTCCAAGCCGGGATCGTAGAAGCGGTTTTCCAACTCGCAGGGATCGTTTTCCAAGTCGTACAGCTCACACAGGTCGGTCAGATTCCACACCAGCTTCCAGCGGCCGTCGGTCACCATACGCGCTGAGTAGTGACCGTACCAGTCGCCGTGATACTCGGCGTAGTGCATTGCCCGGCCCCAGTCTTCGTTTCCCTGCACGAGGGGAAGCAGTGACTCGCCGTGAAGGCCTTGCCCCATCATGCTCTCCTGTCTGTCCCCCGCCATCAAGTGCAGACAGGTCGCGGTTACATCCATCAGATGCACAAACGCTTCGCTGCGCCTGGGTGGAGGCGTCCCCGGGGCTTTGACTAGGAGAGGGATGCGGTATATCTCGTCATACATGTACGCGCCCTTGCTCATCATGCCATGGGAACCGGCCATATCGCCATGATCCGCAGTGAATACGATAGCAGTCTCCTCATACAAATTCAGCTCCTTCAGCGTTGCTACCACCTCGCCTACCATCTGGTCAATCAACTCCATATAGGAGAAGCAGCAGGCCAGCAACGCCTTCAACTCTCTGTCCTTTCTCTCCTGCCTCTGCTCGTCATTCCGCTCCCCAAAGGGGCGGCCCGCGCGCCGTAAGCGTTCTTCCCCGCGGACCTCCTGCATCAGGCGCAGCTTTCTCTGGTTGAAGGGCTTGCCCTCGAAGCTGTCGTAGCGATTGGCCCACATTGGGACCGAGTCTGCATCATAGCGAATGCCCCACTCGTCCGGGACCATCCAGGGGCTGTGCGGACCGGGAAAGGAGCAGGTCAGGAAAAAGGGCCTCGTCACGTCGCGGTTGCGCAGGAAATTCTGGGAGTAGCGTGCCGCCACCACATCGGGGAATCCTTCCAGCCCAACGTCCAGCGTGCCCGCCGTCCCGCCCCCGACGCTTTCTGCCAGGGGCGCGATCCGCGTGCTGGGATGCCAGTGGGAACTGGTCAGGAATGGCGGGCCGCCATCGTGGGGCTTTTGCGTATGATGGAAGCGGGAGTCAAACAGGTCCTGCGCTGGGCCGACGTGCCACTTCCCAAACCAGGCCGACTCATAGTCGCTCTCCTCGTCGATCCAATCCTGTATCATCGCTACGCCGGGCCGCAGATGTTCGCAATAGGAATACCTCGGCGTCGAATTGTTAAACATGTGGTGGCTATGGGGATAGAGCCCGGTCAGGAGGCTGGCGCGTGCCGGCGAGCAGATCGCGATGGGCGTATAGGCCCGCTCGAAAACACAGGAATCCTGCGCCAGGGCAGAAATGTTCGGTGTTCGTACGATTGTATCGGCATAGCAGGACAGGAGATCGATGCGCAACTGGTCACACAAAAAAACCAGGACATTGGGCTTACTCTCGCTGGCCATTCGATTTTCCTTGCTAGCTTAGAGGGTATAGCGCGCGCCAGCAGATTCAGTAGAGAGAACGATGTCTGACAAAATCCACTTGGCTGTAATTCTGAACTGTCTACCTGTCCCAGGGAAACGCGCAAGTTGGCCTGTTGGCATACCGAGTCATCCGTAGTTGCAATCTGCTGCCGCAGCCCGGCCCTAGCCGCACAGTGAAGTTGTCGCCATCGATGGAAGTCGTTTCCCCGTTGTGGTTTACGCTCACGAACTGGTGCTCGCCGTAAGCGCCTCCCTGGACGACAATTGTGCGCGACTTTAGCTGGTCAGTATTGACCAGCGTCAATGTCAACTCGTCGGCGCCCATGTTTTCGACCAGCGCGCCAACGTCTTCCGGAATGCCGGCCCTCTGCCGCGTCGGATCGAAGTACCGTACGCGGCAGTGGAGAGGGAAGCCCATCCGTTCCGTCGGCAGACCCCCCAGCATCAGTTCGGTTAACCGGCTCACCATCGCAGGGTTGAAGCCGTTCATGTCGTCGGACATGCGCGTATCCGGCGAAGAGCTGTCGGCGCGCACCTTGCCGATGCGCTCCCGTACCTCATTCAAGTCCTCCTGCAGCGCCGTGACAGGATAGCCGGGGTTCTTCCCTTCCAGGAAACTGACCCACTCGTTGTCCTGCACGCGTGCCAGGTCGCCTCTGTCCATCGACCAGTAGTAGACCTCCAACGCACCTGTGTTGAACGGTTCCGGCGTGAAGTCGTACCAGCCTTCGTCCCCGTGCATGTGCGGGTAGAGCGTCTGTCCGCCGTCGGTCCTGCTGTTAGCGTTTACGTTGTCGATGACGCCGCGCCACGTGTCCACATAACCCTGGTCTCCTGTCATCAGAAGCCCGTTGCCAAAGCCGTAGTGCACACGGTTCAAAAAGAACGGTCGGTGCGCCAGTTCACCCGTCTGCGGCACCGTTACTGTGAATCCCCAGCCGTAGACGCCGCCGTACCATTTGCCGTCACACGCGCCCCCAATGCTGCCGTCCAACCCAATATTGGTGGGCACAATCCCGTTGTTGTCAGCAGTGCGCTGGCGCCACGCATCGATGTAATCGACCAACCAGTCCTTGTACTTGGCATCGCCGGTCTGCATATAGGCGTTGAAGGCCAGCGTCGTGGTCGACAGATTGAGCGGATGGTCGCCGGCCACGTCATTGTACTCCTCAAAGTGGGCTAACATTTCGGCGTAGTTGCGTTCACCATGACCAGGCTTGAAGCGCCCTTCGATTTCAAGCGAATCGCCGGCCCAGTCGAGGCCGGTCGACTTCCGCATCAGTGGGCCTCGGCTGCCGTTGAACATGCTGCGAATGACGCGGTGTTCAGGGTCATAGTTGTGTGCTTGAGGATCGGTGCCCATATAGAAGCCGGCAAAGCGTTCCATACGCTGGCGCGCCAAGTGGTTATACGGGTCCGACAACGGCTGTAGGAAAAAAACCGAGAAGCCCTCACCGTTGTGCATCCAGTCAAACATGACGGGAAACTCTTTGTAGTACATGCCGTCGCGGGCAAACGGCACCTCTACCGTCTTGGCCTCAGTGTACTGGCGGAGATGTCCCTCCCAGCCCTTCTTATAGAGCTCCAGAACATTGTCGGGCGCGCCCAGTGCGTGCAGCATGGTCCATCCCGCCAGATTCTCGGCGGCGTCATCCGGCCCGTCATCTCCTCCCCAGCGGGGTACACAAAGAAGATAGCCGCGCTCGTCAAAATAGCGGGCGTAGAACTCCTCGACGGCAGCAGTCTGGTTTCGGATCAGCTCCCACTCCAGGAGGGCCCAGTAGGGCGGGGGCGTGGGCGTGTCGACTGAGATGATCTTTGTACGGTTGCTTGGCTCTGCCATGATCGTTTCGGTTGTCCTCGTGTGTGGTCAGACCTGTGGAGCAAGGTGGTCGATTGCGGTAAGGAACTGGTCAATTTCCTCTGACGTGTTGAACGCGGCGGCGCCGATGCGGACGCCGCAGATTTCCGGCCGGTATTTTACAACAATACGATAATCGTCCAGCAGTCGTTCGACAAGCTGAAGGCAGCGTTCGGGCGTCCCTTCGTGCAGTTGTACTGTTGTGACGCTTGATGATAACTCCCACGCGTCAGAGCTGGCAACGCGAATTCCAGGTACATTGCGCAGGCCGGCGCGCAGCTGCGCGGTCAACGAACGACAGCGCTCCTCGATCGTGTCAAGTCCGATACGCTGCATCGTCCTGACACTCTCGCCGGCGCCGATGCGCAGGGAATAGTTGGCGGTCCCCAACTCGTTAAGGGCCCCGGCCGGCATCCGGCTGCCGTCAGGGAGGCCGTCGCCATCTGGGGGGAGAGGGAGGAGATACGGGTTGTATCTCCGCCTGCCCTCTTCGGAAATCACCAGAAAGCCGATCCCGGGCGGGCCCATCAGCCACTTGTGGACCGATCCGCTCAAAAATTCGGCGCCAATCGCCTGCGCGTTGACATCAAACATGCCAAGCGATTGTGCGGCGTCAACGAGGGTCTTGACACCCCGGTTACGGGCGAGGCCCACCGCTTCGGCAACAGGCAGTCGTCGCCCGTCAATGTTGGAGACGTGGCTGATGACGAGAAGGCGGTGCGCCGGTGTGAGCATCTGGTCCAATTGCTCGAGAAAGTAGCCCGGTCCTTCGTAAATCCATGCACCGGGTTGGGCTGTCGGAATGGTGGTCACCTCCACACCGCGACTCTGGGACAGGCCGCGCGCCGCACTGTGCGTACTGAGATGTTCGGCGTCCGTCACGGCCAGCCTCTCGCCCGCCTGCCAGTCGAGGCTCATGATGGCCAGACGCGAAGCGGTCGTTGTATTGTTGACCCATGCGACATCCGCGGGAGGGACGCCCAAAAGCGCCGCGACGCGGTGGCGGGCGTTCTCAGCGCGCTCATAAAAGCGTGCGCCCGGCTCTTTTCCGCGAATCGCGATGATTTCGTCGTTTTCTTCTCGCAGTGAGTCCGCCACAGTGCGCTGAACCGACCGCAAGACCGGCCCGAAAGTGCAACTGTTCAGATAAATGTAGTCGCTCGCGAGCGGAATATCGGCGCGCAGTTGGCCGAGCGTGGAGATCTCCGTCTCATCACGGTTGTTGTCCACTAAATCACCCGCACGTTGAAGAGTTTATTGGTTGAACTGTGGAAAGACGAGAGAATCCGGGGCGAAAAGGTGGTCTCGGAACCCTTATTTGGTTGGGTCCAGAGCATCCTGAAGCCCATCTCCCATCAGGGTAAAAGCATACATGGCCAGAGCGATCATCAACCCGGGGAAAAAAGCCAGATACCAGTGCGATTGGATCGCGCTGAGATAGTCATTGAGCATACGCCCCCAGCTGGGAAGCGGAGGGTTTATGCCAATCCCCAGAAAGCTCAACCCGGATTCGCCCAGAATCGCGCCGGGGATGCCCAATGTCACGCTGACAATGATGGGGGACAGAGTGTTCGGCAGCAAATGTCGGATGATGATGCGATAGTTGGGCACCCCAATACAGGTCGCGGCCAGAACATAGTCCTGTTCGCGCAAGGAGAGGAATTGGCCCCGCACCAGGCGCGCTATACCCATCCAGCCTGTGACTGCGAAGACGAAAAGAACGTTGCGAAAGCCCGGCCCTAAAACGCTGATGATCAAGATGCCCAGCAACAAATTGGGAACGGAGTTGATGATTTCAATAATACGAATGAGAACAAAGTCGACCGCGCCGCCGTACCAGGCCGCCGCCGCCCCGTAGGGGAGGCCGATGGCAAGGGCGATGAAGTTGCTGATAAAGCCAATTGCCAGCGAAATGCGAGCGCCGTAGATGACGCGCGTAAGAATGTCGCGACCGAAGGGGTCCGTACCCATCGGATGTTCAAGCGAGGGGAAGAGCCACGTCTTGTCGTACTGCTGGTAGTCATAGCCCTCCGGCGCCAGCACGTTGGCGAACAGGGCCAGGAAGACGAGAAGCAGGACAAAAGCCAGAGAAATCATGGCCAGCAGATTGCGTGAGAATCGCCTGGCCGCGTCCCCCCACAGATTTCGAGGCCGCGAGTTCAGGTCGAGGGCCATAGCAGCAGCCTGCGCGGCGGCGCTGTGGCGGTTACCATTCTGCTTCGCCGGAGAGGTGGAAATAGTAGATCTCCTTCGCGCCAATTGCGAGCGCAGCCGCGTTTTACATTCCGCCGCCGACGCGTATGCGCGGATCGACCACGCCGTAGAGCAGGTCGGTCACGAGGTAGGCGATGGCGATGGCCAAGGTCCACAGCAGGATCAGCGCCATGATCACCGGGTAATCCCGATTGTAGAGTGCCAGGGTGATTTGGCCGCCGATGCCTGGTATGCGGAAAATGGCTTCAATGAAGAACGAACCCAGCAACAGGTTGACAATCATCGGCCCCAGTAGTGTGATCAGCGGCAGCGACGCCGCGCGGAAAGCATGGCGCATCACCACCGCCCGTTCCCGCAGCCCCTTGGCCCTAGCAGTGCGCACATACTCCGCCTGCATCGCGTCCACCATGCTGGAACGTGTGAAGCGGGCCATGCCGCCAATCTGGCTGAGCGCATAGACGAATGTGGGCAGGATCCACTGGTTGGGTTCCCCCCAGCCGCCGGAAGGCAGCCATCGCAAAACCACCGCGAAAATGATGATGCTCATAATGGCGACAACGAAGACCGGGGTGACAAAGGTTGTGATTACGACGACGTTGGTGAGATAGTCCAACCAGGTATTGGGACGCAGCGCGGCCAGAATGCCCAGACCAATGCCGATCGGTATTCCAATCGCCATCGCCGACAGTCCCAGTTGCGCCGTTGCGGGCCAGGACCGGCTGATGAAATCCGTGACCGGCTCCCCATAGCGGAAGGAGATGCCAAAGTCGCCGCGCAGCGCGGCCCACATGTAGCGGAAATACTGCACATACAGCGGTTTGTCAAGGCCGTATTTGGCCATCAACTTCTCGCGGATGTGTTCAGGGATCTCTCTGAACTCGGATGTCGTCGGCATGGCGTCGAACGGGCCGCCCGGAATAGAGTGGATCATGAGAAAGATCATGATCGATACGATAAACAGGACGCCAATGATGCCAGCGAAGCGTCCCAGCACATAGCGCGCCATCCGGGCCTCCGGCTACTGAGAGGAGAGATAAAGGCAGCTGGTCATGCAAAGCTCACGGATTCGTCTTGACGGTAAACTAAAGAAGTCAGAATTGGAGGAGTGAGAACGGAATTACCCCTCTCACCCCTCCAGCATGAATTACTACTCTGTAATATAGGCGCTATCCAGGAGCATCATGTTGTAGACGCCAAGTGTGCCGTCGTCGGTGAGGGTCAGACCGGACACGTAATCCTTGTACAGAACAGCCTGTACCGGGTTCATGACGAAGACGCCGATCGCGTCACGCGCCAGGATTTTGAGGGCATCGTGGTAGAGGTCGCAGCGTTCGGTTGACATAGCCATTGGGCGGGCCGTGTCGATCAAGTTGCGGTACTCCTCGTCGGTCCAGCCGGTGAAGTAGGAGGCTGCCGGGTCGTCCCACCAGTCTACGAAGTTGCTCGGGTCGATGAAGTCAGCGCCCCAGCGATTGAGGGCGACTTTCAGCTCGCCGTTGCGCATCTGGTCGACATAGTAGGCGCGCTCGACGTTCTGCGGCGTGAGTGTAACGCCAAGATTGTCGGCCAGCATTCGCTGAATCGCCTCGGCTTCGCGGATGAACTCGCCCTCTTTGGTGTAGATCGTCAATTCGGGGAAGCCCTCGCCGCCGGGGTAGCCGGCCTGCGCCATCAGATCTGCAGCCAGTTCAGGATCGTAGTTCTGGAACGCAATCAGTTCGGGATCGTCGTTGCGCTCGCACGGGAAGTCCTTGGGCAGGAAGCCGTGCGCCGGGATGCAGGTTCCGCGCATTACGTTGTCACACAGGGATGTGCGGTCTACTGCGTGCGCGAAAGCCTGGCGCACAAGGATGTTGTCAAAGGGCGGTGTGCGCTGGTTCATGTAGATATAGACACCGCGATTCATCACACTGATGTAGGCCTCTTGGCTCAGTTGCGGATCCGCAAGCACCTGCACCAGGTCATCGCCTGTCACACCGACGCCGCCATCGATATCGCCGGCCTGATACATCTGCAGCAGCGGCGCGCCGACCTCGGGGATGATCACCTGAACCCGTTGTTCAAATGTCGCCGGGTAGGGTCCCGTGTAGTGCGGATTGGGCGTGAAAATCACGTTTTTGCCGCGGTTCCACTCGGCAATGCGGTAGGGACCGTTGCTGGGCGCTGTCGCTGGATCGTTGGCCCAGTCGTCACCGTGCTCTTCCACCATATGGCGGGGAACCGGCGCCGCGTGCCAGTTGATCTTGAACATATAGTAGGGGATCGGCACCTTGGTGGTCAGCGAGAAGGTGTAGTCGTCGATCAGCTCGACACCCAGCTCTTCGACGTCGACCTCGCCTTTGTTGTAGGCTTCTCCGTTCTCAAGATCGAAGAGGAACCAGGCGTATACGTTGGCCATCTCGGGATTGAGATAGCGTCGGAAGCTGTAGACCCAGTCTTCGGCAGTAACCGGTACGCCGTCGCTCCACATAGCGTCCTGACGCAGGTGGAAGGTCCACGTCCGGCCATCATCGGACAACTCCCAGCTGTCGGCCGCCGCCGGGTGCCATTCACCTTCGGGGCCCATCTTGGCAAGCTGTTCGATCGTCGCCTCATAGGCGAAGCCTTCGTACTCATTGCGCATGGTGTCGAAGTGCTTGCCTTCAATGCCGGCAGAGCGGAACACTTGCTTGTCAAGAGGCGCGGCGTCGTCCGGCAAAGCAACGCCGCCAGTGCTGACGACCTCCATCATATCTCCGTCGGCCATTTCAGATGCCGGCGCGGCGGGCGCAACACAGCCCGTCACCATAATAAGAACTGCCAAAAACGCGACAATCGGGGCGAATCTCTTCATAACGTTGGTCCTCCTTGCTAGGCGGATGTAAAGAGAAGATATTTGGTTGTTGTCTGTTGGTTGGAATCGTAGAGCTGCGCAAAGTATACAGCCATCAATTGGGACGGGCAAGAAACTGAGGCCCTGGCGCGCAGGTTCCTTTGGCTCGGCGACTTCGCAATGGTTGACTCGAGCGGAATCGCGGCTCAACCCGGTTTGGACAGGACAGAGGTAAGGCGTTAGGCCGACCGGTCAGGCCATAGCCCGCAGACCTGTGACCAGCCGTTCCAGATCGTCTTCGTTATTGAAAACGTGAGTGGATACGCGGATCATGGAGCCGTCCAGTTCCAACGGGGCGACCAGGACCTTTCTCTCTTTCAGGTGTTCCAGGATTTCCGCCGAACTGTAGCCACCGAGACTGAGAGTAACGATGCCCGACGATTTCTCGTAAGGAAGAGGCGTGTGCAGAGTCAGCCCCGGCACATCCCGGAGCGAGGACTTCATGCGGTTGGTGTAACCGGCGATATACGAGAACACATTCTCCCAACCGATTTCTGACCAATAGTCGAGCGCCTTACCAAAGCCGATCTGGTCGGCCAAATTGCGTGTGCCGAACTCGAACCGTTTGGCCTCATCCAGCAAAGTGAGGCCGCCCACGAGGTCGAAGTCCTTCTGCGAGTGGGAGCCGATCCAGCTGGGCTGGATCCAGGGAATCCGGTCGCGGCGCACGAAGAAGCCGCCGGTGCCCTGCGGGGCCATTATGTACTTGTGTCCGCTGAAGGCGTAAAAGTCGCAATCCAGGGCGCGCATGTCGACGGGGACCGCGCCGTAGGCTTGTGCGCCGTCCAGGAGGACCGGGATGTCTCTGTCGTGCGCGAGGTCGACGAGGGCCCGCGCAGGCAGCCTCTGGCCGGTGCGGCGGCAAACATGGCTTATCGAAACGACCCGCGTGCGTACATCGAGCAGGCGCTCAAACTGCTCAAGCATCTGCTCTTCATCGTGGACGACCTCGAGAAACCGCAGTTCGATGCCGTAACGGTGGACATGGCTGTACCAGGTGATGCGATTGCCCGGATGCTCTTTGTCGCTGAGGATTACGTTGTCACCGGCCTGCCAGTTGATGCCGTTGGCGACGATGTTGATACCGATCGTGGTGTTTTCACCGAGCACGATTTCGTCGCTGTCGGCGTTCATCGACTGCGCGACTTTGTCGCGCGTCGCCTCGAATCCGTCCAACATTTTTTCGTGAATGCCGGGCGCGGCCCCACCGGAATTCTGGAAGTGCGCCCAGCGATTGGTTTCCTCGATCACCGGCTCCATCTTCGGCGAGAAGCCGCTGCTCTGGAAGTAGGCGTACTCTTGGGTGATGGGGGTGAGACGGCGGATGTCGGACAGTTGCATGGTCTGATCTCTCATAGTCGCCTGTGAATGCCCGCGATTCCGATCAGTCTGACGAAGTTGCAGCCAGGTCCACAAGCATCGCAGGCTCGATGGCTGTTTCGTGGCCGCATGCCAATCATCTTTGCGGCGCCAATCACATTCCCGGCGCCACCTGCAACACCGTCACACCCATCTCGATGTATTTGTCCCGCTCCTCCGCGCTCGCCGCGCCCAAACTCACCTGCACAGGACTGTCCTTCATCTGCGCCAGCACATGCCCGATGCACTCGTCTACCGTCTTGAACGGACTGTGCGGCAGGCTCTCCATGCTGAACCGCAGGTCGTTCGGTCCAAACGCCAGCAGGTCGACGCCCGGCTTGGCCAGCTTGCGCGCGTTGATGACTGCCTCCACCGACTCCAACTGGATAGCGAGAAAGCCGTTGCTGTTCCACCAGTCGGCGTAGGCGAGGCGGTCGATGATAGAGGGATCGGTCGGTTCACCAAAGGCGCTCAGATTGCGGCGGTTGACTCCGCCCGAACTGCGCCGCCCCACCTGTGGATAGTAAAAATACTTGATCGCCTCGTCCACCTCCGCCGTACTCTCCACTTCCGGCACCATAATCCCCGTCGGCCCCAAATCGAGATAACGTCCGACCAGGTAAGTATGGCGCGTATGCGGGATGCGAAACTGAACGGGTATTCCCAGCGCTTCGGCGTGTCCGCAGAAGTTTTCCAGGTCGATTTCGCAGAACGCCGTGTGCTGGCTGTCCACGTAGACGAAGCTGTAATCGCCCTGGGCCAGGAGATCTTCGAGCTGGGCGCGACTGAAGTAGACCTGGGCGCCGACGCCGAAGATCAGTTCGCCGCGGTGAATCCGCTCCTTCAGATTGGAAATGGTCGCCATGCCTGCTCCTCCCTCAATTTTCCCAATCCGGCACTCCTACCAGAATCGTGTTCAACTCCGAATGATTTCTGTCGGATACGTCATTGTCTTGCGCAACGGATAAACGTTCTAGCCCTACACTACCAAGAATCGACACCAAGAAAAGAAGTGCAATGCCAATAAGACATCCACTCTTTCCGCTTCGTTCTTGACTTGCTGGTTTCACTGTGTCTGTATTGCCTGCTGGAGAGGGTCGTTCAAGATCATGGCTCCCGCTCGTCCGTTCGCTTCCAATTGTGCGCTCTTGCTGTTGCTGGCTAGGTGTCTTCCCCGGTTTGCTGGCAGGTCGGGAGGGCACTGTCACTCTTGCCCTATCCTGGTTCTCCTCTGGCTTAGGTTGGCTGTCCTCTCCCGGTTCAAGAGCCTGTGTGGGGCTTTCGCCTACGGGCAAGTCCGTCCGCACTAGGCCTTCGTCAACGGCCAAATCTGTGTCCGCAGCCGCCCTTCTCGATGGTTCAGCAGGCTTCACTTTGCGCGATTTCCTGGTGGCTTGGCCGCGGGAGCCTGGCGCTGGTGGGTTGTGGACATAGTCGGAAATGCCGCTGATGATCGGTGGCCGCCAACAATCTATGCATACTACCAAGCAGTCTACCTCCATTGTGTCCTCAGGTTCCACGGGGCGGCCACATTCATCGCAGCACGTCAACATCGAGATGCCGAGCAATAATTCCTTATTCCATGCGCAAAATTCGCAGACAGCCAAGTGATCTGAACTCAGCGGCACTTCATATTGCGCTAGCGGTCGACCACAATCAACGCAGTACGCGGCCATCGCCCAAGATATCCTGTGAATAGCCTTATGGGGAACCCTGACCGGTAGGAGAGAAATGTCATTTTTCGAAATTGCGGGGCTCACGTGATTGTTGAAGAAGAGATAAAGACATCACTTGGCTCTGGGCGACCCTCAGAACTCTCTGCACAACACTCCCACCGGAACTTCAATCAGGGTTGGTTTGCCGTTCTCAGCAGCGATAGCTTCCTCCAAGGCCCTCTGCAGAGCGTTCGCGTCCTCGGCCAAGACCCCGTGCGCGCCAAAGCTGTGCGCCAGTGCCACGAAATCAGGATTATGCAGCTTCGTGCCAAGAACGTGTCCGTCGAACTCCTCCATCTGCGCGCGCAAAACGTTCCCGTAGGCGTTGTCATTGAATACGATCGCGGCGGCGCCGATGCCATACTGTACGGCGGTCGAGAGTTCCTGCGCATTGTATAGGAACCCCCCGTCTCCTGACAGCGAAACAACGAACCGGTCCGGGCAGCCCACCTTCGCGCCGACAGCAATCGGATAGGCGCAGCCCAGCGTCCCGTGCGAAGAGCTTGTCAAATACCCGCGCGGCGACTTGGGCCGGAAATAGTTGCGGCTGTAGTAGCCCATCTGGTTCATGCCCTGGATCACGATGGAATCGTCCGGCAGCGCCGAATGAATCGCCTCCATGAAATCCCACTGCGGCTGCAACTGTGAGGACGGATCGAAGCGGGCCCCGTTGATAGCCGCAACCTCAGCCTGGACGGCCTCGGCCCTGTCAGCGCGGGAAGGGCAGGCAGCGGCGACGGCCCGATTGAGCGCCATCATGACGGGATAGGCATCGCCCTGTATGGCCAGCTGCTCGCTGTCGCCTTCGAGCTCGGCCTCGTCGACGTCGATGCGGATCACCTGCTGGCCGTCGCCGCGCCTGAAGTTGCTCGCGCCGACTGCGAGAATCAGGTCCCGACCTGTGAGCCAGCTGCGAAGCGGCTGAAAGCGCATTTCGGCCATGCCAAGAGACAGCGGATGGAGTTCCGAAATTGCCCCTTTGCCCTGTCTCGTCGTCACGACCGGAATCTGCAGGTAGTCTGCCAACTCGGCCACGAGCGTGGCGGCCCTGGCCCGCATTACGCCGCCCCCGGCCAAGATGACCGGCCGCCGCGCCGACACGAGCAGTTCCGCCGCCTGCTGAATGATCTGCGCATCGTCAAACTTGGGCTCTGGTGTATCGGAAGCCGGCTGTGCCATGCCAACCTCCTCCGTCGCGGCGAACACCGCAGGAGGCACCTCGATCCCCACCGGCCGCGGCCGCCCCGTGCGCAGCTGCTGAAACGCCTCCCGCACAATCTCAGGAATCTCGGCCGGACGCCGCGCACGGCCAACCCACTTCGTCAGCGGACCCAGCCACGCGCTCTCGTCGAGTTCAAGCCCCTTCTTGCGATGGTGATGGCCTCCCGTCACCACCAATATCGGCGATGACGTCGCGTAGGCGGTTGCGGCGCCTGAAAGGGCATTGAAGAGACCGGGCCCCTCCACAACCAGGGCCGCCCCGATCTCGCCGCTGGCGCGCGCATACCCGTCCGCCATATAGCTGGCCGCCTGCTCGTGCCGAACCGCGATATAGCGGATGCTCGGTGTTGAATACAGCGCGTCGATCGCTTCATATTGCCCCGCCCCCGGCACGCCGAATACGACCCGCAGCCCTTCAGCGGCCAGTGACCGCACCAACGCCTGCCCTCCATTCATTCTCGCCATAGATCAGCTATCCTGACTGTCCTGTTTCGAATCAACTTTGGTCCAAGTTCTCGGTTTCTATACGCGTTATCCTGGCTATCAAGGAAGCGCGGGCACGATCTCGTTGGCCAGCGTCTCCATGCAGGCGAGCCACCGTTCCTTGTCATCCCAGTCGTGCGCAATCATCAGCAGCGTGCCCCAGCCACCGGTCTCTTCGTACAGTTCATGCAGTCGCCGCAGACACTCATCCTTGTCACCGATGATGCACAGTTTCTTCAGCATGTAGTCCACGGTGACATCCTCGTCAGGCATCTCCGGGTCGTCTTTCAATACCTCGACCATGCCCGCCGATCCGATCAACCAGCGCAAATAGGCCATTGATCCCGCCAAGGCGCCGCTGCTGGCCCGTTCCCAGGCTGCTTCGGTCGTCTCGTCGATGAAGATGCTGCGAGATACGCGCCAAATGTCTCGGTCCGGCTCTGGCAGTCCGGTGGAAGCGGCCCCCTTGCAATAGGTCTCCCAATGTTCGGCAAGCGTGGAGCCGGAAACAACGTTTGTGCTGATGGGGATGTATCCCCTTTCGCCCGCCATGTTGGCTGCTCGAGACTGGCCGCGGATGATGCTCATCCCGATCGGCGGATGCGGCTTCTGATACGGTTGCAGCATCTCGCCGATTCCATACTCAGGGTTTCCCCCTTCAAGTTTGATGTGGTAGAAGTCGCCTTTGAAATCAAAAGGCGGATCGGTCTGCCATAGCTTCAGAATCATGTCGATGCTCTCGACCGTCATCAGGCCCTGCGTGCCCGGATCCGGCAGGTCGAAGAGACCCCAGTCGGTCGGTACGCCCCCCTGCCCGAACCCGCAATTGATGCGTCCGCGCGAGAGATGGTCCAGGTAGGCCAGCCGCACCGCCACGTTGACCGGGTGATGCTGCGGCAGGATGGAGACGCCGCTTCCGAGCCGGATGTTTTTGGTGCGCGGAAGGACGTTGGCGATGAAAACATCGTTCGACGGAATCGGTTCCCATGCGAGCGTATGGTGCTGGCCGATCCAGGCCTCGCTGAACCCCAACTCGTCCGCCCGCACCACAAATTCGATATCCTCTTCAAATCCGAGAGTAAAGTCCTTTTCCGGCGGATGCAGCGGCATCATGAATGTGCCAAGTTTCATTTCAATGCCTCCCTCTTTCCTCTGTGAGAGCTGTTAGCGCGGCGGCGTGCCTCTGCTATGGGTTGGCTTCAGATCGAGTGCCAACGCCCTGAAATTCTCGATGCGGTGCAAAGTGACAAGATTCGTGTCATGCTGGTTGAACCCACCCTGCGAAGTGCGGGAAATCACCAGCAGATCGTTCCCCCTGATCAGTTGCGAAGCATAGCTGAAAGCTTCGAAAATGCTGCGACTCATCGCCACACAGCCGGCCTGGAACCAGTTGAGGGCGTCCAGGCTGTACATCAGCATCAATATGCGCCGTTCGTTGCCCGGCGGGCTTGCGAAGCCGGCGGCGCGCAGCGGTTCCCGATCCTGCCACGTGTCGGTTGGCAGTGTCACGGTCGTCCAGAACAGGTCGCTCGGCTCGTCGTATACGATGTGGAATTTACACTGCGCCCCCGGCATTGGATAGAACTGGATAAAGCGGTAATCCAAAGTCTCGCCGTCATCCTCCAGGCCGCAAACTGAAGCAATGCCTCCCGTCGTATGCCCGTCAATGATGGTGCGCAGAAGCACTCGCATCTCCCCGCGTACGTCGATGATGTTGCCCTCAATGAAACAGTCCTCCACCACCTTGTCCGCAGCGCTCGCCTGGTAACGGCGCTGGCTCAACGCGTCCGGCACGCCGGGGAAGCGGACCTTGTTGGACATGCGCCAGGCTGACGGGTCGAGCAGGTCCCGTTCGAGGTCGCCGGCGATGACGAGCGACTCCCACTGGCTCCTGCCAACCGCGTCGTCGCCGACCGGGCAAGTCTCGAAAGCGCGATAGACGCAGCCGTTGCGAAAGAGGATGCTGGTCGGCGCGTTGTGATGACGGCCGCCAAACAGCCGGGAAGGATGGCTCCAGCTTACCCCTCCGTCCTCCGATCGCGCGATGATGATTTCACGGCTCAGGCGGCGGTTGCCAATGCAGTACAACGTGTCTTCTACTGGAAACAGTGAAGGCCATATGATGTCCAGCGCCGCGGTCCTGCGCCAATGGTTGCCGTCGTCGTCGCTCACAAGGATTTCGAGCTGGTCGGGGATCTTCTCAACGAGCGGCTGCGGGCGAAACCATTCAAAACTCGCGATCAAGCGACCCGATGGCAGCTGCGCCAGACATGGCGAGCCGGTATACACACTCTCTCTGTCGGGAGACGCCGCCAGCACCAGAAAGTCGCCCGCGAGAATCCTGTTCATCAGCTGCCTTGTGAAGTCTGTTGGAAAGAGTGCGGAAGGATTGTAATGGTGTCGTCAGCCGCATCGCATGCCCGCGCCATTCGCCTTGGAGGTGGGGTAGAGGGAGCGGCAACCTTCTTCCGGCGGCCTTGGTGTCACACCGCGTGACATGCGACCCAATGGCCGGGCTCGGCCTCCCGCCACTCCGGCACCTCATGAGCGCACGGCTCAAAGGCAAGCGGACAGCGGGGATGGAAGCGGCAACCGCTGGGCGGGCTGATCGCGCTCGGCACGTTGCCTTGAATGACGATATGCTCCCGTTGCCGCTCCTTGCGAGGATTGGGTACCGGCACCGACAGCAAAAGCGCGTTGGTATAGGGATGCAAGGGGTTGTCAAATAAGCTCTCTTTCGGCGCCATCTCCACCACCCGGCCCAGATACATCACCGCTACCCTGTCGCTGATATGGCGTACCACGGCCAGGTCATGAGCGATGAAGAGGTAAGTGAGGTCATACTCTTCCTGCAGGTCCTGCAGCAGGTTGATAATCTGGGCCTGAATCGAGACGTCCAAGGCCGAAATTGGCTCATCGCAGACAATAAACTCCGGTTCGCAAGCCAAAGCGCGTGCAATACACACCCGCTGCCGCTGGCCGCCGGAGAATTCGTGCGGGTAGCGGAACGCAAAAGCAGGGTTAAGCCCGACATCGTTCAGCAGCCTGGAAATCCGTTCCTGGGCCTCCCTCCCGCTTGCCAGCTCATGCAGCCAGAGGGGTTCGCCAATCGCGTTGCCTATCGTCATGCGCGGGCTGAGTGTAGAATATGGATCCTGGAAAATGATCTGCATTCGCCTGCGCAGCGGCCGCATCTCCTTCTCCGAAAGCCCGGTGACCTCCTTCTCTTCAAAGTAGACTTTTCCCGAGGTCGGTCGATGCAACTGAAGCAGTGTCAGGCCCGCCGTAGATTTGCCGCAGCCGGATTCGCCCACAAGTCCCAGCGTCTCGCCCCGCCGCACGTCAAAGGAGACTTCGTCCAGCGCATGCACCGTCGCCTTGGTCTCGCCATAGGCTCCAATGCGCACGGAGAAGTGCTTGGTCAGATTCTCAACCCGTACAAGGGGCGCCCTGTTGCTGCTGTCAGTCTGGCTCATAACCGATTCTGGTATTCCGGTATCTGGATAGGCTCAGGTTGGCCCTGGCTAAACGCTGCCGGCCGCGGCGCCGGCCTCCAATTCTACCTCGCGGATGTCGACCCAGCAGGCGGCGCGATGGCCACCGTCACTGGCGTCGATAACCGGCTCCAGCATGGGGTTTTCTTTTCGGCAACGGTCGATGGCATACGGGCAGCGGGGGTGAAAGGGGCAGAAATCCGGCAGGTCGACCAGGTCCGGCGGCGAACCGCCAATCGTCGTCAGACGCGTTCCCGTCTCACCTGCCAGGCTTGGCAGCGCCCCCATCAGCCCAACCGTATAGGGGTGACGCGGATCTTCGAAAAGCGCATCGACCGGCGCCTCCTCGACAATGTAGCCCGCATACATGACGATGACCCGGTCGGCAATGCCCGCGACGACGCTCAAATCATGCGTAATCCAGATCACTGCAACGCCCGACCGGTCGCGTAACTCCTTGACCAGCTCGACGATCTGCGCCTGAATCGTAACATCCAGCGCGGTCGTAGGCTCATCCGCGATCAGGACAGCCGGTTCACACGACATCGACATGGCGATCATCACCCGCTGGCGCATGCCGCCGGAGAACTGGTGCGGATATTCCCGCAGCCGCGCCTCACCGTCGGGGATTCCCACCATCTCCAGCAGTTCTGCGCTCCGGGCAAGCGCCTCACTCTTGCTCATCCCTCGATGATAGATGAGCGGCTCGGCCATCTGCGTGCCAATGTTGATGAACGGGTTGAGCGAAGTCATCGGATCCTGGAAAATCATGCCGATCTCGCCGCCGCGCACGTCTCGCAGTTGCCGCAGGTTAAGCTGAAGCAGATCTTCGCCCCGCAGCAGCACCTGGCCGCTCTCTATGCTGGCGGCCGGCGGCAACAGCCGGACAAGGCTGAGCATGGTCACGCTCTTGCCGCAACCGCTTTCGCCCACCACCGCCAGGGTATCGCCCTGGTCCAGTTGGAAGGAGACCCCGTTGACCGCGTAGACGAATCCCTTGCGGACTTGGAAGCGGGTCTGCAGATCTTGAACATCAAGGAGAACTGACATAGCGTTTGTAAGTTCGTTCTCTTGCTGTGGCAGGTAACCGGGTGTAGGCGGGCTTCAAACGCGCAGGAGCTGTTGCTGGAGCCTTACCCTCCCCACTGACGGGGATTGAGCGCATCGTTGAGGCCGTCGCCCAACCAGGCAAACGACACCGTGATGATGGCCATCATCACGGCCGGCCCGGCCAGCAGGTAAGGATGGGTCTGCCACATTCTCAGCCCGTCGCTGATCATCTTCCCCCAGCTGGGTATGGGCAGCTGCACGCCAACGCCCAGGAAACTGAAGGCTGACTCCAGCACCATGGCGCCGCCCAGGCCGGCGCTCACCGCCACGATAAGAGGGCCCATTGCATTTGGAATCACGTAGCGCGTGAGAATTCGGCCCGTCGGCATGCCCAGGGCGCGAGCGGCCAGCACGTAGTTGCGGCTGCGGATCGACAG
Organism: Caldilineaceae bacterium; assembly: GCA_022823185.1. Lineage (GTDB taxonomy): Bacteria > Chloroflexota > Anaerolineae > Caldilineales > Caldilineaceae > Bin5. Next base: position 23,322 of record JAJDXQ010000038.1, read on the forward strand.
AATCTGGCCCCGGATCAGGCGGGCGTAGCCGGGCCACTGGATCAGCGCGAGCGCGCCAAAGACCAGGACAAGATCAACCCACATCGTCTGGCGGAAGAAACCGTTCTTCGTCGCCAGGTACATCTGCTCCATCCAGGCTTCGAGCGGAACCTTCAGCGTCAGATTGATAACAATTGCCAGCAGCAGAGCCGGCATCGAACGTGTCATGTCGGTCAGCCATACCACCAGCATGTCGACCCGTCCACCGAGGTATCCTGCCAGGGAACCCATGATCAGCCCGACGATCAGGCTGATTGCGGTCGAGACCAGGCCCACCGCCACAGCTGTGCGGGCGCCGTAGAGAATGCGGCTGAACACGTCTCGTCCCAACTCGTCGGTGCCCAACCAGTGTTCGCTCGACGGCGCGGCCAGCCGGGCCGTAAAGTCCTGGGCCAGAAAGTCGTAGGGTGTCAGGTATGGACCAAATATAGCGATGAAAAAGAGGAGGACGATGGGAATGATGCCGATGACCGCGAGCTTATTCGCGGCCAGGCGCGCGAAGGCGTCCTTCCAAAGATTGGTGCGGCTGGCCTCCGCGATGCCAAAGTCGTCTGTTGGCGTTATTTCCTGGGTCGTCATCTCTCTATGGTCTGCTGGTCAGTTGAGAGCGAATTCGCTTCACTTCTTTCAAGACGGGCTCAAAAAAGGGGTTTCGGCGTCCCTTTCCGCTGAGAACCTGTGAGGGCATTCGCGATGGACCGCGGGGCGAGGCCTGTCCTCGGTAACTTGGGATCGGTTACTCCTCGACACCGGTCATTGCCTGGGCGGCTCTCGGGTCCAACAGCGGGTAGGTGATGTCAACCAACAGGTTCAATGCCATCACCAGGAACGCGCCGATCAGGGTGATTGCCACAATTACTGGATAGTCCACTCCGTAGGTGAAGTCGATCGTCAGGCGGCCCAGACCGGGGATGCCGAAAATCTTTTCGACGATGATTGCGCCGTTTACAATGCCAATTAACATCTGCCCCAATACGGTGACGACCGGCGTCAACACAGGCCGCAGCATGTGGCGGACAATGACCATGAACTCCGGGACCCCCTTGGCGCGCGCTGTCCGCACATAGTCCTCCGACAACACCTCCAGCACGCCCGAACGCGTCTGACGAATGATGATCGCGATCGAGCCGAAGACCATCACGAACATGGGTAGAATCGCCTTCTTGCTGAACAATCCTTCCCAGCCGTAGGGCGTTGTCTTCATAATTCCAAGACCCAATACCAGAAAGACCATCAGCATGGGTCCAACAACGTAGCTCGGAATCCCGCTGATAAACAGCGCGGAGCCGAGTATCGAATTGTCGACCCAGTTGTTGTGGTTTAAACCCGCAATGATCCCCAATGGGATGCCGATCAGGGCCACCAGAATCACCGTCGCAAGCCCAATCTGAAAAGAGACAGGCGCAGTGGCGCCGATCATGTCATTCACCGAGCGCCCCGATATCACCGACATGCCGAGGTCGCCTTGCACCAGGTGCCAGGTGTATTCTCCGAACTGAACGAGAAAGGGCCGGTCGAGCCCCTTTTCGCGGCGAATGGCATCCAACCTCTGCGCGTCGTAGGTTACGTCTCCCTCTTCGCGCAGAAACATCAGCTTGATCGGATCGCCCGCGCCAAAAAAGGCCATCGCATACACGGATAGGGCAAGAAGCAGCAGGGCCGGAATCCAGTAAAGAATGCGGCGCAATATGTATTGACCCATTGCTAACCCTAACCCTTCATTGCTGGAATCGGATGGCTTTCACCAACCAGCATCTGCCTGCGGGGAACGAGAAAACGCGCGTTAAAGAGTCTGTAAGCCGTGTAAAGCCGTAGACAAAGGCGCCAGATGGCCACTGACGCCTTTGCCGCGGCATCAAGTCGAGTTCAGGTTCGCGTAAACGCTATTCCATGTGCTCGATGTAGATCTTCCAGGGTTCGATGAACTGGGCGTCTGCGTTGCGTCGCGTGCCATGCACCCAGGGCATCGCGCCGCCGCGGGCCGATCCGCCGCAGCCGGTCCCGATCGGAATCACCATCCACTGTTCGTGGAAGAGCCGCTGGGCCTGTCGCGCCAGTTCAATGCGTTCAGGATCGTCGGCCCCCTTTGTTACGGCCTCTTCGATCAGGGCATCGACCTCAGGATCATGGTAGCCGCCCATGATGTTGCGCGCCAGATTGGACGAGGAATGCAGCGAGCCGAGCAGCATCAGGGCTGCGTCGGGAACGCGGACGCCGGCGCCGTCACGGAACAGTGCCGGCGCGCCGGGGCCTTCCCAGCTGTCAAACTGCGGGCTCATCTCGATCGCCTCGATGCCGAAGAGCTGGCGCCACTGCTCCGCCATGTACTGCGCCAGCACCTCCGTCCCGGGGCTGCTCACGCCGGCCATGATCATCTTGGGCACGTCAGACACGTCGGCGTACCCTGAGGCAGCCATCGCCTCTTGGGCGGCTTCCGGATCGAACGGATGCGGAACGAAGTCGGGATCCGCTCCCGGCAGCGCCCGCAGCGGCTCGCCGCTGGGTACCCAACCGCTGCCGTCAGGGCTGGACAGGTTGAAGATCTGCTCTCTGTCCACCGCCAGAATCAACGCCTTGCGGAAGTTGATGTCGTTGGTCGGCTCGATGGTGGGATTCAGGAAGAAGCCGCCAATGCCGGGGGCTTCAGCGCATTCAAAGTAGTCGGCGCCAAGCAGTGCCTGTGAAGTGGCGTCGTTGGGCGGCCAGCCCTGGTCCAGCTCGTCATTGGCCAGCATCGTCGTGACAATCGTCGTGTCCTCAATTGAGGTGACGGTGAATCGGTCCAGCATCGGCTCCGCCACCCAGAAGTTCGGATTCTTTACAAAGGTAACGACGCCCTTGTTCAGATCCATCTCGTCCGGCATGTAGGGACCGCTGGTGACGGGATTGTTCTTCGGATGCCACCACTCCGCGACCTCAAAGCCATCCTCCCCAATCGCGACCGAAGCCTTGACCGGGCCAATCAGGTTGGTGGCCAGCTTCTTGTGAAATAGGGGGTCCGGCCCTTCCAGAGTAACCTGCACCGTGCTATCGTCCAACGCGACCACACCGGGCATCGTCATCGCCTCGCCGTTGAACACATCCTCAAAGCCAACCACACCTGTGAGGAACAGGGTGACGCGCTGGTGCGTGGTCGCGGGATGGGCAATCAGGTTCCAGGTTGCCACCACGTCGTGGGCGGTGATCGCGCTTCCATCCGAATAGACGGCATCCGGGTCAATCTTGAAGGTCCACTGCGTCATGTCTTCATTGGGCGTCCACTCGTTGAAGACATAGGCATGCAGTTCGCCGTGCTCATCAATGTACATTGGCCCGGCGTTCCAGAATGCCAGGTAATGCATGTTCCAGCCCCCGCCTCGCAGCGGCGACCAGTCCTGCGCAAAGAACGGAATCGTCGCGCGGAAATGCTGCTCCTCCATCATCTCGTCCCCGGCGTCTGCGGCCATCTCTCCCGAATCGGCCGCCGGAGCCGCCGGAGCCGCACAGGCCGAGACAACGAGGGCAAGCGCCATCAGCGCCATTAGAATGACCCACAACTTTGGGACCTTGCGTTTCGACAACATCAACGTCTCCTCCCTTACAGTGTTGAAATATGATGAAACTAGCAGTCGGATCGAAAAACCGAATGGGATGTGCTGGTACTCTTGTGGCAGGCAAATGCTCGCCGGGTCGTTGCAGCCAAACTATTGGACAGGATTACGAGGTCAGGAAGGTACAAATCTGAAGGTGGACGGGTTGTGCCGCAATATAGCACGGCGCCCGAAGCATGTCAAAACCATTTTTTCTCTCTTCTCCGGAGCAAAAGCAGGCCTCTCAGCGTTTCTTTTCGATGAGCGAATATGGGGTTGTGCAAAGCGTGTCAAACTGGTGTAGGATACCCGTAACTCCTTCCAACATTACATTTGTCGGCATCAGGAAACGGCTGACGCATCCGCAAACGAGCCCAGAGCGAACGACAAAATGAAGATCACCGACAGCGGTATTATCAGCCGCGGGCAGCCGGGCACAGACCGCGCGCTTCTTACCTTTCCCACCGTCATCGCCCTTGAAGACGGCACGCTGCTGGCCACCTACCGTTCCGGCTCGACCAAGGATTCAGCCGACGGGACCATCGAATTCGCGCGCTCGCAGGACGGCGGTCATACTTGGAGCGAACCATGGCGGCCCTTCCAAAACCCGACAATTGATGGCCTCTACGGGTCCATGCGGGTCTGCTATCTGACCGAAATGTCGCCCGGCCATCTGCTCGCGTCAACCATGTGGATTGATCGAACGACCTATCCGGGAGGCGGGCTCTTCAATGAGGAGACTGAGGGCTGCCTGCCCATGTCGGTCCTGCTGGCCGACTCCAAAGACAACTGCGCAACCTGGTCCGCGTGGCGGCTTGTACCGATGCCGGAGGAGATTGGCCCGCCGAGCCTTACAGCACCTGTCCTGAAGCTGGCTGACGGTTCGCTGGCGCTGAGCATCGAGACCAACAAACGATACAACGACGCATCGCCCTGGATGCAAAAGGTCGTTTTTATCCATAATCATGAATATGAGAAGGTTGACGCGAAACTTGACTCTGGAGACCAGATGGCCGTGGCCCAGGGTTGGGCCGCTCCGGTCATTGCCGGTGAGGACCCCACAGGACGCATTTTCAATTGGGACCTGCGCTGTGGAATCGCCCCGGATGGACGCGTCGCTACATTCTCCTGGACATACGACACGGTTGCGGCCCGCTACCTCAACATCCACCGTCGCATCAGCACAGACAGCGGCCAGAGCTGGACGGAGGCCGAAGACCTGGGATTCGCCGATCAGGCCGCGCGCCCTGCTATGCTGGCCGACGGCCGGGTCGTGCTGCCTTACGTCGACCGATTTGGCAGCCGTTCAATCCGCGCCCGCCTTTCGCAAGCAGTAGATGCCCCATTTGATCCGATAACTGAAGTGGTTATCTACAGCCTTGAGGGAGAAGACGGGGAGCAAACCCAGAGTACAAGCGAAACGCTCAGCGATATGGGTCTTTGGACCTTCGGATTGCCCTATGGCGAGACGCTAGCCGATGGCACGGCGCTGGTTGTCTACTATGCGGGGACCGACGAGCAGATGGACATTTACTGGGCCAGAATCGATCCCGATCCTGCCTGAACCGATTGCCAGAACAAACCGCGTCCAAACTGCGGCGCTCACTTAACCGACCATTAAAGGAACTACCATGCGTCAGAGCAAAATGCTTCAGAAATTCCGCGGCGGCGGCTTCGCCCGCGTCTGCGGGTTGGGCCACTATCTCCCCTTCTACGTCCGCTACGCGGCGCACTACAAATTTGACGGAATCTGGTTTGACCTCGAACACCGCGCCATGGACGCGCGCGAGGTGCAGGCAATCATCATGATGTGCCACCATAACGATATCGATTGCATGGTGCGCCCTCCTACGCTGGAGCGAACGAAGCTGTACCGGTACCTTGAGGACGGGGCAACCGGTTTCCTGATGCCCTTGGTCTCCGATCCGCAAACGGCCTCCGACATCGTCCAGGCCGTGAGATTTCCGCCGCTGGGCAACCGCGGCATGGATGGAGCCGGTCTCGACGGTGATTTCGGTATTGGAGTCTGGCATCCCGGAAGCAACTACAACGCCGATTCCAACAAGGAGACCTTTCTGATCACCCAGGTTGAGACCCTGCAAGCTGTCGCAAACGCCGAGGAGATTGCTTCGATCGATGGCATCGACGGACTATTTATCGGGCCCGCTGATCTTTCGCTCCGTATCGCGACGCAGGGAGACGGCGAGTTGACCATGGAGAAAGCCATCGAAACGGTTGCCGCTGCGACGGCGAAATACGGCAAGGTCTGGGGCATCACCGCTGGTTCGGTGGAAGAAATCCAACGTTTCCGAGAGATGGGCGCGCAGATGGTTCCGTGGGGCGGTGACTTCAGCCTGATGAATGTTCTGAAGGAATGCAGCGAAGGCCTGGACAGCGTGCCGGGCGCGTAAACACGCGACCAGCGGAGGAACCACAAGAAGAGAGAGGCGAAATCGCATGAAGATAGCAATCCTGCATGGCCCGCGCGATCTGCAAATCGAGGAGCAGGAGCTGGACGTCAGCCAGCTTGCCGACGACGAGGTGTGGGTGAAGACCCGTATCTCCGCACTGAAAATCGGCACCGATCGCGGCAACTATGAGGGGGCAGACCAGGTCCCCGGGGCGCCGGGATACCCCCGATGGGTCGGCGACAGCAACCTGGGTATCGTACAGGCGGCCGGAAGCAAAGTCTCGCGCGTCAAAGTGGGGGATCGAATCGTTACCCGCGCGCCCCACCAGTCCGAATACATCATGGCTGAGTCGGAGAGTCTCGTCGTGATCCCGGATGGCGTACCGGATGAAGATGCCGTCTACGCCCATCTTTACGCGCTCAGCGCGCACTGCTACCACAAGGCGCAGTTCCGACCGGGAGAAAATGTGGCCGTCGTGGGCGTGGGCGTCCTGGGCCTGGGCGCCATTGCTTTGGGTCCTCTCTTCGGCGGTCGCGTCGCAGGAATCGCCAACAGCCCCATCCGAATGGAGATGTCCGACAGGATGGGCGCGCACGCCAACTTTCTCTATAATGACTCCGAACTCGAGGCCAAGCTGGACGCCTTTACAAACGGCCAGGGCATCGACCTTGTCATCCTGACCGCCAATCCGTGGCCCGCCTTCCGAACTGCCATGGAAATCGTCCGGCCCGGCGGGCGCGTCTCAGTCGTCAGCCTCCTCGGCCGCGGCGAGCCGCCCCTGGACTTCAACCCGCTTGCGATGGAGCTTTTCTACAACAAAGGTACGTCGTTGGTCGCCGTTTCCGAAAGGGCCGGCTACCTCTATCCTGGGGCCGGGTCGGACCCTTACAGTACGGCCGACCGTTACGCCTGGGACAACATCGCCGACCATGTCGTGTCTCTCATGGCCGATGGACTGCTGGAACCGAGCCGCCTGATCACGCACCGTTTCCACTACAGCGAGATGGTGGAGGCCTATGAGATGGCCTACCATAGAGAGAAAAATATGTTGGGCGTGATATTCAACTGGCAAGAGTAGATTCCCGTCTCTTATCACGGACTTGGCGCCCGCGCAAAGGCAAATCGGAGGCCAACATGACCTCGTTCCCAAATGCCGCTACACACGATGTATCCCGCTCGCTCGATCTCTACGACCAGGCGGAGGAGTTGATTCCAGGTTGGACACAGCTGATCAGCCGCCGCGCCGATCAGTTCGCCCACGGCGTTAGCCCCATCTATGCCCAGAGCGCCAAGGGTTCTCGCTTCATCGATGTTGATGAGAATGAGTACATCGACTGGATGAACGCAGTTGGCGCCATTATCCTGGGCCATGCGGATGATGTCGTAGACGCTGCGGTGAAGGAACAGATTGACCGCAGCAGTCTCTTTTCCGCCAACAGCCCCCTGGAATTGGAACTGGCCGAAGAACTCAACGACACGATTCCCAGTTCCCAGATGGTTCGTTACTCCAAAGGGGGAGGTGATGCCTGTGCAGTAGCCGTGCGCATCGCACGCGGCACGACCGGCAGGGACAAGATCCTCTTCTGCGGCTACCATGGCTGGCACGACTGGTACCAAGCCGCCAACTTCGGCGTCGACCCGGAGAGCGGAGAATTTCCCTTCGCTGGCATCGAGCCGATCGGTGTCCCCAAAGCGCTTGAAGGAACCGTCATCCCCTTTGTCTATGGCGACCTGGAGATGCTCTCCGCGTTGCTGGAAGAACACGCCGGCGAGGTCGCAGCCATTATGATGGAGCCTGCCCGGTCCGAGCTGCCCCCTCCGGGCTACCTTGAAGGGGTCAAGAAGCTGGCTGCCGACCATGGCGTCATTCTCGTCTTCGACGAAGTCTCCTGCGGTTGGCGCATCGCGGTCGGCGGGGTACAGGAGGCTGTAGGCGTCACTCCGGACATGACTGTGGTTGCCAAGTCGATGTCAAACGGTTACCCAATGGGCGCGGTGGTCGGCTCGCGCGAGGTCATGGAACCGGCCAAGCACATGTTCATCTCAAGTTCATACTGGAGTGACAATATCGGGCTGGCAGCCTCGCTGGCGACGATTCGTGAGCTGAAAAAGCGCGAATCGCCCCGTCGCTTCAAGGAGATTGGCGAGAATCTGCGCAGTGCGCTGAACAAGGCGATCGAGGAGTCCGGCCTCGACGGCGCCTGCACCGGTCTGCATACCGGCCCAACCGTTACGCTCAATACGCCGGACGACATCGATCCGCGCAAGGTCTCTACCCTGTTTATCCAGGAGATGGCCCGCCGCGGCGTCCACACTTATATGAGCTTCAAGGCGACACTGGCGCATACCGACGAGGACATCAGGCTGACGGGCGAAGCGGCTGCAGAAGCTCTGCAGGTCGTTCGCGCCGGGCTGGAGCAGGGCAGCATTGACGAACTCCTCAAGGTCAATCTCAAGAAGGAGCCCTTCCGCAGACAGGTCAGATAGATCCGCGAAACTCTGTTGACGAGCTGCCAAGGCAGCAGGCCACTGGGAATATGTCATGTTTGAGAACGAGTTTACTGAGGAAGATCAGTCATTTCTCGAAAGAGAAGTTCTCCCGTTTCTGCCGGATCGCATAATCGATGCTCATGCGCATCTCTTCTGCCACGATCACTATCCGGAAGAAGGCCCCCCTGCCGGGCTCGCAACAACGCCGCCGCGCCTGGGACTGGCTGAGTACGAAGAGTACAACGAGTGGCTGCATCCGGGCGGACGAGTCCTAGGCGGACTCTTCTTCGGGCTGGCCTTTCTCGGCGACCGTCGGGCCAACAATGAGTTCATCGGCGCAGAGATCAGCGGCACGTCACCGCTGGCGGCCAAGTCGCGCGGGCAGCTGATCATCTCGCCAGACATGGACGCCGAAACCATATTGGACGATGTCCGTCGCCTGGGCATGACCGGCCTGAAGTGCTACCACACCATGGCGCCGCTCAATCCCAAGCTGGGCACAGACGAATCCGAAGCCGGAACCTACACGGCCGATGACCCGACCTGGACTGCGCCGATCGAGGCCTATCTGCCCGAGGAGCATGTTGCCGCGGCCAATACTTTGGGGTTGACCATCACGCTGCACATGGTGCGCGACCGCGCCCTGGCCGACCCGGTCAATCAGGCAACAATCCGCCGATACTGTGAATCCTATCCCAAGATGCAGTTGATTCTGGCCCACGCGGCGCGCGGCTTCAACCCATGGCATACAATCGAGGGCATCGAAAGCCTGCGCGGCCTCGATAACGTATGGTTTGATACATCCGCGGTGACGGAGGCCGGCGCGTTCGAGGCCATTGTCGAGACGATGGGCCACGAGAAGCTGATGTACGGAACCGACTTCCACGTCAGCCACACGCGCGGCCGCTGTGTTGCCATCGGCGACTCCTTCCACTGGCTCTACGCCAACGAGATGGACCTGGACGAGAAGCATATCTCTTTGCAGCCGGTGCTGGTCGGCCTTGAGTCGTTGCGCAGCATCCGGCTCGCTTGCGACCGGCTGAAATTGAGCGAGCGCCAAGTCGAGGACATTTTCTACGGCAACGCCGCGGCACTCCTTGGCATCGAATAAGGAGGAGGTTTATGCAGATAGTTTCCCCACCCGAAGAGATCAATTTCGCCCACAACAAGCAGCTGCTCAACCGCTACCGTTTTATCGAATATGAGACGCTGCGCATTCTGGCTGCCTGGCTGCCGGCAACCGCCAATATGGACTGGAAACTGGCCATGGGGCGACTGCTTTGGGAAGACGCCCAGCATGTCCAGTATCTCTACCAGCGGCTGCGCGAGATCCAGACCCCTGCCTTCAGGCCGCCCGGGGACGACGCGCTCGAACACCTGATGGACGAAGCGCTCCATGCGCCTACAGCAGTCGACATGTTGGCCGGCCTTTTCCGCGTGATCAAACCGGCCCTCGTCGACACTTACCGCTGGCACCGTGAACAGACCTTCGCCAATCCCGACGCCCCGACTCTCTATGCCTTCAAACACATACTCATCGATGAAGAAACGCATCTCGACTGGGCCGAAGGGGCACTGGCCGACCATGCGCCCGGCGAATGGGAAAACTACATAGCCGAACTGTTGGGCGCGGCTGGGGGCGTTTCCGGACGGGAAGAGCGAACCGAGAAACCGGCGCAGCCCGCTTGCCGCAAGCCATTTGAATGCCCTGTAGACGCTGCCCGCGACAGCCGCTTCAGCCTGGTCAATCGCGACGCCGGAAAACGCGTCACCGCGACCGATCATGCGACGCAGCGTCTGCGGGACTTCGAGAGCTACAGCCAGGAGATGCTGGCCGCCGAAACCGTTGCGCTCATCATCCACCTATCGCCCGACATGCCGTGGGCTTTCACCTACGACAGCGCACGCCACTGCTACGACGAGACCCGGCACTGCAAACTGGGCATCGAATGGCTGGCCCACCACGGACTCGACTACACCGATGTACCGCAGAATACGCTTATCTTCACCTGGCGCAGCCAGTACGATGCCGCTACACAATACTGTCTCCTGACGATGGGAAACGAGACACACGCGTTCCCGCACCGCCACGAGCAGATGGCCGCCTACGCAGAAACCGGTGACCGCCTTTCGGCCCAGTTTGTCAGTTACGACATGGCCGACGAACGGCAACATGTCGCATTCGGCCATAAGTGGCTGCCGGCGCTGATGGCCCAGCACGGGATCGACAGGCCGGTGGATGAGTTCATCAAAGAGACTGTGGCCCTGTGGGAACAGGAGTACATGTCGGGGGCACTTCCCATCCACGAAACAGAAGCGCCCGAAAAACTTTGACCATCAGCCTTTATCCGCATCAGCCGCCTCCTTCAAGCCACTGGCACGAAACCCATGGATCGCAGTCACTATCGCACCCTAGGACGAACCGGGCTGTCCGTTTCTCCCATCGCTTTAGGCACCGTTGAACTGGGGATGGACTACGGGATCCCCGTGCCCGGCCACTACGGCCAACCCTCCAAATCTGCCGCCGAACGGCTGGTCGGCGCCGCGCTGGACGCCGGGATCAACTTCATTGACACCGCCCAAGCTTACGGCAATAGCGAGGCAATTCTTGGCCGGGCGCTTCGCGGCCGGCGAACACGGGTGGTGATTGCCACCAAGGCCACGGTGCAGGCTGACGGCAAGACGCTACGCGGCGAAGCTCTGCGCAGAGCCATGCTTGCAGGCCTGGAAAACAGTCTCCGCTCACTTCAGACCGACTATGTGGACATCTGGCAGATTCACAACGTGGACGGAGACCTTCTGGACCAGGCAGACCTTGTGGCCGAGGTCTTTTCGCAGGCGCGCGCCAGCGGGATGATGCTCTGGCGCGGCGGTTCCTTTTACGGGCCCGACCTGCCCCTCGCCGCTCTCGAATTGGAACTGTTCGACACCGTTCAGGTTACCTATTCGCTCTTCGACCAGCGCCTGGCCGACCGGCTCTTTCCCGCTGCTGCAAGAAGACGTGTCGGCGTGATGGTGCGCTCGGTCCTGCTCCAAGGCGTCCTGACCGAACGCGCCGACTACCTGCCCGGCAGGCTCGAGCCGTTGAAGGCGCGCTCGAGGCGCTTCCGCCAGTTGGTTGCCGAGGCCGCCAGGAGTCCCCGGCAGACGACCAGCGGCCTTACTCCGGCACAAGCGGCGATTGCTTTCGCTTTGGCTGAACCCCGCATCGGCTCAGTACTCGTCGGCATGCGCACGCAGACCGAGCTCGAAGAAAACCTGGCCGCGGCAACGGCAACGCTGTCGCCCGATCTGATTCACGAACTGCGTCAGCTGCGCATCGACGATCCCGCGTTGCTAAATCCGAGCAACTGGCAGGCCGACTTACTCTCGGCAGCAAAAAGGATGCGTCTATCTTGATTCGGGGCGACCTTGAGTCGTCGAGATTGCGATCGAGCGATGGGCCAACCATACGCCGGCCGCCTGGGGAGTCACTTCAAAACCAAGTACAACCTTTCAGGCATGTCAGGAGGTATAGCAGATGGAATTTCGCCAATTGGGCAACTCTGATCTGAATGTCAGTTCAATCGGCCTGGGCAGCGTGACCTTCGGCCGCGAAATCGACTTGGAAACGTCCTTCTCGATTCTCGACAACGCCATGGACAAGGAAATCAACCTGATCGACACCGCCGAGGTCTATTCAGCCGGCGGCTCCGAGGAGGTGCTTGGGCATTGGCTTTCCCGCAACGGCAACCGGCAAAAAGTCGTGCTCGCGACCAAAATCGCGCCGCCATTGGGTCGCGAGCGGGTCCTGCAGTTCGCCGACGACAGCCTGCGCCGGTTGCAGACCGACGTCATCGATCTCTACCAGCTCCATGCTTATGACGACAGCACGCCTTTCGAAGAAACGCTGGATGCACTCAATACACTTGTCGAACAGGGGAAAGTACGCTACGTGGGGAGCAGCAACTTTGCCTCATGGCAGCTGTGCAAAGCGCTCTGGATTGCCGACGTAAACGGTTGGGCGCCTATGGTATCGGTCCAGCCCAACTACAACGTTGCCATCCGTGACATTGAGGCCGAAGTGCTCCCTTTCTGCGCCGACCAGAACATCGGCGTGATCTCCTACAGCCCATTAGGCGCCGGGTTCCTCACCGGCAAGTACACCAAGACCTGGACAGCGCCCAAGGGGACGCGCTTCGATGTCATGCCAGATCATTGGGAGATCTACGAGAACGATACGTCGATGCGCCGCATGGAGGGTTTGCGCGAAGTGGCCGCGGAAACGGGAATCTCCATGGTACAGCTTGCGCTGGCTTGGGCAATAGGCCAGCCCGGCATTACTTCCGTGCTGATCGGGTGCCGCACGACTTCCCATGTTGATCAGGCCTTCCAGGCTGAGGAGATGGGGCTGACACAAGAGATTCGAGATAGGATCAATGCTTTGGGTTGACCAAAGCATGCCTGTACGGTTCGCAACGATACCTTGCCCAACAGAAACTGCACGAGGAGGATGGAAGCGATGAAAACTTACCGCGCCGGCGTAATCGGTTGCAGCCGAATGGGTGGGTTCATTGACAATGAGGTTGTCGGATATGCGAGAATCGCTCTCCCCTATTCGCACGCGGCCGGCTACACGACCTGCGATCGCACTGACCTGGTCGCCTGCGCCGACCTACGCGCGGACGTGATGGCTGAGTTTGGCAATCTGCACGGCGTGCCCGCCCAAGGCCAGTACACCGACTACCGCGAAATGCTCGCCAAAGAGAATCTCGACATCGTAAGCGTGGCCACCCAGCCGGAGCCGCGCGCCGCGATCGTCGTCGATTGCGCCAATCAGGGCGTCAAGGCAATCTATGCTGAAAAAGCAATGGCCGCCTCAATGGCCGACGCCGACGCCATGGTCGAGGCCGTCGAGCGCAACGGCGCCATCCTCAATCTCGGGACCAACCGCCGCTATGACACCAAGTACGACCGCATGAAAGAGATCATCGACAGCGGCGAACTGGGTGATCTTCAGCAGCTGATCATCTACAACGTCGGCCCCCTGTTTAACAACGGCAGTCACTTTCTCGACCTCATTCTGCGGCTCAATGACGACGAGCCGGCCGAGTGGGTGCAGGGCCATCTGCCTGACGGCGACAGTATAATCGATGGCGATATCCTGACGGGCGACCCCGAGGCAGAGGGAATCATCCAGTTCGCCAATGGGGTGAAGGCCTACGTTCTGCTCACCGGCCGCAGATCAGAAACGGAAGCGATCTGCTCCCTGGGAACGATAACCGCATTCAACGACGGGAGCGAATGGCAGGTGCGCAAGGTGGAACCGGTTGGCCTGCGCGGACGCAACGAGCTCCAGACTGCGGCGGCGCCCGTGACACCCCCAACCAGCTCTACATTGCGAGCCGTCCAGGACCTTGTCCATGCGCTCGACACCGGCCAACCTCCCAGGGGCGGCGTGCGCGCGGCCCGTGCCGGCAATGAACTGATCTTCGGCTTCATTGAATCGCATCTTCTCGGCGGAGCGCGGGTTTCCCTGCCGCTCGCCAAGCGCACGACCCGCATGGTCCGTGACCATACGCCGCGCCAGCCCAAGTATAAGCCTGACTGAGTGAGAGAGTGCGTACTTGCAGACTCGTCTGATTTGCTGGACGACTTACTCAGCGGTCAACGCAAATATGGCTTGGGATTCCTTTCCACCTCGGCCAGGAGCGTGTCTACGTAGCCTCGAATCCCAAACAACCGGCAGGGCGCGTCGCCAACTCGTCCGTGCCGCGGGTCCCCTGAACGTTCCCAGAACGCGCCCAACTTGACCCGATCCAGGGCTGGGAATCCCGGCTCGCGCTCTGTGTTCCGGCTCCTGCCGCGCAACATGCGCCAGTACATCGCTTCGATCAGATGGACGTAGGTCGAAGTGTAGTAGTCCACCCCCAGCATGAGCAGCTTCCCGTCGACCTCGTAGGCCTTGTACATTGGCGAATGCAGGCCGAACGTCTTGCCCCACGGCTCGCGGTCCCAATGTGAACCGTACCCCTCCTGACGAAGATGTCCCGCGACGAAAGCTTTCGCTCCTCTTCCGCGCGCCGCCACCGAGTGGGAGTAGTGGTCGGATCGATAGACCCCCGGCAGTTGTCGGAACTTTTCCGTTATCCAGCCAACGGTGGAGGGCGTATTCTGTAAGTCCCACGTCTCCGGCCGCAGCTCCCACGTCACCAGGTTAAATGAGGGCATCAGCAACAGCCCCTCCGGCCCGATCGTGTCCTCCAACGCCTGGATCACGCTATCCGCGCCGCCCTCGACCGGCCCCAGAGATTTGAACGAGGAGTGAACAAAGAGGGTGTCCCCCGCTTCAACACCGAGGCGCCGCAGGTCTTGTGTCAAATCATTGCTGCTATACGGGGACATGAGAGAGAGGACTGTAGGCGCCGGTTCAGTGAACTATGGGGCTACGGCTGCGGAAACGTCCATCACATACACTTGGCGCGTCCCTTCGTGGACTGAATCGAAGCAGACCTGGCGTTCATCCCGGCTCCAGCGCGGGTGCATGTCACAGCGGATTTCGCCGCGGAAAGGGGGAGGCGAAGCAAACTGTCCCAGATGAACCAGCCGCTCCTCCTCCATATTCCACAGCATCAGAGACTGCAGGTTGTTCTCGTCCGGCCCCGTGTCGGTCAGCATCCAGGTTCCGTCCCGGGTAAAGCTGTTATGGCCGTTGCGGGTGAGAACGTCAGGACGCAGCAACTCATATTCGCCGCTGGGTTCGTCGATCCGGTACCAGTTTTCGCCCTCCTTCATCGTGACCCAGCCGATCAGCGTTCTCGCCGACTGCCAGTCGAAGTGCGACGCGCCCAAATCGGTCAGTATGCGCAGATCGCCCCCTTTGAGGCTGGCAGAGACCAGGACCGTATGTTTGATTTCGATCCCCGGCTCGTTCCAGCGGACGACGAAAACGACGCGAGTGTCGTCGCGGTTGATGACTGTGTGGTTGAACCACAGTTTGTGAGTCTGCGCATCGGGGTCGTCGCGCAACAGGGCGCGAGCCTCCTCGTAGGACACGAGGACATCCGCTTCTCCCGTT
Source organism: Caldilineaceae bacterium (assembly GCA_022823185.1). Lineage (GTDB taxonomy): Bacteria > Chloroflexota > Anaerolineae > Caldilineales > Caldilineaceae > Bin5. The sequence continues at coordinate 38,888 of JAJDXQ010000038.1, forward strand.
TCAGTGTCCATCAGGTAAATGCCGTCGTCTTCAGGATGGTTCTGTTCGGCAAAGAGGTCGGGCAGGCCGGCGTACCCGACAACCGGACGCAGGGACTTGAGCCGCGCATAGTTCAGGCTGACCGCCCGACGCCCGTCGCGCGTCAGTCCGCTGATCGGGCGGGGCAGCACGCGTTTCTTGCCCGTGTTGATGTCCAGGACAACCGCCACATGTCTGTCACCCTGCCGGTCATTATATGTGATGAGGCGGTCAGGCGCGGTCGGCAGCCAGTGCAGCATGCAGCCCTGCTGCAGGTTCCAGGCCCCCGTTTCAGCCAGCGGCTCGAATCTGCCATTCGCCAGCTCAACCAACCCGACCATCGCGCGATCGTGAGCGCCGGGCGCCCGCTCATGGAAGTCGGACTCCAGGCAGAGAAGATACCGCCCCGTAGCATCCCAAGGACAGATGCCATAGTAGCCGAAGAAGTGGTGCTTTGGACCTTGCGTTACTGCTTTCGCCTCGAAGGCTCGTGAGGACATGAAGAGGGCGCCTGTTTGGGTAAGGAAAAACTGTCGCGCAGCGTTCGCCCCTTGCCAGACCTGGCAAAACTGGCGGCATGGCGCAGGCTATGTGGCTGTGGAAAGGTAGGTGAGAGATTTCTTGCGCTTGATTTCGTCCTCGGACATGGCCGCGATCAAAGTGCCCCAGTGTCTGGGCGGCGTCCTCGGCTCGCCGGTGAACTCAAATCCCTCGTCCATCAGGCGCACGCCGCTGCCCTCCAGGCCGTCGTAGCCCAATTCCTTACGTGAATCGATCATCTTCAGGGCTGCGGCCAGGGCGCGTTCGTCGAAGAGTCCCCGTTCCTTCTCCAACTGCTGGACGTAGCCAAGATGGCCGTAGCTCTGTTCCTGGACCTCACGGTTCATGTAATGTACGTAGAAAGTGCGGCGAAGATCGGGAGTGCGGTTGCCGGCAGAGCCGTGCGGAGCGGACAGGCAGTGGAAACTGACATCGCCCGGCCCCAACTCGATTGGCACGGCCCCCAGTTCGTCGAACAGCATCTCCTCCGAATAGTTCTCAACTTCAACGTGGCCCACCAGATGGTGCCCCGGAATCGCCCACACGCAGCCGTTCTCGATCGTTGAGTGATCCAGGTAGATGTCGGCGTCGATGTTGGGGATCGGGTGTGTATCCGGCCATTCCGGGTCGCCGAATGGCGGGTCCTGGTGCCAGTGGACCGGTACGTCACCTTCCGGAATCTTGCACACGAAAGAATCGACGATCGGCATGAAAGGATGTCCGACCAGCTGACCGTAATGCGCCAGCAGCGACGGATTGGCCGTCACCGCCTGAAATACCGGGTCCCGGTCCCACATGAACTCGCTGCGAAAATACGTGGGCGATCCGTCCGGGTTCGGCCGGTAGCGGTGCCCCTCTTCATCGATGCCCGCCATCCCCTCCTCCATCACCCGGTCGGCCGCCTTGCGCAGCGCGGCCAGCTCCTCACCCTGTACGACTCCCTTTGCCACGATGAATCCGTCGCGGTGAAACTGGTCGATTTCGGCTTGTGTGAACATGCGGACAGTTTCCCTACATCTTGATGCCGGACTCAACCAGCCCCTCGACGTAGAACTTGCCGAGCACGATAAAGAGTATGACAAGGGGAATAGAAGCCAGCACATAGCCGGCGAAAAGAGGACCACCCGAGCCGAAGTCGACGCTGTCGTTGGTCGTTCGCGACAGGCGGAAAAGGCCAACCGATATCACCTGCTTGCTCATATCGCTGATCGTCACCAGCGGCCACAGAAACGAGTTCCACTCGGCCACGAAATTGAGCACGGAGAGCGTTGCCAGCCCGGGAAGGCTCAGGGGGAACGTAATGCGCCAGATGAGCGACCAGGCGCCGGCGCCGTCGCAGCGGGCCGATTCATAGAGCTCCTCCGGTATTCCGGTTATGAAGGCCCGCATCAGAAAGATGCCGAATATCGGGCCGCCGGCGACGTTGGGGATAATCAATGCCCAGCGCGTGTTGAGCAACCCCAGATTGTTATAGAGCATGTAAGCGGGAATAAAGGAGAGTACCCACGGAACCATCAACAGCGCGATGATGGCGTAATAGAGAGGCTCTCGCAAGGGAAAACGCATGCGCGCAAAGACGTAGCCGCCGATCAGCGAGAGAATCAACACACCTGCAAGACCGACCACGGCCACAAGCACCGTATTGATCATGTAGGCGTCGATCACGTCCCAGGCCGACAAATAGTTCGAGCCGCGCAATGGCAGACTCAGAGTCCAGCGCTCCCAACGGTACTGCAACCCGTTCTTGAAGGACAGGTTGATCATGATCACCGTCGGAACGAGCGAAAGAAGCAGCAGGAAGGCGATCAGAAGATGAAGGCCCAATTGGGACATCTGCAGCGGGCGGCGATTCGGGCTCCTCTTCAGGTCGGTCGTCATGCCAGTGTCCTGTAAGTCTTCTTCGAGTTGTCGCAAGGTAGCCTGGCGCGCCATGCAGTTTCAGGCTTGCAATGCACTACTGACGCAGCTCTTCGTTCGCGGGCCGGATGCCCCGGTTGATGATTAGCGTTCCCGACATGGCAATGATGAACAAAAGGAGGCCAATTGCCGAAGAATAGCCGAACTTTTGGGCGCGGAATGCCGAATGGAACATCGTCAGTCCTGGCACCATCGTCGAGAATCCCGGCCCCCCGTCGGTGAGAACAAGGATGTTCTGGAACGCTGTAATCGCGTTGATGATGGCCAGGATCGCCAGCAGGCGTACCTGGCCCAGCACCAGCGGAATGTCGATGCGCATCACCCGACCCACGCCGGTGCAGCCGTCCAATGCCGCGGCTTCGTACACCGACTCGGAAATTTGGCCCAGTCCGCCCAGATAGATCAGTGTACCAACGCCCCACACCCACGGGAACCCGACAAACATGATGGCATAGATGGCAATACGATGCTCGCCCAGCCAGTTCAGAGCGAACTGATCCAGGCCCATTGCCCGCAGCATGTCGTTGATCGGCCCAAGATAGGGATCGTAGAGTTTCTGCCAGAGGAGAACGGTCACGATGCCGGGAACCAGCATCGGGATGATAACCAGCAGGCGATAGAGTTCCTTCAAGGCCGGAGAACGCACAAAGAAGATCAACTCGGCCATGATGAACGGCATGACAATGCCGGCAAAAAGGCCGAAAACCAGCAGCTTAACGATATTGACTAACTCATGCGGAGTCTCAGCGTATGTGAAGTAAGTGACAAAATTGTCCAGCCCGACGAACGTGGCAGGTACACCGGGCCGCCAGCGGAAAAAGGCGCGAATGAGGCCCAGGATGGGCGGGTAGTAGACAAAGACGATGAGCAAGGCAAAGATCGGGCTGAGGAGCGCGTAAGCCTGCCAGGAGCGGCGAAACGCTCTCCAGCTCAGCGACGTGGAAGGACTCATTCTTCTCCACGAAAGTCGGCCGCTCGGCGCCGAATCCGTCTGCGTTGACTGCACGCTACTCATGCAGCAGGTCCTTATCTCTAATCCGTGGTCAATGGCGCTTCGACTGGAATCTGAATGCGGTAATGCTTGTCCACTTCAAACAGTCTGCCTATGCCAATATCAATCACATGTGCAATTGTATCTTCCTGCAGGTCATAAGGCCCGGCCGCGTTCGGCGTGTACGTATATTCGGCAAACCCGTTTTCGTCAGTATAGTTCCATTCCGGTATGAAGAGACCGCCTCCGGACTCGAGCCAGGCCTGGAGCAACGCGTTGGTACGCGGCTGGCCATTTTCCGTCACCCTCACGGTCAATATAATCGAGCTCTTTCCATCGGCGATAACCTTGGGCTGGTCAAACTCTCCGGTGATGGAGATGTTGGGCAGGCGCGCCTGTGCCTGCGCATAGTCGACCGCAATGGCTGCAAGCAGCAGCCCAATTACGGCGAACGCGAGCAGCCGTCCTCTTCCTGACATCGTCAAAAACCAGTATTCAGTAGCTGGCAGTTCGCAGCCGGTGGCCGGTCCCTCATCAGAGCGCCGACCACCGGCCTTTCCGGACGCCTAACTGTCGGAAGTCTGCTCCTGCAGAATCTCTTCGTAACGCTGCGCGCCGGCGGCGAACTCCTCCTCCTGGCGGATGTAGAAGGTCTCCTCATCGATCTGGCCGGTAATCCATTCGATGAAGACCGGTCGCCATCGCATGAAGTTGTCATTGTCCCAATACCAGCCCTGGCCCCACCAGGCAATGGCATATTCATAGAGGGGCAACTTGAAAGTGGCAATCTCCTGCCAAATGGACCCGAGCGGCGCGTCCACGGCCGAAGAAATGCGGGCCTGGTTCTCATTGACGAGGAAAGCGTTGTTCTGCGGTTCGGTAAGGAACATCCAGAAATCTATCGTCTGTTCCAGATTGCCGTCCCTTTCAGTCGAAGACGCCATGGTGACAAACTCCGAACCCTGAATGGCGGTCAGCAGATCGCCCGGTACTGTCCCATCTCCATCAGTCGTGCGCGGCGGGTCGGTTGCGCCGGGCGTGCTGTCCGTCGCTGGAATTTCACTGCTGTTGGGGAGCGGCGGCGGCAGGAAGCCTCTCTCGAATGTGATATTGGGGTCATTAGCCAAGCGGGAAAACTCCCACGATCCGGAATAACGCAGTCCCACATTGCCCTCTCGCCAGAGCAGGTCGATGTCGACCGTGTTGAAGCCGTCGATCCAGTAGGTTGCCAGTTCGTACATTTCCGCAAAAGCGCGCTTGTAAATCGGTGTATTGGGTCCGATGATGCCGGCGCGGTAGGCGGGGAGCGCCTCATCTACGCCAACAAATTTGTCCCCATTGAGGTCCATATCCGGGCAGATCGGTTGCATCATCGAGGGCAGGATCTGCAGCGCCAGTGGCCACAGGTTGCCGGTCGCCTGCTCAGCCTGCCAGGGCGCCAGTCCGTCACCAGCCTCCTTCAGCGCCTTGGAAACCTCCATCTGCGCGCCCCAAGTCGCTGGCGGTTCCAGGCCCATGCTGTCGAACGTTTCCTTGTTGTAGGCCAGACCGACCTCTATGTTAGGCCAGATATTGTCGATAGGAGCGCAATAGATCTTTCCATCCGGCTGAATCAGCGAGCTCATGAACGTGGGGTAGAAGATATCTATCCACTTGTCATAATCCGGCGCGTAGCGGTTGGGCTGGGCCAGATGGTCGTCCATTGGAACTGCCCAACCGTTCTGGACGGCGAAATTGTGTGTGCTGCGCACCAGGTTGGGCGCCGTGCCCGCGGTTGCCCCTGCCGTGAGCCAGGCGAAGTAGTCCTCGCCGCCAGGACCCTCTTCGTACACGATCTCTGTGCCAGGGTTCTCTTCGTGGTACCGCTCCGCAAGGATGCGCGGCGCGTTGACCACGATGGGATGTTCGGCTGAGCGGCTGGTCCATTCGGTAGGCGTGTAACTGCCGCCAATCCATACCCGCACTGGGACGCGTTCGACGTCAGGCATCGCCTCTCCTGAATCGTCCGCCGTTGCTGACTGGTCGACCTCAACTTCCGCGGGAGCGCAGGCCGCCAGCAACGCTGCGCCGCCTGTCGCGCCTGCCAGGGATAGGAATCCGCGCCTGCTTAACTGTCGTTTCTGCATGGTCGTAAGTCTCCTTTGGAAAGGGCTTTCACTACATGTGTGTACGATTGCGGAAAAGGAAAACCGAATTGGAGAGTGCAAGAGCGGCCGGGCTATCACGTGGACACAGTTCGACAGACTGAAATGTGTTCCTCTGCCGCCAATGTGAAAAATATGATATTACAGCGGCAATTGTCGTGTCAAACAGCTTTTTTCAAACCATTAAAGGGAAACAGAGACTGACTGTGCCTACGCTGGCTCTCTCGGCGAGAAATTGCGAACCTAAGCGCGGCCTTTCAACCGAGCTAGAAATGGGCTTAGCACTTTACGCCCCCGGAAAAGTCAGCAACTGTGCTGCTGGATTGAGGACTGCCAACTGCAGCTCCTACCGAGATTCCAACCTAATGATCCCCACCTCCACCGAATTCTACCTCGAACTTCGCCCAAACCTTATCGTCTAGCGGCGTCGCTGCAGCGCGAATATTCGCCTCCAGCTGCTCCACGTTCAAGCTGCCGATCGGGTTCCCGTGGATTCGCTCTTCGCGAAGACAAAACTGAATCGCCAGTTGTAAGAGGTCAATCCGTTCTTCGCGGCACCACTGCCAGATTCTGCGGGCCGCGTCGACATCTTCGTCGTTCCTGTAACGCCCCTGTTCTCTTGCCTTGTCGATATCGGCGCCGGTTAGCAGTCCGCGCAGAATTGACCAACCGTTCATCACGCCCACGTCGGCCGCAGCCGCCGCGCGTAAGACTGTCCCAACGGCAGTCTGCCGGATGAGGTTGTAGTCGTTAAAGCATAGGATGAGATCGACGTCGCCGGTCGCGATCACCTCCTGGTGGAAATGGTGCTCACGCATCCCGTATCCCGCGTTTCGCACCACCCTCTCTCCCTTCAGTTGCAGAAGGCCGGCGAGTGTGCCGTCTTTGGCCAGGGTAGGTTCGATGCGCGTCGGGTCGTGGACAAGCATGCCGTCGAAATAATCAGTGCCCAAGATTTCCAGCTGGTTCTCTACATCCCGGATTACCCGTTCGGCCGAAAAATCGGCCTCGCCGTCACCCCGGTAGCCGCCCCACGGCGCATTCGAGTGGCAGCAGAGCCGCCCGGTGATGATAACGTCCTCGCGCGGGATCTCGCGCAGCGCAAGACCCAACTTGCGCAGCGAGTCTCCGTAGCAGCGGGCGCAGTCAAAATGATTCACGCCCAGCGACACGGCATGTTTGATCAGGGCAACCGCGTCCTCGTCGCTGACAAAACCAAAATGGTTGCCAAAGCCCTGCGTGCCGAAGGGAATGACGGGAATATCTAGTTCAGTGCGCCCGAGACGGCGGCGCGGTACCGGAGGGACAGCAGGTGTCATGGTGCGTCTCCTGGGTCAAAATGAGGGTTTTCTCATGCAAAGATGCTCTTCAGCATGGGCTGGTAGAAAAACTGAACACTCTGTGTCCAGCTTCTCATTGTTGCGGTTCGACACCAAACCTTTCCTGGAAGCTGGTCCAAACGCTTTCCTCCAGCGGCGTTGACGCAGCAAGGATGTTGGCCTCCAGCTGCTCTACATTCAGACTGCCAATCGGGTTGCCGTGGATACGCTCCTCTCGCAGGCAGAACTGGATCGCCAGTTGCAGTAGATCGACCCCCTCCTCCCTGCACCACTGCCAAATGGCGCGAGCCGCCTCGGCGTCGTCGTCATGCCGGTGGCGGCGTTGCGCCATCACCTCGTCGATGTCGGCGCCGGTCAGCAGGCCGCGCAGAATCGACCAGCCGTTCATGACGCCGACGTCGGCTGCGTGGGCCGCGGGCAATACCGTGTCAGCGGCGGTCTGGCGGATGAGATTGTAATCGTTGAAGCAGAGGATCAGATCGACGTCGCCCGTCGCAATGGCCTTTATGTGGAAGTCATGCGGTTCCATCCCATATCCGACATTTCGCACCAATCCGCGTGCTCTCAGCTGCAGCAGACCGGCAAGTGTGCCCTCTTTGGCCAGTGTCGGTTCGATGCGATTGGGGTCGTGGATCATCATGCCGTCGAAATAGTCGATCCCGAGCAATTCCAACTGGTCCTCCACGTCGCGAATGGCGCGTTCGGCGGAATAATCGGCTTCCCCAGCACCGCGATACCCGCCCCAAGGCGCATCCGAGTGACAGCAAAGGCGTCCTGTAATGATCACGTCGCGGCGGGGGATCTCGCGCAATGCCAGGCTCAGCTTGCGCATCGAGTCTCCGTAGCAGCGGGCGCAGTCAAAATGGTTGGCGCCCAGCGACACGGCATGTTTTATCAGGCCAACCGCATCCTCGTCGCTGACAAAGCCGAAACTGTTGCTGAATCCCAGCGTGCCAAAGGGAATGACGGGTATTTCGAGTTCGGTGCGGCCGAGGCGCCTGCGCGGCAACTGCGGAGCGGCTTGGCTCATCATATTCACCTTTCCCTATGCCGGGCTGCACCACGCCAGGCTGTTGCGCAGCAGAGATTGGTACGACGGGTGTCGCCATACCTCAAGATTGTGGCCGGGCGTCAACACGCATACACGCCCCTTTCCTTCGGCGCGCGTCCAGCCGGCCGGCTGCCTGCCGTGTTCGGAGTCAGTATGGAGAAAAAGATCCACGTCCGGGTCGTTCATCTCCATCATGTAGTGCTCATCCATCAGCGTAAAGGAACTGCTGCCAGCGGCAAGAGGGTGGTCAGAATTTGGCGCAACGGTCACCGGGCACTGGGGCGGATGGCCTGTGAAAATGCCTCCCATCAGGCGGCAAAGAGATGGCGAGCTGTCGTACAAGGCCGTGCCTGAGTGCAGGAAAAGGATACCGTTGCCGGCGGTAACGAAGTCGAGAAACGTTCTCCCGGTCTCCTCGGTCGCCCAAGGTTCATGGTCCGCCTGAGAGCGATTGTTGGCCTTGGAAAAGATGACGAGCGGGTACAGGGCCAGACTTTCAGGTCTCCAGGCGCAAGGGTCCTCCACCCAGTCAAACTCCAACCCGCACTCTCCCAGCGCAGCCAGTCCGTCTCTGGTAAGTGAGGCCGGGTGGGCGCTGTCATCGCAAAAGACCAAGGTCTTCACTTTTACTTTCCTTTCTGCCAGCAAGTGATTTTCCACCGGCTGAGTTCTCTAGCCTGTCGGCTGCTGGCAAGCGTTGTTAACGAACGTTCAATTCAGGCCTTAACAGCCGCCAGGGTTTCACTCCACAGGACAAGCAAGCGGACCAACTCGGCCCGGCTGGCCGGGCTCTCTTCCGAGTCGGCGAGAGCCAGAACTTTCGCGCTGGGCGGCGCGTTCATAGGCACATGCTCGCCGGCTTCCAACAGGTTGGCGATTGTTTCCAGCAACGCCAGGCCCTGCGCGTAGTCAGCATCAGGCGTACCAAGCCACGTCTCAGCCTGGGCGAGGACGCGCGTGCCGGCTCCCTCCTTGTCCACGGCTGGGGGAATCACGTCCGGCCCCCGTCGGCGGTAGAAACCGCGAATCGCGGCCGCGATGCTCGGGTCGCGTACGCTGCCGTCAGGATAGACGACCCCGTGTATGTCCCGCCAGCGGCTCACGCCGATCATCAGTTCCCAAAGATACCAGCCGATGCCGATCTCCTGGCAAAGTTCCAGCGTAACGTCGTATGGGTTGGCCCGCGCCAGGCAGGCCAGCTCCGAAATGAAGAGCGGCTTCTGGTTGGCTTCAGCGACCTGAATGCCTTCTTCAATGTTGGCGCGTATAGCTGCCCGCGTCGGTCGGTAGTCGTGGAACGAAAGAACATCCACGTGGTCCACGACCGGCGCCAGCGTGGCGGCGTTGGCCACGCCAACCGTGATCGGATGCGCGCTGTCGAGTTCCTTCATCAAGCCGCAGAAATGGTGCACGAAGTTCCATATCGCGCCCTTCCGCTCTTCCCGATCCGGCGCATCCTCACCTACCCAGCTGGTGATCAGCGGCTCGTTCATGATGTCCCACATGGCCAGGCCCGGTTCAGGGCCCAGGGCCTGCACGATGTCCCGACAGTAGGCTTCGCCGGCCGGCCAAAACTCCGGCCCAAGCCGCTGGACGCCCGGATTAGGAATCCACTTGTTCTCAGTCGAATTGATTGTGGGGCGCGTATCGTCGAAACAGGAGTCCCACACAACCGGCATGACACTGATTCCCCGGTCGTGGGCCGTCCGCACAAAGTGCGTGAGCCGGGCCAGGAAGCTCTTGGGATCGTGTTCATAGACGACAAATGCCAGGAAGGGGCGGGCGCTGTTCAGCCCGAGCCGCTGGGCAAACGTCAGCTCCCGTTCGACCAGGGCCTCGTCATAGTCGCGCCAGAAGGCGATGTCATTGACCGCCGTGCTGGGCACGTAGTTGAAGCCACGCAGATGCGCATAGGGCTTGAGTAGCTCCACTTCTTTGTTCCTCCCGCGTTTACTGAATCGGGCAGCTGTCGAGCGGCGCGATGGGCTCGCCCTGCTGGTCGCGGAGAAGCAGTTGCGCGGCCTGCGCCCCGGGCGGCGGCCTGCGCACGCAGTCAACGCGCAGCACGTTGAGCGGATTGACGAGGGCCAGCGTTTCGCCTGCCACTGCCACTCCATCGCCGTCCAGCCAGGTGAGTTGCACACGGCCCAAGTGAAAGAGGCCAAAGACGCCAGTGAGGCGGATGCCCGCGTCGATTGACCCGGCTTGCAAGGCTTGGTGGGCGCAGCCCGCGTCATTCACGTTTACGATGGGGCCGGGGCAGCGGGCAACGTACCAATCGATATCAAGGCTCTGTGTTTCTCCGGGCGCCATTTTGCGCAGGGGGCCCAGGATTTCGGCCTCCATGTGAAAGAGATTCAGCTTGCCGAAATCGAGACCGGCCACAGGCTCGCCGTGACCGGTTGTCCAGCACTCGACCGTGGCGCCCCCATCCGGATACGCCTCGTCGGGGAAGTGCGTAAAGCGCTGACAGAAAGCGTAGTCCGTTTCCCGGTTTACAAAGGCGATCCATCCGGCTGTTGAATCGACGCCAATCTTTCCGACATGGTAGAGATACTGCGCGCCCAGCAGATCGGGGCGCACATCCGGCTGCCACTCGGGGTTGTCCTCCTCGCCAAACATGACATTGTAGCCCCGCTCGAATACGCTGTCAGGATGGGTGGGAATGTATAGCCAGGCCTGTTCACTGTGCGATTCGCCGCCTTCCGGGTTGCGGCGCGTGGCGTCGACCTGGACGACATCCCAGATACTCCACGTGCGCGCCCGATCGGAGACGTTCGTCATCTCAAGGTGAAGATTGACGCGGCCGCCGCCGGCATGGAGCGTAACTTGGCGGGAGATCCGGACGCCGGTGCGAGGGTCCGGCTTGCTTGTCATGCGAACTGTGGCGGAAGAATCAGACGAATCCACAGTCTCCAGCGTGTAGCGTCCCGTATCCAGCACGGGATCGGGCGGGCCATGCCACTGGTCCTGGCTGTCCCAGCCTTGGGGCGCGGGCCACGTCTTGTCGCCGCCATAGTTCTTCCAGGCCGAGATGCTGCCGTCCCCCATGTTCTCCTCGGCAGAGAAGAGCTTGCCCGCGAGTGTCCTGTCGAGCCACAGGTATGGATAGTCGCCCAGGTTATAGGCCATGATTCGGCCGCCAACATCCGGCACGGCGACCAGGCTCACCAGCCCGTTGCTGAGCCTGACCGCCTTCCACCCATGAAAACGTATCTCCTCAATGAGGCACTCTGAACTTGCCGCCGACAGCTTGGTCATGAGAATTCAGCCTCCGGTTAAGGGTCGTACGCGTGGCGATGTGTACCATGGGGCTTCCATTCGAGAAGAACGACGCGCATTCACTCCTGGCAGTTCGACTCAATGCCCCGGTCCTCCTCGAACGTCGCCTTGCGGATGTATAACTCCGTTTCGGCTGCCGGACTCTCTTCGTAACCCTTCCAGGCGTAGGGATCGACGCCGGCCACGGGAATAACGCGCCGCACGTCTGCGCGCGCCACTGGCTGCTCATCGGCCGTCTTGACCCAGGGAAGCGACGATTCACTGCTCAAATAGTGGTTGACCAGCACGCGGCGGTAGCTGTCTTGCGTGCGATTGCGCAAGGACTGATGCAGCAAATATCCGTTAAAGAAGACGACGCTGCCGGCCTTGACCTCGACCGGAATCTGGGGAGACTCGTCGAAGCCGGTCGCCATCTCATCGTGCGTGTCGAACTCTTCCGGGTTGCCGTGCCTGCGGGTGGGATAGAGATAGCCCGGCCGCTGCGACCCCGGAATCACCCACATGCAGCCGTTCTCGACATAGGCATCGTCGATCGCGATCCAGGCGCCGATCAGCGAACGGTCGCGAGTGGGGATATAGTTCTCGTCCTGGTGCCAGGACTGCCCCTGGTAGCCGGGCGGCTTGATAAAGAGCATCGACTGCATGCACTTTACATTCCCCGACCAGTGCGCCAGATGCGCGCCGGTGATCTGGCTCAACACACCGCTTATCTTAGGATGACGCGTGTATTTCTCCATCACCGGGCTTACATAGTGTGGCTGGTGGATGGCAAGAATCCTGGACAAAACCTCATCGTCGCTCAGTTCGGCCGCAACCGGCTGAATCGTCTTATTGGGATACCCGCCGCGCGCCAGGTAGATGATGTCCCTCTTCAACTCATCCAGTTCTGCCGCATTCAGCAGGTCCGGGACGGCCAGATAGCCGTTTTCCACGTAGAATTCGACCTGCTCACTGTCCACCACTTCAGGCACTTCGATGCGTTCGCTAACCGGCGCATCCGTCGTCATTCGATTGGCTCCCTGCGGTGCTTACTGCAGAGTTTTCGTTGTCTCTTCAAGCTTTTTCCTGGAGTCGACAACTCCAATGGAACCTTAATTCAGATCCGCAATAGACTCCTGCACCGCCGTTATCGTGTCCTCGATATCCTGTTCCGTGTGGGAGAGGGTGAGAAACATCGGGTGCATGGGGTGAAGGTAAAAGCCCCGCGCCAGGCACCCCTGGAGCATAGCGATGCAGCGGTCCTTGTCCTCCTCGTCCATCACCGGCGTTGGCATTGGGCCCGTGCCGGTCAGCCTGTAACCGAGTCCGCCCTCCTCGCAGGCCGCGTTTATGCCCTCGATCAGGCGGTTGCCGATTTTCCACTGGTAGGCGATGCCGTCACGGCGCTTGACCTCATTGATGACGCTCTCGATGCTGACCAGGCTGGGCAAATCGCAGTGGAAAGTCGCGGCCATCCAGCTGGACTGACACTGCGGCGAGCCCAGAATGTCCCTGCGGCCGCCGACGAAGCTGCCGGGGTAGCCGTTTGCGCAAGCCTTGGCAAATGCCGTCAGGTCTGGTTTCACGCCATAGTATTCACCGGCCCCGCCAAAGGCGACGCGAAAGCCCACCTTGACCTCGTCAAAGATACAAAGCGCGCCGTACTCGTGCGCCATGTCGACGCATCCTTGCAGATAACCCTCGGGCGGTCCCTCGCCCCGGATCGTCTCCATGATCACGCAGGCTACTTCATTGTCGTTCTGCCTGAAGAGGTCTTCCAGAGGATCGAGGTCGCCGTAGGGGACTTCGAGCGTGAAGGGCGCGATCACGGAGGGCGCGCCCTCGTCCTCTGTGCGAGACCAGTCATGCCAGCCATGGTAGCCGCTGCGGATCACCTTATCACGGCCTGTGTAGGCACGCGCCAACCGCACAGCCGCCGACGTGGCCGCGCTGCCGCCGATTAGAAACCCCAGCATTTCGACCGCGGGAATCAAATCGATCAACATCTCCGCCACTTCAAGTTCCTTGGGATGCGCTGTGCTGTAAATGGTGCCATCCTCCATCTGCGCCTGAACAGCGGCGTTGATGACCGGGTCATTGTATCCAAGCAGGATTGGGCCGAATCCCATCAGATAGTCGAGATACTCGTTTCCGTCAACGTCCCAGAAGCGGGCGCCGGCCGCGCGCTGGGTGAAGACGGGATAGCCGAGCTCTAGCATATCGTGGCTGCGCTTGTGCCCCTGGCAGCCCCGCACCATCAGCTGGTCGGAGCGCTCGAGCAAGGCCCTCGATTGTTCAATTTTGTATGGTTTGACGGACATGGTTCTTGCTCCGTTTGCGTAATGTGGATCATGCTTCGCTTCAGTCCAGGACCAGGGCAGAGAGAGCCTGGGAGTCTGGCAGAGGAGTCAGGGTGGTGAACCGGGGAGATCCCTGCCCTGCGCCGGTTAATCAAATGCGGTGGGATCGCCGTATATGATCGGACAGTAAGAGGGATCGTCGATAAAAGCGGTCAGCCCCTGGCGCAGGTCCTCTTTCGGGCGGGACTTTTCGGTCCGCATGTGGACGGCGAAACTGCGCCTCGGCTTCCCGGAATGGTTTTGTCCACTGCCGTGAAAGGTCAGCTTGTGGTGGAAGCTGGCGCCGCCCGGCGGCAGGATGGCGGGAATCTCGCGCCATTCCTGGCCGTGCGCGCTCCGGATTCTCTCCCGCAGGGCATCATACTCCTGGGACTGAAAGTCGCTCTCGGTCGAAAGGCCCCAGCGGTGAGAACCCGCAACGAAGTTCATCGGCCCCGTTTCCGGCGTTACGTCGCCGAGCGCCACCCACGCGGTGAACAGCTCGCTGTCCTCTTCCCAGGCGCCCCAGTAGTTGTAGTCCTGGTGCCAGCCAATGTTGGTGAGGGCCTGCTGACCTGGAACTGACGGCGGCTTGTAGAGCAACTGGACCCACCAGACCTGCACTGCCCTTGCCCCGCTAATGTCAGCCGCCATCTCACCCAGCGCCGGATGCGACACAAGCTCCATAATTGCGCGACTGGCGATCTGAGGCTTCTCGATCTTGCAAAGGGTATTGGGATCGTCGCCAGGGTTCCAGCGCGAGGGGCGCGGCGGAGTGCCGGTGTCGTAATCCCCGGCGCGCACCGAGTCCATGCCGGCAGTGGCCCGATCCACGACCTCCTGCGGGATTAAGGGGTCCGGGCAGATGAAAAAGCCATCCTCCTGGTAACGTCTTCGAGCCAGGACAGTTCTCTCTGACTGCATTCCTTTTTTCTCCTCGTGCGTACCTGGGACCGGCCTGACGACCCCGTTCGTGGCCATCGAGGTTATTCACCCGCCAGCCGCAACGCCTCCAACGTCTCATAACAGGCTCCCAAGGGATGGTAGTCCGTCTTGGAAGGCGGGCTCTTCAGGTCGTCATACTTTCCGTTGTTGGCGTCCAGGATGCGGTACCAGCCGCCGTGATCGTGGTCGATCATGTGCCTGTCGGAGTAAGCCCATGCCTTGTCGTACCAGTCCCAGTAGCTGTCGTCTCCTGTGCGCAGCGCCAGCGCGGCCGCGGCCGCGAAAGTTTCCGACAATACCCAGTAGTAGCGGTCGCGGTCGAGAATCTCGCCCTCAGGCGAGAAAGTGTAATGCATACCGCCCTTCTCGTGATCCCAGCTCTTTTCCAGGGCGACGTCGAAGAGATGGCGGGCGCGCGGCAGCATCCAGTCTTCGGTGCGGTAACGTTCAAGGATCAGCAGCAACTTGGACCATTCAGTGAAGTGACCCGGCAAGTAGCCATACGGCTTGAAGAGATTCTGCGGATCGTCCTTGTTGTAATCCCAGTCGTGCGTCCAGTCCGTGCGGTAATGCTCCCAGACCAGCCCGTCTGCCTTGTCGGCCAGGTCCACGCAGATGCGCTTGGCCAGCAGATGCGCCCTGTCCAGGTAACGGGCTTCGCCGGTCGCTTCGTAAGCGCACAACATCGCCTCGCACATGTGCATGTTGGCGTTCTGGCCGCGGTAGGGATCGATCGCGTTCCAGTTGCCTGCCGCAATCAGGTCGACGTAGAGTTGCGCCCCCGGCTCCCAGAAGCGCGCCTCAAGCAGTTCGTAGACTTCGGCCGCAAGTTCTCTCGCGCCGTCAACGCCCGCCTTCGCCGCGGCCGCCGCAGCCAGCATCACGAACGCGTGCCCGTAGCAATGGCGGTCCCCGTCTTCAACCTCGCGGCCGTGCAGGACCCAGGCGAATCCGCCGTCCGGTTGCTTATGGGACGCCTGCAAGAAACGAAGTCCGTGCGCGGCCGCGTCGCGATAAGCGGGCTCGTCCAGCGCCAGCGACGCCATCGAATAACAGTAAATGAAACGGCAAGTGCCGACCAGGTGCTTGGTCATGCGATCGAAGATCGACCCTTCGTCGCGCATCTGGTTGATATAGCCGCCGTACTCTTCGTCGATGCAGGTCGGGTGGTAGAAGGAGATGATGTTGCGAATGTGGTCTCGCAGGAAATCCGGGTCGCGATATGACATGACCAGCGCTCCCGTTGTATGGTATAGGGTCCATCAGACCCTTTGAGGGCGGCGTCGCTAGATCCAAGGTCCCCAGGGATCGCACTTCTTCAGCCTGTCACCGAGCGCTGCGTAGACGTCAGGCAGGTCGAACGTCCCGAGACAGTTTTCAATGAAACACGATAATGGCCAGTTGTGCAAGGGGTTGTCGATGAGCAACTGGTAGCTTGGGAGATAGTGAACAAGCTCGCACGTAAGCTCCGAAGGGTGTAAGAGCGCGGCCAGGGCAACCGGCACGGAGCCTACGCCGCGACCGATCAGATGCACGTCGGCGCCGCCATCAACAAGAAAGTTGATCGTTTGGAGCAGATCATGGACCCGCCTTCCCAGGTAACTCTCGCCCATCATACTTCCGAAGCTGGCGTAAAGATAGTCGGATCCATAGGGTTCAAGCAGGCTGCTGGAGCCGCAAGAAGCGGGGAAGCCCTGGCCCGTTCCCCTGACGTCGGCGGCCAGAATGCGTTGTCCCTCGCCCAGACGCCGCTGCAACCAGGGCAGCGCGGCGCAATCCTCCTCGCTGGAAAGATGGCCGACGAATAGGGAAACGGGCCCCCGCGGGCGTCGGCACTGGTCCTCAAAGTCGCCGAACATGGACAAAATGACCTGAATGCCCGGTTCGCTTTCCACCGCGAATTGATACCCCTTGCCGGTCGCCGCGTTCTGCCCCCCGCTGCGTCGCAGATACCGGTAGTGGGGCGGTGTGTCCGTCACTTCGATGTTCAGGAGCCTTCTTGCCGTCTCCCGTAAGGCCGAACGGTCAAGAACGGTGCGCTTCGCTTTAAGCTCCCTGGCCCGTGCTTGCGTATAACCGAAGATCTTCTTGCTGCCGAACGGGACGACCTCCCCCCCAGCCGCGTGGAGCTGCGCCTCCGGAATCTCCTCCATGGGAGGCTCCAGGCACTCGGCCTCCAGCCCGGCATGTTTGATAAAAAATCGGTACATCGCTTCGCGCGCGTGCTTGTGGAAGCCGTGATCCAGGTTGCCGACGCTGATCTCGGCGCTATCGGGCGAACCCAGCAGCGTATGGATCTTCTTCATTTCGGCGTACGCCTGGCGCGCGCCGCGCAGGTCGAAGTAGCAGTTTTCCTCGGCCAGAACAAGGGTTGGACGCGGTGCGAAGGCCAGCAGCAGGTCGGCTTCGTCCAGGCCAAACGCAAGCGCCCGCGGCGGATTCTGTTCCGCGTCCGCGGGCAACTCGTTTTCCAGGTTGCACAGCCAGCTGGTGATATAGCAGTCGGGCGCTGCCATTGTGATCCGGGGATCAAGCGCGGTCACCTGCGTCGTCTGCGTGCCGCCCCCCGAACAACCGGTGACTCCGACGCGGCTCGCGTCCGTTTCCGGCCTTTCCAGAAGGTAGTCGAGACCGCGAATCGCGTCCCAAACGAACCAGCTGCCGACAAAGTCTCCCGTCAGCAACATGCGGTTGCCGATCATGTTGTGTGCAACCGTCGATCGGGGGCCCGCCTCCTCTGCTGGCACGCCCTCCTCGCTATAGAATTGCCGCCGTTCCCCCTGAGACACCGGGTCCACTATCAGGACCGCGAAACCCTTGCTTGCCAGCCCGCGGGCAAAGAACTGGTAGGGCCCGTAAGCTTTTCCACTATCTGAATGCCCGCACAGGCCAAGCACGCACGGCGCCTCGGCCTCAATCCGCGCCGGCAGGTAGAGGTTCGCGCTGACAAGGAAGCCAGGCCGGCTTTCGTATACGACCTTCTCCAGCCGGATGTCTCCCAGATCCATCCTGCCGGTAATCCGGGCATTCAGATTCGTTCGGGCGGGAAGCGCCGGGAAGCAGCGCGCCGCCTTCACGCGTACCTCCTCCACATACGCCTGGGCGTCGTCCCGCGTCTGAAGGGCGGCCATCCTCTCGGCCCGCTCCTGCAGGATGCCGCGTACGCGGCCGACCGTGTACTCGTGGACCATGTGGCCGTATCGATTACTGTACATTTTGGATATCCATAGGTGGCTGTAGGGCTATCAGTCTAACTCCTGATGCTGCCCATGACAACCCCCCGCGCGGCCTTCTCTTCTCCAAAGCTGGCAATGGCTGGCTCGGGCGCCGGTGATGTTTCACTGAGGGCCATGCATTGTCTGAAGATCCCGGTATGGAGGCGGACCCGATTAGGAGCGAGTGATACGTTGGCCCCCCTTCAGGCATGGGACACACAGTTGCGTGCCGCACAAGCCGACCCTCAGACCTGCCTTACCTCTCCTGAAACTGCTCAGATGACAGGTTCTATTCCCATTGACTCAGGCCGACTTACGCGGTATAAATGTGCTAATCCCAGTATGAGTGAGAAGGAGGAAAGTATGCCCAGCCCATTCCCCGGCATGGACCCATTTTTGGAACAGGGCGCGTACTGGCCGGACCTGCACCAGCGACTAATCGCCTACACGTCCGAATGGCTTCGGCCACAGTTACGCCCGAAATACATAGCTCGCATTGATGAGAGAATTGAACTGTTGCCTCACCGCAAGGGACTCGTCCCCGATGTGATGGTCGTTGAACCACGCCAGATTTCAGAGTCCTCGGTCACCTACGGTTCTCTGGTTGCCGATGAGCCGCAGACATTCAGAGTTCTGGATGAAGAACGGCTTGTTCCCTATATTGAGGTCATCGAAGTCGCTTCCGGCGACGTTGTCACCTTGATAGAGGTCTTAAGCCCTGCTAACAAGACTGGAAAGGGACGCAAGCAGTACGTGGAGAAGCAAGACGAGCTTCTTAACCGGACGGTCAACCTGGTTGAAATTGATCTCCTGTCGAGGCCGACTGCCACCCTTGCCCATGCTTTCGAGGTTGATGACCCCCAGGACTGGCGATACATCGTCAGCATTAGTCGACCGCAACGTCGCACCAGCATCGAAGTTTATGCGATACCCCTGAAGGACAGGTTGCCTCGTTGCAAGATACCACTCCTGCCCGAAGATGATGACGCCCTGCTGGATCTGCCAACCGTCTTCTCCCGCTGCTACGAAATGGGCGACTATGACCTGCTGCTCGACTACAACAAGCCGCCACCGGTGTCCTTGAGCAAAGCAGAGGAAGAATGGATGGAGGCCTTACTCGTGGAGAAGGGCTTTCGAGAAGCGACGGCGCCGCAGTAGCTCCACGCCGCCGGCAACACGGGCATATAGCCGGTCAACGCCTCCGCCTATGCCGAGACTGTCATTACGTCCCCGTCGGTAAAGCGGGCAGTGCTGCGACCAGGCTTCGGTGACTGGACTAGAGTATGGGTCAACGACACGCTCATCACCACTTTGAGGCCTGACGACAGCTTTGCAGTCAGCGAGATTCCTGTAACGCTAAGTCGGGGCGACAACAGACTGCGACTGAAACTGAGCAATTTCGACAACGTCGAGTGGCGCTGTTGGGCGTTCAGTTGTGCAGTTCTGACCGCCGACGAAACGGCCCAAGCGGTTCCATGCGACCTACAGTGACATCTCCCATACCTTCACGTTGCTCACCGTCGCGCTGCCGGCCTCGACCGCAAAGCCCAGACGGCCTCCCGGCTGATGGTCCATCGTATAGCACTGGATATGCACGTCGTCGATGTAGAGTTCCACGTGCGCGTCGCGCGCCAGGAGCCGCCAGCGCGCTGGTTGGTCGGCAGTCTGCCGGTAAGGCTTTCGGTCTTGTGGCCTGAATGAATAACCGTCGTATCGACCGACCTCCACCTGCCCGTCACTCTGCGCAAACAGCAACGTCCCCTGGTTTGCCGACTCTCCTTCTATGAACAAGCCGGCGCCTTTGAGCAACGCCTCGGAGCTATGCCTCGTCAGCTCCGCCTCCAGGATGACGCCGCGTTTCTTGTCGTATTTTGCCGGCAAAACGGCCAGGCCTCCCGAAGCCGCGCCAATCTTCGCCTGCCCGGCTGACAGTGAACAGGCATCGTCTTGCAGGCCGTATAGCTGGCAGCCTTCGAGAACGACAGGCATTTCTCTCCCTTTCAGGGCCTCGTTGCCCGGCCACCAGCGCAGGTTCAGGATGCCGCTGTCGTCACGCTGCACAGACTTCAAAGGCGAGAAGTAGATGTCCTCTGGTCCGGCGTGTCCGCTGCGCGGCACGGTGTGGTGGTTGAGCAGGAGTTCCTCGCCGCAGCGGTAAAAACGCGCGAAATAGGTGTAGAGCTTGGGGCTGCTGCTCAAGAAGGGAGCCTGGTCCGGGTCAAGCTCATAGGGACCGGCTTGATTTTCAGAGTTCAGCACGAACATGCCGCCCTCGCCGGCAGGCAGCCGCGAATGATGGCGGGCGCCCAGCGGCGCGGCGCCGACCCCCAACAGCATGTAGTAGCGGTCCCCGAACTTTTCCACCGCGCCGACTTCCACGCGATCCCCCCACACGCCGGTCTCGATCACCGGCGGCGCGGCCCGGAAATGCCTTCCGTCGTCCGAGACGACGCAACCGGCCGTGCCGCACAACCCGGCCGGACCATGCCTCGCCACAGCGGTCAGGAATCCGATATAGCCGTCCCCTTCTTCGCGCGGCAGCGCCCAGATGCAGTCCCAGCGCTGGCTCGTGAAAGTAGGTTCGTCGGCGTACCAGCGCGGATCGGCCCGACAGATGTACTCTTCATCAGGAAGGCGCGTCCAGTTCAGCAGGTCATCGGACTCGGCAAAGAATATCTCCTGAATGCCTGCCCGTTCCTCGGAGAAGTTGAGCATGAACTTCTCCCCCGCGCGCCAGACCATGCCGGTGCCCAGCCATACCGCGTCATCCGCTTTATGGATAATGGGGCCGTGGTCGTCAAAATGAACGCCGTCGTCCGATACCGCCGCGCTCATGCCGTCCCAGCGAACGTCGGCGCGCGAGTTGTGCAAATAGAAAAGATAATGTCTACCCTCGTGGAAGTAGAGCCAAGTGTCCCACATGCGCGCGGCGATGCTGGGTTTGAAGATCACAGAAGGTTCCTTTCCGATGGGAGTTGCCCGTGGGTTGCGAAGAAGGGATGCCGCCTAATGCCTTACCCTTTCACGCCTGTGATGACGATGCCTTGGATATAATGTTTCTGCGCTACAAAGAACAGGAGCACGGGCGGCAGCATCGCAATGAAGGAGACAACCATCAACTCGGACCACAACACGCCGTGCGCGGCGCGCAGAAACGAGAGCGCAATCGCAAGCGGGAACGTCTCCATCCGGCTCAAATAGATCAGCGGCCCCAGAAACTCGTTCCACGCCCAGGTGAAAGCGAAGATCGCGGTAATGCCCAGCGCCGGCTTGCTCAACGGCAAAAGGATGCGTAGGAATAGTCCTATCACCCCGCAACCGTCAATGCGCGCGGCGTCGTCCAACTCTCGAGGAATCGTGGTGTAGAACTGGCGAAGCAAAAATACAAAATAAGCGTTGGCAAAAAAGTGCGGGACGATTAGGGGGTTATACGTGTTGATCCAACCGAACTTGGAAAACAGGATAAAGAGAGGGATCATCGTGACCTGCTGCGGCAGCATCATCGTGCTCAGGACGATAATGAACAGCACACGGCTGCCGCGAAAACTCAATCGCGCAAAGGCAAAGGCCACCACAGCGTTGGAGAGAACAGTCCCCAGCGTAATCATCAAACTCATGTACATCGAGTTTCGGATGAACACCAGGAACGATACCGGGAAGATTGTGACCGCCCGAACGTAATTCGACCACACAAACGGGTCCGGAATCCATATCGGCGGGAACTTGGTGATCTGGTGAGGCGGCTTGAGCGAGGTGGAGAGCATCCAGGCCAGGGGAATCATGACAATGATCCCCCCGGCAATGAGTACAACATGGATCAGAACCGATTGCGTTTTCTGGCTTCGCTTTACGCTTGCACCCGAAGACCCGATTCCAATGGCCGCGCCGCTCATGACCGCTGCCCTCCAATCTCTGTCTCATAATAGACCCACGCCTTGGACGATCGGAAGAGCAAGAGCGTGAAGACCAGGAGGATCAGGAAGAAGATCCAGGCATAGGCGCTGGCATACCCCATTCGATACTGCCGAAAGGCTACCTGATACAGATATAGGACCATCATGAGCGTGGCGTTGGCAGGTCCACCCTTTCCCTCAGTCATCACATAGACGTTGGTGAATACCTGTGATGACCATATGATCTGCGTCACCACCACAAAGAACAATGTCGGACTGATCATCGGGATCGTAATACTGCGGAAGCGCCGCCATATGCCGGCCCCGTCAATGGTCGCGGCTTCGTACAGTTCGGTAGGGATGCCCTGCAGCCCGGCCAGGAAAATGAGCATGTTGGAACCCGCGCCCCACACGCTCATCAAAACCAGGGCCATCTTTGCCGTGCTCCTGTCGAACAGCCAGCGCGGCCCTTCAATTCCGACCAGCGAAAGCGCCCAGTTGATCAGCCCGAACTCCGGCTGAAACAGCCACAGCCACAACAGCGATGTCGCGATGCCGGGAATCACCGCAGGCAGATAGTAAACAACCCGGTAAGTGGGCTGCCCGGAGATATTCTGGTTGAGAAGAGTGGCGATGAAGAATCCAGCGGTGATCGTCAAAGGAATACTGAGGAAGACATAGTAGGCCGTGTTGTAAAGCGTTGTCCAGAATAGTGTTCGCGTCGTGTCAAAGGAGAGGAGCTTGGTGTAGTTTTCGAACCCCACAAACTCGAGCGTGAACAGGTCGGTTTCAGTAAAGCTAAGGCCCAGCGAAGTCAGCATAGGGCCGAGAATGAACGCCAGAAATCCAATCACCCACGGGGAGACCAGGAGGTAAGCGATTAGCTCTTCTTTTTGTTTTAACGTGCGTCGAGTCCACACGCTGGAAGAAAAAAATCTTGATAGAGGAGTTCGGCCGCTCTGTGCCTGCGCGCTCATCTGAACGATCCACCTTCTGGTTTCAAGTCATGAGAACGAGGAGACGAATGAAGCCTCCGTTGAGCAGAACACAGCTCACGGGGTTCCCGCTCCTCGCTCTCACTTTCGATTACTCGGCGTGGTTAGGCAAAAATCTCGTCGATACGCTCCACGATCAGTTTCACGCCTTCCTCCAGGCCGATTTCGCCGGTAACCCAAATCTGCTCCCAAATAGGAGTGAAGACCTCCGAGTTGACCTTCTCATTTTCCTGGAAAGAAGGATTCAGTCGCGTATAGTCCATAATCCGGGAGAATGCCGCCACGTCATAGCCGGCCTCCGCGCCCATCGATTCAACGTCCCAAGCGTCACCGGCCACGCTCCGCCGTGCAGGCTGCAGGCCGACGATGCTCAATGCCATTACCTTCTCAGCCTCTGGCGAGGTCAGGAATTCCACCAACTGGACCGATGCGTCGGGCTCTTCCGTCTTCTTGGCAATGACGTAGCCGTTGCAGAAGGTGAGGCCCGCCTTTACCCCATCGGGCGCCGTAGGAAGATCTGTGAAGTCCCAGGCAAAGTCGTTCTCCCGAATGTAGTTGGTGACTGTCCAGCTGTGAGACTCTGTGAACGCCACTTTACCGCTTGAAAAAACGTTCCACCAGCCCATCTCAGGAATTGAGCCGGCAACCGGCGCCACCGGACTATCACCGTAAATCTGATCGTGGTTGAACTTGAGACCCGCCAAAGCCTCTTCGCTGTCCAGCAGGCATTGCGTACCGAAGATCTCGCCGTTCATCCACTCCCCGCCATTCATCCAGACGTAGTGTTGAATATACCCCTGGGCCACGTAGTTTCCCCACTGGACGATGTTACCACTGTCATCGCGCTTGGTCGTTGCCTCGTATGCCGCTTGGTAGTCGTCCCAGGTCCAGGTTCCATCGGGATGTTCCACCCCGGCCTCATCCAGGATATCCTTGTTGTAGGCCATCACCACCGTCGATACATACTTGGGGATTCCGAACAACTGTCCGTCCAAGAGATGGGCCTTGACCAGGGCGGGATAGAAGTCCTCCAGGTATGCGCTGTCGAAGTAATCGTCAAGCTGCAGCAGTTGGCCCTTCTGCAGCAGGTTATAGTTGATGTTGTCCCAAACAAACATGACGTCGGGTGAATCTCCGGCAACCGCCTGTGTATACAGTTTGTCTGCGTAGTCTGGCGACTCTGCATTCTCAAAAGTAACGCTGATGCCGGGATTCTCTTCCTCAAAACTGGGTATGATTTCGTCCGTCCAAAATGCGATTCCCTCCGGACCGACCCAACTTCCCTCCGCCAGTCTGATCTCGATAGGCTCCTCGGCCATTGAGGCCCCCGAATCATCGGGGGTAACCGTCGGGGCAACGCAAGCCGCGAGCAGACCGCCGCCTGCCGTCGTTACCGACAGGCGCAAGAAATCGCGTCGGTTCATTCGATTCGCCATGGTTCCTCCTGATTCTAGTGTAGGACAAACTTTCGCCGGTTGCGATGCGATCCCTTTTTGGCCCCCGCCATCATATGGCGCCGCTACAGGGCAGCTCTCGAACCTGTGCAGCTTCCTCACCCCTCCAGGAGAGGGATCGGAGCGGTGAGGAAATTCGCTCACCGCTTCCGAAGGGAATCACGCCGCCATCCTTCAGGCCAGGCCTGCGCGCTTCACGTCGTGAATCTGTCCAACACAACGCGACAGGATTTCGCCGGCCCGGCGCCAAATTGTTCGAGTCGTGACTGGAACCTTGTGCTCGAGAAACGATCCTCTCTTCGTTCCTACTATCTACCTGGCTTTCAAGCGAAGATCTCGTCAATGCGCTGCACGATCAGATTGACACCTTCTTCCAGGCCGATTTCATTCGTAATCCAGATCTGGTCCCAGATCGGGCTGAAGACCTCCGAATTCACCTTCTCATTCTCCTGGAAGGCAGGATCAAGGCGGGCATCATCCATAATGCGAGAAAACGCTGCCACATCATAGCCGGCCTGCGCGCCCATCGAATCTACGTCCCATACCTCGCCGGCAACACTGCGTCGCGTCGGCTGCAGCCCCACAATGCTCAGCGCCATTGACTTCTGCGCTTCCGGCCCTGTGAGGAACCGGACCATTGCTACCGCTGCGTCCGGCTCCTGAGTCGCCCTGGCGACGCCATAGCCGTCGGCGAAGGTCAACCCCGCCTTCCCGCCGTCCGGAGAGACCGGCAGATCGGTGAAATCCCAATTGAAGTCGTTCTCACGCACATAGTTGGTTACGGTCCAACTGTGCGATTCAGCAAAGGCGATCTTCCCTGTTGAAAAAATGTTGTGCCATCCGACTTCTGGAACTGAACCCGCAACAGGAGCCACCTGGTTGTCGCCATAGATGAGGTCGTAGTTGTACCTCAGTGCCGCGATCGCCTCCTCACCGTCCAGGAGACACTTGGTGCCAAAGAGAGGAGCATTCATCCACTCGCCGCCGTTCATCCAGACGTAATGTTCCATGTACTGCTGGGCTACGTATCTGCCCCACTGGACAATCTCGCCGTCGTCGTCGCGCACGGTCGTCGCGTCGTATGCAACCAGGTAATCGTCCCACGTCCACGTTCCATCTGGATGCTCGACCCCGGCCTCGTCCAGGATGTCCTTGTTATAGGCCATCGCTACCGTCGATACATACTTGGGCATACCGTACAGCTTCCCATCCAGCAGATGCGCATCCAGTTTGGCGGGGTAGAAGTCCTCCAGGTCGTCGCTGTCGAAATAGTCATCCAGCTGGAGGAACTGGCCCTTCTGCATCAGGTTATAGTTCACACCACCCCAAACGAACATGACATCAGGCGCGTCACCGGCGACCGACTGCGTATAGAGCTTATCGGCGTAGTCGGGCGACTCGGCGTTCTCAAATGTCACACTGATGCCTGGATGGCCTTCTTCAAATGCCGGAATGATTTCATCCGTCCAGAACGCGATTCCTTCCGGGCCGACCCAACTGCCTTCGGCCAGCCTGATCTCGATCATCTCCTCGGCCATCGAATCCCCCGTGTCGGCAGGGGCGGCCGCGGGCGCTACGCAGGCGGCAAGCAATCCCGTTCCTGCTGTCGTTGCTGAAAGCCGCAGAAAATCACGTCGATTCAGTCGCTTGTTCATTGTGTTCTCCTGAATGTGTGCCCTGGTCTGCGAACTGAGAACAAGGCTTGAAAGATTTTCCTTTGCGTGAACTCGGCCGACCTGCGCCTGGGTCACGCTTGGTCCGAAATCGGGTCTCGCTACAACTGTGCAGACTCGTCTTGCCTGGTAAAGACCGTCGCCGCTGCGCCGACCAACCCTGAATCGGCGCCTAGAGCCGCTGGCAAAATCGGCAAGCTACGGCTGTCCTCCGCCCAGACGTGTGCCCGCGTTGCGAAGACAAAACTGTCCCAGTAGAGGCCGCCTGAACTTCCAAGCCCGCCTCCCACGATCACCGCCTCCGGGTCCAGAACATTAACCACGAATCCAACACTGTTGCCGAGAGCCTCACCAGCGCTCCGCAGGATCCCGATCGCCGCCTCGTCGCCCGCCTCCGCGGCTGCCGTCACCTCTTCCCCGCGCGCCACTGCC
The DNA here is from genome assembly GCA_022823185.1 of Caldilineaceae bacterium. Taxonomy (GTDB): domain Bacteria; phylum Chloroflexota; class Anaerolineae; order Caldilineales; family Caldilineaceae; genus Bin5. The sequence goes on from JAJDXQ010000038.1 coordinate 65,096, forward strand.
CGTCCACTCTCCCGGCTGTACCGCGCAACCAGCGCCGGTCCGCTGGCGTACTCCTCCAGGATAGGATTCAGAACCGTGCCGCAAGTATTGCATTCCACCGTGAACGGGCTGCTTGCCATGATCAGCGCGTTGCCGCGCGCGCCCGCAAATGGCCTGCCATCCTGAATCAGCGTACTCGAAATCCCCGTCCCGACCGTCACGTAGACAAACAGCCTGTAGGGCCGCCCCGCGCCGTACATCGCCTCAGCCAGCGCCCCTGCCCGCACATCCGACTCGACCACGGCCGGCGCCAGCGACGCAAATGCCGCTTCGACCGGCGCGTCCTGCCAGTCCAGCGTGTGGGAACTGGTGATCCGCCCAGCCGGACCAACCAGCTCCGGTACGCCAACGCCGATGCCCTGCAGAGCCAGTTCTTTCCTGTCCGCTTCGCCCGCCATCTCCTTGGCAAGGCCTAAAGCGTCGCTCAGAACTGCCTCGCCGCCCCGTCCCGGCTCCGTCGGGACTGTCCGCCGGGCAAGAACCGCGCCCGAAGAGAGGGCGACGAGTCCGGCTGCAATCTTGGTTCCCCCTACGTCCAGGCCGACTGCGCAGGCCCTGCGATCAGGGCTCTCTGCCATTGGAGAACACTTCCGGGGCCCCAGGCGAATACCTTGGCGCGACCCCGCAAAGAAAGGAAACCGGCGCGTCCGACATATTGTAATACTGGTGCGCCGCGCCCTCAGGCACGAAGAAGCCGTCGCCCGGCCGCAGCTCAAACCAGCGCGGCCCATCGTTTTCAGGCGCCCGCACGTTCAGCGTACCCTCCAAGAGGTAGAGACTCTCATCTCCGCCATGAACCTCGACATCGCTGCGCTGTCCAGCCAGCAACTGCATCTTCCCAACGGTCAGATGCTCGGTCGCCGCCAGGATCCCAACCAGCAGCTGTTGCTCCGCTCCCTCCAGACGCCACAGCAGGTCGGCCTCGCGCACAGGCCGGATCGTAAAGCTCTCCACGGCCTCCACCTGCGCGGCGGGCCAGCGGCCCATCCACTTCTCCTGCGCATACTTGAGCGAGTCCAGGTCCGGCTTCGTCTGCGCGTAGGATCCTGAGGTCCCCTGGGATGGCGGCGGCGCGAAGAATTCGATGACTCGCAGCGGCTCTGTACTGAAATTGAACGCGTGATGCCACGTATCCCGCCGGAAAAACGCCGCCTCTCCCGGCTGTACGCGGTGCACTTCCCCTGTCTCAGGATTGCTCAGCGCCATCACGCCGCTGAGAACGTACAGCACTTCATCCGCCGCAAAGATCGTGCGATAGCTGTCCGAGTGACGGAAGGCCCCGCCGGGCGGCAAGCCGAATACCAACTGGTGAATCTTGGCACTGGAGACATAGATCCAATCGGCCACTTCCCCCGACTCATCATCGCCCCAGAGGTGTCGCGTTACTGTTTCATACGGAATGAGCGCGGGGCCGTCGAAGGTTGGACGGGGCGAGGCCGAATAACTCATCAGCGCTGAGTCCAGTCGTGGACCAGATGGGGGGCCACCGTCTCCTCCTCTTCCTCGTCAGGAAAGGTGGGAGGTGTAAAAGTGCTCTTTAGTGCCTTCGCCTGGCCGTCTTCTCCCGACTCCTGCGCCTTGATCATGATCTCGAGCGCGTGATATGCGTGTTCAGGCGTGACGATCGGTTTCTCGTTGTTGTGGATGCATTCGACCAAGTGGCGTATGCCGTCGGTCCAGTTCCAAAGGCGGTCCATGCCATCATAAATCTGCCATGCGCCGACGTCGTTGCGCCACAGTTCATAGCCGGAGGGAGCCCAGTCATCGCCCATCATCTGGATCGTGCCCTCGCTGCCGTAGATTTCCAGCGCCGGGCTTCGATACTTCTGCATCGTGAATCCCGTGGTAACCACTCCGAATACGGACTCGCCCCAATCGATCAGTACATGAGCGTTGTCTTCAGCCTCCACCTGCATCAACTCATTGCCTACAACACGTTCGGGAATCGCGACACCGGTCATTGCCATGACCCGCTTGGCTGGCCCCAGCCAGCCGGTCAGGCAAGTGATGTTATAGACGCCCAGATCAAACAACGCGCCGCCGCCCTTTAGATAGAACCAAGGTCTCCAATCGGGCCCGGAATGGCCATAGCGGGCCCTCGCCATCAGCACTTTTCCAACGTCACCCCCATGAATGTGCCTCCACATCGTCTGATAGGTTGAACTCAGCACGACATGCGGGGCGCAGACAAGAAGGCCCGGACTGTGCCGAGCCATCTCAACGATCTCCGCCGCTTCCTCCAAGGTAACGGCCATCGGTTTCTCGACCAGGACGTGTTTACCCGCGGCAAGCGCCGCACGCGTAATGGGCCCGTGCTCCAGCATCGAGGTCAACACCATCACCAGGTCGACCTCATCCGAGTCGATCACCTCTTCGTAGTCGGTCGTGAACCGTTTGATGCCGAGCCTGTCCTGGACGACCGGTTGCACTTCCTCCCTGGTATCACAGGCAATCGTAACGTCAACGGTGCCCGATGCTCGCATCGGCTGGATCTGCCTCATGTAGGGGCGCTGCATTACGCTGCCACACCCAACGATTCCGATCCGAACAGGTTGGTCCATTTAGAGTCTCCCTCAGTGCCAAATCACCGGCGCAATCTTTGCAGCCGACCTACAGGTTATACCGCCGAGGACCGGATCTTGTGCTGTGCAAACCGCTTCGCCCGCATCGCCTCGTGGGCCTCGTTCGAACCGTCGTGGCTCGTGCCAAACCAGTAATCAAACGGCATGTCCGGCTCTCCGTAGTTGCACTCAAAGTAGCGGTGATGCAACTGGTGAAAATAGGACGCCGCCGACAGATTATACTTGCCGTTGACGATGACGGCTTCAAAACCTACATGGCCCTGCGCCGGCGTCAGCCCCGCATGCTGCAGGTTCAACACCACGTGAATCGGGTGTGAAGGAACAATCCAGTGGATCGCCGCGCAACTGAAATAGAGAATGTGCTCAATCGGGTGCATCGACAGTCCCGACCAGGGGCCAACGTTTATGTTGCGGTGATGAAGGTAGTGGCCCGCCTTGTACAGGGGCGGCCAGTGCAGCAAGCGGTGTACCCAATAGAAATGAAACAGCCGCCACAGTGGGATGGCGGCCAGCAGAAGGACAAAGTAGACGGGATGGGCTCGCGGGTCCACGTAGGGGATATACTCATTCGCATACATCCACAGAGTGACCACCTCATAGGCCGTCCAAATCGTGCCCCCGCTGACACAGCTCCAGAAGATGTTGTCAAACAGCTGGTTGCCGCCCAGGAACTGCTTCTTCCCTTTCGCCATCCAGTCCGGCGTATACTTGAGCTGGAAACCCTGTGACTTGCGCGCCCAAAGCCACAGATGCCACGCGCTTACAATGACGATCAGCATCACCTGGTTGCGCACGAAAATGTACAGAATCCAGTCGGCGCTGAACCGCGTCATCCGGGACATCTCCGGTTGCAGATAGATCACGGTCAGCGCGGCAATGACCGCATAGATGAAATTCCACGGAAACAGATAGTTGTAGAGCCACTTGGCCGCCGCCATCGGCTTCGGCGGCCACGCGAATATCGGATTGGGCAATTTCTGTCCTTCCGGCTGCCAGTGTCCACGCGCATCGCGCGGCATTCCGTCGACCAATCCCTCCCGATCAGCGCTGATGTCTGCCATCATCCCCTCCTGGAGTTTAGGTTCTTAACTCTCTAATTGATTGAGCTGGCTTCTTTCGACTGCGTCCTGCCCCACTTTACGATTTAAAGACAATTCTGCAATGCGTTATACAAGACTCAACTTGAATTCAGGGGTTCTATTCCAACATTTCCACACCGGCCAACATCCCAATGCTGTGCATGTCACGGCAGACCGTCTAAATGGTGACGGGCCCCGGCGCCGTCGCGTGCAATTTCCACTGAACCCAATTCGGCAGCATGTCGAACAGTCGCCTGTCTCAGCCGTCGAATATGGGCACGGAATCGCCGAAAGACAGAATCTGTTCTGCGCCGACCTGGGCAGCTGCTGTGCCCTGGGTCAGGAAGAAAATGGTGGCGCCGATGGTCTCGGCGCCTCCCAGTCAACGGCCGATGAGGGCCTTTGAACCGTTGAGCGTCAAGGAGTCTGGATAATATGAGCCGGCATGTCGGTAGAGGCTCTGCCGACTGCTGGCAGCTTCTCGACTAAGTGGCCATCGTAAGGTTAGTCAGCGGAAGACAGTCGGTGGGTCAAAGTGGCAGATCAGGTATTCTGGTCTGAAATGCCACCGGTTGTGAGGCCGGTGACACTCAGAGATGATCCGAGCTGATTCAGACCGCCGAAGTCCGAATATTATGCTGGGCGAGCCGCTTCGCACGCATCCTTTCGTGTCCCTCTGCGGAGCCGTCGTGACTCGTGCCGAACCAGTAGTCGAAGGGCATGTCCTGCTCACCATAGTTGCATTCGAAGTAACGATGATGTAACTGGTGGAAGTAGGACGCAGCGGACAAGTTGTACTTGCCGTTGACGATTACCGCTTCAAAGCCGACATGTCCCTGCGCCGGTGTGAACGCCGCATGCTGCAGATTCATGACAACGTGAATCGGATGCGACGGAATAATCCAGTGGATGGCCGCGCAACTGAAGTAGAATATATGCTCGATTGGATGCATCGAGAGCCCGGACCAGGGTCCGACGTTGATATTACGGTGGTGCAGAAAATGTCCTGCTTTGTAGAGAGGGGGCCAGTGCAGTATCCGATGCGCCCAGTAAAAGTGGAAGGTCCTCCAAATGCTGATGGAACACAGCACGATCACGAACCAGACAGGGTGCAGACGTGGGTCCAGGTAGGGGATATACTCATTGGCGTAGAGCCAAAGTGTAAAGACCTCGTATGCTGTCCAGATCGTACCGCCGCTGACACAACTCCAAAAAATGTTGTCGTAAAGTTGGTTGCCAAAAAGAAACTGTTTCTTTCCCTTTGCCATCCAGTCGGGTGTGTACTTCAGCTTAAAGCCCTGTTTCTTGCGACCCCACAGCCAAATGTGCCAGGCACTGACAATGAGGATAAGCATGATCTGGTTGCGGAAAAAGATGTATAGGACCCAGTCGGCGCTGAACGTCTTCATTCTGGCCATTTCGGGCTGCAGATAGATCACTGTCAACGCGGCGATAGCCATATAAATGAGATTCCACGGAAACATGTAGTTGAATAACCACTTCGCGATCTCAACCGGCTTTGGCGGCCAGGCGAAAATAGGATTAGGCAACTTGATTCCATCCGGTTGCCAGTAGCCGCGCTCATCGCGCGGCATGCCATCAATCAGCCCTTCCCTCTCCGCGGCGACTTGTGCCATGACTTCCCTCCTGGAGTCTTGTCTTCGCACCTGACAGAGGCTCGGTGTTTCCCATCGCCTCTGAATGCGTTTCACTATATTCTACATAATTGATGCGACATTGCAATACCGGATGCCTAATTTGCCTACACACCAATCAGTCATGTTCCTCCACCGGAACGCCAGCCAGCAGACCGCTCTGGTGCATGTCAATCCACTCGTCCAGAAAAACCTTGTTCCAGTGGTCGGTGAGCGGGTGGTCGAGCATGTCTCGGTATACCGTCCACATCGTGACCAGTTCGTCAGCTCCGTCGCGGAAGGCAGCGTGCGCCGTCTCCACCGAGCGCACCAGCGCAGCCATGATGTAGGGCCGGTCCTCCCAGCCGCGGAACATGCGCGCGCACTCGCGGATCAGCTTGGTCGGGTCGCCGCCCATCTCGCGCACCGGGTCGCAGAAGGGCAGGAGGTGGTCGACCCCAGCCTGCGCAACCGCCGCTGCCTGGTTCAGAGAGAAGACCGTCGTGCAAAATGTCTCGACCCCCTCCTGCCTGAGAATGCTGAAAGCCTTGAGTCCATTGAGCGTACACGGAATCTTCAGGATGATCTGAGGCGACATGTCAGTAAAGACCTTGCCCACCGCCAGCAACTCCTCAACCGAATGGCCGTCGATCTCCATCACGACCGGCTTGTCGGTCATTTCCAGATAGGCCTCAGTCAAGGCAATAACGCTGCCGTAGGGCTTGGCGTACTGATTCAGCACCACCGTATTGGTGACGATTCCCGCGATGCCCAGCGGCATGAACTCCTCTAAATCCGCAGGCGGCCCAGCCAGCCAGATGGTTGGACCGCGCCCTGTGGAACGTGTCTTGTTTACCAGCCCCTTCTCCTGCATGGTGTCTTCCCTTCTTTAGACTTGAGTTCGTGCAAAATACTTGATGAATGTCAAAAGGACGGCCTCAATCGCAAGCGAAACATCCCGCAGGGTTGCGGCCCTTCCTCGGAAGGCTCGATTCTTCTCTTCACCGTCTGGAAAACCGGACCAAACGCCTTGCATACCAGCCCGCTCGTATGAACGCCTCCAGGAGCCTATCATCGTTTTCGCCAGATTCCGCAATGTGTTTCCCTGTGCGAACCATACGAAATCGAAGTCCTCCGGCGGGTTCATCGATCTTCGCCTCAGCGCATCGGAGGGAAACGCTCCATCAGACTGCCATGCCACCTTCAGCGATTAATGCAAAGGGAAGAGGTCCATCATCCTCCCTGTCTGTCATCCCAAAAGGCTTCAAGTTGAATCCTGATCGCCTCCGACTTTCATTGCCCCGCGACAATCGGATGAATCTCGTGTTCCCATGGGCCGCCAACCTCCATCTCTTCTTCCGCCCCTGCCGGGTCCTTGCCTCCGGTAAGGCGGGTGTAGTCCGGGATGTAGATGATGGCGAAGGCCCGCCGCGGCTCTTTCGTGCGGTTGGGGCCGGCGTAGTGAAACGTGCAACCGTGGTGGAAAGTAACGCCGCCGGCGCGCATCGGCATCGCCTTCGGCTCCGGCGCGTCATAGCCCTGCTCCTTGAAACGATCGACCACGCTGTCGCCCTCGTCTGTCAGGCTGATTGGGTCCAGCCTGCCGTATCTGTGCGTGCCGGGCACGAAGTGCAGGCAGCCATTCTCGACGCTGACATCGTCCACCGCGATCCACGCTGACAGCGCGCCCACCGGGTCCATCGGCCAGTATGGGGCGTCCTGGTGCCAGTTGGTCTGTTTGCTCTCCTGCCCCCCCGGTTTGATCATCGCATGGTCATGGTAAATGCGCACGTGCCGGCAGCGGCTCAACTG
>JAJDXQ010000024.1 GCA_022823185.1 Caldilineaceae bacterium
TCCGGACCTGAGCGCACTCACCAACCTGAACCACCTGGATCTCAGCAACAACCAGTTGAGCGGTTCAGTTCCGGACCTGAGCGCACTCACCAACCTGACATCGTTGGGTCTAAACAACAATGAAATGAGCGGTTCGGTTCCGGACCTGAGCGCACTCACCAATCTGACACACTTGCTCCTCAGATACAACCAGCTGAGCGGTTCGATTCCGGACCTGAGCGCACTCACCAACCTGAACATTCTGGATCTCAGCAACAACCAGTTGAGGGGTTCGATTCCGGACCTGAGCGCACTCTCCAACCTGACACACTTGATCCTCGACAACAACGAGCTGAGCGGTTCGATTCCGGACCTGAGCGCACTCACCAACCTGACACACTTGATCCTCGACAACAACGAGCTGAGCGGTTCGATTCCGGACCTGAGCGCACTCACCAACTTGACAGCGTTGGATCTCGACAACAACGAGCTGAGCGGTTCGATTCCGGGCCTGAGCGCACTCACCAACTTGACAGCGTTGGATCTCAACAACAACCAGTTGAGCGGTTCAATTCCGGACCTGAGCGCACTCACCAACCTGACACACTTGCTCCTCAACAACAACGAGTTGAGCGGGGCGATTCCGGACCTGAGCCCATTCACCAACCTGACACAATTGGCTCTCAACAACAACCAGTTCAGCGGTTCGATTCCGGACCTGAGCGCACTCATCAACCTGACACAACTGGCTCTCAACAACAACCAGTTGAGCGGTTCAGTTCCGGACCTGAGCGCACTCACCAGCCTGACACGGTTGGACTTCAGCAACAATGTACTGAGCGGTCCGATTCCGGACCTGAGCGCACTCTCCAACCTGACACACTTGGATCTCAAAAACAACGAGCTATGCCTGCCGGAAGGTACCGACTTGTCTGTGTTAAGCGACGTTGTTGCCACCCACTTGGAAAGCCTCAATCTGCCCACCTGTGAGGTTGGCCCCAATGGCTAGACCACGGAACGGGAAAAATAGGGTGTATTTCGGTGAGTAGGACCGGCTGAAATCAGAGCACGAAGCGCTCTTCCGCCGGCGTGCGATAGCTGAGACTTTGGTGCGGTCGTTCATAGTCGTAGAAATCGAAGTATTCGTTTAAGCCGTCCCGCAGCCGGCGCGCTGTTTCATACTGTTGAAGATAGATTTCCTCATATTGGACGCTGCGCCACAGTCGTTCGCTGAAGACGTTGTCGATGGCGCGGCCGCGCCCATCCCTGCTGACCTGAATCCCGGCTCCGACCAGGCAGGCCGTGAAGGCATCGGCCGTGAACTGTGCGCCATGGTCGGTGTTGAAGATCTTGGGACGACCCTTGCTGAGCGCCTGACGCAGAGCCTCGGCCGTCCAAGGTATTGGAGAGCCGCCAGGCGAGCACATAGGTGATGTCTGTGCTCCAGACTTGGTTGACATGCGTAATCGGCAGGTTGCGCAAGAGATAGGGATAGCGCGTGTGTCCTTTGTCTGGCGCACTGCTGCTTCTCCTGGGGTAGATCGCTTGAATGTCCATCAGCCGCATCATCCGTCTGACCCGTTTGCCATTGACGGCGTAGCCGAGTCGACGCAGATGCGCGGTCATCTTGGGCCAGCCATAGAAGGGCGTGCACTGAAACTGTTCGTCTATCAGGCGCATCAGGTGCTGATTCAGTGCTGACTCAGAAGCCGCCTGATAGTAGAAGGAGGCCCGATTCAGCCCCAGCAGTTCGCACCGCCTTCGTATGCTCAAAGTCGCATGTTGGCCATCTACCATACGCCGTTTCTCACGAACCGAAGCGGGCAACTTTTTCCCCCACTCCAGTTCCATCTTGAGCCGCCCGATCTGTTCATAAAGTTCTGCTTCCTGCGCCTCCTGCTCCCGTTGCTTGCGTTCACCATTTCTGGCGAAAACGCTCGGCACGCCTTCCAGCAGCTGCTGCTTCCAGGACCGTATCACGTTGGAATGAAGCGCATGTTCACTGGACATCTGGCTCATCGTCTTGCTGCCTTCAAGCGCTTCCAGCGCAATCTGAAACTTGAACTCCGCCAAGTGCCGCCGTCGTTTCTTGGCCATCGTTCTGTCCCTCCACACGCATGGTGACTTGCTCTATTATTCGCCTTTGCTTGTGGTCCAGTTTTTGGGACCAACCTCACCTCGCCCCCATTTTGAACTTTGCCCCTTCCAAACTTCAAAGTTCAAAAACACGGCGAAATATGAGACAATTGTTCGAAGATCAGCGCAAAATTCCGCGCTACTCAATCGTGTCTTTGTGTCTGGCGGATGGTGTCTCTTAGGCCCATCTCCAAAGAAACGCTTCGACTACCCTGCCGCGAGCACTTGCCATGGCCCCCGAGTTGATCCAAACGCCGCGCATGGATGTTGCAGAAGAAAACGATATCCTGGACACCCTGCGATCACACGGTCTCGACGAAGTGGCCGTCAGGCTTGTCCAGCTGAGAATACTGCTTGACGAGGACCCGGATGAGCCGGACATCGCGATCGAATCACTGCGTTCATTCGTCGACTTTTTCTTGCAGGAGACCCACCTCCCTGTCCCGGAAATCGGCGCTGGCCCGGAGGGGTTCGTAGAGGCCGAGTGGCGTATTCCCTCCGGTGAGGAAGGGAGCGCCACGCCCAACGAGCCCTATTGGGGCCGCGGCGACGGCATTCTCGCTATGAAGTTTCTGCCCACCGGCCTTATCCGATTTGCCGCAACCTCAGGCCCCGTCGGTCGGGGTAAAGAGCGACTTCGAACCAGCGGGATTCTGCCCGGAACCAGCATTCTGCCCGCCGTTCAGACTTCCATTTCCTGCTTGGTTGTTCCGTGAGCGAGGCTTCACTACCCGACCAGGTTGTCGGCGTCGAAATGCTTCACCTCTCCAAACGCTCCCTCAACCTGAACATTACCACCCTGGAACTTGCCGCCGCCTGACCCGCAATCCTACCCGAGCGAGTCCCAAAATCCAGAACATGCCATGCACACGCATCACGTCCCCAATGGCAGCCCGATTTTCTATCGTTTGGTCAGGCGAATCGTGCCACCCACATATATCGTAGGTCGATAATTCCCAGTGTCATTGGGAATAAACGCCTTTGGATATACGATCTGGTATACTGAGAGTATTCTATGACGAGTATCTCTGAAGAATTCTTGCCTTCGGTCAATCACGAGAATAATCCTTTCGCCGGCGTGACCAAGCGACGGCGGGAGCAGCTCATGATGCTCCACCGAGCGTTTTCCGGCCCGTTTGACGCTGCGCAGGCGGCTGCAGTGCTCCGCACAGACCTCGGTCACACACGTCGTCTGCTTGCAAATCTCGCTAATAGTGGCTGGCTTGCGCGCGTCCGCAAGGGTTGGTATATCTGTGTGCCCCTTGAAGCGTCGGAGCCTAAGGAATGGCGAGAAGACCCTTGGGTAGTGGCTGCTGCACTTTTTTCTCCAGGGTATATCGGCGGCTGGAGTGCCCTCGAACATTGGGGGCTGACTGACCAGATCTTTAGCGTTATCTATGTTATCGCGGGAAGGAAAGTAAGGCCGGCTCGACAGACAATTCAGGGGACTGACTTCCTCATTCGTACCGTGCCCGAACGGACCCTGTTCGGGACGCATCGAGTCTGGCGCCAGCGTGTACCCGTCAACGTGTCAGATCCACATCGTACCATTATTGACATTCTGGACGTCCCGGCGGCAGCAGGCGGCGCGCTGCATGCATCCGAAGTCCTACAAGCATACTTCGAGAGCGAACACGCTGATCAGGCGAAACTACTGCAATACGGAGACCGACTGGGTCGGGGAACTGTGTTCAAACGGCTAGGTTACTTGGCTGAAAGAGGAACTCTCGCTGACGCTGACTTCGTCGCGGCCTGCCGTGGCCGCATTACGAAGGGCCCGAGTCTGCTCGATCCCAGCGGACCTCCGAATGGTCGAATTATTGCTCGCTGGAACTTGCGAGTGAATATTCCCCGACTCGCTCCCGATGAGGGAGAAGGCGTATGATCAGCCGCGCAGATATCGACGATCGAGTTCGCCGCTGGGATCTTCGTGAAGACGTGGTTGAGAAAGACTATGTTCTCGGTTGGGTCCTCTGGGGTATCGGTACGGAATCGCGCCTACGCAATACTTGGGTGTTCAAAGGGGGTACGTGCCTGAAAAAGTGCTACATCGAGACCTACCGTTTCTCTGAGGACCTCGATTTTACTGTGCTTGAGGACGGCCCCATCGAACCAGATGAGGTACTTGAGGCCATTTCGCGCCTGTTGGATCGCGTCAACCAGGAGTCCGGCATTGACTTCGCATTGAGGGACCCCGTTTGTCGGAGCCGGCAGTCCGGTCGTTCAGCCGAAGCGCGCGTCTATTATCGCGGGCCGCGGAACACTCCCGGCCCTGCCAGCATTAAATTCGACCTGACCCGAGACGAGTTCGTCGTGCGGCCACCGGTCTTAAGACCAATCAGCCACGACTACCCCGATTTACTGCCTGCGCCTGGTCAGGTTCGCTGCTATAGCTTTGAGGAGGTCTTTGCCGAGAAGCTTCGGGCGATGGGACAGCGTTCTCGCCCTAGAGACCTGTATGACATCGTTAATCTCTTCCGGCGACCCGACTTTCGCAAGCACCCTGACCTCGTCCTGGAAGTACTGAGACAAAAGTGTCAAGCGAAAGGAATTCCGATCCCTTCAGCCGAGAACATCCAAGCCTCTCCGATGTTTGAGGAACTGAAGAGCGAGTGGGAAAACATGCTGGCACACCAACTGCGGGCCCTCCCGGATTTCAATCACTTCTGGGCGGAGGCGCCAAGCATATTTGCCTGGCTAAATGGAGAAGATCCCGTTGAAGAACTCAAGCCTGCTCCACTCGATGAGGACGATGAGGTCTGGACTCCACCTCCGACATTCTGGGAGACAGGTTTAGGCAACCTGCTAGAGCCTGTGCGGTTCGCTGCTGTCAATCAACTACTCGTTGATCTTGGCTACAACGGGCAGCATCGACGGATTGAGCCATATTCCTTGAGGCGCACGAGAGTTGGCAAAATCCTTCTCCATGCCATCCGAGCAGGCACCGGAGAGAACCGATCATACAGGATTGACCGCATTCAATCAGTCACGGTCACGAATCACCCATTCACTCCACGATTCGTAGTCGAATTTCCTGTGGCAGGGGCGATCCCTGCCCCACCGTCCCGAAGACGCCGCACCGCTCGCAGGAGGCTTACTTAGTTTTTGGCTAAGCTCACTGACCAGCGCCAAGACAACACGGAAAACTATGAAACTACACATAGACAAAGAGGCCGATGCCCTCTACCTGCGCCTTGACGACTCAAACATCGTCGAATCCGAAGAGGTCGCGCCCGGCGTCGTCCTCGACTACAACGAAGCCAACCAGGTCGTCGGCATTGAAATGCTCTACCTCTCCAAACGCTCCCCTGATCTGAACCTCTCCACCCTCGAACTCGTCACCACCTGACCTCCGAATCCCCTAAGACCCCCAAAATCCCAATTCTGACAACCCCCGCCACACCCGATCTTCCAATATTGGCAACTTAAGTTCCCCCAATCGGTCCACTTTTGCGAGCAGCCGCCGCTAAATTCTGCTAAACTTTATTCTTGTCCGCACCACAAACGGGGTGACGGGGAAACAAGCTCCATCCAGCAGTAACGATGGCGTAACCGGGTGATATTCATATATCCACTCGGTTTCTTACCGAATTCCGTGCAGGTGGCTGTGACGGAACCCGTCTTGTGCGGGGGCAAAGGTCGGACCCGACACCGACCAGTTCCCGTACAAGGTGGGGGGCAACACTGTCCATCGACAAAAGGTTCCCAGCACCGGGGCGCTCGCGGTCGGCCCACCCAAGCCGTCATTCAGACCGAGGCCAGCACCTGAACTTCACGCAAGGGCCACACAAGGGCCACAATCGCCTTCCGTCCATGAATCCCCCGATTCGCCCGTTGCCGGCCCCAACGCTTCGACCTCCCGGCAACGGGCGAACACAGCCTCGACCACAACCAGCCCCCCCATACTTACCGTCCCCCAACGCGCCCATCTGAGTTCCCAACGCCCTCGCCATCCCAAAAATCGTCCCACAATTCCCCAAATCCTGATCCTCTTTTTCCAATGTTGACACCTCCCCCACCCATGTGTATAATGTCCCCCAGCCTCACAAAAGTGGGGCAAAGCGGCGCGGCAGAACCCGCCCAAACGGCGTGCCGGCCCCTTATCCGTTGGCAAGCAGGTGTCGAAGCCTGAACCATGCCCCGACATGGCAGGCCGAGAAGGAGCACAAGGAAATGCGTATCCAAACGTATGTCCAACCGAGTCGGGCGGCCTCGTCCGGCAGACAATCCCATCTGACCCTCTCCGGCAAGATTGTCCACTCCTCCTCCTCTCGCTGCTTGTGTATGACCTCCTCCTGTTGTTGTTGATTCCCTGACCAGCTCATCCAACCAAAACGTGCGTCCACCCTGCGTGGACAGGCAAACAAAATCCCGGACGCACAAAAAACGCGATGAGCGCCCGCTAACTTTTTTCTACAACTGAAACAACCCTATATCCGCAGTCCGTCTGTCGCGGCATCCCCTGCGAATGCGTTGCAACCCTTAGCTTGCGCATGCAACCAGCGCCGACCGCCACCCAGTCTGCGGATAGGAAATTATAGAGGAACACACTGTGAGCGCCATCGCGCAGGAGACTTTCTCCTTAGACACCTGGCAACTGGACTCTATCAATCAGTTTAACCGCCGCCTGGAACAGAGCTCCGCCCAGGAAATTCTGGCGTGGGCCATTGAACAGTTCGGCGCGGGCTTCTCGATCGGCTCAGCCTTCGGCGCCAGCGGCATGGCCCTGATCGACATGGCCATGCGCATCAGCCCCGATGTCGATATTTTCTACATCGATACCGACTACTTCTTCCCCGAAACAGTCGCCCTGATCGACCGCGCCCAGCGCCACTACAACCGCCCCTTCCGCCGCGTGACGTCCGATATGAGCGTCGCCGAACAGGAACGCGCCCACGGTAAGGACCTCTACCGCAGCAATCCCGACAAATGCTGCAGCATCCGCAAGGTCGTCCCCATGGGCAAGGCCCTGCACGGCAGCGCCGCCTGGGTCTCCGCCCTGCGCCGCGACCAGTCACCCACACGGGCCGGCACACCGATCCTGCGCTGGAACGACAAGTATGGTGTCGTAAAGGTCTCTCCTCTGGTAAAATGGACCGAAGCGGACGTCTGGGCCTACATCCATACCCACGACGTCCCTTACAACGAGCTGCACGAGCGCAACTACCCCAGCATCGGCTGCTGGCCCTGCACACAGTCCGTCCAACCTGGCGACGACCTGCGCGCCGGCCGCTGGGTCGGGCTCGACAAGCTCGAGTGCGGCCTCCATCTTTCCTAGGCGCAGCCCCTGTTGGTCGGGTTCCGGTGGCCAACGGCGGCCAACCGCGAACCAATGAACAGCATCGTCCTCATCGGCCACGGCAGCCTGCATAGCGACAGCGGCGCCTCCATGATCCGGCTCGCCGCCCGCCTCCGCCAGCGCGGTGTCGCGCCCATCGCCGAGGCCGGCTTCCTCAACTTCAGCCGCCCCACCATCGCCGAAGCCATCGCCAAATGCGTTGACGCCGGCGCAACCGCCGTCACCGTCCAACCCTACTTCCTCATCGACGGCGTCTACGTCCAGCAAGACCTGCCGCGCGATATCGCCCAGATCGCCGCCCAGTTCCCCGACCTCCCCATCCATATCGCCCCCTGTTTCGGCTTCCACGAAAAACTCGCCGCCATCGCCCTCGACCGCATTCGCGCCGTCGACCCCGAGCCGAACGCATCCAATGGCGCCCATGACGCCCTCCTCGTCATGGCCCACGGCACGCCTCTGGAACACGCCAACCAGCCCGTCTCACGGCTGACCGCCTGGCTTCAGCAAGAGGCCCCCTTTCCCTTCGCGGCAACCGCCTACCTCGACTGCAACACGCCCCGCATCGCCGACGCCATCGACGACCTCGCCGCACACGGCGCCAACAGAGTCGTCGCCCTCCCCTACTTCCTCCACCGCGGCCGCCACCTCCGCCAGGACCTGCCCAACATCCTCGCCGCCGCCCGCCGCCGCCACCCCGCCCTTACCCTCCTTGAAGCCCCCCATCTCGACTACGACCTCCGCCTCGCCGACGTCATCACCGACCGCATCAACGAGTCGGCCCTCTGACACCGGCATTCCCTCTTGCGCAAAAAGAGGAAGCCAACGACAATAACCCACACGACCGCAGCGCCTTCCAAGAGCCCTCACCAACCACCAACTACCGACCTATGGCCGCCAATACCGACTTCTCTCCCAAGCCAATCTTCTCACTCGCCGGCGTCGACCGGCAGATGCCGCCCACCGGACTGATCGCCCCGGCCCGCTATGTGCAAGGGCCCGATCTGCTCGACCATCTCGGCCGCTTCCTGCCCCTGGTCCCCAGCGCCCGGCCCGCCGTCTACATCAGCGCCGGCGGCCTGCGCCGCCACGGCGAGAAGCTGCTCGCCGGACTGCGCGCCATTCAGATCGAAGGGCAGGTCGAAATCTTCGAAGGCGAGTGCTCCATCTCCGAGATCGAACGCGCCGCTGGCAGCCTGCGAGCTCGGAACACGCCTTTCGACAGCCTCATCGCGGTCGGCGGCGGCAAATGCCTCGACGCCGGCAAGTGTGTCGCCGCCCGCCTCGAAATCCCCGTCGTCATCTGCCCCACCATCGCCTCCACCGACGCGCCCTGTTCCGCCCTCTCGGTCATCTATACCGACGAAGGCATCGCCCACGGCGGCGAATCATTCCCGGACAGCCCCGCGCTCGTGCTCGTCGACTCCCAGCTGATCGCAGACGCGCCCGTACGCTACCTTGTGGCCGGCATGGGCGACGCCCTCGCCACCCGCTACGAGGCCCGCACCTGCTACCGCAACCCCGCCGGCCGCGCCGTCATCGGCGGCCGCCCCACCATCGCGGCCCAGGCCATCGCCGAACTGTGCGCGCAGACCGTCTTCGACGACGGCCTCGCCGCCGCTGAAGCCAACGATCGCGGCGAGGTCGACCCCGCCCTCGAGCGCGTGATCGAAGCCAATACCCTCCTGAGCGGCATCGGCTTCGAAAGCGGCGGCGTCACCGCGGCCCACGCCGTTGCCATGGGCTTCACCCGCCTGCCCGTCGCTCGCGCAAACTACCTGCACGGCGAAATGGTCGCGATGGGCCTGCTCACGCAGCTGGCCCTGGAGCAGTCCCCCGACGAGTGCGCCCAGGTCGCCCGCTTCTGCGCCGAAGTCGGCCTGCCCACCCACCTCGCCCAGCTCTCCCTCGACGCCGCAGCCGACGGGCCCGCTCTCCAAGAGGCCATGGCCCATAGCGCCGCGACACCGCTGATGGACAACGAACCCTTCGACGTCACCCCCGAAAACACCTGGGCCGCGCTCCTGCAGGCCGACGAAATCGGCCGCGCGGCCACCGCGGCCGTCGGCGATCAAGCCTACCGCCGCCTGCACGCATAGCCCGGTCGCGCGCCGGCGTGTCTCTTTTGGGCGGGGGCACGCCTGCAACTCCTTGCGCGCGTCGCCTCTGCCGCTATAATGAGTCCATCTCTACGCCGAAGGCGTGCGCGGCGCTTTCGCACAAACGCGCCTGCCCGCCTCTCCCGCAAAGGTGAAACCGACCGATGCCGCGCACCCGCTTTCTGAATCTCGCCGATGCCGCCGAACTCATCCCCGACCGGGC
The DNA here is from genome assembly GCA_022823185.1 of Caldilineaceae bacterium. Lineage (GTDB taxonomy): Bacteria > Chloroflexota > Anaerolineae > Caldilineales > Caldilineaceae > Bin5. Next base: position 9,734 of record JAJDXQ010000024.1, read on the forward strand.
GACCGTAGCCGTCAACGCATCCAGCGGCCTGCTCTGCCCCGACGCGCTCCTGCGCGCCGTCGGCGAGCGCTTCGCCCAGCACGGCCATCCGCAGAACCTGACCACCATCCATCCTATCGCGGCCGGTGATATGTACGGCATCGACGGCATCGACCACATCGCCCGCCCCGGCCTGCTGGCGCGCATCATCGCCGGTTCGCTCCCATCCGGCCCATCTTCGATGGAGTCGCCGGCCATCTGGCGCATGGTCTACGAGAACGAAGTCGAGGCCTACAACATTCCCAGCGGCCTTATCTTCCACCAGCTGCGCGAAGCCGCGGCCAAACGCCCCGGCGTCCTCACCCAGCTGGGCATGGACACCTTCCTCGATCCCCGCCGCCAGGGCGGCCGCATGAACGAGCGCACCCCCGCCGGTTTCGTGCAACGAGTGGACTTTGACGGCCAGGAGTGGCTCTACTTGCGCGCCCTGCACCCGGACGTCGCGCTGATCCGGGCGACAACGGCCGACGAGTTGGGCAACCTTTCCTTCGAGCGGGAGGGGGCCTTTCTCGGAGCCTACGACGTCGCGCTGGCCGCGCACAACAGTGGCGGCGTCGTCATCGCCCAGGTCGAACGCCGAGTTGCCGCCAATACCCTGCCGCCCCAGAACGTGCGCGTGCCCGGCGTACTCGTCGACGCGGTCGTGGTCGTCCCCGAATCCATGCAGACCACCCAGACCGACTACGATCCCGCCATCAGCGGCGAGGTGCGCGTCCCCTCACAGACCTTCGAACTGGCCGAGTGGGGTCTGCAAAAGGTGATCGCCCGCCGCGCCGCGCTTGAGCTCCGCGACGGCGAAGCGGTCAATCTGGGCTTCGGCATCTCCTCGCTCGTGCCTCTGGTTCTCCTGGAAGAGGGTCTCGACGGCGCCGTCACCTGGGTGATCGAGCAGGGGGCCGTCGGCGGCATGCCCCTGCAGGGCTTCCAGTTCGGCTGCGCCGCCAACACCCAGGCCATCATCCCCTCACCCGACCAGTTCAGCTACTTCCAGGGCGGCGGCTTCGACCGCTGCTTCCTCTCCTTCATGCAGATCGACCACGAAGGAAACATCAACGTCTCCAGGCTGGCAGCCCGTCCCCACGTCACTGCCGGTGTCGGCGGCTTCGTCGACATCACCGCCAATGCCAGAAACCTCGTCATCAGCGGCACCTACACCGCCGGCGCACGCCTCGACGTCGCCGCCGGCCGCCTGCGCATCGAGCGCGAGGGCCGGGTGCGCAAGTTCGTCGACGAGGTCGAGCACGTCACCTTCAGCGGCCGCCGCGCCCGCCAGACCGGCCAGAACGTCATCGCCGTCACCGAACGCTGCGTCCTCCGCCTCGACCCCGACGGCTGGACCGTCAGCGAAATCGCGCCCGGCGCCAACCTCGAAGAGGACGTCCTCGCCCAATGCGAATTCCCTCTCGCCATCTCGCCCGACCTCCGCGAAATGGACCCCCGCCTCTTCCGCCCCGAACGCATGGGGCTCCAACTCCCAACCAGCGACGCCTGACTTTCCCCCAACCGCTGATCTCTAACCCCTTCAGTTCGGGGCCTCCCCCAACCCCCGCCCTTCCACCTGAAAGCCCTGCCCTGTGTCGGCGGCCCCTCCGCGCCCCGCCCTTCCCGCGCCCCACGCCCGCGCCAGCCCAACCAGACGCCGCCAGCCGCCGAGTCTCCTCTCAAGGGGGCGGGGCAGTGCGTGGACCGGGTAGCCTGGCGCAGATCCCCGGCGGCAAAAACCCGCCGCCGGACCGGGGGACAGCCCCGGACCCCCGCTGCGCCGCCCGCTCGCCGTCAGTCCAGCCGCCCCCGGCGCCGCCCGGCGCGCCGAAATCCCGCGCCTCTATCCAGCGGCCACAATGAAATTTCGCTACGAATAAGGGATTGACTTCAGCGGCGTAACGAAAAGCGCCCAGCTACTTTCCCGCCGCCAACGTGAGGGTCTACAGAAAAACCGGAAACGAAGAGCTCAATACGCCCCTTCCCCGCCCAACACCTTCGGGACGGTGCGCAGCATGATGCCCAGGTCCAACGCCAAACTCCAGTTCTCGGCATAGTAAATGTCGAGCAGGACCATCTCATCAAAGGTCAGATCGCTGCGGCCGCTGACCTGCCAGAGCCCGGTCATCCCCGGGCTGACCGACAGCCGTTTGCGGTGCCAGTCCTTGTACTGCGAGACCTCCTCCGGTGTGTTGGGCCGCGGCCCGACAAGGCTCATTTCCCCGCGCAACACATTGACCAGATTCGGCAGCTCGTCCAGGCTCAGGCGCCGCAAAATCCGCCCAACCGGCGTGCGGCGCGGGTCGTCGCGCATTTTGAACAGCGGCCCCGACGCCTCATTGAGGTCGGCCATCTCATCGCGTTGCGCATCGGCATCCGCAATCATTGAACGGAACTTGAAAATCTTGAACGGCCGCCCGCTGCGCCCCACCCGCGTCTGGGCGTAGATGACCGGCCCCGGCGAATTGAAGCGCACGGCCAGCGCGATCAGCGCGGCCAGCGGCAGCCCCACCACCAACATCGCCGAGGCAAGCGTCACATCCAGCGCCCGCTTCACGAACAGATTCCAACCCGCAATCGATACCGCGCGCGTCGTGATCAAGGGAATCCCGCTCAGCTGCTCCATCTGCATCTGGTTCTTCGTCAACTGGAAAAAGTCCGGCACAATCTGTGCCTTGGTGCCGTTCTGCTCACACAGGTCGAGCAGACGCGCCACCGTGCGGTGGCTCCGCCAGGGCAGGCAGATGATCGCCGTGTCGATGTCCTGGTTCTGCAGAATGTCAAAAAAATTGTTCAATGGGCCCAGCGCCTGAAAGCGGCCAATATCGGTCTGATTGACAGCCGGATCATCATCCAGAAAACCAACCAGCTTGTATCCCAGGCTGGGGCGGGCCGCAATCGTGCGCATCACCATCAACCCCACCTCCCCCACACCCACCAGGACCACATGCTCCAACCCAATCCCCCGGTTGCGCAGATAGCCCCGCACCGTATAGATCACCGCACGGCTGATGCCCAATAGCAGCGCGACAAGCACGGCCGTATAGAGGAAGATCAGACGGCTGAAGGAAAGCTGCCCGAACGCCAGGTTCAATATGATCAGAACAACGACGCCAATCGTGGTGGCGCTCGCGATCGCGTACACCTCCTCCAGCCAGGTGCGATCGCGGCGGTAAACGTAGACCCTGGAGAATTGAAAAGAGAAAAACAGGAGAAAAACCAGCGCCAGCGCGAACGGCAGATAGGTCACCAGCTCGGCCTGGTTCGCCGGATCGACTGTGAGGAACCACTGCAGCCGGTAGCGTACCCAGTAGGCCATCACAAAGGCCGCTACGATCAGGATCATATCACTGATGCGCAACAACGCCGGCCACCACTGCGCAGGAACCCGAATCAGCAGGGCTGCCAGCCAGTTTATCTCCGAAGAGCCTGCCGAAGCCCTGTTTGTTCGCCGCCCGTTCACAGTCTGTTGGGATGTCCGGCGGCCTTGGCGCTGTTTCATATCTGCTGTCGTCATCAGCATCCACTCAGGGGCCAGTGGCCCGCATTGCGCGACGTATCGCCCGCGGTCTGTCCTGCGCGCTAACCTTCACTCACTGCGCTTTCATATACCTCAAGCGTCTCATTGGCCGCCTTCTCCCAGGAAAACCGCCTCGCCTGCCGAAGGCCTCGTTTCCGCAATGCAGTCGCGACGCCCTGCTCCCTAAACAGCCGCTCAAATGCGTCCTGCAATGCCGCCTGCTCCTGTGCCGGCACGATCAACGCCGCATCCCCGGCCACCTCCTGCAAGCTCGGTGTGTCGCTGCAGATAACCGGCGTCCCCGACGCCATCGCCTCCAACACCGGCAGTCCAAATCCCTCAAACAGGCTGGGATAAACGAACCCGCTGGCCGCGTTGTACCACAGGCACAGTTCCCGCTCCGGCAGGAAACCGGGAAACTGTATGATCGGCTCACCCGCTGCCGGTTCCCCTCCACCGCCTCCCATCAGGCCCAGCTCCTCTGCCAGGCTGAAAATCTCCTGGTAATGCCAGCCCTTCCCCCCCGCCACCACCAGGCCAACCTCGCGTCCGGTTTCACTCTCGGCCCGCCACTTGGCAAACGCCCGCAGCAGATGCGGCAGATTCTTGCGCGGCTCCAGCGTGCCAACGTAGAGCAGAAACCGCTCCGGCAACCCCATGGATACCCGAAAATCGGTCACTTCAGCCGGAGGCAAAGGCCGGAACTGCTCGCCGACCCCATTGTATACCACCTCCACACGGCGGCTGTCCACGCCAAACTCCGTCCGCACGTCCGCCGCCGTCTGCCCGCTAACTGCGATTACCCGCTTGGCCCGGCGGGCGCTCGCACGGCACAGATGGGTAAGATAGATCCGCTTGGCGCGGGGGAAACGCTCCGGCATGCGCACAAAGCTGAGGTCGTGGACAGTCACCACGCCCGGCGCCCTCGTCGCCAGCGGCAACGTATTCACCAGCCCATGCACCAGGTTCCCCCGCTCCGTCCACACGGCCAGCGGCAGCGCCGTCTGCTCCCAGATGATACGGGGCACCGGGTCCGCGGCCGGCCAGCGCGTGTAACGCAGCTCCAACCCCTGGCCCGCCTGGGGAAAGCGGAAATCCCGGTCGTTCACATAGGCCGTAACCTGGTTCCCGCCGGTCTCGGCAGCCAGGGCCGTCAGCAGACTGCGGCAATAGTTGCTGACACCGGCCCCCCGGTAGCCGCCTCCCGTATGCAAGAGTTGCGCATTCACAACGATTTTCACAGCAGTTTGCAAGGTGTATTCGCTAATGACCATTGGTTACCGCACTGTAGACGGCGACCGTTCGCCGGGCAATCTCCGCCATCGTGTAGCGGGCCAGCACCCTCTGCCTGCCCGCCGCCGCCAGCCGGTTGCGCGCCGCCCGGTCCTCCATCAGCCGCTGCATCTGTGCCCGCAACGCGCAAATGTCCCCCTCCGGGAAGACCGCGCCCGCGTCTGCGATCACGTTGGGAATCTCGCCGCTGCTGCTGCCTACCACCGGGACCCCGCAGGCCATCGCCTCGATCAGCACCCGTCCGAACTGCTCCTTCCAGTTCGGACGGGTCCGGCTTGGCAGCGCCAGCAGATCCAGCGAACGGTAAAAGTCGGGCATCTCGCCGCTCGGCAGCCGGACCCCCAGCGAAACCCGGTCCCCGATCCCGCATGAGGAGGCCAGCGCCCGCAGCGCATCCAACTCCTCGCCGCTTCCCGCCAGGGTCAGCCGCCAGTCACCCTCCAGCCCAGAGCACGCCCGCAGCAGCAGGTCCAACCCCTTCTCCGGCAGTAAGCCCCCGGCATAGCCGATGTGAAAAGCGTCATCCTTCTCAGCCGACTCCCCCTTCTTCGCCGCCCCTGGCCGGAAGATGTCCGGGTCAACGCCAAACTGCGGCAGCACCGTGATCTCGCCGGCGTAGCCCTTGCGCACAAGAACGTCGCGGGCCTCGGCATTCCCCGCAATCGCAACCGCGCAGGCGCGGTATACAATGCGCTCGAACCAGTTGAACGGCGGCGGGTAGCGCCGCATCAGGTTCTGCCAGGTAAAGAAGAGCGGCTTCGCGCCTACCGCCCGCGCCGCCCGCACACCGAGAATCGTAGCCAAATTGTATGGCTCCTCATCCACATGCACAACCTCCGGTCGCAGCTCCCGCAGCGCCTTCACCAGAGTAGGATAAAAGTGCAGATGATACGCGCCGTTGAATAGGACAGGAATCGTACGCAGTTCGTAGCCGTCCGTATGCAGCCGCTCGGCCTCCTGCGTCCCGCGCCGGTCTCGCCAGCGCCGCGGCGTCAGCACCGTCAGATCCACGCCCAGGCGGGCAATCTCCTCCGCCTTCCTCTGATACGCGCCCACAACGAGCGCCTTGCTGATCATGACAACGCGCAAAACACACTCCTCTGGCGGACCGTCAACGAACTCGCATTCCCTGCCCCGAACCGATTATAGCGGAGGCAAAGGGGGTACTCAAGGGCGAAGGGAGGAAAAGTGTTCCCGGAATTGGGGAAAAGACAGGAGGTCTACTTGAGGCAGGCAAAGAGTAGGTCGTCAAGCGCCGCTTCCTGGGCCTGGCAAGATAGCGAGCTGCGCCCGCCATGGCTGGAGTGGGCTTCGTCAATGACAGTGGCGCACTTGCCACCCTTGAACCGGCTTGGCCGGTCTAGTTATTTCCGCTAAACCGCGGTCCAGGCTGATCAGTCGGCCAGCCGGAAAACTGTGGAGAATGCAATCCCAGAACGCTGGACAGAAGTCGGGCGCATAATCGTCTTTGCGCGCGCCAATGAATGCGTTGGTGTCGAACACGAAGGATGTACTTAACTGCCGACTCAAAGGATAACCCCAAACTCTTCCGCCATTCCTTCAAAGGTATCTCCGTTCAGGCCGGTTAAGCTGTATGCTTCTCGGTACGGCAGGCGACCTGTCTTGGCGGCGCGAGCTGCCGCCCCCGCAAAGCGAGGGCCAAGACGCCACCGCTGTCTGTTCCAGAAGTTGCCTCCGCCGGTAGCGGAAGGGGTACTTCTCCCTTGTCCTTTCAGGTCATTGTAGGAGCCAATGAAAGTGTCTCGATCGATCAGCCCCATGTCGAGGAGGCGTCGGGCGGCTACAATGGCGCTCACTCTGAATCTTCGGGCGATGGCTTGAAATGGGTTGCTCGAGTTCTGAACAGCAGGCCAAAGCTCCTGCAGCGCCTGCTGTGGAACCAGAAATTCCGCAGCAATCTGATTGCAGAAAAACTCAACTTTAGGGCCTGAAGGCAACAGTCTGTCAAAGGCCGACAGCCCCGTCTCTCCCACAAACAGGTGGACTACCTCATGCATAAGCGTGAATATCTGTGCAGCGATAAAGTCCGCGCTGTTCACGAAGACGAGAGGGGCATACTCGTCTACGAGGGCGAAACCCTGGAACTCTTTCGGGTCGAGTTTGCGATAGTTGTTGTTGCCCACAACACCATTGAATACGACCAGTACTCCAACTTCGTCCAGTTGATTGCGCAGGAATCGTAGAGCGCCGCTCCAACTGGGCATTTCTTCCACCCAGTCGTCAGCGAGACCCAATGCGGTCCGCATCGCCTCTGCGACTTCGATTTGGCTGTCGGTTTGGCTGTAGGCGCCCACAAATTCCAACGGAGCTGCGCCGCCTTCGATGAGGTCGTCACGCATCCAAGTCTGGCGCCGTTGCATCAGATAGACGGTATCGAGCAGGTCAGCGCTTGGGCGCTTGGGCGTCTCGCTACTGGGGGTGCGGAAATCCCGGATCGGCAACGGCTCTTCAGGCGGTTCCGGCAAATAGAGGTAGCCCAGGGGTGTGTATGCTTTTGCCGCCAGCTTGTCAGCTTGGGCGATGCTGATCTGGCCGGTCTGCTCCCATTCGGTAATACGTTCAGGATTCACCGAAATCTTTTTGGCCAGATCCTCAGGGCTGAGGCCAACCCTTTCCCGCGCCCACCGGAGCACCTCAGGCTCTAGAGTTATCTGCTGGCGTCGGCTGGACATTATCGGCCTCGTGCCCGATTTGAATCGGCCCTCTTGGGCTGTCTGCATCCTTCGAAATCGGTCTGAATTGTAGTTCCTTGCGGAGTTATCGTCAATGTTGACGCCGTGGCCCTCTTATGAGAATGTTGGGGGCGCTGCGTGATTTACGGGACCGCCGATTTCTGCGCAGGAGCTTCGAGGGAGAACTGAATTGCGGCTTCGCGCAAGTCCAGCTTGCCTGTGATGGCGTGGGCGAGCATGCCGGCGCGGCATTCATGCATGAGCTCGCGCTGGCGGCGAGTGACTTCGATGCCGGTATCAAAGTCGGCGGAGGCTTGATCGAGATCGGCGGCATGGCGGTCTGTTCCACATGAGCGGGGTACAGTAGCGGAATGTCCAGAAAGACGATCTGATTGCCCGGGTTGCTCTCGGTCCAGCTGTTGCAGCTTTTTGGGAACCCTTACTCGACATCATCCAGGAGCAAACGCGCATTCGCTCACACTCAGTACATTGGCCTAATCGTTACGGTTCGGCACACATGGAATAGATATCCGTATGCGATCATACTCATAGCGCTGCCCACCAGGCCTCGCCCCCTCACCCCAAACTCCACCCGCACGCGTACACTCGCAGCCCCAACTTTCGCGCCACCGCCAGCGAAGCCCCGTTCTCCCACGATGTACTGTACAGCGGCGCCCGCCCCGAAGCCCGCACCGCCAGCGCCCACGCCGCCGCTGCCTGCGCGCCATAGCCCCGCCCGCGGAACGCCGCCGCCGTCTCCAGCCCCGCCTCCGCGGCCGCGTCCGTACGCCGGGCGCAGAAGCAGACGCTCACAGCGTGGCCGCCCGCCATGACCGCAACAATCGGCGAACATCCCGCTATCTCGGCGGCCGTCCACCCCGAAAAATGGCGCGCAAGGAGCGGCAACCCGTCCACGCGCACCGTGTCATCAGGCTCTTCGATTGTCTCAGGGAAAGTAAACGCCGGCCCGAAGTAGACCTCTCCACCCACCAGCGCCCGGTACCGCCCGCCATGAACGGGGGCCTGCCGAAAGTCTGCAACCGGCGGCTCCTCGCCGGCGAGTGCGTCCAACTCCGCCGCGACCTCCGCCGGCGCGTCCGCCCGCGCCGCCCACACGCATCCCGCCCTGCCGCGAACCAGCGTGAACTTCGGTCCCGGCTCCGGGTCCGGCTCACGTGTCCCGCGGATGCGGCCGGCGCCGTCGAGCAGATACAGCGTCCGCAGGTGAATCTCCGGCGTGCTCACGTGTCGCTACGAGGGCCGTTCCTGCCGCCCGGAAAACGGCCTACCCGTCCAGATCCACCGACAGCAGCAGATCCCGCATCTGGATCGTCTCCGACAGCGTGTCCACCTCGTTGCAGCCCTCCCAATCGACCCACACATATTCGACGCAGATATAGCCCTCGTACCCGGAATCGCGCAGCGCCCGCACCACGCGCGGGTAATCGATCACGTTGTGCTGAAACAAGGACTGCAGGCGGTTCTTATGCCCCCCGCGTGCGTGAAAGTGGGACGTGTGCGGGATCAGCGTTTCGCACTCGTCGTCGCTGATCTCCCGGTAGGCGAAATGCGAATAATCCAGCGTCAGCGTCAGGCCCGGCGTCATCTCCAGCATGCGATGCGTCTGCTCCGGCGTGCGCGTCAATGACTCGACGTTGGGCTCCACCGCGCACACACATCCCGCCGCCTGCGCCAGCTCCACCCGCCAGGCCAGCTCCTCGCACGCCCGCTCCAGCGAAGTCTCGTAGGCTTCGCCCTCCCACGGCAACCCCGGCTCGATCGTGATATGGGTCGCGTTGCAGCGCAGCGTGAACTCGACCACGCGCGCAAACAGATCGCGCGCCTGGCGCCGCTCCGCCGCGTCAGGATGATTGATCGCCAGCGCCGGCAGCCCCGGTCCCGACGCCTGGAAATAGACATCGGCAATCTCCAACCCCTTGTCCTCGACACGCCTGGTCAGATCACGCGCCGAAGCCGCCAGATTGCCCACAACGTGGCTGGGATAGATATGGGAACGGTCCTCAAACAGGCCGATATCCACCCCTTGAAACCCCAGCATCGCGATCAGGCTCAGTACGTCGTCGTGCGGCAACAGCGGAAAGGTGAAATCCGGGCACGAAAGCTTAAGTTCCATATCGCAACTCCTTTTGCGCTTGGCGCGAACCGCGCCGGCCGCTAGCCGGCTGCCTCGATGTGAACGACGATGTCGTGGCTGAACGGGCCCAGGTCGATTTCCGTCTCGCCGCCGGCAAGCGCCTGCCGGTCGCCCGTGTACCTTCCCTCCGCCGGCGAATAAAGCCGCGCCGAGTATCTGCCCGCCGGCAGCGTGAACGCCAGCCGGCCTTGGCAGGGCTGGCCCAGCGTGGGATCATCCACCTCCCGCTGATCGGCCACATAGACGACGTAGGCCCGCCCCGGCTGCGCCAGCGTGATCGCAATCGTGTTCTCCGGCGTCCCGCCGGCGAAGTCCGGCTGCGGCGCCATCTGCACAAAATCGACCTCGTGGATAAAGGCCGACAGATGTTTCATCCAGCTGCGGATCATCACCTGCGACGCCGGCGTGCCCGCCTCCTGCCCACCGGCCTGAATCGAAAAATCGATCATGTTATAATGGCCGCCGCTGCAGACCGTCGCCCACGCCCGCTTGCGATGCACAATCCACGACTCCTCATCCAGCGAGCTCGTCGCCGCGTTGTCCTCATCGAAAACAAACGGCTTGCCCGCATCGTGAACCGCCGTCCACACCTGCTGGATGCGCGCCAGCCGCAAATCGCGCTGCATAAACCGCGACAACGGCGCCAGGATCGCGCCCTTGTAAGTCAGCTGCTGATAATCGTGCAGGTTCACCGCGTCAACCGACTCCTCCCCCAGGATCTGCTCCAGCGCCGTGTCCGTGCGCCAGTTCTCAACCGGAACCTGGAAGATCAGGTGCCGCTTGGGCAAATCTGCCTCCGTCGCCCGGATCTGGTCGCGCACCGCCTCCTGCCAGCCGTCCACCTCCGCCTGCGTGGCAAACTCGGTCTCAGGCAGCATCCCCGCCCTTGTCGTGAACGGCTCATTGCAGACCTCGAAGTAGAAGCAGTCGTAGCCGTTCACCTCCTCCACCACCTTGCTGACGTAGGCCATCTGCCGCTCCGTCAGCGCCGCATCTCGGCCCGAAATATAGTCCTGCCACGGGATGTCGCCCACCCCGTTGATGTTGTTCTGAATGTTCAGCGGATTCAGGCCCCACACCGCATCGGTGTACGTGCTGCTGAAGAGGGTAAGCTCCACCATCACATCCCGCTCCTGCGCCGCCGTCAGGAAACCGTGCAACCGCTCGAAGTACTCCGGGTTCCACCGGTCCAGGTCAAATTTGGGGTAACCGTCAGTGGCAAAACCCGGCCCGCTGCGCAGCCAGGGTGAAACGTATTCGCACGGCAACGGCTTGCACGGCGAATGCGGGTTGATCGGCTTCACCTGCGTAGCCGGGTCGAACACCTGCAGCTCGCGGAAGAGCAGAAAACAGCGGCTCAGCGTCTGCCGCTTCGCCGCCGCGTCGTCCAGATAGGTTATGTAGTCGAAGTTGCGGTTGATCACCGCGCCGTAGTGTTCCGTCGCCGTGATCAACGCCAGCGGCTTGTCACGGTAGAGAAAATAGCGAGGATTCTCAGGATGCAACCTGATCGGTGTCGACATGCTCTATCTCCAACTTCTCAATGTTCGCCTGCAAACCTTCAACCCTCCTGGACAGCCACCAGAGAGGGATCATGTTCCTGGAAGTCGAGTTCATACTGCTCCCAATAGTACTTCAAATCCTCCGACTCCCAGCCGGCATAGATCTCGTCCCAGGGGAGCACGTTGCAGTGGGGTGTGATCGACTTCACTTCAATCGGCAGTGAGGGCGGTTGATAGCGGTAATCTGTCGATAACCGGATCTGGTTCTCCGTCCGATTCGGAATCGACTTGTGAACAGTCAGGCTGTGGAATACCAATACGTCTCCGACCCGGAAGTCTGTCTCGAACCACTCCTGCTCCATCCCGTCTTCAAAGATAACGTGTCGGCCTCCTGCCCCCTCAGCCTCCCGCACCGGCAGGATGCCCAGCTTGTGCGAACCGCGCAGCACGCTCAGCCCGCCCAGTTCCCGCGGGCAGTCCCCCAGCGGCATCCAGCAGGTATAGACTGTCTTCGAACCCTGAATGAAAATGTGATCCTGATGCGCCGGCGTCGGCGCGTTTCCCTTCGCCGGAATCATCAAGCGCGCGATCTTGAGGGCGTGTACCAGCACTGTCTCATCAAACAGCTTCCCCAACATATCGACCACGGCCGGATTATGCGCGAGGCGATGGAAAGACTCCAGGCACTGCACGTCGCCGTAGGCTGCCGGCGGCACGCCCACGCCGCAGAAAGGCTCCATCCCGTCCGCCGAAGGGTCGGCGATGCCGTCCATCAGCTCTGTGCCCGGCGCAATCCAGCCGTAGTTGTCGCAGATCTGCAAAATCTTGCGCCGCAGAGCCACAATCTCATCCGCAGGCAGCAGCCCCCGAAAAAACAGGAAGCCGTCCTTTTCCATCTGCCGCCGCATCGCCTGCGGATCATCGAGCAGTGCATTGTGTTCCTGAAATTCAGCTGTTGTGGTCATCTTCTATCTCCATCGCATCAGCCTTATGTCAATTGCCTTTTGTCCAATGCCTTTCGCTGCTGATCGTGCCCCCCTGTGGGCATCCTCTGCATAGTCCGTCTTCCTGTCCCACAAATAATACTTAACCACCCGGCCACCTCCAACTCCCAGCCCAACCGAGACAGACAAACGCGCCTCACCCTCCTCGCCCCAAACCTCCGCTTTTCTGGGCGTCCGGCCGCAAGCGGCCTCCCTTGTGCGGGGGCTTCCCATCGTGGCGCCCTATTGGTACGGTTGCAATCAGCCACTATAGCCTGCCCAGGCTCCCCAGCACCCCCCTGTCACCTCGCACGATCCAACTCTCCGCGCCGCGCCGGCACACCGAAACGGCCCCCGTGTGCCGAAAGAATTCCTGGCAGGAAATTCAAGCTTCACTTCGTGGAATGGGCCGCAGCTGAACGTGCGCGGGATTCAAGGCCCTGCGGCGACTCGATTTTGCGGGGCATGGCGAGGCTCGGGGCCTGAACAGCAAACGGGGCGCGATGACAGAGCTACCCTTTGATCGCTCCTGCAGTGAGCCCGCTCATGAACTGCCTCTGCAGCAGAAGGAAAACAACGATCAACGGCAAAGTCATCATGATAATCAAGGCAAAGCGATACTCATTCAGAACAAGGCCGATGCCCGCTTCCAACTGGAAGAGGATCAGCCCCAGCGGCATCGTGCGCAGACTGGCCTTGTTTGTCATCAGCATGGGCAGCAGGAAATCATTCCACGTTCCCAGACCGGTGAAAATCGCCACCGTAGCCAGCGCCGGCCGCGTCAAAGGCAACATGACGCGCCAGTAGATTGTAAAGCGGGTGGCCCCATCGATCAGCGCCGCGTCCTCGATCTCGTCTGGCAGCCCTTCAAAAAAACCGCGCAGAATCAGGATCGCAAACGGAAGGCCCAGTGCGATATAAGGTCCAATCAGCGCGTAGTGTGTGTCCAGAAGCCCGAAAGCGACGTTCACCTGGTAGAGCGGCACCATGATCGCCGCCGCCTGCAACATCAGCCCGGCAAGAAAAAGCAGGTAGAGAGGCTCTTTCAACACGAAATCCAGTCGTGCAAATCCATACGCGGCCAGCGACGCCAGAAACAGGATCATCACCACCGAAGCTGCCGTGACAACGAAACTGTTCAGCGCGAGCAAAGGCACGTCCGCGATCCGCCACGCCTCTGAAAAATTGCTGAGCGAAAGCTCCCACGGAATCAGACTCCTGTTCAGGGCCGATTCCCCCGGCGCCTTCAAACCGGTGGAAAACGCAAACAGCCAGGGGAATATCATGATGAATGAGACCGAAAACAGCACAATATGAAGCAGAACCGACTGCTTTCGAATCCTTATCCTTGAGACCTTCGATGCCATCTGCGCCCCTTTCTATCCCCTATCCCGCGAAGTTCAGAGCCGGACGCGTTGTCCGCGCAGCAACAGCAGCTGGAAAATCGTCACAATCGCCGAAATCAGCAGCAGCAGCACTGAAAGCGCCGATGCATAACCGGTATGATTCGTCCTGAAGGCCAGATCATAGATCTGATACGCAATCACCTCTGACGCATGATAGGGCCCGCCGCGCGACAATAGAAAAACCAGCGCAAACGCATTGATCGACCGGATCAGCCCCAAAATCCACAGCGCACGCGTCGTCCCCATCGTCAGAGGGACGGCTACATGCCACATCTGGCGCACACCCGTCGCGCCGTCCACAGCCGCGCAGTCATACAGATCCTGCGGCACCGCCTGCAGCGCAGCCAGAAACACCACCACCCAAAATCCCAACGACGCCCATAGAGAAACAAGGATAATGGCGAAAATCGTTACGTCCGGGTCACCCAGCCAGACCCGCGTCCAGTCATCCAGCCCCAGTCGGCGAAGCGTGTGGTTGATCAAACCGTTTTCCGGCTGGTAGAGGAACTCCCATGTGTAGCCAATTACCACCAGTGAAGCGGTGACCGGCAGAAAAAAGGCCGCCCGGTATGCGTTGCGGAGGCGAATGCGCTGATTCAGCAGCCACGCAAAGAGGAAACCAAAAAACGAGAGGACCACAACCGTTATGATCGCCCAATAGATGTTGTTGCGTATGCTCAGGCGAAAGGCGCGGTCCCTTGTCAGCAGCCGAACATAATGGTCCAGTCCCGTGAACTCACGGTCCGGACTGAAACCGTCCCAAATGAAAAAACTGTTGTAAAATGTCGCGGCTATCGGCCAGGCGATAAACCCCAGATAGACCACCAGGCCCGGCAGGATGAACAACAGGCCGCCGTTCGAGCGCAGCCCGCGCACGATGAGATCGACCTTTGGCCGATCTACCCCCTTCTGCCTCGTATCCGTCGCCGCCGTAGCCATCTGTCCAGCGTCCCGTTACCCGCAGCTGCTCCGCTCAATGCGCGCCGGCTACTTGCCAGCCGCCTCGCCGAAACCGGTGGCCAGGAGGCCGAGCTCCCGGCCACCGGCCGCCTTTTACGCTTGCACCCAATTCTGACAGGACATGTCGAAAGCTTCCTGGACCTCCAGCGCCGCCTCCTCAGCCGTAATCTGCCCAACCGTCACACCCGGAAGCACGATTCCGAGTTGCTGGTATACGTCCGTGCAGAGAACGCGTCGGAATACATTATCGCCGGTTACCATCGCCTCCAGCAACGGCCCGCCCAGATTCTTGTCGAAGTCGGTGCCCTGAGGCGGAACCTCGATCGCTTTAGCGCCCACCGGCTGCCCCGATTTGACGATATGTTCCCCGCCCGGGCCCAGCGTTCGCCATTTCATGTACTCCCAGGCGTTCTCCTTCCGCTCCGAATCCGCCAACATCGCAACGCCCGCGTCGGTCGCGGCCAGCCCTTTCGAGCCGGGCAGCAGGAAGGTACCCACATGGTTGTGCATCGCCTCGCGAATCACCTCGGACTCGTGATTCAGAAAGCCGAAATAGGGGGTGCCTGTGAAGATATTGATCATCGGCCTCTCCCCCGTTCCGTTCCAGAACGGCTCGCGCACCGCATTGCCGTCCTGGGCCCCGATTGCTCCCTCCTGCATGTACTCATTGTGTACCTTGGCGAACAGATCGAACGCCGCCACTATCCCCGGAGACGTGAACTCTCCGTTACCCACCTGCACCTCTGCCAGCACGTCGGGCGCAGTTACCTCAACCAGGCTCTTGAACCAGTCTACCAGGTTAGCGGGATGGTAGTACCCTCCGATCGGCGCGATGCCGTCGTCCACGAAGGACTGGCAAACCGCCTCAAAGTCACCCCACGTCTGCATTGATGCCACGTCGATGCCCCGCTCCTCAAACGTTGGGATCCAATAGTAGACCCAGCCCAGCAACTGCATATTGCCCGGCAGGTAGAGCGCCTCGCCGGACATATCCACAATGCCCGCGACCAGCTCCATCTCGCTCAGTGCCGCGTCCGAGAAAGTGTCACCCTTCCAGTTTGCGCCCCATTCTGGCGCGCCCCAGTCGTTTAGCGGCTCCACAAATCCCCAGAACGGCCCCATAATGTCGAAGTCGGTGTTCACCAGGTCCGGGCCGGTCCCCGCAGGCAGCGCTGCTTTCAACTTGGCTGCCATATCAGGGTGATCAACCAGACCCAACTCCAGGTCCAACCCAATGTCCTCTTTCACCGATGAGGCAAATATGTCGTTGCCCTCCGAATCCAACATGCGCCCCATCTCCGTGCCCCAACTCCATAGCGTAATCGTCGTGTCCATTTCAGCCGCAGCTTCTTCGCCCGATGCTGCCTGGTCCGCAGGGGCTGCAGCTGGGGCGCACGCTGCAATCGCAACCCCCGTTGTCGCAAGCGCCGACAAGCGCAAGAAGGTGCGTCTCGAGACCAACTGGTCATTTCTGTCACTCATAGCATCTCTCCTTTTTGTGAGTGCAATACAGTGCAGGACTTACAACCACGTAGGCAAATGCCTCACGAGCTTCTGTTGACGAAGGTCTTTGCGAAGTAGACTGCTGTGGATGCCGCTAGTATAAGAAAATGATCTATACAAGTCAAACAGCCCTTTTTCGCCCAATTTTGTCCATAGCTCAGTCAGTCAACGAGAGCCCGTCCAGGGAAAGATGTGGCATAGTCAAGGCAGCTGACGCGCCTCCGTCTAATCACATATCCTCAAAACAGGACGCGCCAAGCGTAGCAATCGCGCCGCGCATTCATCCCTTTTCCGGCATGTTTTCGGACAAGGAGACAGGCCGAAATCATTTGACAGCCGATCTTTCGCCGTGCCATAATTATCGAATCGGCCGCGGCCTGAAAGGGAGCGGCTTTAGCGCCTGACTCACGCGCAATACTTCGGCCCCAAACCTACTCTTCCGCCGTAGAAAATGCGCCTGTTCCCAACTTTGCCCCCGGGCCTCCACCTACAACAGCGGGCGGCAGGCCTTTGTCAGCATGGGAGGAATTATGCCTAATCGCTTTCGCGTCCCGATGTTTGGGGCACTCCTGATTCTGCCCCTGTTGATTAGCAGCTGCTATCCCTTCCAGGGAGACATTACGATGATTCTGACTCCCGCCGCGCCCCCTGCTGAAGAAGAAATCGCAGAGCCGGCCGAACCGGAGATGGTGACCCTGGAAGCAACGGTAACTGTCAATGCGCTGCGAGTGCGCCAGGAACCCAATGCAGAGACTCCGATTATTGCCGGTCTGCTCAAGGACGATGTCATTCCAGTGGTCGCCAGAACCCAGGACGGCAGCTGGCTGAAAGTAGAGGTGCCCGATGTAGGCACCGTCGGCTGGATCTGGGCTGAAGATGTAGCCTTGGATGGCGACGCCGGCGCACTTGCAGTGTCCGAAGGCGAGCAGACCGCCAGTGCGACCGAAGATGCGATGGCCGCCGCAGGAGAGACCGACGAGGAAGCTTCCGAAACCGCCGGCGAGGAAACAACCGAAGAAGATGCGTCGCCTTTCGCTGACCTGGAGCCGAGCGTCACAGTCCATTCGCAAGATGTTATCCGAGGACAGGTCACGATCGCGGAAGCTGTTGTCCCAGTGGAAGGCTGGGTCGTCATCCACGCCGATGACGCCGGATCTTTCGGACCGATCATCGGGCAGGCGCACCTGGAGCCCGGCCCCACGACCGACCTGGCCGTGGCTATCGATGTCGACGCCGCCACCGAAACGCTCTATGCCATGCTCCATACCGACGGCGGCGTCTTTGATGTCTTCGAGTTCCCCGGCACCGATATGCCAATTCTGGAGGACGGCGAACCGATCAGCCCCGCCTTTACCGTATCCATCGGCGAAATGTCCGTCTCCGAGGATGCAGCGGCCGCCCAGGAGGAGGTTCCCGAGTCGACGCCCACCGATGAGCCGCTCCTGACTTTGGGCGACGTCACCGAACACCTGGCCATCGTTACAACCCGCGCCCTGCGTGTGCGCAGCAAGCCCGAAACCATCGCCGAAGTCCTCGCCGGCGTCGCTGTCGGTGAAGCCTACCCTGTGGCCGGTTTCAGCTCCGATGAACACTGGGTGGCCATCTTCTTCCCCAATATCGATGAACCTGTCTGGATCGCGGCCTCTCTGGTGGAGTTGCAGGATATCGCGCCGTTGAGGGTGCAGGTGGGCCGCGTGACCATCGAAACAGGCCAGGGCGGCCGCCTGCGGCTGCGCGGCGGGCCCTCCCTGGAGGCCCCCATCGTCGGATTCGTCCCGGACGGCGAAACCTACAATTCCCTCGGCTTCAGCGAGGACGGTGAATGGGCGCTTCTGGTCGGGACGGGGACGGAGACGGAGGGCGCCACCTGGGCCTCAATCGAGTTCCTGCTGTTCGAATAGCGAATCTCTGGCGCCCACTGCGACGATGCGCTCATAGGCAGCGTCGCAAAACGGCTGCCCACAAAAAGAGAACGGCGGTTTCCGCTTGAAACCGCCGCTCCAAAGAATCTACTCGTCACGCGTAAGCGCCCACGAATCCGCCCAACTTTCGGGGATGGGCAGGTTGTTGGCGTAAATCAGGTTGATCAGCTGGCCGTGGTGATGCGCCTCATGTTCGACCAGCCGGTAGTAACCGGCCAGCGGCGTCGTGCCATCTTCAAAAACGCGTAACCACTCCACCTGCTCGAAAGCTTCCCGCAAAGCCGTGTCCGCCGCCTCCATCTTCTGCCGGACGCGTTCAACCGGCATCACCTCGCCGGCGGGCGCAGGTTCCAGGCTGCAGTCCCAACCCCGCATCCGCCCTTCCAACAGCACAGGCGGCCAGCTCTCCTGGGTCCCCAACATACAATAAAACTGGTAAAGGATATTCTGGGATTCGGAAAAGGGCAGCCGGGCGTCCAGATCAGCGTCGGCCAGAACATCCATCAGATCATAGGTGCGCCCGCGCAGATCCTGCCAGTGGATCTGCACACTTTCCATAACGGTCTGTGTCATCTTCGCCTCGCTCCATATCGTACTGTCTGTTGGTAAGGGTGGGTTGAAAAAGGGGCGTGAACAAGGAACAACCTGTTGCCCCCTGCAACATTCGTCGCGAGTCACGGGAGTCAACCTCAACCAGTATAGCACAGCGGCGCCTGCCGCAACTGACATCCTGACCGGCGCGTCCCGGTTACAAGAACTGTTTGCGCGGCCGCGCGCCGCGGATCTACCGACCTTGCGCCCAGCGACATGGCGGACGCCCACACACCTTTGACTAGCGCGCGTAGGGAGCCTATGATAGGATTCCCAGCAAAAGGCGCTAGCCAATTCCAAGGTGGATGCCCGTGTCTACTTCACGCCAGTCGAGCCCGACCAGCGAAGAGAATGCACTCCCAAACATCCTGCTGATCACCAGCGACCAGCAGCATTACGCAACCCTTGGCGTGACCAATCCCCAGATCCGGACGCCCGCCCTGGACCGGCTCGCCCGAGAAGGCGCCCGCTTCGACCGCGCCTACTGCAACAATCCCGTCTGTTCGCCCTCGCGCGCGTCGATCATAACCGGCCAGTACCCAGCCTGGCATGGTTGCTGGACCATCGGCGTCAAGCTGGCGGAAGATGTCCCCACCGTCGGCGACATGCTGCACGCCAACGGCTACGACACCACGCTGATCGGCAAGGCCCACTTCCAGCCTCTTGCCTCGCGCCCGGAGCAAACTTCCCTCGAATGCCAGCCCACCCTGCGCGACCTCGACTTCTGGCGAAACTTTCACGGCCCGTGGTACGGCTTTCAACATGTCGAAGTCGCCCGTAACCACGCCGACGAAGCCCACGCCGGCCAGCACTACGGCATCTGGATGGAGGAAAACGGCCTGCCCAACTGGCAGGATTACTTCCAGACCTGGCCGCCCGACCCCAGCGCGCCCAAACGCGAACACGCCTGGGACCTGCCCGAGGCGTGCCACTACTCCGTCTGGACCGCTGAACGCACCATCGCCGCAATCGAGCGCAGCGTCGACGACGATAAACCCTTCTTCCTCTGGAGCAGCTTCCACGATCCACATCCGCCCTACCTCGTGCCCGAACCGTGGGCCTCCATGTACGATCCCGCTGCCATGCAGCCGGGCAGCCTCGAACCGGGCGAGTTCGACGCGATGCCGCCCCACTTCGCCAAAACGCAGCAACGCGATCCGGACTTCTCCGCCTGGCAGGAGTCGGGCTTCGGCAATCATGGCTTCAACAGCCATCTGATCGAGCCGGATGCCTTGCGCAAAAACATGGCCGTCTACTACGGCATGGTCAGCCTGATGGACCGCGAGATCGGACGCATTCTCGACAGATTGGACCAGCTGGGCATCGCCGACAATACACTCATCGTCTTCAGCACCGACCACGGCCATTTTCTCGGCCAGCACGGGCTGATCGCCAAGGGGGCCTTCCACTACGAAGATCTGATCCGCCTGCCATTTCTCGTGCGCTGGCCCGGTCGCGTCCCCGCCGGCGCGGTCAACAACTCGCTCCAATCTCTTGTCGACCTCGCGCCCACCTTCCTCCACGCGGCCGGCGTCGACATCCCAGGCCAGATGCAGGGCGCCGACCAGCTCCCCGTCTGGACCGGCGCGGCAGACAGCGCGCGCGACCATGTGCTGGTCGAGAACCGCCACCAGCCCACCGCGCTGCACCTCCGCACCTTCGTCAACGACCGCTACAAACTGACCCTCTACCGGGGGCACACATACGGCGAGCTGTTCGACCTGCAGGACGATCCGGAAGAGCGCCGCAACCGCTGGGATGACCCTGAATGCGCCCACATCAAAGCAAGACTCCTGCACCGTTTTTTGCAGGCCGAGATGGAGAGAGAGCCAACCCGTTTCGAACGTATCGCCGGCGCCTGAACCCTGCGAATGCCAGGCGCGTCTTGCGTTACAATCATACCCATATCCATCACCTCAAACACCAACTTACGGAGTAAACAATGAACCTTGAACACGTTGCAATCAACGTACCCAACGTCCGCGAACAGGCGCAGTGGTGGCAGGAGCATCTCGGAATGCGTATCGTCTCCTCCGGCGATGTTCCCCCTTACATGAACTTTGTCTACGACGACAACGGAAGCATGGTGGAGCTGTACAGCAATGAGGAATTCGAGCACATCGACTTCGCCCAGGTCAACGCCTTCAACCTTCACTTTGCCTTCAGCGTGGACGATATTGAGTCAGAACGCGAGCGCCTGATCCAGGCCGGCGCCGCGCCCGACGGCGAAATCAACGATACCCCCTCCGGTGACAAGCTATGCTTCCTGCGCGATCCCTGGCAGGTAACCGTGCAGCTCGTCCAGCGCCAAACACCTATGGTTTAGACAGCATTCTGTGGCCAGTGTCCGCAACCGGCCCCGCGCCGGCGGCCGCTGGCCCCCGCAGTTGGAGCCCCAAAGATGCCAACCCCAGTCAAGATGCCCCAACTGGGCGAAACCGTGTTCGAAGGGACGGTCGCCCGCTGGCTCAAGCAGCCCGGCGAAACGGTGGAACGGCAGGAACCCCTGCTGGACATCACCACCGACAAGATCGACACTGAAGTGCCCGCCCCCGCCGCCGGAATACTGCTGAAAGTCTTGGCGGCGGAAGGAACAACGGTCCAGGTTGGCTCCGTCATCGCTTACATTGGAGACCAGGGAGAAGAGAACGACATTCAGGAGCCCCCCCAGGAAGCCGGCGAGACTTTGGAAATCGCACAGAGTCCTGAAGAAGCTTCGTCTCATCCCGCCTCCTCTGCCCCAACCGACGCAGCGCCTGCCCCAAGGCCGGAGGGCCGCGCCTTCGTCAGCCCTGTCGTCGCCCGCATCAGCGCCGAACACAACATCGACCTCGCCGACGTTCAGGGCAGCGGCCGCCAGGGCCGCGTCACCAAAAGGGACCTGCTGGCCTTTATCGACGCCCGCAATCGACGGCCGCCCGCAACGCATCCCGCTTCCGGCGAGGACGAGATTCTCCAACCCCTCTCCAACATGCGGCGCATGATCGCCGAACACATGAGCCGCAGCGTGCGCGCCAGCCCCCACGTGGTGACCATCTTCGAGGCCGACATGACCGCCGTCGTGCGCCACAGGGCGGCCCGCAAAGCGGCGCTCGCGCAGAAGGGAATCGGCCTCTCCTTCACCCCCTACTTCGTGGCCGCGGTCGCAGCCGCTCTGCGCGACAACCCAACAGTAAACAGCCGCTGGACCGACGCGGGGCTGATGCTGAGCCGGCGTATCCACGTCGGCATCGCCGCAGCCGTGCCCGACGGGCTGGTCGTGCCCGTCATCCGCGATGCCGACGAACTCAATCTGCTTGGGCTGGCCCGCGCGGTCAACGATCTGGCCGAGCGGGCCCGCCGCGGCGAACTGTCTCCCGATGAAGTGCGCGGCGGCACCTTTACCGTCACCAACCATGGGACGAGCGGCAGCCTCCTTGGCACGCCGATCATCAACCAGCCGCAGGCCGCCATCCTGGGTGTCGGCAAAATCAGCAAACGCGCAGTCGTCAACAGCGGCGCCAGAACCGACGGCGCGCCCGCCGACCCGCTTCTGCCCAGCCCGGACGACTCGATCTCCATCCGCCCCATGTGCTACCTGAGCCTGGCCTTCGACCATCGTATCCTGGATGGGCTCGCCGCGGACACCTTCCTGTCCGATATCGTGGACCGGCTGCAAAACTGGGGCGCATAGCAGCAACCGTCAACCATTCAGCTATCTGCAGTGACCAGTGTTCCACAGCCACTGGCAACTGGCTTAAGCGGAGGAATTCGTGGCAAGCAACTACGACTATGATCTGATCGTCATCGGCTCCGGACCGGGCGGCTATGTCGCTGCAATCCGTGCCGCGCAGTTGAACCTGAAAACTGCCCTAATCGAGCGGGAACATCTGGGCGGCGTCTGCCTGAACTGGGGCTGCATCCCCAAAAAGGCGCTGATCAAAAGCGCCGAAGTGCTCGACACATTGCAGCACGCGCAGGATTTCGGTCTTACCTTTGACAACTTGCAGGTGGACTATGGCGCGGCCGTGGACCGCTCTCTGCAGATCGTCAACCGGCAGACAAAGGGCGTCGGGTTCCTTATGAGGAAGAACAACATCGATGTCATCGAAGGGCATGCCCGCTTCACCGACGCCCACACCGTGCAGGTCAGCGCCGGGCCGCTCAACCCCGACGCCGAACCGCGCGCCGTGACGGCCGCCAGCTTTGTGGTCGCCACCGGCGCCCGCGCCAAGGACCTGCCCGGCGTCGAAGCGGATGGCGAGCGCATCCTGCAATACCGCCATGCCATTCGACTGGACGAGGTCCCCGCATCGCTGCTGGTCGTGGGCGCCGGCCCCATTGGCATGGAGCTGAGCCACATCTACGCCACCTACGGCGCACAGGTCACCATCGTTGAAATGCTGGACCAGGCCTTGCCTCTGGAGGATGCCGACGTGGCGCAGGAGGTGGAGCGGGCCTTCCAGAAACGGGGCATCAAAGTGCTGACATCGAGCCGCACCGAGGGCTTTGACATCGGCGAACGGTCGGTCACGGTAACGGTTAGAAACCTGAACGACGGCAGCGACCAGAAAATTGAAGTCGAAAAAGCGCTGCTGGCAATAGGAATCTCGCCCAATACCGAGGACGTCGGTCTCGACGCCGCCGGCGCCGCCCGCAATCAGGAGGGCTACCTCGAGATCGACGAGTACATGCGCTCCAGCCGCCAAAACATCTACGCCATCGGCGACTGCACCGGCAAAATGCCGCTGGCACACGTGGCCAGCGCGCAGGCGATCGTCGCCGCCGAACACGCCGCCGGGCACGCCGCCGCGCCGATCCCGGCCGAACGGTACATCTTCATGCCCCGCTGCACATTCTGCGTGCCCCAGGTCGCCAGCCTCGGCATGACCGAAGCCCAGGCCGAGAAGGCCGGTTACCCCGTCAATGTGGGCAAATTTCCCTTCATGCCCAACGGCGCCGCGCAGGCGCAGGGCGTGCGCAGCGGCTTTGTCAAGATCATCGCCGACCAGCGATATGGCGAGATCCTCGGCGCGCACATCGTCGGCCCCAACGCCACCGAGCTGCTCCCCGAACTCTCCCTGGCGCAGATGATGGAGCTTACGCCCACCGAGATCGCGCACAACGTGCATGCCCACCCGACCCTAGCCGAGGTGGTCATGGAGGCTGCCCACGGCGTTGAGGGGCAGCCCATTCATATGTAATGGCAGATGTGTAACCGATCCGATCAACACCCGCCGCTTGCGACAGACCCGAATCGAAAACGGGCCGCGCTGGCCGAGATCTGCCGGCGGCACGGCGTCGCCATCCTCTACAGTTTCGGCAGCCTCGCCAGGGAGACGCTGGCATGGTTGGACGACCCGGAGGCCGTCCTTGCCCCCGGACCCTCCGATGTGGATCTGGGCGCGAAACCGCTGCCGGGCGCCGACTTCAACTGGAAAACTGAGGTGGCGCTGGCGCACGCCCTGGAAGATCTGCTCGGCGTGAACCGCGTCGACCTTGTCAACCTCGACAACGCCGGCCCCTTTCTGGCCGCCGAAGCCGTTCACGGCGAACGGCTCTACGCCGAAAATCAGTACGCGGCCGACAACTATGACCTCTACATCCTGCGGCAGGAGGGCGATCTTGCTTTTCTTGAGGAGGCGCGCGCCCGCCTGATCCTCGGTCTGCCCAAATGACCCCGTCCACTCTCTACCGACGCGTCATTGACGAGCGGCTGGCATTGCTCGATCAGATGATCAGGCAGATCGAGCAGTTGTCCCTGCACGATGAAGACGCCTTCTTTGCCGACAACCGCAATGTCCACACAGCCGAGTCCTGTCTGCGCCGCGCTCTGGAAGCGCTATTTGATGTCGGACGCCATATTCTGGCCAAGGCGTTTGGCATCCCTTCAGCATCCTACAGAGAAACCGCTGCCCGACTGGCGGAACGGGATGTCCTTGACAAAGACGAAGGAAAGACCTTCGCGCAGATGGCAGGCTACCGAGACCGGTTGACCCACCTCTACCATGAAGTCTGCCCGGCAGAACTTTATCAAGTCTGCGTCGAGGATTTGGGCGATCTGGCGTCCATGCGCTCGGCCTTTCAGCGTTGGATCCGGGCCAACCCGCACAGGATCGACCATCCCCTGACAGATGCCGATGGACAAGACTGAACACCCCGTTGTTCCCCTCGACATTACCGTCCGCTTCGCCGAAACGGATCAGATGGGCGTCGTCCACCACAGCGAGTATGTCGTCTGGTTCGAAGCCGGGCGCATCGCGTGGATGGAAGCGGCCGGGATGCCCTACACCGAAATCGCCGGCGCCGGATACAACTTCGCCGTAACCGACCTCCAGTGCCGCTACCGCAACGCAATCCGCTTCGGCGACGCCGTCCAGGTCGTCACGCGGCTGGCGTCGCTGCGCAGCCGCCAGATCGAGTTCGTGTACGAAATACGCAACCCGCGCTCCGGCGCCGTCTACGCCGACGGCCGCACGCGCCACACTTGCGTCGACGACGACGGCCGCATGACGCGCGTGCCAAACTGGATTGCGGATCGGCTTATGGGAATCGCAAGCGAGTGAAGTATATGCGAAATCGTTGGACAGCGCCGCGCCGGGGCTCTACAGACCGCATGAAGAGCCCGCGCCTGGCCTGTCAACAGCGGCTCTACGCATCGGCCAGCTCCGCCGGAGCCCCCTCCACGTCGGTCTCCAGGGGCGGCAGCTCGTCCAGACTGGTCAAGCCGAAATGCTGCATGAACTGATCGGTGATCGCGTAACGGATTGGCCGGCCTGGCCCTTCAAGGCGGTCGAACTCCTCCACCAGGCCCTGTTGAACAAGGGTGCGCAGCACGCCTGAACAATCGACCCCGCGCACCGCTTCCACCTGCGCCCGCGTCACCGGATGGAGGTAGGCGATGATGGCCAGTGTCTCAAGTGCCGGCGCGCTGAACTGAACCCTCAGATCCAGTTCGAGGAACGCCTCCACCACCAGAGAGGCCGCGGGGTTGGTTACGAGGAGCACGCGACCGTCGCGGCGCTGCAGCCGCAGCCCCCGATTCTCCTCCTCATAGTCCTCCTGCAAGGCGGCCAGCGCCTTGGTCACCTCAACCTCAGGGAAGCCCGACGCCTGGGCAAGCTGCGCCGGCGACACCGGCTCTCCCGCTACGAATAGCAGGCTCTCCAAAAGGGCGCTCAACTTCACGCTTCCCACTCATCCTCAAAAGGCAGATGACGCATTCGCACATCCAGCTTGCCAAGCCGCAGCCCCATATCCTCTTCTATGATGTGCCGAGTCGACTCCACCACCTCGTCCGTCTTCATCGGCACGTCGATATCGGGCGCGGTCTCGACCTCCAGTTCGATGTCTACCGCATTGCCGCGGGACTTCACATCCGGCAGCACCGTAATCACATCGGCAAGCTGGTCCAGGTGCCACGACAGCCGGCGCGCGATACTGTCAGTATCCAACTCCACCGAGCTGCCCTTCATCGTCTTCATACGCACCCCGCGCTGCCGGTGAGGCCACAGTTCCAACCACAGCAGACTGCCAAAAATGAGCACCGCGACGGTGCCCGCCGCAACCTGGCCGATCAGGAAATTCATGCTGTTTGCCTGCTGCTGCACGCGCAGAAAGTCCCGGGCCATTGACAAACTTCCCAAGACCGCAGTGAGAGCCCTATCCGGATAGACCGTCGTATAGCCTACGGCTGCCAGCAATATCAGCCAAAGCGCTACAACGACGATGCGATTAAATACGTTTATCACGTCCGCTCTCGAGCCTGAAACCCCGCTTCTGGTTCCCATCCGTCCGTTTACCGGATTGCCGTCAACGGATGAGCGTCAGCCTTCTCCCGAATTCAAGCGCTGCCATGGAGATTCCCGTCCTTCGATTATACATCACAGCGCAGAGCCCCGCGAAGCAAATTGCTCAACGTCTCCTTGCCCTTAAAGAGCCGAACGTCCACCAGGCCAGCAGAAGCCACAAAGTGCCCCCCGCGAGGCTGAGTCGCAGACCGTTCCGCCACGTAGCCGGCTCGTACGAAAATACTGCCTCGCTCTCCCCGGCCGGCACAGGCACACCGCGAAAAAGCGCGTTGGTCGCAACGATCTCGACCGGCGCGCCGTTGACCTCGGCCTTCCAGCCGGGATAGTAGGCATCCTTGAGAACAAGCAAGCCCGGCCGTTCAGCCCGAGCGCGGATGACCACCCGCTCGGGCGCGTACGAGACGACCTCCGCCGAACCCCTGCCGCCAGGCGCGTCGTCCTGGCTTGCAAGCCCCCATCCCGCCACCGTCTCGGCGCTGGCCTCCACCACCGCCGAATCCTGAAAGGACCCGTTCGCATCGGGGACGCGCAGCAATCTTGCCGCCTCGTCAGCCGATGACGCCGGCCGCGCCGACCAGACCAGCTGGGCCCGCCCAGCGCCTCCGAGCCGCTCGTAAATCTTTACGTCGCCGCTGTGCACTCGCCGAAAGCGGCCGCGGTCGCTGGGAAGCAGCGGCACAAACGTTTGGGTGCGTTCGTCAATGAGTGTCACCGCCTGCACCGCCAACCCGGCGGAATCGGAACGCCCGGCCAGCGTGATCTCCAGCGCGTCCAGGCGGGTAGCCTCCGGCAGCGCAAAAATGGCCAGATACTCCACTGGCCCTGCTTCCCCTTCGCGGTAAACGGCAGGCGCGTCAGCGCCCGTGTATGCAGCCGGGTCCGACCCCTCCACAACGAGAGCGCCTGCCCGGCTGCCCGTCAGCAAGCGGCCGATGGCGAAACGATCCCCGTTTGCCGCTGCCGCCACTTCGGCCAGGGGACGATTGGGCGCATCCGCCCGGGAAGCCTCCGCGCCGGGTGTCGCGAACCCAACGATTGCCACTGCAGTCGCCTCGAAATCCTGCCACGCGTCAACAACCAGCCCCGCCCCGCCCCCGGCCGCGTTGCCCTGTCCATCTGCGGCCAGCAACGCCCCGAACTGGCGGTCGTAGTAGACACCGTTGAACCACACATCGCGCACTTTGTCGGTGATTACAAAGCGAACGTCCATCAGTTCGAGGATATTGGCGGGCGGCACTGTCTGCAGCTGCTCGCGCACGCGGCCGTCCGGCACCAGCTCCTCCGGCGGAATCAGCAGCGACAGAAACGCGTTGTACCGCTGCAGAGGAAGCACCCCGCCGTCGAATCCGTCCACCGTGGGAATGCGCCGCAGCAAGGAGAGGTTCGGCGCCAGGATCTCCTGGGATTTGAGCGCGATGATAAACTCGGTGAAGGCGGCCTCGCTCAGCTGGGGGCGAGCGCCCCCGCGCAGGATGCGCCGCCAGTCGGGCATATCGCCCGGGTCGAACGTGATATCGCTGAGGCTCAGCAGCCGCCCCGCAGCCGCCGGGTGGAGCGTCCGCTGCGGCTCTGTCAGCAGATGGGCCGACGCGGTCCGCACGTCGTACACAGCCTGGGGCGCGGTCGGCTGTGTGTGCGGCAAGGCGCGCGCGGCCAGCAGCAGGTCCAGCGCCAGCGCCATGACAAGCGCCGCGCCAACCGCGCTTGCCCATCGGCGCGTGCCCGGTTTCTCGGCGCTGGCGGCAGCCGCCAAGCGGCCAAAGATCCGCTCCGTGCCGACGCCTGCGAGCACAGCCATGCCCAGCGTATACAGCATCATCCAGCGGGCCGGCGTGCGGAAAAGGTCGAAGCCGGGGATCAGAGAATAGAACAGAAGCGAAAATGGATTCCAGCGCCCCAACGCCAGGAACAGTCCCAGCCCCGCAAAAAAGATCCCGCAAAGCGTTGCTGGCGGCCAGCGCTCCGCTCTCCAGCGCAGGCCGCCTATCTTCGGCCCGGCGCCGACGGCCACTGCGGCCAGGGCCAGCAGCAGCCCTGTCGCGCCCACGTACGCGACAAACTCAGTGTATCCGAGCGTAGAAAAGACAACGCCCAGGTCGCGCAGGCCATATGAGGGCAGCAACGTCCAGTGGAGCAGAAGCGGCCGCAGGCTGAAACTGGTCACATCCACATAACTGAGCCCCCCGCTCCGCAGCCCCAGCTGGCTCAGCTCCCAGGTGGGCAACAACTGCGCGGCGGCGAGCAAGGCCCCCAGCAGGACACCCCCAACATAGATGAGGTACGAGGCGGCGAGGTGACGGAAACCGTGTGAAAACGCTCGCAGACTGGTCGCAAGCAGCCATGCCCCCACACCAAACAGATTGATATAGGTCGTCTGTGTGTGCCCGGCCAGCAGCGTCATCGCCGCGAACAGGGAAAACAGCAGCAGGTGTAACCCGTACTCCCAATCGTGGATGGACGGCATATAAGGGCGCGGAGACGTTCTCCCTTCTCTTCTCTTTTGCGCCACCTTTTCGGCAGACCACCGCCCTTCCAACGCCCACAACAGCCAGGGCAGCCAGGCTGCCCCATTCATCTGGTTGATGTGCCCCAGCAGCCCCCCGTAGAATCCGCTCCCCGCCAGCGCCAGGCCGGCGCCGACTGCCGCCAACCACCCCATTCCCCAGCGCCGCATCAGCGCATAACCGCCCAAAGCCAGGATCCAGGCGTGGAGAGCTCCGCTCCAGTAGAGCTGCCGCGTGACGGGCAGCCAGCTCAAAGGCCAGTGCAGAGGGTATAGCGCCGCGGCCTGCGGATTGGCCAGAAACGGCGCGCCCATGAAAATGTAGGGGTTCCAGAGAGGAACACGCCCAGCGCGCAGAGCGGCGGCTGCGTAGTCGCGATAGGGATAAAAGTAGTGGAGTATGTCGCCGCTGGCCAGGACTCGGTCCGTGAACAGGAGGCGGAAAAAAAGCAACAGGACGAAGAGGGCCAGCGCTGCTGCGGCCGCAAGGGCCGGTAGGGTTCGGCCCACCGTCCTGCTGCGGTTAGCTGTCAGAAATACCGCAGACAAAGATCCACCGGTGTTCAGTCGCTGAAACGATACTTGATGAGGGTGGCAATGGCCGTGAATCCGTCCCGCCAGGTAAGCTTCTTGCCTTCATGGAACTGGCGGCCGTTGTAGCTGATGGGCGTCTCAAAAATCGGATAGTTGCGCTTCAGGATTTTGGCCGTCAGCTCGGCTTCGATCTCGAATCTCTGGCTGTGGAGAGTCATACCTTCGATCACGTCCCGCCGAAAGCACTTATAACAGGTCTCCATATCGGTCAGGACTGTGCCGTACAGTAGATTGGTGAACCAGGTAACGCCCTTATTGCCAATGGTGTGCATGAGGCTCATGGCTGCACGCGGCCCTCCGAGAAAGCGGCTGCCGTAGACGACATCGGTGCGCCCAGCCAGGATGGGAGCGAGCAGATTGACATAGTCCCCGGGATTATATTCCAGGTCGGCGTCCTGCACCACGAAGATCTCGCCCGTCGCGGCTTCAAAACCGGTGCGCAGCGCGGCGCCCTTGCCGCCGTTGCGTTCATGGTAAATGATTCGCAGATCTTCCGGCTCCTCCCCCTGCAAACGGGCCAGGATTTCCCTTGTGCCGTCAGTAGAGCCGTCATCTACGATGATGAGCTCTTTTTCAAGTTGGCAGGGGGGGCCATTCCGTCCCGCCGCGCCTTCGGCTGTGATCGTCAGGTCCACTGCTCGCACGCGACGGATTATCTCTTCCAGCGTGCCGATCTCGTTGTAGACCGGCATGATGATCGAGAGCCGCACTTCTGGCGGCGCGCCATCTGAAAATCTCATAATGGGGCAGTCATTCGTGTCCGTTCATGCCGGAGTTCTGTACCGGTCCCGCTTGTCTGGCTATTCACCGGCCTGATGGGCCAGAATGATTGCCTCGGCCACTACCTTCATTGGCTTGCGGTTGTTCATACTCATCTTCTGAATACGTCGGAACGCTTCGGCTTCATTCATGTTCTGCAACTGCATCAGGATGCCTTTGGCGCGCTCAACCGCCTTACGCGTCTCAAGCGTCTCCTTCAGATCATCGATCTCCTTTTCCAAAGTTCGAAATTCGCCAAAACGCGCCAACGCCACCTCGATAGCGGGCCCAAGATCGCTTTCGCGGAACGGTTTGACCAGATAGCTGGCCACGCCGGCCTCTTTGGCGCGATGCACCAGTTCCTGCTGGCTATACGCGCTCAGTAGCAGAACCGGCGCCAATCGCTCCTGCGTCAGCATGCCTGCCGCCTCGATCCCGTCCATATCGGGCATCTTGATGTCCATGATCACGATGTCCGGGCGAAGCTCCCAGGCCAGGTTGATGGCGCTCTGACCGTCACCCACTTCGCCCACCACCAGATAGCCCAGATTGGTGAGCATCTCCCGCAGGTCCAACCGAATCAAGGACTCATCGTCGGCAATGATTACGCGCGTCCGCTCCACTGTCTCACCCTTTCCCAGTTGTTGAACCTTCCCCTCTGTCGCCGAATCCTGTTCTTTCGGCTCCTGCAAAGAAGAGCTTGCCGGTAAATGCCGGTTCCCCTGATTGTTGTCACCGGCCGATTACACTACACTCCGAAAGATTTTATGTTGATTGACCGTTTTGGGAAAGTGATAATCGCCCGCGTTCCACTTTGCGCCGCTTGAGCGGCGCCATTCGCATCACCTGCCACCTGCTCAAATAGCAGTTCGCCTTTCAAGTCATCCGTTACAAGCGTATGGACGATTTGTAATCCAAGGCTGCCGTCATCGTCCGGATCAAAGTCGGACGGCAGCCCCAACCCGTTGTCCAGCAGGGTAATGCGCACCTCATCGCCCAAATCTTCAAGAGCAATCCGAATTTCACCGTTGTTCCGGTCCCGCAGTCCATGTTCCACCGCATTCATCAGCAGTTCGTTGACCACGAGCGCGGAAGCGGTGGCCTGGCTGGCGGTAAGGCGGATGTTGGGTCCCTCCATTGCGATTTCGACTCGTTGCCCCGGGTTGACCGTTACCTCCTGGGCCTGTCCCAGAATGCGCTGGCAGATGTCGCGAATGTTGATTGGGCGGTGTTCATCCTGACTTAGAAATTCGTGAATCACCGAGATGCTCAGAATGCGGTTGACAGCTTCGGTCAACTGCTGTTTCGCTTCCGGACCCTGGCACCGCCGGCTCTGAAGCCGTAAAATCGCGGCGACTGTCTGCAAATTGTTCTTGACCCGGTGATGCACTTCCTGGATCATCGCCGATTTGACCTTCAGCTCGCGCTCGCGGCGTACAGTCTCAGTGGCATTATGCATCAGCACCAAAACGCCATCGACCTGCGGCAGACCCTTCGCCGCCATCGAAGTCGTCCACGGCAACCGCCCGCGAATTCGGCGGCGCATCCTATACAATCGGCCCCGCGGCGCCCGCAGCGGGAGCGCCGTCCGCACCCAAACCCGCCCGTCCTCGCTCTCATGACGAGTCTGTACGCAGCAGTTTGCCTGCACCGCCTGGCCGACCACCTCCTCGTCCTCGGCCTCCAGATCAGAAACCTGCGCCCCTTGCATGTCCGCCACAAGACCAATCGAGCGAAACAGGTTCATGGCGATACCGTTCATGTACCGAATGCACAGATCCTCATCAATCAGGTAGATACCGTCCAGACTGCCGAATCCTCCCGAGATGCCGGCCGCTTCAATCTCACCGCGTACCGCCATCCTTTGCAACCAGCGCACCGCCTGGCGGAATGGCCGCCCGCGGCTCCGGTGCCGTTCGTACTCAATCATGCTTGTTTCAATAAGCAAAGCCGCAATCGCCTGATTGACCGCATTGTGTACTGTATACACCTGTTGGATGACCGGGGCGCCGCTGCTGGTGCGTTCAGGGGGAATTTTCTTCTCTGCCCTTCTGTCTCTGCGGTCCTCCATCAATGCTCGGTGAACTGTTGGCTGGGCATCCAGCGGGTAAGTGCGCCCTGTCATGTCTTCCCGATAGATCGAGGAAAGCGATTTGGGCGCCGCGTGCCGGGCAACCAGGATCTGCCCAACCGCGCCGCGTTGCCTTGCGGGTGCGCCGATTATCTCTATATCGGGTGAAGCGCTTTCCGGGGGATCCATCAAGCAACAGAGCATCACGTCAGAGCGGCTGACGTCGGCCATAACGGCCAGACCGGCTTCGATCCGGTACAACAGCGCAATATCGCGCTCGGTCAATGATGAACAGGCGTTGACCCGACTATCCATTACTGTTCACGGGCGCCACTCTACCTTCAAACGGCTTCATTGCCGCTTTCGCCTTCGGGAATCGCCGCGAGACAAAAAATGCCGTCGCACACAGTTCCTGTTTCGACGGCAAAATACATGACGTACATTGATTGGCAGGGTAGTCGGACCATCATGGTCAGACCGCTTCATGGCGGCTCTGCTATACTGCGTGCTAGTCGGGGAGAGAGGATTTGAACCTCCGACCTCTTCGTCCCGAACGAAGCGCGCTACCGAGCTGCGCTACTCCCCGAAAGTGTGCAAAAGTATAACGCATTTTCAAGGAAAGTACAAAATTCGGCTAAACACATTGGCGCGGGGCCGCAGAACAGACGGGAAAGCGCCCCCATTTGGCCTTGCGTCGATCGCCGGGATACTGTCTCATTGACCCGCAACCGCAGGGGGTAGTGGGCCGACGTCCAACCATCGCCTACACAGCCGCTGCGCCCATACGCTCGCAGAATCCAACGGTTGCCAGGCCGTACATCGGCGCGGGGGCCGGATTCCCCTGCCCGCTCGGCGCTATGTGTCGGCTGGCTGCTCCAGCGCGGCCAGCAGCGCTTCGGCTTCCTGCCGCTTTGCCGGGTCCTCGTTCCGGGCGATGATACGCTGCAGCGTCGAAATCGCCCGCGTATCCCCTTCCTTTGCCATCTCTATCGCCATCTCGTCGCGCCTGTCGTGGTAGCTGTTGTCATAGTCCCGTACCTCCAGGTTCCATTTTCGCCAGTAGTACTTCAGCTCCTGGTCGGGCCAGTCCGCATAGATCTCCGCCCAGGTGCTGGGTTGGCTGTGCGGCTGCAGGCTGCCAGGCGCGATCGGGTCGCTGACCTTCTGGTAGCGGGCGTCTATCGACATTCGCAGCCGGTCCGAACTGTTTGGCATCCCCTTGTGGACCGTCATGCTGTGGAAAATGAGAACGTCCCCCTGTTGAAATGGACTGTAGGCCCAGGAGCCTTCCAGCGGGTCAAGCACCTCCAGGCCCCCGGCCCCCATCGCCGGTCGAAAATCGTAGACGCCCCGCTGATGCGACCCCGCCGCGACCTGCAGCCCGCCCAGTTCAGCCGGCAGATCTCCCAGCGGAATCCAAGCCGTATAGGTTGCGGCCGTACCCTGAATCGGGATAAAGTCCTGGTGCGGGGGCGTGGTGAAGGTCTCGCGCTGGGGAAAGATCGTGCGGCCGATGATACGGGGGTGGGGCAGCGCCGGCTCGCCCAACATGCGCTCGAAGAGCCCGACCAGGTTGGGATGATGCTGAATGGCGTGAAACGCCGGCAGCTTGTACATGGCGTGATACTTCTGCATGTATTCGGGCTCCGGCTCGACGCAAAAGCCGCTCAGATCGGCCACCCCGTCGCCAAGCGGCGTATCCGGCTGGACCCAACCGGCAGCCCGTGCGATGCCCAGAAACTGCATACGCAGCTTCTCGACAACAACGGCAGGGAGTAAACCGCGAATGAACAGGTAGCCGTCCCGCTCCATCCGCCGGCGCAGTTCAGCGCCATCCTTCACGAAATCGGTGGAATCAAGAAAAGGTTGCATTGAATTTCCTCCTGTGTCGCCCCGTTCCAACAGCGCGCACTCTACTGATTCGTCCAGCCTGAACAGTCTCGTCGCCGCGTCAACGCCAGGAATCAAACGGGTTGCGCGGGTCGGTGATAGGCAGCGCCACGCGCGCGCCGGCGATGTGAGAAGCGTGCGCAGCCATCGCCCACGAGAGGTGGCGGCGGGCCGTACGTCCATCCAGCAGCGGGAACGCCGGTTCGCGTCCGGCGAGCATGTCGAGCATCGAGCGGGCCATACGATGATGCGCCCTGACCCACTTGCGCTCATCAGGGGGCGGGTCCGATGGAATCACCTGCCAGCGATCATCATTGAACAGGCCAGGGCTGACCAGTGGATGGTAGTAGATGTCGGGCTGGTTGCTCATCGGGCCGGGAAGCGAAAGCGTGCCGGCTGTGCCGTGAATATCGATTCGATAGGGCCGCTCCTTGTGATCGCCTTCGTAGGATTCGAAGTCAGCGGCAAAACCATCATTGAAGACATAGTAGGCGCGTATGCCGTTGCCGGCCACAAGCCCCATTCCCTCCGCGCCCTCCATCAGATCATCCGGCGTCGCGTCGCGGCCATCGTGGGTGATGTGGGCGTGACACCACAGCGGCTCACCCCAGATCTGCCACAGAAAATCAAAGAAGTGGGGGTAGAGGTCGAGAAACAGCTGGTTGCCCCCTTCATGGCCGTTCATGCCGTGGATGCGGGCGAGACGAGGCTCGCCGATCTTGCCTCCCTTTATCAGGGGGATGGCAACGCGCTGGATGGGAGGGTGGCCCCGCCACGGGCATGCCACAATCAACAGCTTGCCATTCCTTTCGCAAGCCGCCGCCATCTCGTCGACCTGCGCGGGCGAGGCCGCCACCGGCTTCTCGATGTAAATGTGCGTCTCCGCGGCCGCCGCGGCCATGGCCAGTTCATGGTGATCCCCGATCTCGCGAGTGGCGATCACAGTGATGTCGGGCCGTTCTTCAGCCAGCATCTGTCGGTAGTCGGCATATCCTCTTTTGGCGCCGGTGCGTTGAAGCGCCTGCTGGCGGCCGGCGTCGTCCGGGTCAGCCAGGGCTGCGATCTCGGCCCCCTCGACCCCGACAAAAGCCTCGTCAACATAATGGCCGTAGTTCCCGCGACCGGTGTGTCCGATAATGGCGACTCGCTGAGTCATGATTCCTCCGTTGCGTTGGATCGTCGCGCCGCTGTCTGAACGAGAATCGAAGAGGTCTGGCAGGACGGGGCGCGCAGGCGAAAGCGGCAGTTTCGGCATCGATGCAGTCGCTGCGCTGCCGCCGTTTGTCCGACAGAACCGGACCGGGTGATCGACAGGCCGCTTCCTGGTTATCGCTGCCCCGAGCCGGACGCCGCTCCTCCAGAACTTCCCTCGTCAATCATCCGCTGTTGCCTCTCATAGAGAACTGTCCCGACGCGCGCAATATGCTCAATCAGGTCTGGGTCGCCGATGTCGCGCAAGATGGACAGATCGATCATATAGGGAAGATACAGGTCATCCAACTCCGTAGCGATTGTGTGGCGCACACGCAGTGTCAGGTCTGCTCCGCCGCAGAGAGTCAAGTCGATGTCAGAGCCCTTCCTGTGGGAGCCCTTGGCGCGCGAACCATACAGAACCGCTCTTTCCACCTGCGGGTAACGGGTCAGGACGCCGCAAATCTTCCGGATGTCCGAGATTGTAAGGCCGCTTTCCTGGCAAGGTTGCGTAGCGGGTTTCATGACGCTTCCTCTTGCTTCAGGCGTGCCAGCCTTGCCTGCAGTTCCTGAAATTCCGTGAAGTATCTGTCGAGAATCGCGGCGACGATCTGGGCGGCAGTGGCTTCATTATATGTATGCGTCGTCAGATTTCGGCTCTGGATCATCTCCATCCACGTTTGGCCGTTGTCAATCAAACTGGCTTTGAAGGCGGCGCGGGTCGAGTCTCTCGAACCGTAAAGGTCACGAACGCCGCGCGCTTCAAGAAAGTCCTTGAGCGTCTGCCACGCCAGTTCATGCGTGTATTCGAAGCCGTGTATCATCCCCTGACTTTCCAACCGGGAAAGCTGCCGCCGCCGCGCCAGCTCGACAGCCTCCTGCAATTGGGAAAACGCCTTGTTAAATTGACTGGTTCGCTGGACCCAGCGAACGTCACTGCCGCTCATGGAGCAACCCTACAGAAACCGCCTTGCGCCCGCGACGCAACAGCTTCTCCTTGGAAATAAGCCTTGCGCGAATTCACTCGCATCTTCATCCCGCCATCCTTGACTCCGCAAGACTCGGTTCAGACCATGCTGCAACCGCCGCAAACTGACATGCGCAGCTTGCGCGCGCCCTATTATACCGTACATTCATGCCGACCCGGCATCCCCATTTCAGGCTCCTGGCGCCGGGTACAGATGGGGCCTCACACGTCTGCCATTCGAATTCCATACGTCCCCCATACGCCCCTTCTACTCCTTGGCCGCGTAAGCGCCTTTCTCTCCTGTCAAAGGCACCCAAACGGGTTTACAACATCAACATGATCTGCTAAACTATATTATTGTTTTGCTGTAGCGGTTTAGTGCTTGTCTGTCCATGAGGGGCTAGTTGACAAAAAATGAAGATGGAAACTCCCAAAAGACCCAAGGCCCGCGCCGATGTCTACCGACGGTTGATCGGTTACCTGCGCCCCTATTGGAAACAGGTCGCCTTTGCCTATGTCTCGGTGTTGTTTGCGTCGCTGCTCAATCTGTACATACCGCAGATCTTGAAGGATGCCATCGACCTCGGCATCGAGGGACAGCGCGCCGGCGCCCTCTTCACTGCGGCCGGGTGGATCCTCGGCATCGCCGTCGTGCGCGGTTTCGCCGCCTATGGTCAGCGCTATTACGGTGAATGGCTCACCCATCGCGTCGCCTATGACCTGCGCAATCGATTCTACAACGCGACACAGCGGCTCCCCTTTGCCTTCCACGACCGTTCGCAAACCGGCGACCTGATGAGCCGGGCAACCAGTGACATCACCGAAACGGAGCGTTTTGTCGGCATGGGGCTGATGGACCTGACGGCCTCGCTTCTGCTGCTTGGAGGCGTAATCGTCGCCATGGTGCTGGAGAGTCCATATCTCGCTCTGTACGCGCTGGTTCCACTTTCCCTGTTGCTGGCGCTGACGCTGCGCTTCGGCATGGTCATCAGGCCTCGCTTCAAACGCGTTCAGGAGCAGATGGGCCAGCTCTCCTCCACGATGCAGGAGAGCATGACCGGCATTCAGGTGGTCAAGGCCTTTGCCCGCGAAACGGACGAACTGCGAAAGTTCAACGCAGCCAATGAGGACTGGTTCGCCAAGCGCTTCGGCATCATCAAAATCTGGGCCAACAACTGGCCTACGTTCACCTTCATCCTGTTGAGCAGCATCTTTCTGCTTCTTCTGGTTGGCGGCCCTCTGGCCATCGAAGGCACGGTCACAGTCGGCTCTCTCTTTGCAATGTTGGCCTATGTGATGATGCTAAACGGCCCTGTCCAACGTCTCGGCTTCCTGGTCAACATGGCGGCAACGTCCGGAGCCAGCGCGACGCGTCTGTTTGAGATTATCGACACCCCGATCGAGGTGGAGGAAAAGGAGAACCCTGTCGTCCTGCAAGACGTGCAGGGCGCCGTGACATTTGAGCAGGTAAGTTTCGGCTACGAAGGCGGGCCGCGGGCCCTGGATGGCATAGGCTTCCAGGTGGAAGCGGGCCAGACCGTCGCACTGATCGGGCCGACCGGCAGCGGCAAATCGACGATCACCAATCTCATCCCCCGCTTCTATGACCCGGCCAGCGGCGCCATCCGGATCGATGGCCATGACGTGCGCAGCCTGGCATTGGACAGTCTGCGCAAACATATCGGAATCGTCCTGCAGGACCCGTTTCTGTTCGGCGTAACGATCGCAGAAAACATCGCCTATGGCGCGCCGGCCGCTACGCCGGACGCAATTGTCGCCGCGGCCAAAGCGGCGCGGGCGCACGATTTCATTATGGAGTTCCCTGCCGGCTACGAAACGGTGGTTGGCGAGCGAGGCGTGACCCTGAGCGGCGGACAGAAGCAGCGGGTGGCAATCGCACGCGCGCTGCTCTATGAACCTCGTATCCTGATCCTGGACGACTCCACCAGCAGTGTGGATACGGAAACAGAGCACCTGATCCAGCAGGCGCTCGACGTGCTGATGGAAGGGAGAACAACCTTTATCATCGCGCAGCGCCTCCTCACCCTCAAAAACGCCGATCAGATCTTCGTCCTGGATGGCGGCCGCATCGTGGAAAGAGGCCGCCACGATGAACTGCTGGCCGCCGGCGGGCTCTATCGCAGCATCTACGACCTGCAACTGCGCGATCAGGAGGAGTTCGCAGCGCTGGAAGCGCAGTTGCGTGAACAGATCGAGTCAGAAAGAGCGGACTCGGACGAATCTTCGGTGCAGTCCCCAGTGCTTGCCGGCGCCGCGGAAGAGAGGAGAAACTGAGATGAGCAACTCAAATGGCAGCGGAGGCGTTGCTCACACATATCGAGGGAATGGACACGATTCCTCCCCGCCAAGGGTGATAGACATGGTAATCGAAAAACTGCCGCGCCAGAGGGATGCGTTCGGACGCGAACATGAGACTCCGTCCACACCGGACAGCAGCCTGTCGGCCGTTGAAAAGGAATGGCTCCGCCGGGAGCGCAAGATCCAGGACCTGTTGCCGGACGAAGAGGAGGCGCAGGAGAAGACCTACGACAGCCGTTTGGTTAAGCGGTTGATGGTCTATGTAGCCGTCTACAAGCGGGAGTTTGTGATTTCTCTCATACTGATCGTACTGACTTCTGTCATGAGCGTAGGAACGCCCTGGATCATCCAGCGGGCGATTGACGAAGGCATTCGCGCCGGCAATCTGGGCACACTGCGCTTCTGGACCTTCCTCTTTCTGGCCGCAATCGCGCTTGAATGGGTGGCAAGCCGGGCCCGCCTCACAGTGATGGCCTATGCCGGCACACGCATTGTAACCGATATCCGCAGTCAGCTCTTCCGCCATCTGCATACGCTGTCCATGGGCTTCTTCAATGACTACAGCGTAGGCCGCCTGATGAGCCGGCTCATCAGTGATGTCAGTGTGCTTCAGGATTTCGTTACCTGGTCGATTACCGGACTGGCCCGATCGGCATTCATCCTGATCGGGATTATCGTGGCGATGTTGTTTCTGAACTGGCAGCTGGCGCTCGTGGCCTTTGCAGTCACGCCGGCAATGATCGCGCTCACCAACTATTTCCGCCGCTATGTTCGCCAGGCCTATCGCGCCGCGCGGCAACGCCTTTCGCTGATCAACGGCTTTCTCAATGAGTCGATCACCGGCATCCGCGTAACGAAGAGCTTCGCGCGCGAGCAAGCCAATTCACGCCATTTCGACGACCTCAACCGCTCTTACTTTGACGCCAATGTGCGCACCACACAGCTGGCTGCCTTCTTCTTCCCCGGAGTCGACTTTATCGGCTCGCTGGCGACTGCCCTCGTGGTTGGCGTCGGCGGATGGCTCATTCTGGGGGACCAGCTGACCGCAGGCGTGCTGGCCGCATTCGTGATCTGGGTGGAGCGCTTTTTCGATCCAATTCGTGAGCTGTCGCGTCGCTACTACACATTTCAGGCGGCCATGGCAGCCAGCGAACGACTCTTCGCTCTGCTCGACACCGAACCCGATCTGCAGGACGCCCACGATGCCTTTCCTCTGCCGCCGATTGCCGGCCGGGTGGACCTGGAAAACGTTTCCTTCCACTACAAGGAGGACGAACCCGTTTTGCGGGGCGTGAACATCAGCGCCGAGCCGGGGGAGCGCATCGCGCTGGTCGGCGAGACCGGAGCCGGCAAGAGCACCGTGATTCGTCTCATCGCCCGCTTCTTCGACGTGAGCGGCGGCGCCGTCCTGATCGATGGCCACGACGTTCGCGATGTCACCCAGGCCAGTCTGCGGGCCCAATTGGGCATCGTCCTGCAGGACACGTTTCTATTCGATGGCACAATCCGCGAAAACATCCGTTACGGCCGGTTGGACGCGACCAACGACGAGGTCGAAGCTGCGACCGTCGCCGTCGGCGCCGATGAGTTCATCCGCAAACTGCCGGACGGCTACAATACCCAGGTGGGGGAAAACGGCGTCAACCTCAGTGTCGGACAGCGACAGATCGTCTCGTTCGCTCGCGCTCTGTTGGCAGACCCCCGTATTCTCATTCTGGATGAGGCCACCAGCTCCATCGACACGACCACGGAACGCCAGATCCAAGCCGGACTTGAAAAACTGCTCAAGGGCCGTACCAGCTTTGTCATCGCCCACCGGCTTAATACGATTGTCAATTCTGACAGAATTGTTGTCCTGGACCAGGGGCGCGTCCTGGAGGAGGGCAGCCACGAGGAACTGTTGACGCGCAAGGGCCGCTACCACCAGCTCTACACGATGCAGTGGGCGGTGGAGAGCGACCCCCGAGCCAAAAACTACGTCTTAAACTGATCGCGCCGGGCGAAGAGTGAGGACTGTTCCAACTCCTCACTCCTCACGCCCCGTTCTTAACTTTCCTCGATCTCGACCCGCTCCATCACATCGCCCTGCTGAATCGAATCGACGACATCCTGGCCGCTGCGCACTCTGCCAAAGACGGAGTGCTTGTTGTCAAGCCAGTTGGTGGCCACATGAGTGATGAAAAACTGGCTGCCATTGGTGTTCGGCCCGGCGTTGGCCATGCTGAGTACGCCGGGGCCGTCATGCACCAGTTCCGGATGAAATTCGTCGTTGAATCTGTAGCCGGGGCCACCCCGGCCGCTTCCGGTTGGATCGCCGCTCTGAACCATGAAATCGGCGATCACGCGGTGAAAGCTGATGCCGTCGTAAAACCCGTCTCGGGCAAGCGCCACAAAGTTGTTCACCGTATTCGGAACTTTGTCAGCGTGAAGATCAATGACAATTTCACCCCGGTTTGTCTTGATCTTGGCCGTATAGGCCTTCTTCGGATCGAGTTGCATGGCCGGAGGCGATGAATACTGCGTCACAAGTGATTCCTTTCGGTGATGGAATGAGTAAGATGGCTCTTCCTTTCCATCTGGCGCAAAAGTCCCAGTGGAATGGGTCGAGCTTTCGTCGCTTTACCGGCGCAAAGGATGCGAGCCGGCATCTGTCTGCATTATAGTGCTCTTTCCGCGCTGGAACACAATCGGCGCGAACAGCGCGTGCGGTTGGGCCGCCCAACCTCTTCGCCGCAGACTGTCAGATTCGCTGCCTCGCGTCCACTGCCGGGTTCGCGCTGGCGCTACCCGGCCTGGCTGGCTGGTGTGCTATACTGCATGACGAAGACCGACGGTTCATTTTCTGGCGGTTTTGGCGCGCAGGCCAGCAGTCACGCGCCAGATGATTGTTAAGACCTGATTGAAGACGGCGCAACGCGGGCATCCAACAGCCAGATTCATAGCCGGCGCCGAACTGCTGGCGATGGATGACATCGGCCCTTGCGAACGCATCGAAGGAGCAGTTGCAAGAGCGGGCCCAACCGGCTTTGTCCACGGCGTGCTCGAATCAAGGCTGAATCGCCGCCTGGGCATGTTTGTGGAAGACGCGAATTCAGGCTGGCGCCTGGTTGGGGAAGTTGGTGTCTACATCCGCCGCGGCCCGGCTCGTTTTCGGGGCGCCGATCCAGCCTTCCGGTCAAGTGCAAAACTGCCGCACTGCCCGCGCGCGCCGCTCTGCGCAGCGGCGACACGCTGACCGGCTTCACGCTTCCCATGTCCGAGCTCTTCGCCTTTTGCGTTCTAGCTTGCCCGCCAATCGCTTCACGCCAACCGCCCCTCCTCACCAATGCGCCACGCTCTGACCCATATCACCGTACTCGACCTTTCGCGCGTCCTGGCCGGGCCCTACGCCACGATGACGCTGGGAGACTATGGCGCCGAGGTAATAAAAATCGAACAGCCCGGCCGGGGCGACGACTCCCGCCACTGGGGCCCCCCTTTCACCGAGGGCGGGCAGAGCGCCTATTTCTTGTGCGCCAATCGCAACAAACGCAGCCTCACCCTGAACCTGAAATCCACGGCCGGTCAGACTATCTTCAGGCGGCTCGCTGCGCAGGCCGATGTCGTTGTCGAAAACTTCAAGGCGGGTGGGATGGAGAGGATGGGCCTGGGCTTTGAAAGCCTGCGCGCCGGCAACCCCAGCCTGATCTACTGCGCCATCACCGGGTATGGTCAGACCGGGCCCGACCGGAGCCTCCCCGGTTACGACACGGTCATCCAGGCCCAGGGCGGCATCATGAGTATCACCGGGCCAACAGGCGATGGAACCGATGGCGAGCCCTACAAAGTTGGCGTGGCCATCGTCGACATAACCGCCGGCCTCCAGGCAGCCGTGGCCATCCTTGCGGCTCTGCAGCATCGTGACCAGACGGGGGAGGGCCAGTACATCGACATTGCGCTTTACGACACGCAGTTGAGCTGGCTGGCAAACGTCGCCAGCGGCTATCTCCTGTCCGGCGAACCGCCCCGCCGCTATGGAAATGCCCATGGCACTGTCGTACCCTATCAGACCTTTGCCACCGCCGACGGCCATCTCATGCTGGCGGTGGGCAACGACGGCCAGTTCGCATCACTGGCGGACGCAGTTGGCGAGCCATCCTGGGCAGACGACGACAGATTTGCCACGAATCCGGCGCGGGTGAAGTTTCGAGGTCAGCTCATTCCAGCCTTGGCCGACCATTTTCGCCAGGACACGACCGATGTGTGGATAAGGCGGCTGCGCGCGGCCGGCGTACCGTGCGGCCCGGTTAAT
Source organism: Caldilineaceae bacterium (assembly GCA_022823185.1). Lineage (GTDB taxonomy): Bacteria > Chloroflexota > Anaerolineae > Caldilineales > Caldilineaceae > Bin5. The sequence goes on from JAJDXQ010000024.1 coordinate 52,658, forward strand.
GACATTCCGACCGCGTTGGCGTCGCCCCAGGCCGAGCGCCGCCAGATGCTGCAGACGATCACAGACGGCAACGGCGACAGGATCCCGCTGGTTGGCCCCGTACCCAAGCTGGACAGGACGCCGCCGCAGATCTTCCGGCCGCCTCCGCTGCTGGGCGAGCACACAGAGGAGCTGCTGCGCGAAAAGCTGGACGTGACCCCGGCCGAGATCGAGGCGTTACGGCGCAACGGCGTCGTCTGAGCCGCCATCGCGGGCGGGCCCCTCAGGAAAAAGGCGCTGCTTTGTCATGCGGACGGGCCTGGGATATACTGGCTTTATAGCCTTGTTCGATCCCCCATCGCTCGATACGAATCGCTACCTGCGCGGAAGGATTCTGCCATGCCTACCACCTTGGAGTTTCGCGGCCGCTGGCTGAATATATACGGAAATCTGATCCTGATCGCAATCCTCTCGGGCGTGACAGCGGGCATCTACTTGCCCTGGGGATATGCCCGCTGGCAACGAATAATTACCGAAAACACCTATTTCGAGGACGAGCAGTTGGAGTTTGACGGATCCGGCGCCGGGGCCTTTGTACAGTTCATTGTGATTGGATTCTTTACCCTGATTACTTTGGGACTGTATGTCATTCTTGGATTTTCCTCCACCAGGATGCTGCGCTGGCAATACGCTCACACCCTCACACCCAATGGCCTGCGTATGGAGTATGAGGGCAGGTCGCTGGATATTTTCTGGGAATGGTTCCTGCTCATACTTTTGACGCCGCTGACGTTGGGGCTCTACTACTACTGGGGCCGCAACCGGCTGCGCCGTCAGATTCTGACCCACGTTTCCCTGAGCGACCAGCCGATGCAATTGGGCAGTACCCCAGGGGAGTATTTTCTTGCCGTTTTGAGTAACTGGGTGATGACGGTTGTCGCAATTGTCCTCTACGCCGCGCTGGGTTTCTTCCTGCGCCGCGCCGTTCTGGATTCAGGTCCCCTCACGGAGCAACTGGGGAGCATTGGCGGAGGCCTTCCCATCATGGATCTGGTCAACGTTCTGCTGATCGTCGTTGCCCTCGGCGTCTACGCGTTGGTGGGTCTGGGTCTCTTGGGGCTGGCCACAGTCCGCTTTCGCAGTTGGGAAGTGAATCGAACTCTCCTGACGGCGCCGGTGCCTTCGCGGTCGCCAATGTCCGTGATGTCAACGCCCACCGGCGCATTGACCGGCGCGCCCCCGCCCTTCTCCGAAACCGTCGACACCGCTCCCCAGGAGCGCGGAACCTCCTTCCCACAAGATGAACCGGCCCCCTTCCCCGGACCTGTAGGAGAGCCGCCTGCCCGCCCCTTGCCCGTCACACACCCCGAAGACGACGACGAATACTACGACTTCGCCGAATTCTCTTCAGCCGCCGGCCAGGAACCTGAAACGAACAGCGGCGACGAGCGGACCGACTGGAGCAGTGAGCAGTGGGCGCGCCCCCAGGCTTCCTCCCTCCTGCCTGATGAGGAAGAGGACGATGAGGAGGCGGGTCAGCGCGATCAAAGTGGCGGCGATGAGACTTTGGGCTCAGCTCCGCCCCGGTAGGGAGTCCCTCTGTCGCAGCGCAACGCAGTAGGCATCAAGGCCGCGTTTGGCGCGCCGAAGTTTCCCTGAATGAGATTGTCATATGGCTTGGCGCCCGCGTGATCGCGGGGGCCGCTCGGGCGCGGCCGGCGTTGCTTCGCTTCCCGGATCCGCTAAATCAGACCGATGACCGGCGCGCCCCTCTCTGCCGGACAGACCTCCCCGATTTCCCAGAAAGGCTGCTCCTCACCTTCACATACCGCGCGGAATCGACTGAGACCCGCAGGCGGAACCGCAAGCAGAAGGCCCCCGCTCGTTTCAGCTTCCCATAGCAGTGTCTGGTGAGCCGCGGTCACGTTCGCGGCCGCGGAAACATGGGCGCCGAAATGCTCCGGATTGCGGGTACTTCCTCGAGTCAGATAGCCGGCCTCGATATAGTCGGAGACACCCGGAAGGGTCGGGACGCGCTCCGCCTCAATCCGGAGCTGGACCGGCGCGTCAGCAGCAGACGCCGCGGCGAGTTCGACCGCGTGCCCCAACAGGCCGTAACCGGTGATATCCGTGCCGCTGCCTACGCCCGCGGCGCGGCCAGCATGGGCGGCCGCACGGTTCAAGCGGGTCATTGATTCGATTGCGCTATCCAGATGGGAAGGCTCCAGGTCCGGCTTGCCCTGGGCGCGCCGGGCTGCGCGGGAGGCCGCATTTTCGGCGGGACCCGTGAGCTTGGCGGCCGTCGTGATGATGCCGGTGCCGAGCGGCTTGGTCAGAACAAGGCGATCTCCCGCCGTCGCGCTTCCCTTGCGGAATAGCGACCCGGGCGCGGCGATGCCGGTCACGCTCAGCCCATAGAATGGCTCAGGATTGGTCACCGTATGCCCGCCGGCAATGGCCGCCTCCGCCTCCTGTACTTTGGCGGCGCCGCCCGCCAGCACCTCCGCAATCACCCCGGCCGCCAGATCTTCGGGAAATCCGGCTATATTGAGACAGACGCGCGCCTCCCCGCCCATTGCGTACACGTCGCTCATCGAGTTCGCGGCGGCAATCGCGCCGTACAGCCAGGGGTCATCAACGATCGGCGTAAAAAAGTCGGTCGTCTGAATGAGCACGCGCTCATCATCCAGACGATATACCGCCGCATCGTCCGGTTTGCCCAAACCAATGAGCACGTCCGGGTATTCACTTTGAGGAAAAACCGCAGCCATCTGCCGCACGACCTGCGACAACGCCCCCGGAGGGAGCTTGGAGGCTCAACCAGCGCACGCGACGCGGGCTGTCAAGGGTACGTTGGACTCTGTCATGTTTACCTGTCCTGAATGATTTTTGAACCTGCTGCACAATTCTATCACAGGCCCGCGCCGATCCGCGCACGACCGCGGCCAGGCCAGGCCCTGTGCAGATTGCACGCTCCGAGAAGGGAAATCTCGCGCAACACCTGCGCTGGCGGACAAACTATCCAGCAAGGCCGACGATTCTTTATGCAAATTGCACAGTGATTCTCCCCGCGAACCGAGGTATAGTTGTCTCAAGTGGTGGAAGTCTGAGCCGAGTGGGGTCGGTTTCGAAGTGGCTTCCACTGCGACCATTCCCCTTCCTTCCTCCTTTGGGGGCCCCGGCGGTGTCATGTGTCGGGGCCCCTCCTCCCCCTTTCAGTTGATAGGACAAACACAAAGAAAAGCGCCGGCTGTGGGTCAGCCGGCGCTGCTTCTGATCGGATTCCCTTCGGGTGTTGCAGAGTGCCGTCTAAGCGGCGACCGCCCTTTCCTCCGCGCCGCCTACCGCAATGATCCGGGGCTTCACCTCGTCGGCTTTCGGCAGCGTCAGGGTAAGAACGCCATCCTCGTAGTCGGCGCTGATGTCATCGGCGTTTATCGCCGCCGGCATCGTGATGCTGCGCGCAAACCTGCCGAAACTGCGTTCCCGCAGATGCCACCTGGCGCCTTCCTCCACGCTCTCTCCCTGGGTCTCGCCTTGCACTGTGAGCGTATTCTCCGAGAAGCTGATCTCAAGATCGGCCGGGTCGATTCCGGGCAGAGACGCCTTCACAGTGTAGCCGTCATCATCTTCGGTGACATCCAGCGGCAAGCGAATGTGGCCGCCATCGCCGTTGCCTTGCCATCCGGCCGGTCCCCGATAGACATCACCCACGAGTTGATCCATCTGATTGCGAACCGACATCATCTCACGAAACGGGTCCCATCGTACAATTCTACTCATTTTTATCCTCCTGAACTTTCTCCATCGCGCCTGCATTTCAGATCAAGGACACAATGAAAGGTTTCTTCTGCGCACTTTTCCTATGTGACCGCCTGACCGCCACATGCAATTAACAGGATAACGGCCCAACATTAGATCGAGGTCAACGCAAAGTTAGAGAAACATAAGTGCCCCGTATGTGGTGAATAAGCGCCCCACCGCTCATCATCCTTGGCAGGATGGCTTTGTCGGCGTTGGGCGGCTGGGGTATCATAAGAGGCACGAACACGTGTGCGCCCCTGAAAGCAGTCAGGCGCGGCGCCGTCCTTCCGGGGCTCCATATGGATGACCGAATCCGGGACAGCATCGGACCCTCCGGTGCGCTCTGGCATCAACTGACGCCGGAGCGGCTGGCAGCGGATTGATCTCAGCGTCTGCCAGCGCTTCACTGTGCCGGCCCGTTGTTTGACGCAGCGGATTTGATGTATGATGAGAAAGAGCCTTTCCTTGCTGCGCCGGCGCCCAACTCGGCCTTCATCGGCCTGACCTCCCAACCCTCCTATGTCAAACGATTTTGTCCACCTTCATACCCATTCCGAGTATTCCCTCCTCGACGGACTAGGCCGCATCGACGATCTCGTCAACGAGGCCGCGCGTCTGGGACATTCGGCGCTTGCCCTGACCGATCACGGCGCAATGCACGGCGTCATCGATTTCTACCGGGCCTGCCGCAGCGCCGACATCAAACCAATCATCGGCGTGGAGGCCTACCAGACCCTCTGGCAGCGGCCGATGGGCGGCCGCGATCCCCAGCTGGATAGGGAAAACTATCACCTCCTTCTCCTCGCCCGGAATATGACCGGCTACCGGAATATCCTGAAGATCCTCAGCCATAGCCATACCGATGGATTCTATTACAGGCCCCGAGTCGACCATGACTTCCTCGCCGCGCACGCCAAGGGAATCCTGTGTACGACCGGATGCCTCGGCGCAGAGGTGCCCGCCCTGCTATCCCAGGGCAAAGAGAAAGAGGCTTACGAGCGGCTGGGATGGTATGCGGATGTTTTCGGCAAGGAGAACTTTTTCATCGAGGTCCAGGAACACAACATCCCCGAGCTGCAGGAGGTGAATCGCACGCTCATTCCTTGGGCCGATCAATTCGGCCTGGGACTGCTGGTGACGAACGATGTCCACTATGTGAGCGAAAACGACGCCTCCCCCCATGAAGTGCTGCTGTGCGTGCAGACCAATGCCAAGCTGAACGATGAAAAACGGATGCGGCTGAGTGATCAGAGCTATTTCCTAAAGAGCCGTCACCAGATGGAAGACACCTTCCGCCCCCTGGTCGATCTCCCCGCCTCCGCCTTCGACAATACACTCCTCGCCGCCGAAATGTGTGATGTCGATCTGGAAGACGAAGACTTTCACCTTCCGAACATGGACATCCCAGAAGGTTTTACGTACGAGACCTATCTGCGCCACCTGACCGACCAGGGCCTGCAGCGCCTGTACGGCGACCGGGCCAACGACGAAGAAGTGCAGGAGCGCAAAGAGCGGGAACTGCGCATCATCCACGAAATGGGATTCGACGTCTATTTTCTGATCGTGGCCGATCTGTGCGACTTTGCCCGCAGCCGCAACATCTGGTGGAACGTGCGCGGCTCCGGCGCTGGTTCGCTGGTCGCATACTGTACCGGCATCACCGGTCTCGACCCCATCCAGCACAATCTCATCTTCGAACGCTTTCTGAACCCAGGCCGGGTGACAATGCCCGACTTCGACCTCGACTACCCGGACGACCAGCGCGAAGAGATGATTCGCTACACGGTCGAAAAATACGGCGCCGACCAGGTTGCCCAGATCGCCACCTTTGGCCGGATGAAGGCTCGCGCCGCCATTCGCGACGTGGGCCGCGCCCAGGATATTTCGCTCGATGATGTCGACCGCATCGCCAAGATGATCCCGGCGACGCCCGGTAAACCGGCGAAGATTCAGGATGTACTGACCGAAGGCAACGAGTTCTACGACCCGGAACTGGAGGAGCTCTACAAGAAGGATGGCTGGGAGCGGACACTGCTGGATACGTCCATGCAGCTCGAAGGGGTTGCACGGCACGCCGGCATTCACGCGGCCGCCGTGATCGTCGCCGATAAGGACCTGACGAATTACACGCCCCTGATGCGAGGCTCAAAAGGGTCGATTACCGAGCGAGTTACCCAGTTCGAGTTTCCGGTCCTGGAATCGCTGGGCCTCCTCAAAATCGACTTTCTCGGCCTCAGCACGCTCACCGTGATGCGGGAAGCCTGTCGTCTCATCAAAGAAAACCGCGGCATTGAATACAGTCTGGACTCCATCCCGATCAAGGGCCCGGAGGCCGAGCCTGCCTTCGACCTCCTGTCCAGCGGCGAAGTGAGCGGCGTCTTTCAGGTGGAATCCCCGGGCATGAGGCGCATCCTGACCGACATGAAACCCACCGCCTTTGAGCATATCGTTGCCACAATCTCGCTCTACCGACCGGGCCCGATGGAGTACATTCCCAACTACATCAGACGGATGCATGGCGAAGAGGAAATTGAGGTTAAACATCCCGCTCTGGAGCCGACCCTGGCGGAAACGTATGGGATTATCGTCTACCAGGAACAGATCTTTCAGATCCTCAACCAGCTGGCCGACTATACCCTTTCCGAGGCTGATCTGGTGCGGCAGGCCATCAGCAAAAAGGACGCCTCGAAGATCGAGTATCACAAAGCGCTGTTCATCGGAGGCTGCGGCAAGAACGGTATCTCCGCCAGCGAGGCGCAGGCCATCTACGAAGACATTGAGTTCTTCGCCCGCTATGGTTTCAACAAGGCCCACGCCGCCGACTACGCAATCATCACTGTGCAGACCGCCTACTTGAAGGCAAAGTACCCGGTTGAGTATATGGCGGCGCTCCTGCTGGTCGAGCGGGACAAGACCGAGAAGGTGATCAACTTCATCCAGGAATGCCGGCGTATGGGCATTCACGTGCTCCCGCCCGACGTCAACCATAGCGGTCTGGACTTCGCGATTCAGGACCTGCCCGCCGACGCGGAGCAGGATGCGCTGCCTAAGGACAGCGCCCTTGCATTCGACTTCCCCGTATCCGCAGGGGCCGCCATCCGCTTTGGCATGGCCGCCGTAAAAAATGTGGGCGTTGGTCCGGTGCAGACGATCCTGGCCGCACGCAGTGAAGACGGCCCATTCCGCAACCTCGAAGAGCTGTGCGATCGCGTCGATCTCCGGCAAGTAAACAAACGCTCTCTTGAATGTCTGATCAAGGTCGGCGCGCTCGACCGCTTTGGCCGCCAGACCGAACAGGGCAAAGGGGAACTCCGACGCCAGCTTCTCGCCGTGATCGATCAGTGCATCGCCCGTTCCGCCGCCACCCACAGCGCCAGAGAGACAGGCCAGTTGTCGATGTTCGATCTGCTCAGCGATGCCGATGGCGCGGCACAACCGGAACAGTTCCCGATTCGCCTGCCAGAGACGGCCGCGGCCGCGCAATCGAAATCGAGCGACCGGGAACGTTTCGAGTGGGAGAAGGAGCTTCTCGGCGTTTACGTCGGCAGCCATCCGGTGCAGCAGCTGAATGTGGACCTGAGTCGCTTTACCACCTGTCCTTGCCCGGAATTGGGCGAGCGGCACGATGGCAGAAATGTGACCCTGGCCGGAATGCTGGCCTCGATTCGCACGACGGTAACCAAGAAGGGCGACAAAATGGCCTTCGTCCAGCTCGAGGATATGCAGGGCCAGTGCGAAGCTGTCTTCTTCCCCGAGGTATACGAAGAGTTTAAGGAGGAACTGCAGGAGGAACGGGTCGTGCTTGTCAAGGGGAAGGCCCAGACCCGCTCCGGCCGTACCAGCGTCCTGGTCGATACCCTGCAAACCTCGGTCGAGTTCGGGCTGGCCAAAGCCGAGGAGGTCCTGCCCGAGATCGGGGGAGGATGGGCGCTCGCGCCAGGCGCCGGCGCCAATGGCAGCGATACCAGGCTCGTGCCGCCCCCCGATGATATGCTCGACAGCGCGCCGCCCATCACGATGCCTGAACCTCCTTTCGAGGCCGGACTCCCAGACGGACCGGCGGTGGAACCAGCAGACGCAGCAGACAACGAAATGATGACTGAAATGACGGAAAGCGCCACGCAGTCCGATGCCGCGCCTGCGCCTCCAATTCCCGCTCCGGGCATGCCGGTGGAGAACACCGGGGATGCCTCCCGCGCGCCCGCGCCTGCAGCGGCGCAAGCGCCCGGGCGCGAAACAAGCGATTTCGAAAGGTCGGCGGCGGGCGAGGACCGCGCCCAATCTACCCCGAATAAGGAGCAGCCGCCGCCCGATGAACAGGCCTCAATGTTCAACGGAGGCGCATCCTCCCAGGGCGAAAACGGCCGCCAGGTTTTGCGCATCACCTTCAGCCGCTCCGGTCAATTCAAGCGCGACAAATACCGCCTGCGGGAAATTTTCGATGCCGTGCGCGATCCAAAAGGGCGCGACCAATTTGTCGTTGTGGTGGAGACAAATGGCTCTCGTCATCAGCTCTCCTTCCCCAACGAATACTGCAATGTCAGCAAGCGCCTGCTCAATGAGTTGCGCAACGACTTCAAAGTTGACGTGAAGGTGGAAGACCAACATTAAGAACGAAGACCGAAGCGGGGTCTCAGGAGTCTCTTGAGCAGGCGTCTTTTGCGCAACAGCCTTCTTTACATTGCAGAACTGTTCGGATTCCCTCTGTACGGCCGGCTCCGGCGCCCCCTTCGCCGCCCAATCGTTCACTGCCCGTGAAGCCATTTCTGCCGAGAATCTCGATAAAACACCGACCGCTGGACGGAGCGAAAGCAGAGGAGCGCCACTGCCGTTCGCGTCGCAATATCTCCTCTTCCGCAAACCGTACTGGCCAGGGCTCTCATTTCAGCGACACCTCCGCGCCGCGTCCTGAGTGAAGAGCCCGTTATCATGTGGGCATATGAATCTGTCCCCGTTACCAGGAATGACACAACCCAACTCGGGCCCAGGAGCGCGCAATGAGCTTTCCGGGACACAGCGCGTCTTGCCGCGGCGGCAGACCGTCGCAGTGCGAAACTTCCGTCAAAACCGTTTCCGTCAATTTGGAGTGACCTGATGAACTTTGCTACTACATCGAAACAGATCGAAGACGCCTATGCCCTGGCCCAGGAACGGTACGCGGCCATCGGCGTCAGTACAGAAGAGGCCCTCGCGACACTGCGCGGCGTCCCCATCAGCCTGCACTGCTGGCAAGGAGACGATGTCCTCGGCTTTGAGGAGCCGGGGCGGGGCCTTGGCGGCGGCCTCATGGCGACCGGCAACTATCCCGGGCGCGCCCGCACCGTGGCGGAACTGCGCAGCGACCTGGATATGGCATACACCATCATCCCCGGCAATCACCGTCTGAATCTCCACGCCATGTACCTGGATACCGACGAAAAGCCGGCCCGCAACGAGATTGAACCCCGCCACTTTCAGGGCTGGGCCGACTGGGCCAAAGAAAACGGCTGCGGCATTGACTTCAACCCGACGCTGTTCTCCCACCCCCTGGCGGAGGATGGTTTCACCCTGGCCTCATACGACAACGACATCCGCCAGTTCTGGATCCAGCACTGCATCGCCTGCCGGGAAATCGGCAGCTTCTTCGGAAAGGAGTTGGGCACGCCGGCGATGACAAATATCTGGATTCCCGACGGCCTCAAGGACACGCCGGGCGACCGGACAACGCCCCGCCGGCTGCTGAAAGACGCCTTGGACCAGATATTTGAGCAGGAAATCGATCCCAATCACAACCGCGACGCCATTGAATGTAAACTCTTCGGCCTCGGCTCAGAGAGCTACGTTGTCGGCTCCCACGAGTTCTACCTGGGCTATGCGGCGCAGAACGGCCAGGCCCTCTGCCTCGACGCCGGCCACTTTCACCCCACCGAAGTGATCTCCGACAAAATTTCGGCCTGCCTGCTCTTCGTACCGGAGCTGGTCCTGCATGTGAGCCGCGGCGTACGCTGGGACAGCGACCATGTCGTCACGTTCAGCGACGAGCTCCAGGCAATCATGCAGGAGATCGTGCGCGGCGACCACCTGGACCGGGTCCACATTGGCCTCGACTTCTTCGACGCCAGCATCAACCGCGTGGCCGCCTGGGCAATTGGCACACGCAATTCGCTGCGAGCGCTGCTGCTGGCTTTGCTTGAGCCAAGGGAAACCATGCAGGAGATCGAACGCAATGCGGATTTCACAACCCGGCTCGCGTTGATGGAAGAGTTGAAGGCGATGCCGCACGCGGCCGTATGGGATTACCACTGCCTGCAGCAGGGTGTTCCGGTGGGCATGGCCTTTCTTGAGGAGATTCGGCAGTACGAGAAGGATGCGCTTTTCCTGCGCGGCTGATATGACCGGCCCTGGCTGCGGATACGTACCCCCGCCGCGCCAGGCGAATACTGAACGGGACGACCCATGACGAGCAAACGAGCCACCGTTCTGGCCATCGATATCGGCGCGGAGTCCGGCCGGGTTATGGCTGCGCACTTTGACGGCGCCAGCCTGCGCCTGGAAGAGATGCACCGCTTTCCCAACTACGCGCTGACCGTCAACGGCGTCCTGCAGTGGGACATTCTACACCTCTGGCGCGAAGTGCGGGCCGGCATCGACCTCAGCAAAGCGCGGGCGGGCGCCCGCCCCGCCAGCCTGGCCGTTGATACCTGGGGCGTAGATTTCGGCCTCCTCGACCGCAACGACAACCTCATCGGCAACCCGGTCTGCTACCGCGACAGCCGCACCGAGGGGATGCTGGAGGAAGTCTTTGCGCGCGTCCCCAAAGAAGAGGTGTTCGCCCAGACCGGCATCCAGTTCATGGCCATCAATTCGCTCTACCAGATGATGAGCCTGGTGGAAAGCGACTCCCCCCATCTGCAGATCGCAAAGCGCTTCCTGACCGTTCCCGATCTGCTCAACTTCTGGTTGAGCGGGGCCCAGGTTTGCGAATTCAGCAACGCCACCACCACCCAGATGCTCAACCCCTTCACCAAATCCTGGGCCGGCGGGCTGCTGGACGCGCTCGGCATCCCTCTCGACCTCTTCCCAGAGGTTGTGCAGCCGGGAACGCGCCTGGGAACCTATGAAGACATACCGGTCATTGCCCCCGCCTGTCACGATACCGGCAGCGCAGTCGCCGGCGTCCCCGCCCAGACCGAAAAGTTCGCCTATATCAGCAGCGGCACCTGGAGTCTTGTCGGCTTCGAAGTGGCGCAGCCCGTTGTCAACGAAGCCGCGCTCGCCGTCAATGCCACCAACGAAGGCGGCGTCTATGGCTCATTCCGGCTGCTCAAAAACGTGATGGGACTATGGCTGCTGCAGCAGTGCCGGTCCACCTGGGAAAAGGCGGGGCGGGCTTACACCTACCCGGAATTGGTCTCGCTGGCGGAGTCAGCCGAACCGCTGCGCTCCTTTGTTGACCCCAACGACGACCGCTTTCTCCCTCCCGGCGATCACCCCGCCCATATTCAGACCTTCTGCCAGCAGAGCGGCCAACCTCGCCCGCAGAGCGATGCCGCCGTCGCTCGCTGCGTCTTCGACAGCCTTGCCCTGGCCTACCGCGATGTGCTCCAGGAACTGCAAACGCTGACAGGACGCCAAATCGAGGTCATCCACGTCGTCGGCGGCGGCTCTCGCAACCGTCTGCTGAACCAGCTCACCGCCGATGCCGCCGGCATCCCTGTGCTGGCAGGGCCGGGCGAAGCCACCGTAATCGGCAATGCGCTCGTGCAGCTGATCAGCCTGGGCGAGCTGGCCAACCTCGACGAGGGCCGTCAACTGGTCTCCGACGGAGCGGCCCTGGAACGGTTCGAGCCCGAAGAGCAGGGCGCCTGGCGCGAAGTGAAGATGCCGGCCGTGGATTGAATTCCTTTTGCAGAGATGAGCAGAGAGGATCAGGACGCCGCGTCAGAGCGCCAACCGATGCCGCGGCGCAGACAGGCGTCCCGGCGCAGGCTTCGCATTCCCTGAGATTCCGCAGGCAATTCCCGTTGCCATCTACATCAGTCCATCTTCTTGCCGCGCGAAAATGAGATGCGCAGGTGGCTGTCGGCCGCGTGGGGCGCGGCCAGGCCGTTATCCATGCGCAGCAACGCGCGCTGGCGGGGCGTCAGGCCGTCCAGCCAGTCCTCGTGGAAGCCGTCGTGCGGATCGACCTGAAAGATCAGCGCGCTCTTGCGGTAGTGGCCGAAAAGCGCGTGGCGGTCGGTTTCGGTCCGATTGGCGCCGCCGCCGTGCCAGCACTGACCGTTGAAAACAAGGACGCTTCCGGCCGGCGCAACCAACTGGTGGACATGCTTCACATCCATCCCTTCCGGCGGCCCTGCCATGCCGCTCCGATGCGAGCCGGGCACAATGCGCGTGCCGCCGTTCTCAGGGGTAAAACTGTCCAGCAGCCACACCGTATTGACCATCACCGGAGATCCCATGTTCAGCAGGTCGGCGCGAATATCGCTGTGCAGGCCTTGCACAGGATCGCCGGGCCGCACGATGCGCGCGTTCAGGCTGCCCAGAATGATCTGCTTGCCCAGCACATACTCGATGACGGGCAGCGTGCGGGGGTGATCGATCAGCGGGTGGTAGAGCGGGTCGAGAACGGGCAGGTTGCTGACATGGCCGGCCTGGCCCAGAAACCGCTGCTCCCCGCCGAGCTTGGCGGCCCACTCCGCCAGCGAAGCTCGCAGCGTCTCCACCTCCGCCCCGCTCAACACCTCTTCCAACAGCGTGAAGCCGTAAACATCCATCTCCCAGAACGCCTGCTGCAATGCTTTCATCCGGCCGTCTTCCTGTGTGATGATCCCTTCAGTTGCGGTCAGGGGGTCAACAGATCATGCCCCGCTTGGATTCCAATCCGTGCGCAATCGGATTGTCCCCGATCCACCGTTCGTCCACCGGTTCAGAGGCCAGCTGGTAACGCGTGTCGGTGGAGAGGCGAATCCGGTTGGTCTGGTTGTCCATGCTGGCATGCATCGTGTACATGCTGAAGATCAGCAGATCACCCATCGCGTATTCGGTGGTCAACCAGCGGCTGCCCAGTTCGGCCTGCGTCGCGACGGCATCCAGAGAATAGGCGCCGCCATTGGCGTTCTGCCACAGTTTCTCTCCCGATTCGATCTCGGCGGCATCAGGATAGTTTGTGCAGTAGGCGTCAACGTCCAGAGACCCGTAATCCGCCTTGACCTCTTCAAAACGATGCGAGTTCTCCAGGATCATCAGGCCGCCCATCTCTATCGGCATATCGCCCAAGGGCGTCCAGCTTGTATACAGCCGCTGCGTGCCGCGCCCCATGAAGACAATGTCATAGTGGGGCGGCGTCGCAGTCGTCTTGCCCGGCGGCTTCGAGCGGCACCACGTATAGTCGAAGTGACGCACCTCCCCGCCCAGAAACTGCCTGTAAAGATCCATCATCGGCCCGTCATAAAGCACACTGAGAAGGGGCGGGTTGTCCTTGGTCAACTCCAACATGAACGCATTCTCAAACTCTGCGTGGGCGACACCATCCTCCAGTGGATGGTCCGGGTCCAGACAGCCCGCGGCCTCGAGTTTCCTCAACATCTCGAGCCGGGCCTCCAGAACCTGGCTTCGATCCAGAAGACCGGGCAGATACAGATAGCCGTCCTGCTCAAACCGCCAGCGCAGCTCCTTCATGTCGGACAGCGCATCGCCCGAAGCCCGCAAGGGGCCGAACGCCTCCGGTGAGGTATCGAGCAGACTGCCTTGAAAACTGGGCGCAATTGAGAGATTCATCGTTCCTGTACTCCGTTTAACTGTGTGAAACGCTGCGGACTGCAAAATACTGTCCTGCCGTCTCTACGCCCAGGGATCGACCACGATCTTGGCGGCTTCGCCCTGTGCCAGCAGGCTGAATCCCGCCTGAATCTGGCTCATCGGCAACTGGTGGCTGATCAACAGATCAATCAGCGGCGACTGCCGGATGACCTTCATAACCTTGGCGTAATCGCCCATATTGTAGAGCCAGGAACCGACCACGGTCAAACCTTTTTTGATCATATCCGGACTGACCCGAACTGTCAGCTCGTCGCGGCATTCACCGACGAATGCCACGCGACCGCGCCGTCGGGTCGCGTCAATGCAAAGCCGCTCCGCTGAAACGCGTCCGGAACAGTCGACCGCGCAGTCCACGCCTCTGCCTTCGGTAAGACTCCGAATCCGCTGCAGAATGTCCGGATCGTTGGGGTCCAGCACTGCTGCCGCTCCCATCTCCAGCGCCCGGTTGGCCCGCCACGGCGCCGGTTCAACTCCGATCACCCTTGCATTTCGAAAACGGGCATTGACGACCGCGCCCAGCCCAACCGGCCCCAGCCCGGTGACCAGCACCGTGTCCTGGGAGTTTACGCCGATGGCCTCGAACCCGCCGAATGAGGCCCCGATTCCGTCAATGGCCATCGTCGCCTGCGCATAGCTCACATCGTCGGGCAACCTGGGCAGAAGCCACGCCGGTTTGAGCGTATAATGGGCGAATGTGCCCGATCCCGCGGTCGAACCATGCACCGACGCGAAATCATGGCTGTCCTCACAGTAGATATAATCCCCGCTCATGCAAAGGTGACAGCGGCCGCAGGAAAACTGGGGCAGCACAACAACCCGGTCGCCGACGCTGACCGGTCCCCGCTCGGCGACTTCCACCACCTCCCCCACACCCTCATGGCCGATGACCGCCTGATTCTCGCCGGCCAGCCATGCCTTGTACTCAGTGCAGAGCGCGGAAGCCTGAATGCTTACGACCGCCCAATCCGCCTTCGCCCGCGGATCGGGCAACTCGTGAAATGTTACCTGCCGTTCACCGGTAATCGCTGCCTGGATCACAGAGAACCCTCCTGCGGCTGATTCGGGTAATTGCTCAGATGCTGCCACCGGCCTCCGTCATGATGTCTACCGGTCGGAGGGCTGCGGCAGGTCTGCGTTGCGCGCGCCTTCTAACAGCGTTGATGGACATGGGTCTAACCCCCATGCGGTCCAAACGCGGAGCGCCGCCCAGCGTACTGTCTGGAACAGTTTAACCGGTTCTGCGGTTGAAAATGCGCGGGCGGAGGGGCTGAAGGCTACGGTGTCGGCTGTTCCTCTTCCGGTTTGCGCGCCGGGCGTCGTGCCATGGCGCGAGGCTCTACCTGGCTGTAAATGCGGCGAATGGCCCGTTTCCACATCGAACGCGCCGCGGCGGCCTGATACGTGGCCTGACGCTGCGTATTTGTCCACCAGGTCGTCTCCGGCTTCTCCACCGGCACACTCCACTTGACCGCGCACGCCCCCCATGTCAGGCCGGCCCCAAAACCGACAAACACAAGATTATCACCCGGGGCCACCTTGCCCTCTTCAATCGCTTCGCACAGTGCAATTGGAATGCTTGCCGCGCTGGTGTTGCCGTATTTGTGGACGTTTATATAAACTTTGTCTTCCGGAATCTTCAATTGCCGCAGCACACTGTGTTGAATGATGCGCTTGTTCGCCTGGTGGGGAACAACAAGGTCGACTTCGCTCACAGGAATGCCGGCCTTGTCCAGAACCTGGCGCGTCGCCGCGGCCATAATCCGCGTCGCAAAACGGAAGACGGCCCGCCCGTCCATCCGTATGTAATGCGAACCGCTGCTGACCGTCTCCAGGCTGGCCGGAGCCGCGCTGCCGCCGGCTGGAATTGTCAACAACTCCGCGCCCGAACCGTCGCTGCCAAGCACCGAAGCGGTAACACCGCCCGGCACGTCGCTGGCAGCCAGGAGCACCGCGCCGGCGCCATCCCCAAACAGGACGCAGGTCGTACGATCGGTCCAATCCACCATCCGGCTCAGCGTTTCCGCGCCAATGACCAATACGTACTCGGCGTCTCCCGCCAGAATCTGCCCGCGGGCGATGCTGAGAGCATACACAAAACCGGAACAGGCCGCGCTCAGATCAAAGGCGCCGGCATTGATGATGCCCAAATTGTCCTGGATGATGCTGGCTGTGGATGGGAACAAGTGCTCGGGCGAACTGGTCGCGCAGATGATCAGATCCACTCGGCCCGGATGGAGGTCGGCAACCTCAAGCGCTTTGCGCGCCGCCTCCGTCCCCAGCGTGGCGCTGGTCTCCTGGGGCGCCGCTACGACCCTTCGCTCCTGAATCCCTGTTCGTGTGCGAATCCACTCGTCCTGTGTATCGACAACCTGCTCAAGATCATGGTTCGTGACCACGCGTTCGGGAACCTGATAGCCCCAGCCGATGATCTGGGCATAACGCGGGGGTTGTACCCTGTCCTGCAACCGTTCTTGCGCTTGCTCTTCCTCTGCCGGAAAGTGCCCGTTCAAATGCGGGGCTTCGTAGTCGCTCCCGGTCCCATTTCCCTCGTGCGCTTGCGCTGTCATGCCCCATTCTCCTCAAACCGCCGCAGCATCAGACATGAGTTGTGGCCGCCAAAACCGAAACTGTTGCTCAATGTCACTGCGACGTCTGCCTGCACAGACCGCAACGGCGTGTAGTTCAGATCACAAGATGGATCGGGGTTATCCAGATTGATCGTCGGCGGAATCACGCCCTCTTCAATCGTCTTCAGGCACACTATCGCCTCAATGGCGCCGGCCGCTCCCAACAGGTGCCCAAGCATCGACTTCGTGCTGCTGATGTTCACGTTGTAAGCGTGCTCGCCAAACACCCGTTTGATCGCTTTTGTTTCGCCTGGGTCGTTGAGCTCAGTGCTCGTTCCGTGCGCGTTGACGTAGTCAACATCGGTGCGCTTCACGCCATAGCGCTCAGCTTTGCGCAGCGCCATGTTCATCGCATCCTCTGCGCCCTGGCCGTCGAAATGGGGCGCGGCCATATGATACGCGTCCGCGCTGTTGCCATAGCCGATTACTTCCGCATAGATCTGCGCATCCCGAGCCAGCGCATGCTCCAGCGACTCCAATATCAGAATCGCGCTGCCCTCGCTCATCACAAAGCCATCCCGGTCACTGTCGAAAGGGCGGCAGGCCGCGGCCGGCTCGTCGTTGCGCTTGCTCATGGCGCCCATTATGTCGAAACCGGCCATGATGATCGGCAGCAGCGCAGCCTCCGCGCCCCCCGTGACCATCACCTGCGCGTCACCGCGCCGGATCAGCTCATAGGCCTCCCCCGTCGCGGCAGTCCCGCTGGCGCATGCGTTGACCACCGAAAAATTCGGCCCGCGCAGGTCATAGATGATCGCAATCTTGCCCGCCGCGCTGTCCACCAGCATATTTGGAATCAGAAAGGGGCTCACTCTGCGCAGTCCGCGCTTCTCTGTCAACCTGAAATTGTCGAGCAGAGAGGTAAGACCCCCTGTCCCGCTGGCGATCAACACGCCTATATCCGTTGGCGTCTCCTTGCTCAGATCAAGCCCGCTGTCCGTCAGCGCCTGCTCCGTTGCCACGAGCGCATATTGGATATATGGATCCAGGCGGCGGGCCTCCTTGCGATCCATATAGTTCTTGGCTTCGAAACCCTTCAACTCGCCCGCAAAACGGGTCGTCAATTCGCTGGTGTCAAATTTGGTGACGGTGTCGATGCCCGATCGACCGGCAAGCAGGGCATCCCACGTTTCTTCGATTGTCAGGCCAAGGGGGGTCACCGCGCCAATGCCGGTGATTACAACACGCCGCGGTTGGCCATTATTGCTGTACATGCGCGCATTTTCCATGTGGACATCCCGACTCGGACAGGCTGTGATTCCTCGCCCTCGTCGTCCGTCCACCTTTAGTCGGGAGATTCTAAACTGTCAGTGTATTCTACTATAACACAATTACTGGTCAATCGTTGCGTTTTGCTCCAAACTGGGAATAAGTGTCCATCCAGGCGGCGAAGGATGCGTTCCCGTGTGTCCGTAGGGCAGGACGTTTGCAAAATCTAGTTCTATGCCGCACAATTTACCCTATGACAAAAGTCACCCATCCAATCCAACCCGAGAAAAAACTGGCCGATGCAGCGAATCTCCTGACAGACACGCCCGACTCTGAAGGCTCGCGCCCGGTCGTCTATGAGCATTTCGGCTTTCGTCAGCTCTTGGCCGAGTCCGGCGTGGATCACCTTCACGGAATCCTGATCATGCGGTTGACCAAGATGTGCGCCGGCGCGTACGATCGCATCCTGGGCGAGCGCATGAGGAATGAAGAAATCTCTTTGCCCCAGTGGCGAATCCTGAACCAGCTCTACCTGGAAGAGCTCAATGGTCAGGACACGCTCTCGCCGACGGACCTGGCCCGCAGGCAGCGTCTGAGCAAAAACACAATCAGCGCCCACCTGCGTGCCCTGGAGAAACTGCGCTTCATAAACCGCAGACAGCATCCCAACGACCTGCGGGCTTTCCGCATCCGCCTGACGACCGGCGGCAGGGACCTGGTCCGCTCATCCACCCCCGGTCACTTTGAATTCCTCAATGAACTGGTGGCGCAACTTTCGCCCGAAGAGTGCGAAATGTTGCAGGAACTGCTGCTGAAACTGGTAGAATCGTTACAGCGAAAACAGGATGAAAACAGTACCGTATAGCTCTGTCCGCCCTTCTTCCGACCGCCGGCAAAGTGCGGCTGCCATTCGAGCGGTCAGGACAAGGCCCTCGCATTCGATCTGTTGCGCCCTATCCCTCTGCCCAAGGAGCGGCATGTGAACCAACGAAGAGGATTCCGTAGACCTGGCGGACGCGGCCGACCGGAAGGCGGCGGCATGAAAGATCTGGGTCTCTCCATCCGCTACCTGGGCCGCTACAGGCTCATCACAACGCTGGCCTATGCCTCCCTGTTCATAAGCATCGGCGCGCAGCTTGTCGTCCCTCAGCTGGTGCAAAACGTCCTGGACGCGGTGACCAACAGCGTGTTCGCTCGTCAGATTCTCGCCCTGCCCGAGGCCGAGCGGACCGCCGCGCTCGAACAGCTTCCCCTCTCGGTGGAACAGTTGACCGAACGGGCCGTAAACACCGAAGGGCCAATCTACTGGGCCATGGTCTTTATCGTCGTTTTCTCCGTGGCGCGCGGGCTCTTCGCCTTCTCGCAGGCATTCCTGGCCCAGAAAGTAAGCCAGGACCTGGCCTTCGATTTTCGCAATGAACTGTTCGAAAAGATTCAGCGGCTCTCTTTCAGCTACCACGACCGCAACCGGACCGGTCAGTTGATGATTCGCGCCACCGACGACGTTGAAAAACTGAGAATGTTCATCGGCCAGGGCATGTTGCTGGCCGTGCAATCGATCGTCCTTCTCATCGGTTCGCTGGCAGTGCTGGCCTTTACCAACCTTTCGCTGACTCTCATCATTCTGCCGGTGCTGCCCGTGGCCCTGATCCTCTTCATGGTCTTCGGCTCCGTCGCACAGTCCCTGTTCGGCGAAATCCAACGCAGATTGTCAACGCTCAATGAGATCCTTCAGGAAAACCTGGCAGGCATACGCGTCGTCAAGGCATTCGTGCGCGAGCGAGAGGAACAGGACAGGTTCGACAACTCGGCCCAGCGCCTCATGGATCAGCATATCCGGGTCTCTAAGATTTTCAGCTTCCTCTTCCCCTTTATCTTCCTGATCTCCAACCTCGGGCAGGCCGCCGTCGTCTACTTCGGCGGCCGCCAGATTCTCTTTGATACCCTGACACTGGGCGAATGGCAGAAGTTCAGCCTCTACTTGATTTATGTCTTTTTCCCTGTCGGCCAGCTCGGCTTCA
The DNA here is from genome assembly GCA_022823185.1 of Caldilineaceae bacterium. Classification (GTDB taxonomy): domain Bacteria; phylum Chloroflexota; class Anaerolineae; order Caldilineales; family Caldilineaceae; genus Bin5. The sequence continues at coordinate 72,099 of JAJDXQ010000024.1, forward strand.
TCGTCGCCCAGATGAGCCAGGCCAGCGCCAGCGCCAAACGCATCTTCGAAATCCTCAACGCCGAAAACGAGGTCACAGACAAGCCCGGCGCACAGCAGCTGCCCCAGGTCCACGGTCGCGTGCGCTTCGATGACGTTACCTTCCGCTACTTCAACAGCACCGATCCCGTTCTCCAGGACATCACATTCGAAGCGCAACCCGGCGAGACAGTCGCCCTCCTGGGAGGAACCGGCAGCGGCAAGACCACGATCATCAATCTGATCCCCCGGTTCTACGATGTCAGCGACGGGAACGTCCTGCTCGACGACTGGGATGTACGCGATGTAACGATGGACAGCCTGAGACGGCAGATCGGAATCGTCCTGCAAGAAACCAACCTGTTTACCGGCTCGATTCGCGACAACATCGCCTTCGGCCGCCCGGACGCCACCGATGACGAAGTGGAGGCCGCCGCCATGGCCGCCGCGGCCCACGACTTTATCGTCAGCTTCCCCGACGGCTACCAAACGGCAGTGGGCGAACGCGGCACGACCCTTTCCGGCGGCCAGAAACAACGCGTCGCCATCGCCCGCGCCCTCCTCACCGACCCGCGCATCCTCATCCTCGACGATTCCACCAGCAGCGTGGATGTCGCCACCGAGGTGCTCATCCAAAACGCGCTCGACCGGCTCATGCTCGGCCGCACCAGCTTCGTCATCGCCCAGCGCATCAGCACCGTCGTAAACGCCGACCGGATCCTTATTCTGGACGGAGGCCGTATTGTCGATCGGGGCAACCACGAAGACCTGATGCGCACCAGCGAGATCTACACCGAAATCTACCACAGCCAGCTCGTGGAAGACGCCGCGATCGAGCAGCAAGAGCCGCTGACCGCGCAAGCGTAACGCGCCGGCGGCACTGACCTTTTTTGCATCATTTTCCCCAGGAGCGTAACCGATGTTCGGTGACCGCATGTTGCGACAGGAAACGCTGAAGCCCAAGAGCGTCGGCGCCACCCTGTCCCGCTTCAGCAGATATTTTCGGCCCTACTGGTTTGGCCTGATCCTTGTCACCCTCCTCATGGCTGTCAACGCCTACACCCAGGTGATTGGTCCCATCCTGATCGGACAGGCGGTGGACTGCTTCCTGGCCCCGGCCGCGTTCGGCAGCGACGGTGATTCCGGCAGAGGGCTCCAGTTGCCCGCCTCCAACGATCTGCAGACGGAATCCGACAGCCAGGCCAACTGCTGGTGGGCCCCTGAGGTCGCCTTGGGGCAACCTGTCCGCGCGGACCTGCTGCGCGGCCTGCTCAACATTACCCTTGTCATTACCGGATACTATCTGATCGGATCAGTCACCGGCGGCCTGATGTTCTTCAGCATGAGTTGGACCGGCCACAACGTCCTGCGCGTCCTGCGCGTGCGCCTGTTCAGCCATCTTCACCGCCTCTCTCTCGGCTTCTATTCCCGCAACGAGACCGGCGACCTGATGAGTCGTATCACCAACGATTCCGACACCATCCAACAGGTGGTCAGCTTCGCGCTCGTGCAGGTGCTGAGCAGCGCCCTCCTGATTCTCTGGATCATCTGGCAGATGCTCGTCCTCAACTGGGCCTATGCGCTCATCAGCCTCAGCGTCGTGCCGCTCATGGTCCTGGCAACCGTGTGGTTCAGCAACCAGGCGCGCAAAGCTTTTCGCGTCACGCGCCAGAGCATCGGCGATGTCAACGCTGAACTGGAAGAGGGTATCTCCGGCGTTCGCGAAGTCCAGGCATTCAGCCGCGAGGAGACCAATATCGAACAGTTTCGGCAAAGCAATGCCCTCAACCGCGACGCCAATGTAAAAGCCGTCGCCTACACTTCCGCCCTGGCGCCGGCGCTGGAAGCCCTCGGCTTTCTCGGCATCGCCGTCGTCGTCGGCGTCGGCGGTGTGCTGCTGCTCCGCGGCCAGACATTGGCCGGATCGGCCATCTCGCTCGGCCTCATCGTAACTTTCCTGGGCTATGCCCAGCGGTTCAACATGCCAATTTCCCAGATCAGCGTCATGTGGACAAACATCCAGAGCGCCATCGCCGGCGTGGAACGCATCTTTGAGCTGATGGACGAAGTCCCGGACGTACAGGAGAAGTTCGGCTCCCCGCCGATGCACGCGATCAGGGGAACCGTCACCCTCGACAACGTGGAGGCGGAATATGTGCCCGGCGAACCCGTCCTCAAAAAGATCAACCTGACCGCTCGGCCGGGCGAAACCGTCGCCATCGTCGGGCCGACCGGCGCCGGCAAAACAACCATCATCAATCTGCTGCCCCGCTTCTGGGATGTGACCGGCGGCTCCGTCCGCATCGATGGCGTTGACGTGCGCGACGTACAGCTCTACAGCCTGCGCGAACAGATCGGCATCGTCCTGCAGGATACCTACCTCTTCAGCAGTTCGGTGATGGACAATATCCGCTTCAGCCGGGCCGACGCCTCCGACGAAGAGGTCATCGCCGCGGCCAAGCTGGCCCAGGCGCACGACTTTATCGAACGGCTGCCCGAAGGCTACGAAACCGTTCTGGGCGAACGCGGCTCCGGTCTCAGCCAGGGGCAGCGCCAGCTGCTGGCCATCGCCCGCGCCGCGCTGGCCGACCCCCGTATCCTCATCCTCGACGAGGCCACCAGCAGTGTCGACACGCGCACCGAACAGAAGATCCAGGCGGCCCTCAACGACCTGCTCATCGGCCGCACCAGCTTCGTGATCGCCCATCGCCTCAGCACGATCCGCAACGCCGACCAGGTCTTGGTTTTGCGAGATGGAGAAATTATCGAACGGGGCACGCACGAATCTCTGTTGGCCCAGCAGGGATTCTACTACGAACTTTACATGAACCAGTTCCGCCGCCAGGAAGATCTGCCCGTACAGCCGAATGGAAGCAGACCTCCCGGACCTGTAGGTGTTCGTTCCGGGTTTGCCGCTTGAGGAGAAGCAGCCGCCAGCAAGTTAAGAAAGCGGCCGCGCCGCTTCGCCCTGCTTTTGCATCCCTACTCCGCCCGAATCTGCAACCAGAGCAGCGGAATCAACATCCCGATCACCACGATCGGAACGCTGTCCCATGGAGCGAGATTGACCTGGACCCATGCGCCGCCGGGGAGAGCATCGACACCGTACAGGATGTATGCGCCCCAGCCCGCCAGCATCGCCCACAGCAAACGCTGCACCAGCAACTGACGCGGCATCACCTGCACCAGCGCCGCCAGCAGCAGAGCCAGCACAACCAGCTGTGTGACGATGGCAATCGTCAACGATGCGATGTCGACCTCCACCGTCTCCAAGGGATCGCCGCCGCTCGATGTCGGGACGGCTGCCGGCGTGGGCGCATCCGTCACCGGTCCCGCTTGCGGCGCCGGCGGTGTGATCACCCGCTCCGGGTTCGTCACCACAATCTGAGTCCTGTCGGTTGCAACATTCGGGTCTGCAATGCGGACCCGAATCTCTGTGCTGGATGTTGCTTCGACGCTGTTCACCGCGATCAGCAGGGCACCCGTTCTCTCCAGAAGCACTGACTTGCGGGCGAGTCCCCCGCGCGTCGCCACCGGGCTTGACTGGATGGCAAGCTCTTCACCCTCATAAATCAGGCGGAAGTTGACAGGGGTGCCGTCAGGCACCGCGTTCCCATTGCGATCCAGAATCGGACCGGCCTGCAGCTCCAGGCTGTCCCCAATGGACAGATCGGTCTGGATCACGACCACCTCGTCCCCTTCCGCTTCCTGAATGACAAGCTCCTCGTTCAGAAGAGCAAGACCGATGCGCTGGTTCGGGTCCGGTTCCAGCCGCTCCACCAGATTGCTGAAACGGGTGCCCGGAACACTGACCGGCGGCGCGCCGGTCACGGTTTGCGCCCGGAAAAGTGCCCGGACCGCCGCCTCCAGGAACGGTTGCGTCTTGGAATAGACGCCCAGGAATGCGGTCATCTTGCCGATCTCGGTCGAATCAAAATAGTAGGGTTCGTTAAGGGCCAGCACCACCAGCTTGCTCCCCGGCAGCCGGTCGCTCCGCTGACGCAGAAACCGCTTGACCGCGTCGCTGCTGTCGTAGTTGGCAACGTCTACGTCCAGCATGGCGAAAATCAGCCAATTGGCGTTGACAATCTCCTCCTCCAATGCCTCGGCCACCGCAGCATTGGCCGTGCCGTTCAGCAGAGAATTCAACTCGGCGAACGTGCGGCTGCGAATCCGCTCCCTGCGCAACTGGTTGGTCGCATCCGGCCCGTAAAGCCTCAACATTATCTCTTCCAGCGCGGTCGGCTCTACGACCGGCTCGGCCAGACAGCCGTCGCACTCATGCAGAAGGCGGCTGTCCGTGAAGATCAGAATACGCTCGTCTTCCCCCGGCGGCGCAGGCAAAGGATCGGCCAGTCCCGGCGAGTCGGGGAAAAAGATCGTCAGCGCCTCGCTGGCCACCTGGTCAAGCAGTACCTGCGCTTGTCGCTGATGTTCGGGGCTGAACACATCCTCCAGGTCTTCCGGCCCCACCACCACATCTGCAATATCGATCTCCAGCGGTTCGTTAGGGGCCGGCAGATCGGTGGCCGTCCCCTCGAACGTATCCACCGAACCGAAAAGCCGCAGCTTCAAGCGCAAAATCCGTCGTAACGAGGCATCCACCCGCGCCGCGAACTCGGCATCGTTTGTATATCGCTCGCGGAAAAAGATGATCGTCTCTTTGATATTGGCCCTCTCATCCAGCCAGCTGTCCGTCAGGGAGAAATCCGCCAGATAGAGGAGGTCGTTGCCGGCCGTAAAGGCATCCAGCGCAATGCGCCGCCGCGGGAACTCCTGCATCTGCGGGTCATAGTAGCGTCGTACCGCCATCACGCCCAACGCATCGCTCATCAAAATGCCGCCCTGCTCGCGCCAGGGCGCAAATTCCCCCAATTCCAGGAGAATGCCCAACTCCTGCGCCAGGCTGATGGGCGGCGTGCGTTCCCGGCTGCCTTGAAAGCTGCTGAATCGAATGTGACCGGACATCAGCGCTTCGGTCGCGGCCGACGACCCATCTAACCGCAGAATTGAGGAAGGCCGCTCCGTCACCGCGGCAAAAGGCGGCAGTTCAACTCGCTGCAACTCCTGCAAGCTCTTCTGTATTGTGGCGATCTCCTCATCCGGCCGGCGGTCCGTACCGCCCAGGCCGGGGAAATGTCCGGCCACGGTGGCGACGCGACCGGCGCTGCCCCGGTGTATTCCCGTAACATAGGCCTGCCCCATTCGCCCGACCCAGAACGGTTCCCCGCCAAACGTGTGCAGTCCCAATCCGGTCACCAGATCCGGCCGCGGCTGTTCGATCACGTCCAGCGCCGGCCCCAGCAGCAGATTTACGCCCACGCTGCGCATCTCGCGGCCATGAACGGCGCCGACCTCCTCGACCAGACCAGGATTCCAAGTCGCCCCCAACGCCATCTGAGGGGGAATGGCGGTGAAACCGGAACGCAGGGCCGTCGCCGGCAGACCGTCTCCCCCCTGATCCACGCCGATCAACAACGGAATCTCCAACGGCGTTCTCTGTTCCAGGCCAGATTGCAAAATGCCAGGGATGGCTGGCCCGCCCCCTTTCACGTTCAGAGCCTCCGTCGGGGCCAGATAGATTCCATAAGCCAGCGCCTGCAACTGATTCGTGAGGCGCGCTACGTCCTCCGGGGTCGTACCGCTGTAATTGCTGAAATTGCGATTTTGGGGGCTGATCACCACGCCGCCAACCCGGTACTCCTCTATCAGCTCGGCTACGTCGCTTCGCGGCCCGATGTCATTGCCCTGAAAGGTAACGACAAACAGCTGGCCGACGCGATCGGCAACGCTCATCCCGGCGATCAGGCTGTCAATCCGGGCCTCCAGGATTTCATCCGGGCCAGGCGTTGGCGTCGATGAGGGCGTGGGCGTAGCAGTCAGCGTCGGCGTTTGCGTGGGGACGGGCGTCGGCGTGACGGAGGGCGTAAGCGCCAGGCTGGTGGCCTCCGCCTCCGCAGTCAGAGTCAGCCGCGCGCCGGCCGTCGCCGTGGCGCGAATCGACTCCAGCAGCTCCTGGGCCGTACGGGTCGCCGTGCCCGTCGCCTCCCCCTGCGCGGCAGCGTAGTTCACGCCCGTTATTCCGCCGCCAAAGTTGAGGCCCGCCACGCCCGCTGCCAGCAGCGCCAGGGCCAGTGCAACGGCGCGCAGACGGGCGGCGCCGCTCCGCCAGTTAGTCATTCGATCGCTTCGCCGCAGGCAATGCAGAAATCTCATAGGATCCGATTATACACGATCAGAGCGTCTGTCGGAATGACATTTCCTGTCATCTCCCCACCGCCTTTTTGCCGTTCACCTGCGGTTCTTGCGCCGCTCTCCCGCCCTTCCCCGTGATCGAAGTGTTGGACAGATTTGGCCAAAGCAGGTATAATAACACGCGGACACGAACAAAAGTTCGGTTCAGAAAAAGTTCCCTCTGCTGAACTGTAATCGTCCCGCGATCACCTGCAGCCTGTTGCCCGACCGGCATCACACATGTGAAGTCCCCATGACATCAGTGCCCTTACATGCCGGAACCATGCCTACGGCCCGTAACCGGGGGCGCGAGGGCTGCGCCAGCTGTCTCTCCTCCCCCCGGCAAGACGGCCAGGCTGCTCTGCGAACTGCCTGTGTATCACCTCAAGGGAGCCCGAAATGCCCCAATTTCAGGTAATCAGCGACTTCCAGCCAATGGGCGATCAGCCCCAGGCTCTTGCCAGTCTTGCCGCCGGCGTTCAAGAGGGAATGGAGCACCAGGTTCTCCTCGGCGTTACCGGCAGCGGCAAGACCTACACCATGGCCAAGGTCGTTGAAAAGATCCAGAAGCCGACCCTGGTCATCGCCCACAACAAGACGCTGGCCGCGCAGCTCTACAGCGAGTTTCGCGAGTTTCTCCCCAACAATATGGTCGAATACTTCGTCTCCTACTACGATTACTACCAGCCGGAAGCCTATATCCCCCGCAGCGATACCTACATCGAAAAAGATGCCCAGGTCAACGAGGAGATCGAGCGCCTCCGGCTGGCTGCGACCAGCGCCCTTTTCAGCCGTCGCGATGTCGTCATCATCGCCTCCGTCTCCTGTATCTACGGCCTGGGCAGTCCCCAGGACTACGGTCAGGTTGCCTTGAAGTTGACCGTTGGCGAAATGGTGCGCCGCAACCAGGTTTTGCGCCACCTCGTCGACATCTTTTACGAGCGCAACGACACGGCGCTGCAGCGGGCGAAATTCCGCGTGCGGGGCGATGTCCTCGAGGTCCAACCGGCCTACAGCGACAACGCGTTACGCGTCAGCTTCTGGGGTGATGAGATCGAACGAATCAGCGAAATCGACACGCTCACCGGCGAGATCCTGGACGAATTCCCCGAAGTTGAGATCTTCCCGGCCAAGCACTTCATTACGCATCAGGAGCAGGTCCGGGAAGCCATCGTCGACATCGAAGAGGAGCTCAAACATCAGGTTGCTCACCTGGAGAGCCAGGGCAAACTGCTGGAAGCCCAGCGCATCGGCCAGCGTACCCGCTACGACATCGAGATGCTGCAAGAGATCGGCTACTGCAACGGTGTCGAAAACTACAGCCGGCACCTGGCGCGCCGTCCTCCCGGAAGCCGTCCGTGGACCCTGCTCGACTATTTCCCGGCCGACTGGCTGGTGATTATCGACGAAAGCCACATGACCATCCCCCAGATCCGGGGCATGTACGCCGGCGACCGCTCACGCAAGGAAGTTCTGGTTGATCACGGCTTCCGCCTGCCAAGCGCTTTGGACAACCGCCCGCTTACCTTCGATGAGTTTGCCGAAGTCGCGAAACAGGCGATCTACGTCAGCGCCACCCCGGGCGAGTACGAATTCCGCAGCGCCGACCAGGTCGTGGAACAGCTCATTCGCCCGACCGGCCTCCTGGATCCCATCGTCGAGGTGCGGCCCACCGAAGGGCAGATCGAAGATCTGCTCCACGAAGTGCATCGCCGCGTCGCCGTCGGGCAAAGGGCCCTCATCACCACGCTCACCAAACGGATGGCTGAAGACCTGGCCGAATACCTCGCCGACCTGGGCGTGAAAGTTCAGTACCTCCACAGCGAAATCGACACGCTGGAACGGGTCGAAATCCTGCGGGACCTGCGCCTCGGCGTCTACGACGTGGTCGTCGGCATCAACCTGCTGCGCGAAGGACTGGACCTGCCCGAAGTCACGCTGGTCGCAATTCTGGACGCCGACAAGCAGGGCTTCCTGCGCAGCGAATCATCGCTGATCCAGACAATCGGCCGGGCCGCCCGCCATATTGAGGGCCGCGCCATCCTCTACGCCGACAGAATGACCGAAGCCATGGACAACGCAATGCGCGAGACCAATCGCCGCCGCCAGATCCAGGAAGCGCACAACCTGGCCCACGGCATCGAGCCTCGCAGCATCGTCAAGGGGATCCGCGACCTGACCGACCGTATGAAGGTCCTTGCCGAGGAGCAGGCAGACTACAGCGTTGACGAAGGCGAAACAACTGCGACGCGCGATCTTTCAGCCCTCTCGCCGGATGAACTGGTCAAACGGATCGCCAACCTCGAAGAGGAGATGCACGAAGCCGCCCAGCAGCTTGAGTTCGAGCGCGCCGCCTCCCTCCGCGACCAGGTCATCGAGCTGCGCAACGCGCTGAAGCTGGAGAGGGTGTAAAGTCTCGGGGAACGCTGCGAGGCAGGTGACACGCAAGGGATTGCAGTTCGAAAACGCCCTTCTCAGTGACTGGGTCCCCAAACCATCTATCTTGACGGGATTTTCGCACTGTGGGAACATTTTTAGTTGGGGGCGAGCATACAGGAGTTGGGCGGTGACAGAGAACCGGCGCCGCATCCGCCATGGCCCGCATCGCCGCCGCGCCTGACACGATCATTGACGCGCTGAATACCCAATAAACGAGAAAAATGATAGGAAACGTCCGCGAGATCGACATCACCACCGAGATGCACGCCTCATATCTCGACTATGCCATGAGCGTCATCGTCGCCCGCGCCCTGCCGGACGTGCGCGACGGCCTCAAGCCAGTGCACCGGCGCATCCTCTACGCCATGCACGATATGGGCCTCACCAACAACAAGCCCTACAAGAAGAGCGCCCGTATCGTCGGCGAAGTGCTGGGCAAGTACCATCCCCACAACGATTCCTCCGTCTACGACGCCATGGTGCGCATGGCGCAGGAGTTCAGCCTCCGCTACCCCCTGGTCGACGGCCAGGGCAACTTCGGCTCCATTGACGGCGATAACGCCGCGGCCATGCGCTATACCGAGGCGCGCCTCGCTGCCATCAGCGACCTCATGCTGGACGATATCCAGAAGGATACCATCGACTGGATCGACAACTTCGACACCACGCTCAAGGAGCCGGGCATTCTGCCGGCCGCACTGCCCAACCTTCTCATCAACGGGGCCAATGGCATCGCCGTGGGCATGGCCACCAATATTCCACCCCACAATCTGGCCGAAGTCGTCGACGCCACCGTCTACCTGATCGATCATTTCGACAGGATTGACGACGTCGGCATTGATGACCTCCTGCGGTTCATTAAGGGGCCGGACTTCCCCACCGGCGGCATCCTCTTTCGTTACCGCCGCGCCGCCAGAGGCGATGAGGAAACCGACGCAATCTCCCAGGGCTACGCCACCGGCAGGGCCCGGCTGATCATGCAGGCCAAAGCCCACTTTGAAGAGATGAGCCGCAACCGCAGTCGGATCGTCGTGACCGACCTGCCCTACCAGACCAACAAGACCAACCTGCTCGAGCGCATCGCGCTCCTCGTGCGGGACGGCAAGATCGATGGCATCACCGACCTCCGCGACGAAAGCGACCGGACCGGCATGCGCATCGTCATCGAGCTGACCCGCAACGTCGACCCGGATACGGCCCTCGCCCGCCTGCTCCGCCTGACGCCGATGCAACAGACCTTCGGCATGTCTCTCCTCGCCCTCGTCAACGGCGAGCCCGTCACCCTGAACCTCAAGCGCCTTCTGCGCCTTTTTATCGAGCACCGCCAGGAGATTATCCGTCGCCGCTCACAGTTCGACCTGGCCAGGGCAAAGGCGAGATCACACATCGTTGAAGGGCTTCTCAAGGCACTCGACATCCTGGACCAGGTGATCCAGACCATCCGCCGCAGCCAGCGTGTCGATACCGCCCGCACCAACCTGATGCGCGCCTTCGGCTTCACCGAAGCGCAGGCGCAGGCGATTCTGGATATGCCCCTGAGACGCCTGACCGCTCTTGAGCGCAGGCAGCTCCAGGATGAACATAAGGAGCTGCGGCAACGCATCGCTTACCTCGAAGATCTGCTGGCCGACGCCGGCAAAATCCTCGGCGTCATCCGCGAAGAACTGCTTGCTTTGCGCCAGCAGCACGCCGATCGCCGCCGCACCCAGATCGTCGAACGCGCCCAGGGCACGCTTACCGCCGCCGATCTGCTTCCCGACCGTCGCGTCTGGGTAGGCCTGGGCGCCAAGGGCGCCCTCCGGCGCCAGGACTTCGCCGGAATCACCCGCGCCAGCCTGCGCCAGGCAGCGCAAAACGCGGCCACTGCCCTGCTCACCGCCAACACCCGCGACCATCTCTTCTTCTTCGCCGCAAACGGGCGCTGCCACCACATCGGGGTCCACGAGCTCCCGCAAGAGGGGCGCACAAATCTGGCCGCCCTGACCGATTTCAGCCGCCGGGATACGATCGCCGCCATGCTGGCTCTACCCCAGTCCGCAACCGAGGGCTTTCTGTTTCTGGTCACCCGCCAGGGCGCCGTCAAACGCATCGCCCTCGCCGACTTCCTCCAGGCCGCAGCGGCTCCCCTCGACGTCATCAGCGTGAATGCCAAAGACAGGTTGGCCTGCGCCTTCATGACGCCCGGCAACGCCGAGGTCCTCCTCGTCACCCGCAAAGGCCGCTCGATTCGCTTCGCCGAGGAAATGGTGCGGGCCATGGGGCCGGCCGCGCGCGGCGTCGCCGGCATTAACCTCAAACGCGGCGATGAAGTGATCGCCGCGCTCCCGGCCGCCCCCAACGGTGATCTGCTTACCGTGACCTCTGCCGGCTACGTCAAACGCACGCGCATGGAAGAGTTCAGCTCACAGGGGCGAGGCGGCGGCGGGATCATCGCCCACAAGCTCGACGACCGCACCGGCGACCTGGTCGGGGCAGCCGCCTTGACGCCCGAACATGACTTCGCGGCCTTCGTCACCCAAAAGGGCGTGGCAAAACCGCTCGAACTCGACGAAATCCCGTCCAGCGGACGCAGCGCATTGGGCTCGCGCAAAGTGGAGTTGGCCCGCAGCGACACAGTGGCGGCGGTGCAGGCGGTCTCACCGGTCGTTGCGGCGATGGGCGGCCCGCCCCCTCTCTCCGCCTCCCAGCCGAACGGCACGGGGCGCGCCGCGAAGGCCGCGTCGGCGAAGAGTGCGGAGGCGCGCCCGGAGAAGAGGCATGCAAAGAAGGATCGCCCCGCCGCGACGGCAAAGTCCGGCAAAACGCCTGCCCAGTCCAATTCGCGCAAGCTCGCCAGCGAAGCCCCCGGAAATCGCAAATCCACCACCAGAAAACGGCCCACTCAGCAATCGGCCCCGGCCGAACCCGCCAACGGCGAAGTCGTCGACAGCGGCACAAAATCCCGTCGCAAATCCCGCTCCGACAGCGCGTCGGCCTCGAGCCGAAAACCTGCCGAAACCAGGGCGTCCGGGCCCGCCTCCAAGCGTCCGTCAAGGTCTCGCAGCGCGGCGAAGACGAAGCGCGCCGGCAACAACGCCCAGCCCAATAGCGCCCGCGCTGCCGACGCCGCAGTCAATCAGTCCGTGCAAGGGAGCCTGCTTGAAGAACCGGCGGCAAAGCCCACACCGCCTGCCGCCAAAAGGAGCCCGCGGTCTGGCCGGAACGCGGCCGGCAAACTGGCGCGTGTGCAGAGCGTCACCAGCGGCCGCCAGAAGAAAAAGTAACCGGACAAAAAAACTCCCGGCCCGCGCAGGAGCCGGGAGGCATTGCCTCGCAATCTATGCTGTTGCGGTAGGGAGGCGGCCCTATCGCCCCCCAATCGGTGAAATGAGCTGGTCATCCGAACGGTGGCTGCGCCGCCACAAAATCGTGGCCAGCACGCCGATCAACAGGGGCACCGTCGCGGCCAGAGACCAGCGCCAGGAGATGCCGCCCTCCTGCGGCGCCGGCGCCGCGGCCCGGTACGCGAGCCGTTGCCGGTGCTCCGCCAGCAGCGCCTCCTTTAACTGCGCCCGAAATTCGGGGGACGGCCGCACAAAGGGGAAAAGTCGGCCCAGAGATGTCGCAATCCGCGCGTACTGCTCCTCTTCTTCCCGCGTCATCTCGACGGACTCCTCTTCACCATCCGTAACCGTTCTCGGCGCCTTTCCGCGGAAGACGCCGACCATTCTCCCAAACGCATCCACCGTGTATCTGTATAGCCCTGTGGCGGCAGCGAACACGCTTCCTGCCTGCTGCCACCAGACCAGAACATGACTCTTGACAGTGACCATTTCGATCTATTTTGCCTCCCGTTCGACAGCGGTCTGTGCCTCTTCGCCGTCGAACTGTTCGCCCAGATCCTTGCGCAGCGCCGCCAGCGTACGGAAATATAACGACTTGATCGCGCCTTCGCTCTTCTGCATCAGCTCGCCGATCTCGATGTTGGTCAGTTGATCACCGAACTTGTGGAACAAGAGCCGGCGCCGCTCCTCCGGCAGACGTTCAATCGCTGCCCACAGCGCGTCTTCGCCCTCCCGCCGCTCCGCGGCCGCCTCCGGCTCATCCCGCCTCTCCGACGGAAAGACCAGCCCGTCGATCGGAACGAAACTACGCCGGCTCTGGTCACGGTGCCAGTTGGCGACCAGATTGTGTGCTATGCGAAACAGCCACGCACCAAAGGGCAATCCCCTGTCCTCGTACCGATCCAGCCGGTCCAGCGCCCGGTAAAAGATGCGGGCGGTCAGGTCCTCAGCGTCCTGAACGTTCTGAACACGGCTGTAGACGTATGCGTAGATGCGATCGATATAGCGCTCGTACAACTCGCCGAACGCCTGCGCATCCTTCTTCGCCTTCGCCACCAGGGCCGATTCGATGGCCCGTTCGTCCTCTTGCGGCTCAGCTCCAGTCCCGCGGGGCCGGCTCCCGTTGGCGCTCTTTTCCGCTTCGCTCAGAGCGTTTCCATTCATAGTCTATAACACGATGTGGCTGAAATCGTTACGGAACAGATGCTGGCGGAGGCCTGCCCGCCGCACCATCCAGGTCTATCGTCCCTCACAGCGGCTGAATCGAAAACCTGCTGGGGCCTCCCTCTGCGCGCCCCACTGCCGCAAAAACCGGCGCGGCTGCGCACGCCTCCATTATAGAGAATCAGATAGGCCCGCGCCAAACCCGGCCGGTTTCCTTCACCCAACCTGCCCGCAAGCCAAACACGGCATTCCCCATTCCTCTCAACCGGTATCCGCGAGACAGTGCCCCCTGTCCTTCCCCCCGCAGTTTCGTCACTTCCACCGTCCTTTCAGGTATTCTCTTCACAGTGTTCTGTACTAAGATTAGCGCTTGCCGGCGGCACGCAATCCTGCCGCCGGACAGGGCCGCTGTCTGCCAGATGCGCCGTAGGCGGCGCGGCAAAGAGGGGAAACACCCAAGGAGACGCACTCTTGATCGACAGTCCCATCGTTCTCGCAATGCTCGTCGTAGAGTTGGCGCTGGTGATCGGCCTTCCCCTTGTCGCGGCAATTCTCTGGCGGCGGCGCTGCGCCGCACTCTGGAGCAGCCTGATTTTCGGCGCAGTCACATTCGCGCTCGCGCAAGCGGTACGCCTTTCGATTCTCCAGGGCCTCTCGCTGCTCCTCAATCCCTACGCCCGCTCCTGGGACCCCGCCCTTCTGGCCTGGATCAACAGCACCCTCCTTGTCTTTACTTCCGGACTGTTTGAAGAGGGCGCGCGCTGGCTTATGATCGGCCGATTTGCCAGGAATATTCGCGCCTGGCGCGAAGGCGTAATGTTCGGCATCGGCCACGGCGGCATCGAGGCGCTCCTGTTCGTTGGCGGCAGCGTTATCTCCGCGCTGGTCTTGTCACAGACCGCGCCCACCGTGCTGGCCCAGCTGGAGCAGCTCCCTCCGGAACAGGCCGCGGCCGTCCAAACCCAGCTGGACGCCCTCAGTGCGTTGCGCTGGTGGGAGCCTCTTCTGGGCGCGTGGGAACGGGTCCCCGCAATGGTCTTGCATGCCGGCGCAACGCTGCTCGTACTGCTGGGCCTGCTGCGCCGCGACAGGCGGCTCCTGCTGGCTGCAATGATCCTCCATATCGGTTTCAACGCGATCGCAGTCGCGATGCTCCAGTTCACCGGTTTGCTCCTCACCGAGCTGGCGCTCACAGTCGCCGCGCTGCTGCCTCTCTGGCTGGTCTTCCGTCTCCGCAAACCCATCGCTGCTGCGGCCGCCGCGACCGCCTGATCCATGGACCCATAGTTTGGCCTGCCATATTCGCTATGCTATATTTGATCAATGCCCCACCGCTGCGCGACTCGAACGCGAAGCAACGGAAAATACTTCATAATCGGAACAATTTCCTGGAGGACGGGAGGCAAAAGTGCGCGTAAGCTGCTTTCAGGAGAACCTGTCGAAGGGTCTGTCAATCGTCGGGCGCGCGGTATCGTCCCGCAGTACACTGCCGGTGCTCGGCAATATCCTGGTCGAGGCCAAGGATGATCAGCTGCGGCTGGCTGCCACCAATCTGGAGATCGGCGTAAACTGCTGGATCGGCGCGCGCGTCGAGGATGAAGGCGCCATCACAGTGCCCGCCCGCCTGCTGACCGAGTTCGTCAACAGCCTTCCGCCCGACAAGATCGAGATGGAGCTTTCCGTCCGCACACAGACCCTCCATCTTCGCTGCGCCAACTTTGACGTCAACATTAAAGGCATCGACGCGCAGGAGTTCCCCGTCATTCCCACCGTTGACGACGGCGACGGGCCCGAAGAGACCGCGGAAACGCTCGAAGGACGCACGATCGCCCTTGAAACCGGCGGCCTGACCAAAATGATCGACCAGGTCGTCTTCGCCGCGGCCACCGACGAAAGCCGGCCGACCCTCACCGGTGTCGAGGTAACCTTCTCCAAAGAGCGCCTCTCACTGGCCGCCACCGACGGTTACCGGCTCAGCGTGCGCAGCATCGAAGTCGAGGAGGCCTTCACCGACGATCTGTCCGTCGTCGTGCCCGCCCGCCATCTCGGCGAGCTGGGCCGCATCATCGGCGACGCCGACGAAG
The DNA here is from genome assembly GCA_022823185.1 of Caldilineaceae bacterium. Classification (GTDB taxonomy): domain Bacteria; phylum Chloroflexota; class Anaerolineae; order Caldilineales; family Caldilineaceae; genus Bin5. Next base: position 87,360 of record JAJDXQ010000024.1, read on the forward strand.
AACGCCCCGTCCAGGTCACCGTGACCCAGGCCCGCAACCAGATTCTCTTCCGCGTCTGGGGTAAGGGCGCCGAGACTCGCGGGGCCTTTCACCAGGTCGATCTGGTCAGCCAGTTGATCGCAGACCGCTTCCCCGACTACCGGGCCATCATCCCCAAAAACCACAACACCCGCACTGTAGTCGGCACCGATGCCTTCCTCCAGGCGGTGCGCGTGGCCCAGCTCTTCGCCCGCGACAACGCCAACATCGTCCGCCTCAAGATCGAGCCCAACGGCGACAGCGGCGTCGGCAACCTCCACCTCACCGCCAGCAGCGCGGAGATGGGGAACAGCAAGAACGAGCTGGATGCAATGGTGGAAGGAGACGATCTGGAGATCGACTTCGACGTCCGCTATCTGATCGCGGTGCTAAGCCAGATCGACGAGGAACAGGTCGTCCTCGAGACCACCCAGTCCAACCGCCCCGGCACCATCCGGCCCCTCGGCCTCGGCGACGAGGAGTTCTTGCATGTCGTCATGCCCATGCACCCGCCGCGGTGACCCAATGTCCGAACGAACCGGCAGATGACTGCGGTCGCGGTCGAACGCCTCGCACGGGCGCTTCCATGAATCCGCCGCGCCTCGACGTTGAGCGACCTGGCCAGCCTGTATCGTGTGATTGCATGCGGCAGGAGGAACGACTGGCAGGGGATTTCTCCCGGGTGAATGGGCGGGCGTCTGCTCACGGCTGGCGCCGCAATTACTGGTAACCGCCAACACCCAACAGCTCCTGCGTCGCCGGGTCCGCCTCCTCGATCACCTTCGCCATCAGCCCGTTCTCCGGCTTCTCGCCAAACGGCGAACTGCGCATCCACGTCGGCCCGTAGCTCAGGATCAGCACGCGGCGCTTCTTGCCTTCCGCGCCCGTCGGCATCGCGCGATGCCACAAATTGCCGTGCAGCATGACGCACGTGCCCGCCGGGGCCCGAATCTCCTCCTGGCCCGCCAGAGCGCCATGCTCCTCCAGCGGCAACTCCTCACCGGCATCCAGGTGCGTGCCGGGCGCCACTGCAAGCAGCCCGTTGGCGTCGTTCAACTCGTCCAGGTAGATCAGACAGTCCAGCTTGTGTGGAAAGGCGAAAAAGGGCGGCGTCGGCTCCGCCATGCCGGGCTGATGGTGATGCCAGCGCGTGAACTGCACCTCCTGCCCGGGATAGCTGACGCGCGCCGCCAACTGGCGAATGCGCACAAACGGGCCGAGAACCGCGCGCGCAACCGACAGCAGCGGCTCAAACTTGATCAGCATATGGAAACCGGCGTGTTTCTCAAAAAGATAGCGGGGAATCCAGTCCCTTCCCTGTAAACGGCTCCCATCCGCTGTCTCGAACTCTGCCTCTTCCACCTCGTCCAACGCCCGCCGCAGCCGTTCCAACGGCTCCCCCTCGATCAGAGCCTTCCGAACCAGGTAGCCGTCTCTCGCGAACGCCTCTATTTCATCTTGCGAGGCCCACACATCGAAACTCCGTTCACGGTCCTGCCCTTCATTATTGACCAGGATGTGATACGAGAGCGTGTGGTGCGCGTATGCGTCATACTTTGCCTGCATCAGGTCATTCAAGCTGGTCAGTTCTTTCGTTTCCATCGCACGTCCCCCCTGCCGTTCGTGCAGTATCCAAAGCCGGGCGGTTTCCATCACCCGTTGCGGTCAGTGCGGGCTCGCCTTCTCCAGACGCGACCCGTCCGGCGTGTCGCGCACCTGCCACCCAAGCGCAGCAATCTCATCTCGCAGCGAATCGGCTTCGCCCCAGTTGCGCTGCGCGCGCGCGGCCTGGCGCTTCTCCGCCAGGTCCAAGATCGCCTGCGGCGCCGGCTCCTCAGCCGGCTGCTTCGCCGCGTCTCTCGCCGCGCAAGCCCGCTGCCATATCTCCCCCGGGATGCCGTCCTGCGGCGTCGGCGGCAGCCGCCAGTCCCCCAGCGCCGAGGCGGGAAACCGTGCGCCGCTGTCAAACACCTGCTCGCCCGCCGCGGTCAGCACCGTCGCGCTGCCCTGGCCCACCAGCTCACATTCTCCCGTCGCCGGCTCGATCACCACCCCGGTGTTTTCGTCAATGCCCAAAACCGTGATCCCGCGCGGCAACAGCGCCAGCAGCTCATCAAAACGCGGCTGCCCCATATAACAGCGGCTGGTATCCAACTCATCCCCGCCGTCATTGTTGTTCCAATGGGGTATCACGCTCAACCGCAGTCCAAAATCACTGAAAAAGGCCAGTCCCTCGATCCAGTGGAGGTCCTGGCCCACCTTGTATATCTCATAGACCGGCAGCGTGTAGCGGCCCGACGCCACAGTCGTCGCGCTTGAAAAGCAGATCGCCGCGCCCAGCCGGTGACGCGCCCGCAACGCGTGCCATGCATAGCTGTCGCGCAGCTGGCGCACCGTATAGGAAGGGCTGCCCGGCCCCATGAACAGATAATCGCTGTCAAATATCGACGCCGCCACATCCGGGTCGTCCGGATCAAACTCCGTGCCCCGCTTGCGCGCCGGCACAATCGAAATGTGGGGCGAATAGTTGCGAAGATGATGTTCCAGATACGCGCCCACCTTTCCGGCCACGGCGGGCGAATTCAGCTCAAAACCGGCCGGCGTCTCCAGGATGGCAACCGAAACCGGCGTATCCAGTTGACGCATCACCCGCTCATGAATCCGGTGGGCCCCCGGCGCGGTCTCCCCAGACCCAAAGAGCACAATTGGACCAATTTCACTCATGGCATTCCCCCTGTCCCCCCGGCATCGTTGTTCATGCCGGGCGCCTTTGATGACACAATGCTGCGGCAAGATACCAGTGCCAGCGGCGCGCACGCCTCACACTGCTTCTGCGCCAGCCGCCTTCCCGTCCCCTTCATTTTCTCTCGCTGCCCGTGTCCAATGTGCTATACTGAAACGGCATTTCCGTGGGCGCAAGCGCAGCAATCGGGACCGTGTCACTCCTCTATGCAATCCTTTGTCTTTCGCATGCTCGTCTTCACGGCGGGCGCAGTCACTCTGGGCGTAGAGTTGAGCGCCGCCCGCCTGCTGGAACCCTGGTTCGGAAACAGCCAGATCGTCTGGGCCGCACTCATCGGCCTCGTTCTGTCCTACCTGGCCGTGGGGGCCTGGCTGGGCGGAAAACTGGCCGACCGCTTCCCCAGCCTGGGCGGGCTGTTGACGTTGGTGACCGTTGCCGGACTGGGCGTCGCCCTGACGCCGGCGGTCAGTCCCCCCATTCTGCGCTTGGCGGCTGTTGGGCTGAACGACTATCTTCCTGGGCTGCTTGCGGGCACGCTTCTTGTCGTCCTCCTTCTCTTCAGCCTGCCCGTCATCCTGTTGGGGGCGGTCAGCCCGTGGGCCGTGCGTCTGGCGGTCACCGACCTGCGGCAGACGGGCCGCGTAGCCGGACAACTCTATGCCATCAGCGCCTGCGGCAGCATCATCGGCACCTTCCTGCCCGTCCTCTGGCTGATACCATCCTACGGCACCCGCTGGAGCTTCTACCTGCTGGCTCTCTGGCTCCTGGCCGTCGCCCTGCTGGCCTCACTCCTGCACGGACGCAGCCGCCGCGGCCACGGCATCGCGCTCCTGGCGCTCGGGGCAACACTGGCCCTGGCTCTCATCGATTCCGGCAGCGTGCGCGCCCACTGGGACAACCGGGAAGACAGCCCAATTCTATACGAAGACGAATCTCTCTACAACTACATTCTCGTTCGGGCCTGGGGCAGCGAACGCCATCTTCAGCTCAATGAAGGCGTCGGCATCCACAGCGTCTACCATCCCGACAGCCTGCTCAGCCAGGGCATTTGGGACTACTTCCTGCTCGCCCCCCTCTTTCGCGCCGATGCCGGCCTTGATCCCCACGAACGCATCCTCGTCATTGGGCTCGCCGCCGGCACCGCTTCCAGTCTGTATACCCGAATCTATGGCCCGGTGGAGATCGTCGGCGTCGAGCTGGATCCCCAGATCATCGAGGTCGGCCGGCGCTATTTTGATATGACCCAACCCAATCTGACCGCAGTGGCCGCCGATGGACGCCGCTGGCTGCAGGACCAACCCGAAGACGCACGCTTCGAGATCATCCTCGTCGATGCCTACCGGCCTCCCTATATTCCCTTCCACCTCACGACCATGGAGTTCTTCCAGCTGGCGCGCCGGCATTTGAGCGAGCCGGGAATTCTCATGATCAATGTCGGCCGTTCCGCCACCGACTTTGCGCTCGTCGACGCCCTCGCCGCCACCCTGGCTGCGGTCTTCCCCTCCGTTCTGATCGTGGACGAGCCCGGCCCGCCGGATAACCTGGGCAACTCGCTCGTCGTCGCTGCCAATCTGCCCATCACGCCGGAAGCGTTTGCCGCCAATGCCGCGGCTCTTGCCCCCTCGCTGCCGCACGAGTTCCGCCGCTTCGCTCTCGAGGTTGCCGGTTGCGCCGGCGTATCCTCTTGTGATCGCGCTCTTTCCCGCGTGCGAGCGGCCAATCCACCCGCAGGCGCCCCCGTCCTTACCGATGACCGCGCCCCCGTCGAGCAACTGGTGCATGGTATAATCTGGAACTTCCTTCGCGGCAGAACCGAATCGCAGCCGCCGGCATACTCTACTGAATGAAGTCCGTTAACCACCGGCCACAGATAGCGAGCAATTCAACATGAGCGAATCACGCACTCTACTCGGCGTCTTTGCCCATCCCGATGACGAGAGCTTTGGCCCCGGAGGCACCCTGGCCCGCTATGCCTCCGAAGGCGTGCAGGTGCATGTCATTATCGCCACCGACGGCGATGCCGGCTCCGTGACCGAGAGCCACCGCAACCAGACTGAACGCACATTGGCCCAGGTGCGCAGCGAGGAGCTTGCCCGCGCCGCCGTCCTGTTGGGCGTCACCAGCATCTGGAATCTGCCCTACCGGGACAGCGGCATGCGCGGCTCGCCCGACAATGATCATCCCCGGGCCCTGGTGCAACAGCCCCTGCCGCAACTTGTGGCCGAGCTGACAGGCTACTTTCGCCGTTTGAAACCGCAGGTCGCCGTCACCCACGACCCCTACGGCGGCTACGGCCACCCCGATCACATTCGCTGCTGCGAAGCCGTAACCGCTGCCTTCTATGCCGCCGCGCAGACCGACGCCTCCAACGCGGACCGCAGCAACGGCCGCGGCCTGCCTCCCCACACGACCCAGAAACTCTATTACAGCTGCTTCGACAAACGCATGCTCCGCTGGGTCGTCAAGTTCATGCAGTTGACAGGCCGCAATCCCCGCCAGGTCGGCCGCAACCAGGACGTCGACCTGGTCGAAATCGCCTCCTGGGAGACCCCGATCCACGCCCGCATTGACGTGGGCGCCTATCTCGACCGCAAGGAACGCGCCAGCCGCGCCCATGCCAGCCAGTATAGCGGCGGCCCTTCCACGCTGCGCGCGCTGCCGCGTCCTGTCCGCCGCAGGCTGTCCCGCTATGAAAACTACACACGCGCCTTCCCCGCCCCCAACGCCTACCAGGAACCGGATCTGTTCCACAACGTCGTCTGGCAGAAATGAGCGGCGCGACTGAAGATAGCTGAACTCTTCTCCCCGGGCCTCCGCAGATCGCTGCGCGGCGATCCCGCTTGTCGCGCCTGCCTTCTCCCTCCACTAGAGGTTCCTGTCCGCACGCGAAACTTGGAAACCGTCAAGGGCGTGGTGTACGATCAGGCTGGCACTCGCCGGACTGCAAGGTGGACGCAGCCCACCCTCGGAATGGTGAAGTGGAGTCGTCAGGAAAAGATACGAGCGCGGGTTACTCCCAGGAGACGAGAAATGAATCAGCCAAAGAAGCGGCTTCGCTGGCTCGTCGCGGCGATCGCGGCCATTCTGAGCGTGACGTTGTCCAGCGCCGCTCTGTCCGCTGAACTCACCGGCGAAGAAACCTTCCGGCTTGCCGAGGGCGAAATCGTGGACGATGACCTCTATATTGCCGCTTCCGAGATCTATATCGATGGGATCGTCCAAGGAGACCTGATCGCAGTCGCCTCCTACATAGAGATCGGTCCGACCGGCGTCGTCGAAGGCGATCTCTGGGCGATGGCCGCCGGCGTTGAGATTCACGGTATGGTCCTGGATGACCTGCGCGCTGTCGCTGGCGGCCTCGAAATATCGGGCTCCGTCGCCGATGACGCCTTTCTCGGCGCAGGGGGCGGGCAGGCCGACATTCCGACCGGCATGGGAACGCAAGCGGTTCCCGCGGGGTTGAGCGTCACAGGAAGGATTGGCGGTGATACCTACGTCGCCGCCGGCAGCGCCGATGTCCCAGGTAGAATCGGCGGTGACTTCCGCGGCGCGATGGGGATCCTTGAGTTTTCAGGCGCCGTCACGGGCGATACCGACATTCAGGTCGGAGAGTTCATCGTCTCCAGCGCCGCCCGCTTCGACGGCGGGCTCAGCTATTCCGCCCCCGAGCCGCGCCAGTTTCCCGCCGGCGTTGCCCGCGACATCCAATTTGAGGCGCCGCCCGGTTCCGAGACCGCCGGCGGCACCATTGTCGGCGCCTTTTTCGGCTGGATTTTCCGGACCGTCGCCATTGCCATCGGCATCGCCATCCTCGGCTGGCTGCTGATGCGCTTCAGACCCAGCATCCTGGTCCGCCCTGCCGCCGCGATTCAATCGAGGCCTGTCGAAACAGGGCTGTACGGTCTCCTGGCCGCGGCGCTGCTTATCTTCATCCCAATCGCCACCATCATCCTTGTGGCCTTTACCTGGACATTCTGGGGCGCCATCCCTGGCATCGCCATGTTTGTCTTTCTGGCCGCCGCCTCGGCGCTCGTCTGGTTCCTCAGCCCCCTGCTGACAGGCCTCTGGCTGGGAGAGCGGATCGGAGAACGCCTGGGGGGACAACAGAGTCCCCTTCTCCTGCTGCTGCTGGGCGCTCTACTGATCGTCGTTCTCGGCCGGATTCCCTTTCTCGGCTGGCTGGTCTATCTGTTGAGCTTTGTCCTGGCCCTCGGCGGAATCCTGCGCAGTGGGAGCGGCGCGGTCGACGCAACCGAGCCAGAAGCCGCCGCGGCGCCCTGAGTCCCGGCGTCGACGCTGGCCCGTCGGCATCCGTTCACGCACGGCACCTGCCCAGTCCCTGGAGCGAACCGCCTATGCTTGCCATCAACGAAAAGCTCTATCCGGGCGATCTAGTTCAAATGCGCAAACCCCATCCTTGCGGGGGCGACCGCTGGGAGATCGTGCGCGTGGGCGCGGACATCGGCCTCTTGTGCGAAACCTGTGGGCGCCGCGTCCTCCTGCCCCGACGCAAATTCGCCCGCGGCGCCAGGAAGTTTCTTCGCCGCAGTCCGCAAGCCCTGAAAGAACTGGATGGTCCGGGCTAGGAGGCTGCTCCACCCGGCCGGCGCCCTGCACGGCGCAGACCAAAATCAGCGCGGCCGGGAACGCGTTCTACGCCGCTCACTCAATTCTCTTCTCGGAAGGAGTTTCCTTATGCAAAGGGAGGCGCTGGTCAGCTACCTTGACGACACGCTGCGCATCAGCGAGATCGCCGACTACGGCCCGCAAGGGCTGCAAATCGAAGGGCGGGCCCAGGTCGACAGAATCGTCGGTATGGTCGACGCGCACCAACCCTGTGTCGAGGCCGCACTCGAACGCGGCGCCCATCTCATGCTGGTGCATCACGGCATTCTGTGGGGCGACGCCAAGCGCCTGGCCGGCAGTTACGGCCGCCTCGTACGCACCTTCATCGAGAACGATCTCAACCTCTACGCCGCCCATCTGCCGCTCGATGCCCACCCGCAGTGGGGCAACAACGCCGAGATCGCCCGCCGTCTCGGTCTGTCAGTCGTGGACTGGTGGGCCAATGTCAAAGGCACGCCCCTCGCGGTCCTGGCAGAGTACGACGAACCGCTCGCCTTCCAGGAGCTGGTTGCGCGCTTCGAGGAACAGGTGGGCCGCCCCCGGCTTGTTCAAGCGGAAGGGCCGCCGCTTGTAAGCACAGTGGGCATCCTCAGCGGGTTCGGCGCCGACAAGATCGCGGCCGCCGCCAGCCTGGGCTGCGACGCCTACGTCACCGGCGAAACCAGCCATGCCCAATTCTACGACGCCGCCAACACAGGCATCAACCTCCTCTACGGCGGCCACTACACCTCCGAGACGGTCGGCGTCCAGGCCCTCGGCGAGCACCTGGCCCAGCGTTTTGGCATTGCATTCGAGTTCGTCGACCTGCCAACCGGCCTGTGAACCGGCCTCAGTTCACTGCCGGGGCGCCGACCGGCCCCGCCTCGCGTTCCCTCTGATTCAAACCTGCCCCACAAAAAAACCCGCTGCAAGCAATCTTGCAGCGGGTAGAGCGCTCACCTGACGGCTGGCGCCTCAATTCAGTTCACCGAAATCATGCCTACGCACGCGGGGCCGGCTCCAGGCCAACTGCCTCTGAGAAGAGATTGAGCACCTCGCCCTCCTCTGCATGGCGGCCCTCGGCCTTCTTGCTGTACACAAGTGTATCGCCTGCCATCACTTCAAACAGTCCACCACCCGCCGGGATCATCTTGAGGCTTTCAATTGCCGGCGTGAAGTTCTCCAACAGATCGGCCGCCGCACGGACGGCTCGGGGTGTGTAGTTTCACTGTACACAGTATTCGATACTGACCTTGTACTTCTGCATAGCTCCCTCCTGTCGCTGGTCGGCCTTTCGGCGCAGCAAATGAGATATACTGCTGGAGACATTTTAGCAGCTTCTCCCCTCTTCGTCAAACCGGGCGCGAGGGGGGAAGGGCAGGGGAACCGGAGGCCTTGCGCCAAATGGCTTGGTCAACGCAAATGCACATGACAGAGGCCCCGCAGTCGAGAGCGGGGCCTCTGCTTTCTCTGCGACCACCGCCGCCCGAGCAAAAGATTCGGCACAGACACCCCACTCCAACAGCCCGCCTGGGCGCGGAACATTCCCTGTCCATTTCTCGTCCGATCGGCAGGAGCAGTTCCAATCCTGCACTGGAGCCGGATTTGGAAAAGAAAGATAAAGCCGGCACAGACAGATACGCTCGTACTGCTGAAATAGAGAAACCAAAGATGCAAGCGAAACAGTCGGTTACTACGTTGGTCGGAGCGGTCGTGTTGTTGCTGTTCGCCCTGACCGTGGTCTCTTTCGTGCCCGGGAGCCCAACTATCCAATCCCTGGCCGCGCCGCTGCAGCAAGACCCCAAACCCCACGCCGGTTTCGAACAGCTTGACGGCTCAGTTTCGGCCGGTGACGATCTGACGATCAGCATCTTTTTCGCCAATTTCCCCTGCAACGACCTGAACGGCGACGGCGCCTGTGATTCTGACGACACATTCACGACCGTCACCTACCGCTTCGACCTGCTACAAGGAGACGCCAACGGACCCGACGCCGATAACTGTGAAGGGGAAGGGTTTGAAACTGTCCGCACTTTCAGCCCTGCGCAGTACAGCCATTGGAGCACCACAGGCGCGATATCTCTGAGCATCAACAAGGACTGTACCCCCGGCTCCTACGTGGTCAAGTGCACAATCACCTACACTGAAGACGGCTCAACCGAGGAGATCCCGCTCGCCTGTAACTGCGGCATCGCCATCGATCCCCCGTCAACCGCAACGCCTACCCCCACCCAAACGCATACGCCCACAGCCACCGCCACCCCTACTGAAACGCATACGCCCACCACGACGCCTACTCCTGCCAACACGGCCACGCCAACGCACACACCCGAACCGCTGCCCCCTCCTTCCGGCAGAATCGACGGCGTGCCTTCCGTATCTGATGAAGGTACCCACATTCCCTTCACCATGACCTTCGATTGGCTGGATAACTGGGACCAGTACAGCTACCGCGCCGACATCACTAATTCCGACGACGAAGACATGGACGTCTGTGAAGGGGCCGGCGTCGGCGGCAGCGGCGCCCGCACCGGCGATCTCGATGCCAATCGCAACGGCCAGGACACTGAACCCGGCGAGATCACCTCCGCCTGCCCGGCCGGCTCCTATACGCTGACCGTCACGCTCATCGCCCACGGCGGTTATACCTACACCGCAACCAAAGATTTCCAAATCATCGGCCTGTCTCTCCTCCCCAAGGAAACAGACACGCCCACGGCCACCAGCACGTCCGCGCCAACCGCAACCCCCACCAATACGCCGGACCAAAATGACCGGCCGGAAGGGAACCAGCCGCCCCCGCAACAACAGCCAACCGCTACCGCCACCAATACGAACACATCCACGCCCACGGCGACCCATACGTCGGAACCGACCGCAACCCCCACCAACACACCCGATCAGAATCAGCCGCCAGGGGGAAACCAGCCCGCGCAGACCGCAACACCCACCAGCACGCCCGATCAGAATCAGCCGCCAGGCGGAAACCAGCCCGCGCAGACCGCAACACCCACCAACACGCCAAGCCAGAATCAGCCGCCAGGCGGAAATCAGCCCACGCAGACCCCAACCGCCACCGCCACAGATCCCCCGCGGCAAAAACAGCCGCCGGCGCAAAATCCCCCAGTGGTAAGGCAGCCCAATACCGCGACCCCGACCGTCACCGCGACGACCGCGCCCGCGCCTACGCCCACGGCCACAGCCCAAGTCTCCTTCGCCCCGCCCCCGAATCAGGCCAACCCAACGCTGACGCCGACATCCACGCCCACCGCGACCGCGCTGCCAACGCCAACCTACACGCCTACCTCAACGCCTACGCGCGAGTCCACCGTACCGCCCAGGAGTGACCTGCCAGACGACCTCTGGGAAATTATCATCACGATCGATATAGATAACCCGAACTATCCGGACAAAATCCCCGACCTGAGGGACGACACCGGCGACGACATCATCGATGTGATCGATACCGACGGCGACATCACCGACGTGATCGACACCGACACCGACGGCGATGACACTGACGGCGACATCACCAACGTGATCGACACCGACGGCGATAGCGCCGACGAGGACATCACCGACCTCGACGATACTGGTGGCAGTACGCCCGACCACTACGCCGGCGACCGTACCGTCTGGAGCTGCCAGGAACACAGCGAACTGGTCAACTGGCTCGCCGCCCTCCGCCAGACCATGACCGACGGCAGCTATCCCAAGGCCGTCACCCAGCCCGCAACCATGAACGCCCGCCTCGGCCCCGGCCTGGCCTACGACGTCATCACCACACTGCCGCGAGGGACCCGCGCCAACATCATCGGCGTCGACCCGCGCGGCCAGTGGTTCCAGGTTGAAATCACCGGCCTCGACATCCCAGTCTGGATCTACCAGAGCCTGGCCGCAGTCGAGGGCACGCTCGATACCGTCCCGGTGGTCTCTGCAGAGGAGCTCGCCAAGCTCCCAATCTCCGGTGCCGCCGGCAGCAGATCGATCGCGACCATCCAGCCGGAAATCATGAACGTGCGCATCGGCCCCGGCATCGATTACGATGTCCTCACCACCCTGCCCCAGGGCACACAGGTCGAAATCGTCGGCATCGACCCCAGCGGCGAATGGCTGCAGGTCGAGTTGGACGGGTTCAGCTCCCTCGGCTGGGTCTACCGCGAACTCGTCCAGGTCGACTGCCCGCTGGTCAACGTCCGCCGCATCACCGATAGCGAAATCTCGCATCGGCCCGCCGCCCTGACCCAGACCTACGCCCTCTTCGCCTATTCCGGCCCCGGCCTCGCCTACGACATCGTAGCCACTATCCCGAAAGGGACCTGGGCCCAAATCATCGCCGTAGGCGACTGCCCGCCCAATGTCTGGTACCAGGTCATTGTCCCGGGCCTCGACGAGCCTGTCTGGGTCATCCGTGACTTTGTCAAGGTGGCTGTAGGCTCGCTCGCCGGCATCCCCCGCTACGGCGTCAACGACTTCTACCCGCCCGCCGCGGACGACCGGCCCATCGCCGTCACCCAGCCCATCACCATGAACGTGCGCTCCGGCCCCGGCCTGCACTACGACGTGGTCGCCGTCGTGCCCCAGGGCACGCAGGCCCGTATCTACGGCATCGACCCGACCGGCGACTGGATTCTTGTCGAACTGGAAGGACACAGTTCACTGGTCTGGATCTACTGCCACATGACCGAGGTGCGGGGTTCCTTGGAGGGCGTAAGATGGGTCACCGCGGCGGAAGTCGCGGCGCAGCCTGCCGTGCTCGTCCAGCCGGGAGCCTTCTACGCCAGGTCCGGTCCGGGCGCGGAGTACCGTTCGACCGCCATCCTGCCCAGGGGCACATGGGCCAGCATCACCGGCATCAGCCCAGATTCCCAGTGGCTCCGCATCGCAGTCCCCGGCCTCAACGCCCCGGTCTGGATTCACAGAGACTCTGTCAAGCTGATCGGCTCGCTCGCAAACGTCCCCCGCGTCACACAGTAAACCGGACTCTCCCACAAAAGGGCACTTGAAGAAACAAAAAGGGCCCCGCCTTCAGCAGCGGGGCCCTTTTTCTATCGCAGGACTTGATTCATCAAGAATGGTAGCGAATGAAAAGCACTCTGTTCCTCATAGACCACCTCATACAACCTGTTTCTTCACATCCGCATCTGGCTATCAATCCCTGGCATCCAACCTACTCAACGGACCCGGCCAACTTAAGATTTTCCCGTCAGCGGTCACCAACTGGTGGCCCTCCATAGCAGTGCCGACGATGATACGGTCGGCTGGGTCGCCGTGCATATCTGGCAGCAGGCCCGCACGCGCCGCGATACCACCATCAACAGGGATCTCGATCAACCCCTGGTCCAGCAGATCACGGCGCCAGGCATCCAAGTCAAGGAGATGGTCAAGTCGACCCTTCTGAACCCGCATTCCAACTTCCCAGAACGACATGGCAGAGACAGCCGCATCGCCTTCCGGCAGCGCGCGTGCAATGACGCGACGGGTCTGCGGCCCCAGCCTGAGGTCGCCCTGTTCGTGCCAGATCAGGACATGCGTATCGAGGCGTATCAAAACAGTTCCTCGTCGGAACTGTCCGTAGCTTCGAACCACTCTGCGGGCATCGGCTCCACGATGTCGCCCAGGATTCGGATATTGTCTCGATTGCGTCCAAAAGCCAGTCTCGTCTTTTCCCGGTACGGCAGCAGACGCGAAACCGGTTGTCCGTTCTTGGTGATCACAATCTCTTCGCCGCTCTCAGCCACCTCATCCATCAGCCTCAGACATTTGGCCTCGAACTCAGATGCCTTGATGGTGCGAGGGCCTGTCGCTGCATTGCTAGCGGTGGGCATCTTAAGTTCCTTCTGCAGTTTGATGACTAAAGTCTCGACCCGTCACAGCGTCCCACTCCACATCAATCGGCTCATCAAGGTCCCCGTGCATCCGAAGAATGTCCCGATCGCGTCCAAACGGACTCCGTGGCTTCTCCCGGTAAGGCAACAGCCGCGAAACCGGCCGTCCGTTCTTGGTGATAACGATCTCTTCGCCGCTCTCGGCCACCTCGTCCATCAGCCTCAGACATTTGGCCTTGAACTCAGATGCCTTGATGGTGCGAGGACCCTTCGCTTGAGCGCTGTCGACCGGCATGATGCACCCCTTCTATCTTCTGATGGCCGCAATTGTAACATGGTTATGACCATGGTCGCGACGGGCCAGTGCAAAACAATCGCATCTCAATTCTGAAGCGCCTTGAGAAGATATTCCAGATCCCAGCCGGCAAGTTTGCGTCTGGCGGCGATGCCGACTTTGGCGCTTTTCTCTTTGCGTAGGAGGTCAAGAGCCAGGCGTCGCACGATTTCCAAGTTGTGCTGTGCATGGCCCTGGCGGATGCGGGTGTCGTCCTCGCCAAAGGCGATATCCAAGAGCCAGTGGGCTGAGTTTTCG
>JAJDXQ010000018.1 GCA_022823185.1 Caldilineaceae bacterium
GGCCCCCGCGGGTGGGCATCCGGTTGTGGGGGGTGGGGGGGGCACCCCCCCCCAACGCCCCCAACATCATGCCACGTTGGCGCCGCGTCGCCGGCGTACTGTCTATGCCACCGGTCGCCCACCCACGTCGTGCCGCGAAGCCGTCCGCCGTGACCACGGTAGGGGCGGACCTTGTGCCTGCCCACTCTCACCCCAAAAATTGGACTGCGCCCAAGTCCGGGTAGGGTCAAAGTATCGGACCAGGCAAGCTCTGGCCCATAAGCGTAGCTCACCGACTGCCGTTAGTCAGTGGGCCGCGGATAGGATTCGCTCAACTACCCAAATTTGACGGAGTAACGATGGAGATGTTTGTAGAGTGGTGAGTGGAACGGGAGGGAGAATAGCAAACAGGAACTGGCTTGTGACTCAGTCCAGAAACTCCATCTGGCTGCGCAGCGCAAAAGATTCTGCGTCTATTGCCCGCGATACGGCCAGCACGCCGTCCAGACGATCGCATTCGTGTTGCAGCAGCTCCGACAGATCATCTTCGAGTAGCATCGTCTGCTCCTGCCACATCCGGTCCAGAAAAGTGATGCGGCAACGCTTGTGCCTATTGACCTTTACCACCAGGTCTGGAAAGCACATGCAGTCGTCCCACATGGCAAATGTCTCCTCACTCATCTGGTCCAGGACTGGATTGCAGAAGACTGTAGCCGAGTCGATATACATGTAGACAAGGCGCTTCATCACGCCGATCTGGGGCGCAGCGATCGCGCGTCCGACACCGTACTTTGCTCGAAAATCGAACAACGTGTCATGCAGGTCCTGGATCGCCGGCTCAAGGCTCTCAACTTCATCCCGCCTCACCGGCTCGCACACCTCGTAGAGCTTCGGATGTCCTAGCAGCAAAACCTGTTGTACTGCCATCTGATCGCTCCAGATTCTGAATTACTTACCCTTGGAATCGCCAGGCCAGTGGTCCGAACAGAACTGCTTGCATTTTAGCTCTCGAGCAGTTCAGCGAATGTCAGCGGCACCAGACCGACAGCTCTCGATTCTGAACAGGGAAATCGATGCGCTGGTTGCCCAGCCGTTGGGACTCATGTATGGCAATACACATCTCCAATGCAGCGCGGCCATCCTCACCAGTCGAGCGGGTCTCGCCGCCCGTCTCGATCGCCTGGAGCAGGTCCTTTATGGCAGCCGTCGTCTGACTTTCCGACTCCGGCGGCGCCTCTATCTCCGTCTTTCTGAGTCGATTATAGCGGTCGTGGGGATCCTTTTCCCACAGTTCCAGGCCAAAGCCATTGTAGAGACAGCGAAGGACCCCATCGGTGCCGACAATGTCGATGTCCAGGCCCAGGACTTTGTCATGGGTCCCCGCAAAATGAACGGCCACCCCGCTCTTTGTCCGACCGAGCCCGCCGCCGCTGGCATCTCTGCGATGGGTCAAGTTTGCCGGCGGATCGAATTCTCCCTCGAGGTACCCGGTCATCCACTCGATGGGCTCGCCCAGCAGCATCAACAGAATGTCGAACATATGCGTGACATTGTGCACCAGCCCGTGCGTGCAGTACGCCGTCGCCTCCCGCACTTCACCCACCGCGCCGTCGGCAATCAGTTTGCGTGCAAAGCGATAATGTTTCATCCAGCGGCGGCCGTGCCCAATGCAGAGCTTGGTCCCGTGCTGCCGGCAGACATCCATCATGCGGTCGCACTCGGCCAGTGATATCGCCATCGGCTTGGTGACAAGGATCCCCTTTGCGCCGGCACGGGCCGCGGCGGCAGTCGCGTCCGCGTGCAACGGAGCATGCGTTGCCACGCCAACGATATCGAGGTCCTCCTCCTCCAACATCTGACTGTAGTCGGCATAGGTGCGGACATCGCCGTAGCGCGCCTGAAACCGGGCCCGGCTTTCCTCGCTCGGCGCAGCCCCGGCGACTAGCGTCGTCCTCGCCTCGTGATCGAACGCCGCGGCATGGCTGTAAGGCACCAGATATACCGGGTGACCGATCATTTCGTCGTCGATGACCGCGCCCATCCGGCCGAGCCCTATGATGCCAACTCGGTACTCTGCGCTCATGACAGTGGCCTCCAGAAAAGGAGAGATGTATTGCTGGGCAGGTGCGGGCTCAAGTTCTTCTAATCGTCTCAACCGGCAGCGACCAGCCCGCCCACTCCTGCCCGCAGCGCGGACATCTTTCCACGTTGGACATGACTTTGTCGCCGCACATGCACCAGAGGAGCCAGCCAGGTTCCCCTTCGGGCAGGGGCGGTATTCCCATGCCGGCCGCGTCCATGATATCCCGTGTGAAGCGAACGATACGAACCGCCTTGCGGCCCGATGTCAGCGGCTCCTTGTCTTCCTTGATGCAGTCGATGAAATGACGAATCTGCACCGCCGAGCTGTCCACCGGATCGAGCGACTCAACTACCTGCCGGGCCCGCATGATCTTTCCACTGCCCCTGCTGGTCGAATCGATGAAGACCGAATAGCCGTTGCCATAGGCCGTTAGCTGTTCGCTGTGGCCCCCCGACCCGAAACTGCTGATCATCGATCCTACCGCACCGGACTGAAAGCGGATGTTTGCAAGCGTGTGCCCTTCTCGCTGGTCGCTGAACATATCGCACTGCGCAGCAACCTCTGCCGGTTCGCCGCAGAGGAAATAGAGAGGATCCACAATATGGTTACGGATAAGGCCCAAGTAGGCGGGTTCCGGGCGGACATAGTTCGCCAGTACGACCTCAGGGGGTTCGTCGGCAAAAAGCGCCTTGACCCGCAGCAGCGCATAGGTCCGATTCCAAGCCACCATCAGGTGCTTTCCCGCCTTCTCCGCCGCCGCCGCCATTTCTTCCATCTCCGCCACCGTATAGGCCGGCGGCTTCTCTACCAGGACATGCACGCCGGCCTCAAAGCTGTGGAGCGTCTGCGGATGGTGCGCCAGGTCCGGCGTGAGAATAAGAATCGCGTCCAGTTTCACGCTTTCCAGCATCTCACTGATTAGGGAAAAGGTCCTATCGACGTTGAACTCCTGCGCCGCGGCCTCTAACCGCTCTGGACTCAAATCAGCCAGCGCGGCGAGCTCGACGTCCTCCAACTTTGCCAGGGATCGGGCAAGCCCCAACCCTCGATGTCCTACGCCTGCAACACCAACGCGAATTTTCATGGCTAATCCCTTTATGTAGCTACTTCTGCCCGGAGGGGGTCAGCATGCGCGGGTTAAGCGCATCGTTCAAACCGTCTCCCAAAAAGGTGAAGGCCAGTACCGTGACAAACAGGACCATGCCCGGCATGACAACTAGGTGAGGTCGATAGCGCCATTGCACCAGGTTTTCCGCGATCATCATGCCCCAACTCGCCCCCGGCGGCTGTATGCCCAGCCCAAGATAGCTCAATGACGCTTCGGTCAGCATCGCCCCGCCGAAGCTTGCGCTCAGTGAGACAATAACAGGCCCCAAGGCATTCGGTACCAAATGGTGGACAATGATTCGCCACTCCTTGGCTCCGACAACCTGGGCCGAACTGACATATTCGGTCGCCCGCAGCGACAGTACCTGTCCTCGCACCAGTCGCGCCAGGTTCGGCCAGCCAGTGATTCCCAGCACCGCAAAGATCAGCAGATAGTCCAGATATAGCGTATTTCCCAGCGCCCGAATGCCGTACTGTTGGACCAGCGAATCGCCGAATCGAATGAAGGACGGCTTCAACGTGGCAGCTAGGAAGACCGCCAACAGTATATGGGGAAATGCTTGCAAGAAGTCAATCGTACGCACCACCAGCGCGTCAGCAAATCCACCCAGGTACGCGCCGGCCGCTCCAATCATGACGCCCAGGACAAAGGCCATCGTTGTGGTAACCACCGCCACCATGATAGCCGTGCGCCCGCCTGCCAGTATGCGCGACAGCATATCGCGCCCGAGTTCGTCCGTGCCCAGCGGATGCAGCCTGGTAGGCGGCTGCGCGATGTTGTCCCAATCCTGATACAGATGATCGTAGGGGGTGAGAAAGGGCCCGAACGCGGCGATAAAGAAGACAAAGAAAATAATGACGATGCTCCCCATGGCCAGCCGGTTGGCAATCAGCTGGGTGAAAGCATCTTTCCAAAGGTTGCGCTCAGGACGGCGAAACTGGTCGGTCAACTCTTGACGCTGATCTTCCGCCTGAGTCTCTTGCTCCTCCATGACTCGATTCCCGCCTCCTTTTCCTCTTTCTCTCGGTCAGTTGCCGCGCCCACTGAATGGCAATTAGCACAACTGCCCTTTTCAGGACAATCTGCTAACGCCGCGCTCTTTCCCCAATCCGCACCCGCGGATCAACAACGCCGTAAAGAATGTCCACCACCAGATTCATGAAAAGAATGATCGCCGCGCTGAACAAAGTGGTAATCATCAGGACCGGATAGTCGAGGCCAATGATGCCCTGCCATACCAGCCAGCCGAAACCGTGGATGTTGAAGATCTGCTCGACAAAGATGCTGCCCGTGATAAAGCCTCCCAGCGAGGCAGCCGTGATCGTAAGAATCGGTGTGAACGCGTTACGCAGAATGTGCCGGACAATGATCAGCCGTTCCGTCAGACCCTTGGCCCGCGCCGTTCGCACGTAGTCCTGGCTGATCGTCTCCAGAATGCTAGACCGCCACTGTCGCACCAGGCCAGCAGTACCCGTAAAACCGATCAGCATCATCGGCAGGATAATCTTCTGGCTGAAAATGCCTTCCCACCCAATGCTGCTGTCGATCCAGCCAAGCTGGAGAATGAATACGATCATCAGCATAGGCGCCAGCACAAAAGTGGGAATGGTCGACACTGCGACCGTCGTGCTGACGATAATGTAGTCGATCGGCCGGTTGTGGAATCTGGCCGCGATGATGCCCAGGATCGTACCGCTGACAAACCAGAAGAACATCCCGACCAACCCCAACTGGATACTCTTCGGCCAAGCCTTTGCGAGCATTACATTGATCGACCTCTGCCCGGACAGGATCGAATAACCCAACTGGCCCTGCATCAGACGCCCCAGGAATTCACCGTATTGGACAAGGAAGGGACGATCCAACCCCAACGAGTGGCGCACCCTTTCACGCAGCTCCTCGTCCCAGTACGCCTCCTGTAGTAACTCCATCAGCGGGTCGCCAGGACCGTAATGGGCCAGGACAAATGTCAGAGCCGACGCCGCGATAAGTGTGGGGATGATATATACCAGGCGGCGGATAATGTATGCGGTAATCTTCAACCTCCGTGCGGCTGAATTCCGTCCGACTCACCTGCGGACCTTAAAGGTCCAAAGGTACTCAACCAGGTCATCCAGCTCCTTTGGTTCCATTTCCAGATCGGTCGCGTTCTCGTGGTACGCCACCAAATACACCTTCAGCTTGCGCGACGTCTGCGTATCTGCGTAAGACCCGTCCTTGAACCGGTCGTCAATCTGGCCGCCGACCTTGGTGACGTCAGCCGTCTCGCCCCCTCCCTGGCTGATTATTGTGTGACACGAAGCGCAGAGTTCCTCGAAAACTTTCTCGCCTCTTGCGATTGCCGCCTTCTGCCCGCCCCCGCATGCAGCTGTGAGAAGCCAGGTGATAATGACCGCAACCAGCGCGGTACGTCGGCAGTCCATTCGAGGTGGCTGATGATGGTGAGAGGGCTGCATCTTCTGTCCTGTGCAGCAAAGGGCGTGCAGGAAGGCGGCAGCAGGAGGGGCCATACAGGAGCGGCATAGCCCCACCGTATTCGAACATTCAACTGCACGCCTTCCTCACTTAAGAAACTTATTGTTCGGAAATCCAGACTTCATCCGGGTGGAGCAGCCGCGAGTTGAAGCCCAACTCGAAATTGTGCACCCACGGCTTGACCAGGAAGTAGCGCGCATCCAGATAGGTCGGGATCATAACATACAGGCTGTACATGTAATCCTCAACCTCTTTCCATGCAGCCATCCGCTCCTCAACATCCTGGATCGCTTGTGCCTTCTCGATCAAGGCATCCAACTGTGGGTCCTGGTGCTTCAGATAACCGTCATTGAAAGGACCGTCCGAATGCCACAGCGGCCAGATCGCCTCTTGCGGATCCAGCGCTTGGATGCCATGCGCCCAGCTGCCGACGTTGGCCAGTTCGCGCTCCTCAGGTGTCGTGCGCTGCTTGATCAAGAGCTCAATCTGAACGCCCAGTACCTGATACACCTGTTGGGCGATCGCCTGCCACAGGAGACTGCGGTCGCCAAGCGTCGTGCCTGGCGGCGCGTAGACGCGAATCGGCTCGACCAGGCTGGGGTCGCCCTGATAGCGGGACTCGGCGAAGGCCTGTAACGCTCCCTCCACATCCTGCGTCAATCCGGGCCGGCTATCGCAGTCGTGAATCTCGCAGTAAGGCCCGTACGGCCCGCCCGTGAGCGTCTTGAGCTTGAAGAAGCGCCCTCGCATCACCTTCTCGATGATCTCGTCCATGTCGATCGACTTGATGAAGGCTTCGCGCATCTTCGGATCATCGAAAGGCGGTTTGTCAGTGAAGAGAACCTGCGCCAGATAGTTCTGCGTAGGCCAGAACCGGAGTTCATCGTGCAGTGGATTCTCAGGGTCCAGGATCTCTGACAAGATCGGACCGGCGACCCAAACTACGTCGAACTCATCATTCTCATAGCCGATCAGCATCGTCTCGGCCGGCAGGCGGCCCTGCAAAATCAGCTTGTCGAGCTTCGCCGGCTCGCCAGGCCAGTGCGGGTTGCGTTCCAGCACGAGCAGATTCTCGTCAGGGTCAAAGCTCTCAGCCTGGAAGGGACCTGCGCACCCGCCGCCGCCCTCCAACCAGTGCCTCTCAGCCGTCCCCGCCTCCAACTGTTCCTGCTCACAGACCGCCATGGGAGTCCCGGTCGACCAGCGATTCCACATCGGCGCCGGTTGCATCATCTTCACCTCGAGGGTGAAATCATCGACGACCGTTATGCCGGACATCGTATCGGCGTTCTCGTTGTAGAGGTCCATCGCGCCCTCAATAAACATGAAGAGTCGTAAGGGCCATTTGCCGACCCGCAACGACCTCTCCCACGTGTATTTCACGTCGTGGGCCGTGACCGGATTCCCCGTCGTGCCAAACTTGAGATCCTGACGTAGGTGGTACGTATACGTGAGGCCGTCGTCGCTTACATCGAAGCTGTCACAGAGCCAGCAGGTTACCTCCTCCACTCCCGTGTCCGGGTTCACCACAACCTCGGTAAGCGCAGAAAGGAGCCCGGCCCCGTAGTAGTAGTCGGCGCCCGTCCCGGTAGCGGGGTCCCAGCGGAAGCTGCAACATGGCGCAAAGCGCAGCACCTGCTCTTCTGCGGGCTCCATCGACATCATCGGTTCCTCTTCGGCTTCAGCCGCCGGTTCCGCGCCGGCGGGGACGCACGCGGCAAGGCCGAACATCAACAGCAAGAGGGTCCCGGCGACAAGCCACACTGTTCTGTGCATTTTCATGAGAAGATCTCCTTTTCTGGTATTTTGACCGAACCGACTCTTTAGTCAATCTCCGAGCTTCTCCAACACAGCTGGTGCATGTCCGTATTCTGACCGGTCTTGCACCCGAACCGGTCCAAAGTGATGAAGCCCCGCAACTCCCCTTCACGCCTGCAACGTGGATCCAACAAGCCAAATGAACGGAGGCCGATTCATTTCCCCTCCCAGTTGCGGCGGCCGGCCCTAACCCGCTCTAATTCTTGGACACTGTCAAATCTGTTAATATATTATATTTTATTGATGACCGCCGTGTCAATGCCGAAGAATTCACCCAATCTTGACCCTTTTCTGCCCCCACTGCTATCTGATCATCTGTCTTACTCTCTACTCCTCGCTTCTGGGCGGTCGGCCGCAAGCGGCCTCCCTTGTGCGGGGGGACACCCCCCGCAACGCCCCCCGGCGTTTATGCCGCGCCTCAGGCTGCCGTCACGCCCGCAGAGTTCTGACCCCACAAACGGATTCGCCTCTCCCTCGCCGAAAGTGCACGAGTCCCGCCCGCATTCTGCGATAGTGACCTCGGGCTAGTCCCAGTCCCGTCCAGTTCTGAAAGCACTCAGATTTCGAGGGTTCAGTCCAGATTGGGGGTGAAATCTCGTACACCTCTGCCAAAGATTAATTCAAGCCAAGTCACATCCCCGAGCATCGCAAGTGCCGTCCCCTCTGACCACTGACGACTGATCACTGCATTTGGGCGGTCGGGCCTTCGGCCCTCCCTTGTGCGGGGGGATTCCCCCGCAACGCCCCCCAGACACCATGCCACGTTGGCGCCGCGTCGCCGTCCGCCGTGACCACGGTAGGGGCAGGCCTTTTGCCTGCCCACTTTCACCCCAATATTGGACTGCATCCGTCCCAAATTGCCCCTTGACATCGCGCCGCCAGTCGAGTACACTTGTTCTGCAGTGGTCATACATTCCGCGCGTCTGTATAGGTTCCCCGACCCCAACCAATCGCCCCGCCCGCGCCAGCCAACCGGCCGGCCGTTGGGCAGC
>JAJDXQ010000008.1 GCA_022823185.1 Caldilineaceae bacterium
CCGCCTGCGCCGGCGATCCTCCTGAATGCGCAGATCAGGACACTCTTCTCTGGCACATCAGGTTCGCAGGCGATCGCATCTCAAAAACCCTTGGGCGCGGCGCCTATTGCCCCGATATTGCCTCACAACCTTATTGCTCGGGGGATTCCCGACTCCCTTCTCAGCACCCTCAGGGGCTTACAATATGACCTGAATTCGGAGTCAAATGGCGGCTGGCCGGCTGAAACCATGCCTCCATCCGGCAAACAGTCCCCTACACGAGAGAACGTCTTCTGTCCGCGGTTCACAATCTGTTTCGTCGCAAGAAGCCACGAATTACGCGCCAAGTGTATACGGAAATACTTTAAGTTCTGACTGTTCGTCCTCAGTGTTCAATGTCATGCCAAACAGCCAGGTACGTAGCGCCGGTATCACACATTTCCCAATCTATATTGAGCACGCTACAAGAAAAGGGAGGGCTTCTAATGTACACAGGCTTGAAGAGACTGGTTCTGCTGCTGCTTATTTCGGGTCTGCTTGTGTCGGCCTGCGCGCCCGTCGGTGGACAGCAATCCGGAGAAGAAGGCGCGCCGGAAAAGGTGCAGATCACCTTCTGGCAAGGCACTTCCGTAACCGCCGACTGCATCATCGACGTGGCTGTAAACAGTTTTAACGAGCAGAGCGACACCATCGAGGTGATCGCTGAAAAGAAGGCCAATATGATGGACGCGGTGCGTCCTGCGCTCGCGGCCGGCGCCGGGCCGGACATCGTGCCGACCCACGGCCCCTCCTTTGTCGCGGAGTTTGCCCTCGCCGATCAGCTCATGCCGCTGGATGATCTGGCCGACCAGTTCGGCTGGGAAGATCTGTTCGTGCCCTGGGCACTGAACCTGGGCCGCGTACAGGGTACCCTCTACAGCCTGCCGCAGGAACTGGAGACGATGGTCCTCTTCTACAACAAGACGGTCTTCGAAGAAAATGGCTGGGAGCCGCCCACCACGATGGACGAGTTGGAAGCCCTTTCCGCCGAGATTCAGGCGGCCGGCATCATTCCCTTTGCCGGGGGCGCCGCCGATGCCATCGACAACAATGAGTTCTTCTTCACCGAGTTTGTCAACAAGATCGCCGGACCGGAAAAGGTCTACCAGGCTCTCAAAGGCGAACTTTCCTGGACAGATCCCGACTTCGTCACCGCCATCGAGACCCTGAATCGAATGTTCCAGGCCGGCCACTGGATGGGCAGTCCCGCAAACTTCCTGGTCACCGACTTTTCCATCGCCCGCGCAGCTTTTGCCACAGGCGAAGCTGCCATGACCATGGAGGGAACCTGGATCTACGACAGCCTGGTGGGCGAAATGTTCACCGAGGATAGCGAACACGGCAACGATTGGGACTGGGTGCCCATGCCCTCGCTCACCGGCGACGCCATGTTCAACATCGGCACTGGCAGCACACAGTCGATCAATCGAAATTCTGAACACCCTGAAGCCGCCGCCGAGTTTCTGACCCACTACAACTCGCCCGAAATTCAGGCGCGCTTGCTGGTCGAGTGCCAGTATGCTACCGCGCCGATTCGCATTGATCCTTCCCAACTGGAAGGCGTTGAACCGCGTATGGCCCGTCTTTTGGCTGATTTCGCCAAGGCGTCAGCAGAGGGCAACTACGGCTATACCACCTGGTCGTTCTTCCCACCGAAGACAAATCAGGTGATCTACGAAGAGATCGAAAAGGTCTGGGTGGGCGATATGACGCCAGAGGAGTACATGGCCGCGGTTGACGCCGCCTTCCAAGAAGAGCTGGCAGCCGGTGAGACTCTGGTCATACCCGATCGATAGAGGTCGCCTACCGCACGCGCATATAGCGAACCGCGGCGTATCTGACACTGCGCCCACATTCACGTGCATCGAGACAGTTGCTGTCCTCGTCTTGGCGGACGAGGACCGCATTTGCCAGCATCGGGAAACACTCCGTACAGATGTAAGCGCTGGGCACACGAGCGCTCAGATGGCGAAGCGATCGTGTATCTGACAACGGTTGTTGGCGTTGAACCGCGCCTGGTTGAGGCCTAATCTCATTTTGCCGTGAAAAACCCGGATGAACTGCAGACTGAATCTTCAGCGGCCGGTGACGGCGCCACGGTAGCGGTATCGCCGCACAAGCAATCGTGGCTGCACAGCAGGCGCTTCCGCCGCCATATCATGCCGTGGCTCTTTATCGCGCCAATCACCCTGCTGCACCTCGTCGTTGTCGTCGGGCCGTCCGTTGCCGGCATGTACTACTCCCTGACAGAGTGGTCCGGGATCGGCAAGGCCGAATTTGTCGGGCTGGACAACTTCCGCGAGCTCTTCTTCGAAGATCGCAACTTCCTGCTGGCGCTTCGCCACAACCTGATGTGGCTGGCATTCTTCCTCACCGTGCCATTTGCCATGGCGCTCGCCGTTGCCACCCTCCTGGCGCAGGTGCGCATCGGCTCCATGGCCATCCGCACCGCCTTCTTCGTTCCCTATGTGCTCCCCAGCGTCGTGGTCGCCTCGATCTGGCGTATGCTGCTCGATCCAAGGCTTGGCTTTGGCGTCGCGCTGGAAAATTGGGGGATCAAAGGGCTGGCCTACCCTTATCTGGGCGACAAGAATACCGCCTTGGCCGCAATTGCCTTCGTCGATAACTGGCACTGGTGGGGGTTCCTGATGATCCTCTTCCTCACCGCGATGCAGAGCATACCCTCGGACCTGTATGACGCGGCCAAGATCGATGGCGCCAACCGCTGGCAGGAGTTTCTCCACGTCACCCTGCCCGGGATCCGCCCCACCGTATTCTTCATGTTGATGATGACGGCTATCTGGTCATTCCTGGTCTTCGACTATGTCTGGATCCTGACACACGGCGGGCCTGCCGGCAGTTCGGAGATGCTGGCCACCTATCTCTACAAACAGGCCTTCCAGCGCTTTGAGGCCGGTTACGGCGCCGCAATCGGCATAACGATGAGCGCGATTGCCGGTGTCATGGCCACGATATTCGTGCTTCTTCGCCGCAGGGGATGGGATGTATAGACGCTTGCCCGCGCGCTCGACGGTGCACGGTACAGCGTAACCGGGAGGATGCCTGCAGTGTTTAAGAAAAAAGGCAAGTCACGCCTGATTCCCAACTATATCATCCTGCTCCTGTTGGTCTGCCTTGCGCTGGGCCCGATCCTGGTTCTGTTTTTCAACTCGCTGAAATCCTTCAATGATTTGGGCACCAATCCTATCGGGCTTCCCCGGGTCGTTCAGATCGAGAACTACGTCAATGCCTGGGTTCAGGGTGAGTTTGCCACCACCCTGACCAACAGCCTGATCTACGTTGTCTTCACCGTGGCCGGCGTTCTCGTGCTGGGCGGCATGGCCGCCTATAGCCTGGCCCGGCTCGACCCTCCGGGCGACAATTTCTATCTGGTCTATATGTTGACCCTCTCCACGCTTCCCTTCTGGCTCTATGTCATCCCGCTGTTCATCATGTGGCGCAATCTGGGGCTGCTGGACACGCGCGCCGGCCTGATCATCATGTATATCGCCTTCAATTCGCCGTTCGCCATTTTCCTGCTGCGCTCCTTCCTCATGAGCCTGTCGCGGGACTTTGAGGACGCGGCGCGTGTGGACGGCGCCAACGAATGGCAGGTGATGACGCGGGTTGTAATCCCGATCATGTGGCCGGCCTTTCTGACGGTAGGTCTGGTGGTTGGGTTGGGTGTATGGAGTGAGTTCCAGGCCGCGCTCATCTTCCTGCAGCGGGATGAGCTGATGCCGGTGACGACAAGCTATTACAACTTCACACAGCGGTTCGGCCGCGACTGGTCGCTCACCAGCGCCGGCGCGGTGATGATGATCGCGCCGGTGCTGGCGCTGTTCCTGGCGTTGCAGCGTCAGTTCGTGACGGGCTTGACACAGGGCGGCATCAAGCTGTAGGCGGTAATCAGGTTGCGGATCCTAGTGCTGAGAGCGTGAGCATGAAGGGCTTGGCGTTGTCCAGGGCATATTTCTCCGAAGCCATCCGGCCGCTTCTGGCCAAACGAGTAACTGAGATCGGCCAATCCTATGCTGCTGCGTTGCTGGGTTGGGGTTCGGATGTGCTCGAAAACGATGACGAACTGGACCAGTGGATTGGGAACTACGACCTCCTGGTCGGCGGGGTGGGTAAGCTGAAATCGCTATCGCCGGTTTACGACAATCCTCATTGATACAGTTCTGCCGGTTGACCACCCAAGTTGAAGTGAACATCGCAAAAGGGTAACACAAACATGCAGATGACAGCGATCGATGCGATCAGAATCCCCCGCGATGCCAGCCCGCGCGTTCGGACCGCAGCCGCCGAGCTGGCGCGCTGGATCGAAGAGCTGGGCGGTACAGAGCCAACCATCGGAGCGCATTCCGATCAAGGAAATGTCACAGTCCGGTTGGACACTTCCGAAGCCGACTTGAAGCCGGAGCACTTTCGTATCGCGGTGAACGACGGCGCCGCCTTGCGCATCAGCGGCGGCGATGGCCGCGGCGTTCTGTATGGGGTTCAGGAGTGCATCGACCGCGCCCGCCGTAACCAGGCCATCACGCCAATGACCGATGGCCCGCATTTCCCGGTGCGCGCGCTGCGAATGTGGGAAACGCCTTCGAACAAGGTCTGGTGTCTGCCTTTCAAAAGCATCCTGGACTATGAAAAAATGCTGCGCCCGGAGGAGTGCCCGGAATACCTGGCGCTCGCCCGGATGCTGCTGGCCATGCGTGTCAATAACCTCGGCCTGTTCGCCCAGTACGCGGCCAGGGGCTCACAATTCGAACGCTGGCTTTCCCGCGCCGAACCGGTCGAGCAGTTTGCCCGCTTTCTGGATCGCTTCGGCGTAAGGGTTGGTCTCTCGCTCCACTATGCCGAGCCGGACGAGAACGGGGCGTATCAGAACGTCTGTCCTTTTTCCGATGTCGTCCGCGCGCAGTGGCATGATTTCGCCGCGCGTCTGGCCGTCGCCATGCCGTCGGTGCGCAATGCCATCGTCTGGGGCGCCGGCGAGAATGCGCCCGGCCCGCATGAGGACGACTGCGACCGCTGTCGCGCGCTGCCGGTCCGCGACCGCGTTCTGGCCGGCATGAGTCTGGTCAGCGAGGCGCTGGCCACCATCGACGGCGAGTTGCTCTGGCCGGCAGTCACGGACCAGGCCGCCTACGCCAAATCCGAGGCAGAGTTGTTCGGCGACTGGGGGGATGAGCTACCCGCGAATGTGCGGATCGCGCCGTGCCACAATTACTGGGACTTTCGTCCGCCCTATCCGCCGCACCCGATCTGGCGCCACATCGGCAATCGACCGGGCGAGCGTTCCCCATACGTGTTCGAACTTGCGCTGGTGGGCGATACTGCCGGCCTCAACTTTCTGCCATGCTCCATGGCCCACCGCTGGCAGGAAGAGTTTCTCAAGGCCGCCGACAAAAATTGTGACGGGTTTGATGCCAATCTGGGAATCCATCCCGAATACGTGGACCATCCGCTCAATCTCTCCAACTGGTATGCCTACGGCCAGTTGTGCTGGAACCCCCGCCTCGACCCGGACGACATCCTGTCCGAGTGGCTGACGATGGAGTACGGCGCGGAGGCGCTCCCGTTCCTGCCCGGCCTGCGCGCAACCTACCCCGCCACCATTGGCGCGCTGTTCAGCCGCAGCGGCTTGACCCAGTGTCACAGCTATGTTGCGCGCTACAGCTACCTGGACACACGCCTCAACGGACCGTGGCGAATCTGGACCGACTACCTGCATCCGGGGATGGATCGCGCGGGCGAGGACGTCCTCGGGCTGGCGTTGCCCCTCGACGCCTATCCCGAGGAGGAGGCCGCGGCGCTGCGCAACGATCCGCGCTACCAGCTCATCTTCAACCGCGTGCCGCTGACCGATGCCTACGCCGCCGAGCTGATGGCCGAGAAGCAGCCGTCCATCGCCCACATGGAAAGCGTGCTGGCGGCGTGGCGGCAACTCGAAGGCAGGATTGACCCGGCATCCTTTGCCCGCGTCGCCGGGTTGCTCGAAGCCAACGTGAACGACGTGCGCATCTTTGTGGACTGTTTCGGGCTGTACCTGGACTACAAGCTGGGGCGGCTGCAGGCGGCGCAGATCGAGGCAACGCGCGCCCGCTACGCCGACGTTCCGAAGGGCGAGGCCACAGCCGGTTCACCGTATGATGGCTGGTTCTGGGACCACTTTGGCTGGCAGGGCACCTATCTGGAGTTCCTGGACGATCTGGACAAGCTGTTGCGGGGAGAGACGCTCGGCCCCTTCCTCGCCGCCGGCGCGACGGAAAGCCAGATGGAATGAGGTTTCGAACTGCGTAGGGGCGGGCATCTTGTCCGCAGGCGGATGTCTCGCCCGCGCTCTCAGTCAGGAGATTTGCATGGCAGACAACCGGCACATCCCACATTGGCGGCAGGCCGGCGTCGTGTCCACCGTCGCCAGCCCTTTTGCCCCGCTCAAACCTGTCCCAGTGCAGGCCGTTATCATGCGTGACGGGTTCTGGAAAACGCGCATGAATGCCAGCCGGACCAATGGCATCCCGTCCTTCCTGGCGTGGCTGGACGTAGACGACCAGACCGCGCCCTTCAGGGCCTACGCGACGGGCGACAAGGCGGGAATCGCGGCCGGCCTGGAAACGCTCAAGGCCAATCCCACCGGAATGAACCGCACGCGCAACGGCCATTCCTGGCGCGCGAACTTTCAAAAATGGCTGGAAGCGTGCGCATATGTCCTGCAGTCCGGGGACGATCCTGATACGCGCGCCCTGCTCGATCTGTTTGTGACCGGCGTTGCCAATGCGCATCAGGACAACGCATTCTGGACTACCTACTATGGCGACGATTTCGAAAGATCGTACGGACTGGGTAACCCGGGCCATATGATCCAGGCCGCCATTGCGCACCACCGTGCAACCGGATCGACCGAATTCCTGGAATGCGCGCAGCGTGTTGCCGACGCAATCTGCCAGCGGTTTCAGGGGGAAGACTTTGCCGGGCACAGCGTCATCGAAATGGCACTGGTCGAACTCTACCGCACCACGGGCAAAGAGAGATATCTTGCCGGCGCCAGACATTTCCTCACCCCACTGCTGAGACAGCCCCCGATTATCGGCTCCGATTTCCGCGGCTACGTGAGCAGGCATGTTGTACGTCAGACATACCTCATGTGCGCCGGCGCCGACTACTACGCGGAAACAGGCGACCAGGAATTCATGGACAAGCTCACAGCCATCTGGCGTGACATGGCAACCGGCAAGCTGCATCTCACCGGCCAATTGGCCGTGGACTCTGAGAACTGCGAGCTGACATGCAAAGACGCCTTCGAGCTGCATTCGGGTGTCTTCCGATTCCTGCTGGGCACAGGTTTGGAGACGTGCGAAGCAGTTGGAAACGCGACTTGGAACTGGCGCATGCTGGCGTTGACGGGCGATGCCTGCTACGCCGATCTGATGGAGAGAACGCTGTACAACGGCTTCCTGTCGCACGTATCTGTCGATGGCGACAAGTTCCACTATTTGTGTCCCCTCTCATCGGACGGTAACCACTGGCAGCGCACCCCCTGGTCATCAGCCTCCACCAGTTGCTGCTCGCCCAACGCGCTGCGAACGATCGCGTCACTGCCGGGATACATGTTCAGCGTTTCCACGGATGGCGCGTGGGTTCACCTGTATGACAGCTGTACGATGGACTGGCGCCTGGATGACGGGACGAAACTCCGCCTTGCCCAGGACACCTCCTATCCATGGGACGGTAAAGTAAAGATCACCTTCGAACCCGAACGGGCCGCCACTTTTGATCTGAACCTGAGAATACCTGGATGGTGCCGCAACCCAACCGTGCAGGTGAATGGACAACCTGTCGAAGAGGACATCGCGTCCGGAGCCTACTGCCGCATCGCCAGAGAGTGGCGCAAAGGCGATACTGTCACTCTGCAGCTGCCGATGCCCGTTGTTGCCGTGACTGCCGACCCCCGAGCCAGATACTTTGAGGGCAAGGTTGCGCTGTGTCGCGGCCCTCTCGTGTACTGCATCGAGAGTACCGATAATCCCGACATTGATATGTGGGGCGCGTACGTTGCCTTGCCGCCGAAGAGTGAAGTGGGTGACGACCGCGAGCTTACTGGGCACTACCGACAGTCAGCTTTGCTGAACGAATTCGAGGCAGCTTTCCGGCAGGATCTTCTCGGCGGGGTTGTCTCTCTGCAAGGAGACGGCGGATCATACGACCAGCAGGACGGCATGCTGACCTTCATTCCCTACTTTGCATGGGCAAATCGGGACAGCAGGTCATCAGTGCGTACATGGATAGATGGCAAAGCAGAATGGGGAAACGAAGCGCGTTGACGCGCGAGCGATCCATAGAGCTGGCGGAGTCGTTCTACCCTGCGGGCCAGGCGTAGCGGATGCGACCGGACAGCAACCCAAGAGGAAGGAACAACATGCGCGCCAGACGCCTGCTCTGTACGGCCATCGGCCGGATTGAATGGGAAACTTTCGAAATTGCAGAGGCGCCCGCCCCACATGAGGTCGTCGTCAAGGCAGCCTGCTCGCTCATCAGCGCGGGCACAGAGCTCGCGATGTACAGTGGTTCACACAGCGGCTTCTCACGGCCGGACCCGCCACAGTTCCCCATCGATATGGGCTATGCATTGGCCGGCGCCGTGCAGGCGGTCGGCCGCGAGGTGACGGAATGGGCAGAAGGCGACCGGGTGGTGGTCTACGCACCGCATGGCGACTGGGCCGTGTGTGATGTACGCACAACCCAAATGTGGCGTTTGCCGCCGGACGTTACGCTGGAGCAGGGGGCGCTGGCTGTGCTGGGCGGCGTCAGCGCGGTCGGTGTCCGGCAGGGCAACGTCACGCTGGGTGAGACGGTTGTCGTCCTGGGTCTGGGGCTGGTCGGCCAGTTTGCGGCGCAACTGTCCCGCCTGTCCGGCGCGCGGCCCGTGTTCGGGGTCGATCTCCTTCCCAATCGCGTACATGTCGCAGGCGCCAGCGGTATCTGCGCTCTCAATCCGGACGAGTCGGACGCCGAAGAGACAGTGAACGATGCCACCGGTGGACAGATGGCGGAGGTGGTGATCGAAGCGACTGGCAATCCCGGTGTCGTACCGCAGGCCCTGGACCTGGCAGGCGATGGCGGACGTGTGGTGCTGCTGGGCAGCCCGCGCGGCGCAGCCGAAATCGATCTCTACAGGGCGGTTCACCACAAAGGCGTCTCGCTGATCGGCGCGCATGCCCGCGTATCCGGGCATCCGTACACGACTCGAGATCCGTGGACCCGTGAGCGCAACCTTGACCTGGTCTTGCGACTGTTCGCGGACGGCTCCCTGCGGAGCGAGGGCCTGATCAGCCACCGTGTTCAGCCGGACGACGTCGGCGAGGCATACGAGATGCTGGTTGCGCGCCCGGGCGATTTCCTCGGCGTGTTGATCGAGTGGGAGACCTGACACCGGGCGGCGTCAGGCTTCAGGCCGTAATCAGCGTGCTTCTGGACAGAACCGAACAGACGCTCGGGATTGCGTCCGACAGAATATGGGCGTGCTCTGTCGGGGGTTAAGCCTGGCACAGCGACAGTTCTGTGAGGGGCACTCGCGCCGGCAACCGCTAGCCCTTCAACGCGCCGATGGTCAGGCCGCGAATAAAGTACTGTTGAAAGAGGAAGAATATGATGACAGGCGGCACGGCCATCAGCACGCCGGAGGCCATGGCGATGGGGTAGTCGTTGCGCCCGGTCCGCTCCATGCCGCGCAGCAGGGTTACGCCGACCTGGATGGGCATCAGCTTCAGATCGTTAATCACGGCCAGAGGCCACACGAAGTCATTCCACGTTGCCACGAAGGTGAAGGTGCCCAATGCCGCCAGCGCCGGTTTGGTCAGCGGCAACGCGATCTGCCACCACAGGCGGATCTCGCCGGCGCCGTCAATGCGCGCCTGGTCGAACAGCTCGGACGGCAGCGTCAGCATGAACTGGCGGATGAGGAAGACCGCATAGGGTGAAGCCAACCCCGGCAGGATCATCACCCAGTAGGTGTCGTGCAGATTCAGCAGCAGCGTCAGCATAAAGGCCGGGATCAGCCTGGAAAAACCCGGCAGCATCATCGTGCTCAGCACCATCCAGAAGATGATGTCGCGCCCCCGAAAGCGCTTGCGCGCGAAGGCATATCCGGCGGCCGCGCACAGGAGCAGCCCCAGAACCGTAACCGTGACGGAGACGAAGAGGCTATTGGCCAGCCAGCGCAGCACCGGAAAAGTCGAACTCAGCACCTGCTGATAGGACTCCAGGGTGGGCTCCTTCAACCACAGGCCGGGGGGCAGCGCCTGCGCCTGCTGGCCTTTCTTGAAGCTGGTCAGCACCATCCAGTAGAGGGGAAACCATGAGACGAGCGCCCAAAAGAGGAGGAGAAGCAGTGTGATGTTGCCGCCGATCTTCTCTCGAAGCCTGCGCCAGGAACGACCTTCGGTCTGGATTGGACGCGGAATATGCTCTTCGGGGACAGTGGGTTGTTTCAACACGGCGCTCCGGGGCTCCTTTAGTATTCCACGACAGACCGGAACCAGCGGAACAGCACCACCGCCAGCGCTAGGGTGAGAAGGAGAAGCGCCAGCCCGACGGCCGATGCGTAGCCGACCTTCAGAAAGACAAAGGCGTAACGGTAGGTCAGGAAGGCGAGTGTCAACGTGGACCCCACCGGCCCGCCTTTGGTGAGGAAAAAGACGGAGACGAAGAGCTGCATTGCCACGATCATCGTCGTCACCGCCACATACAGGATGCTCGGGGTCAACAGGGGAATGGTGATGTATATCGTCTCGAGCCAGCCGGTGGCGCCGTCAATGTGGGCTGCATCGAACAGCTCGGAAGGCAGCCCGAGGACCGCAGCCACGAAGATGATAATCCCAACGCCCAGCCCGGTAATCAGGTCCATAAGGACGAGGGATGGCAGGGCTGTCTGCGGGTTCCCCAGCCAGTTGACAGGGTCGATTCCGACCACACTCAACAGGTAGTTGATCAGACCGAACTGATTGTTGAAGATGTAGCGCCAGACGACCGCTACGGCGACGAGTGAAACCACGCTGGGCAGGTAGAAGGCACTTTGCAGGCCCTGGCGCATGCCTTGATTGCGGAACTTGGTGATTCGGATCGCCACCGCAAGCGCCAGGGCGACGGCGGCGAATGTGAACATCCCAACGTAGGAAAGCGTGTTGCGTACAGATTGCCAGAAACGCTTGTCGTTCAGGACGTGGTCAATGTTGTCCAGACCAACCCAGACCGGCTTTCGATCGTACCATTCGAGCGCTGCCATCACGACGGACATGACCGTAGGCACCAGCACAAAGACAAGGAACAGGACCAGGAAAGGTGTGACGAAGATATAGCCCCACATCTCCTCACGCTTGGCATAGTTCATGGCTGTCCCCGCTTTTGAGAGTCTGAAAAGGTCTCCCGCGAGCCGTGTCGTCGCGGGAGACCGGCCATATCCATGGTGAGGTTCTACGCACAACTCTCAAGAGACGCGTTGATGTCGTCGGTCATCTCCTGCATCACCTGCTCCGCGCTCTTGCCGGAGAAGGCGCCCTGGAAATGTTCCTCAAAGATCGAGCGCACCACGATGGTCTCCGTACTGCGCTTGGCATCGAACCATGCGTTCGGCATCAGACATTCGGATGTATAGACCACGAGGGGATCGTCGGCGACTTCCGCCAGAATGGACTTGCGGAACGGCAGCATGCCGGCCGACTTGACCAGCCATTCTTCGCTTTCATCGTTTGTCATCCAGTGGAGGAACTTCAACAGTCCTTCCGTGTCAGCAGGGTCCTCGGGCTTGAAGGGCACCAAACCGGAGTAGTTTGCGCCGCCCCAGGCGATGGCGGGGTGCGGGTCATCGTGTGGATACTGGATGAAGCGCCATTTGCGCTCGTTCTCGGTATCAGTGACGACCAAGGTCTCGGTGTCCAGTTCCATCCCCTCCCGACGTGCTCCCCCGGGTACCACGTTGCCAACCTGCATGAGGATGTTGCCCTGGTCGATGAGGGCGTTGTTATCGTCGCCAGTGTACCCCGCCGGATCGGGGATCAGATCGTTTTCGGCCAGCTCTTGCATCCATGCAAGGCATTTGATCGCCTCCGGCGAAGCCATGTCGACGCACGATTCCGTCTCATCGGTCCAGAAGTGGGCGCCGAAGCAGCGGAAATACAGGAGTGTCACCCAATGAAAAGCTGGCGTGGAATGGGCGGATGGGATGCCGAGTCCGTAGTGCTCGCTGCCGTCCGGTCGGGTGCCCCGCACAGCCTCAAGCCAGCTATTAAACTGGTCGATGTTCCACCCGTAGCATGGCGCCTGGGGGGCAGTATCCATCGCGCCCGCTTCCTCGACACCATCGAGGTAGACAACCCCGGACTGGCACACCGGCCAGTACGGCAACATGTACACCCTGCCTTCAATTGAGCACTGCTCAAGCATTCCCTCGACCATATCGCTGGACAACTGCTCTTCCAACGAGTCGGTGAGGTCCAAAGCCAGTCCCACCTCCAAGGCCGAAAGGGCAAGCTGGATCCAGCCGCCGCCGACTACATCCGGGGGCGAACCGGCCGCGAGGGCCGTTGTCACCTTGCTGCCCTGCTCCCACGTCAGGGGAAGCACCTCAACCTCAATACTTGGATTCTCGTCCATGAAGGCATTCGCCCGCTCCCACTGCCAGGAACCGGGCTCGCCAAGAGCCGATGAGTAGTACGGAAAGTCCCAGAAATCAATCGTTGTGGTTACGGCCGGGGGCGCGGCAGCTCCTCCGTCCGCCGGCGCCGCCGGCATCTGGCAAGCAGCGAGAACTGCGCCCGTGCCTGTGACGGCAGACAGCTTCAAGAAGTCACGTCGGCTCAGCTTGTTCCGTTTCATGCTCTCTTCTCCTTTGATCTGAAAGTTTGATCTGGTCGTGATCGAAGCGCATGCAACAACAGGTACTCTCGTCAAATGCATCCGAGGGGCTGAGCGCCGACGGTTCCAAGTCGACGCGTGTGGCTGTCCGAAATCTGTCATGCCTTACTCATGCGGTCATCTATTGACCGCGCCATGCCGTATCAATCCCGACATAGTTTTCAACAAAGTGCTGATGCCGTGCAGGCAGCGCCGCAATAAACGCCTGCGCCGATTCGGGGAGCGGCCACGGCGCCTCTATCCGGTAGCTGCGCGGGCGGAGGCCGAGGCCGCAGGAAAGCCGCACCTGATCGGTCCGGTTGGGGAAAGCGGCGTGGTAGGTGCGGGCGGCGAAGATGATCTGATCACCCGGCTCCGTGAACAGGGGGACCATGCCCGGCACGTCGAATCCGACATAGGCCTTCGGCTCACTCCCCTGACGGTGGAATGAGCGCCGGTCCGGGGTCAGCGCAAAGCCTTCCGGTCCCGCCCAGTCTTCCACGTGGGAATCTGCAATCACGGCGAGGCCGCCGTGTTCGGGATAGGAGCCCGTGAGGTAGAACCAGCGGCCCGAGGGCCAGTGCCCCCGGTTCAGAACATCGCCTGCGTTTTGCGGGGGGCCCTGGTTGAATCCGTGCCAGTCGGAGTGCCACGAAAGTGGAGAGGAGCCGGGGTTGCGTAGAATCGCGGCTGTGCGGTGGATGGTCAGCTCGTCGGACTGGCAGAAGAGCCGCTGCACCCGCAGAAAGGGCTCATAGTCGAGCAGTTTCCACAGTGCGGGCGCGTGCTCGACAAAGGAGGTGTGGGTGAAGCTCTCGCCGGGGCCCAATGTCCCGTCCGGGTCAATAACCTGTTGAACCGCTTCCTGAAGCTCCCCGACCAGCTCCTCCGACAGGACCTGCTTGACCACGGCAAATCCATGGGCGTCGACACATGCCTGGGCAGCCTCCAACTCATCGAGGCTGAATTCATAACGGTACGAAAGCGCGGGTTTCTGAATGTCAGTGTAGGTCATAGGGGTACTCGTTGGGGCTGCCTGGAGATTGTCACCGTGCTCCACCAGCGCAGACGCCGCTTCTGGCGCGGCACTTTCACCTGCGCCCAGGAACACAACTGCTGGCAAGCTGAAGCGTTCCATGCATCGCTACAACGCACCTTTGTCCACATATTATTATATCTCAGTACCCCTTTGTCAAACCGTTTTTCGCGGTCCGAACAGCCCCCTTTTACAACCTGCTCAACTGCTGTATAGTTCCCCCTGAAGCGCTTGCCCCGTGTTCGTCCACTATCTTCCTTCAGGGGTCTATCGTGAAGATTACCAGCGTTCGAACCATCAACTTCGCCCCATTCTCCAGCATCACCTTCCTTGAACTGAGGACGGACAGCGGCATCGTCGGCCTGGGAGAGACCTATTACACGCCCCGATCCGTAACGGCCTATATCGGAGAGGTATTGACGCCCATGCTGCTGGAGAGGGACCCGCGCCAGATCGAGGCGTTCTGGCGCCGGGCCTACGAGAACTCCCATATCTACGGCAATAAGGGGCTGGAGATGCGCTGCCTCTCGGCGGTGGATGTGGCGCTCTGGGATATCCTGGGGCAGGAGTTGGGCCAGCCGATCTGGCAGCTTCTCGGCGGGACGAGCAATCCGGACGGCGTGCCGGTCTACAACACGTGCGCCTCCGCAGGGTACGGGCACAAAACGCCGGACATCTCGCGTAAGGTGGACACCTCTGCGACCGGGGCCTATCGCGACTTCGAGGCCTGGCAGCCCGGCGGCGATGCCGGTGAACTTGCCCGCTCGCTGCTCGATATGGGCATTCGCGCCATGAAGATCTGGCCCTTTGATCGCTTCGCCCTCGCCAATCACGGCCAGACGATCTCGTTTGCCGAGATCGAGGACGGATTGCAGCCGTGGCGGCAGGTCCGGGACGCCGTGGGCCTGGAGATGGATATTATCCTGGAGGGGCACGGCTATTGGGCTCTCCAGCCCGCCCGCCGCATCGCGGAGGCGCTTGAGCCCTACAAGCCGGTCCTGCTCGAGGACTTGATGAAGCCTGACAACCCGCGCACGCTGGCCAAGCTGCGCAGTTCGACGCGCACGCCCATCTGTGCGTCGGAGCTGCTTATGAATCGTTACGCGGTCGAGGAGATGATACGGGCGGATGCCTGTGACGTGGTGATGACGGATGTGACCTGGGCAGGCGGCTTCACCGAAGCGCGCAAGATCGCCGACATGGCCGAGACCAACAACATGGGCGTGATCTTCCATGACTGCACCGGCCCGGTGACGCTGGCGGCTTCCCTTCACCTGGCCGCTCACGCCACCAATACGTGGATGCAGGAGATCGTGCGCGCGTTTACGTTGGGATTCTATCGCGAGTTGGTCGATCACCCATTTGTGGTGGAGGATGGGCGTATGCAACCGCCCCAGCGCCCGGGGCTCGGCGTCGCATTGAAGTCGGAGGCGCTGGAAAGGGACGATTGCCAGATTACAGTTTTGAGTTAGGCGTATTGCTCACCCAGCCGTCTGCCCCAGGAAAAGGTCCCGGCCTGCCACCAGTGTCTGCATCTTGCGGTCGGCGACCGAGCGCGGCAGCATCCAGAAGCCGCAGTCGGGGTGAATCCACTTGACCCGCTCCTCGCCCAGCAGATCAACAGCGTACTGAATGCGCCGGGCGACTTCGTCCGGGCTCTCCACTTCGTTGTCCTTGATGTCGATCACCCCGATCCCCAGGGCGACACCCTCGCGCAGGTCGGTGAAGACCTCCAACTCATCATAGCCGCGGCGGGCGAACTCCAGCACCAGGTGGTCCACGTGCAGGTTGTTGAGGAAGCCGAGCAGGCTGGCCCAGAAGCCGCTCTGGATGCTCTGGCCGCCGTAGTTGCCGAAGCAGAGATGCAGCGCGCGTTCGCCGCACGCGCCGTCGAGCACATGGTTGATCGGCTCATACGCCCAGGCGGCGTCCTCCGGGTTGCCGGTCAGATTGGCCTCGTCGACCTGGAGGACGGGCGCGTCAATGGCCTCGACCTGGCGGCGCAGCACTTCAGCGATGGCCATGGTCAGGCTGGGCAGGTCACCGTAGTGTCGGTCCAGCAGCGTCTTCGCCAGCATGTAGGGCGCGGTCACGGTGAACTTGAGCGGGACCGCTGTCAGCTCCTTCACCATCTGCCAGCTGGAGGGCAGGTCCAGTTCGCCTTCGCCGATGGGGCCTTCGACCACGCCGGCCGGCTGCGTGCGGAAGCCCATGCCCTGCTGGGCGCGAAAATCGGCTACATCCTTACGGCCCATTTCGCTCGAGATGCCGGACATCGGCCGCACGAAATATTCGATCATCCCGTTCGTCTCGGGGTGGTTGACGTCAAAGCGGGTCAACTCGCCGTCGGAGATCACGTCCAGCCCGGCCAGCTCCTGCGTCTTGAGGACGACGAGAACGGCGTCGCGCAGGTTGGGGACGGACGGATAGGCGGCCAGCCAGGCTGGCAGAGGATAGCTGCCGACGACGGTTGTTTGGATGGAGGGTGCGGTCATTGGGCGCTCCTGGTGCGAAAAATGGAAATTCGGCTGAATCTATTGTATTGGATAACAGGTTTTATCCACTGATTGCTGAGAGGCGCTTGGCAAGGTCATCAAAATCTTCAGAGCACTTCTTCCGGATGGCGTCAATGCTGCGGGCTGCCTGTTCGGCCAACGGCTTGCGCCCGCCGTCTGGTCTCTCGGATAGGCCGCGCTGGGCAGCAAGCGGCTCAAAGTATTCCTCTTTAACATCTCTCTCGGCCCTGACTTGTGCCCAAGGCCACTCCCTGGGCAGGTCCAGACCCGCCAGGACCCAGGTCTCTATCTCTTCCCATGCGTTTACGGCCAAGAAATCGGTTGCGGCACCGCATAGCATTTCCAGTTGATCGAGTCTTTGACGCCTTCCTATTTCGCCATCTCGATCGACGCAAAGAATGAGAATATCTGTCATTCCTCTATATCGCTCTACGATTTCCAACATGCGTTCCGAATCCAGTGCTTGATCGATGCCGCGCAGACGTGGATTTTGGCACACTCGGACCCGTGCCCTCGCCTTACCGATGGACTGGAAAAGCCGCGCGAAAATCGGTTTCAGAATGTACTGATCCTTTTCGAAGTCCTCCGGGATGATAAGGACTCTCACGCTCCCACCTCTTCGTCATACCCCTCGGTAAAGGCGAGAACGTCCTCCATCCACCCGCCGCTCAGGAGTTTGCTCAGCCCTTGGGACTTGCGCAGCTCCCCTGCCCGCGGCAGTTCGGCGACGGGACGAATGATGGCGTCGTCTGCATCTTCGAGGCGGCAGACTACGGAGGTGTTTTTGAACGTCTCATCGTTCATCATCGTCAACAGGTCCGGCGAATGGGTGGTGGTGATCACCTGAAACCCTTGCTTTGCGGTCTGCTTTTGGATCAGTTCCAGCAGGAGCCACTGTCGCGCTGGATGGATACCGTTGTCGATTTCCTCGAAGAAATAGAGACCGTTCGGGTCTGGTCCCAACAGCACTGCCAGCATGGCCAGAAAGCGCAGCGTTCCGTCCGACGCGGCGTAGGCGGACACCTTCCTCCCGTTCGCTTCGAGGAAAGCGAGATGGACTCTGCCGGATGGGTCGGTCGGAAACTCGAAGTCCCGCACATCCATTGGCGTCAACTCGCTTATCCACGC
This sequence comes from Caldilineaceae bacterium, assembly GCA_022823185.1. Classification (GTDB taxonomy): domain Bacteria; phylum Chloroflexota; class Anaerolineae; order Caldilineales; family Caldilineaceae; genus Bin5. The sequence continues at coordinate 17,590 of JAJDXQ010000008.1, forward strand.
AACAAGCGTCTCCCTGCGCAGCGGGTCTTCGCAGATCGCCTGCAGTACTGTCGGCAAATGCTCGCCGCGATCGCCCAGCACGGTCTGGCCCGGGAAAGCGGGCTGCCGCAACTGATACGGCTCCAGATCCAGGAAACGCATTTTGGCAAGGACTTTCTTTAGTCCGTCGGCGTAATACTCTTGCACCCACGGCGACATTTTGTGCCCTTGAATTTGGGTCAGCCCTGGTTGGTTCGGCCTTCCCTCGGCGTGAGCAATGTCGTCTATCCCTGCAGCATTCCTTTTCTTCCTTGGGAGCAGGTGCAAGACATCACCTTGCATATTGACAGGTCCGTCACCGACCGAAGTACTCGTAAAGATAGTCCCCAATTGGGTCTTGAGTGTTTCCTTATTCACCCGGAATGCGGCGTCTCCGGATTCATTCCTGCCAACCACGATTTTGTAGACAGCGTCCTTCTCTTCGACCTGCAACGAGAATGAAGGCTGGCCGAAGCGGATAATCTCTTCCATTGCGCCGCGTATCCCAGCCCATTCAATCTGACCACCATCGCCGTATTTCCCGCCAATGATCTCCGCCAGCGTATAGCCGCGGCCAATGCCATGCAGGAAGCGGAACGCGTCGCGGATGTTGCTCTTGCCGCTCGCGTTGGCGCCGACGATGACGGTGAAGGGGCCGACGCGCAGCGTCTCGTCGGCGAAGTTCTTGAAGTTGACGAGTCGAACTGAGGTAATCATGGCGCTTTTCCAGGTCCACACCGCCTGCCGGTGCGGAAAATCATATCACGGGAATACGGGCGGACAATAATAAACAAGCAGGTTGTCTATCGCCCAGTACAACTATCAAGAGGAGGTGAGGTAGAAGGCAGGCGCTTCACAAGTACAGAACCTGTGCCACCGTTTGGCATCATCAACTTACGCGGATTTAACCTGCCCGACTACGAATGACGCTCTGAAATGCTGGAATACTCTCCACAGCAGACTGATGTTGGCAAATGTATCGGAACGCGGTACACTATCGTATGATTCAGACGTTTCGACACCGAGGGCTTCGGCGTTTGTATGCACGCGGGGACTCTAGCAGAGTGCGTGCTGACCAAGCGGATCGGATAGCGCTTGCTTTGGCCGACCTTGACAGCGCCAGCAAACCATCAGACCTCGATCTTCCAGGCTATCGGCTTCATCCCTTGAAAGGAAATCGGAGAGGGTATTGGAGCATTTCAATTTCTGCCAACTGGCGGATCGTCTTCCGTTTCGAAGATGGTGACGCCTACGACGTCGACTTGATTGACTACCACTGAAACGAGCTGACAATCATGGCTATGAAAAATCCGCCGCATCCTGGCCTCAGCATAAAGGAAAACTGTCTGGACCCGCTTGGCCTCAACGTCACTGAAGCGGCAAAGGTGTTGGGCGTAGCCCGGCATACGCTTTCGCGCGTGCTGAATGGCCGCGCAGCCATTTCACCGGACATGGCCATTCGCCTGGAGAAGGCCGGATGGTCGAACGCCGGATTCTGGCTGCAGCGGCAGACCGCCTATGATCTGGCGCAGGCGCGCAGAAACGAAGACCAGATCAGAGTCGAGCCCTACCGGCCCCAGGCGGTTTGATCGAGAAGCAGACGGTGTTCTCTCTCCTCTTGACTCTCTCCTGAGCAGTTCCAGTTTGTCTTTTCATCGAAAGTGGTAAACACTGCACCTGCGCAACGGCACAACCGCCGCGCCACCCAACCACCACTCCGAACGCAGGTGACCATGTCTAACGAAACCCAACTCTCACCGGTAGCAGCCTTTCGCGCCAGGATGGCGGCGGGCGATATCTGTATCGGCGCTTCGATCACGCTGACCGACCCGCACGCGACCGATGCCCTCGGCGATTCGGTCGACTTTTTCTGGATCGACATGGAGCACAGCATGATGAGCGCGGAGGCGCTGAGCGGGCACTTTCTGGCGGCGAAGTCGAGAGGCAGGCCGGCGCTGGTGCGCGTGCCCGGCAGCGGCACGCCCTTCATCAAGCCGGTGCTGGACGCGGGCGCGGACGGGATCATCGTGCCGCAGGTGCGCTCGGCCGCCGAGGTGCAGGACGTGGTAAACAGCTGCCGCTACCCGCCGCTCGGCGAGCGCGGCTATGGGCCGCGTGTGCCCGCCAACTATGGGCGCGACGGCGGCAACGACTACATCGAGCGGGCCAACCGGGAGATCTTCGTGTCCGTCCAGATTGAGAACGCAGAGGCTTTCGACGCCCTGGACGATATCCTGGCCATTACCGGGCTGGACTCGATCGCGCTGGGGCCCTGGGATCTCTCGGCGTCGCTGGGGCTGCTGGGCGATGTGGAGCATCCGACCGTGATCGAGGCGGTGGACAGCATCATCGCCCGCACGCGTGCGGCCGGTCTGTTCGTGGGGGCCGGCATGGCGCCCGACGCGCGCTTCGCGCTCGGCATGGCGAAGCGCGGTGTGCAGTGGTTACAGGTGGGCGACGACTGCGGCTATATGATTCTGGCGATGGACCAGATCACGGCTGAGGTGCGGAGTCAGCTGTAACGGGTGCGCGGCTGGAGGGCGCTCAGGGCAGGTACGCTGTCTCTTCGGTGTACACTGTTGTCTTTATGCGCTTTCCAGTACGTATCAAGTAGCGACCTATTGATTATCCTCAACAATTTCGCCCAACGCCCAAAATCTTTGCCCGCCTTCAAGAACAAGCAAGTTAATAAGTCTCTCTGTTTTCTCTTTCGTTGTCGAATTACGATAGAGAGTCTTGAATGCATCAATCCACATTTCTTCCAAATCCCAGCGCATAATCGTCTTCTTTTGGCCGCCGCGCACGCCGCCTTCAAGCAAATGCAGCCAAGCAATTTCAAGAGTCACTTCGGGGGCTTCTTGCGCGAGCCGAACGCTTGACTCCCTCAAATCATTTTCACTTTCTAGAACGCCCTTTGTTTTTTCAAGCGTTTCCTTCACTTGTTGCGCAAGCCAGACTGGCTCGAAGAGCCCTTTATCAAGATTGATCCAGAGACCGAACTCCCTAAAAGTCTCCGGACTATTATGATTCAAGATGAGCCAACTCCAGAAGTCTCTCAGCCTTTGCTTGCCTTCCGGATGGTTTTTGTGAAAGTCGTGTATGTCACTCCGAAACACGAACTCTTGACCAAGAAAGCCTACAAAGTGCGCATGCTGTTTCGGGTTATCTCTTTCCCAGAACGCCTTGAACAGTGGGGTGTCGAATCCAAACTCTTCGCCATAGTACATAAGAGCAAGTGCAAGATGTTCAGCGATACCCTCATCGGGGTTCGTGACATGTACTTGATGCTGGGGATAATCGTCATCTGTTCTGTCCAACCCGCGCCAATAGAGATGCTGGATGTTAGGATCAGTGAACATCTCACGATATAGACCATTTGTGAGGTAACCCTCCCAGGCCGAAGTGTTCAGATACTTCTTCTCTGGCTCTTGAGAGAATATCTGCGGCAGGAACTTACGCATCCAATCCATGTCCCGAAAGTAAAAAAAGGGGAGAAACCGACCCGCCATGGACATCAACGCACGTGTGCTCTCCTTCTTTATCAGACGCTCATACACTTGCTTAACATCATCTTTCAGATGCGGACCGTCACGCTCCGCAAACAAGACAAATGTCTCGAATGCTCTGCCGCGCACTGTCTGGATCGCGCTAGAAAACGGATCGGTTAGCCATCTGTTTTCCGGATCTCGATTCCTTGCACGAAGATCCAACGCTCCTCGAGGCATCTCGTCCTGTTCGTCTTCAGGTGAGGGTTGGGGATGGGTAAGAAAATAGCTGATAATCTTGAAGCTCTGTTCACGATACTTTTCGAACTGAATAGGAGCCTGACTATCTCTTTCCGTCAACAGGTCACGCAAGACATCAGTGGCAACCAAGTGAACCGCGTCCCAACCTGCATGCCAAAAGTCATCAAACTTGCTCTCGCCACGCGCAAAGGGGGCTTTCTCTCCCGATGCACTGATTTCCTCCAAAAGATTTATCACGCCATTCCAATTCGCTTCTGCCGCGATTTCCCCGTAATCCCTGATTGTTTTTTCAATTCCGGAAAAATACTCGTAGGTGTAGTGAGGATCAAGTAGGGCCCTGTCGAAAAACTGTTTGGCGCCATCAATGTACTGCTGCAACCGCAGTGGCATGTCGTTCTTGATAAGGTTGCCAACTCCGCTCGCATTCAGGGGAGCGTATGTGTTATGAGTCGATTCTTGCGCATTTAGATTTTCCGGAGTCCACTCTTTTCGCAGTTTCTTGGCTATCGCGGAGATTGGTAGCTGCCCGAATTCTTGCTGCGTAATGGGGGCTTGTGGAATAACCTCCCTGAATTCACCAATGTCAGACTCAATTGGACTTGGCTCATACTCCGGGTCAAGCAGAAAACCAGCTGTTCTCGCCTTTTCTTCCAAATCAGGGTTTTCGCTAAGGAAGGGGAGTATCAGTGAAAGAATCTGTGAGCCCGAGTCCATCTCGTATTCGGACCGATGGCTGTACATTTCAATGATTTTCTGCACAAAGATTCGCTTGTCTTCCACGGACAATGCGGGGAATCCTTTGCGCAAAGACTTCTGAAATTCTCTCCATTTCATAATTTCGTAAGGCCGAACAACCTCAAACAAACGGAAAAAGGCGCTGCGGAGTTCCTCCCTGAAAACTTGTGGCCGCAAACTCCAGATATAAAGACGCAAACGCCAAGTAACACTGCTGTCCGGCAGCGTCTCTACATATGTATCGTATATCATTCGCGCGCTACTTTGGGCAACGCCTTCTTCCCCCATAAGACGATCCGCCAAAACCTTGACAACGGCCGCAAGTTCACGTACGTCTCTTTGGTGAGAGGGAAGTTTTCCTTTTCCCGGTTCCAGTTCAAAAAAATCTACCTTTAAGAGCGGAAACCTGTCAGGCACCTCGAATACTGTTGTGCCAGCTTTCAATGAGTGAATTCTCTGCTCCTGCGAATCCAAATTAGACATTGGCTTGCGGTCGCGTTCATCTTTCTGAGCGCCTAATAGGACGACTTCAGCCATCACTTCAGTCGCCAAGGCAAACGCATCTTCCGCGTGCTCGGAGTCTGCAACGGCCAGTCGTGAAAAAACGTCTGTAACCATGAGATGGTCAAAGTAAAACGGGCTCTTGATATGGGAGAGTTTATCCGCCAGTTCTTCCTTGCTTCGTACAGTCAAGACAGCGCCGGTTAGCACCACCATGCTCCCGTAGTCCCCGTCCTCAGCGAGCGTCTTCAGCATCTTCTCAAAGGCAGACACCGATAGATCCTCTGCGGCCAATAGTGGGACCCAACGCTCATCGCGGATTTTCTCTACAACACACGCCAACTGGTCTGCCGGTAGGCCTCGACAGATCCGCAAAAATTGGTGCGCTACCTGCTGACTCCGGAGGTCCGTGGATATTGGCACAGCGAGCATAATTTCCACTACTTTGGCCGGACAGCTCTCCGCCATGCGCGCAAGATAGTCTAGCTCTGGCGGCCGGTACCCGTTCAGGGCCGGATCTTCTTCCTTGATAGGATCCAGGAAACCGTTCTGCCAAAGCCAGTCCAGCCACCGTTCGTCGGCCTTCGCGTAAAAGTACCGACGTGCATCCAGATTTGTGTAGATAAGCGCTTGAATCTGCTCTTTGTCCACCGAAAGAGGAGGATGTTCTGTCACAGGTTCCTCGTTGGTTTGCTCATGTTTCTGAAGGGGGACCGCCTCTCAACATCTGGTCAATCTCCCTATGCAAATCAAGTTGCCGGGTCAATGCCTGGCCCATAAAGTTCTCAAAGTCGACCAGTATTTGTTCAAATCCCGAATCTGAGGCGGAAAGGTTATTGTGATGAGCCATATTGGATGATCTATTATACACGTTCCCAATTGCATCCAATATGCGTTGATCAAGAAGCGCAGAACCGTATCTTTCAAATACCGTTCTCTTGTCATCCGGTATATGTACAGTATCTCTCCCTGGCCCAGATCTGGATCTCAAGATAGGATAAAGAATTTCTCGCAGAGAGTGAGCGGCTTGTGCCCTCCAGTCGGGATTCCTTCTGCACTCTGTTCTGCTGGCAAAAATAGCCCCTCGAAGCATGTTCGAAGGTTGTACTTCTAATCCATACGGAGCGTACAACTCATCCAAACGCCGGCACAGATCCTCTTGTGCGGACGTTAAGCGAACTGGCGGCAACGGGGTATTACCCGCTGGAGTTGGAAACAGCGCATCTGCCATGATTTCAAATGCCTACATTGCCTTTTCGGTCAGTTACACCAAATTATACACCAGCCAGTTTCCCTGTGTTATAGAATTTTTGACCGGTAGCGGTGCAACTGTGGAAAATCGTGGCAGGAGACCAGTCGTCACAGACGAAGTGCCCCTTCTCAACTCTCCCAATCCGGAATCTCCACCATCTGCCCTCCCTGCAGGGCGCTTTGGTGCGCGCACATGCCGGGCAGCGCCATTCGCAGAGCGGCGTGGATGTCGATGGGGGACGGGGTGTCGTCGCGGATGCAGGCGAGGAAATCCTGGACCATCATGTACTCGGCGGTGCCGTGTCCGCCCTGGGTTGCCTCGGGCGGGGCGTCGGTTACGTTTTCGGTGATCGGCATCTCGATCATGTTGTTCAGATGCGGGACCGCATCCAGCCATACGTTGGTTTGCAGGGGGCTGGTGGGCGGGCGCGAGGTCTCGAGAGCGCCGTCGGAGCCGTAGATCGAGTAGTAGTGGAACATGGGCTCGCGGGTGATGCCGAAGGCGACCAGGATCTTGATCACGCCGCCGCTGGCCGTCTGCAGAATCGCGACTTCGGTGCCGGACTTGACGCGCACGGGCAGGTCTTCGGTTCCGCTGGTGACGCTCATGGCGCTGGCCGCGACGCAGCGCTCGCCGGTCACTTTGAGCAGCGGGCCAAGGCTGTGGGTACAGTAGTGGATGGGCGGCATCGAGGCGCGCCAGGTGGGGGCGCCGTCCGCCTGGCGCAGCAGATGGCGCGTGTCGTGGATGTATTCGGCTTCAGCGTACATGAAGCTGCCCAGAAGGCCCTGGCGCCACATCTCCCGCCAGCTCAGAATGTGCGCCCAATAGCAGCAGTTCTCGGCCAGCATGAACTTCTGGCGCGGGTGGGCCTGCACCGCGGCGAGGATCTGGCGGCACTCGTCGATGTTGGCGGCGAGAGTGACCTCCTGCAGGACGTGGCAGCCGGCCTCGAGCGCGGCCACGGTGTGCTGGCAGTGCAGAGGGACCGGCGAGGCGACGAAGACGATGTCCAGCCCGTGCGCCAGCATCTCGTCGTATGCGCTGCACTGGCGAGCCTGGGGGAAGAGCGCGCCGAACCGCTCCAGGGCGCCGGCGTCGATATCGCAGCCGGCGACCACATCGCAGTCGGGCATGAGGTCGAAGACGCGCGCCGGGCCGAGGCCGCGGTACAGCCCGACAACGCCTACCCGATAATTGCGCATGGCGAAACTCCCTTCAAAAAAGAGGAAGAAAGTGAAGAGGAGTGAGGCGTGAGAAATTCTTGCCCGCTTCTCACGCTTCTCTGCTCGTTTCCTGGTTCACGCCGGCGACGGCCTGGCGCAGGCGCGCGGCGCAGTCGATGCGGCGTCCGGTCGCCATGGATTCCTGCGCGGCGAAGGGGATGATCATGCCGGTCAGGATGGAGCGCGGGTCGTGGGGTCCCGTGGGGTTGGACCGGAGCCAGGCGACGAAGTCGCGGTGGATGCGGAAGTCGGCGCCGCCGTGTCCGCCGACGGCGGGAGGCAGCTCGATCGATTGCGGCTCCTCGCCGTTGCGCCACAGCGTCACCGCTGCCGGTGTCTGGCCTGCGCGCACGCTGTGCATCACCACTTCCACCTGCCCTTCCGTGCCGTTGACGATGTAACGCCGCTCGTAGTCCGGCCCGGAGGTGGTGAGATGGAGGGTATAGAGGACGCCGTTGGCGAGCAGGCCGGAGATGGAGCAGGCGTCGCCGGCGGTCATGGGCCTGTCATCGCCTGCCGTCCAGATGTTGCGCGTGATGGTGGCGGTGCAGTCCAGGACCTCTGCGCCGAGGCAGTGCTGGATGGTGTCGGTGTCGTGGGTGAGTTTTCCTTCGACGAGGGTGGAGGAGGGCGGCGTTCTGAAATGCGACCACACGCCCTGCGACCAGCGGTTGCCGGTGTTGACATGGCCGAGCACGCTCTGGATGCGGCCGAGGCTGCCCTCGTCAATGATGCGTTTCATGGCCAGCGTAGCGGGAAAGCGGCGCAGGTTGAAGCCAATAAACAGGGGATACTGATGGCGCACCACCTCCTGATACAACTCCACCGTCTGCGCCCAGGAGAAGGCCACGGCTTTTTCGAGGAAGACGGGGATGCCCTGTTGCAGCGCGGCGAGCGCATGTTCGACGTGGTCAACGGCGTAGCTGGCCACGAGTACGAAGTCGAGATTGGGCGTATTTTCCAGCAGCTGGCGGTAGTCACGGTAGAAGGACCGGCCAAAGCGAGCTTCTTCCTCGGCGGTGGGATCGCGCGGGTCGGCCACGGCGACGCAGCGGACCGTCGCGTCCTCCATCGCCTCAAGGCTGTCCATGTGGTAGCGTCCGCGGCGGCCAAAGCCGATGACGGCGAAACGAAATGTTGGTGTTGTCATAGTCGTTCCTAGCCTGTAGCTGGTGGTGAGTCGCGGTGAGTGGCGTGTACGATTCGCTGCAGGTCAAATGTCGCGCAGGTCGGCCACCACGCCATGCGCTTCGGCTTCGTAGAGCTTCCAGATGACGCGCAGGCTTTGCAGGCTGCGGCGGGCGTCGGTGAGCGGGGGGCGGCCGTGCTCGAGGCAGTCGACGAAGTGGATCAGCTCGTTCTCGAGATGCTTGCCCACGGCGGTTTCGAACAACACCTGCTCGCTGCCTTTCTCCACCTCCAGCGCGCCCTGATGGAGCAGCAGTCTCCCCTGGCTGATCTGCCCTTCCAACATGCCCTCGGTGCAGTGGGCGTGGAATGAGTATTTGAGGCGCGTGCCTTTGGCGCCCCATGTGCCGAAGTGGTAGCCGAGTGCGCCGCTGGCGAATTTGAGCGAGACGTTGGATGTGCCCTCGCCTTCCATCCAGGGCGTGCCGTAGTTGGTGCCGATATGCGTGCCGGAGACGGGCTGCCCCATCCAGGCGAGCAGGATGTCGATATAGTGGCAGCCGTGGCTGAAGAGTTGGCCGCCGCCGAGCGTCTCTTTGCGGTGCATCCAGCTGCCCGGCTCGCCCTGCGTGTGCTGTTCGGTCCAGATCGAAAGCTGGAAGAGGTCGCCGTAGGTTCCGGCCTTGAGCAGGCGCTCCATTTCGACGACGATGGGGTGAAAGCGCATGCAGTAGGCGACCATCAGGGTGCGGTCGGCGCGCTCGGCGGTCTCGATCAGGTCCAGGCATTCGGCTTCCGAGTTGGCCAGCGGCTTTTCCATGAGCAGATGTTTGCCGCGGCGCAGCAGGTCGATGCCGATGGGATGGTGGAGGTGGTGGGGCACAGCGAGGATGGCGGCGTCGATGTGGTCGAGGACCTGGCGGTAGTCGGCCGCGACGGTTTCGCAGCCCATCAGGTCGGCGGTTGCCTGCGCGCGCGGCAGGTCCGGGTCGACCGCGGCGGTAAAGAGGGCGCGACCCTGCAGTTTCTCAAAAGCCGCGCGGTGGGATTGACCCATGCCGCCGCAGCCGATCAGGCCGATGCGGATCATAACGGCAGTTTTTGGTGGTTAGTTTTCAGTTTGTAGTTTTTCGTAGCTGCCGCGTGCGAGCAACGATGCGAACCCTTCAATGCGCTCTTGATACCGGCCATCATTATACCCATCGCTATGCGCTTCCGGTAAGGAACAAACCTTCGCGGCACTTTTGCGCTCTTGAACCGAGTCAGGCATTCAAACACTCGAACGCCTGGGAAATCCCGTAGAGAATCGCCGAGAGACCAGCCCAATCCGTTCCTTGCAGCGTTTGGGATTATGTCCGGAACCGCCTTGGTATCCGTTGCGAAGTTTCTTCTACGGTATTGGAGGTCCAGATTCTTGCGTAGAGTAAAGAGGACCGTTCGTCAGAGGAAGTCTGCTCTTTCGCTTCACAACTGACGGTGGTGAACAGAAGCTGCGATTCAGACCGAAATCTCTACCCCTTGATTCCGGTGCGCGCGATGCCCTGGATGAAATGCTCCTGGCCGATGAAGAACATGACGATGATGGGCAGAATACTGATGACGGCGCCGGCCTGGATCAGTTCCCAGCGGCCGCCGGCCTGGTTGGTCAGCAGCGTCAGCCCAAGGGTGATGGTCATGGTCTCGACTTTGGTGAGGAAGATCAGCGGCCCCATGAGGTTGTTCCAGGAGCCGAGAAAGGTGAAGATGCCGAGCGTGGCGAGGGCGGGCTTGGAGAGGGGCAGGAAGATTCGGTAGTAGATCTGGATGAAGTTGCAGCCGTCAATGCGCGCCGCCTCCACCAACTCTTGCGGAATCGTCAGATAGAACTGGCGCATCAGGAAGATGCCGAACGCGGTGCCGAAGAAGAACGGCACGGTGAGGGGGAGGTGCGTGCCCAGCCAGCCGATGTCGCGATAGAGCTTGAAGAGGGGAATGAGCGTCACGTGGAAGGGGATCATCATCGTGGCAAGGATGATAGCGAAGATGACATTGCGGCCGGGGAAACGCATACGAGCGAAGGCAAAGGCCGCCATTGAGCAACTCAAGAGGGAACCGACTGTGGCAAATACGGCAATTCTGATGCTGTTGAAGAGGAAGAGGTCAAAAGGCAGCACGTCGAAGAGTTTTGGGTAGTTCCCCCATTGCAGCGGAACGGAAATCCACTTCGGAGGCAGCAGCAGCACCTCGCCCGGCTCCTTGAGCGAAGTGGAGATCATCCAAAGCAGAGGCAGGAGCATGGTGAGGCCAACGATGGCAAGCACGGAATAGAGCAGGACGCGTCCCGTGATGTGAAGGACTCTGTAGGAGGCCAAGCCTTCGGATGTGTCAGTGGAAACGCCCGACATCTCTGTCGTACGGGCCTCGCCGATGGGGGGTGCGTCTTGTGCGCTCATGGGAGTTCTACCTCAGAGTTCGTAATGGACCCAGCGTTTCTGGAACCAGAACTGGAACAGCGTCAGACTGACGATGATAACGAAGAGCACATAGGCCAGCGCGGAGGCGTACCCCATGTGGAAGTTTTCGAAGCCCTGCTGAAAAAGATAGTAGACGATCGTCTTGGTGGCGTTGACCGGCCCGCCTCTGGTCATCACATAGGCCTGGGCGAAGACCTGGAAGGAGTTGATCACCGACAGGGTGAGGACGAAGAAGGTGACGGGAGAGAGCAGCGGGATGGTGATATTGATGAATTTGTGCCAGGAGTTTGCGCCGTCGACGGTGGCGGCCTCGTAGTAGTCCTGGGGAATGCCCTGCAGGCCGGCGATAAAGATGACGATGTTGTAGCCGAGGCCGTGCCAGATGCTCATGATGATGATGGCCGGCATCGCCCAGGTGACGCTGCTCAACCAGCGCACGCCGCGGAAACCCAGGGCGCGCAACAGTTCATTGACGAGGCCGAAGTCTGACTGGTAGAGCCAGAGCCAGAGCACTGAGATGGCGACCACGGAGGAGACAACGGGCAGGAAGTAGATGGTGCGAAAAACGGCTACGAAGCGAATCTTCTGATTGAGCGCGATCGCCAGCAGCAACGCCAAGACGGTACCTGTAGGGACAGTTCCCAACACGTAGAAGCCGGTGTTCTTGATCGTAATCCAGAAGAGCGGGTCCTCGGTGAGGAGTTCGATATAGTTGTCGAAGCCCTGCCACTTGGGCGTGCTCAGGAGATTCCAACGGGTGAAGCTGTAATAGAGCGAGGCCAGCACCGGGCTGGCGGTAAAGACGATCAGCCCTATGATCGTAGGCAGGATGAGGATGTAGGCTTCGATCGCTTCCCGGCCCCGGTTGCTCCCCAGAAAATCACGAAACCTGCCGCGTGCGGGCGTCGTAACGGCGCTCATAACAGTTTCTCCAAACTGCGAGAAGAGAGAAAAGAGGAGTCGGCCTTGCTCTTTTCTCTCTTCTCTTCATTCACTACCCAATATTCGCTATCCGAGCAGTTCTTCGCGGGAGCGCTCGAGGACGGCGTTGACACGCGACTCGAGCGCGTCGGTCGCCTCTTCCACCGTCTTGACCTGCAACATGGCCGCCTCTTGTTCCTCTTTGGCGATGTTGGCGATCTCACCTTCGGCCGGGCCGTTGAAGACGGGCGTGGCGTCTTTCAGCAGCTGGTTGAGGATCCACAACTGGGTCGGCGGATCGGTGCGATCCTGTACGTAGATCAGGTTCTCGGCGGTAGGAATATGGGCGGGGAAGGGGAAGATCGTCTCGGCGTACATGACCGCGCCATCCCCCATCGTCAGCCACTTGATGTATTCCCACGACTCATCCTGGTGCGGGGCGGAACTGGTGATCGAGATACCGTTCTGGTAGGCATCGATCGTGTTCTTCCCTGTAACCGGATGCGAGGGTGGCGTGAAGACGTCCCACTCGAACTCCTCAATCTCGGAGAAGGAGGGGATCATCCAGTCACCCATGACAGCGAAAGCGACGCGACCTGTCTCGAAGGGGTTGAACTGCAGGTTGGCTTCGGGCGGCATTGCGATCTTATGTTCGTTGACAAGGTCGGTCATCCACTGGAAGGCCTCCATCGGCGCGTCATCTTTGATGAGACAGGCGTTGTAGTCTTCGTCATAGAAGGCGCCGCCGGCCTGGAAGATCCAAAAGTTCATACGCGCATTGCCGTCGACCGGTGTGTCCAGGCCGTAGGACTCGGCCGAGCCGTCGTCATTGATGACGGTGAACTCTTTGCCGGCCTCGAGGATCGTATCCCAGGTCCAGCTCTCGTCCGGGTCGGGGATGCCCTTTTCGGCGAACCAGTTCTTGTTCCAGAACCACATGGTGCCGGAATGCCAGACGGTGGGGAAGGCGTGGAGGTCACCGGTGCCGGTTCGAATCTGGCCGGACTGCCAGCGGCCTTGCGTGATCGCGCCCTCGTAAAAGTCGTTGAGGTCGATGCCATCGCGCTCGATGAAGGGATCGAGCGGGATCGTCACCCCGTTGTGCGCAAACCGCACGTGATAGTAGGGGGAGTGATGCATGATGTCGGGGGACTCTCCGGCAGCGGTGGAGGCCAGCATCTTCTGCCAGTAGTTGGCCCAGGAGGTGATGTCCTCCTGCAGTGTGATGTTTGGATAGGCTTCCTGGAAGGCATCCTGGAGGACACCCTGCTTCTCTACCTGGAAGCCCCAGTAGGCGAGCCGCAGTTCGACGGTCTCCATGCCGGCGTCGCCGCCGGAGTCCATTGCCTCGCCTTCGGCGGCGGGCGCGGGCCCGCCGCAGGCCGCTGTCGCCATGACCCCGGCGGTTGCCGCGGCGGCGGCTTGCAGGAATGAGCGTCGCGACAGCCGCTTGTTGACCAATGCGTTGTTCTCCATCGTCTGTTTCTCCTTGGATCGATTGGACTGGATTGGATGTATGTGTCGGGGCAGGCAAAACTATTAGTGGGAAATAGTAACATAATATGGGTAGATATCAAATGGGCGCAAACAGCCGGGGGCGCCCTGGAATGGGGCCAATTACACGGCCTGAATTGTGCGCATGGTGGGACATTTGACGGGCCGCGAACAGGAATGGCTGTGCGGACGCGCTTGCCTGCGCTATCATGAAGCCGCACTACTGGCGGCGGTTCCGGACCGGCCAACGCAGCTTCCAATGTGAGAAAAGGGCATGATTTTCAAACCGGAGATCGCGGCGCGGCTTTGGGATACCTGGCTGTACTATCACGATGGCACACACTACCTCTTTTATCTCCACCGGATGCACGCGGACGGCGGCTATGACGGCATGAGTGTCGCCACTTCGGATGACGGTGTCCACTTTGCCGACCGGGGGCCGATCATCCACAAGGCCGAGGACGCCAACTGGCTGGGCACCGGCATGGTGTGGCGCGCCGGCAAACAGTTTATGCTCAACTTTTCGGAGGAGCGCAACGGGGTGCAGGAGATCTTCTTCGCCGAATCGGACGATCTGCTGCAGTGGCGGCGGCTGCCCGACGAGGAGTATGTGTGCCGGTCGGACGCGCGCTGGTATGCAGAGGAGCCGATGTTCACGAGCCAGCGCTGGGACTGCATCTGGGTTCTGCCGCGGGAGGAGGGGCCGGGCTATGTTGGCTTTCTCACTGCGGTGGCCAAGGATGGGCCGCCGGGGCTGTGCGGCACGGCCGGTTGTGTTGTGTCCGAGGACGGCCGCCATTTTCGGGCGGCGCCGCCGGTGATCGAGACCGGCCTGTGGGGCGAACGGATTGAGGTCGGCGCGGTGGAGAAGATCGGCGACCGCTACTACATGCTTCTGGGGGTCGGCAAGTCGCATGCGCTGGGGTCGCGGCATCTGTCGGAACTGCTGGCGGGCGAGTGCGGGATGTACGTTCTGTCGTCCAGGTCGCAGATGGGGCCGTACCGGCTCGACCCCGGCCAGCGGCTCCTGATGGGCAACAGCCCCAAGCGGTTGAACTATTTTGCGCGCTTCTATCGCTGCGGCGAGCAGTTGCTGCTCAACCACCACACTGTGCCGCGCCAGAAGGGCGGCGAATCCTGTTTCTCGCCGCTCAAAACGGTCCACCGTGACGCAGAGGGCATTCTGAGCCTGCGCTGGTGGCCGGGCAACGAAGCGCTGAAGGGGCGTCCGCTGCCAGTTGGGCTGGAGGGATGCGAGTTCTATGGCCTGCGGTCCAACGAATGTCCGGTCGAAGGCGGGCGCCTGCAGCTGGCTGCCGCGGCCGGCGGGCTGGCGATCCTTCCGATACAATTCGACCTGGCGCGCGGGGTCATCCTGGAAGCGGAGTTGACCTTTCAGGAGTTGAGCGGTCCTCTCGGCGGCGTAGGCCTCTTCATCGAAGGCGACCCGGTCGGCGCCGGCACGTTGTTGGTGGCGCAGAGCGATGAACGTCTGACGACAGGCCCTTATACCTCGCCGACCGGAGACGGCTACGCCTTCCAGCCGGAGGACGCGAAGCCGCTCCCCTTCAAGCCGGGGCAGACGATGCGCTGGCGGCTGCTGTTGCGCAACGAGTTCACGGAGCTCTACGTTGACGACGAGCTGATCCAGGGCTACACACTGCCCCATGCCCCGAGCGGCCGGCTGGGCTTTGTCATCGAGGCCGGCACGGGGGCTGCGGCGAAGGTACGCGGCTGGGGAATGTCTCTCTAGGCGATTGCTCCGGTCATTTTGTCTGGTATGATCGACAGTGCAAGCCGACCGCAGGCGACCGGGCGTCTTTTAACTGACATCACCGAAGCGGCATCAGTCCTGAATGATGGTGAGGTGAAGAGTTTGCCCCAGCCGGATACAAGGAGAGAATGATGTTCAAAGTGCTGCTGGTTGCCGCGTGTGTGGTCCTGTTGAACGGTTGCCCGTTTCTACCACCGTCGCCCTACCATCGGTCGATTCACGGCGACTATCCGCCGGGTTACATCGCCATATCGCCAGGGCAGAGTGTGGAAGGGTCGGTCACAATGAATCTGCGTGGCTCAGCCGACATTATTGGCGTAAGTTCTGAATTGAACGGCGAAGTCCTGACTGCGAACTTTCACCTTCGAGAACTTCCCGAAGAGGCGCAATATAGTCACGAGCCAGGACATTTCAGACTTGAGACGAATCATTGGATAGTTCTCGTCAGCATTGAGGGAGATCCTCTGACTCCGATGAGTCATCTCGACTATATGTTTCAAGCCACCTACTACGATCCTCAAAAACCAGAGATGGTCGTTATCAGGCCGGCTGAGCCGATGGTTACAGGAGGTTTGTATAAATGCGATCGCGCCATAAGAGTACATGATGGAATCGAATACGAATACACTTCGCATAAGTTTTTATCAAGCGATGTCGACGTGACGTTTTCGCATAAAGACGGCACACTGACTCTTGCAGCGCAGATTCCTGGCATCACGGACAAGTCCACCATTGCATTTGTATCACACGGAATGGGTAGCGGTAGTCCAGATTATCTTCCGCGCGACGCGGACTAGATGGGAGAAGTGGTTCACCCTTTTTCAGGGCAACCTCGTAGTCAGAATGTGCCGACGCTCTTTCGCTGACTCTTCTCTATCAATCTTCTAGTTCCCGAAGCAGTCTTTTTCGCTACCACACCTGCCCGGAAGTCTCTCAACCGCAGCCGTTCGCGCGCGGACGGGTATGCGGTTTATTGAGAGAGCGTTAGCCTTTGATTCTTGTCCGGGAGATGCCGCGCACAAAGTAGCGCTGCAAGAAAAAGAAGAAGACGCCCAGGGTGAACAGCGCCGGGTTCAAAGGGAGCAGGGCTTGGTCCGGCTTGGCATGGGTAGTATTAGGATTGCTCGCGGTGCGTTACGGGGCAGGTCCATGAGTTGCCGGGCGCGGCGGGCGGAAACGGAGGACATAACATGGAGGTTACAGTGGGGAGACGAGGAACGATATGAAGGGCGTTGGAGCGTTTCTGGACACGGAGACAACAGGACTGACGAACAACGATGAGGTAATCGAGTTTGCCATCGCCCTGTTTCGTTACGACGTATCGCGTCGAAAATTACGCGTGATTGACCGTTATCGCGGCTTGCGGGAGCCGTCATGCGCTATCGCCCCTGGCGCGGAGGCGGTGCACGGAATCTCGTTCGACCAGGTGCGGGGCAAACGGCTGAAAGACCGGGCGGTGCGGCGGATCTTGAGCAAGGCGGACTTTCTGGTCGCGCACAACGCCGCTTTCGATCGCCGGTTCGTGACGAAGCTGTACCCGCAAACCGAGGCGATGCGCTGGCACTGTTCCATGAACGGGATCGGTTGGAGGAAGAAGGGGTTTACCTCAAAAGGATTGCAGCAGTTATTGGCGGCGCACGGCATCAAGGTGAAACGGGGGCACAGGGCGCTGGAGGACGTGATGGGCGCGCTGCATCTCCTTGCGCAAACGGATGCACAAACCAAACAGCTCTATCTGGCGGAACTGCTGGATGTCGAACCGGACGAGGTGGAGCGGAAGAAGCAAGGCAAATTAGGCTAACGCGCTGAAAGCTGTCAGGGGCTTGGTGATAGCCATAATTCTGTTTTCAATTTATGGTTTTTTCCGACATCGGTTGATAAAAGAGGGCGCGGCGGAAACCATTGCAGTCGCCTGCTCCGCGTCAGCCTTTGATGCCCGTCAGAGAGATGCCGCGCACGAAGTAGCGCTGCAGCAGGAGGAAAACGAGGAGCACGGGCAGCGTGACGACGACGGAGCCGGCCATCAGGCGGGGCCAGCTTGTGTACCACTGCCGCTGGACGAGGGCGACGCCGAGCTGGACGGTGAAGAGATGCTTGCGGTCGAGGAAGATGAACGGGCCGAAGAAGTTGTTCCAGGAGGCCATGAAGGAAAAGACGCCTAGGGTGGCCAGGGCCGGTTTCATCAGGGGCAGGGCGATGCGCCGGTAGATGCCGAAAGAGCTGCAGCCGTCGATACGGGCGGCGTCTTCCAACTCGATTGGCAACGAAAACATGAACTGACGCAGTAGGAATGTGCCGTAAGCGGAGCTGAGCATGGCGGGCACGATCAGGGGCAGATGCGTGTTGACCCAGCCGACGCGGTGCATGACGATGTAGAGCGGGATCACGGTGACGGCATAGGGCACCATCATGGTGGACAGGACGATGATGAAGAGGACGTTTTTGCCGGGGAAATCGAGCCGGGCGAAGGCAAAGGCGGCAAGCGAGGATGTAATGAGCTGGCCGCCGACGCCGAGAACAGCGATCTTGACGCTGTTATACAGGAATATCCCAAAGGGCTGGTTCAGGAAGAGATCCCCGTAGGCCTCCAAGGTAGGCTCAAGCGGGAGCCAGGTTGGTGGAATCTGGAAAGCCTCGAACTCGGTCTTGAAAGAGGTTGAGATCATCCACCAGAAGGGCGCCAGCGCGGCCAACCCCAGCACAATCAGCAGAATATGTGTAACGGTATTGGCGATGAACTGTTGTTGTCTGCTGCTGGCCACACGCTCAACGCGCGCCGCGCGCATGGTTGAAACTCTTTGCACGGGTATCCCCTTATCGGTGCCGGTTTCTCAATAGTGTACCCACAGCCTGGCCAGGCGCACCTGGATCATCGTGATTGTAAAGATAACCATGGCCAGGATCCAGGCCATGGCCGAAGCATACCCCATCTTGGAGCTGCCGAAGGCCATCTGCCAGAGGTAGTAGATGTAGACGTTGGTCGAGTTTATCGGTCCGCCCTGGGTCATAACATAGATAAGGCCAAAGGTCTGGAAGGTGCCGATCACGCTCATGACGAGAATGAAGAACATGGTGGGCGTGAGCAGGGGGATTGTGATTCTGAAGAAACGGCTGAACGGGCCGGCGCCGTCGATGGTGGCGGCTTCGTGCAGATGATCGGGGATCCCCTGCAGGCCGGCCAGATAGAGGACCATATTGTAGCCGAGGCCCTGCCAGACGGTGACCATGGCGACGGCGGGCATGGCCCAGAAGGGATCGCTGAGCCAGTTGGGTCCGTCGATACCGACCCAGGAGAGGGTGTAGTTGATGAGACCGAACTCGCCGTCGTACAGCCAGCGGAACATGAGGCCGACGGCGACGACGGAGGTGACGAGCGGCAGGAAGAAGGCGAGCCGGTAGAGGTAGCGCATTCTGATTGGCCGGTCGAGCAGGGCGGCCAGAATGAGCGGGAAGATCACGGAGGGCACGATGATCCAGCCGGCGTATTTGAAGGTATTGCCCAGGACCTTCCAGAAGAGACGGTCGCGGCTGACCAGGCGGGCGTAGTTTTTGAGGCCGACCAGCTCGGGGGGGCTGACCATATCCCACTTGTTGAAGCTCATGTAGAGGGATGCGGCGATGGGGAGGAAGATGAAGGCGACGATGCCGATGATGAGGGGCGCGACAAAGAGGTAGCCCTCATATCGGTGCCAGCGGATCTCCTGTATTTTTGTCCTGACGGCGAGGCGGGTCAGCGCCTGTGATTGGGCCATAATCTGTCCTGCGATATACCCGGGACCGCGCAGTGGGCGGCGACGGCTCCGGGTATATCGCAGGCTTGGTAGATTACCGGGTCAAGTCTGCCTGCCTGTCCTCTCGGATCGTTGCGGTCTGTGGACAGAGCTCAAGCGTGCAGGCGATCTTTAGTACTGCTCTTCGTTGGCGTCGGCGAGGATATCCTCCATCACGACCTGTATTTCGTTGAGGGCTTCGGCGGGCGTCATCTGCCCGAGGAAGGCGGCCTGCAGGTTGGGGATGACGGCGGTGCCGAGCAGCTCACCGTGGTTGACGCCGAGCGAGTCGTTGGCGGCCAGGTCGGAGTTGAAGCAGGCATCGACGAAGACTTCGCCGCCGCGGGCAGCCATCTCCTCGGTCACGAATCCTTCGGGGCGGCCGGCCGGGATGGAGAAGCCGGTTCTGCCCAGAACGAGTGCGCCCTCGCCGATCGACATATGCTTGAGGAAGGCGAAGGCGGCGTCGGGATGATCGGTGTCGGCGACGATGCCGAAGCCGGAGGTCCACATCATGGTCGTGGTGGGGCCGCCCTCGAAGGCACGCGGGTTGCGCACGACGTGCCAGTCGATCTTGTCGGTGTTCTGGAGCAGCGCGACGGTATCGATGGTGTGGCTGGCCCACATGGCGATGCGGCCGGTCAGCTGGCGCGAGCTGGCGCCCTCGGTGGACAGCTGTTCGGGCGAGGGTGAAATCCCGTGGGTAAGGATGGTGTCCACGAGCCATTCGATCGCTTCGATGTTCTTGGGATCGTTGGCCGTGGGCGTGGTGAGGTCCCAGTTCCAGCGGTCGAAGTATCCTTTGCCCTCGTTGGCCCACATCCAATGTTCGTTAGCCCAGGGCCCGGTCTGCGTCATCCAACCGAAGATCTTGTCCTGCCCTTCGCCGGAGGTCAGCTGCTGGCCCATTTCGAGGCAATCGGCCCAGGTCCAGCCGTCTTCGGGATAGGCAACGCCGGCTTCATCGAAGAGGCCCTTGTTGTAGATAACGGCGTGGGTTACATAGTCCTTGGGCAGGCCGAAGAGCTTGCCTTCGACGGTGTAGAGCTGAAGCAGGGCCGGCGCGACCGGGTCGTCGTCGTAGTCGGAGTCTGCGTCAAGATAGGGATTCAGATCGATCAGGATGCCCTTTTTGCTCCAGATTCTGGGCGGACCGTAGGTGGCCACGATGGCGATGTCCGGGGGATCGCCGGCAGCGATACGGGCGTTGATCTTAGCGAGCATATCCGGCCAGGATCCGATTGTAGGACTGATGAGAATGTCCACGTCGGGCATGACCTCTTTGAACTTGCCGAATGCCTCGCCGTGCACTTCGTCGGGCTCGTAGCCCAGGTATTCGAGCTGGATGCCTTCGGCGGCTGCGCCACCATCACCTGCGTCATCGGATGCGACCGGAGCTACAGCGGGTTGACAAGCGGCAAGCAGGGTTGCCCCGCCGATGGCGCCGGCCGTCAACTGCAGGAACTGTCGTCTCTTCATGGGCGTAGCGTTCACGGGAATCTCCTCCTGGCATGTTGATGTAGAGACTGCGCGAGGTTGGCCGGTATTCTACAGTACGCCAACCACCTTTGCAATCCTTGCGTTTTTGTTCAGGTGCAAGTCAGATAGGGTCGACCACAAGGGGTATCCCCACGGGGTGGGGAATGGCGTCGAAGCGCGGGACGTAGCGCTCGTGCGGGCCGGGTGGACCGCGCCCTGTATCAGCGAGGGCCGTTTCCAGCCGTTTTACTTTGCCTGAGATGCGTCAAGGTCGGCGGCACGCGGGGTAGAACTGCGCGCGGCTGAACCGCGCACGCCGGAATTACACAGTCAGCGTGTAATTTTGGAGTGGTAGAGGGTGTCGGATTCGCCGGCGACGTCTACCTGGCGCGCGCCGGTTGGAACGGTGTCTACGTCAACGAACTGGCCGAGTTCTTCACGGCCGCCGCGACGGTCGGGGCGACCCCTCCGCCAACGGTTTCACGCTGATCACCGATCCCCGCTCCCAACCGCTCGCCTTCGCGTAACTGCAGTGATCAATGGCAGTACCCTGCAGCCGCATTTGGAACATACGTACTAATTGGATACAATGTGGCCTGACGATCACTTCAATATCAGGAGGCGATTGTGGCTGAATCACGGCGCTGCAACCGCCTTCTTCCATCCCACGGGGGGGATGCAATGCCCTTAACGCGAGAGACATTGGAGCAACGGGAAAGTCGGGAGTTAGCCTCCTATGCGATGCGCAGCTGCGAAAGCCGTGGCCGGGCCTATCCGGCCGCCGAACACCCGTATCGCACCATCTACCAGCGAGACCGCGACCGGATCGTCCACACGACCGCTTTTCGCCGTCTCCAGTACAAGACGCAGGTCTTCGTCTACAACGAAGGCGACAACTACCGCAACAGGCTCACCCACACGATCGAGGTCGCGCAGCTCGGGCGCACGTTGGCGCGCGCGCTGTCCTGCAACGAAGACCTGACCGAGGCGATCTGTCTGTCTCACGACCTGGGTCATTCTCCGTTCGGCCACCGGGGCGAATGGACCCTGGATGAGCTGATGCGGGATCACGGCGGCTACGACCACCAGAAGCAGACCTATCGCATCATCACCAAACTGGAAAGGCGCTATCCCGATTTCCCGGGGTTCAACCTGACCTATGAGGTTCGTGAAGGCGTAGTCAAGCACGACACCGAACACGACGTCGCCGATGCCGGGGATTACAACCCGGATGAAAGGGGCACGCTTGAGTGCCAGTTGAGCAATCTGGCCGACGAGATCGCCTACAGCACGAGTGATGCTGATGACGGCCTGCGGGCCGGTATGCTGCCCCCTGACGAGTTTCTGAAACTCGGAATCAGCCGCCGCGTGCTCGACGCGCTGGGCGAGACGGCAGCGTCGATCGATTTGACGGAGCCGCTGGAACACCACCGGTTCATTCGCAAGCTGGTTGACACCGAGATCAGCGACGTCATCCAGGCGACCGAGGCAAACATCGGGGCCGTGGGTGTGCAGGACCTGGCCGGTCTGCGCTCGCAGGCGGACAATATGGCCGGCTATTCGGCAGAGGTAGAGGAAGAGAACCGCGAGCTGAGGCGTTTTCTGTATGATTACCTGTACAGGCACCATCGCGTGATGCGGATGCAGGCCAAGGCCGATCTGATCGTCCGTTCCCTCTTCTCGTCCTTTATCGACGAGCCGGCGCTCCTGCCGGCGCAAACGCAGGCAATCATTACGGAAACCGGCAGAGGTCTCCACCGCGTCGTCTGCGATCACATCGCCGGCATGACGGACCGTTACGCCATATCCGAATACCGCCGCATGTTTGATCCGGAAATAGCGGTCTGATCTCTGTAGGTAACGTCAGCTTGCTTTCTGATCACGGGAGAGTATCGACAGCCAAGCTGGCGCTCAGTGAAAACGAAGAACCACCGTTCACAAAGAGGAGCCCGCGGCAGAAAGGCTGCACCCGCAAAGAAGCGCATTTACGGCTACACCCTGGTCACCGACGCCGGCTTTGCCCCGCCCTTCTTCGCCTGAGCCGATGGCGGGCGCTTATTAGTCGATCCAATTTATGAACACTGGCAATTCACGAATTCGCAGTTGCCCGTCATTCGCTATGCAGATCACTGGAAAGGCAGCGCCGCCGGTAAGCCCAGTGAAATGAAACTTCTGGATTCCGCATACATTGCCCACCAGCTCGAAGTCGAAATCCGGGAACACCATGCCGGGCGGAAGGCTAATAATCGCATCGCCCACGATGGGCACGTCACTGAAATGGATTGCCGGCGAGTTGTCTGTCGCGAAATCGACACCGCGCGGGAAGACCTTGTGGCCTTCGCCCACCCAAGTGCGGATAAAAATAAACTGACCGTCAATGGTCTTCGGAAGGGCATAATCGACTGTGCCCATCACATAAACCGATTTCCACATATACTCATGGATATTTTCGTACATGTCCTGCCCGCTGGCCGGCCGGGCAGCGAGCGATGCCAGCGTATAAAAGGCGGCATCGGAGCTTAACTGGCCCGCGTCGCGGGCGCCGGCGCTGCTGCTGAAAGCGCCGAGCAGCAGGACCACGAGGATCAGCGTGAGTGCGGCTGTGCGTTTCATGGCGTTTGTCCTCTCGAATGGGGAGATGTAAAGCAGGGCTGCCTTTCAGCCCGCCATCCTTCCTGGCAAGGCACTCTACGAGCGAAGCTGCCATATGGCAAGGCATTTCGCTGACATTTCTCTGGAAACGCGCGAAAGTGACCAAAACCGGGCACAATTCAGGGAGCGCTGCTTTTGTACGCGGAGGGACTCGGCCAACGGCTACACCTGGATCACCAACCCGCGCTGCGCCCCGCTCACCTTCGCCTGACTCCATACGGCGCCCACGCCGGGCCGGCCACATGTGCATGTGCGCGTTTGTGCATTGACGGCGCGGGGGTCGCAGCCGTTACGAGTCTCTTACGCTTTTGGCCCCAGACGAACGTCCATTCTGCGTATCGGAGGAGACAAGAGTGGAAGCGATCGGTTCTATGATGAGTACGTGCCGGTCGCCGATGATCTCTACTATGAATATCTGGAGGAACCGAAAAAGGAGGGGGCAATCAGATGCGTGGACGCCATCCGTTCAGCGAGTTGACCAAAGGGTTTTCGCCGGAGCGCCGACGCCGCATTGAGGAGACAGAGGCGAAGCTGTTAGCGGAGATGCCATTACACGAGTTACGTCGGGCGCGGGCGCTTACTCAGGAAGAACTGGCGCAGATGCTGAAGGTGAACCAACCCACGATCTCCAAACTGGAGGAGGGGACAGATATGTACATCTCCAATCTTCGTTCATACATTGAGGCTGTTGGAGGCAAATTAAGAATCGTCGCCGACTTTCCCGAAGGCGAGATAGCAATCACAAATTTCGCCGACGTAGGAGAGGGTGAAGGTACTCAAAGGCAGTAAACGCCGTGCGACAGAGCATCTTTTGGCCGGCGGCCGTTGGCGTCGATGAACCCCGGCTTACCTTGGTCGCTGTGCCCATTAGTCCTCGAAGATTGCTCACCGAATCACCCCCATTGAACAGTCGCACATGTCACTCTGGCACCGCTCCGGTCACCCCTGGGAACGCTGTTCAATCACGTTTTCGGAATTAGATTGTCCTCGGGCTATCCTCAACAATGCTAGGCAACCGCAGCGAACTGCACGGGCTATCGTACTTGAACCTCACAAATCGCTTATAACGGCTCTGGGAGCCTCCTCTACTTCGTTCGGATACAACGCTATCGTTGTCGCGGTCGTTCATGTACTGGTAGGCGGGCTTCGGTCCACGGATTGAAACCAAGACCCTACTCTAACCCTCACCCGGCCAGCGTCGTCAGCAGCGTCGGCGCGTTGGCGAAATACCACTCCGTCAGCGCCGTCTTCGCGTCATCGAGAGTGCCGGATGTCTGAAAGGGGTGGAGTGGGATGGAGCGCTGGCTGTTTTCGAACCAGTA
>JAJDXQ010000001.1 GCA_022823185.1 Caldilineaceae bacterium
CGTCTACCCACCGAAATGAATAGCCACCGCTTCCCGTTCGACTTGCATGTGTTAAGCACGCCGCCAGCGTTCATCCTGAGCCAGGATCAAACTCTCCGTATTTTCGCCGCCGTCTCTCAAGCATACCTCCTACTACCAGTACACCCCGAAACAACAGCACTTCTACGCAAAGCTCTTCTAAACTCTCAAGCCATCTCGCTCCCAAACCGCCCCGCACCCCGGCTACGCCAGTATGCGGAACAACCCGAAAACGATTGACAGGTCTGCTGGACTCGCTTATCTTGCCACTCTTCAGCTGTTAATGTGCCGCAACCCTGCTATCTTACTACATCCTGTCTCCACGTGACAAATCCCGATCCGGTTGATTTACAACGTCATTAATCTTCCACGACGCATGTCACCCAGCCAGATCTTATTGTCATCGACCCTGCGGGTGAATCCCCCGCACGATACCGGAGACAAGGAATCCTAGATTATCCCATCCGTTTGCGGTTGTCAAATCCGGTTTGAACCAATTTCAGTTTCAATCCCGACTCCAAAAACCGGGCACAAACAGATGCCGCCGCGCCCGAGGCAGACGAAACGCCCACAGGCAGAATCGAATGGCCATTACACTTCGACCCGGTGGCGGCAACTATCCGCGCGAAAGGGGTTCGTGCTATCATAAAGACTATCGTCCGTCTCACCCACAGAGGCGAAGAAATTCGAGGGAATGCCGTTATGTCGAAAACAGGCCCCGCCAAACAGATCCTGGTCGTCGACGACGAACCGCGCATGGCCCGGCTCGTGAAAATGAATCTGGACAAGGAAGGCTATCAGACCCTGGAAGCCAATGACGGCTTTCAGGCGCTGGACAAGATCCGCGAGTACGAACCCAATCTCGTCCTTCTGGATGTCGAAATGCCCGGCCTGGACGGCTTCGAAACACTCAAACGGCTGCGCGAAATCAGCGACATTCCTGCCATTATGCTTACTGTGCGCTCCGACGAGGATGACCAAATCAGAGGGCTGGATCTGGGCGCCGACGACTACGTGACAAAGCCGTTCAGCCCGCGCCAGCTTTCCAGCCGCATACGTGCCGTGCTGCGCCGCTTCGAAGTGACCAATACCCGGCCCGAAGACCAGATTATCACCATTGATGACCGGTTACAGGTGGATCTGCAGCGGCGCGATGTGATTGTCGACGGGGAACGATTGAGTTTGCGCCCAACCGAGTATCGACTCCTCCACCAGCTCATCCAAAACGCCGGCTGGGTCGTCCTCCACGAGGTGTTGCTCACCAAAGTCTGGGGACACGAATACGTGAACGACAATCACCTGCTGCGCCTGTATATCACCTACCTCCGCAAAAAGATCGAGCCGGATCCTTCGAAGCCGCGCTACATCTTTACAGAGCGGGGCCTGGGTTACCGATTCCGCGACTTCAATGATTCAGAACAGCCCTGACCCGCGGCAGAACTGTATAAACGATCCGTCATGATCGTCTTTTGCGCTCAGCGCCGACTATGTTAGAATGTGCAGTCGGTCTGTGATGATTGGGCATGATTGCAAACCAGATCAAGTTTCTATCCATTCAACACGTCCTGGGACTGCGGAATGGGGTGCCGCCGATGCGCGGTCATTCTCAGTGTGAACAGGACGGAAGCGCAACCCCTGGAGGTTCTCGTGGCATCAGTCGTTAGCATGAAGGAGCTGTTGGAAGCAGGCGTACATTTCGGGCACAGAACCCGGCGCTGGAATCCGAAAATGCGCCAGTATATCTTTACTGAGCGCAGTGGCATCCACATCATCGATCTGCACCAGACGATGACGAGGATCAATGAATACTATGAAATGGTGCGTCGTCTGGTCGCCGAGGGCGGCACAGTCCTGTTCGTCGGCACAAAAAGACAGGCGCAGGGCACAATCGAACTGGAGGCGACCCGTTGCGGAATGCCCTACATCCACAATCGCTGGCTGGGGGGCACACTGACAAACTGGGCCACGATCAAACAGAGGATCGACTACCTGAACCGCCAGGAACGCCGTAAAGCCAATGGCGAATTCCAGTCGCTTCCCAAGATCGAGCAGTTGGTCATCGACCGCGAACTCGCCAAGTTGAATCGGCGTATCGGCGGGATCAAGACGCTCACCGACATGCCCAATCTGATCTTTGTGATCGATACCCAGCGGGAAGAGCTGGCTGTCAAAGAATCAAACAAAATCGGCATCCCTCTGATCGCAGTGGCGGATACAAACTCCGACCCGGATGAAATCACCTATGTCATTCCGGGGAATGACGATGCGATTCGAGCCGTGAAGCTGATTACCCGCATTGTCGCAGATGCAGTTGAGGAGGGACGGCGTTTCCGCGAAGTGGACATGGTTGAAACCGGACAGGTTTCTGACGATGAGCTGGCGGAACTGGAACAGTACCTCGGGCCGAGCACACTGGCCAAACTGCAAGGCATGGAAGAAGAGGAAGAAGGGGAGCAGGAAGCGGGAGGTGAACCGGCAGAGCAGGCCGCCGATGTCGCCGAGGAAGAGAACCAGGCGGCAGTCGCTGAGGCGGAACTGTTTCAGCCGGATGATGAAGCGCCCCCCGAACCGGTGGAACCCGAACCGGCGGAAACGCAGCCGGTCGGCGAAGAAGGGTAGCCGCCGCTGCTGTGCGCTGGCCCCCCTTTGGACGCCGGCCGCAGCGCATAACAGCAGCAATGTCCTGTCGAATAGGCGCCGCAGAATGCACTGCGCGCCGCAATCGGACAATCAGACGTAATCGTCCGCACGGCTGCAAAGGCGAACCATTTGTCCCGTGCGGACGATTACGCGGAAGATACATGCACGCGTCCACGCGTGGATTATAATGCCGAAAGGCGATCAGCCAGCAAGGGAATCAGGAGGAGAAGTATGGCTGCGATTACAGCACAGATGGTGAAAGAACTGCGCGGCGCGACGGGCGCCGGCATTCTCGACTGCAAAACAGCGCTGAACGAAAATAACGGCGATTTTGACAAAGCGGTGGAATATCTGCGCGAAAAAGGACTGGCCGCCGCGGCCAAGAAGGCCGACCGGGACGCCCATGAAGGGATCATCGGCACCTATGTCCATCACGGCAGCAAGGTCGCGGCAATGGTCGAGCTCAATTGCGAGACCGATTTCGTTGCCCGCACCGAGCAGTTTCAAGGGCTGGCGCATGATCTGGCCATGCACATTGTGGCATCCAACCCTGAGTATGTGGCGCGGGAAGAAATCCCCACCGATGTCCGTGACAGGGAAATGGCCATCTACAAAGCCCAGGCCAAGGAAAGCGGCAAACCCGACCGGATTCTCGACCGCATCGCGGAAGGAAAACTGGAAAAGTGGTACAGCGACGTCTGCCTGATGGAGCAGGACTACTTCAAAGACTCTGACAAAGTCGTCAAAGATGTTCTCGTAGAAAATATCGCCAGCCTTGGCGAAAATATCCAGATCCGCCGTTTTAGCCGTTTGCAAGTCGGCTAGACCCGCTGCAAGTTCAGCCCAGCCTTCCTCAGGCTGGGCTTTTTTATGTCATCGCCGCCCCATCAGCAAGCGGCGCCTAATCCAAGGAGTTGAAGGTATGGATTCTCTCAAATACCGCCGCGTTCTGCTCAAAATGGGAGGCGAGGCAATGGCCGGCGAAGGCGGTTTCGGCATCGATCCCAGACGGGCGCAGGAAGCCGCTCAAAAGATCCTGGCCATCGCCAATCTGGGAGCGGAAGTGGCCTTGGTGATCGGCGGCGGCAACATGTGGCGGGGCATTGAGGACGGCCTCGATCACGGCATGGAGCGGGTGACTGCCGACCACATGGGCATGCTCGCGACTGTGATGAACTCGCTGGCGCTGCAAGACGCCCTTGAACACGCCGGCCTGCCCACCCGCGTCATGACCGGAATCGAAATTCGCGCCGTGGCCGAGCCCTACATTCAACGCAGAGCCATTCGCCACCTGGAAAAAGGCCGGGTCGTCATCTTCGGAGCCGGCACCGGCAATCCCTACTTTACCACCGACACCGCCGCCAGCCTGCGGGCCATGGAAATCGACGCCGAAATCCTGATCAAAGCAACAAAGGTGGACGCAGTTTACGACAAAGACCCCAAGGAAAACAGTGATGCCCGCCGCTTCAAACAGCTCTCCTATATCGAGGCCCTCAATATGCGCCTGGGCGTAATGGACAGTACCGCCATCGCCATGTGCATGGACAACAACCTGCCCATCTCGGTTGTCAATGTCTGGGCTGAGGATGCCTTGGTAAAGGTCGTCAAAGGCGAACCGGTGGGCACCGTCGTCTCCGGCTGACTCCCGGCCAGACAGCGCCGGCGCCAACTGAATCCCGACCTTCGTCTTTCAGGAACGACACAGCCAGAATCATACCTCTCCGTAATGCACTCCCACCCCCCTCGCCCCGACCCTCTTGTCAGCACGCCTCTGCGCCGGTTGGATGGCGGCCGGCCTGAACGGGCACGGCCAACCCAAACGATCACGCCCCCGCGGTCGATTCACCGCCCTGAGCGAAGCGAGCAGCGTCGATTCTGTCGTCCCTCACGCCTCTACACGCTTCCCCTGCTGAGCTCGAATTCCGCGGTCGAAAGCGTGACCAGGCCAGGCAGCTACGTTTTTCATTTGATTTGAACCTCTGCTAAAATAACCAATAGCCAAGAAATGAAGCAGCGGAAAATGTCGATCCCGGATATCGGATTGAACGGTTCCTTCTTTTCTTGAAATTCCATGCGCACTGCTTCAGCCGACGATCCACCCCCTATACTCCGACTTGCGAGTGGCCATGACGCCGATGCCAACCGAAAGGGCCCACAGATGGCCTCAGGATTGCGGGCAAGCCCTATCGCGCCGTTGACGTGGAAGGAGTTCCGTTGTGATTGAAGACATTTTGGACGAAACGCGAGATCGCATGGGCAAGGCGATCAACAGCTTACACACAGACCTGATGACGATCCGCACGGGGCGGGCCAGCCCCTCGCTTGTGGAGCGCCTGAGCGTCGACTATCACGGCGTTCCCACCCCCCTGATGCAGATCGCATCGATTTCAGTTCCGGAAGCGCAAACACTCCAGATTCGCCCCTATACGCCAACCGACATCGGCGCGATCGAACGCGCAATCGCCATGTCCGATATCGGCCTGACGCCGAGCAACGACGGCAAGCAGATCCATCTGACAATCCCCCCTCTCACCGAAGAACGGCGCCGCGACCTGACAAAACAGGTTTCCCGCCGCGCCGAGGAGGCTCGCGTCGCAATTCGCAACATCAGGCGCGATGCCATCAAGGACATGCGCTCCTTTGAAAATGAGGGCCTCATCACCGAAGATGACCTCCATGACGGCCAGGACCAGGCGCAGGAAGTCACCAACAAATATGTGGCCGACGTGGACGAAATTGCAAGCGAAAAAGAAACGGAAATCATGACGATCTGACCGACAAGGAGTCAGCGTTCCATTGAGCAGTCCCGATACAGTTCGGCAGAGCCCAGATAACCTGATCGAAGACGCCTTCCCCCCTCTCGCCAGAGTCCCTTACCATGTAGGAATTATCATGGACGGGAATGGCCGCTGGGCCAAGGAAAGAGGCCTGATTCGGTATATCGGCCATCGCGCCGGCGTCGACAATATCCAACCGGTCCTCGAGGCCTCTGTCGAATTCGGTATCAAAGTCCTGTCCATCTACGCCTTTTCCACCGAAAACTGGTCCCGCCCCATCGAAGAAGTGTCTGGGCTCATGCGGCTGCTGGGAACAGCGCTGCGCAACCGGCTGCAGGAACTGCACGAAAACGGCGTGCAGATTCGCCACAGCGGACGCCTGACCGGGATCAACGAGGAACTTCAGAAACAGATTCTGCACGCCATCGATTACACCAAGCGCAACGACAGAATCATCCTCAATGTGGCCTTCAACTATGGCGGACGCGGCGAAATCCTCGACGCGACCCGTAAAATAATCAGAGACGGAATCGACCCCGATTCTCTCAGCGAAGAAACCTTCAGCCGCTATCTGTATACCGAGGGCCTGCCCGACCCCGATCTGATCATCCGCACCGGCGGCGATTGGCGCATGAGCAACTTCCTGATCTGGCAGTCAGTCTACGCCGAATACTATTCAACCCCCACCTATTGGCCGACCTTCGATAAGGTGGAGTTATACAAGGCGCTGACCGAGTTCAACCGGCGAGACCGTCGCTTCGGCGGCGTGCCGGACGCGGAATAACCCCGGCCGTTCCGCGGAACGTCCCTGTCCCCCTTCCCCCCTTGTTCTTGTAAACTTTCATTCGGATAGCGGAAACAGTGAAACGACGAGTCATCGCCGGCCTGATTGCGCTGGCGCCCGTCCTGCTTGCGCTCTGGTTCGGCGGACTGTGGTGGGTCCTGCTGCTCACCTTCTTTACAGCGTTGGGGGCATACGAATACTATGTCTTGATCGAGAGGAGCGGCTACAGGCCTGCCCGCTGGTACGGCTTTGCCTGGACGCTGGCGCTGATGTTCTCCTTTTGGTCGTTCGTCCCTATCGAGCCGCAGCTTGTCCTCACATTCGGCTTCATCATCATCTTCATCCGCATCCTGCTCTCTCAACAGAGCGCTCCCTCGCACGAGGACAACCGCAGCCCCGACAGCACAGGCCCAGGCGACCCGCCCCAACCTGAGAGAGAGACCACGGCCCAGGCGCGCGACCATAAGCCCTTTCGCAACTGGGCGCTCACCGTTGCCGGAGCCAGTTACATCGGCCTCATGATGGGGCAGGCCCTCGCCCTGCGCCTCCTTCCCAACGGCCTCTACTGGATGCTGCTCGGGCTCGCCGTCACCATGATCAACGACAGCGCCGCCTATTTTGTCGGCGTCACCATGGGCCGCAAGCGGATTCTGCCCGCGCTCAGCCCCAAGAAGAGCTGGGAAGGAACCGTCGGCGGCTGGATCGCGGCCACGCTTGCCGGCGCAGCCGTGGCGTACTGGGCGCCCCTCGATCTGGCCGTCTGGCTCGGCGCGTCAATTGGGCTCGTGGGCGGAATCCTCGCCCTCTTCGGCGACCTCGCCATCAGCATGCTCAAACGACAGATGGGCGTGAAAGACAGCGGCCTCTTCCTGCCCGGCCACGGCGGCTTCCTCGACCGGCTCGACAGCATCATGTTCGTGCTGCCGTTCGTCTACCAGATGGCCCTGCTTCTCGGCGCCGGCTAGCCCCTATTCATCCCCCTCCAGGGCGCGGCCCTCCCACAGGCTGCGCATCTCCGCGCAGCGTTCCAGCAAAGGCTCCAGCCTGCCCGCATCCTCCACGCGGCCCGACTTGAGCACAACGATCCGGTCCGCCCGCCGCAGCAGAGGACGCCGGTGGGAAACGACCAGATAGGTGGCGTCCTGCCGCGCGAAGAGCCGCTCCCACAGCTGCTGCTCAGTCTCCACATCCAGCGCGCTCGACAGATCGTCGCACACCAGCAATCCCCCTTGGCGGATGAACATGCGCGCCGCCGCCGCCCGCTGCCTCTGGCCGCCCGACAACCGCACGCCTCGCGGCCCCACCACCGTCTCCAACCCGTTCTCAAACTGCTCAAGATCCGCTTCCAGCGCCGCGGCCCGCACCGCATGCGCCACCTCCGCATCGTCCGCATCGAGCCCGAGCAGGATATTCTCCCGCAACGATTCGCTGAACAGGCTCGGCGTCTGCGCAATGTACGCGCTCACCGGCGGCACAAAAAACGATGCCGGTTCATGGATAAGGCGCCCGTTCCAGTGGACCTTGCCGGATTCGGCAGGCAGCAGCCCCAGCAGCACGCGCAGCAGCGTCGTCTTGCCCGCGCCGATCCGGCCCGTAACGACCGTGAAGCTGCCCCGCTCCAGACACAGATCAACGTCGACGATGCCCTTCTCCGATCCCGGGAAGCGATAGGTCAGACCCGAGACCGAAAGAGATTGCAGCGGCTCGGTCGCGACGTGCGAGCTTTCCTGCGCCGGCGGCAGGGGGCCGCTCAGATGGATTGGCGTTTTACGCACCAGCGCGGTGGGTTGCGCTCCCTGCAGCAGCCGTTCCATGCGCTCTATCGAGACCCCTGCCTGTTTCCAGCGCGCGAAAAATGCGCCGATTGTATTGATCATGTTGGTAACGAAGGTCAGGTAGTAGGCAAACAGCGAGAAATCGCCGATCGTAAACGAGCCGTCCCGCAGCGCCGCGCCGGCCAGCAGCAGGATCAACCCCATTCCGACATTGGCGACATTGTGAAAGGTCGAGTTGAGAACCTCGTTGAAGAGGCGGTCGCGCAGCGCGTTCTTGCGGCGGCTCTCGTTCAACCTCTCAAACTGCGCCAGCATACTCTCCTCCGCGCCGGCCACCTGCACCGCCTGCACATGCTCAAACATCTCACCGATAAAACCGGTAACATTGCCGGCCGCAGACCGGTTGGCCGCGCGATACTGCTGGACTCTGGCCCTCGCCAGGTTGGCCACCGCGACCACCAGAAGCAG
Source organism: Caldilineaceae bacterium (assembly GCA_022823185.1). Taxonomy (GTDB): domain Bacteria; phylum Chloroflexota; class Anaerolineae; order Caldilineales; family Caldilineaceae; genus Bin5. Next base: position 8,463 of record JAJDXQ010000001.1, read on the forward strand.
CGGCATGAAGGCGAAGACCGTGACGCGCAGATTGATGCGCGCCATCGTGATCAGGGCGACCACTCCAAAGCTGCCCGTTGCCAGCAGAAAAACTGCCCACACAGTGTAGTTGCCCACCTCATCCGCATCCTCGCGGAAGCGGCTGATCGCCTCGCCGGTAGAGCTGGGCAACGCGCGCGCGCCCGGCATGCTGAGTATGTGCTCCAAGAGATTCTTGCGCATGGTGGCCGCGGTGCTGAACGTCCAGCGAAAGAACACGTACATATCGGTGAATATTAGCCCGTTGCGCAACAGCGCGACCGCCAGCATGACCGCGGTCCAGGCGTTCGGCCCCCACGCTAGCGGAGCCGAGCCCGACAGCGAATCGAAGTAGAATCGAATAATCAGCCCCGTTGCCTGGAAAACCCCGACAAACACGAATATCCGCAACGCCATCGTCAGCGAATACAGGCCGGGAAAACAGCGGATCAAGCCCCACCAGGCCCTGACAACCGAAATCGGCCGACGCTCTGAGACCTGTGTCATCGTTCCAGCTCCCCTGCGCTCAACCCCTCGACCCCCATATCTTCTATACCCAATTGCAACAGACGATAGTAGTGGGAGGCGGGATCCGCCGCAAGCGCGCCCCGATCGCCCTGCTCCCGGATCTCTCCGTTTTCCACGATCACGATTTTATCCGCCCTCTGCACTGTGGCGAGGCGGTGCGCGATGAGGATTCCCGTCCGGCTGCTCAGCAGCCGCGTCACCGCCCTCTCCAGAAAGGCCTCCGTCGCCGGGTCCAGCCGCGAAGATGCTTCGTCCAGGACGATGACCCCCGGATCCCGCAAAAACATCCGCGTAAAGGCCACAAGCTGTGACTCACCGGCGGACAGCCCGCCGCTGCCGATCTGCAACTGCGCATCCAGGCCATCACCCAGAGAGGCATACCACTCTGTAAGCCCCAATGTGTCGATTGCCTCCCAAATCCGCGCATCGGGCACGCTCCTGTCAAAAAAGGTCAGGTTGTCCCGTATCGAGGCTTGAAACAGCTGGACGTTCTGGGTGACCATGCCCACCTGCGCGCGCAGCTGCTGCAGAGGCCACCGGCGCACATCCCTCCCTGCCACCAGAACGCGGCCGCTGTCCACGTCATACAGGCGCAGCAGCAGCCGCGCAAGCGTCGTCTTGCCGCTGCCCGTGCGCCCCAACAGGCCCAACACCTCGTTTGGCTCCAACCGCAGCTGAAACCCATCCAGCGCGAACTGCCCGAGTCCTGCCGTTGCTTCCTCCGGCGGCGCGTCCATCGGATAGGCAAAGCGCACCTGCTCGAACTCCACGGCCAGCGCGCCTGCCGGCCCGGCGCCGTCGCGCCCTTGCGCTGATTCTCCCTCATCGGCGTCGCCCGGCGTCTCGGCCAGGCGGCTCTCCGTCGCAAACAGCTCCTGTATGCGGGCAATGCCGGCCCCTGCGCGCTGGAACTGTTCAAACTCATGCGCGATCCGTTCAATCGGCTGCGAGATCAGATTTGCATAATGAAATATGAGGTAGACAGTGCCGATCGTGAGCGCGCCGCTGAAATAAAGAGACGCGCCCATGACGAAGGCGACGGCGCCCCCGACCGAAAAAAGAAACCAGGCGATGTTGATCATCGAGAAGCCCAGCAGCTCCGCACGTATCGTCGTCCGCCAGAACGTGCGCAGGAGCTGATGGAAACGGAAGAGCGTGAACGCGCGCGCATTGCTTGCGCGGATGTCCTCTGTGCCGGCCAGGCGCTCTTCGACAAAGCCGAAGAAGCGGGCGCTCGCCTCGCGCGAGCGCTGCCAGTGGGGCACCGCCAGGTTTCGCAACCGCCCCAACACCAGCAGCGTGATGACAGCGAAGGCCCCCATCGCGGCGCCAACCCGCATATCTTCACGCAGCAGCACCGCCAACACGCCGATCAGAAGCAGGCCATTGCCGAAAAGCTGTACCACAAGTTGCGCGAAGAAACGCGTCAGCGCGTTGATGTCGCCGTCAATGCGCTCGATCATCTCGCCGGGCGTATGCCGCTGGTGAAATGTGAGATCCAGGCGCAGACAGTGCCGGGCCAGGTCGCGGCGCAGCGCGTTGGTCGCCCGCCACCCTACATTCTCCGCCAAGACAGTGCTGCCGACCGCCGCCACCTGTTGCACGGCGGCAATGCCGATGAACAGCAGCGCCAGGCGCGTGAGGAGTTCCATCGCCTCCCCGGTCAGCGCCGAATCCAAAAAACGACGCATGATCAAGGGGTTGATCAGTTGCAGAAGGATATTGATGCAGAGGATCAAGAGGAGCAGCAGCGTCTGCCCCAACTGCGGGCGCAGATAGCGTACGAGCAGACGCCAATATAGCTGTAGGGACGGTCGCATCGCGTGCCTCCAGGGGGACACAGAGGAACGTCAGCGCGTTTAACGAACTGTGATCCGATTCTGTTTCGCCCGCAGCCTCAGGCAGAGGAAGCGCCGCAGGCATCCCGCAGCGCGGTCAAATTCTCGCCGACACTTCTGTCAGCGTTGAATACGGCGCTGCCGACAACGATGACATTGGCTCCGTTGCGCAGCACGTCCCGGATATTGCCCACGCCAATGCCGCCGTCCACCTCCAGATCACAGGTGGGGTTGTACTCATCCAGCAGCTTGCGCGTGCGCCGCAGTTTGCTCGTCATCGTCTGGATGAAACGCTGGCCGCCGAAACCGGGATTGACACTCATCACCAATATCTGATCGACAAATGGCGCGATCTCACGAACACTTTCAATCGGGGTGGAAGGATTCATTGCCACGCCAACCTGGCATCCCAAGTCGACAATCTGCTGCACGGCTCGGTGCAGATGAACACACGCTTCCAGGTGAACGGTGATGATCTGGGCGCCGGCATGCGCGAATGCATCCAAATGCCGCTCCGGCTCCTCGATCATCAAATGTACGTCCAGGGGCAGCTGCGTGATCCGGTGGGCCGCCTCCACCACCAGCGGGCCGAAGGTGATATTGGGCACAAATCGTCCGTCCATCACATCCAGATGGATCAGGTCCGCGCCGCCCTGTTCTGCCGCCTGAATCTGCTCCTCCAAACGACCAAAATCAGCGGTTAGAATGGATGGGGCCAGTTTGGTCGCATGAGCCACCATCGCAAGCACCTCCTCAATTTATGTCAATTGTGGATCGAGCCCTCTGCAGTTGTCGCCGCCACGCGGCCGCCTGGTCCTCCAGCAATCATATCTTCACGCTCTTTGGCCGCGCCCATCACCTGGATCAGTTCACTGATGTCGTCCAGGGTAATCAGCCCCAGAAACTCCTCCTGATCCTGGACAATGATAACCCGGCTCCCCCTCTCCAACATCTTTTCCCATACGTCTGCCAGAGTCGTATCACCCGAGGTGACCGGCACCCGTTCGCGTGGAATCATCACATCGACGACGCGCCCTTCCTGCCCCTGCCCCCGCAGCGTGGCCACCAGGCGCGGGCGCGTGAGAACGCCGACCAGATTATTGCCCAGATCGTGCACCGGAAAATCCCCCTGATAGGTCGTCATGATATAGTCGACTGCCCGGCTGATCGGTTCACTCGTATAGAGCGAAAGCGCATCCTTGTTCACAGCCTGGCGAGCGTTGAAATCCTTCAAGACGTAACGGCTCTGTACCGCCTCCAACTCGCCGCGGCCGCCCACATAAACGAAAAACGCGATCAACAACAGAAATATGTCACGACCAAAAATGCCGGCAATGGCAAATAGGATCGCCATCCCCCGCCCAACCAGAACGGCAACCCGCGTGGCGGGGATATAGCGCAGCCGCAACGCCAGCAGGGCGCGCAAGATCCGGCCGCCATCCATCGGAAACGCCGGCAACAGATTGAACATCCCAAGCAGGATATTTGTGCCCGCCAAAAAGAGCAACAACCCCGTCAGGCTCACCGACTGCGCTGTACGCATCAGAGTCGGAATCATCAACCACATCGGGCCGACGCGCATCGTCGTGAACACAACCGCCAGCGCAACCGGCAGCAGCACCGCAGCCAGCGCGAAATTGACGGCCGGACCGGCAATCGCAATAAGAAACTCCTGCAACGGTTTGCGGGGCATCCGCTCCAACTGCGCCACCCCGCCGATTGGCAGCAGCGTGATGTGCGGCACCTTTATGCCAAAATGCTTCGCCGCAATGGCGTGGCCGAATTCATGCAAAGCCACACAGATAAAAAGCAGAAGAATGACAACCACGCCGTATAGCGCGCCGACCAGCACATTGCTGGCATTTCGACTGAAGAGAAACGCGCCGTAGACGAGAATCAGGACGAAAGACCAGTGAACCTGGACATCAACACCCCAGATTCGGGCGATTTTCAGTGAACTACCCATTTGCATGCCTTTGATCATCGGCTTTTTCCCGTGCCGGTTTGCGCCGGCCATACTCCATTGCCGCGGGCTGCCTCGTGCCGAAACAACCAGCGCCGCTACTCAACTGCCGAGCAATTCGCCCGGCTCACCCTGGTTGCAGGCGGAACATGGACAGGATGCCCGCAATGAGGAAAAGCCGTAAATGCCGTTGCCGTGGCCGTCGGCCCAGGTAAAGCGGATGGCGTAGTTGCCAACCAACTCCGCGCTGCCCACATTTGGGTCGGGCGGCGGGCCAACCGCCAACCGCAGCGGGTCAGCCTCGGCCTGGCGCTTGTCCTCCCGGCAGGAAGCGCACGGACAGACGCTTCGCATCCAGGCCAGACGGTATATGCTGCGATGCCCATCCGCCCAATCGATGGTTAAGGCTCCCGCCGACCGGTCAACGGTCAGATCCGTCGGCTGGCATGCCTCCCGTGTCTGCGCCGCGCTCATGCGCCGTTGTCGGTCCTGCTTATCAGAGCTTCCATCAGCTCTATGGGCAATGGGAAGATGATCGTGCTGTTGTGTTCCGCGCTGATCTCCGACAAGGTCTGCAAGTATCGCAACTGCAGCGAGCCGGCCTGCGTGGCCATGACGCCGGCCGCCTCCGCCAACGTCTGGGAAGCCTGCAATTCTCCCTCAGCATGGATGATCTTGGCCCGCTTTTCGCGTTCCGCCTCGGCCTGACGGGCCATCGCCCGCTGCATCGACTGCGGAAGCTCCACATCCTTCACCTCGACGACACTGACCTTTACGCCCCACGGCTCGGTCTGCTCATCAATGATCTGCTGAAGTTGCTGGTTGATCTGATCCCGCTCCGACAGCAGTTCATCCAATTCACTCTGCCCCAGAACCGAGCGCAGCGTCGTCTGGGCGATCTGCTGCGTCGCAAGAAGATAGTTGGCCACGTTGATGACTGCGTCCTGGGGCGACAACACCCGAAAATAGCAGACCGCATTGACTTTGACGGTCACATTGTCCTTTGTGATCGCCTCCTGTGTCGGCACATCCAGGGTGACAACCCGCAAATCAACCGGCCGCATCTGGTCGATAAATGGAATCAACCAGAACAGGCCGGGCCCCTTGGCGCCCGTCACCCGCCCCAAACGGAAAATGACGCCGCGCTCGTACTCCTTGACAATGCGCAATGACGCCCGCAACAGCCAGAGCAGCAGCAGAATGGCGACAATATAAATCGGTAAGTTTGTGAGTAGGCCTTCCATCGGTAGGCTCCTGTCTGCAGGTCACGCTCTCGCGTGACAGCGTCCCCGCTATCATTATATCTTTTACCACACCATGCGGCAACTGATCTGGAACGCTCCTCCTTTTGCGCCCCGATGCAGCCGTTTTCCCCAAAACGCCCCGCAGATTCATGCGTTGCCGCTTCGCCGGAAGAAGTTTACAATGGAAATCTGCCCGCGCTTTTGCATTCAATTCAGCTGTTCCCAACGTCCGCGGGCGCCGGCGCGCAGTCCTGAACGACCCCGAATCACCCAAAATTCCCGTTCTTGCGCAGGGCCAGACGAAGCTTGGAAACCGACAGTTCAGACAAGCGCCCCCGCTGACATGCTCCGTCATTATCGGCGCCAATCCGGGGCTCATACTTTAATGCGCGTGAATTGACGCAGCGCCATCCTCTCGCTAAGATTCAACGGGAGAGCAGCGCCGGGCGCCTGTTGATATCCGCAGAGGAAAATCGTTATGGCTGAAGGTCCTCGTCCACAACTGTCGGGAAAATGGCTCCGGCTTACGATCGCCGCAGCCGCGCTGGGAGTCATTCTCGTTGTCGCCGTCATCGGCAGCATGCTCCTGTTTGGCTCAAGCCTGTCGAATGTCACCTTGCTGGGGTGGAATATCGGGGGCGGCCCCAATGGCGGGGTTGAAACGGGCCCCACAGAGCCGGCCGCCGCGCAAACGATTCCAGTGGTCGCCACCTTTACGCCGGCGCCGCAATACACGCCAACCCATACGCCCCCGCCCTTACCGACAAACACGCCCACACCGGATTATCCGCAGGCGGTTGTCCTCGCGGAGACGCTGAACTTGAGGGCCGGGCCGGGTACAGTGTACGGAATCGTCGGTCAGGTCCTCGCTGGGCAGAGTTTCCGTATCACAGGCCGCAATGGAATCGGAGACTGGCTGCTAATCTGCTGCCCTGCAGGAGCGAACAGGGAGAGCTGGATCAGCGCCGACTTCGCGCAAACCAATCTGCCGGTCTCAGGCCTGCCAGTCGCCCAGGCTCCACCAACACCGACACCCACCGCCACGATCGATGCGCCCAACCTCGACGAGGTCAATCTCACACTGCCGGCCAAGGGCGGATTCGACTCGCCCAGCGGCGTGAACCCTCTCACAGGACAACCCCTGGACGCAGCACGACAGGGGTTGCGTCCGGTCGTCGTCTGCATCAACAACGACATCGCCGCCCGCCCCCAGTTTGGGATCAGCCAGGCTGATGTGATGTATGAATTCCTGATGGAAGGGTTCAGCCTTACACGGTTCAGCGGGGTCTTCTACGGCGCCGCCAGCGACGAGATCGGGCCGGTGCGCAGCGCCCGCCTCTTCAACTACTATCTCGGCGCGCTCTACGATGCAGGTGTATTCTGCTCCGGCGCCAGCGACGGCGTCCGCTATCAGCTCAAGAACAACAATCCCCTCTTCCCCTATCTGGATCTAGACCTGGACGACCCGGAGAGCGTCCGCTACGCCCGCTCTGTCGGCAACGACTACCGCACGCGCCTTCGCACCAGCGAAGAGATGCTGCGCCTCTGGCTGGCAGACTGGGTCGCCGAGCAGCCTCCCTCCATCCAGGGCTTTACCTTCGGCGGCCCCGCGCCCGGCGGCGCCTCCGCCACCACGATCCAAATCCCCTATCCCTCTGTCACGGCCAGCCAGGTGACATACCGCTACGATGCCGGCAATGGACACTATCTGCGCTCTCTGGGGGGCGCTGCGCATCGGGACAGCAACAACGGCCAGCAGATTGCGGTCGAAAACGTCATTGTTCAGTACATCCCCCACACACCTGTAAATATCGTCGAAGACGCATACGGCAACCTGAGCCTTCTCGTTAACCCCTTCGGCGCCGGCAGAGCGATCCTGTTCCGCGACGGCCTCGCCTTCGAAGGGACCTGGCGCAACGAAAGCAGCGGCGAGTTGCCCCGTTTCTTCGCGGCCGACGGCGTTGAAATCCCCCTGAAGGCGGGCCAGACCTGGATCAGCGTTGTGCCGTTGACCTACGAAATCGCCTATCGATAAAGGTCGCCTGGCTCCCCGCGGGGAAATCAGCGGCCCGCCCGCCGGCCCTGCCCCAACAGCTCAGTCAAAGTCATAGCGGTGCAGCAGGTACGTTTCCCGCCTGGAGAGCCCCACGGCATTCAGAAAGGCCAGGCCGGCGCGGGCGGTTGACGGCAGCGGCCCCGCCGTTATCGTCTGCCAGCCGTTCACGGGCCCCGCCGACAGCATCTGCTGCCACAACTGTCTGCCGATTCCCCGCCGCCGGTAGTCAGGGTCCACCCCCGCAAACAGGACGCGCACAGAACGCGGCTGCCGCAGCTCCAGGGACTGCAGCAGCAAGCGCCCCAGCAGAGAGCGCCCGCCGCGGCAACGGCGCAATGGGCCGCCCCCATCCGGCTGCGCCAGAAGATAGCCCACCGGTCTGCCATCCACCTCCGCCGTCCATGCCAGCGCCGGACGACGCAGGATCCACCAGAGCAGAAACTCAGCCTCCGGCCCGTCCGGACGCGGGAACTCGGCCCACGCGGGCATGGTCTGGGCAAAAAGCGGCAGCAGGTCAGTAGCCAGTCGGTTCGGGTCCAGGGGGCAGATAACCGCCGGCCCGGATGCCGGCGCCGGTCCGCTCGAGTTTGCGTCCCCATCGCTTGTGTAGAGCAGGCTGCGCCCCAACGGCCGGCAGACGGTCGAAAACAGTTCGGGCACATAGGGCGGGGCATAGGGCGCATGAAGCGGCGGCGCCTGGTGGAAATGATCCTGCAGCACACCGGTGCCCAGATAAGGGGACAGCCCAACCGGCAAAATCAGACGGCGGATTCCCTCATGACCGACCTGCTCCTGCGCCGCGTGCAGAATACGCTCCAGGCTTTCCCGGCTGTTGGCCGCGTGCAGTATGGCCAGGTGCGCAGTGTCGTCTGTGCGCCGCGGGTCGATCATGGCAATCGCGGCGGCAACCGGCTCCTCCATCAGAACACCTTGACCCATGTTCGGGAACGGTTGATTGCCGACATGGGTCTGCCGGCGCCGCGGGAGCGCCTCAACCACAATGTATCGGGGCCGGCTCCGTTCCAGGTGGGCGAATCGCCCTCTCACAACGGCCTGACGCATCCGGCTCCACGCCGGCGGCGTCCAGCGCGCGTCGTCTGCGTAAATGCGCCACCATTTGCGTAGAAAACCTACGCGATCCCAGTATCCTTCGGCAGACTCAACCCGAAAATTAAAGTATTGCGCCATTTCTGATGCCGCCAAAGCCTATGTCTTGGGGAAAACCACGGGGATAACTCCACTCAGTTCGGGATAACTGCCGCTTTTTTGCGGATAACTCTACTGTTCGCCTACGAACCGAATTTGATCCCTCTACTCACCGCGAAATCCCAAGGCGTATTGAACCCGTCAGCGTCGTACAAATCCCCATATATTGACTGGATTTCGTCAAGAGACCTATATATAGTGCCAATCGGTCGATCATTGATTGTTTCACACGCTGTTTGCGCTGCCGCTTACTCTTCAATGCGATTGTCTGCCGCTGCCGGGTTTGATACACTACCTATTCATACGTGTGTCGTGAAAAGGCACTGTTGGGGCTCGATTGCATCCGCCCCCAGCGGCCCGGGCGCCCGGAAGAAACCTGACAGACTGGCATCTGCATCGCGGCTGCCCCCACCATCAGTCAAGCTGAACTGCCTGTGGTTTCGAGCGTCTCTTGCCCGCGCCCTTGCCTACTTTTCTGCGTCTGCGCGAACAAAAAACCCCTGCGCTGCGTCCTCTATAAGGAACAGGAGAGTGAGAAGGAGTCGTTTTGAGTACAGAATGGCGATCCGAACCGTCATCAAGCCGTAAAGACAGCGCTCTGTACGGGCGCGTCCCCCCTTCTACGGCTTCGCCCCGGTCGACGCAGACCCCGGCGGGAGATGACGAGACGGCAGAACAGGCAGAACAATCCGAACCGCGGATGCGAGCCGCCGACTCTGACGAGCAGGGCCAGCCAGAGCGCGACAGCCTGGAACCCGAACAGATCTGGCAGAAGGCGCTGCACGAGCTGGCCTTGCAGATGCCCGCGACCACCTTCGAAACGTGGGTGCGCGATACTTCGATTATCGACTACAGAAACGGCGAATTCATCGTCGGCGTACCCCATGCCTTCGCTCGGGACTGGCTCCACCGACGGCTGCGCAGCAAGATTAAAGACGTACTGAGCCAGTTGACTCGCCGTTCGGCGCAGGTTGTCTTCCGCGTGCGTCCCCAACCGCGGACACAGCTCAACCCGGCTGAGTCCGCGCCCCTGTATGCGGATATGCCGGACGCGGCCTCGCAAGAAACACCGCAAGAAACGCCGGACGCTGCGCCGGACGCTGCAAAGTCCGGCCCCGATGTCGCGCCCCGGGCCGTTCCGCCGGTCAGCCGCAATCCGACCGGCGCGCCCCGCCAGCGCGCCAGAACTGAGAAACCCGCCGCATCCAGGTCGGACGTGACGCTCAGGAGCGGCGCGTTCAACCCCCGCTACACTTTCGACACATTTGTGGTCGGCAATCACAACCGGCTCGCCCACGCCGCAGCCCAGTCCATTGTCGAGCAACCGGGGCACCGCTTCAACCCTCTCTTCGTATATGGCGGAGTTGGCTTGGGCAAGACACACCTTCTCCACGCCATCGGCCACGCCATGACCAGGCAGGGAATGCAGGTTCTCTACTGTTCCTCCGAACAGTTTACAAATGACCTCATCAGCGCCATCCGCCAGCAAAACACCGAAGAGTATCGCAACAAGTACCGTCAGGTTGATCTTCTCCTGATCGATGACATCCAGTTTATCGGCGGCAAAGAAAGTACGCAAGAGGAGTTCTTCCACACATTCAATCATCTCCACGCCGGCGGCCGCCAGTTGGTGATCAGCAGTGACCGGCCGCCAAAGGAAATCGCAACCCTGGAGGCCCGCCTGCGCAGCCGGTTTGAAGGGGGCTTGCAGGCCGATATCTCGCAACCGGACCTGGAAACGCGCGTCGCCATCCTGCAGTCAAAGGCCCAGTCGATCAATCAGACCGTGTCAACCGATGTGCTGATGCTGATCGCCGAACGGGTGGAGAGCAACATCAGGGAGTTGGAGGGCGCCCTCAACCGACTGATCATCCAGGCCCCCTTCCACGACAGACAACTGGACAGGTCCGTCGCCGAAGGAATCCTGGATACACTGGTGCCGCAGCGACGGCCACGCGAAGCCGCAAGCGTCGTCCATATCGTTGCCAGGCACTATAATCTGACAAGTGAGGCGCTGCTCGGGCGTTCACGCACAAAAGAGATCGCCAACGCCCGCCAGCTCGCAATGTACCTGCTGCGTGAAGAAAACGGGCTGTCCCTGATCAATATCGGCGAGCTGCTCGGCGGGCGGGATCACAGCACCGTGCGCCACGGCGTCGAGAAAATCGCCCAGGATATCGAACGGGATGAAGGGGTCCGACGCGAAGTTGTGGCCTTGCGAGAAAAGATCTACGAGCCGCCCGGCTCCTGAAGTCCAGGCAATAACGGTTGACAACGCACATGCGAAGTAACGCCTGAGCCATCCCCATCCACAATCCTCAGCAACCCCGAACCTCGCTTTCTCGCCGCGAGCCACCCGACGTAGACCACTGCGCCTCTTCCGCCTTCCGCGCAAGGCGGCGTCTCCCTGCCGAAATCGGCGCCGTCAGTCAACGGCTCGCCAGGAGCGCCCACCGATCCTGACGACTCTTTCCCTTTTTTGAGGCGCTTGCATCCTCCATGTACATACAGTACACTTACAGGTAGAGTCATCACTCTGCCACCGCATCGCCAAGCGCTGCTTTTGGTTGCCATCTACTGCTGCCCTATACTGGCGGCCGTATCGCTTTGTCGCCGGCGCAAAGCACCTTTGGCACGGTGGGTTCAATTTTTCCTGGAACATCTATTCGGCTCAATGCCGGTGGAGCAGTGGAGCCTGCAATGGCGAATACCGGTCGTCAGAAAGCGCTGGATACAACCCTCGCCACCCTGAACAAACGCTATGGCGAGGGGATCATCATGAAGCTGGGTGAAGCGACCCGGCTGGACGTGGCGTCGATCCCGACGGGAAGCCTGAGCCTGGACATTGCGCTGGGCATCGGCGGGATTCCGCGTGGTCGCATTATCGAAGTATACGGGCCGGAAAGTTCGGGGAAGACGACGCTGTGTCTGCATGCGATCGCGGAATCGCAGCGGATGGGAGGCGTGTGCGGCTTTGTGGATGTGGAGCATGCGCTGGACCCAAGTTATGCGCGCAAAATCGGCGTGGATATCGAAAACCTCTACATCTCGCAGCCGGATACGGGCGAGCAGGCGCTGGAGATCGCTGAAGCGCTGGTGCGCTCGGGCGCAATGGATGTGGTGGTGGTGGACAGCGTGGCCGCACTGGTGCCGCGTGCCGAGATCGAAGGGGAGATGGGAGACAGCCACGTCGGGCTGCAGGCCCGGCTGATGAGCCAGGCGCTGCGCAAACTGGTCGGCGCCGTGAAGACGACCGACACCAGCATGATCTTCACCAACCAGCTGCGGCAGAAGATCGGAATCATGTTTGGCAATCCGGAGACGACGTCGGGCGGCCTTGCCCTCAAGTTCTATGCCAGCGTGCGGCTGGATGTTAGACGCATCCAGTCGATCAAACAGGGAAGTGACGTGATCGGAAACCGGACGCGGGTCACGGTGCGCAAGAACAAGGTGGCCGCGCCGTTCAAAGTGGCCGAGTTCGACATCATGTACAACGAAGGGGTCAGCACGCAGGGTGACCTGCTCGACCTCGGCGTCGAGTT
>JAJDXQ010000023.1 GCA_022823185.1 Caldilineaceae bacterium
TTCGAGGCCGCGGCCATGGCAGGGCGAGCCGTCGCGCTTTACGCTTTTGCAGGGTGATTTACATTGGGGCTTGGTGGGGGCGTGCGCGTGCGCGCAGAGGTCGTTCATGGTGGGATATCCTTGTTACGGGGTGCTGCCCGAGAGCCGGCCGGTTGGCTGGCGCGGGCGGGGCGATTGGTTGGTGTCGGGGGAGATCACACAAACGCGAGGATTTGTATGAACAGCATGGAACAAGTGTACGCGATCGTTCGGGCCTTGTCAATGGGGAAAGTGGGGAAACCGAGGGCAAATGCATCTGATTCTGCAGGCCGCTGCTGTTGAGATCGCGGCCAGAACAGCGCGCGAACAAGTGGAAGTCGTCTTCAGGTGGCTGCAACGCGAGGAGAAGCCGCCAGGTCACAGGCCTTTATTCGACGCATTCATTCAGAATTGCCGTCTACGCGCCATCATTCCTGCACTTTTCAATGTCTGACCCGACCTAGCGGGGAATTCGGAGGCATTCCGATGCTTTAGCCCAAGTCAGATGCATTTGCTCTGTCTTCAAACCACAGACCCCGTGCATCCCCGTCCGAATCTCATATTCACGTTTGCCCTCTACGCGCTCTTGCGTCAACATGATAGCCATATACGCAATGGAAAGGAGCTCCCATGAAACTTGCCAATAAAGTCGCGCTCGTCACCGGCGGGGCACGCGGCCTGGGCCGCGCCTATGTCCTCCATCTTGCCAGGCTGGGCGCGGACGTGGTGATCAACGACGTGGACCTGAACGCGGCGCAGGAGTATGACGAGGAACTCAGCGCCGAATCGGTGGCCGCAGAGGTGGAGGCGCTGGGCCGGCGCGCTCTCGGTATCGAGGCTGATGTGACCGACAAGACCGCGGTGGAGGCGATGATGCAGGAGATCATGGACACCTTCGGGCAGATCGATATCCTCGTCAACAACGCCGGCGGCATGCTTCACGCGCCGCCCAACAATAGCGCGGTCACCGCGCCGCCCGATCACTACCAGTACATCATGGACATCAACCTCACCGGCACGATCTTCTGCTGCCAGGCCGCCGCGCCCTATATGCAGGCCGCGGGCATCGGCAAAATCGTCAACACCGCCTCCCAGGCCGGCATCTGGAGCGGGCGCATCGGCGGCGGCATGGCCTACAAGGTCGCCAAAGCCGGCGTGATCCACTACACGCGCGTCCTCGCCGCGGAGCTGGGCCCGCACAACGTTCACGTCAACTGTATCGCGCCTGGGTTTGTGCTTTCCTCGCGGGCCGTGGCCGGTGGACGCAACAGCCCGGAGGTCCGCGACCGCCTGTTGCAGGATATCCCCCTCGGCCGCCTGGGCATGCCAGAAGACTGCGCCAAAGTTGTCGAATTTCTGGTCACCGATCTTTCCGACTACGTCACCGGCCAGTGCATCCCCGTCTGCGGCGGCTACGTCGCTTTCTGAGTTGTAGCGGGAATGTCCTTACTTCGCGCGGCCACTTGACAATGTCCGGGAAAGGGGATTAGATGGAGCAGGCAGCGAAGCCCGGTTGCCATCTTTCAGCACAGCCTCGGGCTGTGAACTGCTGACCCCGAACGCTTCTGTCCACCGGTGAAATGAACACGCGAAAGGTGAAAATATGCGATTCGATCTTCTGATCAAGGGCGGCGAGGTAGTTGATCCCGGCGGCGGGAAGAGCGGTCGTCTGGACGTGGCGATCAAGCGCAACCGCATCGCCGCGGTCGATGCGGACATCCCGGCCGAGACGGCCTTTCGCGTCGTGGACGCCGGCGGCCAGTACGTAACGCCCGGACTGGTCGATCTGCATACCCACGTCAACTACGGCTGCGGTTTCTACGGCATCCGCCCCGACCCGATCGCGGCCCGCAGCGGCGTGACGACCTGGCTCGACGTAGGCTCGTCCGGCGGATACAATTTCACCGGTTTCCGGGAGTTCATCATCGAAGAGGCGCGGGCCCGCATCTTTGCTCTGCTCAATATCTCCTCGATCGGACTGACCGCGCAGACGTGGGAGCTGGCCAACCCCGGCTACTGCGACGTGGACCTCTGTTGCCAGATCATCGATCTGAACCGGGACGTGCTGCTGGGCGTCAAGGCCCGTATCGACACCAACACCACCAGCGGCCAGGGTCTCGCCCCCCTGCGCCGGGCCCGCGAGGCGGCAGACCGCTGCGAGCTGCCGCTGATGACCCATATCGGCATGGGGCCGCCGGAGATCGACGGCGTGATGGATCTGATGCGGCCGGGCGACATCCTCACCCACTGCTTCACCGGGGGCACGATGCGGATTGTCGAGGACTCCGGCAATCTGCGCGAGACGGTCAAACGGGCCTGGGATGCCGGCCTGGTATTGGATATCGGTCATGGCGCCGGCTCTTTCTCCTTCAAGACCGCGGAGGCGTTGATGGCGCAGGGCTACCGGCCGGACGTCATCTCCTCCGACATCCATCAGATGAGCGTCAGCGGCCCGATGTTCGACATGCCCACCTGCCTGAGCAAATTCATGTCGCTGGGCATGAGTTTCGCCGAGGTGGTCCACGCGTCCACCGAACGACCGGCGGCTGTGCTGGGGCTGGAGAAGGAGATCGGCACGCTGCGGCCCGGCGCGCTGGCGGATGTGGCGCTGTTCGAGATTCACGAGGGGGATTTCATGTTCTACGATGTCTTCATGAACCCGCGTCCCGGACAGCAGCTGGTCCGCAACACGCTGACGATCATCAATGGCCGCGAGATGGCCCACCAGTCCGATGACCCGCTCATGCCGTGGATCGAGCTTTCCGAAGACCAGCAGAGCCTGATCGTTCAAGGCCACACGCCCCCGGCGATGGCCGCCAGCTGCAAATGCTGATTTGAATTGAAATGAGCGCCCACATCCAGATTCCCCGATTACAAATAGACAGCTTCTGTCACCGCTGGCAGGTCTCTGAGTTGGCTCTCTTTGGTTCCGTTGTTCGCGAGGACTTCGGTCCCGACAGCGACGTGGATGTACTGATCCAGTTTCAGCCACAGGCGCGACACACGCTCCTCGATATGGCGCGAATGGAGGAGGAGCTGCGTCAGATATTCGGTCGAGATGTGGACCTTGTGGAGCGTTCAGCGGTCGAACAGAGTCGCAACCACATCCGCCGCAAGGCGATTCTGCAGTCGGCGGAGTCCATCCATGCCGCGTGACGATGGCGCGTACCTGATGGATATGTTATTGGCTGCGCAAGATGCCGCCAGATTCGCGACTGAATTAACGTTTCCGCAGTTCGAGAAAAGTCGCTTACACCAGTACGCGATTCTGAAGGCAATTGAGGTCATAGGTGAAGCTACGACACGCGTGAGCGCTGAGACGAAGAAAAACCAGCCAGACATTCCCTGGTCCGAGATCGTCGGGATGCGCAATCGACTTGTGCATGGATACTTTGAGGTGAATCTGAAGAGAGTATGGGATACCGTTCAAAATGACTTGGCCACACTGATCGATCAAGTGGAACAGATTGTGCCGTTAGAAGATGAGCAATAGCGCATCACGAAACCGCCACCAACTTGAGGAGCACAATAATGTCCGCACAGATTCCCGATACACACGTTGACCTTCTGAACGGCCCCGTTTTCGCCGTCCTGACGACCATCTCCCCCTCCGGCGGGCCGGAAAACACGATTGTCTGGTGCTCGTGGGACGGCACACACGTCCTCGTCAATACGGCCGAAGGGCGCCGCAAACCGCAAAATGTTCGCGCCAATCCCAAGGTTGCTCTGACGGCTTTGGACCCGGAGGATGCCTACCGTTGGATCGATGTGCGCGGTGTCGTTGAGGAGATCGTGCCCGATCCGGACCTTGCCAACATCAATGCCCATGCCAAGGTGTACGCGGGAGCCGACGAGTACTACGGGAGCGTCATGCCGGCCTCGATGAAAGGGACGGAAGAGCGGGTAATCTTCAGGATCAAGCCGCAGCGGGTCGTGACGTTTCCCCCCACCTAACCTGCGGCTGCCGGGGACCGGCTACTGCAGCTCACTGACCATTGGAGACGCGATCAGTCAGGTCCAGGACCATGATCGCCATGCTGATCCCTCTCTCCGTGCGTGCGCCGATCCGTCGAAAGCGGTAACGCAGATAGAACTGTTCGGCGTGGGCCGTTTCGAGGATGATCTGCCGGCAGCCTTCCTGCCGTGCGATATCGATGGCGCGGTCCAGCAGCCGGGGGCCCAGTCCCTGGTTCTGGCAGGCGGGGGCGACGGCCAGCGTCGTGATATTCAACACCTGGCCGTCGGGCTGGTGGCTCTCCTGCGGGTCCTCGTCCAAGGCGGGCTCGCGCAGCTCAACCCACTTCTCCGTGGTCAGATAACCGGCGATGAACGGGGTTTCGCCGGCGCTCGACCCCTCGAGCACCGCGCAGCCTTGTGGAAAGGTCACCAGGCGGCTGCGGATAATCGCCGGCTCCTCTTGCGCGCCGTACGCGCCGAAGATCTCCTGATCCAGCGCCACAATGTCCGGCCAGTCCTCCAGCGCGGCCGGACGCATCCAGTATTGTTCGGTCATGTCTGATCTGGACCGCTACTGGCCGGAAGCACCGGTTTCAGGCGAAATGTGATCTTTGCGGGGATTGATCGCGACGGTGCGGAATTCACGAACCAGCTCGACCAGCCCTTCCACCGCGGCCTCAAGAAACTGCTCGCCCTTTGCGCGCGTGGCGGCTGTGGCGTCACCGAGAACGCCGCTGTCGGTCAGCGAACTCCAGTACGGCCACAGGTTGGCGACCGAGCCGTCCTCGCGTTTTCCCATCAGCAGATCGGTCTGGAAGCTCGGCGACAGCGGTGAACGCTCATCGACCGCCTTGTCCATCTGCACCAACTCCTCAGCCAGGGCCAGATAGAGGGCTGTCTCGTACTCTCCGGCGTGGGAGGTGCCGCCAAAGTCGGACGAGCGGATCGCATTGCCCTCCTCCCGTCCTTTGCGAACGCCCCAGTGGTTGACCGATGCGCAGAGGGTCTTGCCTTCGGTTTCGAGCACGGTCAGACGGGCGGCCATCTCGACCGGCGCGGTGTTGCTGCCGTGGCCGTTCACCATCAGTATGCGCTTGAAGCCGTGGTGGGCGAGGCTGACGCAGACATCGCGCACGTAGTTGATGAAGGTGTCCCAGCGAATCGTGATCGTGCCGGGGAAGTCCATGTGGTGGGGGCTGTACCCGTGGCTGATCGGAGGGATCAACACCGCCTCGTCTGGGATGCGCGCCACCGCCCGTTCGCAGATCCCCGTGCAGAGCCGCACGTCGGTGTCGATCGGCAGGTGGTAGCCGTGGTCTTCGTAAGTGGCAACCGGCAGTACCGCGACCCGGCCGGAATAGGCTGCCTCGCGGCAGGCGGACCAGGTCATCTCAGCATAGCGGTAGGTCGTCATTCTCGCTCTCCTCTCAAAGTTTCTGGTTCTGTGCCCCGGGCTGACCGTCAGCAGAGAGACAACACTGAAACAGTTCGTTTCAGTTCACCCATACGGCTGCATAACAGTGGGCAAAATCGTGCGTCACCAGCCTCTGCCTGCCCCCGTTCAAGGGGATCAGATGGATGAAGCCATCATCAACGCGAACCATCCACGCGCCGTCTTCCGAGAGGTCATATCCGGGAAAGGCCAGGGAAGACTCGGATGAATAGGTGAGGATTTCGCCGGTCTGGTTGTTGTGGAGATGCAGATGCCAGCCGCTGGCGCGTCGTTCTATGCTGTGGACGAAGAGCCAGCGTCCATCTGCGGAGAGTCGCAGCGACCGGTACGGCTCAAGGGGATCTTTGACCTGCAGCACCTCTGAGAGCTCGTCTGTGGCAAGGTCGTGGACGAAAACATGGGCGGCCTCCCTGCCCGTGCCTCCCTCCACCTGCACCCCGACGAACAGCCGGTCCGGCATGGCAGGATGCGCCGCCAGCGCGACCGGGGAAACCCGCGCCGGAGTCGTCGCTGTCTGCAGCGCGTCTGCCAGTCTCTCCGCCTCCACAAGCGTCCTCAATTCAAGATCGGGCAAAGTCATCACCGCCACCCGCATGTCTTCGTCCGGCTGAACGAAAGCAAAGCGGCTGTTGTCCAACCACGTAACGGACCGGCCGTGCGCGATCGGCCTTTGCGGCTCTCCCTCTTCGTTGCCAAGCCACAGCACGCCGTCCCCGTGCGAAACAATCGTCTTCTCCCGGTCAGGCGACCAGGTCGGCCAACCGTCCAGGGACCGAATTGCGCACGCGCCGCCGTCGCACTCCGCAGGATTCAGATAGGTGAAGCGGACAGACGGACGCTGGCGGGTGTTATAGGCGTAGAAGAGAATCCTGTCTGCAGTGTTCTCCACTGCAAAAAGGGTGACATGATTGGGGCGGTAGGTGACCTCCTGCACCTGTCCCTGACGCCAGATCTGGACTGGTGGGCCTGACTCGGCCGCGTCGGTTTCGCCCAATCTTTGCAGCAGAACCCCGTTATCGTCGGGCAGAGAATACATGAGGCGGAACCGGCCGTTATGGTCCTCCTGGATGAGTTGATCATCCTGCACGTCGTAACGGTACAGGTGGGCGGTGCTGGACCGTTCCGCCGTGCAGAGCAGTTGCAGATCTTGCTGGGGCAGAGCGCTGCCCGGGGGCGCGTCCGCGGCCAGCTGCTGGTCAGCGTATCGGATCCAATTGCCCTGAATCCACCGGGTGTAGCTTCCCTGTCTTGTCTGCCTTGCGCTAATCGGGAGGGTGCTGAGCAGCCACGGCCGATAGGTGTCGTAGCGAAGCAGCAGGCGTTGCAACGAGGCTGGCGAACGCTCCGGATTGGTGGCCAGGATAAAGTCCACGAGGCTATGGACAATTTTCTGGATCTGTGGGGTGATGTTGTTGTAGGAGCGCTGGAGATAGACCCAATGCAGGTTTGTCACGTTGTGAATCGAGCCCTGCAAGATATCCTCATAGTCGGAGGGGGTCAGCGGCCACGGCGCCAGCCCCAACTGGCTGAGCTGCTTATCCACCAGGGCGCGAAAGAAAACGATCTTTTCACAACAGCGCCAGTTGACGAGGTCGGCGATTCCGCCGCCCACGATCAGCGGCGCATAGCCGGCGCGCACTGCTTGAAAGCCGGCCTCATCCACCGGGCTGCCGATGAGGCTCGGCGTCGGCAACACCAGACCCGACCAGCCGGCGCCCCTGCTAATTGGAGACGCATGGGACATCCCCTTCCAAAGAGGTCCGCGGGATACACCTTCGCTCATGCGAGCGAGCGGGCCGGACTCCGTGGAGAGCTCCACCTTCAGCCGCCAGGCGCGGCGGCAGCGCAGGCCGTCCAACTCCCTGCAGACTGCGACCAGCATCTCGTCCCACTCGTCCGCCAGCCGCTCGACCGTTGGCGCGTCCCGTTCCGGGTATTCGACCGTCAGATAGCGGCCTGTGAACGTCCGTTTCTCGCCCCAGAAGGAAGGATAGGCGGGGACCAGGGCCCAGCCGGTCGTTTCGTCCCGGTAGGTAACGATCTGGTGAAGCGTTATGGGCGAGCCGTCCGCGCGCACGTAGGGGAAGGCCAGGGTGACGGTCGCCATCCGCCAGTCGGACGTGAAGGTGATGTCAGCCACATCGCCGGTGGGCGGCGCTTCGTCAGCGCCGCGGTTAAGGGTCAAGTCGAAATAGGGGCGGTCCCAGCGCGCGCCGCTAAGAAGCATCTCCTTCTGGGTTCTGCCCCAGTTTGGGTAGTCCGGCGAGATCATGCTGCCGAATAGGGCTCCGTCGAGCTCGCGCTCGGCCTGCTGCACGAGCCCATGCATGGACAGAACCTCGGCTTCGACGGCGGCGGAGACAGCGTTCAACCGTTCCTGCAGAACGTAGCGCACCACCAGGATGACCGCCGCCACGACCAGAAGAGCAACCAGGGCCGATAGCCACCGATTCCGGCTGCGGCGTTGCGGCGCCCTCGCGATTATCTCCGGGGCCTCTTCCTGGACCCGGCCCTCTTCATCTTCCAGCGTTCTCCATTCGAGTCCCATGGGGTTTTTTGTGGCCCGCGGTCAGTGTCCACGGGCCTTGCAGGCTCCGAATCCTGCGCGATACGGCCTCCGCAATCTGCCTCGCTCGTCAAGCCAGCTCGTAGAAGATGGCAGCGTTGTCATGCAGAAGCTTGCGCTGTTGCGTCTCGGTGCGGCCGGCGATGATCTCTTTCAGCGCCTCGACCCAGGCGCGATAGGTGGCGTCGGCGCCGAGCGTGCAGACCGGCCAATCGCCGCCGAAGACGACCCGGTCCGGTCCGAAGCTGTTGAGGCAGTGGTTGACCGCGGGGGCCAGGTCAGAGGCAGTCCAGCCGGGGCGGGCGCGGGCAATGATGCCAGAGATCTTGCAGATGGTGTTGGGGAGCGCGGCCAGCGCGTCGATGCCGTCCATCCACTGCTGCCGGTCATGCCAGAAGGGGTCATCGCGGTCGGTATGGTCGGCGATGGTCAGCTTGGATTCCGCTTGCCCTGCATCGCCGTCCGCTCCGCTGCCGGGCAGGATGCCGCTGATCAGATACGGGTCGCCGTTGCCGCAGTGATCGACCACAAAGCGGGTATCCGGGCACTGCTGCGCCAGCTTGACGCCGTCGCCCAGCTCCGACGGCCGCATGCAGAGGTCGAAGCAGAGCCCCAACTCGCCCAGCAGCCGCACGTTCTCGACAACCTGCGGCGCCAGACAGGTACCCTGCGGCGTGCCCGGTCCGTGCAGCACCTGGCGCACGCCTTTGATCGCGGGGCTGCCGGCATAGCGCCGGATGTAATCGCCGAAGTCGGCGGAGGTCACGGCGCCGCCGATCACCGCGGCGGCCGTGGGGTTGTCATCGGCGGCGCAGAGTTCGATCAGGTGCTCGGCTTCTGTGACCTTCTGTGCCGCGCTCACGTCCACTTCCATATAGACCGTCTTGACGACGTTCAGCCCCGCGGTCGCGGCCAGGTAATCGCTGGTTACGAAGCTGCGGTTCAACGTCGGCGCGTCCTCCAGCCAGGGCATGTCGAACACGCTCAGATCCCAGAGATGTTGATGGGTATCGATGATAGGAAGCATGGGAACCGCCTTTGTAGAGGAAGCAGGATGTAAAGAGCGGGAAATGAGGCCGGGAAGAACTCTATCTCCTCACTTCTATTCACTCTCTTCTCGTTGTTTTAGGTTTACGCCGCCAGCAGCTGCTCCGCATTTTCGACCTGCCACTGCAACTGCAGTTCGGTCGTCTCGTGCGGTTTGAACTGCCGCGCCACGGATGCGATAGAGACGCCGCCCAGCAGCTCGATCTCGTCCAGGTCGGCCGTGCCCATGCCCTGGTCGTGGCCGTAGCGCAGGAAGCCGAGCTCCATCGGCTCGAAACCCATCGTCTTGGCGATGACCGCGTCGGCTGCGAACGTGTCGACACTGGCTGCGGCGATGCCGAAATCGAGTCCGTCTGTGCCGCCGGGCCCGTTGCCCTGCAGGCCGCGGGCGCCATCGAAGACGGCGACATCGGGGGTCATGAAACGGGCCAGCCGGATCAGGTTGATGCTCATGGCGCGCGACTCATCGGGGACGCGGCGCTCGGCATGGGTGTTGAATCCGTGCATCTTCACCCGGTCCTGCCGGTAGATCGTGCCCATGATCATGTTCTTCAGCGCCAGTGTGACCACGCAGGTATCATGCGTCTTGGGGATCGCGATCGAAATCGTGCAGGGGCAGTCCAGGACGGTGCGGGGCATGCGCGCGATCGTCTCGCTGCCGTCGGCCAGCACGATCGGCGTCGACTCCCATTCGGTCTCGCGGTGCAGGTCCATCAGGCGCAGCGGGATCGAATACTCCTCTTCGAGCGCGTGGTAGCCGAAGTTGCGGTAGGCGTCCCACGTGTCCTGCGCGCCCGCTTCGGCGATGAGGACTTCACGCGGCGGCTTGGGCGTGGTGAGCAGAAAGTCGAGGACGCCCCGCAGCGCATCGGCATGGCTGGAGGCGAGCTGGTTCTCGCTGCTGAGGAAGTTCGGCTTGAGCATCACCTGCTCGGCCAGGCGGGATTCCACGTCCGCCCGCACCAGCTCCAGCGCGTTGAAGACGTTGGCGCGACGGTCCCCGCCGTGGACGAGACTGACTCGTGCTTTGGACATCGTAGCCTCCTTGAGAAGGATCAGACTTATTTGGTGGTGTAAGAGGGACGCCCGTGGAGAGAAAGCTTGCTGTTCACAAGACACAGTGGGCCGTCCCAAGGTGAGTTTACTCTTGGTTTACCGCTGTGTCAACAGTTGTCCAAGGCGGCGTATGGCCCCGTCTGATGGTATGACTTTGGCCGTGCCCAGGCTTCTTTTGCGGAAACATGAGCTACAATGAACGACAGAACCGTTCACCAGACACGCGGAGGAAAGACCACTGTCACGCCGACGACGGTGATACGCGGTGGCCCTGCCGTATCCAGTCCGATGCGGTGAATCTTTCTTTGGCAGTGGCCTGAGTGCTCGGGACCATCCATAGGGAACAGGTTTGACAAGAGCCGCTTCTTTGCCTACTGTATCGACACGACTGATACAGTTCGGAGTCGAAGGAATTGGGCAGACGCGCGAAACTTCGCCAGCGCATTCTCGAAGGCCGCTCTGAAGCGAATAGCCGATTTGATGAGTTGCGCGCCCTGTTGTTGAGATTGGGATTCGTCGAGCGCGTTCGGGGAGGTCACATATCTTCAGAAAAGAAGGGGTGACCGAAAGACTGAATCTGCAACGCGACGGCAGCAATGCCAAGCCCTACCAGGTCAGACAGGTTCGTCAGGTCATACTGAAGTACCGGTTGGAGGAGGCGTGATGTACAAGCACGAAGTCATCATTTACTGGAGCACTGCTGACGACACATTTGTGGCCGAGGCGCCAGAGCTTCCCGGATGCATGGCACACGGCGATATGCAGGAAGTCGCGCTTCAAAACATCAACGACGCGATAACGCTCTGGATCGACACCGCGCGTGAGTTTGGCGACCCTGTACCGGAGCCCAAGGGGGAGCGCCTGATGCCGGCATGAGCCGGTGACTTCGGTCTTTCCCATTCACCGGCTTCGGTCATCTGTTTACTGTAATTGCATACGCATACGAATGCGGCCCACGATACGGCGCCTTGCAAGGAGACACAGAATGGACAATCTGGTAGCCAGGCTGGATCAGTTGGAAGAAGACGGATTTATCACTGTCGAGAACGCGCTCTCGCCGGAAGAGACCGAGCACGTCCGCCAGCGCATCAACCATGCGCGCGCGATGGGCTGGGAAGAGGGGCTGAACGACGTCGGCAATATGTGGTTCGACACGCTCCTCGACCGGGAGCCGGAGACCTACGCGCCCCTGGTCGGCCATCCCAGCATCCGCCCGATCCTGGAAGGGATGATGGGGCGGCAGTGCCAGCTGCGCAGCTTCCGCGCGCACATCAACCCGGGCCCCTATCTGCAGGAGTGGCATCTCGATTTCTACGGTTACTGGCAGGAAAAACACGATCTCGGCCACGGCCGCCTTGTCGTGCAGCCGGTGGGCATCAACACGACCTTCTACTTCCAGGACAACGGCCCGGACCTGGCCCACCTGAAGTTCGTGAAGAACGGGCATAAGATCGAGCCGCCCCACCTCGACCCTATGGACCGGCCCAAGTTCGAGGCATGGTGCGAGGCGCAGGAGCACGTCATCCTCTATCCCAAGGCGGGCGACTGCGTCATCTTCATCAACCACATTCCCCACCAGGGCGCGAAGCACCAGGAGCACATCGAGCGCAGCAACGTCGTCTGCCACTACCAGGTGACGCCGATGTACGAGGGGATCTGGCACGTGTCGAGGCCGCGCGGGTACGACGGGACGTTTCCGTTTGCGGAAGAGCGCAGGCCGTGGACGAAGGGGTAGCGGCGGCTGGTTCAGACGCAGGCGGCGCAGGCGCAAGACCCGCTTTCTGCGGCGACTTTACGCGCCGATAGTTGGCCCTACTGGCGGGTGGGCGATGCCGTGATCTAGGCCGATTAGGATGTCAAAAGGGACTGGCGGTGAGAGTGAAATTTAGGGACCAGCGTTTACTTCCACTGTGTGGATATGCGACAACGACTATGCAAGCGCGGGGTGGACTTCGATTACGCAAGTCGCGATGAGATCTCCAATCATATCTGCCTCCGGCGAATCTTTCGGAGGCAACCCCACGATTTCACTGTGTGATGGATCGGCTTCGAAATTCTCATCTGCATCTAAGGGCATGTGGATGAATCGCAATTCATCAAGCAGTCGATCAACTTTCTTCCGAGTTTGTCCTACGTTTAATTCGGCGAGCCTACCGCTCCGTTTCATAGTCAGCCGAATAAGCCTCCTGACCTCATCAAGCTGCTGTGACTTAGTCTTGTCACCAAAACATTCGAGCCAGTTCACCGACAAACCTGACTCCGCTTTCCGCAGTTGAAATGCGGAGCAGTTCAAAGTGCCATCGTCAAGGAGATCTATAAACCTGGCATAGCGCACGACGTGATCCGCGTCTGGAAGATCACCGGCAGTCATGCGCTCACCAGTGAATCTAAATCAAAAGCGCCAATCTGTCTCCTGACCCCATCAAACGAATCTCTCCCAGCAGTTCTTGAAATCCTACTGCTGCCTGGGCGTCGCTTGAAAATCACATATTGCACCTGTTGTTCTCCGAGAAAGTGAAGACCAAGGTGACTATCCTCTTCTCCTTTCCACACTGCGCGGACGTTTCCATTTTCCATTAACGCCAGCCCTGCTTGTCGAGAAAAGTGCGCCGATCCAATGAATGACCAAAAATCGCTCACAGAGGCCTCATTCATTTCGATTTCTTCAGTTGCGGCCGCCATGCGTAACATGTCAATTCTAGCGTTATACGCCTGGCGCACTTGCTGCGCGCGACTCTCTTTTTCTTCAAGCGCAGCGGTGTATTCGCGCCACGGATCAGCCTCGGCGCCTGAAGCGGGGCCAACTGAATCGCCCATAGAAGTTACGACTGGCACGTAAACGATGCTCTCGGGAAACTCATTAACCGCAATTGTTGCGTCCCTTCCAGATTCGGTTTCCCAACGATTAGAGGGGGGACGAATACGGTGTACTTGCCCAAAAGCGATTAAGAACTTTTCTCCTGTCTTTGGACGCACCTTCTTGGCGATGGCCCGCGATTCGGGAAAGGAGTTCGAAGCGCTCGACTGCAGTTGAACCACGTCTCTGTCAGGATCAAATGCGGAAACCGGGTCGCCTATCTGTTGGAGAGCAGGCAGCTGATAGCCTGGAGCAGATGTAGCAGTTACTTCCGTCTTCATCGTACTGCCTCCGTTGGTTTCCAATGTCTTTCCTGAATATCTTGAGCCGTCATTCCTACAAAGCACTCGAGAACAGAATGATGCGCTCTTTCGAACCATTCATCTGCTTCTGATTTTGTAACCTGCCCAAGACGCGCTCTCGCCCTGATTTCAAAAATCAGAACCGGCGCATCCGCCTGCTGTGCCATGACTCCACTTCGTATGCCTATACTAATTTGCAGATCGTCTTCGACTCTGTAAGTGTAATTGCAGTCGAATCCCGGAGAAACAATCGTATCAACACCTGGATTTAGCAAAGAAAAAGAAGGGATGACATCCTGCGTATCTTGCGGCCCGTCCCAAAACGCGCAGCGCTCCACAACATTAACGTAGGTCAACTCGCAGAGGTCAATTGCGGGGTCCTCCATTTGGATTTCGGTTCGGAGAAATCTGCTAAACAGGTCATAGTATCTATCAAATGTGGGCTTTATATCTTGATGGAAGCGTGGATAAGCGTTATCTCTGCGCCGCCAGTTAAACATAAACGCGTTCTTCTGAATCTGAATGAGCTTTGCATCATCGTCTGCGATGAACCAATATCGGGGCATTGGAAATACTTCGTCAGAGACCAAATCCGGCCCTACGCCCACTGGAGGTTGCTGGCGTGCGACAGGATAATCCTCTCTGATTTTTTCCCAGAAGAGGCCGACATGCTCACCGCGAAAATCTGACAACTGCGGATTGAAGTATGTGGATACAACGACTTCGTTGATCGGCGGATTTTCGAAAGCAATAGACATTTACAAATTCGCTTCTGCTCTTTATCGACTATTTCTAGAGAAGGATTTCGGCCGCGTCCAATTATGGCCGGGGTAGTATAACCACACGAACGCGCCCTTGACAAGCCCTGAGGTCCCTGCACTTGGGCGCCCTCATGTTTGGGCAGTCGTGCGCTGCCTCTTCTCACAGATCGCATAGGCAAAACATCCCCATGAAAATCACCGACATCCGCGCCGTCTATCCCAACTACCGCCAGCCCCTGGGCGGCTGGCGCCCTTACCTGTGGCAGATCGTCGTGCGCGTCGAAACCGATGCCGGTGTCATCGGCCTCGGCTATGGCGGCGGCGGTGTGGCCGCGGTGGAGGTCGTCAACCGCCACCTGCGCGAGCTGCTGCTGGACGAGACCTGCGACAGCCCTGCCGATATTGAACGGCTGTGGGACAAGCTGTACGCGGCCTCGATCCCATACGGGCGCGGCGGCATCGCCATCATGGCGCTCAGCGGCATCGATCTCGCCCTTTGGGACCTTCTCGGCAGGGCCGAGCGGCAGCCGGTCTATGCGCTGTTGAGCGGCTCGTCCGCGCCCCGCATTCGCGCCTAC
Organism: Caldilineaceae bacterium; assembly: GCA_022823185.1. Lineage (GTDB taxonomy): Bacteria > Chloroflexota > Anaerolineae > Caldilineales > Caldilineaceae > Bin5. Next base: position 14,596 of record JAJDXQ010000023.1, read on the forward strand.
GCCTCCGGCGATGACCCGGAATGGTTCGCGGAGAGCGGGTTCACCGCGCAGAAGATTCCCTTTGGCCGGTTCCGCGACGCCTCCGCCTTCGAGCGCGCTGCGGCCGCGGCAGAAGAGTCCCGGCGCCATCTGGGCGCGGATGCGCTGCTCATGTTCGACTGCTACATGGCCTGGGATGCGGACACTACACGCAAGATGGCGCGCACGCTGGCGCCTTATGACGTTTACTGGTTCGAGGACGTGCTGACGCCGGACGACCTGGACGGGCTGGCGGCATTGCGGCCGCAGATCAAGCCGATCCAGCTAGCCGGGGGCGAGCACGACTTCACCCAGTTCCGCTTCGCGGACATCGCACGGGCCGGCGCGCTCGATATCTGGCAGCCGGACGTGACCTGGTGTGGGGGCATCACCGCTACGCGGCGCATCATCGCGCAGGCGCAAGAAGCCGGCGCCACCGTGATCCTGCACCGCGGCGGGGAGCCGTGGGGTCTGCACGTTATCGCGGGAACGGCGTGCGAGGAACTGGGCGAACTGGTGCTGGGCAACCGGCACAGGACGCATGAGCAGCTGTGGCTGGACGAGCCGCAGCCGGTGGACGGCTATCTGACCCCCAGCGACGCGCCCGGCTTTGGCGTGCGCCTGAACGAAGCGCTCCTGGACTGACCGCCGCGTCTATACCAGATACGGGATCGTCATCGGCCCTTCCGGCAGGACCGCGATTGGCGCGTCGGGTCCCAGGTTCGCGACAGCTGTGCCGATGTGTTCGTTCAGGTCGGGGACGGGGGTGAGGCCGGCGCGGGCCACTGCATCGGGCTCCAACTCGCTGTATATCGCCACCTGCGCGCGCAGCGCCACCTCGGCGAACTTCTGCACCTGCCACTGATCCAGCATGTGAAAGCCGGGACGGAAGATCGTCTCCAGCATCGCCTGCGGCGAGCTGTGCTCATAGAGCAGCTTGGTGAAGTTGCCGTGCGCGGGGAAGCCGTCATTGCAGCGCGCGGCCACGATCATCTCGCCGTCGTCTTCGATGATCTCGGCAGCGGCGCACATCCCCTTCACCGACTGGTAGAGGTTCTGGTCGAGGGGGAAGCCGCTGTTGGTGGTGATCACCAGTGGGAAGCTGCGGTCGACGGCAGCCATCGCCGTCTCCTTCGCATACCGGCAGCCCTCTTCGTGCGCGGTGATGACGTCGCCGCAGAAAAAGCGGGTGATCTGCCGCTCGTGATTGAGCGTGACGTTCACCAGAAAATCGACCGGCAGGGCCGACCCGTTGGCCCGGATCTGCTCCTGGGTCGGGTTGCCTTCCAGCACGCCCCATTTGCTCTGCGGATGGCCGATCATCTCGGCGCGGTGATAGTGCATGATCGAGGCCAGGTCGGCCACACCGGGGAAGGCGGCCTTGTAGCCGCCCGAAAAGCCGGCCATGAAGTGCGGCTCGATGAAGCCGACGAGGATGCGCCGGTCGGCCTCCGCGTACTCCCGGTTCATCATCAGCGGGCCGCGCCCGTCCTGACTAGGACGCACGACGGACATACTCTCTTCTTCGTAGGCGTTGTGGTTGAGCACGCGCAGCCGCCGGTAGACCTCCGCGCCGACGATCTCCGCAAGCTCTTCCGCGGTGTTGGGGCGGTGCGTTCCCGTGCCGACGACGATGGTGACATTCTCCTCCGGCACGTGCGCCAGCTCCGCCAGGATCCAGGGCAGCAGCCGCGCAGAGGGCAGCGGACGGGTGCCGTCAGCGATGACGATCGCGACGCTCTCCTGGGCGCTGACCGCTTCCGCCAGGGGGCGCGCGCCGTTGGGCCGCCGCACTGCGTCCTGAAACGCTGCTTGCTCGTCCGGCAGCCCTTCGACAAAGCGCGGGCGGATGATCGTGGCGTTTTCTGTGGGCAGTTCAGCGGTCAGCCCGTCTCGGCCGTACTGGAGATGGATTTGCATTGTCAGCACCCGTTTTTGCCTGGAATTTCCGGTGACTCCTGTTGCCGTCACCGGCTGTGAACGTTGCGGGTTCGGCGCCCCTGTGAGTAGCGCAGAATCTGCTTCTCGTGTATTCTAGCCTTCTAATGACGTGGCGGCAAGGGATACGGAACCGCTGGTTCGCAGTGTCGGTTTGTGGACAGTACGCTGTTCACCGCAGTGCATAGATAGGGGTATATGCGCACGTACAAGGCGATCCTTCGCGATAACCAGATAGAATGGCTCGAACACCCTCCTGAGACGTCCGGCGCCGTCCAAGTCTATATTGCCTTCCCGGAGGAGCAGGATTCCGAGTTCTCGTCTAACCGGGGAAAATCGATGGCCGAGGTGTTGGAGGAGCTTGCCCGGAGAGATACATTTGCCGCGATTTCCGATCCCGTTGCCTGGCAAAGGGAACTCCGCGCTGAGCGTGCCTTGCCTGGCCGGGAGGCATGATGCTGTACACACTCCTTACAAAAATCAGATAAACTGCTTGTGGAAAGCCGGACAATGACAGACCTGAAACAGTACCCCCAGTCGGTTATCGAGCATGATGGAACCACCTACGCGCTGGCGCGCGCCGGCAGGGAGAAGAAGCTGTGCGTGCAGGGCGAAACCACCGGTTTCAGCGGCGAGACGGCGAACGGAATGCTGGTCTGCCCGCTGACCGCGGAGAACGCGGCCGCGCTGCGCGACCGCCTGGCCTGGTTGAATCCGGTACCGCTGGGCGTGGAGACCTCCTTCGGCTTCGGCGACCGGTTGGGCGCGGCCACGCCCGGCCACATCCGCTCGGTCGAGGGCACCGGCATCGCGCCGATCTTCGCGCAGCAGTCGGTGCGCGAGAACGACCGCATCGGGCGCACGCCGCAGGAGGTGGTGGATGACGCCATGTGGGGCGTGGCGCAGATGGGCTGGCGCGCCCCCTGGGGCGCGGACGCCGACCATGTGAAGCTGGTCAGCGACCTGCCCGCGTTCGTCGCGGCCGGCTACACCTTCTACACGATCGACCCCAGCGACCACGTCGACAATGAGGCCGAGACCGACTCGCTGCCGGCATTGCGCGCCAAGGTCGAGGCGCTGCCCTGGGCGCGGCTCGACACCGATTTGGCCGCGCTGCGCGCCGACTATCTGGCCGCCCCCATCGAACTGGCGGGGCTGACGCTGACCTTCAGCGAAGAGCGCCTGCTGCGGGCGCTGGCAAAGTACGGACGCGCCATCGTTCACACGCTGGATATCGCGGCCGCGCTCGATCAACAGATGGGCGGAACGCGCTATGATCTGGAGATGTCGGTGGACGAGACCGAGACGCCGACGTCGATCTACGAGCACTACTTCATGGCGCATGAACTGTTGCGGCGGGATCTGCCGGTCGTCAGCCTCGCGCCCCGCTTTGTCGGCAAGTTTCAGAAGGGCGTCGACTACATCGGCGACACGGCCCCGTTCGAGGCGGAGCTGATCCAGCACGCGGCCATTCTGAAACATTTTGACGCCTACAAGCTGAGCGTGCATACCGGCTCCGACAAGTTCAGCATCTACCCGCTGGTTGCCAAATACGCCGAGGACCGGGTGCATGTCAAGACGGCAGGCACCAGCTATCTGGAGGCGCTGCGCGTCATCGCCGACCTTGACACATCTCTCTTCCGCCAGATTCTCGACCACTCGCGCGCCCGCTTCGAAAACGATCGCAAAACCTACTTTCTCGACTGCCAGCCGGACAAGGTGCCCGCCAACGCCGACCTGTCCGACGCAGAGCTGCCGGGGCTGCTGGAGCAGTTCGACGCCCGCCAGCTGCTGCACGTGACATTCGGCTCCAATCTGGACCGCTTCGGCCCGCAGATTCACGGCCTGATCGCCGACAATGAGGAAGCCTACGAAAAGGTGCTGAACACCCACTTCACCCGCCATCTGACGCCCTTTGCCAACGGCGCCGCGGCCTGAGGCCGGTGGACGGCATCGCCCAAGGAGACATACATGGCAGCTATACAGGAAAAGCCCTCCCTGCTCGAACAGGATAGACGACAGCTCCACCCGCTGCACCACCCCTCCCAATCAGAAAATCCGATCATCGTTGAGCGCGCCGAGGGCGTCTGGCTTTACACCACCGACGGCCGCAAGATCCTGGACGCGATGGCCGGTCTCTGGAATGTGAATGTCGGCTATGGCCGTAAGGAACTGGCGGAGGCCGCCTATGCGCAGATGCAAGATCTGGCCTATACCTCCAATTTTGCCGGCATGACCAACCTGCCCGCCAGCGAGCTGGCCTACAAGCTCTCCGGCTACGCCTACCCCAGCCTCAAGACGACCTTCTTCACCTGCGGCGGCTCGGAAAGCAACGACACCGCGTTCAAGACCGCCCGCTATTTCTGGAAGCGGGAGGGGCAGCCGGACAAGGTCAAGGTCATCTCCCGCCGCGAGTCCTATCACGGCATCACGCTCGCCACCACCAGCGCCACGAGCGTGCCCCGCTACCACAAGATGTTCGGTCCGCTGGTGCCCAACTTCGTCTACTGCCACGCGCCCCATCCCTACCGCTACGAGGGCGACCTACGGGAGGGCGAGACGGTCGGGGAGGCCGCGGCGCGCGATCTGGAGGAGACGATTCTCCGCGAAGGGCCAGAGACGGTCGCCGCGTTGATCGCCGAGCCGGTGCAGGGCGTGGGCGGCGTTTTCGTGCCGCCGGAGGACTACTTCCCTCTCGTGCGCGCCATCTGCGACAAGTACGACGTTCTGCTGATCGCCGACGAGGTGATCTGCGGCTTCGGGCGCACCGGCGAGATGTTCGCGCTCAACCGCTATGGCATCGAACCGGATATCCTCGCATTCGCCAAAGGCATCACGAGCGGTTACCTGCCGCTGGGCGGCATCCAGATCAACGACCGTATCCTGGACGCCATGAACAGCGCGCCGCAGGACGAAGCCTGGCTGCACGGCTTCACCTACTCAGGCCACCCCGCCTCCTGCGCGGTCGGGCTGCGCAATGTCGCCATTCTCGAGGATGAGAAGCTGGCCGAACGTTCAGCGGAGATGGGCGAGCGGCTGCGCAGCGGGCTGGCCAGGTTGAGCGAGTTCGGCAACGTGGGCGATGTGCGCGGCCAGGGTCTCCTTTGCGCCGTCGAGTTCGTCAAGGACCAGGAGACCAGGGAGCCGGACACTGAGCTGGCGATGAGCCTGCAGAATGCGACCGCGGCGCGCGGCGTGCGTACGCGGGCCCTGAACGGGAGCCTGGCCTTCTCGCCGCCGCTGGTCATCAGCGAAGACGAGGTCGATCAGATCGTCGACGCCATCGGCGCCGCGCTCGACTCGATTGGATAGTGCGGCATGCCGGTCGTCTTACGTGACAGAGGGTATACTGTATTCTTCTACATGTACGATTTGGAGGAACAGATCCATGTGCATGTGCGAAGCAGCCGCAAGGAAGCAAAATACTGGTTGAATCCCTTGGCTTTAGCCTGGAACAAAGGCTTTCGCGAGCATGAATTGAATCGGATCGAACAGATCATTCAAAGAAACCATATCAGGATCGTGTCGATTTGGAATAGAGAACAGGATAAACGCAGATGAAAACAGCCCGCGTTCGCATTCCATTTGAAGACAGCGCGCGAGTGATTCCAATACAGGTCCCCGAACTGGCGGAGGTGCGGGAATATGCCAACGTCTTGCATCTCCGCGGTGAGGCATATGAAGGACAGATGTGGGGCTGGTCCGTCCATTACGAGCCGGAGTTAATCGAAGAAAGCGCGCTATTTGAGTTGCCGGATGAGAACAATGGCATGAAGCAGGAACGCCGCAGACACTTCAGCCCTGCCAGCTTCACCGTCGGCGAGAGCGGTATCTGGTTCTTCTCGCTCCTCTGGGAGAACGGCCGAGGCGCCGAACCGGTTGAGTTTCTGGACGTCGTTCCCGTCGAAGCAGCCAACTTCGATGTAGCTTCCACAGCAGCAGTCGCTTCGTCCTGACGACCGCCGCGCTGCTCCTGTTTCCCCTATGGACAGAGCGCGCGAAAAACTGAGGCGTGCGGTGAGATGGTACGATGAAAAGCCTGGAGGAGATTCGCTCAATCTTGCGTTCTCACCGGAGCGAATTGAAAGAACGGTATAACGTGGAGGAGATCGCTCTGTTTGGCTCCTATGCCCGCGGCGAGCAGACGGAGGCCAGCGACCTGGACATTCTGGTCACGTTGAGCGCGCCGCTGGGCTGGGAGTTTGTTGACCTGCACGACTATCTGGCGGAATTGCTGGAAACCAACGTTGAACTGCTTACGCGCGGCGCTGTCGACAGAAAGCTTCTGCTCCGCCACTTTATCGAAAAAGATCTGATTCGCGTCTGAACAGTAAAAGCTTCCCTCCCACTTCCTTGGAGTATCGAAATGTCATCCGAAAACGCCCCCGCCCTGATCGGCTCCGCCCCTTATTTCGTCGTGAGCGACCTGGCTGCCTCGCTCGATTACTACTGCGATGTGCTCGGTTTCGACCGGCCCTATCTTTGGGGAGAGCCGCCTACATTCGCCATGCCCAGCCGCGACGGTTTCATCTTTATGCTCAAGCAGGTGAAAAACAGCGATAATATCACGCCCAACCGGGAGCGGGGCGGCTACTGGGACGCCTACGTCTGGGTACGGAATGTGAGGGCGCTCCATGCCGAGTTCGAGGCCAAGGGCGCCGAGTTCGCCTACGGGCTGACGCACCAGCACGAATACGACAACATTGAGTTCGCCGTGTATGACCCGGACGGCTATTTCATCGCTTTCGGGCAGGGAGCTGAGGACGAGGAATGACCACAACAGCCGCGGCAGAGCACAGTGTCAACGGGGACACCGGCTCGCGCCGCTTCTCCATCCTCGCCGGGCGCGACATCAACCGCGAAACCTACGTCGAGGAGTGGGCCGAAGCCGGGCTGACCGTCGCGGACAGCCCCTATGACCCGCAGCCGTCGCTGCGTATCGTCGACGGCGAGGTCGTGGAGATGGACGGCAAAGAGCGGGCCGATTTCGACGCGCTCGACCGCTTCATCGCCGATCACGCCCTCGACCTGGCCGCGGCCGAAGAGGCGATGACGGCCCCCTCGCACCAGATCGCGCGCATGCTGGTCGACATCAACGTGCCGCAGTCCACTATCCGGCGGCTGGCTGACGGCTGCACGCCGGCCAAACTGTGCGAGATCGTGCGCCACATGAACGTGCTGGAGATGATGATGGGCCTGGGCAAGATGCGGGTGCGCAAGACCCCGGCCAACCAGGCCCACGTCACCAACTGGCGCGAGAACCCGGCCCTGCTGGCCGCGGACGCGGCCGAAGCCGCGCTGCGCGGCTTTGCCGAGATCGAGACGACGGTGCGCGTCGCGCGCGCCGCGCCGCTCAACGCTCTCGCCATCCTCGTCGGGTCGCAGACCGGGCGCGGGGGCGTGCTGACCCAGTGCGCGGTGGAGGAGGCTTTTGGGCTGCGCCTGGGAATTAAAGGGCTGACCTCTTACGCCGAGACGCTCTCGGTTTACGGCACCGAACGCTCCTTTGTCGACGGCGACGACACACCCTGGTCGAAGGCTTTCCTGGCCTCCGCTTACGCCAGCCGCGGCATCAAGATTCGCTTCACCTCCGGCACCGGCTCGGAGGCGCTGATGGGCTACGCGGAGCAGTGCTCGATGCTCTATTTGGAGGCCCGCTGCCTGCTGGTGACGAAGGGAGCCGGCAGCCAGGGCGTGCAGAACGGCTCCATCTCCTGCATCGCCCTGCCGGAGGCGCTGCCCGGCGGCGTGCGCGGCGTGCTGGCCGAGAACCTGCTGGCGTCGATGCTGGGGCTGGAATGCGCGTCGGGCAACGATGCGCTCGCCTCCCACTCTGCGCTGCGCAAGACGGCCAAGCTGATGCTGCAGATGATCCCCGGCACCGATTTCATCTGTTCCGGCTACAGCGCCATTCCCAAGCAGGACAACATGTTCGGCGGCGGCAACTTCGACGCCGAGGACTTCGACGACTGGACCGTCATCCAGCGCGATATGCAGGTGAACGGCGGCACCCGCCCGGTGCGCGAGGCCGACGCGGTGGCGGCCCGCCGGCAGGCCGCGCAGGCGCTGCAGGCGATCTACGCGGCGCTGGATTTTCCGCCGATCGGAGACGAGGAGGTGGAGGCGGCCGCTCTCGCCCACAGCAGCGAGGATATGCCGGAGCGCGACATGGTGGCCGACCTGGCCGCGGCCGACCGCTTCCTGGAGGGCACAGCCAACCTGTCCGATGTGGTGCGTGCGCTGCACCGCGGCGGCTTTGAGCAGGCGGCCGCCAACCTGCTCGAGATGGGCCGTCAGCGGGTGGCGGGGGACTATCTGCAGCCGTCGGCGATCTTTGCCGACGGTTTCGATGTGATCAGCGCCATCAACGACCGCAATGACTACACCGGACCCGGCACCGGCTACCGCCTCGAAGGGGAGACCTGGGACGCGCTCCAGCGCATTCCCCAGCAGAAATCGCCGCGCGACTTTATCGACGCGCAGGTGGGGGAGCCGCTGCCCAATCTGGCCGAGATCAACACGGCCAAGGTGGGTGCCACCGCCAATGAAATCGTGGTCGCGGTGGGGCCGGCCTATGGCCGCTCGCTGGTGAAGACGATCGGCGAACTGGACCATGAAGAGGTGCTGGAAGCCCTGCTCACCGGTGTGGCGGAGGAGGCGTTCTACGGCCGCGTGGTGCGGGTCTATCACAGCGCCGACTGCGCCGCGATCGGCCACGCGGGCGCGCGTCTGAGCGGCTCCGGCATCGCCGTCGGCCTGCAGAGCCGCGGCACGACCGTCATCCAGAAACGGGGGCTGGCGCCGCTGAACAACCTGGAGTTGTTCCCGCAGTCGCCCAGCCTGACGCTGGAGATCTACCAGGCGATCGGGCGCAACGCGGCCCGCTATGCCAAGGGGCTCAGCCCTCTGCCCGTCGGCGTGAAGGTCGACAACGGCGCCCGCCTGCGGCTGATCGTCAAGACGGCCCTGCTGCACCGCCGCGAGATCGAAGACATACGGGAGAAGGCGCCCCAGGAGCTCTACTTCCGCTGGGAGCCGGAGGTGTAACGGCGAGGAGAGAGGGGAGAGGAGTGAGGGAACTGCTCTGTCCTCGACCTGGAGCGCAAGGGAGCAGGATGATGACAGACGACGGAAAAGAGAAGAGAGAAAACACCTCGAACGGGGCGTATCCGCTCTATGGTAACCGGGGCGATACGCTCAGCGCGGCCAGTGGGCGGCCTTTGCGCGATCTGTCGTTGCAGAAGACGCTGACGGAAGATATCTCCTCGGAGGACTACAGCATCAGCGCGGAGACGCTGCGCGCCCAGGCCCGGATCGCCCGCGACGCCGGTTACCCGCAACTGGCGCAGAACCTGGAACGCGCCTCCGAGCTGACCGCCGTGCCCAACGAGACGCTCCTGGAGATGTACGAGATGCTGCGGCCCGGACGCTGCAGCTTTGAGGAGTACGAGGCGCTGGCGCAGCGCCTGCGCGAAGAGTTCAACGCGGCAGCCACGGCCGCCTTTGTCGAGGAGGCCGCCGCCGTCTACCGGGAACGCGGCCTGCTGCGCCGGGAGCTGGAGTGATTGTAGGGCAGTTTTTAGTAGTCGGTTTTTCGTTTTTAGTGGCGGCGCCAGAGTCTTGAAGGATAAGTATATTTGAGGGCCGATCGCCGGATGTCCACGACCATGTCCACCAACCACGAACAGCCGGGCTTCTTGTCCGGCCTCTGGCATATATTGGGCGGCCAGCGCAAATTTGTTGTCCTCTCCGTCCTCAGCGGGCTGCTCTTCTCCGCGACGAGCCTTGTCCCGCCGCTGCTTGTGCGCCGCCTGATCTTGTGGATCACCGAGGGCGGCGGCTCCACCTCCGGCCTGCTGGCGATGACCGCCGTGTTGGCGATTGTCTATGCGCTGCGCGGTGTCGGCCGTTACTTTTACGGCCAGTTCTCCCATGTGGCCGCTTACGGCGTCACCACCAGCCTGATGGCGCGCGTCTACCGCCATCTGCAGCAGCTCTCCCACAGCTTCTACAACCGCCAGCGCACCGGCGCTTTGATCGTGCGCTCCATCAACGACATCGAAACCCTGGAGGACTTCGTCGCCCACGGCGTGCCCGAACTGGTGATGGCCACCGTCATACCCATCGCCATGTGGTGTGTCCTTCTCTGGATTCATCCCTTGCTGGCCCTGCTCGTCGTGCTGCCGCTGCCGGTTGGCGGCTATGTCATCTATCGCTTCACCAGGCAGATCCGCGGTATATGGCGCCAGGTGCGGGCCGGCATCTCCGAACTGGTGGCCCAGGTACAGGACAGCTTTTCCGGCATCACCGAGATCAAGTCCTTTGGCCGGGAAAAGTCGCAGGCGGACCAGGTCGCGCATTCGGCTGCCGACTACCGGGACAGGATATGCGCGGCCACCAGGATCTCGCTGCTGCCCTCGTCCATCGTTGAGTTTTCGGGCGGCTTGGGCGTGATCGTAGCCGTGTGGGTGGGCGGCAGCCTTGCCCTGGACGAAACACTGACAGTCGCGGATCTCTTCGTCTTCATCGCCTACCTGGTCTATATCTACCAACCATTTCTCAAGCTGGCCGACATCAGCGACACCCTGCACCGGGCCGGCGCCAGCCAGGAGCGCATCTTCGAACTGCTGGCCGTGCAGCCGGAGATCAGCAGTCCGCCCGATGCGGTCAAGCCGCGCATTTCCCGCTGGGACGTTGCCTTCCACAATGTCTCCTTTGGCTATCAGTCGGAAGAGGTTGTGCTGAACGATATCGATTTCAAGATCGGCGCCGGCGAAATGGTGGCGCTGGTGGGGGCGACCGGCGCCGGCAAAACGACGGTCAGCCGTCTCATACCCCGCTTCTACGATCCCCAGGAGGGGCAGGTCTGTGTCGGCGGCCACGACCTGCGCAGCCTCGATCTGGAGTTCCTGCGCGCCAATGTGGCCTCGGTCATGCAGGATATCTTCCTGTTTCATGGGACTGTGCGCCAGAATATCGCCTTCGGACGCCCCGACGCGACCGTCGATGAGATCGTGCAGGCGGCGCAGGCAGCCAACGCGCACGAGTTCATCGTCGAGCTGCCCGACGGTTACAACACCTTGATCGGGGAGCGCGGCGTGCGCCTGTCCGGCGGCCAGAAGCAGCGCATCTCGATCGCGCGCGCGTTGCTGAAAGACGCGCCGATCCTGATCCTGGACGAGGCCACCTCCTCGGTTGACACCGAGACCGAGTGGCTGATCCAGCAGGCGCTCAACCGGCTCACCCGCAACCGCACCACGCTGGTGATCGCCCACCGTCTTTCGACCATCCGCCACGCCGACAAGATCGTCGTAATGGACCATGGGCGCGTCATCGAGACCGGCGCCCACGACGAACTGATGGCGCGCGGCGGACGGTACGCCAAGATGGTTGAGACGCAGAGTCTGGCCCGCTCCTGGGAACTGAGCCGGCAGCCGGAACTGCAGCCGGTCAGCGGCTAGCGGACCGCGCTCGTTTGACTGCGAAGGTTTGAGAACCAACATTCGGAAAGATCAAGAGGAGAGGTGGCCATGGGATCCGCACTGGAAGACAAACTGGAATTGGCGTTGACCGGCCTCAACCGCGTTCGCCTGGGGGAGGTGAATACGCCGCTGGAGCATCTGCCCCGCTTCAGCGCTGCCCTGGGCGGGCCGCAAGTCTACATTAAACGGGATGACCTGACCGGGCTTGCGTTCGGCGGCAACAAGACACGCATGCTTGAATACAGCCTGGCGGTCGGGGTGGCGCGCGGGGCGGATACCATCGTCTACGGCGCGGCCGTGCAGTCCAACTACTGCCGGCAGCTGGCCGCAGCCTGCGCCAAGCTGGGCATCACGCTGCATCTGATCCTGCGGTCCGAGCGGGAGATCGACAAGACCGCGATCACCGGCAACAACCTGCTGCAACGGCTGTTTGGCGCGCATGTGACGGTGATGTCAGACAATGACCGCGAGAGCCAGCAGGAGATGATCGCGGCCAAGGCCGAGGCGCTGCGCGCGGCCGGTCACAACGTATACGTTCCCCGCCAGGCCGATACCATCGATCTGGATGTGATCGCCTACGCCCAGTCCGCGCTTGAAGTGGCGCGCCAGTGCCGCGAGCAGGAGATCGACCCGCAGCGCATGTACGTCTGCGCGGCCGACACCACCCAGGCCGGGCTGGTTCTCGGGCTGAAGGCGGTGGGCAGCCCCATGCTGGTGAAGGGGATCAATCCGTCTTCCAAGAACGGCAACGAAGCGCGCATGGCCGGGATGGCGAACCAGGCCGCCGAGCGGCTGGACCTGGACGTGACCCTGACCGCGGCCGACTTCGACAATGACGACTCCTTCGTCGGCGAGCGCTACGGCATCCCCACGCCGGAGGGGCTGGCCGCTCTCCGTTTGCTCGCCCAGACTGAGGGGGTCCTCACCGACCCGGTCTACACCAGTAAGGCGCTGGCCGGGCTGGCGGCCCATATACGCAGCGGGGCACTGCCGGCGCAGGATCCGGTCGTCTTCGTTCATACCGGCGGCACGCCGGCTCTCTTCGGCTACACGGACGAGATGGTGGCTGCTTTGCAGTGATGTAAACGCGGAGAGTCCGGGAGATTCGTCGCAGCGGGGTGAAAATCTGCGTCCACACCCCACAGCCGCCTCTCCCTGACGACGGTGGCGAACGGGCCGGAGGGGAGGCAAAGCGTGTGAACGCCGCCAATCCAGTTTTGGCTCAACCGAATGAAAAGAGCGCCCTGACTCTGCTCTTCATGTCCCTGGAAGACGCCCACGAACCGCGCGGCCGGCTGCTTACGGGCGGCTGCCGGCTCGTTCGCGATGACAGCCCTCCGGCAGGGCTGGAAGAGGACCTGAACGAATTCGCCCAGGACCTGGCGCTCACCAGCCTCCAGGAGGCCGACGGCTCGATCCACGTCTGGTACAGTCTGCGGCGCAGCCCCGAACGGTTTCTCGTCGACCGCCTGAGCGCCGAACAGGCCAGCGCACGCAGCCATTCCGAGAGCGATAAAACGTTCAGCATAACGCGGCCGGGGTGGAATCCCTCCAGGCTGAAGTGGCAGGTCTGCTATGCCCGCACCCGAGATGGCATCCACTTCGAACGGCCGGACCTGGGCATCGTCCCGGACGCCCAGTCGCCCAATGTGGTGATCGACAATGGCGGCATCTTTTCGGTGATGCGGAACGACGAGGCGACCGATCCCAATCGCCGCTACGCCATGATCCACACGGGCTGGGGACCCGAGCACCCCGAAGGACCGTTGCCGGGGCAGCATCCGGTCCACAACGCCGGCGCAGCCTTTTCGCCGGATGGTCTGCACTGGCAGGAGTGGGATGGCAACCCGGCCTTCCGCGACGGCAACGACGCCTTTTCGGCCGTCTATGACCCGCGCAGCAGGAAATACCTTTGCTACCAGGCCGTAAAGCGGCCATTTCCGGCGGCGCTTCCGGACAACATCGGGCCGAGCCAGCGCCGCGTGCTGGCGATCCGCAGCAGTGAAGACGGCGCCCACTGGTCGCGCCTGGAGAACTTCATCGAACCGGATGCGGATGATCCGCCGGATCTCGAGCTCTACATGTTTACCGTGTTCGCCTACCGTGATCGCTTTGTGGGCCTTATGCGCAACTATGCCCGCAGCCCGCTCATGATCGGCGAACACGGGCCTCATATCTCCTATGAATGGTGGGTGAGCCACGATGGGCGGCGCTGGCAGCGCCCTGCGCGCGAGATGCACGTAGGCGTGTTCACCACCTGCACGCCCTTTGTCGTCGATGGCCGCCTGTGCTTCCTCGAGTACAACACGATGCGGCGCTACAGCACGCCGATCGACCGCATAACCTGGGTGGGATCGCAGTCGAACGCCGAATTTTCGTCACGCCTGTTCGAGGCGCCGCAACGCCCGCTGACGGTCAACCTGCAGAGCGGCACAGGCACGCTGCTACCGGATCAGGCCTACGTGATGGTGGAGGTACGGCAACCGGACGGTCAAGCCATCGAGGGCTATGAACGCGAGAAGTGTGTCCTCAGCGACGTGGATGGCGCCAGGCTGCCGCTGCGGTGGGGCGGGAAGGACACGACGGGCCTGGCCGGACGTGACGTGTCCTTGCGCTTCTACCTGCGCGACGCGCGCATCTACGCTGTGAATGAGTCTTGATGCATTGACAGCCGCTCGGTGCCTGTCAATGCCGCCGCCGACTGTGTCAACGAATGGCGCCGGTTGCTCGAATCCGATCCCGTGAAGGGCGGCCCGGTCTTCAAACCGGCCGCCGAGCGCCTCTTTGAAACTTCATTCCGCCTGTCTCTTCGTCGCTCCACCGGTGAAGAACGGGCCGGGCGTCTCGCCCCGCAACAGCTTCTCCAGGTCGTCCAGGAACTCCAGATAGGTGCCCTGCCAGCCGAAATGATCCCAGAACCAGCCGTCATACGGTGAACCAGCGGTGGCCTCGCCCTTCGGGACGTCGGCGTAGCGCGCGCGCATTGCCTCGATCTGGGCCGCCTCCAGCCGCCCCAGTTTGTAGTCCAGATACAGCCCGAAACAGTCCACAAAGATGCGCACGTCGTTTACGTTGGCTTCGAGCAACCCGGCGACGTGGGCAAAGGATGCCGGGTCAATCTTGCCTTCCAGTTGCTGCCACGCTGCCAGCACGCCTTGCATATGGCCGGTGGCCGCGCGCTTCTCCGCCATCAACTCGGCGGCGTAGGCGTCGGTCAATGGCATCCGGTTGAAGATGAGCTGGTAGCGCGGGTCGTTGCGCAGCGCCTCGCGCTGCGCCTCAGGATAGGCGTCGAGCGGCATTTCCAGTCCGAGGACGTCCTCGCCGACCCGGTCCATCCCTGGATGCAAGAGATCCGTCCACACGCGCCACGGTCCATTGAGCCGTGTATCAAGGTAGTCGTAGCGAGCAATATAACTGTGACACTGGGTAAAGGCGCTGCGGCTGAACAGCGCGCCGATGGTGGCGGGATAGGTTTCGCGCAGGCCAGGCAGGAACGCCGCCGCATCCGCCCCGTACTCCATCGTCAGCCATTCGCGCAGGATGTCGTCCGGGGCGAGGTAGGGGTTCCAGCACAGTTTGCCGTAGGTGTGCCAGTTGGAGAGGTTGAGCGGATGGTCTACGTACTGGGGATGTACGGCCATGTTGGCGTCACATCCCTCGTATCCCTTGTCTGCCGCGGTGCGAAAGTCCTCCTGCCAGCGGTGCGCCATCGAGCACGGCAGAAAGTTCATGCCGGCCGAATCGCCCACCAGCGCGACCTGAAGCACATAGGGTGAACGTTCTCCGGGCCGATTGCCGGAATGGTTCCAGATCGGGTGAGGCGGATAAGGTGGGCGGTGGTCCCAGTAGTTGTGGCAGTGTGCGATCCACACGTTTTCGGGAAGGTCATCCCCCCAGTCGCCGTACATTTCCGCCTCCGCTCTGGCATGGGCGGCCTGGTCGGCGCCGGTGAGCCACAACAGATCGCCGCCGAGGGTGGCGACGGCGTCGCTGACCACGCGAATGCCCGCCAGAACACGCTCGCGCAGGGGCGTCGCAGCGCAGCGGTCGCAATCGTCTTCGTGAGGGCCGGGCGCCTCTTCGCCCGCGCCTCTCAGCCTGAAATTGCGCACCGTCGGCATGGTGACGGCCATACGCGCCACAAAGTCCTGCCACTGCTCACGGATATGATCCGAGTAGGGACACAGCGTCACATAGTGGCCATTTTCGTCGGGAGAGGCATAGTGGAGCGCCAAACATATTGAGACGCCAAAGCGATCCATAAACTGCGCGAACCGCTCGACCGGCTCGGCGTGTGAGAGCCAGCGTTCGAACAACGACCCTCCCACCGCGTATTGAGAGAACAGGTTGAGGCTGTTGACGCGCATCGCCAGCAGCCGCCGGGCGAAATCCAGGTACTCCGGGATCTCCTCGGGCCGCAGCATTTTGTCATAGCTCAGAATGCTGTCGAACGGCAGACACCAGACCATGCTGGAAGGCGTCTCCCACATGTCCAGGCTGCGCAGAGCAAAATGGGGGCCATCGGTCATCGTCATGATGGGTTGACCCAGACGGGCGCGGTCAATGCACGCCTGCACACCATACAACACGCCGCGTCCATCGCCGCCCGTAATGTGCAGCGTTGTGGCGCTCTCCACTTCGATGCAGAAGTGCTCCGGCTCCAGGTCGGTCCCGTCTGTGCGCAACAGCGCTGTCACATCCCCCGCCTCTGCACCGATGGTCGGCTTCCTCGCCCCCAGTCTTTCGATCCAGCGTGCCAGTTCGACGGCTGCGGTGCGCACGCGCGGGCCGGCGTCGTGCGCAAGTCGGATCGTATCAATCGTCCCAATCTGCATCTGTGCCATGGATCGGCCCCCGGTGTGCCCTCGTTGCTCGCGTAGAACGCGTGCAGCGCCTTACGCCCAGACAAATACCGTGCCCAACAGTTCATGCGGGGCGTCGCGCAGTGTGTCGTAGACGCGCCGGGCCTCTGTCACCGGCACAACGTCCTGGAGCAGCGGGGCGATATCGACCTGGCCGCGGCGAATGAGCCGGCACAGATTCGCCAGATCGTCGCGGTCATAGCCCGTGTTCTGTCTGATCGTAATCTCGCGCGCCTGACCCAGATTGAAGGTATAGTGGACGTGAAAGCGGCCGGCGATGAGCAGCAGTCGGCCCCGGCTCCTGAGCGCGCGAATCATCCTGTCCACCATGCCCGCGACGCCCGCCGCGTCGATCAGCGCATCGAAGGCGCCATCGGCGACCTGTTTCTCCCATCCGTCGCCGGCGACATCGAACACATCCTCAGCGGCGCCGATCCGTCGCGCCAACTCCAGCCGGCGCGGGTCGACTTCGCAGACCGCGACGCGGGCGCCCATCGCGCTGGCAATCTGAGCCGCCATCTGGCCGATAAACCCCTGGCCGACGACGAGAACGCGTTCACCCATGCGCAGATCAGCGTGCCGACACGAGCGCATCGCCACACTGGACATGCCAAACAGCGCAGCCTGCCTGGGGTCAACATCCTCTGGCACTTTGATGAGCAGCCCATCTTCACGCGTCACCACATATTCCTTGTGGTCGGCGTTGATATACAGCAGATCGCCGAATGCAAGCCCGGCAACATCAGGACCGGTCTCGATCACGCGGCCCACGTGCTGATAGCCCCACCCGGCCGGCAGCGCGTCGTCAGGGTGCGCATAGTTGCCGCCGACCAGGTCGTTGTGCTCGGTCCCGTTTGTGATGCCCGAATAGACCGTCCGCGTCTTGACCTGGTTGCCGGTCGGTCCCGCCGGCGCCGGCCAGTCGCTCACCAGTACCTTCTCGCGTCTCTTGTCGGGCCGGAGCCTCGTCACCAGCGCGCGCATAGAGCCTTCTCCAAGATGACAGCCGCGCCTAAATTCTTTGGGCTGCCCACTGGATCCCCCGTAACACGGTCTCGCCAAAACCGGGGTTTGCCCACGTCAGGTTGTCATGCCCCGATTGGAAGCAGAAGACCCGTGCCTGCCTGTACATCCTCGCCCAGGCGATCGCTCTCATGCTGCTGGGATGGTCAGCTGTCAACAGTATCTCGCTGTCTGCGCCCGGTTCCTCCATCATGTACGTTTCGTCCGCCATCTCCCAGGCGTTCATGCCCCTGGTGATCGGATGTTCAGGGCTGGCGATCTCGACGCGCAGCGTCTGCTCGGGATGGTGGCCGAAACTGCGATCCCGGATGTCCACCATCTCGCTCCACACCGGCCACTGCGGGTAGGCGAGGATGGCGTGGTGCAGGAAGACGATGCCTTGCTCCGTCTCGCCCAGGCGCCCCAGTGCAGTTTTGGGTCTCCCCGCGTACCACGGTCCCCCGTCGTCGGCGGGGCCATCCATCAACATCGTGTAGAAGAGAACCACGTCGTAGCCATCGCGCACGCTTGCGCGTGCGGAGGCGAAGTCGTCCATATGCTGGATATAGGCATCGACGCCCGCCAGGCTACGGAAAAACCGGTGAAAGTTCAGCACGTCATAGCCGTGACCACCGGTGATTACAGCGCAGCTGATCGGATCCCTTGTCGTCTTATCCGTCCCCATATTTTGCTCCGGCGCTCGCTAGTGAAAAGGAACGCTGGGGACGACGAATCCTTCCGTCCCCAGCGTCTTGGTCGTCTAACAGCGTACAGTCCGGATCGCACGCCGGTCAGCTTGGATGCGTCGCAGCTACTCTACTGCGCGCGCGACAGAGCGGAGTTGTAGGCATCCACAATGTCCTGGGCGCCCATGCTCTCGATCGTGGACGTGAGCTCGCCCCAGGTGTCGTCATTGATTTCAATCTGCCCTTCGATCATCTGCTGGATCGTTTCAAGCAGATAGGTGTCAATGGGAGCGCCGAGGCTGGCGGCGGTCTCCGCCTCCTCTTCGTTCAGTACGATGGAAGGCAGCGGATCACCGTAGGAGCCGCTGGGATTGATGAACTGATCGTCAATCCATCTCCACCCATCCGGAAATTCCGGCGCCGGCCAGTCTGCCATCAGGCCCCAATGCGGTTCGGCCTCTGGCCACCATACGCGGGCGAGCGAGCCGATGTCATTGATAAACGCCGTTTCGTTGGTCATCGCGGGCGGGGACTCGGGGATCGCGCCGGCGCAGTAGTGCTTTTCCTTCAGGCTTGGATGGCGCTGAATGGTGTCGGTATAGCACTTGGTCCCGTCGGCGCGATAGGTCCAATCCACGCCCTCTTTGCCCTGGTAGATCAGGAAGCGGCCCTCGGTGCTGAACAGATAGTCGATCAGCCAGACGGCTGCTTCGATCTCTGCCTCAGAGGAGGAGGCCGAGATAACCAGGGGGTTCCCCAGCCATACATTGGAGGGTGCGGGCCAGAGAATCTTTTCGTCATCGACCGTCAGCGACATGACGGGGTAGAACTTGCCCTGGTCGATGCCGGCATTGGCGACGCACGAATAGAAGTGCCAGCCCGTGTTCTCGAGAATGGCGCCCGCCTCGCACGTGCCGCGCGCCAGCGCCTCCCAGTCCGGGTCGCTCATGGTGGCGTACTCCGGATGCAGGACTCCGTTTTCCCACATCCAATTCATGAACTCGACCATGGTGCGGAAGCGGGCCATCAGCGGGCCATACTCATATTGCTCGGTGTAGGGGTTGTAGTAAACGGTCAGGTCGGTGCCCAGCCATTTGGCCCAGTTGCCCGTATGGCCGGTGAAGCCGCTGCGACTGGAGATGACAGGCTTGCCGCCCAGTTGATCCTTCAGGCACAACATCGCCCCTTTAAGATCGTCCAATGTCAGAATGGCGTCCCAGTTGCCATTCCACCTGTCCTCGATGATCCCGCACTGCTCGATCAGGTCCGCCCGCAGTTGCAGCCACGGCCGCAGCTGGCGTAGCCGTCTGACCTGAGGCACGGCGTATATGTTGCCGTCGGGCGAGGTCATCAACTTCTCCATATCGGGCTGTCTTTCCATCTCGGCCACGAGATTGGGCATGTCGCCAGCCTCGATGTACGGGGTGAGCGATACGAACAGCCCTTGCGGACCGAACTCGTGCGCAATGTCCATCGGCGTTCCCGTCGAGTCGGCCGGCAGGCCTAACTGCATGATGTCCGGCAGATCACCGGAGGCCAGGGTGGTGGCGATCCGCTCGCCGAGGAACTCGCGCGGGATCTGGCGGAACGCGTAGGTGAAGCCGGTCCGGTCGGCCAACAGCTGCATCGAGTAGGTCTCAGGCGTGATATCTCCAAAAACACCTTCCGGCGCAATCATCAGCTCCAACTCGACGGCGCCGTCGCTCTCGACGGTCCCGGGCGCCTGTGGAACACAGCTCACCAGGAGAATGCTCAAAACGGTGAGCAAGCAAGCATATAACGGCAGGCTGAATCTCTTCATTTCCCTCTCCTCTTTTGTGTCTAATGTAAGTTCAATATGAGACCAGGATTATTCACACGGCCTGTATCCTGGGATCGCCGGCCTCTCGCTCGCTTTGCCTTCATCTGCAAGCTCCTGGTCCCATTTGGGATCTACATTAAAGCGAATGAATCGCAAATGCTGGAGAGCATAAGCTGGTGCCAAAGATCTGCTCGATAGAACCACCTCCTTCACTCGATTCGGCTATAGCGTCGACTATAGCGCGCCCGGGTCTACCCCTTGATTGCGCCGACCAGCGTGCCCTGCACAAAGTACTTCTGGACAAAGGGATATACCAGCAGGATCGGACCCAGCGTCACGATGACGGTTGCCATTTTTACCTGCCTGAAAAACGCCTTCGCTTGCAGGGTGTCGGCATAGTTCCCCTGCACCACCTCCCCCGTGGCTCCCCGTATGAGCATCCGCCGCAGCATGATAGTCAGGGGGAACTTTTCCGAGTTGTTGAGATAGAGCAGCGGATTGAAGAAGTCATTCCAGATCGCCACCGCGACGAACAGGGCGATGGTCGCCAGGATCGGTTTGGAGAGGGGTACGATGATCTGCAACAGGATGCGAAAGTCGCTGGCGCCGTCCACGCGGGCGGCGTCCTTCAGCTCGCGCGGTATCGTCGAGATATTCGCCCGCACCAGGATGATAAACCAGAAATTGAAGGCAACCGGCAGGGTAATCACCCAAATCGTATTGAGCAGTCCATAGCTCTGATAGGTCAGGTAGGTGGGAATCAGGCCGGCGGAGAAAAAGAGCGTCAGCCCCAGGATCAGACTGACCGGACCGCGCCAGCGAAAACGGGGCTCCGAGAGCGGGTATGCCGCCAGCAGGCAGACGATCAGAGTGAACGACGTGCCAAGCACCGTGTAGAGGATCGAGTTCCGGTACGCTCGCACCACCGCATTCGCCTTTGCAATCGCCTCGTACGCATCCAGGTTGAAGCCGATCGGGAACAACTTCACCGATTGCCTCCACACTGCTTCGCCATCGCTCACCGAAATGGAAAAGACGTACAGCAGCGGGTAGAGCATCAAGCAGCTGAACCCGATCAGGAACAGATAGTTCAGATAATCGAAAAGCCGCATCTTCCTCAGGGTATGCACGAGCTACTCCTCGCTACCACAGTCCTTCGCGGTCCTCATTCGTTCTTTTTACGATGTAGTTGGCCGCCACCACCAGAGCGAAGGCCACCACGGAATCGAATAACCCGATCGCCGCGCCATAGCTGAAGTCAAACTTTATCAATCCACGCCTGTACACATAGGTGGCGATGACGTCCGAAACACTGTAGGTGGCCGGTTGCTGCAGCAGGAACGCTCTCTCGAATCCCACCGAAATGATCGATGACACAGAGAGGATCAGCGTAACGCTGATCACCGGCAGCAGTCCGGGCAGCGTGACGTACTTGATACGCTGCCAGCGCGACGCGCCGTCCACGATCGCCGCTTCATACAGCTCCGGCGGAATGCCTGTCAGTGCCGCCAGGTAGATGATTGAACCCCAGCCAACGCCCTGCCACACGACAGAACCGACGTACAGCGGCCGAAACCACTCCGACGCGCCCAGGATGCGTACCGTGTCGCCGGTCAGGGCGACCGCTATCTGGTTGACGATGCCGTCGAAGCTGAAGAAGTCATAGATCAGACCGACGATCACCACGACGGCGACAAAGTGCGGCAGGTAGCTGATCGACTGGGTCACGCGCTTGAACAGGCCGTGCTGCTGTTTGACCTCGTTGAGCAACACCGCGAAGATGATCGGCAGCGGATAGGAGATCACGAGCGTCCAGAAGCCCAGCACGACCGTGTTTTTTACCACGCGGAAGAAAAAGGGATCCTCTACGAACTTGAAGAAGTTCTCCAATCCCACCCACTCGCTGCCCCTGACCCCGGCAACGATGTTGTAGTCTTTGAAGGCGATCTGCAGGCCATACAGGGGATAGAAGCGAAAGAGGAAAAACCCGACCAGCACGGGCAGGATCATCACATAGAGCTGCCAGTTATTGCGGAGATCCTTCTCCAGCCGCTCGCGCCAGTCGTGCAGACGTGAGCGGGGATCGGATTTTTTCGGAACCACCCCGGCGCCTATTGCCACATCTTCTCCCTTGGTTACACTTTGAGACTGTTAGTGAAAATATGGCTCTTGACATCCGCCTGCAGGGGCTGTTCGGGATGTCTGGCCTCAAGCAGGGCGTGATATCTGAGGGGTTGCCGCGCTTACGTCCTGTGAGTATGCGTTGAGAGGAAAACAGATGCTGCTGCGGAATCAGATACAAGAGGTCGGACACCGCATACCAGTGCGCAGTCTACCTGACCGCCAGTCCATAGTCAAGTAAATAAAATTTCAGGGTTAGGCCCTGAACTGCCAAAGAGATGTAGACAGACTCAGATTCCGTCAGTCAACCGGCTTCAACTCCCCTTCGTAGAGAAGAGCGTCTCGTCTTGTCGCCGGAAACCGCGGTGTCTCGCCATTCAATACGGCGATGGCGTCCTTGCAGGCATCGGTGAGACAGCGGCGATGGCAGAAATCAGTGCCGCCGGCGATATGGGGCGTCGCCAGCACGTTTGGATGGCGCCGGAACCAGGCGTCCTTGGGCGGGGGTTCAGGCTCAAACACGTCGATAGCCGCCGCAATCTCGCCGGCTTCGATCCGTTCCCACAGGGGCTGTTGTTCAACAACCGCCATCCGCGTCACCAGGACAAATAGGCTCCCCTTGGGCAGGGAATAAATTACCTCGCGGTTGATCACTTCCAGCGTTGTCGGCATCGGCGGCAGACCGACAACGAAGATTTCAGATGTCTGCGCCAGTTCGGTCAGAGAGTTCGCCCGCTTGACGGCGTACTGGGAAAACACGTCGTCAGAAACAAAGGGATCATAGACCCGAACGTCGCATCTGAAGGGCGCGATCAGCTCGGCGTAGCGCCGATTGATGCTGCCCAGCCCCGCCAGACCCACCCGCCGGCCGGTCAGGTCACCGTACACAAAGCCCGGCTTTTCCCACGAGTCGAAGGGGTGTGTCTGCCAGCCTCCTTCACGCAACAGATACATCGATTCGGGGATATCGCGGATTAAGTTCAGCGTCATCGCCAGCGCAAACTCTGCGACGGAGGGCGTCATGCTGCGCGAGGTATCGATGAGCGTAATGCCGCACCTGTCCAGGAGGTCGAAATCGATCCAGCCGGCAAACCGGTTGTCAAAGGTCCCGGCGAACACCTTGAGGTTTTCCGCCTGCGGCCAGTGCTCGGGCTGCATGGCCGGCCGGTGCCAGCAGCCGATCACCGCGGCATCTGCCTCCTTAAGGGCCGCAAGAAACTGCTCAAAAGCAGCCGCCTCCTCCCCGCGTCGTATTGCAACGATATCAACTTGGCCATTTTCACGAAGCAGGTCACATCCTTCTCCGTGAAAATTGCTGCCAATGTGGAACTCTTCATGAAGTAACACGGCGAAACGCATCGAGGATACCCCCTTACGGAAACGCAAAAAATGCAGACAAAACGGCCTCCGACGGAGCGCAAGCGTCGAGGCGGTGATGGTCAAAATGAAGCAGGTCCGCAGCAGGCGCAGTGTACAGCGACGCGCCGCCAGTGTCAATCAGATCGAGGCTTCCGGGTGCCCCCCAGAGGACGAACCCATCGCTGTCTGCCCTTTCAACCGACACAGAAAGCCCCGTCAGCAGTCGATCGAAACTTGCCAATGGTTAAGGAGACAATCCTTGAGAAAACTGTGGAACCCAGTCCCGCGCGGGGGGACAGGCGCCCTGATTGAGGCGGCAACGTTGGCCGTCATAGCACACCGGCGTCCAGTATGGTCTTGAGACGACGCGAGGGAAGCGCCTCAAGCGTGCGAGCCAGCGCGGCAGTGGTCACCTTCCTGTCTTGTAGTGCCTCCCGCAGCGCCTCCAGCGCAGCCTCTCTGCCGACAAGACGCTCAAACCGGAAACAGTCAACCACGGTGCGAACTGGTGAAGTGATACGGGCTGGCACACCTTCAAACTTCGTCTCCTGAATACCATAGGTCCATGCCGCGCCGCTGAACCGAAGCAGACGCACTCCCACATTGGTCAGCACAGGAGGTTTTGCCTTGTGCGGAATGGCGATCCAGACCTGGTGCGGGAGTTGTGTACCGATCCCATGCACCTGAAGCGCCGAAAGGAGGCAAACGATTGCGTTGGGAACGCGGGCACAGACGGAGGCGATCGAATAGCGTTCTGTGGGCTCAGTGTCGGCAAGCCGGTAGAGACCCCAACCGACGCGCTCGACAGCCTCGTCCGCCTCAAGCTGTCGCAGCCTGTGGTAGGGGATTCCCAGCGGCTGCAGTTGACTTGGGCGAAAAAAGGCGCCGATACCGGCTTGGCGAAGGCGTTCCTCATTGAGTTCGGCTGTCATTGCTTGTCAGTCCTGCCTTCTTCTTGATGATGAATACCGGCATTCTACGCAACCGTAAGACAGATGTCAATTTTGGTCGGCATTCCTTAGTTCTATGCCGACCTTTTCCAATAGGAGGAGCGAACTTTCTCTTCGGACACTGTCATTCTCGCTACACATGAACGAACGACAAGACCGCACGGACGGGATTCTGCCGCCTCACAGCGCTCCCCAACCCCGTCTGGATGCACCATTTCGTGGTCCAGCCACAACGTTGTTTGGCGACGAAAGGACACGAAAACCCTGATTCAGGCAACGGAGACCTTCTTCCAAAGAGTGTCCGGCGCCGTCCCCGGGTCAGTTTGGCGATTGGATGCGCTGCTAGCCGGGGGCACAGATATCGTGATAGAATGGCGGCACGTAGGCCGTGTTGCGCGCAGCCGCGATGCCGGAGGGGGCAGCATGGAACCCAAAGAAGTCCTGCACAACCAGTCCCAAACACAGAAAAGTCCATCCCAGGCGGGCAAGACAGAAATGTCTGAATCCGCTGGCGCGTACGTGCATGCGGAGCCTCTCGCGCGGCCCGAACCGTCTGTCAATCCCTTTGCCCCCGACGATGGCCGTTACGTCACCCTGGAAGAGTATTGGGCCAAGTGGTACGAAAACCCATACCCGGATATCGACGTAAGCTACGAATGGAACAACGGCAGATTGGAGGCCAAACCCTTGCCCAATGAGCCCCAACTCGAC
>JAJDXQ010000020.1 GCA_022823185.1 Caldilineaceae bacterium
GGGCCGCGGCTACATCGGCGCAAACCCGGAGAAACTCAAGATTGTCGGCGGCGCGCTGGCGACCGAGGAGTTCGGCTTCATCTTCACGCCCGGCAGCGAATGGACCGCGCCCTTCAATGCCGCCATCCAGACCATGAAGGACGATGGCTACAACGAATACCTGAACGTAAAGTGGTTCTTCCTCTACGATCCAAACTGATCCGGCTTCGGACGCAGGGAGCGCCGCTGAGCATCCCGCCCGCTCCCTGCGTTCACCATCCCGCTGCACCCTGCGCCCGTGCCCGAAGCTGACGCCACCCGGGGCCGCCCCCGGAGTTCGCCCGCCGACTACTTCGCGCGCCTGCCGTACTGGCTGCTGGCAGCGCTCCTCCTGGGCGTTCTCCTCCTCTGGACGCTGCTGGCCGACGCCGACTACAATCTGATCTTCAACGCCGTCGTCAAGGGCGTTGGCGTGACCCTCTACGTCTGCCTGATATCGTTTGGCTTGGCCTTGCTGGCAGGTCTGGTCTTCGGTCTGGCGCGCGTCTCCCGAAGTCGACTGATCTATGAACTGGCTTCTTTCTACGTGGAAATCATCCGCGGGGTGCCGATGCTGGTGATCCTGTTCTACATCGCCTTTGTCGGCGCGCCGGGGCTGGTGGATCTGTTCAACTGGGCCGGCGGGGCCATGCAGGGTCTGGGCCTTGGAGCGATCGGCAGGCCGCTGGCCGAATTCAGCATCCGCCAGCTATCCTTCACCAGTCGAGCAATTCTGGCGTTGGTCATCGGCTATAGCGCGTTCATCGCTGAGATCTTTCGGGCGGGGATCGAGAGCGTGGAGCGGGGTCAGTTGGAGGCGGCGCTCAGTCTCGGCATGAGCCGGGCCCAAGCCATGCGCCATGTCATCCTTCCCCAGGCCGTCCGCCGTGTGCTTCCACCCCTGGGCAATGACTTTATCGCCATGCTCAAAGACTCAGCGCTGGTTTCAGTTCTGGGCGTTCAGGACATCACGCAACTGGGCAGGCTCTATGCAACCAGCACGTTTCACTTCTTTGAAACCTACAATGTCGTCGCTTTCCTCTACCTGGTAATGACGATCGGTCTTTCGCTGGTCGTACGCTATTGGGAAAACCGGAACCCGGCAAGCGTGCATTAGCGCTCGGCAAGGCGCGAGGCTTCGAGGGCCCTCAGAAAAGAAAAGTCAGCGCGCCCTTGCAACCTCAACTGCCAAATAGAACGAAAACGGTCCTCTCGGGAATTCGCGAGACTGAATCAGCTGCCTCGATTGACCTGGTGTTCGGCGATATCGATCTCGCCCTCATAGGTCAGCGCGTCATCTCCTTCTTCACCCGTGCTGATGCGAATCAAGTTCTCCACCGGACAAATGAAGATGGCTCCGTCACCCTGGTTGCCCGTCGCAGCTGTCTTCAGTATGACGTCAACAACCTGTTCAACGTCCTCGTCGCTGACCACGAAACTCATCTGAATGCGCGGCAGCGTGTCCACAACGTATGTGCTGTGACGTCCTGCCAGCTTGATGCCGCTCTGACGACCATGCCCTTGCACTTCGACGGTATCGACGGCAGGGACCCCAATTTCAATTAGAGCCATCCTGACAGCGTCCAGTTTCTCACTTCGAATGTACGCTTCTATCTTTTTTAGCACCGCCATCCCTCCTGTGTGCTGAACGCGGCTCGCGTCGTTAGGGTAGACCGCGAGCCCCCCTCATTCATCGATTCTGTACTTCCTTTCCAGGTAGAATGCAAAGAAGTCGCTCAGATCAGGGGGAGACGAACGAATGCCTTGGATGTCGATGTCTCCCTCATAAACGAGCGCGTCGGCGCCCTCTTCTCCCGTGCTGATCCGTATGAGAGTCTCCACAGGGCAAATGTAGATGGCGCCATCACCCTGTCTTCCCGTCGCCGCTCTCTCTCGAATCGTCTCGACAATCTGCGATACCTCTTCCTCACCGACAACCATAGTCAGTCGAGTCCGGGGCAACGTATCCACAGTGTAACTGCTGTGACGCCCGGCCAACCTGATGCCCGTCTGCCTGCCGTGTCCCTGAACCTCCACAGCATCAATCGCCGGGACTCCGATATCGACCAAAGCCGACCGGACATCAGCCAGCTTTTCGTTTCGGATGTAGGCTTCCACCTTCTTGAACATCACTCCGCTCCCTTTCGCTGCAAGAGGAGTGATCCGTATTTTCGGTCAGGGTCGTGCGCGCAGCCGCACGACCCTGAACCCAGAAGGCGTCTAGGACCTTTCGCCCTCCCCACTCTCGCTTTCCACTCCCGCGCCCTCTTCACTCTCGTCTTCCGTCACAACCCCTGCCCCACTCTCGCTATCCGGGATTTCGTCATCCATGCTTTCACTACCTTGCCTCGCTAGTCACGCATAGGCCCGCTCGCCGTGCTCGCTGATGTCCAGCCCGATCTCCTCTTCCTGCTCGGTGACTGCAAGACCCCAGACCGCATCCAGGATTTTGGTCAGAATGAAAGTGATGACCACCGAGTAGATGATGGTGACCAGTACGGTCATCAGCTGGATGCCAAACTGCGTGGGGTTGCCGTAGAAGAGGCCGTCGGTGCCGCCAACGGAGGCCGTGGCGAAGAGGCCGGTTGCCAGCGCCCCCCACGCGCCCGCCATGCCGTGACACGCCCATACGTCCAGACTTTCGTCCAGTCCCCGCTTCTCGCGCAGGTCGATGCTGTAATAGCTGACAGGCGCTGCAATCGCGCCGATCAGGAGCGCCGACATCGGCGTGACAAAGCCGGCCGCCGGCGTGATCGCAACCAGGCCCACAACCGCGCCCGTCACGATTCCCAGTACGCTCGGCTTGTTGTCTCGCCAGGACAGAAACATCCATGTCACCGCCGCAGCCGCAGCCGCCGTATTCGTGTTCACAAGGGCTTGCACGGCCTGGCCGTTGGCTGCCAGCGCGCTGCCGCCGTTAAAGCCGAACCAGCCGACCCAGAGCAGACCCGCTCCCAATACCGTAAACGCGATGTTGTGCGGCTCGATCGCGACCTGGCCGAATCCCTTGCGTTTGCGGATCGCCATGGCGAACGCAAGCGCCGAAAAGCCGGCCGTAATATGGACAACCGTCCCGCCGGCAAAGTCCAGCGCGCCCCATCGGGCAAAGAGGCCGCCGCCCCAGGCCCAGTGGCAAACCGGATCGTAGACGAGCGTGGCCCACAACACAGCGAATACCAGGTACACTTTGAAGCGAATCCGCTCAACAAATGTCCCCGAAATCAGCGCCGGCGTGATGATCGCAAACGTCATCTGGAAGGCTGCAAAGAGCAGGTGCGGAATCGACAGCCCTTCCAGCGCCTCCACGCCAACATTGGACAGCCCAATGTAGTCAAGACCGCCAACCAGGCCGGCTACACTGGTGCCAAAGGCCAGAGTGTATCCGATGACGACCCACTGTATGCTGATGAGGCCAATCGTAATGAAACTTAGGTTGAGTGTGGAGAGAATGTTCTTCCGGCGTACCATCCCACCGTAGAAGAACCCCAGCGCAGGTGTCATCATCAGTACCAGGGCGGTAGCGACGATGATCCAGGCAGTGTCTCCAGAGTTGATGCCTTCCATAAACGCGTTTCCTCCTGTTGCAGGCATGACCTGCCTTCTGAAAAGCTCGTGTGGGGATAAGTGGATGAAGAGGGCCCCAGTCGGGACCTTCTCAACTACAAAATAATGATCGCCGACAATATGCCCAAAATCCTATAGGCACACTGCACAATAGAACGCGATTCCCAGTTGTAAACGTTGCCCAATATCTGCCTTGCCCGCGCAGCCGCCGGGCGTGCCCGCCGCCATGACGCCTCGGCGTCATTTGCGCATTAAGTGAAGTTGGAAAATAAGGGGGCTTTTGACTACAATAGCAGAAATAACTTTGCGGTGCAAGGGTTTGAACAGAATCTCCATTCAGTATTTGTCCCTCTCCGCGCACCAGGAGACGATTCTGTCGCGTTGCGGCAGAAAAGGAGGCGAGAGTCCCATGAGTACAAAAAACGGGCAGCAAAGTGATGGACAGGTGGAAAGAGGAACATTCGGCGTAAAGGCCGGGCTGGCGCAGATGCTTAAGGGCGGCGTCATCATGGACGTGGTTACCGCCGAACAGGCCCGCATCGCAGAGGAGGCCGGCGCCTGCGCCGTAATGGCCCTGGAACGCGTTCCCGCCGACATTCGCAAGGATGGCGGCGTGGCGCGGATGAGTGACCCGCGGCTCATCAAAGAAATCATGGCGGCGGTCACGATTCCCGTGATGGCGAAGGTGCGCATTGGGCATTTTGTCGAAGCGCAGATCCTGGAAGCGCTTGGCGTTGACTATATTGACGAGAGTGAAGTCCTGACGCCCGCCGACGAGAGCCATCACATAAACAAACACAGCTTCACCATTCCATTTGTGTGCGGCTGCCGCAACCTGGGAGAAGCCCTGCGCCGGATCGCCGAAGGCGCCGCCATGATCCGCACCAAAGGCGAGGCCGGCACCGGCGATGTTGTCGAGGCCGTGCGCCACGCGCGCAATGTAAACGGCGCCATCCGCCGCATCAACCGCATGGACGAGGACGAGCTGTTCACCTTCGCGAAGGACATCCAGGCCCCCTACGAACTGGTCAAAGAGACGGCCGAGCTCAACCGCCTCCCCGTCGTCAACTTCGCAGCCGGCGGCGTCGCCACGCCCGCCGACGCGGCGTTGATGATGCAGTTGGGTGTCGACGGCGTATTCGTCGGCTCAGGAATCTTCAAGAGCGACGACCCCGCTAAACGCGCCCACGCCATCGTCCAAGCGGTTACACACTTCAATGATCCTCACATCCTGGCGGAAGTGAGTGAAAACCTGGGCGCGCCCATGGTCGGCATCAACGTCACCGAACTCTCCGAGGCCGAGAAAATGGCGGAACGCGGCTGGTAGCGGGCGCAGAGCCTGCCCCTGAATTCGTTTCCTGGCGGCGGCAGAAGAACGCGTATCCTCTGCCGCCGCGCTATACGCCCTCCCTGACGTGAGGATGGACCGGCGGCGAATGTCTTAGTGAAGGGCGTATACCGCAATCGGGTGGTCGCACGCGCACTGCGTGTGCCTGCATCCAACTGCCAAAGGTTCTCTATTCTGTTTGCGAATCGCCAGCCAGCCCAGGACCCGGTTTCGTGTTGGGATCATCCCACAAGAAGGAACGCCAGGGTTGACCCGAAGCTCCCGGCGATGACTCGGACTGACCGCCCGGTTGATTTCGCAAGATCCGTGAGCACAGTTTCGCTTGGCGAAGCCTGCCTACGCCAACCTTCGAAAAGACCGCAAGGCAGACATCCGCTCACGCGCAATCCGAAGGACTTCGCAATGCGGCCCCCGTTTCCTGTCCTGACTCCCTTCAATCCCCTCTCAAAGCGAGAAGACGGCACATGAGCGAAATTCGTCTGGGAGTCCTCGCGCTTCAAGGGGCCTTTCGCGAGCACATCGCCATGCTGAAGCGGCTCAACGTCGAGGCCGCGGAAGTGCGCCTCGCCCGGGAGCTGGACGACCTCGACGGCCTGATCATCCCCGGCGGAGAGAGCACCAGCATGGGGCTCGTCGCCGAACGGTGGGGTCTGGTCGAACCCCTGCGGCGCTGGGTTCACGGCGGCAAACCTACCTGGGGCACATGCGCCGGCATGATTCTGCTGGCCGAACGCGCCACAGGGCAGAAACTGGGCGGCCAGGCCCTGATTGGCGGCCTGGATGTCACCGTAAACCGCAATTACTTCGGGCGCCAGGTCGACAGTTTCGAGGCCGAACTCGACGTGCCCGCGTTGGGCGACAGACCGTTCCATGCCGTCTTCATCCGCGCCCCCGCCATCACCTCCGTCGCCGAAGACGTGGAGACCCTCTCGACCGTTGCAACCCTCCATGACGACGATAATTCCGTCATCGCGGCGGTTCGCAAAGGCCCAATTCTCGCCACCGCCTTCCACCCCGAGCTGACCGACGACCTGCGCTGGCACCGCTACTTTGTGCAAATGGTTAAGGACTCCAAATCCTGCGCCAGCTGACAGGGCAAATAGGTTCGCCGGCGGCGGGTAGCCTGAGCCGGAAAGACTGCAGCGGCCTATCGGAACCGCCCCTATGCTTCCGGTCCGGCGCCTGCCAATGTACGCCCAACAAAAAGCCCGTGCGAAACCGTCAATTCTCGCACGGGCTATTCCTTTTCTGACGCTTTGTGTCGCCCCGGTAATCTCGTCTCTACTGGCTCTTCGGCTCCGAAGAAGACTTGTCCTCATTGGGCTCAATACCTTCCCCGGATTGGTCTTCCTCCTCCGGCTGAGTATTCTCCTCCGCCTGACCGTCCTCCGCTCGTCCGGCAGAATCCGCTTGAGGCTCCCCCTCGTCTGGCATCTCCGTGTCGACCGTCGCTTCGGGATTCTCTGACGGCTCCGGCTCGGCTTGAGGGTCAAACACAGCCGGCGGGACCACTTCGGCTGAGAGGTCAGATTCTTCAGCAGGTTCAGCTGTCCATTCGAACTCCTGACCGGGGGCCGGAACAGGACCCGGTCCGCTCCCTGCCCCGCCTTCCCCAGCCCGTCGCGCCAACTGGCCGTACAGGTGGCTCTGGAAATAGTAAATGATTAGCTGCGACAGCGGCACCGTAACAACCGCGCCGATAACGCAAAGAATAAGGCCCACGATGCTGCCGACCGTCGCTATAATCATGCTGGCAATCACCGTGAGAATCGCGACAATCGCGACATTGCCTATATGGTCGCGAGTCCAGTCCCAGACGTCGGTAAACTGAAGTCCTTCGCTGATTGTCTCGTTCCTGGCAAAAGCAACAGTGAAACCGGGTTGAAAGACGAGGAAGGCGATGCCAACCAGAAACTGCAGGCACAGGGAGCACAGTATGAACACTGCGCCAATATCACCGTCTGCGTATCGAACATTCTCTGAGACAACCACGCCGATGATGAACATCGGTACCGAAACCAGGATGATCGGCAGCGCCCAAATGAGGTAAACACAGATCAGCTTCAAGCCCCGTACCAAATCGTCACCCCACCGGTCCCATTCCGGCAGGACAGGATGGACGTCGTCGCGCACGTTCTGGATCAGACGCACCAGGTAACCGAACAGGATGAAGTAGCCTACGACGCCGATCAGCGCCACCAGCAGCAAT
Source organism: Caldilineaceae bacterium (assembly GCA_022823185.1). Taxonomy (GTDB): domain Bacteria; phylum Chloroflexota; class Anaerolineae; order Caldilineales; family Caldilineaceae; genus Bin5. Next base: position 7,140 of record JAJDXQ010000020.1, read on the forward strand.
GAACTGATCAGAAGCAGCCCCGTGCCGATGGCCGTCTTCTCGACCCAGCGTTCGTCCTCTGAAAAGTAAGTCAGCGCTCGTCCGATATCCATAGGTGCTCTCCTTATGTCGAAGACACTGCGTGGCAAGCAAGATCAGTGTCCATCAATCCGGCTGTATTCTTCTCTACGCCCGCTTGCCCCTAAAGTTTCATTCCCTCGCACGAGCGCCGTGCCAATCTCCTCACGTACCCACTCGTCCCGCTCTTCGCCAAGCAGGGACTCCAGACAGGCCGCGGCCCGACCATCGTTGTGCCGGCGCAGCAGTTCCCCCAGCCCCCATGCCGCGTGTCCTCGCGCCAGCGCCGTTTCGTCGGCCGCGGCCGCCTCCAGTCCCGTAAAGGCCGCCGGATCACCCCAATTCCCGAGCGCAACGCAAACATTGCGCAGCATACCCGACCGCTTCGCCCGCTTCAACGGCGACCGCCGCCAGCGTTTCGCAAAGGCCCCCGGCTCCAGCCAGTAAGGATCGCGTGATTCGAACCCTTCCAGCAGCGGCGGCGCAACCCGGTCATGCTGTGCCTTCAGCCCTTCCAGCAACTGCGACCGCTCAGGCAGCCGCTGATTCCACGGACAGACCTCCTGGCAGATATCGCATCCGAAGACCCGGTTGCCAAACAGCGGCCGCAATGCCCGGGGAATCGGCTTGCGCGACTCAATCGTCCAGTAGGAAATGCAGCGCTGAGGATCGAGATGAAACGGGCCGACAAAGGCATCAGTCGGGCAGGCATCCAGGCAACGGGTGCAGTGGCCGCATGTGGCCGGTGCGGCCGCGGGAAACTCCGCCTCGACCTTCACCGCGCCGCCATTCGACTCCATCGAAGACTCGCTCCAACCATCCTGCAGCTGCCAGGCCCCATAGTCACCATCTGATGGCAAGCCGGCAAGAGTCTCCTCCACCCCGGGCCCCCCGCCGCGAAGCGTTGTCGCTGGCGCGTCCTCCGCCAACAGCTCCGGCACGAGCAGCGTTGCCAGAAAGAGCCAGCTGCCTCTCTGCGGGTGGATCGTACAGCAGTTCTTCCCGGTAAATCCCATGCCTGCCCGCTGTGCCCAGTCCCGTTCCAGTACAGGACCCGTATCCACCAGGCCCTTTCCCATCGTAGACCGGCCGGTCTGGCCGCGAATCCAGCCGTCCAGCTCGTACAGCAGCGGACGGATGATCTCGTGGTAGTCATCCCCCCAGGCATAGCGGGCGATGATACCCCGCGAAGGATCATTTAGAATCTCCGGCGCCAGGTCGAAACGATGATAATCAACGCCCAAAACGATCAGAGATCGGAACGCCGGACCATCTTCGGCCAGCAGGGCAGGATTGCGCCTCTTCTCCAAATGGCGGGTCAGATAGCCCATCTCGCCCGCCCGCCCCAATGCGACCCAGCCGGCAAAAAACGCCGCGTGCGGCGCCTCCTCCACCTTGATGATTCGGCAAAAGTCAAAGCCCAGCTGGCGGGCCTTCACTTTGAGCGACCTGGACAACACTCGATCAGACACACGAGACTCCCACGCGGGGACGGATGCCCAGCCGCCGCGCTTTTCACGACCCGATTCTGTAACCCGGAATTCTTCGCCGGCCCTGCCCCGTCCAACCCCGCGAGTCAACGGGTAACGTTGCTGGGCCTGGAAAGGATAGGCTTTCCAACGTTGGCAGCGAACGCGCCGGCTTTCGTCCAATCTGCAGAGGATACGCCCTTCAAGGCAGGCACATTATACTTGCAGCCTGTCTCTGCATCAAGAGGACGCTCCACAAGTGCGTCCACCTTACGCTTCTACGCCTCCGCGCTCCACCCCCTCACCCCGCCAACACTCCGTGCGCCCCAAAAGGGGAGTTCTTCGCGCCCCTTTGCGTCCCTTCGCGGACAAAAGGATTTTCCCCATGACCTACCGCGGCGCCCCGAGGACAAAACGTCGCTACCCTCTCAGGATCACTAACGAAAATATATTATATTTCATTCCATGACGCGCCGCTGTCCAATTTTCCATTCCACCGCCAGCGGGTTCCCGGCCTGCGCATGACAGCGAAATGACCATGCCTCTTGCTCCGCAGACAGTCCGCCGCCGCAGAAACACTCAGAATTTCCTCGTAAACGCTCGTAAACGCTCGTAAACACACGCCTACGCTCGCAAACGCTCATGCATCATGCCCACCCGCATCTGCCAGTCGCTGCATCTCAAGCGCCGAAAGTCCATGCAACCAGTCGCAACCCACTTGAACCTGTCCGCCCTCAATCAGGACCGCGCCCTCTCCAAGGCGAAACCCCCCCCTCTCTCCATCCCTTCCCACCGCGCCAACCAGCCCGGCATCCCCATTCCGCCGCCTTCTATCGCCTCCTCGCCGACCCTCGCTTCCCCCTCTCCGAACCCCTCCCTTCCCGGCGATTTGACCGGCGAAGAAACTCACTCCCCAGCTGCAGCCGCGACCTTATCCATAAGTCCTGCGTATAGTGGCATAACCTTGAAAGTTTGGGTCTCGCGCCAACCTGTGCTAAACTGATTCAGTACTGGCTGGGTCATGCGCCGTGGTATTCCAGCGATGATTCGGCTCGCGAAAGGCAATGAGATGCCCTGCCAGAGAATGGTCGCAGGAAGCCTTCAAGGGCGGCTCTCTCTGGTTCTAAAGGAAAGGAGTTCAGGAGTACCACATGAGTATTTCCACGGAAGAAAAGACCAGGATCATCGAAGAATATCGAACCTTCGATCAGGATACAGGTTCCCCGGAAGTTCAAGTCGCGCTCCTGACCACGCGCATCAATGCGCTGACCGAACACCTGAAAATCCACAAACATGACGCAGGATCGCGTAGAGGGTTGTTGAAGCTCGTCGGCCAGCGCCGCCGCCATCTGGCCTATCTGGCCAGGAAGGACGTAAACCGCTATCGCCAGCTGATCCAAAGGCTGGGACTGCGTCGATAATTGGTGTTATAGGGGCGATCGGCATGGCTTATCGTCCCTTCTTATATTGTCACGCCGGAAAGGCCTCGGACCATCCATAGATGGTAACTGACTGAAGAAACTGAGGCAGCCTCCGGAAAGTAACGTGTCGCATCCGCGCCTGACCGCGCGACAAAAAAAGAACTGCTGTCACCAGCCGCTCGCAATGGCACTTTGTGCTCAATGTATTGTGCCAGGCAGACTACTGCCTCCGAGGTCCGGCATTGGAGAATGGACCGAAGCCAGAATCCAGCGAACTGCTTGCGCTCTTTCGCACGCTTCGATCCGTTCTCCAGTTCCGCACCTCGAAACAATGCGCTGAGGCTTCGCAGAGGGGATGAAGACCGAACAATCTGGTTCTCATCCTGAACCTGCGAATCCGGCTGCGGGTGGCGGCAACGCCGGATGTGTTGCAGGCTCAGGCAGTTTTCGAGCCGGTGGCGTCACCCGCACGCACGACCCTATTGGGCGCGCGTCGCAAAATTCACTTCGAGGTGAAAAAATGGAGCAACTGAGATTGTTCGAAGGCGCCCGGGTCTATAACACGACCTTGGGCGACAAAGAGATCAGCATTGAGACCGGCATCCTTGCCCAACAGGCAGGCGGCGCCGTCACAGTCCGTTGCGGAGACACTGTGATCCTCGCAACGGCCACGATGGACAGAGGAGTGCGGCCAGGAATCAACTTCTTTCCTCTGACCGTCGACTTTGAAGAAAAACTCTACGCCGCAGGACGCATCCCCGGCAACCTCTTCCGCCGTGAAGGCAGGCCCAGCGAACAGGCCATACTCCTCTGCCGGCTCGTAGACCGGCCCCTCCGCCCTCTCTTCCCCAAGGGCATGCGCAACGAGGTGCAGGTCATCCTCACCGCCCTCAGCTCCGACAACGAGCACCTGATCGACCCGCTGGCCATCATTGCCGCGTCAGCAGCCCTCGCCATCAGCGACATTCCCTGGAGCGGGCCTGTGGGAGCTGCCTCCGTCGCCTATGTTGACGGCGAAATGATCGTCAACCCAACAGCCGCCGATATGGAGCTGAGCACGCTCGGCCTGCAAGTCGCCGGCACGGCCGACAACATTCTAATGGTTGAGGCAGGCGCAGACGAGCTGCCGGAAGAGATCATGCTGGACGGGCTGCGGCTGGCCTATGAGGCGATGCAGCCTGCCATCCAAACGATCGAGCAAATGCAGGCCGATCTCGGCAAAGAGAAGTTCACCGACTACCCCGTCTTTGAAGCCGCCGAAAGCACCGTCGAAATCGTCAGCCAGATGGCGCGCGATAAAGTGAACGCGGCCGTGTTCGAAACGACCGATCGCACCGAGCGCAAGACCCGCCTCGCCGAGATTAAAGCAGATACCATGGAGTCCCTGGCCGAACAGATCGCCGCCGGGGAGGTCGAAGCCTCTGACGCTGATGACACGCTGGACAGTCTCTACAAAGATGCCGTCCGCAGGCAAATCCTCGACCAAAGCGTCCGCCCCGACGGTCGCGATCCCCAAACCGTGCGCCCTATCCAGGTACAGGTGGGCAATATCCCTCGCGTCCACGGCAGCGGACTGTTCATGCGCGGCGAAACGCACGTTCTGACGATCGCCACGCTCGGTACGCCTGGCGACGCCCAGCGGCTCTACACTTTGCAACCTGAAGACGAAAAACGCTACATCCATCACTACAACTTCCCGCCCTACTCAACCGGCGAAGCCTACCCCATGAGAGGCCCCAAACGCCGCGAAATCGGCCACGGGGCCCTTGCCGAAAGGGCCTTGCAGCCGGTCATCCCCGACGAGTTCCCCTACACCTTGCGCCTGGTCAGCGAAGCTGTCAGCAGCAACGGCTCCACCAGCATGGGTTCCGTCTGCGGCAGCACCTTGGCGCTGATGGACGCCGGCGTCCCAATCGACGCGCCCGTGTCCGGTATCGCGATGGGTCTGGTGCAGGACCAGGAAACCGGTGATTACGTTGTCCTGTCAGACATTCAGGGCGTCGAGGATCATCTCGGCGACATGGACTTCAAAGTGGCAGGCAGCAGCCATGGCGTCACCGCCCTGCAAATGGACCTTAAGATCAAGGGGTTGGACTTCGAGATTCTGCGGATTGCGCTGGAGCAGGCACGGCAAGGACGGCTCCACATCATGGAAAAGATGCTGGATGTACTCCCCGAATCCCGCGAAGAACTCAGCCCCTACGCGCCCCGCATCCTCACCGTCACCGTCGACCCCGAAAAGATCGGCAAAATCATCGGCCCAGGCGGCAAGACCGTCCGTGCTCTGCAGGAGCGCTACGAGGTCAAAATCGATATCGATGATGACGGCTCCGTGTTCATCTCCGGTCTTAACGGCCTCGCCGCTGAAGAGGCCCGCCGCGAAATCGAGTCTCTGACCGAAGAGGTTGAAATCGGTAAAATCTACACGGGACAGGTGGTAAGGGTCGAAGCTTACGGCGCCTTTGTCAACCTGTTGCCGGGCGTTGACGGATTGGTGCATATCAGCCAGCTGGCCGACTACCGCGTGAACAACGTGGAAGAAATCGCAAACGTTGGCGACGAACTCACGACCATGGTGATCGACATTGACCCGGCCGGCAAAATCCGGCTGAGCAGGCAAGCCGTGTTAGAAGGTTGGAGCGCCGAAGAAGCCCGCGAACGGGACCGGGGCGGCCGGCGAGGCGGCGGGGGCGGCGGCCGCGACCGGGGCGGACGCGGTGGCCGCGATCGCGGCAGAGAGCGCGACCGCAGCATGAGAAACGGCGGTCGGCCCCGCAGATAGAATGATGGGGCGGCTACAGCTTCAACTGGCAGGCTCACAGGACCATGACCTCGACTCGAAACCATGGGGAACGGACAGATCCTCAAGAGCCGATGCCTGCGGACGGCGCCAACGCCGCCGGGCAGCCAGCAGCGGAGCCGGCCCTGCTAGCGTCTGAGAAGAGCGAGCCCGGCGGCGGCTACATCCCGGCCCCGCCCGAATCAGCCGTCGAGCTTGAATCAGAAACGACGTCAGTCGGCGCGGCCTTGGTCGCCACCCTGAAAGAAATCGTGCAAGTCGTGCTGCCAGCGGTCGCGCTGGCAGCATTTATTCACCTATTCCTGGCCCAGGCCACCATCGTGCGCGGGCAGAGCATGCAACCGAATCTCCGGCCCAACGAACGCCTCATCATGGAGAAGATGAGCTACTATTTCCAAACTCCGACCTACGATGAAATCGTCGTGCTGGATCTGCCTGAATCCCGCGCGCTGATGATTAAAAGGGTCGTCGGCCTTCCCGGAGATACCGTCGAGCTTGACGACGGCCTCGTCTATGTGAACGGAACAGTCGTCGCGAATCCCATCTTCCTGGAAAATAAACAGACTTCCTCCGATCAGGATTCATACACCGCTTTCGGACCTGTCACCTTGGAGAAAGACAGGTACTATGTCCTCGGCGACAACCGCGAAAACAGCAATGACAGCCGCGTTTTCGGCCCCGTTCACCGTGACCAAATCAAGGGCCGCATCTGGGTCCGATACTGGCCGTTGACGCGGCTCACCGTATTCAGGTAGTCTGACCTGTGAACCGATTTGCAACCTGTGCAGTTGACCATCCCTGCCGGAAACATGGGCGGATCGGAGGTCGTTCCCTCACGCTTCAAGCAATGCCATGAGCACGAAACGCTGGAGCACAACCACAAAGATAGTGGTGTCGGCAAGCCTCGGCCTTCTGGCCGTTCTGCTCCTTTACGCATTCCGCGTGATGATCCAGCCAACGATCATCGCGCTTCTCCTCACCTTTGTTCTCTATCAACCAGTCAGCTGGGTGCAGCAGCGTACCGGCTGGAGTCGCGCGACCTCGATCGTAGCCGTCTACCTGTTGGTCATTCTCCTGCTGATCATCGCGCCGATCATCTTCGTGCCGCGCGTCGTTTCTTCGGTTGAATCGTTGCTCATCCTGCTCGAGTCCATGGTGGCGGACCTTGAGGAAGCCGGTACGGGAACCCTTCCGGCAATCTTTGGGTTCGATCTCAACGTCAACATAATTCTTCAGCAATTCGGCGCCGTCATCCAGAATGTTCTCTCCCAGGCAGGGACAGGCGCGCTCGGGCTGGCCGCCACGCTCACCACCGGCGTATTGACCACAATCTATGTGCTGGTACTGGGTTTCTGGCTGCTCAAAGACGTCATCAAGCTGCAACGCATGGTGATGAACGCGCTGCCGACCGAATACCGGGATGATGTCCAACGTCTTACCCAGGAACTGGGCGAAATCTGGATGGCCTTCCTGCGCGGCCAGCTCGTGCTGGGTCTTGTGGTTGGCTTCATTACCTGGGTCATCATGTCCATTGTCGGTCTGCCCAACGCCGCCGGCCTGGCCCTGCTCGCCGGCGTGCTCGAGTTCCTGCCAACCGTAGGGCCCGGAATCAGCGGCGCGATCGGAACGTTGGTGGCCCTCCTCCAGGGCTCGACCTGGCTGCCCCTTGGCCGTCTGCCTTTCGCCATCATCGTACTGATTCTGTATATCTTGATTACCCAGGTCGAAAGCGTCTACCTCATCCCGCGGCTGGTCGGGCGCCGCGTTCGGCTGCATCCCGCGGTCACCTTTACCGGCATCATCAGCGCCGCCCTTGTATTCGGTGTGGTCGGAATTCTCCTGATTACGCCGACCATTGCCAGTGTCCGCGCCCTGCTTGGCTACGTCTTTCGCAAACTTCGAGACCTGGAACCCTTTGAATCTTCGCAACAGCAGAATGAGATTCAGATACCGGGCCTGATCGGCGGCCACTGGATCGAAGGTGTCGTGTTCGACCTGGATGGCACATTGACATATCTCGACTGGTCGCTCGCCAGCGATCTGGCCAAACGATTTGACCGGCTTGAACGAATCTGGCCCCATGACAGACGAGAGCAGTTTTTCCGCCGTTTCATGGCATGGATGGAAGGACCCTCCCTGGCCGCGGTCAGCCTGCTCACCTGGCTCAGGCTTCACGACGACGCTCGCCGGCTTACATCCCGGTTCCAGCGCCTGCGCGCCTTTCCACCGCCAGCATCACAAAAGCTGCGTGAGGGAGTGCCCGATCTGCTGTTGGAACTGCGGCAACAGTACAAAGTGGCGCTGCTGACAAATCGCTCAAAACAGGAGCTGGACGCCTTCCTCCAGGGCGCCGAACTGCCAGAGAACCTGTTCGACGCAATCGTCACCCGCGACGATCTGCGCAAACCTTCTCCCAACAGTGAAGGGCTAATCAGCGTGCTTGAAATCCTGAATCTGCCCGCAGATGCCTGTCTCGTTGTCGGCGATACCGAACTGCACCTGCGCGTCGGCGAAGCCGTCGGCGCGGTGCAGGTTGGACTCCTCTGCGGCATGGGATCGACCCAGAACTTCAGCAACGCCGACCTGGTCCTGGACGAGCCGGTGGACCTGATCGCCTACCTCAACCGGCCCCAGGCTGTCGAGAAGCTGTGGTCGTAAACGCGCCGCGTCCCGTCGGGTTCACCTTTCCCGGCCACGGCCGGCCTCACCTCAGAACTGAAATTGCACCAGAAGCGCTAACGCTCACCTCCAGGAGTTCGGCTCCATCCCTCTCTTGGGTCGAAATCCACATACTCCGCCCATCGCTTCGGATGGACACCCTTCCTTCCCTGTCATTGCGAAGAACCAGCCGTCCATCCAGAATCGCCAAGACCTCTGGGTCAGGGTGGCCGTAGCGGTTCCCTTCCCCGACCTGAATGACCGCGACGCTGGGGGCGACGGATGCGACAAACGCTGGGCTGCTGCTCTGCCCGCTGCCATGGTGCCCAACTTTAAGGACATGCGCGGCCAGCGGCTGGCCCGCCTCCAGCAGTGCCTCCTCGCTGCGGTGGCCAATGTCGCCCGTCAACAGCGCCGTGAATTCACCGTAAACAAGCTTCAACACCAGCGATCGTTCGTTCTTGTCATCCGCATCAACTCCGCTCAGTTCCTCTTCCCGCGGAGGCCACAGCGCCCACAGCGCTACGCCGTCTCCCAGGTCCACCCATGCGCCCTGCTGCATGCCCGACACCGGCACATTTTCCACATCCAGTGCCGTTACCCAGAGCTGTGAGTCCTCGCTGCCCAGAGAATTCCCGCTGATAAATGCCTGCCCCACCCCGAAGCGCGCCGGCAGTTCGACCTGGCCGCCAATATGGTCCCAGTCGGGGTGCGTTACGATCGCGTAGTCAATGTGCCGGTCCCAGAACGGCATCACCGCGCCCAGCTCGGCAAACATCTGCTGGCTGTCGTCGCCGCCGTCGATCAGCGCCTGCCGTCCGCTTGGCGTCTGGATAAAGATGCCGTCCCCCTGGCCCACGTCCAGAAAATGCAGATGCAGGTGGCCGTCTGGCTGGGTAAGCGCAAACCACCATAGCAGCCCTGCCGCCGCAGCCAGAATGCCATACGTCCACTTCGGAACTGCTTGCAGCCGCTGGGTTCCCTGCAGGCTGGCCGGGTCCTCTTCGTCTCTTGAATCCGCGAATGTGACAAATCCGCGCCAGAGCCCCTTGAGAGCGTCCGTTATGGATCTCCGCCAATACAGTCCCAGAATGCCAACGTACGTCAGGGCCATGGCGCCTCCGCCGAACCAGGCAACCTCGATACTGCCACCTTCGAAAGTCGCATTCCAATTCACGATCATCGTTGTCCACCACAGACTGGCATAAGGGATGTAGAGAAGGAACTGCGCGATCAGTTCCAATCCCGACAACCCTGCGATCAACCCTAACCCGCCAAAGATCATGATCCAGGGTTGGACTGGCGCGATCAACAGATTTGTCAGTAAACTGACCAGGCTCAAACGCCCGAAATAGTAGACAATCAACGGATACGTCGTTGCGCTGGCCGCAACCGTCATCAGCAGACCGTCCCGCACCAGGTCGCTGATTGATCTGGGCATCAGAAACTCCCCCCGCGGCCCCCCGGGCGCCGCGTTTCTTCGCCGCAGGGCCCCCGCTGCCTTCCGAAAAAATGCGTTGAAGCCGTCGGTCATGGCAGGCCCGAGCAGAATCAGGCCGACTGTGGCCGCGCTGCTGAGTTGGAAACCAACATCCCAAAGCATGAGGGGATTCCACAGTGTCATCGCCCAGCAGGCCGCAGCCAGGCTCACCAGCGCCGTGCTCTGACGGCCCAGCACCGTCGCCCCCGCGTACAAGCCCCCCATCAATGCGGCGCGCATGACAGCGGCATCACCGCCTACCAGCAGAGTGTACAGAGCCAGCCCGCCGATCGCGGGAAAGAATGCCCCGCGCCTGCCAAACAACCTGACACCCAGCGCCATCAGTACACCCGTCACCAGCGCGACATTGCTGCCGCTGATCACGATCACGTGACTGGCGCCAGTCAGGTTGAACTTCTCATAGAGCGCCTGAGGAATGCCGGCCTCAACGCCCAGTATCATTCCGTTGGCCAGCGCGGCATACGGTTCAGGAAGCAGGCGATTCAGCAGCCTCTCACCCTGTTGGCGCAGTCCATAAACGAACTGAAGCAGAAATCCCCCGCGCAGCATGCCCGGCAGCGGTTCGACGCGCGGGCGCAGCATTAGGCTGTGAATCTGTTTGCGCGCCAGGTAGGCCCGGTAATCAAAGCCCTCGAAGGCGGGCGGTTCCGTTAATTGGCCTCGAACGCGAACGCTTTCGCCAAATTCAAATCGGTGGACGCTGCCCGTCTGCAGTCGCAGGCGGCCATCGACCCTTTCCCTGCCGCCATCTATCTCCAGCGACTCCACTTCAATGTCCAGCCGCTGACTGCCCTCTTTAATGAATGGATAGCTCGCGACGTATCCGTCCACAACCACCTGAAGGGCGCTTCTGCCTTCCTCCTGGTTGTAGTATGCGAGTTCGGATGGTAAGTGACATGGTTGGGGAGGGTGCGACCCGAGGCGCAGAATGCCACACAGGGCGGCCAGAGCGGCGCATCCCACCAGCCAGTTCGAAGGGGTCGAGCGCGGGGGGACAAACCCGGCCTCTGCCGGCCACCGCATTGGCCCGGGAGCTCCCCCTGTCATCCTGGCGTCCATCCACAGTCCCACCGGGATCAGAGCCAGCGCAGTCAGCCAATATGTGTCACCGATCCCGCAGCCAAACCATCCCTGGCGCCAGAGGAGCTGGCCGGCAGCGATTCCCGCTAGATAGGCTATCGTGAGTGTGAGTAGCTTCATCCGGTCCAGCCGGTGGGATCAGTGGGGCCAGACCAGGTCGCTGGCAACCTGGTCGTCCCTATCATACCCCACACTGGCCACAGGACCGATCCCGCATCCAAACCGAAAATAGGCCCTGCCGTTTTCGTCTCGTCTGATCTTATGGTATAACTTAACCGGAGTAGGCTCCCTGTGAATTTTCCACTGTGATTAACGCGATGCCCTCATAACCCTACGCGGAATACAATAGACATTTTGCGAACAGAATTATCAACAAGCGAACCCATCGAGGAGGTAGTTCTTTGCAAGCAATCGATTTTGTAGCACCAACAAGTGTGGACGAGGCAATCTCGGCACTCGCTGCCGGGAGCGGCATGGCCCGGCCGCTGAGCGGCGGCACGGACCTGATCGCACAGCTTCAGGAAGGGCGTCTTGCACTGGACACGGTCGTCGATTTGAAGCGAATCCCCGAACTGATGGCGATTTCGATCAACAGCGACGGCCTGACCTTGGGCGCTTCCGTTTCATGCCATTCGATCAACAACAGCCAGGCGATTCGCGACGCTTATCCAGCCCTGATCGATTCGACGCACCTGATCGGGGGCACGCAAATTCAGGGGCGCGCCAGTCTTGGCGGCAACCTGTGTAACTCTTCTCCCGCCGCCGATTCGATTCCCAATCTGATCGCCCACAGCGTCACCTGCCACATTGCCGGCCCCAGCGGCCGCCGCACTGTCCCGGTCGAAGAGTTCTGCACGGCGCCGGGCCGCAATGTACTCGAAAACGGCGAGTTCCTCGTCGCGTTGGAGTTTCCCGCCCCGCCGGCGAATTTCGGCGCCGCCTACCTGCGCTTCATCCCGCGCAATGAAATGGACATCGCCGTCGTAGGCGCCGGCGCCTCCGTTGTCCTGAGCGATGACGGCAGCACGATCCAGTCGGCTCGCGTCTCCATTGGCGCTGTCGCGCCAACACCGCTGTTTGTGCAGGAAGCGGGCGACGCGCTGGCCGGTCAGCCGGTCTCAGAAGAGACGCTGGCCAAGGCCGCTGACCTGGCAAGAGACGCGGCGCGACCAATCAGCGACATGCGGGGAACGATCCCCCAGCGCAAACACCTGTCAGGCGTTCTGACACAGCGCGCCCTGCGCATCGCGATCGACCGGGCACGAGGCACCAAAACCGTTGACGAACTTGGGAGACTGAATGGACATGGCTAAAAAGATTGCTGTAACGACAACTCTGAATGGCGAAGAATCAATCTTCCTCTGCGAACCTCGGCAGACGCTGCTGGAAGCGCTGAGGGACAATCTTGGGCTGATTGGCAGCAAGGAAGGCTGCGGCAACGGCAACTGCGGCGCCTGCAACGTGCTCCTGGATGGCGTACTCGTCAACTCCTGCCTCGTGCTCGCGCCTGAAGTCGAAGGCCGCGACGTCGTCACCATCGAAGGCATCGCCGAAGACGGCGAACTGCATCCTCTTCAGCAGAAGTTTCTTGAGCATGCCTCGCTGCAATGCGGTATCTGCACGCCGGGGTTCATCGTGTCCGCCAAGGCCCTCTTGGATGACAATCCCGCTCCCAGCGAGCACGATGTCCGCCTCTGGCTGGCAGGCAATCTCTGCCGCTGCACGGGCTATGACAAGATCGTGCGCGCCGTATTGGACGTTGCCGAAGGCGACTCCTAGCGCCGAGGAGAAAATCAAATGGCCAGCACGAAACAGAATGGTACCGCGAATCTGGCCGCAAACGGCCGGAACGGCTATAAGGTCATCGGCACACGACCTGTGAGGCCGGACGGCGTGGACAAAGTGACCGGTCGCGCCATCTACGCAGCCGATGTTCAGATGACCGGGCTGCTGCATGGACACGTCCTGCGCAGCCCCCACGCGCATGCCCGCATCCGGTCCATCGACACCAGCAAAGCCGAGGCCCTTCCCGGCGTGCGCGCCATCGTCACCGCCGCCGACCTGCCGGTCGCCGAGGACAAAATCGAAGACCTGGGTGAAGGCGCTATCAACCTGAAATATCTGAGCGACAACATCCTGGCCCACGAAAAAGCACTTTACCACGGCCATGCCGTCGCCGGCGTGGCCGCGGTCAACCCGCACATCGCCGAAGAAGCCGCCGCTCTGATCGAAGTCGACTACGAGCCGCTCCCTCCCGTGATGACCGTAGACGACGCCCTGGCTGACGACGCGCCCATCCTCCTGGAAACGCTGCGCACCGACTCCATGGGGGAAATCGGCTCTGAACAGACCAATCTGGCTTCCTTCTTCCGCCATCAACGCGGCGACCTCGAAGCCGGCTTTGCCGACGCCGAGCTCGTCGTCGACCGCACTTTCCGCACTGAGACGGTCCACCAGGGCTACATTGAACCCCATGCCGCCACAGCCATGTACAGCGCCGACGGCCAGATCACCATCTGGACCAGCACACAGGGATCCTTCGCCGTGCGCGGCCAGGTCTGCGAAATCCTGCAGATCCCCGTCTCCCGTCTCAAGGTCGTCCCCACCGAAATCGGCGGCGGCTTCGGCGGCAAAATCAACGTCTATGTCGAGCCGGTCGCTGTCCTGCTCTCGCAAAAAGCAGGCCATGAACCGGTCAAAATCGTGATGAGCCGGGCTGACGTCCTGGCCGCGACCGGACCCACCTCCGGCTCCAATATCAGAGTCAAGATCGGTGTCGACAGCAAAGGCAAAATCTCTGCCGCCCTCGCCGAGCTCTTCTACGAGGCCGGCGCCTACCCCGGTTCACCGGTGGGGGCCGCCGCCAACGTGAGCCTCGCCCCCTACGCCATCGACAATCTGCAGGTGGACGGCTATGACATCATCGTCAACCGCCCTCGCAGCGCGGCCTACCGCGCGCCAGGTGGCACCAATGTTGCCTTTGCCGTCGAGAGCGTCGTCGATGAACTCGCCGAAGAACTCGGCATGGACCCTGCCGAGTTCCGCATCCTTAACGGGGCCAAGGAGAACGATCGAAGGCCGGACGGCGTGCAGTACGCCCGCATTGGCCAGATCGAAACCGTCGAAGCCATCAAGGAGTCCGAGCATTACCGGTCGCCGCTCGAAGGCAACTATCGCGGCCGCGGCATCGCTTCCGGTTACTGGAACAACTGGGGCGGCCAGTCCAGCGCCACAGCAGTCCTCAACCCCGACGGCACCGTAAACCTCAACGAGGCCTCCACCGATATCGGCGGTACCCGCGCCTCCATCGCCATGCAGTTGGCCGAGGCGATGGACATCGACTACGAGCAGGTGAAGGCCCGCGTCGTTGATACCGACACCGTCTCCTACAACGACGTGACCGGCGGCAGCCGCACCACATTTGCCACCGGACTGGCCGCGTACAATCTCGGCCAGCAGCTCAAGAAAGAAATGAAGCGCCGTCTCGCCGAACACTGGGATGTCGAACGCAGCGAAGTCAGCTACGAAGACGGTGTGTTCAGCGCGGGCGACGAGAGCCTGCCTTTCGTTGAAGCCGCCGGCCTGGTGCAGCGGGAAGAGCCGCTGATGGCCAGTTCAACCGTTCATCCCCAGGACTTTGGCCCCGGCTTCTCCACCCAATGCGTCGACGTTGAAGTCGACCCCGAAACAGGCAAGATCACGATCCTCCGCTACACCATCGCCCAGGACGTCGGCAAGGCCATTCACCCCTCCTATGTGGAAGGACAGATGCAGGGCGGCGTCGCCCAGGGCATCGGCTGGGCCATCAACGAAGAGTACATCTACGATGACGAGGGCCATCTCCTCAACGCCAGCCTGCTCGACTACCGGATGCCGACCGCGCTCGACCTGCCCATGATCGATACGATCATGGTGGAGGTGCCACACCCCGCTCACCCCTACGGCGTGCGAGGCGTGGGCGAAGTGAACATTGTGCCGCCCGCCGGCGCCGTCGCCAATGCCGTCTACCAGGCCACCGGCGTGCGCATGGATAAACTGCCGATCTCTCCCGCGAATCTGCTTGAGGCCATGTGGGCCAAGCAAGCTGAGGACGCGGCTGAACCGGTTCCCGGAGACGACTGAGCGTGGCCAAAGTCTGGATCCCGCCCCTGATGCGCGCACTCACCGACGGCCAGCAGATCGTCGACGTGGAGGGCGAATCGGTGCGAGAGCTTGTCGCGGCCCTGGATGAGCGTTTCCCAGGTGTTGCCGACCGTATCATCGATGAAGGGCGCATCCGGCCCGGCTGGACCGTCGCGGTCGATGGCGCCGTGCAGAATCGCGGGCTGCGCGCAGCCGTCGGGCCCGACAGCGAAGTGCATTTCGTTCCCGCAATGACCGGCGGCAACCAGCCGCGATCCTGACTGCGGTCCCCATCAGTTCCCCATCGCTGGTTACTCTGCAACGGGGAAGCGGGCGCGAGTTCCGATTCGACCGGGCGAACCGCAGATAGAGATGGTCAACTTGGGAACGCCATGTTCCTGTCCAAGAAATCTGAATAAGGGACCCGGCAGCAGACAGGCGCGCTGCCGGGTCTTTCAATTGGCCCCGAGCCTGTGCCCTCGGTTGGCGGACCAGGCGCCCGGATACCCTTCGCCACCTTCCTGCTCGCGCAAACCATGACATCTCGGACCAAGAAGCCTGCCCGCGCCGAAGATAGGATTTCCCTTCAGTGGCCGCGCAAGCGGCTGCGCATGGAACCCTCAATGCCAGCTGCGCAGCAGTTGGAATGCTTCTCGCCGCAACGCGCCGGCCCCACCGAGGAGGGACTGCTCCTCTACGGCGACAATCTCGACGCCATTTCCTGGCTGCTCGCCAACGGCTATGCCGGCAGCGTCCGCCTGATCTATATGGACCCGCCCTACAACTCGAACCGCGCCTATGCCAGCCGCATTCGCCTGCGCGGGAAAGGTCAGCCCACGCTGGGGGAAACAGCCGTTTACGAAGATATCTGGCAGACCGGCGCCTACCTCCAATTCCTGGCAGACCGGCTGCTACTCCTGCGCCAGCTGCTCCACCCTGACGGCACGCTCTGGCTGCACTGCGATCACCGCATGCAAGCGCATCTGCTCCTGCTGCTGTCTGAGATCTTTGGCCCGGATTCCCTCCTCAACACAGTGTACTGGCGCAGCCAGACCATGCGCGGGGCCAAAGTCCACGCCCGCTTCTTCCCAAACAGCGCCCAGGCCATCCATATCTTCCGCGCCTCGAATCGAGGAAAGCCCTTCTGGAACGCCCCCAAGCGCGAGATCATTCTCACCGAGAAAGCCGCCGCCGCACAGTACATGCGCGACGAGCGCGGCTTCTTCCGCACTTCAGATCCCGGCTCCTACAGCTTCGAGAGCCTGAAGGCCCTCTTCGATGATGGACGCCTGTACGCCCCTTACGGCGGCAGCGTCATCATTGACGAAGACCATCGGAATGTCTCCGCCTCCAATGGAGGAAATATCGGCGTGAAGTACTACCTCACCCGACAAGGCCGCAACCGTTACGTCCTGACCAGGCCGGTGGACAACCTGTGGGACGACATCGCCGGGCTTGGCACCGTTCCGGGAGAGGATGAAAACTATCCCACCCAGAAAACGGAAAGGCTGCTTCGGCGAATCCTGGAATCAGCCAGCGAGCCCGGAGACCTCATCCTCGACCCGTTTGTCGGCTCCGGCACAACTCTGACGGTGGCGCAGCAGATGGGCCGCAAGTGGATCGGCTGTGACAGCGCTTGGCGCGCAGTGCGCACCACCGCCTGCCGCCTGAGCCGCTCCCGGACCTCCCGGAATCCACGCCCTTCCGCCAGCGAAGTCAGCGCCAGTACCCGAGAACCCCGAGCTGACAACCGCAGTCTGGACGTGGGCGGGTACTCCATTCTTCGCCTCTCAACCGAGGACTTTGTCCCCGCCGGCCCTCCTTGGCAGGAGCGGCAGACCAACGCCGACGCCGACATTCACATCGAGCGTGCCGCCGACCGTCTGACCATCCGAATCGAGGGATTTCGCAGTCCTCAACTTTTCCGCTTGGCTTCCGGCGCGCAAATGTCATTGCCGCGTGACTGGCGCCGCCAGGTCCGCGCCATCCTGCTCGATTCCGACTTCGACGGCGAAACGCTCCGCCCATCTCAAATCGACGCGCCCGCAGGCAAAAGCGACCTTGTCGCCGGCGCCTATTCCTCACCGCTGTCTCAGAGCCCCCCTGTCCCGGAGGGCGAGCCTGCAGACCGGTCCGTCGCAATCCTGATCGTCGACGTTGCCGGAGATGAGCATCTCTTCGTCCACCCGCTCCCATCAAGACAGTCCACCACCCAAGAGGATCTCTGACCTATCCTCCACCGCGCCACCCACTGCCCACCATCCAATGCAGTTGCCCCGTCAGTCGCAAGAGGCCTCCCTTGTGCGTGGAACACCCCCCGCAACGGCCCCCGTAAAAAGTGCTCCGCTGTCAAAGTGTGTACAATGCCTAAGGATATCCAGCCCAATTCACTATGACAATGCTCGATTCGCTACGCCCTGCGACCTCACCCAGCCATTTGCCTAAGGCAAACCTCAGACCACAGACCACTGCTGTGCGACGTTCTTCGCGCCTTTTCGCGTCCCTTCGCGGATCACCCGCCGTTCGCAGTCCGCCGTCCTCCGCGCCACACCCCATCCCCTTTCGCTGGCTACCGCAGTGACTGACCACTGACCACCGACCACTGGCCACTGCAGTTCTGACCACTGCAGTCAAATGCTCTGCGCCCCGCGCCTACGTCCGCGCCGACGATTTCGGTCGAAAATGGTATACTGGAGGGGCTATGGCCATTCAGCTTCTTCCTCAGGATATTGCCGCCAAAATCGCCGCCGGCGAGGTGGTCGAACGCCCGGCGAATGTAGCCAAAGAGCTGATCGAAAACAGCCTCGACGCCGGGGCAACCTACATTGAGGTCGAAATCAGGGAAGGAGGCCGGCGCCTCCTTCAGGTTTCTGACGACGGCCATGGCATTCCCGCCGCTGAACTGCCGTTGGCAGCGCAGCGCCATGCCACCAGCAAACTCGAACGGGCCTCCGACCTCGACTGCATCACCTCGTTCGGCTTCCGCGGCGAGGCCCTCTACAGCATCTCCGCAGTGAGCCGCACGACTCTCAAGAGCCGTCACGCAAACTTTGATGCTGGCGCCGAGCTCTGCATCGAAGGTGGGGCGCTGGTCCGCAATCAACCCGTCGGCTTGCCGGTCGGCACTGTCGTCACCGTCGAAAACATATTTTTCAATACGCCTGCACGCCGCAAATTCCTGCGTCGTCCGCCAACTGAGGCGGGCCACATTGCCGCCATCGTGCAGCGCTATGCCCTGGCCTACCCTTCCTGCCGCTTTCAATTCGTCAGTGACGGTAAACTCTCCTTCTTTACCGAAGGGACAGGTCGAGTTGATGACGTACTGGCCAGGACGTACGGGCGCGAGAACGCCCATCAGATGATCGCTGTTGGCCGCCCGCGCGCAGGGAGCGCGGGTCGTCGGTCTCCCGGTCAAGCAACCAGGCAGTCAGGAGACGCCGCCCAATCCGAACGGCAGCCGGTAGAGGACGAAATCAGCTTCATGTCCGACGCGGCCAATCAAAGCGTGCCCGAGTCACTTCCCGCCGCCGCTCGCCCCGCACCTGCCGGCCAGAATGGAGGCGTACTAGTCAGGGGCTATGTCAGCGCTCTTTCCTTTACTCGTCCCAGCCGCGCCCAGATCAATCTGTTTATCAACCGGCGCTACGTTCAGGACCGCAGCCTCACCCACGCGGTTGTACAGGCCTATCACACCTTGCTGCCGGTTGGCCGCTTTCCAGTTGCCGTCATTTTCGTTGAGCTGGACCCGGCTGAAGTCGACGTAAACGTTCACCCGCGCAAGACTGAAGTCCGTTTCGTTGACGCCAACAAGGTCTTCAGCGCGGTCCAACGTACCGTGCGCCAGGCGGTGATCGAGAGCATTGGCGTGCCCGCGGTGCAGCTGGGAAGAGAGGACGCCCTGCCGACCGACGGCCCCGCGGCCGCGCCTCCTCTGGGACCAGACACCATCGAAGCGGGTCAGCACCCTCTGTCCGGGTGGTCAGCTCGACGCAACGTCATTCTCGGCGCCGGCCTCAACCGCCAGCCCGCGATTCCCCTCGAACGTTCCCAAAATGAATACCCCGAGGCCGATCCGCCCCAGGACAGGCAGGTCTTGCCATCCGAACAGCCTGTAACGCCCCCGCCCGTCGCTGAATCGGACGAAACGCCCCGGGGCGACGCCCAATCACTCCCTCCGCTGCGTGTCGTTGGCCAGGCCGGCGCCATGTATGTTGTCGCTGAAGGTCCAGAGGGGCTCTACCTGATAGACCAGCACGCCGCCCATGAACGAATTCTCTACGAGAAATTCATGGCCCGACTCGATGGCGGCGCCGGAAGCGGGATCCCCCGCCAGGGCCTGCTGGCCCCGATTTCGCTGCACGTGGGCGACGCGCGCGCCGGCCTCGTAGCCCAACATCTGAACGAGCTGAACGAAATTGGCTTCGTCGTCGAGCACTTCGGCGGCGATACCTTCCTCGTACGCGCAGTGCCCAATGTACTGTCGAATCAGGACGCCGAGCGGGCGCTCGATGAGATCGTTCAAGGTCTGGCTGAAAACCGGGACCTGGTCGGCGAGGAGCTGGAGGCCCGACTTGTGAAGATGGTCTGTAAGCGGGCCTCGATCAAGGCAGGTCAGATTCTCAGCGACATCGAAATGAAGGAGCTTGTGCGCCAGTTGGAGCGCTGCAGCGCCCCGCGGACATGTCCCCACGGCCGTCCCACGATGCTGCAGCTGAGCGCGGGTGAACTGGAGCGAGCCTTTAAGCGAACGTAGACCGTAGCCCCCTCCTGCGGCATTCCCTCGTCAAGCCTGGCACGCTCACTTGCTTCGTAGGCGCCCACAAAAAACGTATTCGTTTTTGGGAACTGCATTCTCCGGTGTGCTATACTGAACGGTGGCGCTCCAAAAGGACGGCAGATCCCCGTGCTTGGCATCTGCATCGTCTCGCACGTGGACATCGGACGCCAGCTCAGGAACCAGGATGGACCCCTTGCTGGAATTCATCGACCAGGTCTTGCTGACAGTGACGATTGGCATCGCCTGCTTCGCCATCGGAGCCTGGCTGGGTAGCCAGTATCCCGACATCGACAGATTGGCCTTCCTTCGCCTCCGCCACAGGTCGGGCATGACGCACAGCTTTCTGCTGCCCTCCCTCCTCTGGCTGGGATGGTTTCTGTCCGGCATCGAGTGGGCGGACTGGTTCGTTGCCGGTTTCTCAGGAGGCGTAGCGCTCCACCTGGCCTTCGATCTCTTCCCAGAGAAATGGCGCGGTTTTGCGCTGATTGACCTGCCAAAGTGGGGCCGCTGCACGAGAACTGTTTCCACCGCCTGGCTTTTTGCCAATCTGTTCCTGTGCGTCTTCATTTCAGTCTCAATCGTTCCATTCCTCGGTCCAGCGGGCATTTTAGCCTACATTGTGTCCTTGGCAGCCCTTTATCTTTACGGCATTATGGCGAAGAAGGAGCATTTCGCCGCCGGTCCTCTTCTGACAATTCTTACCCTGGGGGGCGACGCCCTCTGAGTTCCAATTCTTTGAAATAACGAGAGGCAAAGTACGATGACCTTGACCGTGACGACAGAACCAATCGAGAGCCGGCAACTCGCCATGACGATTGAAGTCGCTGACGAGCGCATCGATCAAGAGATGCGTAAAGCTGCTCGCAAAATCGCCCGGCAGGTTCGCATTCCCGGCTTCCGAAAGGGGCGCGCGCCCTTTCACATTCTCCTTCAATATGTGGGCCGAGAGGCGATAATCAGCGAGTTTGTCGATGACCTGGGCCAAGAGGTCTATAAGGAGGCGCTGGAGCAGGAAGGCCTGGAACCGTTCTTCATGGGGAGCCTCGACAACGTCGACATGGAGCAAGGTGTTCGCTTTCACCTGACGATTCCGCTGCCGCCGGAGGTCAAGTTAGGCGACTACCGCGGATTGCGCGTTGAAGAGGATGAGGCCGAAGTCGATGAAGATCAGCTCCAGGAGCGCATACAGACCATCCTCGAACAGAGCGCCGACTACGTGGAAACAGACCGCCCCAGCCAGTACGGCGATCTGATGACCATCGATCTGAGAGGTGTCGTCCTTGATGACGAAGGCAACGAGACCGAAACCGTCGTATTCGATGAAGAGGATTGGGACGTAACCCCCGATCAGGAAAATCCCATGGAGCCGTCTGGCCTGGATGAAGCGCTCCTGGATCTTTCGCCCTATGATGAAAAGAGCTTCGAGATCGCATGGCCGGAAGACAGCCCCAGCATGTATGCCGGCAATACGGTGCGTTTCACCGCAAAAGTGCACAGAATTCAGGCTTTCGAGACGCCCACCGAGATGACCGATATGATCGCGCAGAACTTCGGCCCCGACTTCGAGACCGCCGCCGACCTGCTTGATGACCTCCGCCAAAACGCTCTGCAAGATGCGAAGGAACAGGCCGAAGTCGAACACACGCAGAAAGTCTTGCAGGAACTGGTCGACATGAGCGAACTTGCTTACCCACCCGTAGCCGTGGATATTGAAATCGACAGAATTGTGCGCAATTCCGATATGCGCCTCCGTCAAATGGGGATTCAGGGACTGGAGCAATACCTGGAGATTTCAGGACAAACCGCTGAGGAATATCGCGAGTCAATGCGCGAAAATGCCGAAAATTCGCTGCAAATCGAACTCGCGTTGATAGAGCTTGCCCAGAGCGAGAACATGAAAGTAAGCGATGAAGAGTTTGAAGAGCACATTAGCGGTGTGGCAGGTCCATTGCCCGATGATTCGGATGAAGAGACGGTTAAAGCGCATGCCGATATGCTCGAAATGATGCGCGCTGACCACAGTCGACCACAAATCGACAGCGAAATCCTTAGGGATAAGGCGATTCAGAAACTGCTGGCGATCGCCCGCGGCGAGGATGTCCCCGCACCGGAGGCCGAAGCCCTCGAATCTGAAGAGGCCGACTCTCCCGACTCAGATGAATCCAGCCCAGCCGCCTCTTCTGACGACCCTAATCAGGATGAGGAAGAGTCCACATCAGCAGAAGAAGCTGAATAAGAACACGAATCCGGGCGCCTGACACGAACACTTCTCTAACGCAGAATAGAGCGGCCCCTACATTCCGCAACGCCATCAAGACCTACACTTGGGACTGTTTCCACCCATCAGGCCGCTGGGCCGCAGACCGACAGAGATGTCAGTCTGCCGTGACATCATCAGTCAAATAAGGGAGATCCAGATGTTTAATCCGTTTGAAGGAAAGTTCTCGGCTCAGTCGCCGGAAACTCCGCGTAACGCCGAGCCACCAGCCTGGTCGGGCCTTCCCGGCGATCGGTTCCAGAACAGCGGCCTGACGCCTTCCAATATCGTGCCGATGGTGATCGAGAGTACGGGCCGCGGCGAACGGGCCTACGACATTTACAGCCTCCTGCTGAAAGAGCGCATCATATTCCTCGGCATGCCGCTTTCCGATCAGGTGGCCAACCTCATGGTGGCCCAACTCCTCTATCTGAACTCCGAGGACCCGAACCAGCCGATCCAGATGTTTATCAACTGCCCCGGCGGCCTCATCTACGCCGGCCTCGCCATCTATGACACGATGAAGATGATCAGTACGCCCATTCACACCTTCGCTGTTGGCGTAACCGCCAGCATGGGCACCGTCCTGCTCTGCTCCGGCACCAAGGGGAAGCGCTATGCCCTGCCCCACGCGACAATTCACATGCACCCGGCTGGCGGCGGCGCCCAAGGCTACACCGAAGACGTTCGCATCGCGCTGCGAGAACAGGAACGGCTCCAGACCCAGCTCTTCCATATCGTAGCCCAACAGACCGGTCACGTATGGCAGGAGATTGAGGAGATCTTCCAGCGCGACCGCTGGATGAACGCGATCGAAGCGCGCGATTTTGGCATCGTAGACGAAGTGCTCGGCGACAGCAGCGACATCGTCTCCGTCGTGGACGGGCAAGTGAATGTGCCCAACGAAAACGGGACGGAAACAGCTGCAAAGGAAGCGGCCGAGGGAGAGGCCGACTCGTAGAAACTGGCCGTCCGAACTGGCGCGACTTGAGTGGGATAGGTCCTTGTTCAGGCGCGGTCGGCGCCGGGCGCTGTCCCACTCTTGCCAAAGCGACTCACCCCTGGACGCCAGGCAAACCGTTGACTGGAGACGCGATGAACGCATGTTCCTTCTGCGGCAGGGAAGAATCCCAAACTCAACGTCTGATCGCCGGCGATGACGGCGTCCACATCTGTGATGAGTGCGTTCGACTCAGCGTCGAAATACTCGAAGAGGAAGGTGTAGGCAAGATTGGCGGCCCAGGCAGTCCCGCACCGTTTTCCGCCAGGCGCGTGCCCAGTCCCCGCGAAATCGTCCATAACTTGAACCAGTACGTCATCGGTCAGAATCGGGCGAAAAAGGTGCTGTCGGTCGCCGTCTACAATCATTACAAGCGCATCTTCGGCAGCAGCGGCGCCGGAGCCCAGCGCTGGCGGCGAAGCCAGCTTGCCCAGGACGACCAGAGCGCCCTTTCCGAGTCCTCTGACGAAACTGATACGGGGTCAACACCCGAAGCGCAAGCCGCAGAAGACGATATGGTGGAGCTTGCCAAAAGCAACGTTCTCCTCATCGGCCCTACCGGAAGCGGCAAGACGCTCATGGCCCAGATGCTAGCCAAGCTCCTCGACGTGCCCTTCACGATCGCCGATGCGACCAGCCTTACCGAGGCCGGTTACGTGGGGGAAGATGTGGAGAGTCTGCTCGTTGGCCTGCTGCAGGCGGCAGACTGGGACGCGGACCGCGCCGCCTGCGGCATCGTCTACATAGACGAAATCGACAAGATCGCCCGTAAAGCAGGTGACAATCCCAGCATCACCCGCGACGTGAGCGGTGAGGGGGTCCAGCAGGCCTTGCTTAAGATTGTAGAAGGCACAACCGTCAATGTGCCCCCCAGCACGGGCCGCAAACATCCCCAGCAGGAGTTCATCCCGCTCGATACCCGCAATATCCTGTTCATTCTGGGCGGCGCGTTTGTCGGCTTGGCGGAGATGGTGCGCAGAAGAATGCGACGCCGGGCCGGCCTTGGCTTCGTTGACAACGAATCCGAACTCGACCCGATCGGTTGGACTGGGGATGAGGAGGATGTCGATGAGCTGCCGCTTCCGGAAGAGCTCACCGACCGCCAGCGCGAACTGAGAATCCGCCGCCTCGAAAAGGAAGGGCGGGACGAAAGCCGCCTACTCCAGCAGGCGATGCCGGACGACCTGCTCCATTACGGCCTGATCCCGGAATTTGTCGGCCGCGTCCCGGTCGTCGTCAGTCTCGACGCGCTCGACCGCGAGACCCTCGTCGAAATCCTCACCCGGCCAAAGAACAGTATCGTGCGCCAGTTCCAGCAGCTCTTCGCCATGGACGAAGTGCTTCTGGAGTTTGAGCCGGACTCCCTGGCAGCCGCCGCGACCCAGGCCTATATGCGCCGCACCGGGGCTCGGGGCTTGCGCTCAATCGTCGAAGAAGCGTTGCTCGACGTTATGTACGAGATACCCGGTCGCGACGAGGTCGCCCGATGTTTCGTGCGCCGCGATGTCTTTGATGACGGCGCAATGCCCCGGCTGTACGGCGCCCAGGGCCAGCAGATCCCCTTGACCGATGAACAGGAGCTGGACGCCGCGGCGTGACCGCCGCCCCGGGTTCTCGCGCGCATCTCTCGAGCCCCGCGTAGCGAGAAACCGCATAGGAAAGAAACAGCCCTACTGTCGTCCGCCCGCCGCTCCGGAAACCGAAGCCGCAGCGCCTCCTGGCTACTGAGTGCCCCCCAACGATCGAGGTCAAGCTGTTGTGCAACCCGAATCCTCCCCTGCCAGGTCTCGCAGGACGCCAACGATCTTGCGGTCAGGAACAGGGCAAGGGAGTTCCTCAATTTCTTCCAATGTCGTCCAGCGCCAATCGGCACTGTCCGCGGGCTGAGGTGACCCCGCAAGAATCCGCGCGTGAAATGCCGTCAACGTCATGCGAAAGTGCGTGAATGCGTGCGCCACAGTCGCTAACTTGCCCCCAACAGACACCTCCACGTCCAACTCCCGCCGGACCGCACGCCGCACACAGGCAGAAAGATCCTCGTCTCCTTCCTCCCTGGCGCCGTTGGGAAAGGACCAAAGACCCCCCAGCAGACCTTTCTCAGGTCGCCGGTTGATCAGGAAACGCGAACGGTTGCGCTCTCCTTCCCAGATGACCGCGGCCGCCGCCTCGACATGCGGGATCTTCTGGCGGGGACTCCGGACGGGCCGCCGGTCCTGCACCCCGCGCTCGCGCGCCAGGCAGCTGTGCCGCAGCGGACATTCCTCACAGAGTGGGTTGCGGGGCCTGCACAGGAGCGCGCCCAGCTCCATCAACCCTTCATTCAGCTCGCCGGGCCGTGCCGTTGCTTCCACCAAGTCCTTCGACAGACTCCACAACCGCTTCTGCGTTGACCGCAGTTCAATCGGGTCTCCGATATCCCACAGGCGGCTGATCACTCGCATGGCATTGCCGTCGAGAATTGGCTCCGGCAGCCCAAAAGCCAAACTGAGTATGGCCCCTGCCGTGTACGCGCCGATTCCGGGCAAGGACAGGAGCTCGCGACGCGTGCGCGGCAGTTTGCCACCGAATTCGACGACCACGATCTGCGCTGCTTTGTGAAGATTCCTCGCGCGGCTGTAATATCCCAAGCCCTCCCACAACTTCAAAATCTCTTGCTGGTCGGCCCGGGCCAGCTGCTCGACCGTCGGAAATCGCGCCATCCACCGGTTGAAATAGTCGACGACAACCGACACACGTGTCTGCTGGGCCATCACTTCGCTTACCCAGACTGCGTAGGGGTCGCGGGCGCCCGCCGGCCCTTTTCGCCAGGGCAGGGCCCGCAGCTGCCCCCCGTGCCAGGCTGTCAGGCGAGCGGCAATCTGGTCGTGCATGTCTGCCGCCATCCGGAGTCCGTGTATTTGGTTTCAAATCCGGTGGGATTCACTGTCCGTCTGCTACGCAAACTCTCCGCCGAGCGCATGCGCCAGCAGGGACACTGCCTGACGCGCGTCGTTGAGGTCTGCAACCTGCGAGGGCGTGTGGATATAGCGGCAGGGGATTGAAACTGTGCCGGCAGGAACGCCGGCGCGGCTTATCTGGACGGCGGAGGCGTCGGTCGTGCCAAACTCCAGGACCTCCAGCTGGTAGGGAATGTCATTTGCCTTGGCCGCGTTCTCCAGCCAGCCGCGCACCTTGGGATGCACGATCATACGTCTGTCCATGATTTTGATGGCCGGCCCTTTCCCCAGCGCTACCTCCATCGGCGTCGCTTCCGGGAAGTCACCGGTAGCCGTAACATCGATCGCTACAACGACCTCCGGCTCCAGGCCGTACCCGGCTGTCGCGGCGCCCCGCGTCCCCACCTCCTCCTGCACGGTGAAGACGGCCAGTATTTCGTGCGGCGAGCTTTCGAGCTCGCGCAGTGTCTGAATCAGGATGGCGCAGCCAATTCGATCGTCAAGATTGGCGGCAAACAGCCGGTCGCCGACCGCGCCAAAGCTGCTGCGAAAGACCGCGGTATCGCCAATCTGCACGGCCGCATCTTCTTTGGACTTTGCGCCCACGTCCAGAAACAGTTTTTGCGGCGTCGGGCGCTCGCGTGAGAGCGGCGAGCCTTCCATGCCAAACGCACCTTCAACGCCGTTGGCAAACTGAACGCGGCTGCCGATCAGCGTGTTGGTCGAAACGCCGCCTATGGTTGTGAAACGACAGAAGCCCTGCGCGTCCACATGGGTCACCATCACGCCGATCTCGTCCATGTGCGCGGCCAGCATGATTCGCTTGCCATCACCATTCCCGGCAGTCGGACGTCTCACCGCGATCAGGTTTCCAAGCCTGTCGGTCCGTATCTCGTCAACCAGCTCCGTCAGATGCTGGCCGATCAACTCGCGGATCAGCGCCTCGTCTCCGCTGGGGCCGAAAACACTGCACAGTTCCTCGATCAAGGCTCTCATTCTTCGCTCCACTCGGCCCGCAACGGCCGTCCTAACGGACCGGACAACGCATTGCTCACCAGCCGGATCGTGTTCTTCACATCTGCCGGGTCCATGAGCGCCGCAGGGGTGTGAATGTAGCGGCACGGCACGGCCACCGCTACAGCCGGCACGCCGCCGCGCGCAAGATGGATCGATCCCACATCGGTGCCGCCGACTCCCGGCTGCTTGAACTGCCACGGGATGTCGTGCGCCGCCGCCGTCTCGGCCAGAATGCGCACCAGGCGGCGGTCCGCGTGCGCGCTGCGGTCCATCACAGAGATCGCCGGCCCTTTGCCCAGTTCGGTCGTAGGGCTGATGTCCTGTTGCCGCGGCAGATCATCGGCAACAGTGCCTTCGAGGGCCACCGCCGCATCCGGTTCGACAGCGTAGGCGGCCACACCCGCGCCGCGCAGCCCAATCTCCTCCTGCACGGTGAAAACGCCGACTAGTTCGCAGGGATACGCGCCTTTTAACAGTTCAACAAGCATGTAGCATCCAACACGGTCGTCAAATGACTTGCCCTTCAGGAGCGCCCCGTACTCCTCATAGCTGCTCTCAAAGGTGATCATGTCGCCAGGTTTGATCCCTCCTGCGCCGCCCGTGTCGATCAGGAGATCGGAGATCGGCATCACCCGCCTGCCCGAACGGGCCGCATGGGGCGCCCGCAGGATCACGCCCGGCGCCTTCTCCTCGCCAATCCTCACCCGCTTGCCCGGCAAAATACGCGGGTCCAGGCCGCCGACACTGCGAAACTTGAGTGTGCCATCAGAGTTGGCGCGCATAACGATCCCGCCCACTTCGTCCATATGCGCAGCCAGCATCACGCGATGGCTTCTTGCAGTGTCCGAACCCTTCTTGCGGGCAATCAAGTTGCCGATTGAGTCGACCGAAAGCTCATCCACATGCTCGAAAAGCGCCTCCCGCAGGATGGCCCGCACTTCGCCTTCTTGCCCCGCGACCCCGCGGGCGTTGGACAGTTTTTCGAGCAGTTCATCCATGGCAACAGACCCGTATTTGCGGCGCCAGGCCAGGAGCTTTACGCAGGCTCGGCGCCGTCAAACCCTAACCATTTCTGTCGAGCGCCAGCGCGGACATGTCGTCCGGCAGTGCGCAGATCGTCTCGGCCAGCAGGCGCGCGCTCCGTTTGATGTCCTTGAGCGCGACCGTTTCAGCCGGCGTGTGCATGTTGCGCACCGGCACGGAAATCAGCGCGGTCGGGACGCCCGACCGGGAAACCTGCATCGCCCAGGCGTCGGTCCCGGAGTTTCCAGGCAGCACCTCGTTTGTATAGGGGATCTCCGTGCGTTCGGCCGCGTCGACAAGCAGTTCCCTCAGCACGGGATGCAGATTCGGCCCCAGGCCGATGGCCGGCCCGCCGCCCATCGGCATCGCCTCCTCCGCGGACGCGCCCGGCTGCTCCGCATACGTTACATCCAGCGCAATGCCCACATCCGGCGCCGTCTGGAACGCCGCGGTCACGGCCCCGCGCAAGCCAATTTCCTCCTGGACCGTAACGACGGCAAAGATGTCCCAGGCGTGGCTCCGCTGCTGAAGCAGGCGCAGTGCCTGCAGCAAGACCACGACCGATACCCGGTTGTCCAGCGCCTTTCCCGTCGCCTGCCCGTTCCCTAATTCGGCCGCGCTTTGGCGAACTGATATGAAATCCCCCACCGATACAGACTCGGCCAGCGCGTCAGCAGACAGGCCAACGTCGATGAACAGTTCCGCTTTGGTGAAGGGCTTTTCCCGTTCCTGTTGCGTCAGAACATGAGGAGGCCTGCTTGCGATCAGGCCCGGCAGTTCCGTCCGCCCGTGAACCGTGACCTCCTGCGCGGGCAACGCGCCCAAGTCTACACCTCCAACCGGCGCGAAGCGTAGAAACCCTTTCTCCAACCGGGTAACAATCAGGCCGATCTCGTCCATGTGCGCGGCCAGCATCACCTTGTTCCCGCTCGGGTTTATGCCGCGTTTATGGCCGGTCAGATTTCCAAGTGTGTCGGTGCGAAGGTCATCGACGAGAGGAGCCATGTGGACACTGACGCAGGCGCGAATCCGTTCTTCCTGGCCGCTTACGCCGGGTGTCTCGCTCAACTCTTTGAGCAGCGTAAAGCTGTCGGTTTCCGGGGGCTGGCGGTCGCGAGTCACTATCCGGCGGGAACTCCAAGCTGCGCGCACTGCCCGAAGAGAGGGAGGACGAAGATCAACCCGACCACGATCCAGACCCAGACCGGCATGCCGAGTATGATCAGCCGGCGCCTTGGCTTTTTTTCCACCGGTTTCGGCAATACGGCCTGGCAGCGCCAGCAAACTTCCTTATCGTCGGGATTCCAGGTTCCGCAACTGGTGCAATCGGGCATACGACTTTCCCATGTCAGTGTCGTCGACTGTGGCACGCGTCATGCTAACACAAAAAACAGGCGCGGGCAAACGTTTGGCCCACGGGCCCGTACCAGGAAACAGGACTCGTACCGCCCAGTCAGGCAACCTCCGGCCCGCGCTGTGACCGATCAATACATTGCCCCGGTCCCTGTCTCAAGGCTCGAAATCTGTCGCGTCCGGCCTACGTCCGCACCTGAAAAGCGCTGCCGCTTTCGTAGCGGCGCAGGCCGCGATAAAAGACGAAGGTGGCCAGGAAGAGAAAGACCGCACTGCCCGCACAGATCTGCGCCAGCTGCGCCAAGTCGAATCTTCGCACGAACTCCGCCGGCAGTGCGCCGATGAAGGCTGCGGGAATCAATGTAAACAACAGCAACTTGGCCGTTCCATCGAAAAGTGTAATCGGGTAGAGCGAAAAGGTTACGATCGCATTGAACGCGTTTGAGGTCAGCAGATTTGTATTTCCGATCCAGAAGGTAAGGCTT
The DNA here is from genome assembly GCA_022823185.1 of Caldilineaceae bacterium. Lineage (GTDB taxonomy): Bacteria > Chloroflexota > Anaerolineae > Caldilineales > Caldilineaceae > Bin5. Next base: position 37,096 of record JAJDXQ010000020.1, read on the forward strand.
TGCACCAGCACGAGAAAGGAAATGAGCACGGTCACTGCCGCCAGGCAGCCCAGCCCAAAGCGCAGCAGCATCAGAATGTCGAACGCGCCGGCGAAAAAGACGGCGGCGCCGAAGCTGAGCAGCCCGTAGGCGCAGTCTCCCGCCGAAGACGCGTTGCTGCGGCTGGCCAGCGCATGCAGCAATACGGGGCGCGGCAGCGACAGGTAGTAGTCCATCTGCCCGCTGGCAATCAGGAACGACAGCCGCACCGCATTGCCGAAGAGATATGTGCCGACGCCGAATCCCGTCGCCACAACCCCAAACAGGAAGAGCATGTCCACCAGGTCCCATCCGTTGACCTCTTCAAAACGGGCAAAGAAGATAATCCAGAATACGAAGTAAATCGCATTGTTGAGCATCATGCCCGCCATCTGCGTCAGAAAGGAGACCCGGTACTCCATTGCGCTCAGCAGGTTCGTCTTCCATAGAGCCAGAACGAAAGCGACATGTCGGACCATCGTTCAACCCCCGTTGATCGCGAGCCGCGCTGCCGCCCGGCGGTACAGGATCCAGACAGTGCCGCCGATTAGCGCCAGCCAGATGCCCTGCTGCAAAAGCACCTGACCCAGTCGCGCCAGGCTGGGCTCGACGAAGAGGCGGGCCGGGCCATAGATGATCCAGGCGAAGGGCAGGTTGAGCGAAAAGGTCTGCAACCAAGCAGGGAAGAAGTCAAGCGGGATCAGCACGCCCCCCAACAGCAGCAGGAACTTCTGGTAGATCCAGCGAAAGGCGGCGGTCTCCTCGACAACAAATGCGCTCAGGCCAATTAACGCGGAAAAGCAGAAATCCAGCAGCCAGGCAAGAATTACGGCCGCGCCGGCAAAGAGCCACCCGGCGATCCCAGGGGGAGGCCCGACCATCAGCCAGACAACTGCGGCGCCGATGACGAGATTGCCGCCAAAGGCCAGCACGCTGTGGCCCAGCCCGGCCGCGAAATGGTACAGGATGAAATTGAACGGCTTGTTGAGCAGATAGGCCACGCTCCCGTCCTTCACCTGCTCCGTCATCTCCTCGGACAGATCCCGCTTGCTCAGCATCACCGCCTCGGCCATCATCAGGTACCACATCGTATCCGCAAGGGTAAGACCGGCGATCGAGTGCGCGCCGCTTGCTCCGTACGTCACCCTCCACAAGTTCATGAAGATCCACATGAAGAGGACGATCAGCAGACTGCGCCCCAGCAAGTCGATCGGGTAGGCCAGGCTGTTCACAAGCTGTGTGCGAAAGATCGCCCAATACTTGCCCAGGGCAGCCGGTAAGGAGGGTGAACGAACGCCGCTCCCAGGCGCGGCCTGCCTTCTTCCACCGCTAGCCATCTTTACTCTCCGCCTGCCCGTATATCGCTCCGATCACCTCCTCCAGCGAAGGTTCCGAAACGGTTACGTCTGCCAGGCTGCCCGCCGCGGCCAGGCCCCCGATTACCGGTTCCACCGGGGTCACGCGCGTGTCAAATCGCATCTTTGCGCCGTACCGCCCCACCTTCACCATCTCCACGCCCGGCAAAGTGAAGTCAGGCGGCAGTTGCTCGTTGTAGCGAACGTCGACCGTCTTTACCGTCAGGTAGCGCCGTTTGAGCGCAGACACTTTGTCACGAAAGACAATTTCGCCATTGTTGATGATGATCACTCGCCTGCACAGCGCTTCGATGTCGCCGGCATCGTGGCTGGTCAACAGCACGCCCACGCCTTCCAGATCATTCATTCTCTGAATCGTCATGCGCAGGCGCTGCTTGGCGACAACGTCAAGACCGATCGAAGGCTCGTCCAGCAAGAGGACGCGCGGTCTGTGCAGAAGCGAGGCCGCGACCTCGCAGCGCATCCGCTGGCCGAGCGACAGCTTGCGCACCGGCGTTTCCAGAAGCTCTTCGATCTCGAACGCCTCCGCCAGAAAGGCGATGCGGCCCTTCAGCTCTCGGTCATCCAGTTCATAGATCTTGCCGAACAGGTAGAACGTGTCCACAGCGGGCAGGTGATACCACAGCTGCGGCCGTTGTCCGAACACCGACCCGATTTGGAATGCCAGCTCCTGGCGCTGACGCCAGGGCACGCGGCCCAGCACCTCTGCTTCCCCGCTGCTGGGGTGAAGAATGCCCGTCAGGATCTTGATGGTGGTCGACTTGCCCGCTCCATTGGGTCCGATGAATCCCAGCAGCTCCCCCTCGTCCATATCGAAGGAGATGCCGCGGACAGCATCCAACTCCTGAAAGGAGGGCCGCCACAGCGCCCGCAAACTGCCGCGCAGCCCGGCGGCTTTCTGTTTCAACTGAAATGTCTTGCGCAGATCGCGCACTGAAACCGCTGGCATGGTCTACTGTCCGATTCCAACTGAATCCGTCCGTTCCGGATCCATTTCCCCTGCCCGGTTTGATAGCAAAACGCGGCAGGGGATGGCCTGGGTGCCATTATCAGCGCGGTCCGGCTTCAAATCCAAGAAAACAGTGAAGTGAACTTTGAGCCGGGGGCCGCGAAGTTTCCCAGATCGGCCTCGAATTTGCTACAATCGGCACCAGTTCGTGTGCTCTGCGCAGCAGGCGCGACGGCTGTCCTGCGATCCGGTCAGACGGCAGTCAGCAACCAAGCGAGGCGTCCGATGAAAAGGCTTTCAACATTCGAAATTCGCAAGCTGTTCCTCGAGTATTTCCAGGAGAGGAACCACCAGATTGTCGATAGCAGCAACATTGTGCCCGCAGAAGATCCGACCCTGCTTTTTGTCAACGCCGGCATGGTACAGTTCAAAGACGTCTTTCTCGGGCTTGACAAGCGCAGCTACAATCGCGCCACCACCTCCCAGAAATGTCTGCGAGTAAGCGGAAAGCACAATGACCTGGAGAATGTTGGGCCGAGCCCGCGCCACCACACTTTCTTCGAGATGCTGGGCAACTTTTCGTTCGGCGACTACTTCAAGCGCGACGCCATCCAATTTGCCTGGGACCTGCTCGTAAACGAGCTCGGACTCCCGCTGGACAGGCTCTGGTTCTCCGTCTATACCGACGATGACGAGGCCGTAGAACTGTGGCGCAAAGTGGGCGCGCCCGCGGACCGCATTCTCCGTTTTGGCAAGAAGGACAACTGGTGGGAGATGGGCGAGATCGGTCCCTGCGGCCCCTGCACTGAAATCCACTACTACTGGGGGGATCTCGCAGATCAGACCCCCGACGGAGTCAATGTGGATGACGAATATCTCGAGTTCTGGAACCTTGTCTTCATGCAGTACGAGCAGCGCGAGCCCGGCGGAGAACTGATCCCCCTGCCCAAGCCCAGCGTGGATACAGGCGCCGGCCTGGAACGGGTGGCCTCGATTCTCCAGGGCACGGACAACAACTATGATACCGACGCCTTTACGCCAATCATGGATCGCATCCAGGAGCTGCTCGGCCACACCGATGCCCAGCGCCAGCAGCATCTGGTCGGTTACCGTGTCATCGCGGACCACGGCCGGTCCGTAACCTTCCTGATCAACGACGGCGTCATGCCCGGAAACGAAGGGCGAGACTACGTCGTCCGCATGATCCTCCGCCGCGCCGCCCGCTTCGGCAAACAGATCGGCTTCAGTGAGCCCTTCCTGGCCGAGATTTGCCGCGCCGTTATTGCTGAATTCGGTCCCCACTACACCGAGTTGCAGGCCAACGAAGACTTCATCGTGCAGACAGTGACCGCCGAGGAGGAGCGTTTCCAGCGCGCCTTGATCACCGGGCTCTCTCTCCTGGACGGCCTGATCGAGCGGCTGCGCGCCGGCGGCGAAACCATGATCCCCGGCGAAGACGCATTCCGCCTCTGGGACACGTATGGCTTCCCGCTCGACATCACTCGCGACGTGGCCCAGGAAAACGGGCTCAGCGTTGACGAGGAAGGGTATCAGGCCGCGCTCGAACTGCAGCGCAAACAGTCCGGCAGTGATCAACAGGGCGTCCCCGCCGACCTTTCGGTCTACGTCTCTCTGCTGGCGGAACTGCGCAGTCGCGGCCTTCTCACAGATGGGGGCGTGCGCCAACTCATCTATGAAGACGCCGAAGATGCCAATACGACTGTGATCGGCCTGGTGAAAGACGGCCAATCGGTCGAGCAGGTTCATGCCGGCGAAGAAGTGGAGGTCATTCTGCCGGAGACGCCCTTCTACTTCGAAAGCGGCGGCCAGGTCAACGACACAGGTGAAATCGAATTCTTCCCTGACGACATGCAGAAACCTGCCTGGACGGTTCAGGTGCATTCCATGCGGCGTCCGATTCCAGGGCTGATCGTTCATGTCGGCGTCGTCTCCAGCGGCACCGTCAAAGTCGAAGATCCCGCCTATGCCGTAATCGACACCGAACGCCGCTGGGACATCATGCGCAACCACACCGCCACCCATCTGCTTCATGCCGAGTTGCGCGGCCAGTTGGGGGAGCATGTCCGCCAGCGCGGCTCCCTGGTTGCCCCGGATCGGCTCCGCTTCGACTTTTCCCATCCCCAGCCGGTCACCTCGGATGAGCTGCGCGCCATCGAGCAGGCGGCCAATCGGGCCGTGCTCGCCAACTACGCCGTCAAGGATCGCTGGACTGGATTCGACCGTGCCGTGGCCGAGGGCGCGCTCGCCTTCTTTGAAGAAAAATACGATGACACGGTGCGGGTAATCTCCATTGGCGGCGAAGGCGAAACTGTCTCACAGGAGCTGTGCGGCGGCACGCACGTGGGAACCACAGGCGAGATCGGGCCGTTCCTGATCACAGCCGAAGGCAGCAGCGCCGCCGGCGTGCGCCGTATCGAAGCGCTGACCGGGCGCGCCGCCCAGGAGGAGCTGGCCAATCGCCTGGCTGCCCTCGACACGATCGCCGCCCAGCTGCGCGTCCAGCCGGATCAGACCGCCGAGGCCGTGCAACGCCTGCAAGAGCAGGCCCGCCAACTTGAGCGGCAGCTCGAGCAGACGCGCACCCAACTCAGCCGCCAGCAGAGCGAGTCTCTCCTCAGCCACGCCGTCCGCCTCAACGGGCTTGCCGTCCTGGCCGAGCAGGTTGACGCCTCAGACGTGGACGCCCTGCGCCAGATGACCGACTGGTTCCGCGACAAGCTCGGAAGCAGTGTCATTGTGCTCGGCTCAGTGATCAACGAAAAGCCGATGCTGGTGGCCGCGGCCACCGATGACGCGATCGAAAAGGGTATCCACGCCGGCAATCTCGTCCGCGACGCGGCAAAAATCGTTGGCGGGGGCGGCGGAGGACGGCCGAATATGGCCCAGGCCGGTGGACGCCACGCCGACAAATTGCCCGAGGCTCTCGGTCAGGTGACAAGCTGGGTCGAAGAAAAACTTGGTTAGAACCTGGTTGGATTCTCCCACCCTTTCAGGCCAGGCTGTTCCCGAGGATAGATTAGCCCTTTGGCAGAGCTCCTGAACGTCGAATACGACACCCGAATCGAGGCGCTGCGCCAGCATCTGGCAAGGACAGGGCGCGGCGCTGTCGCGCTCGTTCTTCCCGAAGGCTGCAAACAGTTGGAGAGCATGCCGAGGCTGCGTATGCTCCACCGTCAGTGTCAGGTCAGGGGCCAGCAACTGGCCCTGGTGACGAAGGATTCTGCCATACGCAAGAACGCGAAGCGGCTGGGCATCCGTGTTTTTGGCAGTGAAGCGGCCTTGCGCTGGCGACGCTGGGGCAAAGGCAGCGCCCCTGGTTCCGCCGGCTCCCGCACTCCCGTCACCAGCCTTCCCGAGCCGCCGCACTGGCGCAAAGGGGACGGCGCGATCGATCCAAGGCTTCCCGGCCGACCCCGCATTGATCGCGTCCGAAGACAGCGAATTCGCGCCGCTCGACGCTACCGGAGCCAAACCCCACTGTGGCTTCAGTTGTTTGGCTATATTCTCGTTGGCCTTTTCCTGATCACATTCCTGGGTGGATTCGTCTACTATGTCCTCCCCGCCGCGACGATTACTCTCGTACCCGGCCAGCGCGCGCTGGAAACAACCGTCGTTCTGACAGCGAATCCGCAAGTCGAAGAAGCGGACCTGGAGCAGGGGCTGCTTTCCGCGCGCCTGATTGAGGAAACGGTGGAGGCAACAGGCTCCATCGCCACGACCGGAAGCGGCTGGTCCGAAGTGGACGCGGCCGAGGGAACCGTCGTCTTCACCAACCAGACCAACCGGACAGTACGCGTGCCAGCTGGAACAATCGTCTCGACCAGCACGGGCGACGCCGTGGATTTCCGCATTCTGGAGGAGCTGGAGATCAACGGGCCGGTCGGTACCCAGGCCGAGGTCGAAATCGAAGCGGTTGAGCCCGGAATCGTAGGCAACGTGCCCAGCAACCGAATTACGACCGTGGCAGGCGCGCTCCGCACTCGAGTGCGGGTGACCAACCCGGAGGCCACTTCCGGAGGCGCGAATACCCGCGTAGGCCTGGTCACGCAACAGGACAGAGACCGGTTGCTGGAACAGGTCTACTCCTCCATCCAGGAGACCGCCCATGAAAGGCTGCAGCCGCGACTCGGCCCTGATGAGTGGCTGCCGCAAGAGCTTGTGCTGTCCTACATCACTGCTCAGTTTTTCGACCACTTCAACGATGAGCCGGCCGACGAACTCAACCTCACGCTGCGCGTTCTGATCCAGGGAAGCGCGATCAACCGCGCCGACTCCGAGGAGGCGGCCATGATTTCGCTGCGCGGCGCCGTGCCCGAACGCGGCCAGCTCGTCGCCGAGTCAATCAACTTCTCAGTCGAGCCAAACACAGTCGTTACAGGACGTACGCTGCGCTACTCGATGACCGCACGCGGCAACTACGTGATTCCCATCAATGTACGGGCCGTCAGCCGCGCCGCGACCGGTCTGAACATAGAGGAGGCCGCCCGCCGGTTGCAGGAGGACTGGTTGCTGGCCAGAGAGCCTGAATTCTATCAGGACCCAGACTGGTTCGGGACTCTCCCCCAGATCGCCAGCCGCATCCAGGTCCGGGTCGAGTTGAGCGAGGCCGCTCGCAGCGGGCAGTAGCTTCACCGATGCGATGAACGCGCAATTCAACGTCAGACTGTCACAGCCGCCCGGCAAGATCATCGCTCTCGACGTGGGCGACGCCCGCATCGGCATCGCCACCTGCGACCCTCTCCGGCTTACGGTGCGTCCGCTGCGTACTCTACACCGCCACAGCCGCCGCCTCGACTTCGATACCCTCGCCCAAATTTACGCCGACGAAGAGGCAGTGCTGATCGTGTGCGGTCTGCCCTATAATATGGACGGCAGCGAAGGCCCCCAAGCGCAGAGGACGCGCAACTGGGGCGCGCGCTTCACCCGGGCGCTGCGTGCCATCCGCGGCGAAGATGTCCCTTTCGTCTTCTGGGACGAACGCCTCAGCAGTTTCGCCGCTGACGAGTGGATAGCCGAGTGGGGGGCGGACCCGGCGGGGCAGGATGCAGTCGCCGCCGCGGTGATTCTGCGCAGCTATCTTGACGGCCAGGGGGGCAGCCGTTAGCGCCGGTCAATGTATTCGCGGCATCTCCTGTTCCTGTCGCGGCTCCGCGCAAGTGGCTAACTGAAGCAGTTTCGTGTGAGGCTGAAAATCTTCTGCACGAGATCATTCGTGAACAGTTGAATCGCGTGTCCATTACGACTGAGCGCATCCGGCGCTGCCTTTTGACGTTAGGAACGGCCTGGCACGGTCTTCAGGCGTACGAAGCCGGTGAGGCGCTGTATGAGATCTACCGCGCTGCCTGCGTCAAAGAATTCGAACTCGTGCTGGACCAGAGCGGGCGACTGCTCAGAAGAAGGCTCCGGCCCTACTTTGCCAGCAACCGGCAGGCGGACCAACTCACTTTCAATGACATCTTCCGCCATGCCGCCAAGCACTGCCTGATCAGCGCCGGCGCCTGTGAACGCTGGCTCGAATATCGTGCAATACGCAATGAGACCGCGCACGAATATGGCGAACACTTCGCTGAGCGGACACTCTAGGTGATGCCCCGGTTTCTCGCCGACGCAGAAGAGCTGGTCAACGTAATCGAGGCGGCCCGCGATGGCTGACCACCTGAACCTGAAACAGAGGCATCGCCAGAAGCTGGAGGAGATTCTGCGCGCCCACATGCCCAATGTCGAAGTGTGGGCTTACGGCAGCCGCGTCAGCGGGCGCAGTCATGACGGCAGCGACCTGGACCTGGTTCTGCGCGGCCCCGCATTGCAAGAGATCCCAATCAGCCAGCTGGTCGATCTGGAAGAGGCCCTGCGCGAGTCTACGATCCCGTTCTTGATTGAGGCCAGGGACTGGGCGCGCCTGCCAGAAAGTTTCCATCTTGAAATCCGTCGTGACTATGTTGTGCTTCTGGACCCTACTTGACCGCCAATCCTGGAAGCAAGGCCCAAGTGTTCGAAGGCTGTAGGGCAAAGTCCCTTGGACTGCGAAATCCAGCAAGTACTCTGTCCCCCTCTGGGGCCCGGCCCAATCTGCGTTCAGCTTCTGCATTCGACCTTGGCGCGTCTGGGCTGGGTCGTTCGGGGGCCTGGCCCTTGGCGCAGACAACACACCACTTCTGCGCATAGCCCCATACGGGCTACGGATAGATGCCTCGCAACTTGACTGCGTCCACAATTCGCTGAATCGCGATCGTGTAGGCTGCCGTCCTCAGATCCTGGTCTGTCTGCACCGTAATCGCCAGTACGTCGTCCAGATTGTCCAGCAGCTTGCGCTTCATCTGATGCCGAATCTCACTCTCGTCCCATGAGAATGCCTGCAAGTCCTGCACCCATTCAAAGTAGCTGACGACAACACCGCCGGCATTGCACAGAATGTCCGGAATGATCAGGATCCCCTTGTCCTCCAGAATTCGGTCCGCTTCGGGCGTGGTTGGCCCATTGGCTCCTTCCGCGATGACACGGGCCTTTACCCTGTCCGCGTTCTCCTTGTTGATCTGCCCCTCCAGAGCTGCCGGGATCAGAACATCGACCTTCAACTCCAGCAACTCTTCATTGGTCATTGAGTCCGACCGCGGATAGCCGCGGACACTGCCCGCTTCTTCGGCGTAGCGCTTGAGATGGCGCGGGTCCAGCCCCCGCTCGTCGTAGACCGCGCCGCCCACATCGCTTACCGCTACGACCCGCGCGCCCCGTTCATGCATCATGCGGGCGGCCCAGCTTCCAACATTGCCAAACCCCTGAATTGCCACCGTTGCATCCTCCAGATGAAGACCCAAACGGCGGCGCAGCATCGCCCTGGTTACATACGTGATACCCAGACCGGTGGCGTACTCCCGACCGGCCGAGCCCCCCACAGCCAGCGGTTTGCCGGTCGTGACAGCAGGCACCGAATAGCCTCGATGCATCGAATAGGTGTCCATGATCCAGGCCATCACCCTTGCATCTGTGCCCACGTCCGGCGCGGGAATGTCCATTTCCGGCCCAATGAAAAGACTGATTTCCGTCGTGTAGCGCCGGGTCATCGCCTCCAATTCTCGTTCCGAGAGCGCCTTCGGGTCCACGATGACACCCCCTTTTGCCCCGCCATAGGGAAGGTTCATCAACGCGCATTTCCACGTCATCCACATCGCCAGCGCCCGCGACTCGTCCAGGCTCACTTCCGGATGGTAGCGGATGCCTCCTTTCGTCGGCCCTAGGGCAGTATTGTGATGCACCCGAAATCCGGTGAACATTCGAATCGAGTCATCATCCATCACCACGGGAAAGTGGACCACCAATTCGCGGCGCGGCATGGTCAGATGTTCCCGCATATCGTCATCAAGGCCCATGACGGCGGCCACGCGGTTCAGCTGCTCCTGGGCCACCGAGTAAGCGCTGGCGCGCTGAACGGGATGCGCCAGCCCCGTCTCTGACGTCCTGTCTGTTTGACTGGAACGCGAAGAGTCCTGCTGACGGCGCGCGGAAGCATTACCCGGAGAGCGGGAATCAAGCGCGGCGTGCGTTGAATCTTCTGCGCCCAATGCGACACCTGCGCCGCGTGCGCCGGGCCGCCCAGCTGGCCCTCCCGCTCCATGCGCCGCAGTTTCCGTACCGGAATGTTTATTCGTCATTGAAAACCCCTCTTCTGTTTCAATCTCAGACTAAAGGGTCTGAATCAGAGAACTCTACTGACAGAGACTAAATCATCTCTCTCGCCCAGTCAGTAATCTTTCAGACCATTCAGAAAGTTTCTACCCCAATTTGCTGCAAGCTGACCAGGGGTTCGACGCCGGCGCGCTGAGTTGACGGCCTAACGATGGTGAAGACTGCGCTTGCGGAAGGGATGGCGGGGCGCCAGAGCCCGCGCTGAGAATAGGAGACGGTTTGACTCTTTGATAACGTGGAGAGAGCAGGACAAATGGAGGGTTGAAAAGCCGGGGGCTGACGACCCACTCAGTCTCGTTATGGGGTATTGACTCTAAGGGCATTCCATGGAGAAAGGGGCTTGCGGAGCGGTATCCGCACCCTGGAAACTGCAGGCAATCGCTACTCGATCAACCCACTCAGGAAGGTTGCCGTCCGTCTTGTCGCCTCCGCCGGCGTCATGTCGCCGCCAAAGGCCTGGTGCATGGTGACGAAGCCGTCGTACTCAATCGCGCGCAGGCCATTGAAGACAGCCGAAAAGTCGATGCCGCCGGGCGCGTCAAGCGGGCGCAATGTAGACATTACCCGCCCGCGCGTCCATGTATCCATCGGCTGCTGGCCGTCCGGCTCCGGCGTGTGGTTCTGCACGTAGACGTTGAACAGCCAGGGCGCAAACGCGCGCAGCGTCGCCTCGCCGTACGCCTGCCCGCACAGTGCCAGGTTGGCCGGCTCGTAGATGATGCCGAAATTGGGCCGCCCAACCGCTTTGAGAACCTCTACCGAACCTTCAACAGTCTCGAACAGACTGCGCGTGTGGCTCTGATGCGCCAGGCGGATGCCCCGTTCGCCGGCCTCGTCCGCGGCCCGCTGGGCGTGGACAATGTCCTCTTCTTTCTTCATGCAGATGCGGATCAGGTCCGCGCCCAGCGCCTCTGCCAGGTCGAGCGAAGGCGTGATCTTGCGCAAACTTTCCGGGCCTTGCGCGCTGTTTTCCGGCACCGCGAAATCCGCCGTCACCATCGATACCGTCAGACCGTGCGCGGCTACCCTGGCTTGTGTCCGAGCGACCTCGCCGCTCCCACTGTGGACGCCGACAACCGACGCACGCATACACAGGGCCTCGTAGCCCGCGTCTGCCGCGAGCCCCGCCAGGTCATCCAGTGGCATGACGCTCTCGCGCTTGTTGCTGAAGCTCTCCGCGACCCGCACCGAAAGAGACAGTTTCATAGGCCCAAGTATACCTGAACCGGGGATTAAATGATAGGAATGGTTCTGTGTTATCCTTCTACGGTCAGCGGCAGGGATGCCATGTAGAGACCCGCCGCAGTCACCCAACAGTGAGCCGCCTACGATGCGCGTGTTTCTCGACCAGCTGGGCTGCCGGCTTAACTTCAGCGAAAATAACACCCTGGCGGGCCAGCTCAACGCCGCCGGTAATCACATCGTCGGCCGTCCGGAGGAAGCGCATGTCATCGTGCTCAACACCTGCGCGGTCACGGCCCAGGCCGCGCGCAAGAGCCGGCAGGCCGCCCGGCGCCTGCACAATCGCAACCCCGACGCCCGCATCGCTGTGACCGGCTGCTACGCAACCCTGGCGCCGACAGTGACCGCCCAGCTCCCAGGCGTCCAGCTCGTGGCCGACAACCAGTCCAAGGAGATGCTGCACACGCTGCTCGAGCCGTGGAGCGCTGAGTTCTCCGATCCGGAAGACCTGGTGCGCATTCAGCCGCACGGCACTCCTTTCGCGCCCGCCTCGCCGGACGAAGACGGCAGCCGCACGCGCGCCTTTGTCAAAGTGCAGGACGGCTGCCAGAACCGGTGCACCTTCTGCATCGTTACCACTCTGCGCGGAGAGAGCCGCAGCCGGACAACCGCTGATGTCGTGCAAGAGATCCAGGCCCTGGTCGCGAGCGGCTACCGCGAAGCAGTCTTGACTGGAGTCCATCTCGGCGCCTACGGCCGGGACCTGGCGGGCTCCCGCCGCACCGACCTCAAGGAGCTGGCGGCCTCCATTCTCGCCCAGACCGACATCGCCCGCCTGCGGCTCAGCAGCCTCGAACCCTGGGAGCTGGCCGACGGATTCTTCGACCTGTGGCAGCGCTGGCCCGATCGCCTGTGCCCGCACCTGCACCTCCCGCTGCAGGCCGGTACCGACGCCCAGCTGCGGCGCATGGCCCGGCGCTGCACAGTCGCCAGCTTTCGCCGGTTGGTAGCCGATGCCCGCGCCGCCATCCCCGACCTGACCATCACGACAGATCTGATCGTCGGCTTTCCCGGCGAGTCTGAGGCCGACTTTGAAGAAGGACTGCGTTTTGTCGAGGAGATGCGTTTCGCCCACGCCCATATTTTCCCCTTCAGCGCCCGCGCCGGCACCGCCGCGGCCGCGTTCAACGGCCACGTGCCCAAGGCGGTCAAGCAGGAACGTTCGCGGCGGATGCACGAGCTCGCGGCCCGCACCGGACGGGGCGAGCGGATGCGATTCCTTGGGGCCACCCGTCCCGTCCTGTGGGAGGGCGCCGGCAAGGAGCTCACCGACCGGCCCGGCACTCTTCTCTGGACCGGGTTGACAGACAACTATCTGCGCGTCATGGCCCATGCCCCGGCCTGCGTGAACCTCGCCAACCGAATCACCCCCGTCCGTCTCGTCGAATTCCACGGCGAAACCATGTTCGGGGAACCCCAGCTGCCAGAGTCTCCATCTACCGGCAGTTAAGGGTCCTCTTCGCACAACGCCCACCGGCCGCGCCAGCCAAAAAAGGAGCAAGCAGTGCCCACAGAGTCTACAGCTGACCCCAAACAGACTGCCGCGCGCCAGCTGATGCCGGGCAACCGCAAGGAGCAGTTCGGCTGGTACTTCTACGACTGGGCCAACTCCGCCTTTTCGACAACAGTCGGCTCCGTCTTCCTTGGCCCGTATGTCTCCAATCTGGCCGGACTGGCCGCGGGAGCGGACGGAATGGTCCGCATTCTGGGCATTCCAATGGATCCCTTCTCATTCGTATCCTACTGCATCTCGATTTCCGTGATCCTGCAGGTGCTGTTCCTGCCGATTCTGGGGGCAATTGCCGATTACTCCAGCCTGCGAAAAAGGATGATGCAGATCTTTGCCGTTGCCGGCTCCTGGGCGACGATGTTCATGTTCTTCGTCACGGAACCGACCTGGTGGCTGGGCGGTCTTCTCTTCATCATCGCCAACCTGTGCTTTGGGGCGGCCATCGTCTTCTATAATGCCTACCTGCCAGAAATCGCCGAGCCCGAAGACCGCGACCGCGTTTCGTCCGTGGGATGGGCGCTGGGCTATCTGGGGGGCGGCCTTCTGCTCACCCTCAATCTGGCTTTCTATCTTATGCGCGATACCTTTGGCGTCGACACCAACCTGGCGGTCCGCATCAACCTGTTCTCCGGCGGGCTGTGGTGGTTCAGCTGGTCCTTCGTAACCTGGAAGCTGCTGCGGTCGCGCGACACCGCCAAAGAGCTGCCGCCCGGCGAGACCTATCTGTCGACCGGCCTCAAACAGCTGCGGGAGACATTTCAGGAGACCGCCAAGTATCCCCATACGATCCGCTTCCTGATCGCCTACCTGCTTTACAATGATGGCATCCAGACGGTGTTTGCCGTGGCCGCCATCTTTGCCTCCGCCCCCCTCGTCCAGGGCGGGCTGGGCATCGAGCAGGAGACGCTCACTATGGTGATACTGATGATCCAGTTCGTCGCCTTTGGCGGCGCGCTCCTTTTCGGCAGGCTGGCAGTCCGATTCGGAGCCAAAAAGGCCCTGATCGTCGGTCTGATCGTCTGGACAGCGGTTGTAATCTACGCCTATCTGGGCCTGCGAGGGGAGAATCGCGTCCTGGAGTTCTGGATCCTGGGCGCATTGATCGCCCTGGTGATGGGCGGCACACAGGCTGTCAGCCGGGGTCTTTTCGCCAACATGATCCCGCCGGGCAAAGAGGCGGAATTCTTCTCCATCTATGAAGTCAGCGAGCGGGGCACCTCCTGGCTCGGCCCGCTGGCCTTCGGCCTGGTCAACCAGATTACAGGCAGTCTGAGACCGGCCATCGTTTCCATTATCGGCTTCTTTCTCGTGGGTCTGTTCCTGCTGCTACGCGTTGACGTACGTCGGGCCATCGCCGAATCGGGCAACAGGCCGCCCGCCGTTGTCTGAGACGACTCAGGCCTCGGCGCGAAATGAATACCCGGACCCAACCGCAAATCGCTGCCCGCCGCAGTTCCCCTGCAGGCAGAAACAAGCGACGAACAAGAAGACCGCTCCATGCGAGCGGTTGGGCTACCGGCTGTCAAAGTGTCAGGGAAGACGAAGATCTGCCCTCCACCACCTCGCGGCCAAACGACCACCAGTCAGCTGTCTGGCAAACTAGAGATCCCACTCATAGACGTTGCCTGTGCGGGCATCAATGACGATGGTCTGGCCGTCCGCCAGCTCGTCCCAGTCGCCCGTTGCCTGCAGAATCGCGGGGATGCCCAGCTCAACTGCGGCCAGCGCAGCGACGCTGTCCGGCGCGGACTCCGCCGTGATCAGACCGCCTGCATGGTATACCAGCTCCATGCTGACCTGGTTCAACTTCTCGGCCACCAGAATATCCTGCGTGGTCATCATCCTGTGCTGCAACTGTTTGTCCGACGGATCCTGCTCCGGCTTCAAGCGTACGACGCGTCCGCTCATGCGGCGGTTGCCCACGCCCTGGCCATGCATGAGCACGCGGGCAATTCGGCGAACCGTCATCAGATTGGTCTCGCCCGGCACACCCCCAACCACGCCGCCCGTTACAACCGTAACATCTCCCTGCTTCACGAACCCGGCCCGCAACGCAATCCGCACAGCGTCTTCCAACATTTCGTCAATTGTGTTCATCCGCTGGCCCATCAAGGGATAGACGCCCCAGAAGAGGGTCAGTTGGCGGTATACGAGATGGCTTGGCGTCACCGCAATGATGGGCACTGATGGCCGGAAACGGGCCAGCTTCTTGGCGGTTGCGCCGCGGGCGGTGGGCGCGATAATGGCCGCGGCCCCCACATTCTGGGCCGTATCCACGGTGGCCTCACTCACCGCCTCTGCCACCGAAGGGGCCTCGCCAACACGCTTCCCAGGCTCCTGTGCGGAGCCCGTCCCGGAGGCCCCAAGGTAGTCGTCTACCTCCTGGCGCGAAAGACGGTAATGCGGCTGCGTGATTCTGCGCACGCGCTCCGCTTCCTTGGCGATATTCACCATCGTCTGCACCGACTCCACAGGATAGATGCCGGCCGCGGTCTCACCGGAAAGCATGATCGCGTCGCTGCCGTCTAGGACGGCATTCGCGACATCGCTGGCCTCAGCCCGGGTGGGACGCGGATTGCGAATCATCGAATCGAGCATCTGCGTCGCCGTGATCACGGGTTTGTCAGTGGCGATGCAGCGCGAGATGATCATCTTCTGGATCATCGGCACCGCTTCCGGGCTGGTCTCGATGCCCAAGTCCCCGCGCGCCACCATCAGCCCGTCCGATGCCTCGATAATCTCCTCAATGTTATCGACCGCCTCCGGCTTCTCTATTTTTGAGATGATCGGCGTAGCCCGGCCCAGCGGCGCGCGTCCCTGCACCACCTTCCGCAGGGCGTGAATATCGGCCGCCGTCCGGACGAAGCTGAGCGCGATCCAGTCAGCCTGATGTTCCAGCGCGAAGTCGACGTCAACCCGGTCCTTTTCCGTCATCGAAGGAACGGTCAGCCTGGTCTGCGGCAGATTCATCCCCTTGCGATCCTCCAGAATGCCGCCAACGATCACCCGCGTTCGCACTGTCGTTTCGGTCGCGTCGAGCACTTCCAGCTCAAGCAGACCGTCATCCAGCAAGATGCGTTCCGGGAAGATGGCGGCTTCACCGGACGCAGACCCCTCCCGTCCTTTCCGGACGCTTGCGGGGACCTCCTTATTCTGGATCGGCACTCTGCCCTCTTTTCCGATCACCTCCTCGGTCGTCAGGATCAACTCCTCACCCGCAGCCAGCCGCACACCCCCCGGCTGCATTTCACCGACCCGAAGCTTGGGCCCCTGCAAATCGACCAGGATCGCCACCGGCCTGTTCCGCTCCTGCGCAATCTCGCGAATCGTGTGGATATTGCGGGCGTGGAACTCATGATCGCCATGGCTCATATTGATACGCGCCACATTCATACCCGCATCGATCATCCTGGTGAGGATTTCAGGATCGGTACTGGATGGTCCAATCGTGCAGACAACCTTGACCCGCAACATTCGCGAACTCCAGTGGCTGGTGGCCGGAAGCCGAATTACACTCTATTCAGGGAACTGCTGTTGCCTGTCTTCAGCTGCCGTCTCCACTTTCCAGGAGGCAAGGGAGGATGGCAACCGTATGAGCGCGTGTCGCCTGAAAGGTCTCTAACATCTACTGATAGCTGATTCTGTCGCTCGTGCGCACGACCTGAATCCAGGTACGGCCCGGCTTGAGCGTGATCGGCTGCTCTCCGGGGCCGAGCCAGCGAGGCGGGCTCTGATCATTGGCGCGCCAGGTGCCCTCGTATACTTTGCCGTTGCGAAAGACGCGCAGGTCGCCAAACCCGTACAGATTGATCTTTACGCTCAGCGTTCCGAGGCTGTCTTCAACGATATTGGTCAGTTCGTGCTCGGCAAAGACGACGATTACGTTTTCGCTGCTGATCTGCTGGCCACTGGCCTGGTCAATGTGAACCGCGCCGCTCTGAAAGCGCAGATACTTTCCGGTCGCCGGGTCGTAGCGCCATTCAACGCCGTTGTTCTCCGGATAGGGAATCCGAATCGTCGCTGCCTCGCCGGCCCAAAACTCCTTCGGCGCTTCACTGAACGTGAAGCTGGCCCGCTCCACCGGCCTGGGGTTGTTCTTCTGCCCTTCCAGCCAGGGGCTGAAAATCTCCAGGCAGTAGGGCAACAGCGGCGACACATCGCACGTGTTCGCCATGTCGACCATCCACCGGCGCACCCGGTCTACGCTTGTGCGCAGACGGGTTCGATAGTTGTCGCCAACGCTGTAAAAGTAGGTGACGCTCTCCGGGTCCTCCGAATCGGCGTCGAGATAGGGGAATCCCACCTCATTTTTGAGCAGATAGCGGATGCCGTCGCTGCCCCCGGAGCAGGCCAGAATGCCATCGAACATGTAGGTTGTATGAATGTTCGGCCAGCGCGCGCTACGCACGGGCCCGATCTCCCTGGCCGGTATACTCTGGTACAAACTGGTCAGACGGGTCAGATGGAATCCGTCGACAATGAATTCGTATGTCAGATCCGCCTCGTTCAGTCCGTAATGGGCCGACCGGCTGGTAACGTCGTTGTTGATGCAGACCAGAATCGGATTCTCGTGCGTCAGCGAAGGATCAGCCAGGGGCAATCCTGTATATGGCGCAACGCTTCCCGGGATCGGCGTCGCGATCGCCTGTCCCTCTCCCGAGGAGGCCGCGGCGCTTCCCCCTGTATTGTTGCTTCCTTCAGCATTGGAAGGAGGCGGGGTTGCCGTGCTGGCCGCCTCCTGTTGCGCCGCAGCCTCTGGCGTCTTGGTGGGTGTCGCGGTCGCGGACCCTTCGGGACCTGCGCATCCGGCGAGGATGAGAAATAGCGCAAAAACGAGTGCCCCGGCGTGCGATCGCAGAGAGGTTGCCGCAGAGGCTCGGCCACGGCAAGCAGCATGACCCCCTGGCGCATCAACTGCACGGGGGCAGAAGCCGCGCCGGGTCTTCAGAGGGAGGATTGACCTGAGTTTCAAGGGTTTCCTTCTGTTCAATGGAAGAAGATTTGTTAGGCAAAAAGATTCTTGAAAGGCGACTGCTTCCGATGCGCCTAGTATACTACATTCCTTCCTTTCCCCGCTTATTTCAACGCTCTGTACATCGAGCAAAGGCCTGCCCGCGCGTCGATCTGGCCTCCCTAATTCCACAGTCTGCCGGCGGAGGAGCCATCGCCGGAGCTGTGGCGGCCGGCCTATCAGAGCAGGTCGGCCAGCAGTGAAACCGGTGAATGGGACTGTACGCCCGTGAAGTGCTTGATCTGTTGCCGGCAGGAGAACCCGGGGCTGACAAGCGCCTCATTCTCCTTCAAGTTGCGCGCGGCCGGCAGCAGGCGCCGCTCGCCGATCAGCCTGGAGACGTCGTAATGCTCATAGCCGAACAGCCCGGCCAGCCCACAACAGCCGCTGTCCAAAAGCGTCAGTTCGCACTCCGGCACCGCGGAAAGAAGCTGCTGCAACGGCTGCATGCCCACCAACGCTTTCTGGTGGCAATGGCCGTGAATCAACACTCTGGCCGGACCCGGCTTCGTGCGCGGCATGCGCGGTCCGGCCCACTCTTCAACCAGCTGGCAGGCTGCGGCCACCTTGCCTGCCTCCACCTGGGCTGTCCCCCGCAGCAAGCGCGGATGGTCGTCCTGCACCGCCGAGTAGCAACTGGGTTCACAGAAAAGGATCGGCAGCCCCGCCTCGGCAAGCGGCAGGAGCGCGGACGTCGCGGCCGCGGCCTGCCGCGCCGCGTCATCAAGAAAACCTTTTGAAATCAGCGGCCGTCCGCAGCAGACCTCAGGCGCGACCGTCACTTTTGCGCCGCAACTCTCCAGAACGGTGACGGCATCCGCCAACTGATCGGGTTCATAGTAGTTGTTGAATGTGTCCGCGAAGAGCGCGACATCGGCCACAGGGAAATCGGCCACCGAAGAGGAGCCGCCGTCTCTTGCTTTGCGTATCTTCCGCGTGAACGGTCGCCCGCTGAATGCGGGCAAAGGGCGGCGTCGATCCAGCCCAAACAGCATTTCATTCAGCCGCCGCACCGGGGCGGCCGCGGCCAGCCAGTTCGAAAACGGGGCCAACCGGCTGCCCCAGCGCGCAATCCGGTCGGTCTGCGCCAGCGCCCGGTCGCGCAAGGGGGCGCCCTGCCGCGCATGGTACTGGTGGAGAAACTCGCTTTTCAGCCGGGCCATGTCCACTCCGGTGGGACATTCCCGCTTGCAGGCCTTGCACTCCAGGCACAAGTCCAGGACCGGCAGCAGCTCCTCGTCGCCGAAACCGGTCGCTTCCAGCCCTCCTGTCAGCGCCAGGCGCAGCGCATTGGCGCGCCCGCGCGTGCTGTCAATTTCATTGCGTGTGGCCATATAGGAGGGGCACATTGTGCCGGTGAGCGTCTTCCGGCACGCGCCCACGCCGCTGCACTGTTCTGCGGCCCGCAGCAGCCCCCCGAAGTCAGAGAAATCAAACGCCGTCGCGTGCTCTTCCTCCTTACTGACCGTTCCTCCCTGATCCGCTTCGGGCTGTCCTGCGCCGTCAGCAGGAACCCCCGATCCATCGTTCGCGTCGACAAGCGTCCCGTATCGCAGGTTTGCGGTCAAGGCGGGGGCATGGACGATCTTGCCCGGATTCAGCAGGTTCTCCGGGTCGAAGGCCGCTTTCACCTCGCAAAACGCGTGATAGAGCGCCGGACCGAACATTCTTTCCTGAAACGGCGCTCTCACCAGTCCATCGCCGTGCTCGCCCGAGAGCGCGCCGCCGTACTCCAACACCAGGTCCGCCACCTCGTCGGCGATCGCCTCGAAACGCTTTACGCCCTCCACACGCTTCAAGTTGATGACCGGGCGTATGTGCAACAGCCCGACCGACGCGTGCGCATAGAACCCGGCCTCTGTGTCGTGCTTGGCGAGGATTCTCTGAAAGTTTCCGATGTAGTCGTGCAGATGCTGCGGCGGCACGGCAGTGTCTTCGACAAAGGAGATTGCCTTCGCGTCTCCGGTCTGCGACATCGTGAGCCCCAGCGCGGCCCGGCGCAGTTCCCAGATGCGAGCCTGCTCCTCAGCCTCCAGCGCCCGGTAGATGTAATTGCCTAACCCGCGGCCTGCCAAGTCCCGTTCCAGGCTGTCGATCCTGTCTCTCAGCTCCCCATTTGATTTTCCGATGAACTCCACCAACAGCACCGCGCCGGGATCGCCGTAAATGAATGCGCGCAGCGGCGCGAACTCGATGCGGCCGCGCGTCTTGTCCAGCATGAAGCGATCGACCAGCTCGACCGCGGACGGACCGTGCTCAAGGATTACGGGCGTCGCGGCCATCGCCTCCAGAACGTCGTCGAACTGCACGCTGCACAGAACGCGTGAACCGGGCAGCGGCGCCAGCCGCATTGTGGCCGCCACGGTCAGCCCAAGCGTGCCTTCGGAGCCAACCAGGATGCGGGCCAGGTTGAAGGTCTCTTCCTTGTCGGGCACAAATTCGTCCAGGTTGTACCCCCCGACACGCCGCTGAATGCGGGGATACCGCCGCCTGATTTCGTCTTTCAGCTCACGGCCCAATCGATGCACTGTGCGATAGGCCCCGCCCTCCAGGTCTTGCCGCGCCAGCTTGTCCTGCAATCCGTCCGCCGACAGCGGGCCAAAGGCGGCGCTGCTGCCGTCCGCGAGGACCACCTCGAGCGACTCGACGTAATCGATTGTTTTGCCGTAGATGATCGAACGGGTGCCTGCGGAGTTGTTGGCGATCATTCCGCCAATCGTGGCCCGGTTGGATGTGGAGAGATCGAGGGGAAGATGCAGGCCGTGAGGCTTGAGCTGCGCGTTCAGCTCATCGAGGACGAGCCCCGGTTCGACCGTGACCCTCGCGGCGGCAACGTCGAGGTCAAGCACGCGATTCATGTAGCGCGAAAAGTCCAGCGACAGACCGGCGCCAATCGCCTGCCCGGCCTGCGAGGTCCCGCCCCCGCGCGCGGTGATCGAGGCGCCGTATTGCCGGCAAAGCCGCACGACCTGCGCAACATCATCGCGGCTGCGCGGCCTGACGACGCCCAGGGGGATGATCTGGTAGACGCTGGCGTCGGTGGCGTGCATCGCCCGGCTGGCGCCGTCGAAACGCGCGTCGCCAGCCAGCGTCTCCCGCAAATCGCGGGCAAGTCCCTGAACGTCAACTTCGCTCGCGATCGTTATCTCCTGACGGGCTTGGGTTCAGCAGAGGAAGGGTCACCGGACCTTTGCCAGGAAGGCCAGGGCTTCGCTGACTCCCCCGCTCACATGCGGCACTTCGCACGCGGCCAGCCCCATTTCGACGCCGCATAGCGTGCCGGCCAGCATCAGATCGTTCAGATCACCCAGATGCCCGATCCGGAAGACCTTTCCCTTTATCTGGCCGAGACCGGTTCCCAGCGACATGTCGAACCGTTCCAGGATTACCTGCCGCAGGACGTCGGAATTGAAGCCTGCCGGCATCACCACCGCGGTCAGCGCCTGCGAATAGGCTTTGGGGTCGCGGCAGTACACCTCCAAACCCCAACCGCGGACAGCGCGCCTTGTCGCCTCGGCCAGCCGCTTATGGCGAGCGAATACATTGTCCAACCCTTCTTCGTGCAAAAGCGACAGCGCCTCGTCCAAACCAAATAACAGGTTGGTGGCGGGGGTATAGGGAAAAAAGCCGCTCAGGTTGAATTCAAGGATCTGAGTCCAATCCCAGTAGGAACAGGGCAGCCCCGCGGTCTTCTTCGCGGCCAGCGCTTTGGGGCTGGCCGCGTTGAATCCGAGGCCAGGCGGCGTCATCAGACCTTTCTGCGAACCGGCGATGGTCACATCCACGCCCCACGCTTCATGCCGGTATTCCATCGCGCCCAATGAGGAGATCACGTCTACCATCAGGAGCGCGTCATGGCCGGTACGTTCGAGCGCCGCCCGCGCGCCCTTTATGTCGTTGACAACGCCGGTCGAAGTCTCATTGTGTACGATGGCCAGCGCCCGGATCTCCCGGCCCCGGTCCTCCGCCAGCCGGTTCTCAAGCGCGGACAGATCGACCGGGCAGCGCCAATCGCCTTGCAGCTCCTCCACAGTCAGGCCCACGCCGGCTGCCACTCTCTGCCAGTTTGTGGAAAACTGCCCATTTGAACCGAACAGCACGCGGTCGCCAGGGGAAAGCGTGTTCACCAGCGCCGCCTCCCATGCACCGCTGCCAGATGAGGGATATATGATCACCGGACCCCCGGTCTGGAAGACCGGCTGCAGGCGTTCCAGGATACGTTGAGCCAGCCTTGCGCTGTCAGGGCCCCGGTGGTCCATCGCGGGGCGAGAGAGGGCCTGTCTGACGCGCTCGGGCAGGTTGGTCGGGCCGGGTATCTGCAGGAAATGCCGTCCGGGCTTTGCTTTGGTCATGGCGCCTTTCCTTCTATTCGGCTCTGTCAAGCCAGCTCTTCCCGCAGCCGCCGCAGCACGATCTCAGTTTCGCCTTCGCCCAGCGTATGGACGGCAATGTGCAGGCTGCCGGTATCAGACCGGCAGAAGATTGCCGGCGAACCGTTCTGCAGCGCCTCGCTGACCTGTTCAGCGGTCCGTCCCCTGGCCTGTTCATCCCAACTGACATCCAGCCGCATCCAGGGACCTTCCCCGTCCTGCTCCCACATATTTCTGGCGCTTACACCGGGAATCCCTGCCAAGCCGTCGGCAATCTGCGCAATACGCTCCGACTGGAGCTGCAGCCGCTGTTCGTGATCAGTGTCCAACCAGTGGCGAAGCGCCATCGTGGTGCCAATCACCTCCTGGCGGTCGACCTTGTAGCCGCGGCCGATACTGTTGTTGCCCGTCTCGAAGCCGGTAAACCCGTTGAGCCGCGCCTTGCTCACATACTCGCCATTGCCGCAAAGAATGCCGGTCGAGTTTCCTGAGCCAAGGTACTTGCCGCCAAAGCAGACCAGGTCGGCGCCGCTGGTCGCGACGCGCCGCATTCGCTCCAGCGGGTATATCTCGGCGGCCGCGTCTACCAGGACGGGAAGGCCGGCCGCGTGCGCGATTTCGATGGCGTCTGGCAGCGAAACCGTATTCGGGAAGCGTTCACCTGCCGCGAAATACAGAATGCCCACTGTTTGCGGCCCGATCGCGTCCCGCAGCTGCTGGGGGGTGCAGCTGTCATCGTCTCCGACCTCAACCAGCTTGCCGCCCGGAACCGTGACGCTGCGATCGTAGCGGTAACGGGTCGGCTTCTGAATGAGAAACTCGTCTCTCATTCCGGTCGTGTCAGGCAACTGGCGAATTCGTTCCGGGTCATTTCCGGCCAGGATCCCCGCCGCCCCCTGCACCAGCGCAGCATAGCATCCCGACGTAACCAGCCCGCCTTCAGTCCCCAGCATTTCGGCGATCGCCTTGCCCGCGCCGTCAAACACGTCGTCCATCCGCGTATAGGCCGTGTTGGACGACTCCATCGCCGCGCGCACTTCAGGCGAGAGCACAGATCCGCCCAGGATGGTCATGTGGCCGCCGGCATTGATAATGGTCTTGATGCCGAGGGTCTCGTAGATGTCAGTGGTGGACATGAGTTGGCGCCTCCTTGGCTCAGTTAAAGAAATCCTTATCATCCGCCTCCAGGTAGTTGCTGGCTGCGGTCTTGTTCAAGCTGACACCGAGACCGGGCCGGTCCCAGACAGTGATGTAGCTGTTCTCGACGATTGGGTCGGGCAGGCCGTCGACAATATCATACCACCATTCGGGGCGACCGACCGGGTACTCGAACGCGATGTAGTTGCGGGGCATTGCCGCGGCTGCCTGGACGAGCGCGGCCAGCCCGATCAGGCCGTCCCCCGTGCCATGGGGAGCCATCAGAATCCCGTGAAGATCGGCGTACTCGGCCACCCATTTCAGTTCCGCAATGCCCCCGATGTCGGCCGGGTCCGGCCCGATGATGTTGACGGCCTGCATCTCGAAGAGCGGCTTGAAGTGCTGGCGGAGGTAGATCTGTTCCCCTGTATGGATCGGCGTCGAGGTGCTGCGCGTCAGTTCGCGGTAGAGCTCCGCGAGCACATACGGCGTGTAGTCGCCGGTGATGGTATCCTCCAGCCACATGATGTGCAGCCCCTCCACCGCTTTCGCCAAACGGATGGCGTCCGGTACAGTCCAGCCGGGTCCACAGTCAAGAGCCAGGCCGACGCTGTCACCGAGGGCATCCTTCATCGCCTCGACGCAGGCGACGACATGCTTCAAGCCCTTCTCCGTGAGCAGGCCGCGCTCCGTCTGATGGTGAACGTCGAGACGCTCCCCGTAGTAGAAGTCCTCTACCTGGTTTGGCATGCGGCTGTGGAAGCCGATGCCCTGTTTTATGATGGCGAAGCCCTCGCTGGATTCCGCCATGCGGGCCATATTCTCCGCATAGTGTTCGGGCTCCTGGCCCGCCATGGGGAACCGCCGCGCCCCGTTGTAGACGAGTACCTTGTCGCGGACTTTTCCTCCAAGCAGTTTGTAGACCGGCACTCCCGCGGCCTGCCCGGCGATGTCCCACAGGGCCATTTCGATTGCGCTGACCGCGCTGCCCCAGGGTTTGAAGCTCCCCAGCCGGCGAATGCGCAACATGACCCGTTCCACATCGGTCGGGTCCTGACCCAGAATGAAGTCGCGATAGAAGAGGACATGGGGCTTGAGATACGATTTGAAGTGCTCGGCCTGTCCGTAGCCCTCGATGCCGGCATCGGTTGTGATGCGAACAACAGGACTGCCCCCCAGAATCGCGCACTTGAGGTCGGTGATCCGCATTGAGAGCCTCCGCAATGAAAAGTGATTCCTGGAAACCGGGAGGTATGCGCCCAGCCTCACATGGATTTTCGACGGGACCGGTCGTCAGGTCTTTTCCGTCGCCCGCGCCGACCGTTGCCTTAGCCAATAGGACCAACCGATGTTTGACGGGCGGACACTTCAAGATTGTACTGCGTTTTGATGATGAGTGCCACAACGCGACCTGGATTTTGTCTGAACGGGGATTTGGGACGGGGATTTTGTCTGAACGGGGATTTGGGACACAGATTCTGTCTGAACGGGGATTTGGGGGGATTCAAGGGATTAGGGGGATGGGTTGTTGTCAGGACGGTGGTTTAGTGGGATTGGGACGGGGATGCGCCGAGAGGCCCTCTGCTTGCGATTCAACTTTCTGAAGCCGATTTTCACTTATTCGCGCTTTGCTTAAGTCGCGATTGAAAAGGTACCGGCCTACGGATTCAGTGCCTATGGCTTGCACCCGCTCCATTTCTATATTGGCAATAGAACAAATGGTCTGATATAATGCTTTACAGGGGGCGGGCAGGCTGGCAGTTCGGCGCAGGGAGGGACATTGCAGACGTGATTCTGTGATTCAGTTCCTGGCTTCGTTCGCGAGGTAGCTGCCGGCCCTTCGCCAATCGGTCATCTCCAGGCCGGCGCGGCGGAGCATCATGCGTGTGCGCCATCCTCCCTCGAATGGCGCACACGCAGGCCCGGGAAGACGAAAGAGACTCTCACTGAATCTGTCTCAAGCCGGCTAGCGATGTATTGCCCGCTTGCTGGCCGGACTGTTTCCAGCGCCGACCCTGAGTCGCCCGTTGCCGGCCGCCTCTGAATCATGAATGCGGTCCGCCTGAGACCAGACGAAACCGCAATTCTCCAGCATTGCCCATTCTGGTACAATAGGCCCGGCGCGACCTGGCGCTACGACAGTTGCTGCCATGGCATCTTTGGGCAGACCACCGACTCAACGCAACTTTCCTGCCGGCTCTTTCCTGTTGTCAGCCCCGAGCCGGCGGGCGTCTCAACAACCAACGGAAGTATCAGAGAGGAAAACCACAATGCGACTTCTGCTTTTCGACGACTACAAACTGGGTGTTTGGCGCGGCGACCAGGTTCTGGACGTGTCCGCCGCGGTCGCAGACAGCGATCATCACACTCCGCAGGAGATGATGGAGATGCTGATCCGCGATTGGGCCGACGTCGAACCCCGCATCCAGGATGCGGCCGCATCAGCCACCGGCGTCTCTCTGGACGATGTCACGTGCCGGCCGCCCATCCCCAGGCCGGGGCAGCTGGTCTGTCTTGCCGGCAACTACCTGGAACCCGCTAAGCCGGAGCGGGGCCTGTTCAACGCCTTCCTCAAGTCGCCCAACGCCGCGCTAGGCCACGGCGGGACCGTCGTGCTGCCCGGGGCCGAGGCGACCGTCTTTCACTTCGAGCCGGAGCTGGCCATCGTAATCGGCAAAGCGGCCAGCTATCTCGCTGCCGAGGACGCGATGGACCATGTTTTCGGCTATACCCAGTTTATCGATGTCTCCGCCAGAGGACTGCCGGGCGGATTCTTCCTGGGAAAGTCGTGGCATACTTTCGCGCCTCTGGGACCTGTCCTGGTCACTCGCGATGAAGTCTCGGACGCCAACGACCTCAACGTCCGCCTCTGGGTCAATGACGAAAAGCGCCACGACATTTCCACCAGCGACATGGACCGACACATCCCCGAACTGCTGGCTGAGGTGACCAACGTGCTGCCTCTGCAGCCCGGTGACGTCGTTGCCACCGGCACCCACCATTTCGGACTGGAACCTGTCCAGGACGGGGATACTGTCAGGCTTGAGATCGAGGAGCTCGGCCCGCCGCTCGTCGTGCATTGCTCGGATCCGTCAGGACGCTCCTGGGATTGATGACCGAGACGTGATTGGCTGACGCGTGCTCCTTATTTTTTGGCCCCGAATTTACCACATCAGGCGCCCTGGTTTATTAGAAGGGCGCCTTTTTCATTGGTGGGCAGTCCCTCAGCGAATCCGCCTTTCCGACGTGATAAGGGGAAGGTCGGTAGAAAGGCAGGCGGAAACTGGTTTGAGTGTTCATGAGTGTTCGTGAGCGTTTGTGAGTGTTCGTGAGTGTTCGTGAGTGTTCGTGAGTGTTCGTGAGTGTTCGTGAGCGTTTGCGAGTGTTTACGAGTGTTTGTGAGCGTTGCATGAGCGTTTGCGAGAGATCCGTATGTGACTGGGGGTGGAAGAGGGCGGGGATCCGCGAAGGGACGCGAGGATGGGCGAGTCTGGGCAAGGTCCTGTGATGAATAGGCGATGTCTGAGCGTTAATGAGCCTCCGACGAGGGGTTGAGGGGGGAGTTGGGTGGGTTTATGGGCGTAGCGGCGGGTGGGGCGGCGGGATGGTGGGTAGGGGGTTACGCTGCCGCGGGTAGGAGCGGCAGAGATTCGTTATATGCTATTTGTTTTTCAACCTTCCCAGGTCAGGAGGTTGGAACGGGCTGGTGGTTGATTACGGCGCCACTGGGGGCGTCCGGGTTGTGAAGTTCGTCCTGCGTCTTTTCGTATTCGTCATTCTGATAGAGGTTCTCGAGGAGGCGAATCAGGTCCTCGGCCTGGCGCACCTGGTCGGCCAGGACTTCGGGGTCGGTTTCGACTTCGCCGGTTTCGGGGACGACGCCGGTCCTGGCACGGGCGGGCAGCCTGTCCATGGGCTGTCCGGTCAGGGGGTCGCGCAGGGGTTCGGGGGCGTCTTCGGCGCCGCTGGTGAGCGCAGTCCGGGCTGCTTCCATCTCGTCACGCATCTCTTTGGTCATTTCGATCAGGTATGGCAGGTTTTCCCTGGAGAAGCGGTATTGCAGCGCGTCGTTTCTGAGGCTGTCGAGGTCTTCCTGTGTGTAGGAGGACTGGGGACGGATGCCAAAGCGCTGTCTGCCCTCTTCGGTGAGCACGGCTGTCGCGGGCTCGTCGGGGTCGGACGGCTCTTCGAGCTCTGCGAGGCCCTGGGCAGCGAACGATTCGAGGCTGTACCGGTTCTCCTCTTCGGAGATGGCGGCGGAGGTGTTGAGGATGTTGAGGTCGCCATGTCCGCCGGCCATGGCCATGGCTGCGGCGCGGTTCTCTTCGGCGCGGATTTCTTCCATCTCTTCGTCGGCGAGCTTGTAGTAGGCGCGCAGTTCTTTGGCGCCATTGCAGATGGCGTTGTAGGCGGAGGGACTGAGCATGCCCTGGCGCACTGCGGTCATGCCTTCGGTGAGGAGCTCGATGATCTCTTTGAAGCGTTCGGGGACGCGCCGGTCGATCCTGGTCGCGATGCTGAGGCTGCCGCGATTGACGCGCCAGACGCGCAGTTTGTCGGCGGGGCCGTGGGCGACGCAGTAGCCGTCCAGGTCGCGGTGCGCTTCTGCCTGACAGGGGGAGCCGTCTTTGCGGACGCCCTTGCAGAGGGATTGCGTGATGGTGTGCGAGTGCGCGGGGGAATGTCTCATGGTGTGATTTCCTTGTTACAGGGTGCTGCCCAACGGCCGGCCGGTTGGCTGGCGCGGGCGGGGCGATAGGTTGGGGTCGGGGAACCTATACAGACGCGAGGGAATGTATGACCAACATCGAACAAGTGTACTTGATCCTAAGCGCGGTGTCAAGGGGCAATTTGGGGTCAATTTGGCGGCAATTGTATGAGCGGTGATCCGAGAAGTGGCGCTAAGGAGCGCCAAAAAGGGCGAAGGCGGGAGCAGGATTTACAAGATTCCTAGATTTTCAGAATTCGGGCGCTGGGCCACAGGCGTGCGCGTCGGAAAGTCTGCAGGTCACTGGCCAAGTATTGTCGCGCCTGTCTGAAACTGACCCCAAGGCGGAGGCGTCGATTGGAGGTATTGAAGGGAACCGGCGCTGACGGGATGCGATTGCACTGGGGGCGGTTTCAGTCGCTTGAACCGCCGCTCTGGTTATGATACGATCGACCGTGAGGAATCTGGTTCAATCCGACTGCTTTGAAGGCATTGGGCGCGGTCGGCACAGCATGGTGGTCTGCAGGACCGTGAAGCACGTTTAGCATTTGGGACGCAGGCGTCTCGCGAGTGAAAGTGGTATTTTCCCGAATCGTCGTCATTTCAGTCCTTAACACTGCTCCAGGAGGTAGACCATGGGGAAAAGAGAACGTAGGAGAATTTCGCGGCGTGAGTTCATGCGCGTGTCGGCGTTGACGGCTGCAGGTGTCGTGGTGGTGGCGTGCGGCGCGGACGGCGGCCCGCCGGCGGAAGATGATGTTCCAGCCGCCGCGGAGGCGTCTGAGGAGTCTGCTGCTGGGTCTTCTGCGGCTTCTTCGCAGTATAACGAGGCGCCGATGCTGGCGGAGATGGTGGCAGACGGCAGTTTGCCGCCGGTGGAAGAGCGGTTACCGCTGCAACCGCTGGTCATAACGCCCGAAGAGGAGATTGGCGATTACGGTGGGATTTGGAACCGTCTGGCGACCTCGGCCAGCGACAATCAGTTGGGGGGCAAGGTTGGCGGCGAGCATCTTGTTCGCTACAACAAAGACGGAACGCAGATAAACCCGAATGTCTTCGAGAGTTGGGAAGTATCGGAGGACGGCACGGCGTTCACATTCCACTTGCGCGAGGGGATGAAATGGTCCGACGGCGAACCTTATACGGCCGATGACATCCTATTTTATTATGAGGATGTACTCCTCAATGATGAACTGACCTCCTCTTTCCCCAACTGGCTTGTCGTCAATGGTGAGCCGTGTGTGATTGAGAAGGTGAATGACTACACGCTCGAATTCAAGTTTGCGGCACCCTATGCACTGTTCATCAATGTGCTCGGCTCACTCTGGGGGGACGCTTTTGCCAGATATTGTTCCCATTACTTGAAACAGTTCCACGTCAAGTATGCCGACAAGGACGAACTGGAAGCGATGATGAAGGACGCGGGTGTGGAGCACTGGTATCAGCTGTTCGGCACGAAGCCGGATACCAGGCGCAATCCGGACACGCCCAGCTATCTTCCGTGGAATTTGAGCACGCCTTCTCACAGTGACCCGCTGGTCGCCGATCGAAACGCCTTTTATTGGAAGGTCGATCCGGAAGGCAACCAGCTGCCCTACATCGACAGCATCCACTGGAGCCTGGTGGACGGGAAGGACCAGTTGAATCTGCGAGCGATCCAGGGCGAAGTGGACATGCAACTGCGGCATATCACCTTTGACAACGTGCCTTTATTCATGGAGAACATGGAGCGGGGCAACTACCGCGTCATGCTGTGGCAGAGAGGGCAGGTAACGGATACGGTCCTGCATCTCAACCACACGAACAAAGATCCGGTGTTGCGAGAAATCGTGCAGGACAAGCGGTTCCGCTATGCGCTTTCATTGGGTATGAATCGCTTAGACATCAACGAAGCCGTCTATCTGGGTCAAACCGAACCCACCCAGGTGTCCCCGACCAAGAACTCGCCGGTCTACTGGGAACCGCAGGCCTTGAGTATGACCGAGTATGATCCCGACCGGGCCAATGCATACCTGGATGAGATGGGATTGACCGAGCGGGACGACGATGGCTACCGCTTGCGCCCCGACGGAGAGCGGCTCAGCCTGGTGTTTGAGTATGTGGCGATTTTTGCCGCCTGGGGCGACATTGCCGAACTGTTGACCTCGCAATGGAAGGATATCGGGCTGGAGTTGATCGTTTCGGAAATCGACCGCAGTCTCTTCGGGCAGCGCCTCGACGCCAATGAGATTGACCTTGGGGTATGGCACAGCAGCGGCGAATGGAACCCCTTCATTGAACCGCGCTCATTCGTGCCGATCGTGAACAACTATGCACTGCGGCACTATGCCTACTATTACAACAGCGGCGGCAAAGAGGGATTTGAGCCTACCGGTGACATTCTGAAGGCCATCGAACTTTGGGAAGAGATTAAGACTACGGTGGACGAGGAGACTCAGCGCGCGCTGTTCCGTGAAATCCTCGAACTCAACATGGAGAATCTGTGGCAAATCGGCGTTACAACCGCTCCGCCGCAGCCAGTGATCGTAAAGAACTACTTCCGCAATGTGCCGGAGGATGGCATGTTCGATGACCAGCCGCGTTCGCCTTCGAATACGGGGATGGAACAGTATTTCATTCGCGCTGGAGAAGACGGTACATAGGGGATAGGCCGTCCTGCTTGTCAGGGACAAGGAGGACGCATCAGTCGGGGTTGGGGGCCGCCGGCAGAACTGCACTGAAACGTGCATACACGGCTCCACAGAGGAGGTCCGAAGGCGCGCCCGCAACCCCGCGCCTTACGTACATCGGGACCCTGCTCATTCGTGCAATTGTCGTCGCGGGGCGCAGCGGCCACCCAGGTGTCGGGTGCTACCGGTTTAAGAGGGAAAAGGGATAAGGATCCGGTCTCGAGGTGTTTGGCAAGACCAGCGAGGCAGAAGAAGTTGCCCTCTGCCGGAGATTGACGCTCCGTTTCCGAATAGGCGATGCTACGCCGTTGAATCGCTCCAGCACAGGTGGATTTATCTGTGAGCGGATCGGGGACGAAGCGCGGGTCTCACCCCGCGACGCCTATTGCAAGCGACAGGGACTGGGGGGACGGGCGTTTGACGGCATGTTCATTCGTCTGCTGGTCACTTGGACGGCGGCCCGGCGCCTCGACCGCTTCCAGCTGTGGACCGAGACCGACGTATTATCCTAACTGCAGCCAACCTGTCCGGTGCGTATCGCGGTGAAGCCGCACTGAAGGCGGCCCTTGGCGCGCCGGAGATGGCCGCGCCTCTGGCCAGACGTTTGCCTGCTCCGGATGCCAGGCTGCGGGTCGCGGCAGGCGGAGTCGGGCCAGGGCTCAGGCCTCTGGTTCCCAGAATTTACACAGGCAACAGCCGAGGAGGGAGATTATGGGCAGTACTCATCACAACCCTGTCGCCAGGCCGATCACGCAGGGGCCGAAGCACCATTTCTTTGGCTACTACGGCATCTGCCCCTGGAACTCCAGTGGACAGTACCATCTTTGTTTGGAGTCGGAGTTCCATGACCGGCCGCCAGCTGATGGGGACAGTGCGGTGGTCGGGCTGGTGGAAATGGAGACGGGGAAATTCGAGGGCGTTGCCGAAACGCAAGCCTGGAATTTGCAGCAGGGCAGCATGATGCACTGGCTGCCCACGGCGCCGGACCGCGTGATTACGTACAACGCGCGCGACGGCGACCGCTTTGTCAGCGTTCTCCAGGACATTCACAGCGGGAACAAGAGGGTGCTGCCCTATCCAATTGCTGCGCTCACGCGAGATGGACGCACGGCGTTGGGGCTGAACTACGCCCGGCTCCATGACATGCGGCCAGTGGTGGGCTATGCCGGGTTGGCTGACCCCAATGCGGACCAGAAACATCCTGCCGACGACGGCCTCTTCATCATGGATACCGAAACTGGCGAGGGCAAACTGCTGTTCTCGTATGAAGACGCGAGAGAGTTTCTCAGCAGTTTTCCGGAGATTCAGAAGCGCAAGATCTGGTTCAACCATCCGTTCATCAACCGTAATGACAGCCGGGTTTCGTTCGTCGCGGTCTACTGGGACGATGAGGGGGCCAGGCAGACGGTTTGTCTGACGATGAACTTGACGGGCGGAGACATCCGCATTCTGACCGACCTCGGCGCGTCGCATTGCGACTGGCGGACCGACGAGGTCATTTTCGGCTGGATTACGAAGAGAGAGGGCAAGCATTTCTTTCTGGTCAACGAGGTCACCGGTGAGTACGAGTCGGTGCGGCCCGACATACTCTCCAGGGACGGCCACTGCAACTTCAACCGCGATGGCTCCTGGTTGCTGACCGATGAATACCCGGACGTGAATGACCTGCGCTCCCTGCTTTTGTGGAACATGGCCGAAGAGCGCCTGGTCGTTTTGGGGCGCTTCCTGTCCCCGCCGCAGTTCACGGACGAGATACGCTGCGACCTGCACCCCCGTTGGAGCCGCGACGAACGTCACGTCAGCTTCGACTCGATCCATGAGGGTCACCGCCAGGTGTATGTGATGGATGTGTCAGGCATTGTGGGGAGTTAAGTCGTCATCACATTGGGTTGCGCGTATTGGGCAGGAACGGAAAGATTGAGTTTGCGATAGCCAACTGGCTGCCGAGCATGAATTGCGGGAGAAGGGGATGATCGAGTTTCGCCCGATAACCACAGGGCCTAACTTTCACTGGTTCGGCTACTACGACAAGCTTCAGTTCGACCCTGCCGCGCGCTATGCGCTGGGTATGGCTGTCGACTTTGAGCATCGCGAGCCGACCCCCTCAGATGTGATCAGAATCGGGATGGTCGACCTGTGCGACGGAGACCGCTGGATCGATTTGGGGGAGAGCCGGGCCTGGGGCTGGCAGGCCGGCTGCATGCTGCAGTGGATTCCCCAATCCGCACAGAATGTCATCTGGAATGACAGGGAAGACGGCCGGTTCGTCAGTCACGTCCTGAATGTCGATACCTGCCTCAAGCGGACGTTGCCCCACCCCGTCTTCACTCTCAGCCCGGACGGCCGCAGCGCCCTGTCCATCGACTTTCACCGCCTCGAAGACATGCGCCCCGGTTACGGCTACATGGGCATCCCCGACCCCTGGGAGAATGTGATGGCGCCGCAGGAAACCGGCATCTGGGACGTCGACCTGCGCACCGGCGAAAGCAGGCTGATCGTAAGCCTGGCTGAGGTGGCGGCCATCCCCTATCCGCATGGGGACATCCGCAAGGCCAAGCATTATTTCAACGTCCTCATCTTCAATCCCTGCGGGTCCCACTTTCTCTTTCTTCACCGCTGGCGTCTCGCCGGCGGGCCCTTCCACACGCGGATGTTGACCGCCAAAGCGGACGGCTCTGATCTGAAGGTGGTCGATCACTCCGGCCACACGTCGCACCTGATCTGGCGCGACGACTCCCATATTCTGGCCTGGTCTCGGCGTCCTTCGCATGGGGGCGCCTACTATCTGTTCCCCAACGCCGGCGACGGCGCGCATGGGCCCGATCAGGTCGTTGGCAAAGAGAAGATGCCGCTCAATGGGCATTGCACCTACCTGACGAACAACGACTGGATTCTGAACGACACCTACCCGCAAGGCAGACAGCGTCTTCAGGAGCTCTACCTCTACCACGTTCCGACCGACCGCCGCATAGATCTGGGCCGGTTTCACTCGCCGCCTGCCTATACTGACTCCTTACGCTGCGACCTCCATCCCCGCTCAAGCCCGGACGGCTCAAAAGTCGCGATCGATTCCGCCCACGCCGGAAACGGGCGCCAGATGTATCTCTTTGACGTGAGGGATTTTGTCTGAACGGGGATTTGGGGGGATTTAGGGGATTTGGGGGATGGGTCTTGATTTGTGGGCGAGGGGCGGTTCTCGAGCTATCGTTGGGCGAAGCGACTGGGTCCTGGCACGCGGTTCAGTTGACAGTCCCAGATTGGACCGCAAGCCCCTGCTTTTTCGCGGCATTGACGAGCCTCTACATTTCCTTTAGAATGACGCAGTCTACCTGGCAACCAGCCCTGCTTTTTCGACTGAAATGGCGAGTTCCAAGCTCCTTCGGTTGCCTCGAAGTATCCCGTCTCGTTAAGACCATGAAGAAGGATTCCACCGGCATATAAGAAAGAGGCCCCCGTGACAAGTCCATTCCGCCTTGCCAATGAAGTTGATACCACCGGGTTTGGTGACACCGGAATGCGCCTGGGGGACCTGGATGGTGACGGCGAACTGGAGGCCGTCTTCTTTCAGGCGCGCGATTGCCACATTCCCCGCATGTCCGCCGGCGGCTACCGCCACGAAAAGCAGGTCCACTGCGTCACAGCCATGAAGCTCGATGGCGACGTCATGTGGCAGGAGGGGGCGCCCCTGGGTACCGGCCACTGGGCAATGCACGACGTTGCGGCGGCAGTCAGTGACATTGACGGCGATGGCAGGCAGGAGATCATCTACGTAACCGAGCGCGATGGCCGCAGCTATCTCAGGATCCTCGAAGGCGACCGCGGCTACTACCGCAAGGAGGTCGAGACCGGCCCCAACTGCGTGTTGCAGCTCTGCGATATTCGCGGTCTCGGCGCCCGGCGGGACATTCTCGTCTCCACCTTCGTGAATCCCATTTACATCTACGCCGACGACCTCACTTGTCTCTGGAATTGCCACTTTTACGGCGGGGCCGGGCACTCACACGACTTCTACGACATCGACGGGGACGGAAAAGAGGAGGCCTTCATCGGCTACTGTTGCGTTCGCGCCGACGGCCATAAGATCTGGTGGCGACCCGACCTCGAACCCCATCTCGAGGAGATGACACGCGCGCCCCACGTCGATCACCTGCATGTCCATGATATCGATGGAGACGGCAGGCCCGAACTCCTGATGGTCGCGGGCAAAGACCTGGTCGTCCTCGACGCGGCCACCGGCGAAGACCGCTGGATTTTTGAAGGCACGCATATCCAGACCTGCGCGGTCGGCAATTTCCTGCCGGAGATGGACGGGCAGCAGCTCTTTGTTACCGAGCGCCGCCTCCACGGCGACAATGCCCACATCGGTTTTCGCGGCTATCTTGTAGACTGCAACGGGAACGAGATCTGGCGCATGGAAAAGGCCGGCTACGGCACGACCATCCGGTTAGCCGGGGCCGAGGCCGATGTGATCTTTGCCGAATGCCAGGGGAAGAAGCCCAAGCTGATCGACGGTCAGGGAAATGTCATCCAGGAGTTGGACATGCCGCTCCACACCTATGCCGAGGACCGCTTTGACGACGGCGATACAGGCGTGCGGGCGCTGTTCACCATCGCGGACACGAATGGCGACGGCAAGCTGGAACTAATCGGCTACAACAGGACGCGCCTGTGGCATTGGGCGCAACCTTAGCGGCACGGACATTGAACGTTGCAGCAGCGCGTATTCGACTGACAGTACGAGTAAACGTGAAACGACTCTCACACAAGGAGAAAACGGATGAAAAGCCTGAAGCACAGCAGCAACTGGATTTCCCGGCGCGAGTTCATGCGTATTTCCGGCGTAGCCACAGCCGGACTGGTTGCGGTCGCTTGCGGCGCCGGCGGCGAGCCGCAGGAAGAGATGGCCGCGGAACCGGCCGCAGACGAGGCCCCCGCCGCTGAAGCCGCCGCGCCTGCCTCGGATAGTATGTACAGGGAGGCTCCCATGCTGGCAGACCTGGTGGCCGCCGGTGAACTGCCTCCTGTTGATGAACGGCTGCCCGCGAGCCCCGCGGTACTCGTTCCGGTCGAGCAAGTCGGCAAGTACGGGGGTACAATTCGGCGCGGTTTCAAGGGCGTCTCTGACCGCTGGGGTCCGACCAAGATGCAGAACGAGTCTCTCACATGGTACAACATGGACTTGACCCTGCGCCCCAATATGGTCGAGTCGTGGGAAACCAACGATGACGCCACCGAGTGGACCTTCCACTTGCGTGAAGGAATGAAATGGTCTGACGGCACAGCCTTTGACAGCGCCAGCTTCACGTGGTGGTACGACAACCATTTCTCCAACGAAGATCTGACTCCGGCGGTTTCGATTCGTTGGGGAACGGGCACTCCACGCGTGCCCATGGTCGTGTCGGCTCCCGACGACAATACCGTGATGATGACTTTCGAACACGCCAAGCCGCTCTTTGCCTTTGACGTCGCGCGCTCGCATTGCTTTTCCCCCGGCCATTACATGAAGCAGTTCCACATTGAACTGACCGATGACAGGGAAGGGCTGGAAGCGCAAATCGATGAAGCGGGCGTCGACTCCTGGGATCAGTACTACGTTGACCGGAACTGGTGGTACCTGAACCCCGACCGGCCCAACATCGGCCCATGGCTGTCGATGAATGAGCTTTCCTCCGAGCTGTTTCTCATGGAGCGCAATCCCTACTTCTGGCAGGTGGACGAGGAGGGCCAGCAGTTGCCCTATATTGACAAGGTGACCCACCGGCTCTTCGACACGAACGATGTCTTCAACCTGCGGGTCATTAACGGCGACGTCGACTTCCAGGCGCGGCACATCCAGACAGGAAACTTCACGCTCTACAAGGAGAACGAGGAGGCAGGCGATTACCGGGTCATCATCGGCACTTCGACCCGGCACGAAGTGGTGACGCCCAACCAGGGCGCGCAGGACCCGCGCGTGCGTGAGCTCTTCCAGAACAGAGACGTTCGCATTGCCATGTCCCTCGCCGTTGACAGGGAAGCCCTGAACGAACTGGTCTGGGACGGGCTCCTGACTCCCCGCCAGTACAGCCCGCTGGACCAGTCTCCCCAATACTACGCCAAATTGACCGAGGCTTACGCCGGATATGATCCGGACAGGGCCAACCAGCTGCTCGACGACGCCGGCTATGCCGAGCGGGATTCCGATGGTTTCAGGCTTTGGAAAGACGGCAGCGGCGAAACGCTCAGCTTCATCATTGAGGGGACATCACAGGCGGGAACGCCGGAGGAAGATTCCGTCCTCACGATCATCAAGTACTATGCCGACATCGGCCTCAAGGCAACCTACAAGGGCATGGAGCGGTCCCTGTATACTGAGCACTGGTCGGCCAATACCCAGGACGCGGTGTACTGGGGCGGCTATCGCGACCTGCTGCCGATTCTTACGCCTTCGCCGTGGATCGGCACGGAACTGGACCGGCCCTGGGCCGGCGCGTTTGGCCGCTGGAAGGTAGACGAGAACGACGCCAATGGCGAACCGCCCCCGGACGGCCACTTCCTCTGGAAGATCTGGGAGATTTGGGACCAGGTCAGCGCCGAGCCCGATCCGGCCAGACGAGACGAGCTGTTCTACCAGATTCTGGACATCTGGGCCGAAGAGATCCCCATCGTCGGCTACCTGGGACAGTCGCCTGCCCTGATCATCATGAAGAATAAGATGTTTAACTACATTGACGGCCAGCCGGTCAACGACGGCCTGGAGGATGAGCACTTCCTGAATCCGCAGCTGCTCTTCTGGGAAGATCCTGAGAATCGCATGTAAAGAGCGGCGCCTTGAAGGCATCCGGCAGAAGCGGCAACGCGTCCGTCGGGTTCAGTCCGAATCGATGAGTGCCAGAAGGACGGCGCAACACAGGAGGAGTCTTTCCATGAATGACTGTTGCGCCGTCCTAGTGCGGTACATGCTGGTTCCAGAATAGTCAGCCTGTCACCGCCCAACCAATCGAAATCAAAAGACCCTATGACAGCGACAAAAAACTCAGCCAGGCCGCGATTCACATCCGTCAAGATGTACAAGCACGCGGCTGGCCGTCCCTCCTTCTGGTATCCCCCCGAGTGGCAGCTGCAGGAGACCGACACGCCGCACCCCGCGGTGAGCCTCTATCCTGATCCGTCCGACGAAGCCACCTTCATCTCAGTTACTGTGCAGGACATGGGCCAGCCGCTGGCGAGGGAGGAAGCCTCTATTCTGAAGGAGGGTATCGAGGAAGGGTTGAAGCAGCTTGACGGGTGCGTGGTCGAGAAACTTGACGTCTTGGAAGAGGTCGGAGACTGGTGCCAGGAGTGGGTATGCACGTTTCTGCAGGATGGCACAACGCGCCGGCGCCGGGCCCGTCTTTTCTGCGCGGAGCAGTACCTGTATTCCGTCGTCGTTCAAGGGTCAACTGAAGAGCGTTACGAGTACTGGCGGGGCATGATGGAGTGGGTTATGTTGACCGTCTTGAACACCACGGTCGAAATCGGCGCGTAGGTTGTGGTTTCAGACGCTGAACCGCTGTACGCTGCCTGACTTGGCAGCTGACACCAAAGGGCTCTTGGAGCGACCGCACCGGCACTCCCCGAATTGCCCAGCCCTTATAACGAAACCAATGCGAAGAAAACTGATGTAATCAATCACAAACGAAAGGGATGTACCATCATGAAGGACGGAATGGATCGTAGAACCTTCTTGCGAATGAGCGGTCTTTCGGCCGCAGCCGCAGTTGCCGCGGCTTGCGGCGCACCAGGCGGCGACGAACCTCAAGCTGCAGAGGAAGCCCCCGCCGCCGAAGCGCCGGCAGCTGAATCCGGGCCGCCTTCCAAATACAACGAGTCGCCGCTGCTGGCGGAGCGGGTTGCCGCCGGTGAGCTGCCACCCGTTGACGAGCGGTTGCCCGCCGACCCGGTCGTCATCGAGCCGCTGGACGAGATCGGCCAGTACGGCGGCACGACTCGCGTCGCCATCGGCAATCCCAACGCGCTTTTCGGCGATCCACAGGCTGTTATGGGCACCGAGCTGATCCTGCGCATCGCGCCGGATTTCTCCTCCATCACCAGCGGCCTGGCCGTTAGCTGGGAGTTCAACGACGACGCCACCGAGCAGATACTCCACCTGCGCGAGGGGCTCAGATGGTCGGACGGCGCGCCCTTCAGCGCCGACGACTTCATGTTTTCGTGGCATGAACTTTGGCTCAACGAAGAGTACGCGCCCGGTGGTCCGCCAAGCGCCTGGAAGGCAGGGGCATCTGCTGCCGGCGACCCGCTCGAGATGGAAAAGATCGACGATTACACAATCAAGCTTTCCTTCTCCAAACCCTATCCCCTGATCGTGCTGCACGAGACCTTCTACGCCGGATCGCAGGGCGGACTGTGGCAGCCGGCGCACTATCTGAAGCAGTTCCATCCTGACCACGGTGATGCCGACGAAATCGCGGCGATGACGGAAGATGCCGGATTCGAAGAGTGGCACCAGCTCCTGCGCGATAAGGGCCGCGTGGGGTCGACCATTCCCGCACAGGTTGGCCTTCCCGGCATGACCGCCTTCATCCGCGTCGACGACGCCCCCGACCATCACACCTACGAACGCAATCCCTACTACTGGAAGGTGGACACGGCCGGCAACCAGCTGCCCTACATCGACAACACGATCGTCTTCGTCATCGACAATCGCGAAGTCGCCAATGCCAAGCTGATTGCAGGCGAGCTGGAGTTTTCCGGCCGCCAGGCAGACCTGGCCAACATGGAGCTGTACCAGGCGAACCTGGAGTCCGCGGACCTGAAGATCAAGATGTGGAAGTCGACCTTCCCCGGCCGGACCGTCATCGTACCCAACCATACCCATAAGGACCCGCAGGTTCGTGCGTTCTTCAACAACAAAGACGTACGGCACGCGATGTCGGTGTCGATCAACCGCGAAGAGATCAACGACGTCGTCTACTTCGGCCTGGGTGAGCCGCGGCAGTGGGCCGCCTGGCCGGGATCCAAGTACTACGAGGAGGGCGATGAAGATCACTGGGCCCAGTTCGACCCGGACATGGCAATGGATCTGCTGGACCAGGCCGGTTACTCGGAGAAAGACTCCGACGGTTTCCGACTCTTCCCTGACGGTTCTCGCGTAAGTTGGGTCATCCAGCTTGACACTGAGCAGGCTGACGTCCTCGATGTGTTTGAACTGGTCGTCGAACAGTGGCGCGCCGTCGGCCTCGACCCGTCAATCAGACCAATCAACCGTTCTCACCTCAATGAACTGGTAGCGGCCAATGATATGGGGATGTCCGGCTGGGAAGGCGACATTTCCGACATTACCTGGGTCTGGTGCGGGCGACTCAACCACCCCGGACAGTGCAACGTGCCGTGGGGCAAAGGCTTTGACGTCTGGCTGAAAGGCGATACCGAAAGCGAAATCGCTGTTGAGCCGCCGGACGAAGTCGCCTGGGTCTTCCACCGCTGGCAGGAGATGATCGACGCCGTCACCGAGGAGGAGCATGTCGCCATCGCCCGCGAGCTGTGGGAGTGGTTCTACGACTACCTGCCCGGCTTCGGCACCGTCGGCATCCCCAAACCGGTTGTGATGAAGAAGAACCTGACCAATTTCCCAGATGACGGTGTATGGGGTTTCTCGGTCATTCGCGCCGTGCCCGTCCATCCGGAGCAGTTCTTCTACAAGCAGGGCTAGGAAGTAGTGAGTTGTGGGTGGCGGCCGGCCTTTGCCGCCATCCACAGCCATTCTTCAGCGCGGTGAACAGGAGCCATGCGAGAGTACATCCTGCGGCGGGTTCTGCAGCTTATCCCGACCCTGATCCTGATATCGATCGTCAGCTTCACAATCATCCAGCTTCCTCCGGGTGATTACGTCACGACCTACGTGGCCAACCTTGCCGCGGCCGGCGAAGAGCTCAGCGAGGAGGAGATCGCCGCCCTCGAAGAGCACTACGGTCTCAATCAGCCAGGTTACATCCAGTACATCAAATGGATCACCAATTTCGTCCAGGGGGATATGGGCCTGTCCTTCTACTGGGACCGCCCTGTCAACCGGTTGATCGGCGAGCGCCTGATGCTGACGATGATTATGTCCTTTTTCACGCTCCTCTTTGTCTACGCCATGGCCATCCCCATCGGCATCTACTCCGCGGTACGCCAGTACAGCCTTGCCGACTACGTCTTTACCTTCATCGGCTTCATCGGTCTGGCGACCCCCAATTTTCTCCTCGCGCTCATCTTCATGTACATCGGCATCAAAGTCTTCGATGCCAGCGCCGGCGGGCTCTTTTCCACCGAATATCTGGACGCCGACTGGAGCGTCGCCAAGGTCTGGGATATGCTCAAGCACATGTGGCTGCCAGTCGTGATTGTCGGCACGGCCGGCACCGCCGGCACGATCCGCGTGATGCGGGCAACGACGCTGGATGAACTGGGCCGCCCCTACGTGGAAACCGCGCGGTCCAAAGGCCTGCGCGAAGGTCAACTCACAATGAAATACCCCGTGCGCGTGGCCTTGAACCCAATTCTGAGCACCATCGGCTGGCGGCTTCCCGAAATCGTCTCCGGCACCGTTCTCGTGGCCCTCGTATTGAATCTGCCCACGACGGGGCCTCTGCTCTGGCGTGCCTTAATGTCTCAGGACCTTTACCTTGCCGCGAGCATGATCATGATTCTGAGCACACTGACCTTGATCGGGACCCTGATCTCAGACATTCTCCTGGCATGGGTCGATCCGCGAATTCGCTACGGGGAGCGGGGAACAACATGACCAGCGCAGCCAATCCACGTGCGCCGGCCGCGCACGACGCTACCGCGTCGCCCTATGAGAGGGGCAACCTCTCCGACCTTCTCGAAGCCGAAGGAACTATCTCCGAATCCAGAACGCAGTTCCTTACGCCGCGTCAGTTGATGTTGCTTCGCTTCCGGCGCAACAAAATGGCTGTCTTTTCGTTGTGGTTCCTTGCCTTTCTCTACCTTTCCGCGCTGTTCGCGCCGGTCATTTCGCCCTACGACAAGACGCATCGCTTCAACAAGCATCTCTATCTCCCGCCCAGAGACATTCATATTCGAGCTGACGATGGAAGCTGGCGCCGTCCATTCGTCTACGCGGTCACGATTGAAACCAACAAAGAGACTTTTACCCGCGACTTTGTCGAAGACCGCACCCAGCAATATCCCATCCAGTTCTTTGTAAAGGGTGACCCTTACAAGCTCTGGGGCCTCTTCAGGATGGACTGGCATCTATACGGCGTTGAGAACGCCGAGGAGATAGGTCCGGTCTTTCTTATGGGCGGCGACAAGTTTGGACGCGATATCTTCGGTCGCGCGCTGTACGGCGCCCGCATCTCCTTAACCATCGGCCTGGTCGGCGTTTCAATTGCCCTGGTCATTGGACTGGTACTGGGAGGCCTTTCAGGACTCT
The DNA here is from genome assembly GCA_022823185.1 of Caldilineaceae bacterium. Lineage (GTDB taxonomy): Bacteria > Chloroflexota > Anaerolineae > Caldilineales > Caldilineaceae > Bin5. The sequence goes on from JAJDXQ010000020.1 coordinate 79,209, forward strand.
ACGGCGGACTGGTAGACAACCTGATCCAGAGACTGATCGAGTTTATCCGCTCCATTCCAACGATTCCTCTCTGGATGGGACTGGCCGCGGCAATGCCGGCAGACTGGCCGCAGCTTCGAGTCTATTTTGGCATCACGATCATCCTTTCGTTGCTCGCCTGGACGACACTGGCGCGCGTTGTGAGGGGCAAGTTCCTTTCCCTGCGCAATGAAGACTTTGTTCTGGCCGCCCAATCGGCCGGCGCAAACCAGTGGTACTTGATCTGGCAGCACCTCGTTCCCTCCTTCATGAGTTACGTGCTGGTGGATATTACACTCGCTATTCCGGGTATGATTATCGGCGAAACCGCGCTGAGCTTCCTGGGGCTGGGACTGGTATCGCCGACAGTAAGTTGGGGCGTGATGCTGAAAGACGCCCAGCAGGTCGTGGAGATCGCTATCCACCCGTGGGTTCTGTGGCCGGCCATGTTCGTTGTCGTGACAGTGCTGGCGCTTAACTTCATAGGTGATGGCCTGCGCGACGCGGCTGACCCCTATGCCGACCTGTAGCTGGACCTGTCCCTATTTCAGATTCAATCACCTCATGTTGCAGATGAACAGTAGTCTTGATTAAACCTATGGACACGCTGCTTGAAGTCCGAAACCTGCAGACACATTTTTTCATGGCGGAAGGGGTCGCCAAGGCTGTGGACAGCACCACCTTTTCAATTCGGCGCGGGCAGGTTCTGGGCGTCGTGGGGGAAAGCGGCTGCGGCAAGAGCGTCACCGCCCGCTCGATCATGCGCATGGTCCGCCCGCCGGGGCACACCGTGGACGGCGAGATTCTCTACTCCCGGCCCGATCAAGACGGGCAGGGCGCATCCATAGATCTGCTGCAGCTTCCCGCAACCGGAACGGAAATGCGCGCCATTCGCGGCGGCGAGATAGCGATGATTTTCCAGGAGCCGCGCGCCTCGCTCAGCCCTGTACACAGAATTGGAGACCAGATCACAGAGAACATCCTGCTTCACCAGGAGGTTTCTCCCTCAGAGGCGGAGGAGATCGCCGTCGACATGCTGCGGCAGGTGCATATTCCACTGGCAGAGCAACGGCTGGACGCCTTTGCCCACCAGCTCAGCGGCGGCATGTGTCAGCGCGTGATGATTGCCATGGCTCTCTCCTGCCATCCGAGCCTCCTCATCGCGGACGAACCGACCACCGCGCTGGACGTGACCACCGAGGCCCAGATTCTTGAGCTGATGCAAGGGCTGCAGGCCGATCTGCACATGGCCATCATGTTTATCACCCACGATCTGGGCGTCGTCGCCGACATGGCTGACGAAGTCGCCGTTATGTACCTGGGCAAGGTAGTCGAACAGGGCGCGGCCGCCGACATCTTTCGCGACCCCAAGCATCCCTATACCATCGCCCTGCTGGAGTCGCTGCCGCGCATGGACCAGCGGCGGGAGTGGCTGCAGACGATCCGCGGCGTTGTGCCCGACCCCTACAGCACGCTCAGCGGCTGTCCCTTCCATCCCCGTTGCGCCGACTTCATCGAAGGCGTTTGCGATGAAATCGTGCCTGAGCCAATCACCCTGGAAGACGGCCGCGAAGTGCGCTGCCTCCTGTATACGGAACATGCTCACCAGGAAAGACCCCCAGTCGCGGAGGATGCCAGCCATTCATAGCAACGCTGAAAACAGCTCTCCATTGCTGGAAGTTAATGGACTCAAAAAACACTTTCCCCTCACAGCAGGGCTGTTCTCCAAAGTCGTAAGCCACATCAAGGCTGTTGACGGAGTAGACTTTGCGCTGAAAAAGGGTGAAACGCTGGGTCTGGTCGGCGAAAGCGGCTGCGGCAAAACGACCGTGGGCCGTCTCATCATGCGTTTATACGAGCCAACGGCGGGAAGCATTCAGTTCCGTCCCCACGGCGAAGAGGGTGAGGACTACAACCTGGCCACACTCGACAACGCCTCCCTCAGGCCCGTGCGTTCCCACCTGCAGATGATCTTTCAGGACCCCTACACCTCCTTGAACCCCCGCAAAACACTCCTGGACATCATTGGGGAGCCCCTGCGGCTGAACGGAATGAGAAAAGGGTCCGAGCTGGAAGACCGCGTCGTAGAGATGCTTCGACTCGTCGGCCTGCGCCCCGAGTACATAACCCGCTACCCCCACGCCTTCAGCGGCGGACAGCGCCAGCGCATTGGCATCGCCCGCGCCCTCATTCTCAACCCCACCCTCGTCATCGCCGACGAACCGGTCTCCGCGCTTGACGTGTCGGTGCAGGCGCAGATCCTCAACCTGCTCAAATTTCTGCAGCGCGAACTCGATCTGACTTACCTGTTCATCGCTCACGATCTGGGCGTTGTCAAGCACATCAGCGATCGCGTGGCGGTGATGTATGTGGGCAAGCTGGTCGAGCTGGCAGAGGCCGATGACCTCTATCGGAAGCCCCTGCATCCATACACAGAGGCCTTGCTCTCCGCCGTACACGTCGCCGGCCCTGCGCAAAGCCACCGGGAACGCATCGTCCTCGAGGGAGAAGTGGCCGACCCCTCCAACCCTCCGTCCGGTTGTTACTTTCATCCTCGCTGCCGTTACGCCCAGGACCGCTGCCGCCAGGAGACACCTGAGCTCCAAGGCGTTGCCGAAGGCCGTTATGTCGCCTGCCATCTGGCCGAAGAGCTGGACCTCGCGGGGGCAGCCAGCGGCTAGGCCTCATCGACCCTGAGCGCGGTTTCCCAAACACAGACCAGGAGACAGATCTGATGAGCGTGCGCCCAATCACGAACGGGCCGAAGCATCACTGGTTCGGCTACTATGACAAGCTGCAGTTCGACCCTTCCAGCCGCTACGCGCTGGCCATGGAGGTCGACTTCGAACACCGTTCGCCCAATGCAGAGGACGTGATCGGGATCGGGATGATCGATCTGGCCGACGGCGACCGCTGGATTGAGCTGGGCACGACGTCTGCCTGGTGCTGGCAGCAGGGATGCATGCTCCAGTGGGTACCCGGCTCCGAAAGCGAAATCATCTGGAACGATCGAGAAGGGGATCGCTTCGTCTGCCACATCCTGGATGTTCATACCGGGGAGAAGCGCACCATCGGCTTTCCCGTCTATACGCTCTCGCCCGACGGCCGCACTGCCATCGGCGCCGACTTTCGCCGTATCAACCACATGCGGCCCGGATACGGTTACGCCGGCATCCCTGACCCCAATTTCGATCAGCTGGCGCCGGACAGTTCCGGCATCTATACCGTTGACCTGAGGACCGGCCAGGCATCCCACATCGTCACCATTGCCCAGGTGGCCGCCATCCCCTATCCCCACATGGACATCAGCGGCGCAAAGCACTACTTCAACCACCTGCTCTTCAATACCGACGGCTCGCGCTTCATCTTCCTGCACCGCTGGCGCTTCGGCGACTCGGGATTCCATACCCGGATGATGACCGCCGCCACGGACGGGTCCGGCATCTACCCGGTAGACCAGTACGGCCATACATCCCACTTCATCTGGCGCGATCCGGAAACGATTCTGGCCTGGGCCAGGCATCCTTCACACGGTGACGCATTTTATCTGTACCGGGACGGCACGCAGGAGGTCGAGGTGATCGGCAAAGGCGTGATGAAACTGAACGGTCACTGCACCTATCTTGCCGACAGGAACTGGATCCTGAATGACACCTACCCGGTCGCCAAAGACGGGGGCAGGGTTCAGGAGTTGTATCTGTACAATGTGGAGAGCGGTCAGCGCCGCGAGCTGGGAGAATTTGCGGCGTTTCCGGAGTACGCGGGCGAGTGGCGGTGCGACCTGCATCCTCGGTCCAACACCGATGGGTCGCTGATCACGATCGATTCAGCTCACGGCGGGAACGGCCGGCAGGTTTATCTGATGGATATTGCTGCTGAAAGGGCGTCTTAGGGGAAAAGAAGAGGCGGCGCCTGCGCCGGGCGCGAGAAGAGACCGGGGAGACCTAGCTCCAGGTATAGGCTCCCTTTTCGTCCTGGGGCAATGAATTGAAACTCTGCATCGCCTGACCTCGCGCCGGCGACAAACCTGCGCGGTTGGCGATCTCTTCGGCCAGGCCGGAAATGTAGGGAAGGTCCTCACGAAACAGGACGGTCGAGTCTTCCGGTGTGTAGTGAACGTGCAGTTCGGCGTCACCCTCGCTCGCCTCCGTTCTGCGCACGATCACGTCCAGGCGGGTTATGTGCCCCCAATCCCATTTGCGGTTGAGCGCCCAGAATCGCAGCGGGCTGTTGATCACCAGTCCGTCGTCAGAAACTTCGTAGACTGTCCCAAGATCGATAACATGGCCGTAGAGGAGCAGCGCGCCCCAGATCAGAAACGTCCACGCGATGGCCTCGACAAAGAAGAGACGGTCGATTCCCATGGTGAAGGTTAGCGTACCGGCAATCAACAAAGCGGCCGCCGAGACCATCGACTTCGGTCTGCCTCTGAATTTCAGCGATTCCCGGGATTCGTCTGCCTGAAGCGTTTCGGCCATTGCGCTGTTCTACCTTGAAGTCTTGGATGCGACCGGATTCCCATTTTTCAGAAAACAACCGCCAAGCGGGCCCCTTCAGGGCCGCGATTGACGAACTGCCCATAGTATAGACCGAAGGACAGAACCGACAAAATTTATGGGCTGGCGGCGACTTCCGCCGCGCGCTGACCGGTCCCCTGGTCGTTTAACGAAAGGCGACGGGAGGCGCAGGGTCATTCCGAAACCAGCCGGTAACCCCGGCCCCGCGCTGTGACAATGTAAACCGGATTGGCGGGTTCCGGCTCCACTTTGTGGCGCACCCGGCTGATCAGTTTCTCGATGCGGGCATCGTCAACCTCCAGCAGATGCTCGTCTCCCCAAACACCTTCGACAATCTCGTACTTGTCTACGATACGGTTTTTGTTTTCGTATAGCAGGCTGACAAGACGGTATTCCAGCGCGGTAAGGCTGACCCGACGGCCGCCAATCGTCACGTCCCCGCTCACTCCATCAACCGAGATCCCTTCATTCGTGAACGCCTTCGACTGATGCGCCGAAACATACTCTGCAAAGAGGCGGCAGAACAGGCGCAGCTCTTCCCGCTCCTGAATGAGGATATGATGTTTCAACAGCTGGGACACGATGGCGGAATCCGGCTCAAGTCCGGAGAAGAGAAGACGCAGATTCTCCTGCTGGACGGTGGAGCAGCTTTTCCAGATCTTCTCCCCCTCAATCCTGAGCGTCGAATCCTCTCGGAACCGTTCTACCAGGCCGCGGTGAAAGACAAACCGCTCCTGCCCGCTCTCTACCCTAGGATCCGCCGCCGCGGTTGCCTGGCCCAGTATTCGGCTGACGCCAGCCAGATATCCGGGGTGGCCGCCGGTCCACTGGTAAACGAAGTCGATATCCTCCCCGTGGGGAACGGTACCGCTCAAAGCGGCGAAATCACGCATATAGCGTTCCACGTCATGGCGGGGAAGGGGGGCAAGATGCCAGGGATGGTGGGTGAAAAGCTCGCCAAACTCGCCGCTGTGGTCGCCGGGCCGCAGCGCCGCGAGCGGCCTGACCGTTGCGGTTACAAAGACGAGCCGGCTGCCATGGCGGTCCTTCTTGGCGCGCAAATTGAGGAAGACCCGCGTGTCGATCCGCTGAAAGGGTTCGTCGAACTCGTCGAAGAGCAGGATCAAATTGTGCTCGGTCTCTTGCAGAGCGGCGGTTAACCCGTTGCTGAAGCTCAAAGGCACCTGAAAAACGTTTGCCGGGGCAACCAGGGCCTCGTATGCGCTCTGCAAGGCCTGGTTCCCCGCCAGAACCGGGCCGCTCTCCTGCAAGCAACGCAGCACAAGCTCATAGAAGCCCTGCTCCGTCATCTCCAACATGCGGTTGCAGTCGATATACACCGGCAGAAACGCGCTGCCCTCCTCCCCTAACTGCTGCAGCCAGACATCCGCGTGTGAAAGGACCCGCATCAGGGAGGACTTGCCCACGTTGCTGAATCCAGTCACCTCTACGCAGTGAGAGCCCTTGAGCAACTGGATGAGCGGACCGACGTCGTTCTGCCTCACCGAGCTTCCATCCGATTGATGCAACGTCGCCAACATAGGACCTCCAGTTGACGCCCATTCCTGGTCAGGAAGATACAGCGAGAACGGGCCTCTACATTTTCGACAAACCGGGATGCCGCGTCAAGCAGCGGGAAACCCCTGCTCGTCCTCTTCAAGTATGTCTGCCGCCAACACCTGCAACGCCGCTGCCGGCGCGGACTGGCCGATTCCCGCCACAACAGGCACGAGCCCCAATGGGTCCCACCAGTAGGCGGGCATTGTCGACGCTCGCGAGGAGCCAGGGCCAGTGGCCGGCCGGGACGGGCGCGGCCACCCCGGCGGCCAATCCCCGCTCACTAGGCGGATCGCGGGCCAACCCGCCAAGGCTTCAGGGCGCTCGCCGGGCCGCACACAACTGATGCGCAGACGGTCGTTTCCCTGCTGCGAAAACTCTTGCGCCCAGACGTGCAGCCACCGATCCCCGCCAGCGTAGAATCCGTGCAGCTCCGACAGCCGTTGCCGCCGCATCCAAAGGCGGACCCCCTGGGCAAATGCCCAATGGGTACTGGACAGGGTTAAGGGCGGGTCGAGCCACTCTGCCAGCCTCTGCATCGCTGGCAGGTCTACGGATTTCTGCCAGTGGAGCTGCGCCAACATGCTGTGCACAGAGGCTGGGCCTCCGTTGCCGGGAGCAGCCAGCACGTTGTCCGCGGCCAGCGCAGCGCCTCCGCCGGCAAGCTGCCGCCAATGGGCCAGCACCGGTTCGGCAGACGGGCTACTGCCCGCATAGCAGAACAGCGGCCTGTCACTGGCAGCCAGCAGGGACGCGGCCTCGATCACATGGCGGCTCAGGGCCAGAACCTGCTCCTGAATGCGCCGTCCCATCTGTTCGTAACCGCCAACGATAAGTATGACCTCCGGACGCAGCAACCGCAGTTCCTTTGCCAGCGCGTTCGCACTGTGATAGGGGCTGGGCAGATAGGTAGCGACGGGATTGCACAGCGCCCCGGCAAGCGCCGCCTCGGCGGCGGCAAGGCTGCCGCCGCCGGAAAGCCCGGCCAGCCACAACCGCAGGGGAGGCTGCAGATCAGCGACCACGAACGCCTGCCCAACACCTTCGCCAGCGGAAGGGCCGGACGCGTATGTGTATGGCCTGTCCTGTACCTTGTCCCAGAGCGTGATGCTGAACTGACTTTCCAACCGGTTCACTGCCTGGACCAGTGCGTCGGCGCATCTTTCCGGGACCGCCTGCTCAGGGAGTTCTACCGTCTGCCAGGCAACCATCCGGTAAACGCCTTCCACCGGCTCAATCAAGACTGCGGCGGCGCGTTGCGGCTCGGCGGCCAGCGCCAGAATGCTCTGCGGCGCGAAATCGGCCAGACGCGGCGCATGGTTTCCCTCTCCCTGGACTGGCGGCGGCTGACCGCGCAACCGGGTCACGAGCCTGCTCCTCGCAAAGCCGCCCAAATGAGCTGCCAGAGTTCGCTGCGAGGGACCTCGAAGAGAAAGTAGTCCAGGCGCGCCAGCGCAAGCGAGAAACGGGCCAGCGCCAGGCGGGCGAACAGGATGCCCGCCGCCAGCCACAGAGCCCGGCGGCCAATGCCTTCCCAAACACGAAGCGGAGTCAAGAGAAGCATCCGGTGGCGGCGGGTCCTCCCCTGGCTGGAGGCCGCCGCTTCTGCCGCGCCAGTCGACAGTTCCAGCGCGGTGCCAACTCCTCTCCCGTCTGCTTCGCGGCCAAACTGCAGATGTATCAGAACGCCCCCTGTGATCACCAGAGTTATCAATCTGACCAACCATGTCGCCTGACCCGCCGCAGGCAGCGCCGCGGCGGTCAGCTGGGGCCATAGCGTTCCCTGCACGGCGCCGCTCACCCCGACGCCCAGGCCGACGCCAATCAGGATCGCGGCAGGAACCGCGGCCAGCATACGGAGGAAGTACCGGGCGCCCAGACCGCCTGGCGGCCGGCGCAGAAGCTCCGCGCCACCGCCCCACATCAGAAGACCCAGCGCCAGCGGCAGCCAACGATGCAGCAGCGCAGACCCCGGTCCGGAGAGCCATACCATCGGGTCGGCTACGAGGGGCGCGAAGAGCCTGGGCCAGAAAACATTGCCCCAAACGAGAACGGCCGTATACCCCAGTCCCGCCCCGACCAGAATGTACTGGCCCAAACGGGCAAGGAAACTGTCACGGATCAGATAGCTGCCGATCGCGAGTGAAATGACGAGGCCGAGAACCAGGCCGGCATCCTGCAGAAGTCCGGGCAGGCCGCTGCTGAACGGATTCACGGCATCCTCCGTTCCGTCAGGCCGACCAGGTTGCCGAGCAGGATGGCTGCGATCAGGATGCCGATTCCCCAGTTCAGGCCGCTGACCAGCCGCGACGACCGGGCCTGTTCCTCAACGCTTCGGGTCCGTTCAGAGCGCCGAATGTAGGCGCGGCCGCCGTCCCAGCCGCTCACGAGCCCGGCCAGCTGGCCGCTGTCCAAGTAGGGACGTATGGATGGGTCGACAACCGCGCTCGTCACAGCCACCACAGGCGCTCCGTTATACGGCTGAACCTGCTCCAGCCAGCGGCGCACATCCTCCGCACCAGCCGCAACGACCAAGGAAAGCGCAGGTCCTGAGTCGGCCAGCAGGGCGATGTCGAAGCGGTCGCGGAGGCCAACCCAGCGGGGATCGACCGGCAGGGCCTGGGCCGGCGCCGCGCCCAAGAGCGGCAGCGAGGCGGCGCCGCCGGGAAGAAAGCCGCCTTCGATTGCCTGGTTGGCGGTGAACTGGGCGCGCGACGGCCTCCGCAAAGTATCCTCTGCCCGGGCGATGACCCGCCTCGCGGAGGCCGGCCCGCCAGGAAGCTGGCTGACCACAATCAGCTTCGCCTCCTTGCGCAGGAGATGCTCGACCACAGGCTGCGCGACGAAGTCCATTTCACCGGCGGTTGCAGGGTCATAGGCCCAGTTCACCAGGACGAGGCTGTTCGGCGGCAGCGAATCGAGTTGCTGGTGGGCCTGGTCCAAGCCCGGCAGGGCGTGCTGACCGGGTCCTTGGCGGTGCGGCTCCGCCCCCCAAAGCAGCGCGCCGACCAGCCCCATGAACAGGACTGCTTCGAGCCAGGGCCGCCTCTGCAGGCGGTTTCTCTCCCTCGTTTGCGCCTGGTCCTCCGGCGGCGGCTCCGGTTGGGCGCCGGCCTCCAAAGGCAGCTCCTCGGCAAAGAGCTGCCGCAGCTGCCTCCGCTCCTCTTCGTCGAGCGTCAGGTCTCTGGACAGAGTCGGCGGGTTCGATGCCGGGTCCGGATTCCCGGCGCCGGCAGTGGAAAACGACTGTGTATCGGCAAGGTCGAGCAGGCCTTCCAGACCGCCCAGCAGGGGTTGCGGCTCGTCGTCGGCCTCCGGTTCCTGCTCACCAGCTTCCTGGGCCCACTCGGTTTTCTGGGCGCGGCCTTCTCCTTCATCCTGGGGCTCTGCATGGGCACTGATTGGCCCCTGCGTCCGGCTTGGCGGGCTTTCGCCCTGTTTTTCTTCCTCCGGGCCAGGCGATTTTTCCACCTGGTCCTCTGCCGATACGCTCGAACTGGGCGGCGATTCGTCATCCGGCTCTTCGGGCGGTTGCTGGCGCGCGAGGGCCGTTCCGCAATGGCGGCAGAACCCGGAATCAATTGGGTTGCTATATCCACAGTGTGGGCAGTCGGACGTCGCCATTGGCGCGGCCTTCTCCAAATCAGATTTCTACGCGTGAAAGTCCCGGCTAGACGCCTCTCCTTGCGGCCGCTGCCGTTCGTCAGCCCTTTCTTCGCCCCGGTCCATCGGCAATCCGCAGGTTCCCGGCAGTTCTCTGTCCAGCCCCTACCCCCACGCCCTGTTCGCTTGTTTCCCGACTCTTCGCCCGCTTTTTCCCGATCCGCTGTCGGGACAACGGGAGCCGACTATTTCGCGCTGTTCACGATCAGACGGAGGCTGATGAACAGGACGCCCAGCGCGCCGCCGAGGAGCACGCCCCGCATCGCGGCCATCACCGGCCAGTTGAGAAGCCAGTCGAGCAGGTCGACCAGCGCCTCGGGCAATTGCTGATAGAAGAATGGCGTCTGCACCAGCAGCATCAGCAAGGCGCCGGCCAGGATCCACAGACCGCCGGGCCTGTTGAAGCGCAGATAGCGGTAGGCCGCGCTCAGAAGAAAGAAGCCGGTCAGGGCGTAAAGGGTTGCCTGGCCAGGGGCGATCACCGCGTCGAAGACCCACTCTGCCAATGGGGCAACTGACCCTCCTGGGGACGATACACCAGCGCCGAAGACAAGGGCGAATACGATCAGGAGAAGCAGACTGAACACCCACTCCCGCTGCCCGCGTTGAACCCTGACAAGGTGGTACCAAATTGCGTTGGCAATGCCCAGCAGCAGCGCGAAACCACCTAGCAGAAGGGCCCAACCATAGAGCGTAGCCGCAGCCGCGGGGGGCGCGAGCCCCAGTTCGAACCGAGCCGAGATAACCAGGGTCGCGCACGCCGCGACGACAAGAAGACCGATTCGATTGAGCCAGTTCGATCGAGAAGAAAACACAGTCTGTTATCCGAAGAAGGCGGCGAGTAGAAGACCCAAGGCCAGCGCAAGGCTTGCCCAGCGCTCTCCTTTATGGATCCACGCGTGCGGCGACGGGGACAGAGGCTGGGGCACAGGTTCGTGCGAGACCACTGCCGGCAACACTTCGATATCCGCCCCTTCGACACAGGGAGATGAAGACAGGGTTCGAGACCAATCCAGGCCCGCCGGCGCCGCGCCTCGGGTTCTGGGTTGTTCCGCCAGGTTCAATGCGGCGGCATAGAGCGCGCTGTCGGCCCCTGCGTAAAGGACAGTACGCCCGGCATTGTCAAAGAGGTCGTTCTGGCCCTGCCACCCCTCAGAGTTCGTACCGGCCCCGGCAGATAAGCGCTTCTCGCCTGCGGAGGGCCGCCAAATCAACATCGCCCACAGCCAGAGCCAGCTTTCGCCGCCGGCAACGATTACAGGGTGCTGCAATCCCAGGTTCTGGCGGGCCAAACGGCCCAGAGCAAGCAGGTTCAGCAGGCCGCTTCGATAGAACGAGCCGAGGCCCAGGGCAAACACAGGCGTTTCCCCATTCTCGTTGGCCGTGTCAGTCATCCGCCGCAAGGCGTCTGCCAGCTGCGCCGGGTCCGAGTAGAAGGTCACGATTCAGACCCCCGATCGAGAAGAGCATTTTCCTCCTCGTCGATGAGTTCGGTAAGCCTGTCTCCGAGCGCGGCAGGCCCGGCCGGATGTGAGAGAAGCCGCGCCCAGGCGCCGATCCCGTCCCCGCCGAGGAGCGCGGCCAGAGGCTGAAAGACGAGGAGAAGTTGCCCGATTGCAAAGGCCATTGGACGGTGCCCGGCCAGAAATAGCGCCGCAGGCAGGACCATCCTCCGATGGCGCAGCGCGGCGAGCGTTTCTTCGACTGCCCTGTCTGTCATCTCCTGGCGCATTTTGGTTTGCGGTCCATTTTTCCTTTTGATTCTGCAAGCGGATTCAATGAAATATGCACAAAATTGTACCATAGTGCCTTGGCTCCGTCAGCAAAGCAGCGTAACGGCGATGCCCCGCCAACTTGCACGTCTGCGCCATTCCATTGTTTACTTGTTGCTTGAAACAAGACAGCTTTCACACCGCGTATTCACCTGAGGAGACCACCAATGAGCCAGAACGTGCTTGCCGCACAACTTTTCACAGTGCGGGACTTTACCAAAACTGCCGAAGATTTCGCCGAAACCATTGCCAAGATCAGCGCCATCGGTTACACCGCTGTCCAAGTTTCGGCTACGGGACCCATCCCACCAGCTGACGTCAAAAAGATTTGTGATGATCACAATATGAGAATCGTGATTACGCATATTCCCTGGCCCCGACTGCAGGAGGACATCGCCGCCGTCATTGACGAGCATAACCTCTGGGAATGCAAACACGTGGCCGTGGGCAGCATGCCTTTCCACTTTATCGAGGCGGGAGAAGAGGGCCTCAGACAGTTTATCCCCCAGGCAACAGAGGTTGGGCGCACGCTGCACGAGGCCGGGCTGACTTTCAGCTACCACAATCACAGTTTCGAATTCATTCGCTACGGCGACAAATGCGGTCTTGAGATTCTCTTTGAAGAGACCGACCCCCGCTATGTTAAGGCGGAACTGGACACCTATTGGATCCAGTTCGGCGGCGGCGACGTGCGCGACTGGATTCTGCGGCTCAAAGACCGCATGCCTGTCATTCATCTCAAGGACTTGGCGATGAAAGGGTGGCGCGATCACCTGATGATGGAAGTGGGCGAAGGCAATCTGAACTGGCCCGGAATTCTCGACGCGTGCCGGGAAGCGAATGTTGAGTGGTACGCGGTGGAACAGGACATCTGCCCTGGGGACCCGTTCGAGAGTCTGGCCACCAGCTACCGCAATCTGACAAAAATGGGGTTGTCCTGACAGGCCCAGAAAAGCTGTCGGCAACCAGGCGCCCGTCCAGACTCTCGCGACGGGCGTCTGATCACCGGGCCGCTCATCAGCCTTCCTGCCGTCGAAGTGACGTTGACGCCCCAGAATGCTGGCTGTCATTGCGCCGGGCGCGTCTTTACCAGTTCGGCCTATCGTCTTGTTGGCTCCAATGAGCCATGATAAAATCCTCTCGACCGTACCCATATTCGGAAAGAGAAAGATGAGAGTGCTGGTCACCGGCGCAAGCGGCAAGCTGGGCGCCTATGTCATCCGCTCGCTTGCGAAAGATTATGAACTCGTGTTGATGTCTCGCAGCCGCCCCGGCGCCGAGTTCGCTGAGCACCCATGGATCCAGGGGGACCTGGCCAATTGGGAGGACTGCCGGCGGGCCGTAACCGGCGTGGACGCCATTCAGCATATCGGCGCGCAACCGTGGCCGACCGATCATCCGGCGATGCAGGGACGGGCGGCCGAGGAGGGCCTTCCCTTTGACGCCACGATCCGGAGCAACCTGCTCGGCACATACTATCTCATGCAGGCGGCGGTTGAAGCCGATGTGAAGTCGGTGGTCATGGCCGGCAGCAACTGCGCCCTGGGGCATGGTTTTCGCATCAGCGGCACACCTTTCCCGATCGACTATCTCCCCATTGACGAAACGCATCCCACCTATCCTGAAGACTCCTACAGTTTTACGAAGCGTGCGGCTGAGGACCTGCTGGCGTCATTCAGTCGGGCCTACGGGATCCGCACCTATGTGACCCGCATCGCCGGCGTCTCCCCGCGGGAGCGGCGCCAGCAGATGGCTGCGGAGGCCAGGCCCGCCACAGCCTGGAATCCGTGGCTCTACTGTTGGGTAGGAAGCGAGGATGTCGCGGACGCCCACCGGCTCCTGATGGAGGCCGCGCCCGATCTGCCCGTTCATGACTTTTATTTCCTCAATGCCGACGACACGTCCGCGCTCGAGCCAACAAGGGAGCTGGTGGACCGCTTAAACCCCGACCTTTCTCCTCTGGCAGCGAAAATAGAAGGGCATCAGTCGCTACTGTCCTGTGACAAACTCAAACGGGCGGTCGGCTGGCGTCATCGCACGAGCTGGCGGCAGTAGCAAGCCGCAAGGACTCCGAACGCCTCTACCGCTCATCAAAACCCGACAGATCACACAGCCCAGAGAACATCACAATGACTGACAAAGTACGTTTGGGAATTATAGGAACCGGCAGTATTTCAATTCGCGGGCTCTTGCCGCACCTGACCATGGAGGATGTGCAGGACCGGGTAAACGTCACTGCGGTTTGCGACCCGGTCCTGGAGAGGGCCGAGGCCGCCGCCGCCAGATTTGGCGTGCCCAATTTCTATGCCAGCGCAGAGGAGCTACTCGACTCAGGCGACGTGGACGCCGTCTCCATCGCTTCACCCATCGGATTTCACTTCGAGCAGGGGATGCAATGTGTGGACGCGGGCCTCCACGTGCATTTCAACAAGTCGATGACGACGACCGTGGATGAAGCTGACCAGCTGATCGCCGCGGCCGCGGCCAAAGGCGTTAAGCTGGTCGCCTGTCCCGGTGAAATGCTGCGGCCGCGCCATCAGCGCATCAAGGAGATGATCGATGAAGGCGCGCTCGGGACCCTGACCTGGGCGGTCACCGGCGCCGCGTTTGGGCGCTACCACGAAAATGAGCGCGTGCGCGGCGGCGACGACCCGTTGACCAACGTCAACCCGGCATGGTACTTCCGCAAGCCCGGCGGGGGCCCGCTCTACGACATGACCGTTTACGGGCTCCACGCCATGACCGGCATCCTTGGCCCGGCACAAGGCGTTACGGCTTTTTCCGGCGTGCGCATCAAGGAGCGCGAGTTCTACGGCCAGATGTTGCCCACCGATATGGATGACAATACGCTGATGGTCCTCGATTTCGGCGACAATCTGTTCGCTTTCGTTTACGGCGTTGCCGCGGGGGGACTTCCCGCAATGGACCGTCCTCTGATATTCGGGACCGGAGGCGTTATCAACGGCGGTATGCTCAACGGAGAGCCGTTCGACTATCCGGGCCGAGACATTGACGAAGAGTACGGCACGCAAACCGCGCTCCCGCACGTGGTTGGCGCCCATCGGGACATGGAGGAGGCGCACGTTTTCGAGGATGTGATGCAGTTGGTGGACTTGATCCGGGAGGACATCCCCACCACTTCAACCGCGGAGCATGCCCGCCACGTCATCGAGATTTTCGACGCAGCCTACCGCTCCTCACAATCGGGCGCCGCCCAGAGGCTGAGGACGACCTTCTGATCTTCAGGAGGCTGCCGATCCTGAAGGCGCCTGCAATGCAAGCCCGCGCCGCAAGCAGGCCGTCGCCATCTGGCGGGGGCCCGCATCAAATTTCCTGTGCTGTGCGCCTGAATCGCAAAGGGGCCGCAAAGGAATCCAACGGAACACAGGTTGAAGCCCCTCTACCGGAGGCCCACACATGTCGAAAACCTACCGAATCGGCGTCATCGGCTTTGCCCACATGCACGTCAACCATCTGGTCGAGCGCTTCGCCGCCCATCCTCAAGTCGAGCTTGCGGCCTGCGCGGACACGCCACCGCTCGTACCCGAAATACGCGAGGCCCACTATACACGCGCCTGGAATTTGCGCCACGCCCTGGACGATCTTGGCGTTCAGAAGGCGTATGAAGGCTATCGGGAAATGCTGGCAGAGGAGAAGCTCGACATCGTCATCTGCTGCTCAGAAAACGCGCAGCATCCGGCAGTGGTGGAAGCCTGCGCGCAAAATGGCTTACATCTCTTGGTCGAAAAGCCGATGGCCTCCTCTTTGGCTGACGGCCTGCGAATGGCCCGCGCCGCCCGCGCTGCCGGTATCGAACTGATCGTAAACTGGCCGACAACCTGGCAACCCGCCTCCCACAAAGCCAAGGAGTTGGTCGACAGCGGCGCAATTGGACAGGTGTTGACAGTAAAGTTCCGGGGGGGCCACCTGGGTCCGCTGGGAGCGGGCGTCTCCCATCCAGGCGGCGACGAAGGGGGGCAGGATCTCCCGCGCAAACTGACAGGCGTTGAACGCGGCGCCACATGGTGGCATCAAAGCGCCGCCGGTGGTGGGGTGATGCTAGACTACTGCTGCTACGGCTCACTGGTGGCCCGCTGGCTGGTGGGCGAGCCTGCCACGGCCGTAATGGGCATGCGCGCCAATCTGAATAGCAAATGGGGCGACGCCGAAGACAATGCCGCCATGATCGTCCGCTTCCCACACGCGATGGCCCTGTGCGAGGCTTCCTGGACGACGCTGGATCACGGCGTTTCCCCCGGGCCGATCGTCTACGGGACGGAAGGCACTCTGGTGATCGACAAGGAGAAACCCGGCGAAGCCCCCAAAGTGCGGATAGAGAGGGGCGCAGGCCGAACCGAGTTACATGACTGCGACCCTCTGCCGGCCGACCGGTCGGATATAGCGCAGGAGTTCATCCACCGGCTGCAGACAGGCGACCCGCTGCACCAGACGCTGGACCTCGATTTCAATCTGGAAGTAATGGCGATACTCGACGCGGGCGTGCGCTCCGCCGTCAGCGGACAGCTCGAACAGGTCGATACAGACGCATGGCGGCTGGGCTAGGGTTATGAAAGAGGGAGGTAGGTGATGGACATTCAGACCGCTCTGTACGCGCTCGGCGTTCGCGAGCATACCTTAACCCGCGACGAGAAAAGGTCACTCGATCAGGATGGTTACGTTCCTCTACCTGGCATTCTGACGCCCGTGCAAGTTGAGGCGTTGCGAACGCGCCTGCAGGCGTTGGAAGGCGAAGAAGGAACGGAGGCGGGCAAAGAGGTCCACCAGGAGGACGGCACGGCCAGGCTCGCCAACCTGGTGAACAAAGACCCGCTCTTTGACCTGGTCTGGACGCACCCGAAAGTCCTGGCAGCCATTTCCCATGTGCTGGACGGCGATCTCAGGCTGTCCTCGCTCAACGCCCGCGCGGCACTGCCAGGACACGGGCTGCAGGCCTTGCACTGCGATGGCTCTCTGAGTCAACCGAGCCTCGCGCCTTCAGTCGTCGACGGCCGCCGGCGCTACAGCGTATGCAACTCGATCTGGCTGCTAAGCGACTTTACCCCTGAAAACGGCGCGACGCGTCTTGTTCCAGGCTCGCACCTGTCCGGCAAGGTGCCCCAGGAGGCGATGGCCAACCCGCAGGAGCCGCACCCGGACGAGGCGCTGGTCTTGGGCAAAGCAGGGGACGTCTACGTCTTCAATGCCTTCACCTGGCATGGCGGGACGGTCAACCGGACCGACAGTCCCCGTCGGGCGCTCCACTGCTACTTCTGCCGCCGGAGCACACCGCAGCAGACAGATCAACGTTACTACCTGCGGCCTGAAACGGCGGCCCGGCTCACTGAAGCTCAGAAAACCGTGCTGGACGTGTGACCTTGCGCAGGCAGTGAACAGGAAGGACTCCCTGCCAGGAGCTGATGACAAGAGAGGTCAATCAATGACAATAGACGCGCCAGCGGTCATATACAAACAGAACGGCACATATGATGATGTTTTTAAGCGGGCATTGGACGAGGGCGTAGGTATTGAGCACGAAGTTGAGGAGGTTATCGAAGCAAGTGAAGTCGAGCCTTTTGACCCGACTCTCATTCGAATCGAGAGAAGGCCCTTAACAGTTGATCTCATTCTCAGGCGAATAGAGGCAGACGAGATTGATCTGCAGCCGGATTTCCAGCGTCGAGCGGGAATCTGGGACGAAGTAAGGAAGAGCCGTCTAATTGAGTCGATGCTGTTGCGGATTCCCTTGCCAGCCTTTTACATTGACGCATCAAACGAGGAAAGGTGGCTCGTCATAGATGGGCTACAACGATTGACTACCATAAGTAACTTCATGGTATCGAAGGAACTGTCCTTGCGAAACCTCGAGTTCTGGCAAGATTACAATGGCGCACGCTTCGACGACTTGCCGCGTCCTTTGCAAAGACGGCTTGAAGAGACGCAGCTCATGCTCTATTTGATCCAAGAGGGGACTCCTCACAAAGTCAAGTTCAACATTTTCAGGCGTATCAACACAGGCGGCATGCCTCTCTCTGGCCAGGAAATTCGCCACGCACTCAATCAGGGAGCCTCTACTACATTGCTCGCCGAACTTGCCAATTCCGAAGAGTTTCAGATTGCAACTGATGGCAGCGTCAGTCCGAAACGAATGACCGACCGAGAATGCGTACTTAGATTCCTTGCATTCAAGTTACAAGGACCGGAAGAATACCAGTCCCGAGATGACCTGGATTCCTTTCTTAGTGACCGAATGCAACAGATCAACCGGGTGGGGAAGGCGGACCCAAGCAGCCTGGAAGCGCTCAAAAGAGAGTTCAAGCGGGCAATGAGAGCAGCAACGCGCGTCTTTGGCAACCAAGCCTTTCGCAAATACTATCCCCTCAGTGACCGACGTTCTCCTGTAAGCAAGGCGCTCTTTGAAGCTTGGGCTGTAAATCTGGACAAACTGTCTGATGCGCAGATTGAAGAACTGGTCCGACGCAAGGAGATGCTCATGGAGAGCTATGCCCGTCTTATGCATGACAATGAGTTCATGAACTCGATTTCTTACGGCACAGGAGATTATAGACGCGTCAACCGTCGCTTTAAGATGATTGAGAAGATTATACGGATTTCGTTACGTGATTGATTCACTGATCCTTGAAAACTTCAAAGCCTTCAGATATCAGGACATCCCGCTCCGACCGTTGACACTCTTGGCAGGTCTCAACGGAATGGGCAAATCTTCTGCGCTCCAGACATTGCTTCTGTTGCGGCAATCACATCAGCAGCGGGTTCTGGGTGAGTCCGAAGGAGCGGGCCTGGTTCTAAATGGGGACCTCGTCCAACTTGGCACAGGCCGAGATGTTCTTTTTGACGGCGCAGAGGAAGATGAAATCGCGTTTGCCATAAGCATGGATGGCTCTGTGTCACGCTGGCGTTTCGAATACGATAAGCAGTCGGACGTTCTTCGCTTTATGCCCGAAAGTGAAGTGTCTCAGTCCGTTTATTCCAGCAGTCTATTTGCTGAAAGTTTCCATTATCTGGAGGCGGAGCGGGTTGGTCCGCGAACGTCCTTCGAGATGGCAGATTTTTTTGTCCGTGAACAGAAACAGATGGGTACAAAAGGGCAGTTTGCAGTTCACTTTCTTGGCCAGTATCGCGGTCAGGAAGTTCAAGAGGCACTGCGACATCCCGACGGGCGATCACCCATACTGCGCGATCAGGTGATTGCCTGGATGGGAGATATCAGCCCTGGTGTGGTGATTCAGGTTGAAGGCTATGACGATATGGACCTGATGAGGCTGGCCTTCGGATTTGAGCGCGCCGATACAGCCGGTGATGTTCGATACTACCGGTCCACCAACGTCGGTTTTGGGATGACTTATGCTCTGCCAGTGCTAATTGCTCTACTTGCGAGTCCATCTGGCGCCTTGGTGCTCCTGGAAAATCCTGAGGCACATCTACACCCTCGCGGTCAGTCCCAGGTCGGTGAGTTGATCGCCCGCGCCGCTGACGCGGGGATTCAAGTAATTGTTGAGACGCACAGTGACCACATCTTGAATGGGATTCGAGTCGCCGTGAAACGCGGCCTCACCAGACCAGAGGATGTTGCTCTACATTTCTTCCAACGACCTGCGGATGACAGAGAGTCCAGTGGAATCGAACTGATTTCGCCCCAAATTGACAGCGACGGGCGGCTGGATGTGTGGCCTGAGGATTTCTTTGACGAGTACGGCAAGAGTCTTCGCACCCTGCTCTAGCCTCCAGAATTCTTCCCCCGATGACAGTTTCTCTTGTTTTCAACGAGTTGTCGTTGCGCAGCCCTGCGCCCGACTTGCATACTGCACGAACCTGGATGACCGAATTCGTCACGGCACTTAGAGCTGCTGTCGAACATGATGTTGTCGTGTTGAGAATGCGTGAGAGTTTTGGGAATCTCCTTCTTTCTCCCAACTATCCAGTGCATGCATGGTTCCACGACAAAAGGGTATCCAGAGAGGAACAAGAATTCGTACTGACTTACCAGACACGCTATCCGTACATTCGGCCATACGATGAAGATTTACTGGAAGACCAGGATTTCCAGTCGGGAAAACTGTTGTTTGAAGGGAGGTTTGAGGGCAAGAATGCGGAAGGACTCGGTTACGCCTTCCTGTTGAACGGCCTAGCTCTCAGTTTTGTGTCTGAGTCCTGCTGGGATACGCCTTGGCTCAGTCTCGAATGTGAGACTATCGTTTCAGATTCGAATGAGATTGAGACTGCTCAGGAAGTATTGCATCATGTTTCACGAAGTCAGCATGTAGCGGAAGACCATTCAGTGTGGATTGAAGAACGAATCAGAGACGGCGTTAGAACCGGATTCGATCTGCTTCGCGTGGCAGAAGAACGTTATCCAAGAATGTTGTTTTGCAGCGGCGCCAGGAAACAGATTGAAAGGCTAAGCGAAAGTTCCACCAATCTGCCAAGGGTCAGGGATCGACTATTTGAACTGGGGAGAATCACTGAAGGTTGGGAACGTGGAGATTTCAATTATCGCCAGATACGAAACGCCAGCGATGAAAGCCAATCCACGATCAGTGAATATGGTGAACTGCGTACGTTTGTCTGTCCTGATGGCGAGCGGCGGCTATTCTCATGGCATTTGAAAGGGTTGCCTTTCATGTGGCGTATTCACATTTGCGCACACAATGAGGAAAGAAATGTGCTCATTGGATATGTGGGAAAGCACCTTCCCACAGTCCGCAATCCGACTTGAGATTGCTTCGGCAATCAATGACAGATTATCAAGAAGGCTTGGCGAACGTCTTCAGTTCTTCCGGTCTACCCGCGAGGCATGGAGCCGCGGCGCAGGTAGCCCAGCGCGGTGAGGATCTCGGTCCCGCCGAGCAGCGCGTATACCCCAAAAAAGACAAAGCCGCCGCCTGCCGCGCTCGCCGCGATGAACAGGGCCGCGGGCATCCCCAGCTGGCGAAGCGCCAGGACCAGTCCACACATCGCCAGGCTGCTCACGAGCGCCCGGGCCAGTGTTGCCCGCAGCGCGCCTGCGTCCACACCGCCTACCCGGAGGTTGAGCGCAAACAGGGCCGATGCCAGGGCGGCCGCCGCGATCGACGCGGCCCACGCCAGCCCGCCAATCCCGTAGGGCCGAACGAGCGCAATGCTCAGCCCGGCATTCAGAACCATCCAGCCCAGCGTCGCCCACATCGGCACGCGGGTGTTGTGCCGGGCGAAAAAGGTCAGTGTGAGCACGTCGTAGGACGCCTCGCCCAATAGGCGCACAGAGAAGATTGCCATCAATAGATAGACCAGCGCAGTCGAGTCCGGTCCGAACTCCCCTCGCTCCAACAAGAATGACACGGCCGGCCTCCCCAGCACGATCAGGCCGACCGCGGCCGGCAGGAGGAGAAGCCACGTCGCCTTCAATCCCTGCGTTACGGTCTGGCGCAGCAACTGTCCGGAGCCCTCGTTGTACTGCTCAGCCATCGTCGGGAAGATCACCTGGGAAATGGCCGCGCCAAACAGGGACTTTGGCATCGATAACATGATCAACATGGCGTAGTGGAAGGCGGCGATGCTGCCCGCCGGCAATGGAGATGCCAGGCGAATGAAGACAAGGTCCACCGCCTGAAAGGCGCCGAGGGTAACGATGCGCGGCCCCATCAGGCGCGCGACCTCCCGCACGCCTTGCAAGCGCAGATCGACGCGCAGGCGCAGACGCAATTTATGGCGCGCCAGCGCGGGAAGTTGGACCAGGATGGTCAGCGCGGCGCCCAATACGCTGCCCCACGCCATACCGTAGATCCCCCAAATGGGGACGAGCGCGACCAGCCCCGCGATCTGTCCCAGGTCGATCAACACTCTCCCCAGCGCCGGCGTCAAAAAGTGTTGGTGCGAGTGAAGCAAGCTGCCAAACACGCCGGACACGCTGATCAGGGCCGCGGCCAGCAGGAAAATTCGCATCATCTGCGTGGTAAGCTGTTGCGTCTCCGCCGGGAAATGGGGCGCCAGGGCGACGCGCACGAGCCAGGGCGCGGTGGCGATGGCAAGAAGGCAGGCCGCGCCCATCACGATTACAGTCAGGGTCAATACGGTTCCGGCAAGGGATTCGGCTTCGCGGCGCCGGGCCTGCGTGAGGTAGCCGGAGTAGACGGGGATGAAGGCAGCAGAAAGCGCGCCGGCCGCAAGCAGGGCCAGCAGGAGTTCCGGCAACTGGTTGGCTGTCGCGAAAGCGTCTATCTCCGGGCCCGTTCCGAAGAGCCTTGTCGTCAGCAGCAGCTTGACGAAACCGGTTATCTTGTCCAGCCCGAAGATAAAGAAGACGAGGAAGGAGGAGCGAATCAGGTGCGGGGTGCGGGACATCGAGAGCCTTACCGGGCGGGCGGCAAGCTGCGGCCAGACAATGTGACGGCGGGAGGGAACATCTTCTCATCGGCCCCCTCCCGCCGGTGTGTTACGCCTACCTGAGCGTCCAGGTCCCGTCGGTCAGGACGCTCAATGAATGGAGAGCGAAGTCGATCTGTGTCGCCTCATTGTCGTGCCCTTCCCGACACGAGGCCGTTGAGGAATCGCTTACCAGCAGATAGCCGTTTTCATACTGTTGGAAGAAAGCGCAGAAGCCTCTCTCCCCGGCTGTGGCCCAGCCCAAGCCGCTATAGATGTCGTCTTCGTTTTCCCAGAGGTAACCGAAACCGCGTACTGGCGCCTGGAGGCCTTCCGGCGGCGTGCCGCGAACCGAGGTATACGTCTGATCATCCCAGTCATCGTCATGCCGTTCCCACGTGGCGCCGTTCTCGAATACAAACACCGCGTCGTCATTTTCGCGCCAGATCATGTGGCCCTGTTGGAAAGGCTGCCAGGATGCCCACAAAGTCCCGCCGGCAGACTGGGGACAGCCGTAGTCGGCGTGGTTCCACAGGTGGTCCAGCTCTCCGTGAACCTCGGTTTCACAGACAGGTTTCCACGTTCCCGCTTCCAACGCCTGTACGGTGTTTGAGCCGAGGTAAGTGTCCGCGACCAGGTTTTCGGAGTTTTCGAAGCAGGAGGCGACAGGGTCTCCGGCAAGCAGAGTTCCCTCCTCAAACGCCTGCGTCAGGACACACAGGCCCTTCTCCGCATCAGTCGCCCAACCCAGGTCCCCATACACGTCGTCATCCGTGGCCCACAGGTAGCCGAAGCCGCGCACCGGCGTGTGCATCCCCGTGGGCGCCGTGCCGCGCGTACTGGTATACACCTGGCTGTCCCAATCATCCGAGAATCTTTCCCACGCTCCGTCATCGTCGAACACAAACACAGCATCGTCGTCCTGACGCCAGAGCATGTAGCCCTGCTGGAATGGCTGCCAGGCCGACCACAAAGTCGACCCCGACGCGACCGGACAGCCGAGTTCGGCCTGTTTCCAGAACGGTTGCAGTCGTTCGTGAATCTGCGTATTGCAGACCATCTTCCAGGTGCCTGCAGTCAAGACCTGAAGTACATCTTTGGCGAATATTGTGTCCGAGGCAAAGTTATGCGAGTTTTCCTTACAGGTCTGAACTGTATCGCCTGCGAGCAGGAGTCCATTGTCGAACTGCTGGATGCGGGCGCAGAAGCCCTTCTCATCGTCCGTGGCCCATCCCAGATCGCTATAGACGTCGTCGTTTGTTTCCCAAAGGTAGCCGAATCCGCGTACAGGGGACTTCAGGCCGGTTGGGGCCGCGCCGCGGTTGTTGCTCAGGCTCTGGTTGTCCCAGTTGTCCTCGTATCGGGTCCAGTTCCCATTGCCAGCGTAGACGAAAATGGCGTCTGCATTTTGCCGCCAGACCATGTTGCCGCTCTCAAACGGCTGCCAGGCGGCCCAAACGGTCTCAGCTTCCGAGCTGGCGCAACCCAGCGTTGAATGGTCCCAGAACGAATTCAGGCTGTCATGGGGCTGAATGCTGCAGTCGGGCGTCTCTTCAGCCAGCTTCTCCCAGGAAACGGTAATCGAAGCCATCCCTGTCGCCTCAAAGTACTCTACCCGCACGGTATGGCTGCCCGCTGTCAACTCCTTTTCCCCCATGGTCGTGGTTGCAGGGTGAACGTTCCAGTCTTCGAGGAGAAGGACATCGTCGACATAGATCTTCACACCATCGTCGGCCACCGCGGTGAACCGGTAGTTGCCGGCTTCGAAGCTAATGGCGGCCGACCAGGAAGCGCTGAAACTGTCCGCGGCAATCGCAGTATCCGGACTGCCTGACTGCCAGTCAAAGTCGATGGCAGCATCCTGTCTTGTGAGGACGGGGTCCCCGCTGAGGTCTTGGCTACTGTAGTATTTTCCCGTCCAACTGGCGGCAGTTCCCGAACGCTGAACCGGCGGCGGCGACGGCGGCGACGACGGCGACTGCTCCACCGGAGACGCTGCGCCAATGGTCTGCGGGATACACAGCTCCTGTCCTATTAGCACCTGGTCTGTCACGGAGAGATTGTTGTATTGCGCCAGATCGGAAAGTGAAACGCCGGCGCTCAACGCGATGCCGGTTAGCGTTTCTCCCGCCGAAACGGTATACGTGCTGGCGCAATGCGTGCCGGGGCCGGAATGTTCAACCGTAATCGATGTGCCAGCCACTGCTAGATGTGACGCCGGCGCCAATATCAGAGCAACCAGGATAGCCGCTCCTTGCCAGAACCGGATGAGTGGGGAAGTACCTGAATTCATATCAGAGTCCTGTTCGATAGGTTAAGATCGCTTACGCGCGTACACCTGTCAGTCTTAACTAAAAATTCTGCACTGTTTCAGACTGGAAGTCAAGAGATTGCCCAACTGACCAAGGCAGCTGGCTCGCTCTGCCCTTCAGGTGGAATTCAGGTATTCACACTGGAAATCGACAGGCTCCAGAGCAGGTTGGCCTCTTTCCGGCAGGACGGGGCAACTAGATAATATGCCTACGATTCAGCTACGAGCAGTGTCGGGTCTCGGGATCAAGGCTTGTTTTCACCGTTTTCCCAACTGGCGCCCAGATGACGCCAAACGGAAAAGCCTTGTCTGACGGGGTGTAGAATGCCAATCCATGGAATGCTGTTCCGCGCCGCCTTCTGCTATAATCATGGCATCTGACTCCGAACTTCCCCTCTCTGGTCGCGCCGAGGCGGTTTGCCGATGGCAAAGTGGTTCATCATTCTGGGGGCCATCCTTCTACTGATAGGAGCCGCGCTCCAATTTGCTCCCTGGCTGCTTAGCTGGTTTGGCAAGTTGCCTGGCGATATCAGGGTCAGGTCAGAGTCGTTGAACGTCTTTATACCGATAACCTCGATGATTCTTGTAAGCCTCGTCTTGACGTTGCTGCTGAATCTCCTGAACAGGTGAAATCCATGAATTCTTCACCGCGCAACCGGGCGGAAATGACGGAAATATGGCGGGCCGAAGAAGAAGCGCCCTTTGTCGGATGGGACTTTTCTTACCTGGACGGACGGATGCGATTGGAGGAACCGCCCTGGTCTTACACGACTCGCGCTCGCCAGCTCATGGGCAAGGCATCTTCCGTCCTGGACATTGCCACCGGCGGAGGTGAGCGCCTGATCTCAATGAGAGACAGCTGGCCGGACTCTGTCGCGGTGACGGAAGGGTATCCACCAAATCTCAAGCTGGCGCGCGAGCGGCTGGGGCCTCTGGGCGTTCGGGTTGTCGAAGCCGAAAACGATGAGTATACGCCGATTCCGTTCGAGGACGGCGCGTTTGATCTGGTGCTGAACCGCCATGGGGCCCTCTTTGTCGATGAGATCGCGCGCATGCTCGTTCCCGGCGGCCGCCTGCTCACACGGCAGGTGCATGGACTGTGGGCGCAGGACCTGCTTGCGGCATTTGACGCGCAGCCGCAGTGGCCGGACGCCGCGCCGGAGAAATATGTCCCTTGGCTGCAACGGGCCGGATTCGAGGTCGTTGATTTGAAGGAATGGTCGGGCAAGCTGGCTTTCACCGACGTGGGGGCGGTCGTCTACTACCTGAAGGCAGTTCCCTGGCTTGTGCCCGGTTTCTCCGTTGCATCGCACACAGACAATCTGATGGCACTGCAACGGCAGCAGGAGGAGCGGGGACAGCTTGTTTTTCAGGCAAGCAATTATCTGATCGAAGCTGTGAAGTCGGGCGGAGAGGAGAATTCGGCCAACGGATAACGCCCCGCAGGCAGCGGCCTTTCACCTTTCATCCCCGCTACTGGTACCTCTGCAGTATGCGCCGGGCGACGCTCATTTTGTGGACTTCATCAGGGCCGTCGTAGATGCGCGAGGCCCTTTCGTGGCGGTACCAGAACGCGATCGGCGTGTCGTCGCTCATGCCGAGGCCGCCCAGCGTTTGAAGCGCCCGGTCCAGGACTTGCATCAGCACGTCGGCGACAAAGAACTTGATCAAGGAGATTTCGTCTCGGGCCGCGTAAACGCCCTCTGCGTCGATTTTTCGGGCGGTGTCCAGTACCATGAGCCGTGACGCGTTAATCGCCGCCCGGGACTCCGCGATCCATGCCTGCACCATCCCCTGCGCGCCCAACTGCCGGCCTGGGGCCACCTCCCTCCGCGCGGCGCGGCTGCACATGATATCGAAGGCCCGCTCACAGATACCAATCCAGCGCATACAGTGGTGGATGCGGCCGGGACCCAACCGCAGTTGCGCCAAAGCGAATCCGTTTCCGTCCTCCCCGATCAGGTATTCCGCCGGTACGCGCACATTTTCAAACCACACCTCGGCGTGGCTGTTCCAACCGCCGTGCGCCTCCCCCATCACCGAGATATTGCGTTCCAGGTGAAAGCCTGGGGCATCCAACGGCACGATGATCTGGCTGGCGCGCTGGTGGCGGCTCGACGCCTCCGGCTTCGTCACCGCCATCAGAATCGCGAATGAGGCCCCGTCCGCGGCGGTGGTGAACCACTTGTGGCCATTGATGACGAATTCATCCCCGTCGCGGACCGCAGTGGCGCTCATCCAGGTGGGGTTGGAGCCGGCGTGTTCCGGTTCGGTCATGGCAAAGCAGGAACGGATTTCGCCGCGTGTCAATGGCAGCAGGAACTGCTCCCGCTGGTCTGCCGTGCCGGCGTGCATGAGCAGCTCCATGTTGCCCATGTCCGGCGCCTGGCAACCAAATGCGTAGTGCCCTCCCGGCGTGCGGCCCAACACCTCGCTTACCCGCCCGAATTCCGCCAGCGTCAGGCCCTGGCCGCCGTACTCGACCGGGAGGGCAAGCCCCCACAGGCCGGCATCCTTGACGACTTCACGCTTCTGGTTGAGCAACGGCTCAACCTCTGCCCAGGGACGGCTGATCAACAGCTTTTCCAACGGGATAACCTCCTCGTCGACAAACTGACGAACCCGGACAAGAAGGTCGGAGAGTATTTCGGTCGTCATGGAGAATCCTCTATCGCAAGCGGATGCAAGATTAAGTAGACGCTCGCACCATGGTACATGCCCACACGTTCAGAATGGCTCATCGATCAGATGCCCAGTCCTGAGTCAACCCACTGCCCCCCGTCGACCAGAAAAGTGCCCCCGGTCGTAAATCGACTGGCGTCCGATGCCAGGTAGAGTGCAAGCCCAGTCATTTCACTGGTCTCCGCGATTCGTCGCTGCGGAATCGCCTTGAGCACGGTCTGGTTGAGGTCCGGGTCCTGCCAGATGGCGCGGCTGAAGGCGGTCCTGACAAAGCCGGGCGCGATCGCGTTGACCTGGATTCCGTCCGGGGCCAGCTCCGCGGCGAGCACCTCCGTCAGCATCAGCACACCTGCCTTGCTGACACAGTACACGCCCATCCCTGGTTGGGGGCGTTTGCCTGCGATTGAAGCCATGTTGATAATTTTGCCGCCCCCTCTTTTCACCATCTCCGCCCGGCACGCCTTCGCCATCCTAAAGTAGCCGACCACGTTTATATCGAGGATTTTGTGCCAGTGGCTTTCCTCTGCGGTCAGTACGGGCCCGAAGTGGGGGTTGGTCGCGGCATTGTTTACGAGGATGTCGATTCCGCCGAACGCGTCCACGGCCTGCTGAACGAGCGCAGCCGCGGCTTGCATGTCTCCGGTGTGCGCGGCCACGCCCAGCGCGCGGCCGCCTTCCGCCTGAATCGACTCGGCGACCGCGTCCAACGCCTCCTGTTTGCGGCTGCTCAGGACGACCGACGCCCCCATGGCGGCATAGCAGCGGCTGATCGCCTCCCCTATGCCCCGCGAGGCGCCGGTAATCACCGCGACTTTGCCGGCAAGATTGAAGTCCGGGACGTGGGTCAAAGGAATCCTCCTCCTGCGGACAGTTTTAGGCCCGAATTGCGCGGGCAAAAAGTGTTTTCAGTATAGCACCGGCATAGTTCGCCGACAATCCATCCCGAGCTGCGGGGGAAGGGAAGGGGAAGGGCGGGGGAAATTGCAGGGGAAGGGCGGGGAGGCGCCGCGGGGCGGGCATACGGGTGGGCGAAGGGGAGGGCGCCCACAAGGGGCGCCCCTACAGAGGGTTGCCGGTGCGGGTAAGGGCTGAGGGGCGGGGATATGCCACTGGATTTTGGAAGGCGGCTCTTTGGACAACGCCAAGTTTGGACTTTACCCCGCCAGGGCCGTCATTTGACACCATCAGCGAGTCCCACTATACTGCGAACATGCAATCCGAATTTCGCGTCCCGACGAACCAGCCGCAGATTGAGGCGACCTGCGCAGCAGGCGCAGCACCTTACGTGCTGCGGTAGCAGGTATTGCTGATTTTACTGCGCCGTAGGCACCGATTACGGGTCACGGCGCTGAGAGAACGCTCACGAGCGCCGTGGACTCGCACCACGGCGTTTTTTTGTGGACGGTTGATCCCTGATTCAGAGCTGCGAGGTCGATGTGAACCTAACCAAAGATGAGGTCGCTCACGTTGCCGAGCTGGCGAAGCTGCAGCTTACTGACACGGAATTGGAAGAATTTGCCGGACAGCTCGGCCAGATTCTGACCTATGCGCAGCAGGTCCAGTCTGTGGATACCAGCGCGGTGCCTCCAACGCCGCAGGTTCTTCCACTCACCAATGTGCTGGCGACCGATGAAGCAAGAGGCAGCCTCTCAAACGAGCAGGCGGTCGTCAATGCCCCCGATTCCGATGATGGATACTTTCGCGTCGTCGCGGTGTTTGACGACTCCGGGGCCTGAGGGAACACCAGATGGCTAAAGCGCTAAACAGTTCACCATTCAGGCCGGGAGGCTCGCAAAGTCAATGACCGGCCGCAACGAGACGGAGCAGCTGACAACATTGGGCGTCGTCGATTGCCGCGATGGACTGGCGGGCGGCAGGTTTTCGTCTGTCGACCTGACCCAGGCATTTCTGCAACGGATCGACAAGGTCGACGGCCGCATTCATGCCTTCCTGCGGACCACGCCCGCGCAGGCGCTGGAAGCGGCTGCAGAGGCTGATCGCGCACGGGCCGAGGGCGACCTGCGCCCCCTTCTGGGCATCCCGCTGGCGATCAAGGATGTCCTGATGACCACCGGTATCGAGACGACTGCCGGAAGCCGAATCCTGGAAGGGTTTGTTCCGCCTTACTGCGCGACGGCCGTAGAAAAGCTGAACTCGGCAGGCGCAATCATACTGGGCAAAACCAACACCGACGAGTTCGCAATGGGGTCCAGCACGGAGAACAGCGCGTACGGCCCTACTCTGAATCCCTGGAACCTTGACCGCGTGCCGGGGGGCAGCAGCGGCGGCTCCGCGGCAGCCGTCGCCGCGCATGAGGCGCCAGCCGCACTCGGGACGGACACCGGCGGCAGCGTAAGGCAGCCCGCTGCCTTCTGCGGGATCGTCGGGTTGAAGCCCTCCTACGGCCGCGTCAGCCGCTATGGCCTGATCGCTTACGGCAGCAGTCTGGACCAGGTGGGGCCGATCACCAGATCTGTCGCGGATGCAGCGCTTCTACTGGAAGTTATCGCCGGCGCGGACGCGCGGGACAGCACGACAATGCCGGTGGAGGCGCCGGCCTTCTCGTCAGCGCTCACCGGAGACATTGCAGGACTGCGGGTCGGCATTCCGCAAGAGTATTTCGTGGCGGGGATTCAGCCAGAGGTCGAAAAGGCCGTCCGTTCCGCGATCGAACAGTTCGCGTCGCTGGGGGCCGAAATCGTACCGATCAGCCTGCCAAATGCGGAATTGGCCCTGCCGGTCTATTACCTGGTTGTCACCGCTGAAGCAAGCGCCAACCTTGCCCGCTACGATGGCATTCGTTTCGGCCTCAGCGCCGATGGCGAGACAGTGTTTGACCACTTTCGACAGACGCGCGGCGCCGGCTTCGGTCCTGAAGTAAAACGGCGCATCATGCTGGGAACCTATGCGCTCAGTGCAGGCTATTACGACGCCTACTACCTGAAGGCCCAGCAGGTGCGCACAATGATCAGGCAGGACTTTGACAGAGCCTTTTCCCAGGTCGATGTGATTCTTTCGCCTACCTCGCCGACCACTGCCTTCCGGATCGGGGAAAAAGTTGATGACCCGCTGGCGATGATTCTGACTGATATTTTTACGACCAGCGCCAACCTGGCCGGCCTGTGCGGTATCAGCGTCCCGTGCGGATTCGATGGCGACGACCTTCCGATCGGTCTTCAGCTTCTCGGTCCTCCCTTTGGTGAAGAGAAGATCCTGGCGGCCGCTTACGCCTACGAGCAAAGCACTGAGTGGCGCCTGCGGAGACCCAAACTGTGATAGTGAGATTCGCCGTCCAATGGCAGTTTTACGTGATCCTGCCAAAGAAGGGTTGCCAGTTGCGGTCTTACGCCTGGCGGTCGGGCGGCGCGGCCGGCGCATCCAGCCGGCAGCGGGCCGGTTAAGTCGCCCCCGCTGTGGAATCGGCTGCACAGACTTTGTCCCTGCATCAGGAAGATGAAACTCCACATTTGACTCTCACAACAAGAATACAGACCGGAGCGGACCGGATATAATTCGAAAAGAAATGAATACA
The DNA here is from genome assembly GCA_022823185.1 of Caldilineaceae bacterium. Taxonomy (GTDB): domain Bacteria; phylum Chloroflexota; class Anaerolineae; order Caldilineales; family Caldilineaceae; genus Bin5. The sequence continues at coordinate 109,620 of JAJDXQ010000020.1, forward strand.
ACGCTGACGAGATCCCCTGACACCAAGACTGCCGTTGGGTCGACCCGAGGGGACGAACGACAAACTGAACAAACAGGATTGCGCAGATCGCTGGAGAGCCGTTTGAGCGAGCGCGTGCAGCGCGTCCCGCCCTCACCGATCCGCCGATTCTTTGACCTGGCGACCGATATAGACGACGTGATCAGTTTAGGGATCGGCGAGCCCGACTATGTGACGCCCAAGCCGGTTCTCGACGCCGGTCTGAACAGCCTTCAGCAGGGAAATACCTCCTATACGTCCAACGCGGGCCTATTGGAACTGCGGGAAGCTGTCGCTGACAAGCTGACGGACCTCTATGGCGCCCCGAATTACGATGCCCAGACGGAGGTGCTCATCACGGTTGGCGTCAGCGAGGCGATGTACCTGGCGATGCAAGCGCTGCTGGACCCGGGTGACGAGGTGCTCGTCCCGCAGCCCTGTTTCGTCTCATACACCGCTGACGTGATCCTGGCGGGCGGCGTGGTTGTCGACATTCCCACCTACGCCGCCAATAACTTCGTCCTCACTCCAGCCCAACTGGAGGCGGCGATTACGCCCAGGACCAAAGTGCTCCTCATCGGTTATCCCTGCAATCCGACCGGGGCGGTGATGAATCGGGAAGAGCTTTCAGCCATCGCGCAAGTCGCTGAGAAGCACGACCTGATTGTCATCTCCGACGAAATCTACGATCGCCTTGTCTATGACGGCCACGAGCACGTCATGTTCGCCGCGCTGCCCGGCATGGCGCAGCGAACCATTCACCTGGGCGGGATGAGTAAAGACTACGCCATGACCGGCTGGCGCATTGGCTATGCGGCAGGCCCTGCGGAACTGCTCGGCGCGATGCGACGCATCCACCAGTACCTGATTATGTCGGCCCCCTCAGGCGGCCAGGCCGCGGCGCTGCACGCCATGACAGACCCCGCTGCCGAGGCGGCCGTACAGGAAATGGTGGCAAGCTATGGCGAACGGCGGCGCTTCCTCGTTGACGGACTGAACGAAATCGGCTTGGACTGTTTCGAGCCGAAAGGCGCCTTCTATGCCTTTCCGAGCGTCCATCGCACCGGAATGGACGAGTTTGCGTTCGCCGAAAAGCTGTTGGTCGAAGAGAGGGTGGCAGTGATTCCAGGCAGCGGCTTCGGCGCCGGCGGCGAAGGACACGTACGCTGCGCCTACCCCGTGGAGATGCCCAAACTGGAAATCGCGCTGGAGCGAATGTACCGGTTCCTTCGGCGCCACGGCGTATAGATGCGCCCCTCCTCGCCGGCAACGTCCCACCGGGTTCCGCGGCCTTTTGCGCCTTCGACGGGACCCGGTGATCCTACTCGCTGGGCGTCGCGGTTGGGCTGGGCGTCGTAGTGGGCGTCTGCGCCGCGTCCGGCGTCGCGGACGGGGTTGCAGTGGGCGTTCCGGTCGGCGAGGGCGAGCTGACACCTGGCAGCAGCAGGCGCACCGGCAATGACGACAGGGTCAGAGACATCGCGGCCGACGCGTCGATCCGGCCGTATCCGAACTTGCCATCCTGGCCGGTCTCACCCAGGTCAACAGCGCTCTGCAGGATAATCGATTCCACCTCGGCAGAGGATAGACCAGGAGCCGCGGACAGGACCAACGCGGCGAGCGCCGCGGCGTGGGGCGATGCCAGGCTGGTTCCACGGACCGACCTGTACTCGTCATGGGATGGAGGAAAGAGGCTGTAAATGCTGACGCCGGGCGCTGAAATGTCTACAAAACTGCCGGCGCTGGAAAACGAGGCGTGGCTGTCATCCTTGTCGGTGGCGCCGACGGCGATGACACCTTCCTGGGCTGCAGGATATGTGATCGGATTGCCCTGCTCGAAAAGGTTGCCGGCTGCCGCAAAGGTAAGAACGCCTTTATTCGCTGCATAGTTGAGCGCGCTCTGCATGCCAAACGAGGGGCCAAAGCTGATGATGCTGATATTGATGATATGCGCCCCCTGGTCCGCCGCCCAATAAAGAGCGCAGGTAAGATCGCTGCTAACCCCCTGCCCCTGGCCGTCGAGCACCTTTACGGGCATGATCCGGGCGTTCCAAGCCAGCCCGGCGATCCCCCGGTCGTTATTCGCGGCCGCGGCGGCAACCCCGGCAACCAATGTGCCGTGTCCGTAGTCGTCGTCTGCCACCGTATCCTCATTGACAAAATCGTACCCGTCCAGGATCCTCGCAGCGAATTCCGGATGGTCCAGGTCCACCCCGGAGTCGATCACCGCAATCGTCACGTTCCTGCCGGTGGAGATCTTCCACGCGGACGCTGCATCTATCTTGACCAGCGCCCACTGACTGTCATACATGGGGTCGTTGGGCGCCGATCCCAGAAGAGATGATGTGTCAGAATGGACTCTGACTCCCGGTCGGCCCCCTTGAGGATCCAATCCACGCCATACCACATCTGAATCAGCGTTCACCAAGGCCGCCTCAATCCGGAAGTCCGGTTCGGCGTACTCCACCGCCGGATCCAGCATGAACGACTCGGCTGCCTCCACCTCAGTGCCCGGCCGCACGGTGTGGAAGCGTACTGCGCCGCAAGTAATCGAGGACGGCTGCAGATCAAACTCCTTGGCCATCTCAGTCATTGAAACGGAGGAATGACCAGGCCGGAACTTGATCAGAATCCGACCGCTTACATAGGGATCCCTCCTTCCAATCAGTTCAGGTCTATCGGGATTGTCTTTACACGAAGCGAGGAGAAACTGTACAAAAACGAGACAAAGACTGATGAGGATGGAAGATGTGCGGAAAGTGGTAGCCATGGAATCGCCGCGTAGTAGCGAAGAATGAAACGCTAATATTGGAATCGAAAAATGCGAGCGCAAGGCTCGTGCCTTGAACAAGCTCTTGGACGCTCCAGCGATGTTCCACAGGCCAGAACGATTATATCATACAGTGAAATGGGATTTCCAATGGGCTACTCGACGAGGGATTTGGACGGGGATGGGTTTCTGTCTGGACGGGGATTTGGGGGGATTAGAGGGAATTGGGGGATGGGCTTTGCATTGTGAGCGAGGGGCTGGGTATGAACTGCGGGGGAACTGCGGGGGAACGTTTCAGGCAGCTTCTGGGGAATCACAATGGATCCTGCAGCCAGCCGAGTCTGGCAAGCCCAAGTCCGGGATGCACGCGCTTTGGGGCCAGTCTTGACGCATCCCATGGAGTCGAGTACGATTTTTGTAGAGTGGTTGCCCGTGTGGTCTGTTCCTTCAGTGGGCGGAGACGCCTGGGCAATGATCGTGTCGTTCCGGGCGAGAGACGCGGAAGCCGCTACGCCGTCAATGCCGCCGTGGCAGCCCCGAAGAAGACGGGATGCTGCCAGCCGTTCAGCCCGCTCAAAGCCCGAAATGCATCGCGTGTGACGGGCCAGAAAGACATGTCGCTTGGCGGCAACCGCATTCCAGATGCAGGCGCCGGGGCTCAGTTGACAGGGTCTGGGCCAGAACCGGCTGTGAATATGATCTCCATACCATCCTCTCACAACACAGAAAGTCAACATGCCTGATCAAACTACACTTATTCGAAATGCTCGAGTCGTTGACGGCTCAGGCTCTCCCTGGCGCTATGGCGACGTGGCCCTGGCCGGAGACCGCATCGCCGCGGTTGCGCCGGCAGGCTCCATACCGACCGAAAACTGCGCCGAAGTCGTGGACGCCTCCGGGCACGTGGTCTGCCCCGGATTTGTCGACATTCTCAGCCACTCCATTCTTCCCCTGATGGTGGACGGCCGCAGCCTCTCCAAGATCGCCCAGGGCGTAACGACTGAGGTGATGGGCGAGGGTTGGACGCCTGCTCCCGTGGGGGGCCGGATTCGCGCCGAAAGACCGATCCATCAGTTCACGCAACTACTGGATCCCGCGTGGGCAGATCGGGCGGCCGGCTGGACCCGATTCCGGGACTGGTTGGAGGCGATGACCGACCAGGGCGTGTCGCCCAATATCGGGTCATTTCTTGGCGGGGGCACAGTGCGGAGTTACGCGATGGGGATGGACATGCGCGCGCCCACCGACGACGAAATGGCGACGATGAAACAGGTCACCGCGGAGGCGATGGAGGACGGGGCCTTTGGCGTCTCCTTCGCCCTGATCTACCCGCCCTCCAGCTACGCCGAAACAGAGGAAATCCTGGAGATCGCGCGGGCGTTTCACCCCTACCACGGCATATACATCACACATCTGCGCTCCGAAGCTGACGCCTTTCTGGAGGGGTTGGAAGAAGCGCTGACAATCGGGCGAGACGCCGATGTCCCCGTGCAGATCTACCATTTGAAGGCAGCGGGAACGCGCAACTGGCACAAAATGGCCTCGGCGATGGAACGCATTTCCGAAGCCCGTTCGCAAGGAATCGACGTCACCGCGGACATGTACACATACCCGGCCGCGGGGACGGGACTCACTTCGGTTCTGCCGCCCTGGGCCGCGGCGGGAGACAAGCTGTATGACAATGTGCGCGACAGCTCCATGCGCGCCAAAATCAGAGAGGCGGCTCTCAACCCAACCGGCGACTGGGAAGCCATGGCCGACCTGACAGGACCACAAGGCGTCATGCCGGTGGGCTTCCTCAAGGAGGAAAATCAGCATTATGTGGGCAAACGCCTGTCGGAGATCGCCGCGGAGATGGGCGTGGACTGGCCCGACGCTGCGATGGACCTGCTTGCGTCCGAGGGACAGCGCATCGCCACTTTCTACTTTGTGATGAACGAAGCGAATCTTCGCCGACAGCTGCAACAGCCCTGGATCATGATTTCAACCGATGCCGGTGGACTCGACCCGGCCTGGGCCGCGCCAACCGGACCCTACCATCCGCGCGCATACGGCACATACAGCCGCGTGCTGGGGAAATACGTGCGCGAAGAGAAGGTCATTCCCCTGGAGGACGCGGTTCGCAAGATGTCATCGGCGCTCTGTGACCGGCTGGGTCTGCGAGATCGAGGCCAGCTGCGCGAGGGCTTCTACGGCGACGTAGTCATTTTCGACCCGGAGACGGTCGGAGACCGGGCGACATTTACCGCCCCCCACCAGCTCTCCGTGGGCGTGCGAGACGTTTGGGTCAACGGCGAACGGGTCTTCAAGGATGGCGAACACACGGGAGCCAAGCCGGGCCGGATCGTTTCCGGAGCGGGGCGGCGAACGTGACCCACGCTCACTGCGGGTGCGGTGTTCCGGAACAGAAGATCCCGAATTGGACATCCCATGTCAATTTCTTCCACGATTGAGAGTTACCTGGAGTCGGCGGAAACCGGTTCCGCGCACACGCGCCGCACATATCGTACGGCAATGAATCTCTTCCAGCGGTATCTGGAAGAAAAGGAGATTCCACCTGATCAGAAGGAGCTGGAAGACCTCGATGTAGACCGGATCCTGGCCTTCGGCACCTGGCTGATTGCGGAGACCAGTATCGGCCAGCGCACCCTGTATACCTATCTGGCCGCCGTCGTGGCCTGGGTGAGTTACTTGCAGGTGAGGGGCTGGCTTCCATTCAACGCGCAGGAACTGGCCCGGTTGCAGCACGGCGTGAAACGCGTCCGCAGGAACCAGCGTCCGCCCGAACTGATGCCTCATCCCCCGCGGCCGGAGGAGATGGAACTGCTGGTTACAGCCGCGCGCGATAAAACGCTGCGCCGCGCCGGCGACACACGCGAGCAACTCGCCAAACTGCGGGACATCGCCATCGTCGAAACGCTAAGATGCACTGGTCTGCGCGTCGGCGAGCTGGTCGCAATCACCCGCAGACAGTTGGAGGACCAGGATAGAGCGGTCTGGGTTGTTGGCAAGGGCAACAAGGTCCGCCGCGTCTACTTTGACGAAAGAGCCTGGGGCGCGATCCACTATTATCTGCAGGCGAGGCAGCCGCTTGACGGGGCGACGCGGCGCCCTCTGTCGGATCTGCCGGTCTTTGCGAGGCATGACAGGAAGGCCGGCGCAAAGGTGCTGCCCCTTTCAACCCAGTCGATTCAGAATACCATCCGCCGCTTGGCCGAGGCCGCCGGACTGGGCGCCAAAGGCATCACGCCGCACGCGTTGCGCCACTATTTCGCCACCCGCATCTACCAGAAGACCCGCGATCTTGCCGTCACGCAGACTGCCCTGGGCCATGCCAGCCCCAACACGACCCGCATCTACGCCAAGCTCGAAGACAACGCAGTCCGCGACGCCCACAGGGAGGCGTTCGAATCGAAGTGAACTGAGGGACCCAGCTGGCGACGACGGGGGGAAACTCAGGCGCGTTTTTTTGCGGGACTGCTCCGCTCAGCCAGCCGCAGCCAGTAGGGGATGAAGCCGTAGTACCAGGCGAGGAGCAGGGCCATACGCAGCCCGTGGATGCCGTCCCGCCAACCCTTCAATGTGACAAATCGGCGCCGGAACTCCCGCGCCGGCTGGAGGAGAAGGTTGTGCGGCCGCGCCTGGACGCCCTGCTCAGCCAGGATTCTCGCTTCGTAACGCGCGTAAATCTCCTGTTTGCGGTGAAACTGCTGCCAGTCCGCGTAGTTGAAATGCAGCAACGGCTCGCGTAAGACGCCATCCTCGCCTTCAAGGATAACGACCTCATGCACCTCCCGACGCAGGTCGTACCGGGCCGCGTCGCGACGCAACAGACGCAACTGATAGTCGGGAAAAAAGCCCCCTCCCTTCATTTCATGACCGACGATGAAATTTCGGCGCGGAATCCAGAACCCGGCGCGATGCGTGTCGCGGCAGGCCTCCTGGATTTCTTCCGCCAATGCGGGGGAGGCCCGTTCGTCGGCATCGATAAAGAGGATCCACTCACTGTCGATGGTGTCGAGCGCGGCCTGCCGCTGGCGGCCGTAATCGTCGAAGGGCCGCGCAACGACGCGTGCGCCCGCCTTCTGCGCGATGCCCCGCGTTTCGTCACGGCTGTATGAATCCCACACGACGACCGCGTCGGTCCAATCCCGCAGGCCAGCGATGCAGTCGGCGATGTTCCCGGCCTCGTCTCTCGTGAGGATGACGGCTGTCAGGCGCAACGACATTGGAGCAGTTCTCAAGGCTGGGCGATAGAGGTGGAAGTTTGGACACGCAAAACGCGGCAGGGCCCGATCAATTACCTGGCCAATTCGATAACCTTGGCGTAGGCCTCAAGCTGGCGGCCAAGCAGGTCGCCGGAGAGGTTTCCTTTGGCAAAGTTTCGTCTGGCGATGACGCCATTCCAAAGCAAACCGAGGCGTACAAGAGGACGAAGGAGAACATGGAACCGGCGCGGATAGAGGCGTTTGTGCAGTCTGAAGAAACGGCAGCGGCTGGCCCATAGCCGCTCGAACGACTGCCAGCGGACCTGGCGGCTGCTACGGCCTTCATAGTGGATAATCCTGGCAGTTGGAACTGCGAAGGTTTCCATGGAGGCCTCGCGCATGCGCAGGCACCAGTCCATTTCCTCGCAATACATGAAGTAGCCTTCATCGAGCAGCCCGACCGCGCGGATGCTTTCCCCGCGCGCCATCATCGCCGCCCCGAGCACAAAGTCGACCTCAAACGGCATGACACCCATCCAGCTGCGGCGCGCATAACGCCCGTTCCAGCGGCTGTTCAGAACCTTGTTGAGCAGGCGGCTCGCGCCGGGCAACTCCGCCAGCGGCAGGAGATCCAGGGCAACCTGCGCCAGGCCGGGAAAGGCGAAGGCGCCATGCTGCAGACTGCCGTCCGCGTAGTGCAGACGCGGGCCGCATGCCCCCGCCGATGGGTTATCGCGCATGAACGCGGCCAATTGGGCCAGCCCGTCATCCACGACCTCGGTGTCTGGGTTGAGAAGGAGGACCAGGTCGGGGCTGGCCGCAGCGCTCCGCTCCCCGTCCGTGTCGAAACCCAGTCGCCGCAATCCAAGATTGTTGGCGCGGGTGAAGCCAAGATTCTCTGCCGAGGCGATCAGATGCATGTGCGGGAACTCTTTCGCAACCATCTGCGCGCTGCCGTCGCGGCTGGCGTTGTCAATAACGGTTACGTCTACCTTCAGCCAGTCCTCGCTCTGCCGGGCAGAGGCAAATACGCTCTGCAAACAGCCTCGCAGAAGCTCGCGCACGTTATAGGAGACGACGATGACGGAAAGGCGCATACGATTCCTGTGAGGGCGGCGCCGCGTTGAGCATTCAGCGGTCGCTCGCTATTCCTCCCCAACATTGACGGTGATGCGGTCGATGAAATCGTTGGGATGGCCGTAGGCTTCGTGGATAAGTCCGCCCCACCAGAGAACGTTGCCGCCGGGGGGCCGGCCGTCAAACAGGATGCAGCCGCTGACCTGGCCCGACTCGCCGGGCATCAGATACCACGCGCTTTCACCTTCAATCTCGAGATATTCCAGGTCCTGCTGGCGGCCAATCGCCCATCTGAAGGGATAGGCATACCCCGTCGTGCTGAAATTGAGGCCGAACCGAAACGCGCCCGGCAGCTCAAACCAGTATTTGTCTCTGTTTTCCGGCCTCGAAGCGATGCTGTTGAATGACTCGTAGGTGAAATCTTCGGCGAAGTGGTAGTCCTGGCCCGGCCACGGGCCGTTGGTGCGGACGGGAACCTCCCCTTCATTTTTTACGATCGTAGAGAAACAGAGCTTCTGCCCAAGCGGCACGCTGACGACCCGGTTGATCTCGTTGACCCAGTCGATCTCGCCCTGGACGACATCCGCGCGCGGCCTGCCCCCCATTTCAATCGTCAACGGCCGCGTGACTCGAACACGATTGCCGGCAAGGTCATTGGCCTCGCCAACGACCAGGTATTCGCCGTCCGGGGGCGGCTCCGCGTTCAGGTCGACGCCGCCAAAGTACTTGTAGGTATGGTTCCCAGGTTCTTCTGGTTCGATCGTATTGGGCCCCTCCGCGATATGCACTTTGACGCCGGGCTTTTGGGGGTCCAGAAGATATACCTGTATGTTTTGGACCTCTTTTGACAGATTGTACGAGATACTCACCCAGTCGTCCCGCAGGCCGTCCAGATTGGGGCGAAATACGACCGGCATCACGGCAAAGTTCTCAAGCTGAGGGACTTCAGTGTCGCCGTCCTCCAACGAGATTGCGCCGTCAAGCGCCTCCGAATGTCCGTTGTCGTCGACAGCCTCCACGATCCAGCGGTACCGGCCATCAGGCAAGACCCGGCTGAGAACCTCGTTGGTCCCACCTGCAACTTCCTCAATCTCGGGTTCATCCATTACACCGCCCCAAAGCACACTGTAGCTGCCCGGAGAACGGCGCCGGTTTTGGCGAAAGAAGTACCTGTCGCCCTCCTCGCCCTCAAAGTAGATGCTGACGTATGCGGAGCGGCTCAGGGTATAGCGGATCTCGGTCACATCGGTCTGGCCGTCGGCGTTGGGAGAAATCTGGTCGGGGGACACGGTCACGTCGCTCAAGAGCGGTCCGAAACTCACGTCCAGACGCCCGCATCCGGCAATGAAAAAGGCCAGCGCGACAGTGTAGAGGACGTTCAGATTCATCGCTAGGATGGACCGGCCCCTGAAGGCGAAACTATGCAAGCGCATCAAGCACCTTTGTGACACCGTCGACGGTTTCCTCTACGTCTGTATTGCTCATGTAGGGGTCCACATTCAGCACGACCGCCCGCCCCAGAATGTCGAGAGAACGGGGGCACATCTCCGGCGCATAGCAGATGTCCCTTTTCGCCCAGCGCCAGGGTCCCCCGCCCTCAGTCCACGAGCGTTTGGTCAGGACGGGAAGCCAGTGCGCGTAGACATGGATGTCGCGCCGGTCAGGCTGGTAAAGAACGCCAGCGGCTATGTTTTCCGCGTTCAAGGCCTCCGCAGCCGCGCGTGCCTTGGCGGGCGAATCCAGGAACATGGCCAGGGCAATCCCGCTGTCGCCGGCAGGGTCCGGAATGTCCCGAAACGTGACACCTCTGTCTGCTGCGCTTGGCTGGATCCCGGCGAGCAGCATCTCCTTCCTGGCGCGGGCGGCGTCTACGAAGCCCTGCAGCCGTCCCAACTGTACCAGACCGATTGCTGCCGGCATTTCCGACATTCGAAAGTTGGCGCCCCACAGCACCGCCTCATCCTCCAGCTGCAGCCGGTGAAAGGCGGCCACATCGTGAAACATGAAGGCCCGCTGCCAGATGTCCTGGTCATTGGTGGCGACCATGCCGCCCTCGCCGGTGGTGATGATCTTGCTGAACTGCAGGCTGAAACAGCCCACGTCGCCGATGGAGCCGAGCCTCCTGCCCCCGAAGCTGGCCCCGTTGCCCTGGGCGCAATCTTCAATCACCCGAAGCCCGCGGCGCTGCGCGATGTCCAGAATGGCATCCATCCGCGCCGGCGCGCCCCGCATATGCACCGGCATGATTGCCTTTGTGTGCGGGCTGATCTTTCGCTCCGCATCGACCGGGTCGAGAGTCAGCGACTCGTCAATTTCGGCGATCACAGGGATGCCGCCGACCGCCATCACCGCGGTGGCAGACGCCATCCAGGTGTAGGCGGGCAGAATCACCTCGTCGCCAGGGCCGACGCCGATTCCCTGCAGCCCGCAGATCAACGCGGCTGTGCCGGACGTAACCGCCAGAGCGTGGGCCGCGCCGAGCGATTTCGCGAAGGCTCGCTCGAAGCGGTCCGCCTTCGACTCGCCCTCTTCCGGACCGGAGAAACGAAAAAGCCGTTTGGCGCGCAATACGTCGAGTACAGCCTGCTCTTCCGCCTCGTCGAGGGCTTTGCCGCCGGGGGCCATGTACGGATCCATGCGGCTGCGGGCAGGCGTTCCTCCGTTGATTGCAAGCAGTGAATCGGTTTTGACTGTCATTCCTCTTCCTCCTGTCCGGAACGGCGGCGCGAGCGATCCAGCATCGGGCGGGGCGCGTGAAACACCGCCTAGCCCGCAAATGCGGGGCCCCGCTGGCAACTGGGATCAGTATAACATAGGCCCATGCGGTTGGCGGGCTGCATGAGTCGTGTTCAACGACCACGAGGGGATTTTTTCGAATCGTGCCACGAAAAGCCAATGATTGTGGGTCTTTGACAGATTGCAAGTCTTGATTTAGAGTCCCCGAGTAATGCGGGACCAATACACCGCTACACTTCCTGAATTTGCTCTTCGAAACATGGCCTCAGGTCTTGGACCACTCCCCAGTGTGGATGGTCGTTGCCTGGGACTTAGAATCACAGGCTTTCATAGTCCAACGACAAAACGACTCAGAGACTCAACGACAAAGCGAGAGAGAGAAGGAAAGGCATCTGAGAGATGGAAACAACGATGTGGAAACTCGAATGCTCGATTTGGCGTGAGGATGATTGGTATGTATCAGAATGCAAGGAACTAGAGATAGCAAGTCAGGGAAGGACATTGAAAGAGGCGCAGGATAATCTTCAAGAAGCGATAACGCTGTTTCTTGAGTCTGCATCCTTTACAGAGGTAATGAGCTATCTCAGCCGTCTCGATTCAGATACACCTGCCAAGAGTCAGCGAAACTTAGAGGTTCAGTTCACGCCCATTGATCAGAGAGCCCACACAACCTTTGGTGAGGTTACTCTGGCTTATGCCCAGATTAGGTCCGATGTCATCGCGCAGGATTCTCCGAATCCTCAGAGAACACGGTTTTGAAAAAGACAGGCAGTCCGGCAGCCACATCGTAATGCAATCTCGCATCAGAGATGAAATCGGCCGAATGACTACCATAACGGTGGTCGTGCCTGATGAGACAGAAGTCCCCGTAGGAACGCTAAGAAACATAATCAAACATTCCGGTCTTGATCGCAGCTACTTTGAGTAGCTAAGACCCGAATTTGGCTTGTGTTCAATTCGAAACTCTCCTGACTTTATTGACCTGCCCCCTTGGCGGTGAAACAGGAAGTAGGGTTGTCACCGCAACAGCACGCACAACTCTGCTGAAGGTCACCCAACAGAGGGGCGCGAAGACGCGCCAAATACCTTATCTGGCCTTGACGACCAAGAGCAAAGAGTCGTGCTGTTGTGGTGCTGTCTCCTTAACAGACTTGTGTTATAGTGGCAATGACCCATGAACAATTCGGTTTGCCAAATATCCCCAAGGAGTTCCGCGGAGGAAGAACGGGCACGAGAAAGGTTTGAGAGGATAGAGTCAAATCTGGAACTGTTGACTCAGGCAAAGCCGGATAACCATGAGTTAGAAGAAGAACGTCGGAGGCGTTGGGAAGAGGAGCAAAGCAAAAATCTGGTGGAGCTGAAAACATGGACAAGACTCGTTGGGGTATTTTGGGCACCGGGCGCATTGCCGGCGATTTTGCCACCGGGCTCGCCGCCGAGGAGGATGCCACGGTCGTCGCGGTCGGGTCGCGGACGCAGGACACCGCGGACAGATTCGCTGATCGATTCGGCATCCCGAACCGGCATCCGACCTACGACGCCCTGGCTGCCGACCCCGAAGTCGACATAATCTACATCGCCACCCCGCACCCCCTGCACAGGGAAAACACGATTGCCTGCCTGCAGGCAGGCAAAGCGGTGCTTTGCGAGAAACCGTTCGCCATCAACGCCGCCGAGGCCCAGGAGATGATCGACTGCGCCCGCGCGAACGGGGTTTTCCTGATGGAGGCGATGTGGACGCGATTTCTGCCGCATATTCGCGAAATGGCCCGCCGCATCCAGGAGGGCCAGATCGGCGACATCAGACTGATTCAGGCAGATTTCTGCTATCGCGCCCCAATGAATCCAGCGTTGCGCGCCTTTGATCCGAAGCTTGGCGGAGGGGCCCTGCTCGACATAGGGGTATACCCGATTTCGCTGGTCCATCACCTGCTGGGCGAACCTGCCAGGACTGCTTCGCTGGCGCACCTGGGCGAAACAGGCGTTGACGAACTCGCCGGCATGCTGTTCCAATACGAGGACGGCGCGCTCGCGGTGATGGCGACCGCGGTCAGGGCCAACTCGCCTGATTCACTGCTGATCAGCGGCACGCAAGGGGAGATTCGCGCCGAGAGCCGCTGGTGGGCGCCATCGGGGTTCACGATCACGCGTGACGGCCGCGAGCCGGAAACAGTGCATCCCGATATAGTGGGCAACGGCTGGAACTACCAGGCCGTCGAATGCGGCCGCAGTCTGCGCGCAGGCCGGACGGAACACGAGCTGATGCCCCTGGACGAGTCGCTGGCGATCATGCGCCTGATGGATGGACTTCGAGCGGAGTGGGGCCTGCGCTACCCGATGGAGTAAGGCCAGGATGGGCGCGCGACCGCCAGGCCAGGTTGTCTACCGAGGCTGCTTTTCAGTCCTGTCCCGCCGCCTGCCGGCACCACTCCAAGCTTCCCCGCAGCAGCTCAACAATTCGGCTGTCCGGCGCCCCTGCCTCCAGGGCGTCGGGATGCAGTTCCAATGAGACCGAGTAGGCGTATCCGTCGGCGGCCATTTGGGCCAGAAGGGTGTCCAGGCGCAGACGGCCGTCTTCAGGTCGGCGGTGTTCGCTGCCGTCATAGTTGCTGAGATGCACATGCTTGACCCGCCGCCCCCAGCGGCTGTAGGCCTCGACGGGGTCCAAACCCCACGTTCCCAAATGGGTCGTATCCAAGGTGATGTGCGGGAAACGCGTGATGTCGTCAAGCGTTGCGCGGCTGCGCGCATTCCAGTGGGCAGGATTGACGCGCATGTTCAGAATACGCATGGCGGGCAGGTTTTCTATGCATAACAGAGCTTCGGTCGAGTCCTGAAGCGCTACATAGCTCTCGTTGATCCAGTTCACGTACCGGCGGTTCTGGGTGTCGAAGGGGTTGGGCAGCAGCAGGCCGCTTCCGGCAGTCTGCAGAAAGGCAACGCCGATGCGCGTGGGCAGGTGATGGATAACCACCTGCGATCCCAACTCACTTGCCAGCCGGGCCGTGCGGGCGACGGCGCCATACTCCGATTCGCCCCACCCCACGCAGTTGCGGCTGAACGGGCTGTGGAGCGCGGGAATGGGCAGCGCATGTCTTTCGATCAGCTGCTGCAAATAGTCGGATTGGCGTGTGTCCCAGCGATGATCGATCAGCAGTTCCATGCCGTCGAAACCGGCTTCGGCCGCCAGCGCAAAGACGCGGTCGATACTGTAGCTGTAGAGTGAACCGGTGGACAGGATGAAACGCATATCAGTTTCTCCGGACAGATCCGTTCAGCAATTCTCGCCGTCGAGTCCGTTGTCTAGTAGCGGTTCAGGTCGCGTCAGCCAGAAAATGTCCGCGCCGCAAACTGCTTGAAGGAAGTTGGACGCCGACCCAACAGCCAGCCAAGCACATTGCCGTTCCCGACCAGGCCGTGACGATCGTAGTAGCGGAACATGGCAGTGAGGGACCGGATCGACTCGCGGGTGATTCCCGCTGCAGCCGCGGCAGACTCCCATTCGTCGAGAGGCGTTTGAACTGCCTCAACTTTCCTCCCAATGCGGTCGGCCAGTGTCTTCGCCATCTCCTCCGATGACAGATTGGCCGGCCCGGACAGCTCGTAGATGGCGCCCGCGTGGCCCTCTTCAGTGAGAATCCGTGCAGCGGCCAGCGCCACGTCCGCCAAGTCGACCAGCGCGAAGCGGGACCCTACGCTGTAGGGCACGGGGTAGATGCCTCCTGATTCGATCTGTTGCCGGTAGGCAAGGATATTCTGCATATATGCGCAAGGCTGCAGAATCGTGAAAGGCAGGCCGCTGCGGAAGATCTCCTCCTCCACGCGCAGCTTCTGCCAGTGGTGCGGCATCTCTTCCGTCTGGGGGTGGAGAACGGAATGGTACACGAAGCGCTTGACGCCGCCCCGGTGCGCGGCCTGGATCGCCATCCTGGCGATCTGAAGCTCTCGCGGGTACATGTTGGGGCAGATGAGGTAGAGGGCTTCGATGCCGCGGCACGCCTCCCGCCACAGGCTGGAATCTTCCAGGTCCCCCACTACGGTTGTCGCCGCCATCACATCCTGGGCCTGTTCAGGGCGGCGCAGCCAGGCGCGCGCAGGCCGGTCGGCTTTCGCAAGGGCGCCAAGCACGGCCTTGCCTGTCTTGCCGGCGGCGCCGGTCACCAGGATCATGCCGGATTCATCTCGTCAACGGGAACTGCGAAGCCGTCCAAGACCTCTGAACGGGCGGTTTCCCCACGGTTCCGCAGCCCGAGCGACGCGTACCTTCCACTGCGCAAGACATGGATTTCGGCAGTCTGTCCATGGGGATTGATGATCCAGTATTCGGGCACGCCGGCTTCGGCGTAGAGTTCGTACTTCAAGCTGCGGTCATGCGCAGGGTTGGATGGCGACAGCGCCTCGATTGCCAGATCGGGCGCCCCTTCGATGCAGGTCTCTCCGACGATCTCCATTCTTTCCTGGCGAACGAAAAGAATGTCCGGCTGAACGGGGTCACCCAGTTTTCCGGGGAGTATGACATCAATCGGGGCCACATAGGCAGTTCCCAAAGCAGACTCTTCGAGGAAATCTTCCAGGAAGAATGCAAGACGGGTTATGACTCGCTGGTGCAGAGGGCGGGGCGCCGCTGACATGTAGAGTTCTCCCCGAATGACTTCGTAGCGTATGCCATCGTCTGGGAGAAGGGCATAGTCGTCATACGTCCACTTTCCCTGCGCCGGCGCATGCGCGGACTGCGTGGCGTATGTGACAGTCGCGGATTCCCGCGCTCTACGCACTTTGCGTCTCCTGTTTCAACTGCGGACAAGCAAAGACAGTGGCCGGCGACCATTTCGTGCGCCGGCCACTGACGGCCTGCCGATATCCGTCTGACCTAACGGCTATTCGCCGCCCTCGACAAGCTCGACCTCGATGGGCGTGTAGCTGTCTCCCATCAGGTCCCCGTCCAACAGTTCGAGGGCCGCCTTGGCCAGGTCTGTGCGGGCCGCGCCTTCGCTTGGAGGTTCGGAAATAACGCCCCCGTCAACCGACACCTGCACCGTCTGATCCCAAAGCGCCTGGTCCAAAACGCCGATGCCTTCCGGCGACGGCCAGATCAGCTTATTGATTTCGTTCAGCTGCCAGCTCATGTGACTGTGGCCGAGGGTTGGCCCGTTGTCGAGCACGACTCGCACACAGGCGTCGAAGCTGTCGCGACAGAACTGCCAGCCCTTGAAGCTGGCTGCAAGGAAGCGGATTGCAATGTCCTCATTGCCCTCCTCAGCCAGCCAGGCTTCGCGCGCGAAGACATGATCCTGCAGCATCGCGGTCCCGACGTCGTTGAAGTCGATGACCACCAGGTCGGAAGGCTGGTAGAGTTCTCCGGTGTCGGGGTTGACCGCCTCCAAGACCTGTGCGTATTCGTTGTAGATCATCGCCTGGGCGGCGTCGAGCTCCCGGTTGAGCAGAGCCAGCATATCGAAGCTCTGCTGGATGACGGTGACGTCGTCAGGGTTGTTCGGGTCGATACCCTCGGCGCGCATCGCCACGAACAGTTCATGCTCGTTGCCGAACCCCCAGGTACCGATCTTCTTGCCGGCCATATCGGCGATCGTCTCGACCGGCGCGTCCGCCCAGGAGACCTCCAACGTGCCGCTGCGCTGGAAAACCTGGGCAATGTTCACCAGATCAGCGCCTTCAGCACGCGAGGCCAGCACCTTGGGCACCCATGCCAGACCAAACTCAGCCTGGCCGGAGGCGACCACCTGCTGGGGCACAATGTCCACGGCGCCCTCAAGGATGGTTACGTCCAGGCACTGCTCCGCGTAAAATCCTTGGTCGACTGCCGCGAAGTAGCCCGCGAATTGGGACTGTGTCACCCACTGAAGCTGCAAGCTGACAGGGGTGAGCTCGGCGCAGGCGTCCCCGGCCGCGCCTTCCGCTGGGGCCTCTTCGGCTCCCGTATCCATCGCTGGCGCAGCTGGCGCGACGCAAGCCCCAAGCGCCAAAATGAGCAACGCGCAGCCCGTGAGCAACAATGAAGTTCGCTTCTTCATGAGATCCTCCCGACCTAAAGTGTTTGGATAGAGTGTGCCTTGACTAGGCGCGGAAAGTCGGATGCCACGGCAGCGCCAGCCTTTCCGCAAGCAGAATGACAAGATAGATGGCGATTCCGAGCAGACATGCCACGAGAATCGCGGCCCAGGCCGACGCAAAGCGGAACAGCGCGGCTTCCTGCGTGATAAAGACGCCCAATGCAATGCGGGGCCCGCCAAAGTACTCGCCCACGATTGCGCCGATCATGGCGAGCGCGCCCGCCACCTTCAGGCCGCTGAACAGTGAAGGCAGCGCGTTGGGAATCCGCAGCTTGATCAGGATTTCGGAGTCGCTGGCTGCATACGAACGCATCAGTTCCAGCGACCGCGCGTCAACCGACACCAGGCCTCGCACGGTATTGATCATGATGGGGAAAAAGATCATGATGGTCACGATCGCCATTTTCGAGAACGGGTTGTCGATGCCGAACCAGTTGTTCATGATCGGCGCGAAGGCGATGATCGGCATCGAGTTGGCCGCGATGGCAAAGGGAAGCAAAGCCTCGCGCGTTGCGGTCCAGCGCGTCGTGGCGACCGCTACAGCGATACCTGCCACTGTTCCCATCGCCATCCCCCCCAACGCTTCTTTCAGAGTGAACCAACTGGCGGCCAGGATGGGCGTGAGATTGCTGCCCGGCAACACGAAGAATCTGCGCCCGCCCAGGTTGAACGCCAGCCACCGCGCCTCCTCCAATGAAGCCTGCGTCTCAGGCGAAAGCTCGGCCGGCAAAACGGTGAAGAAACGGTTCTCCAAGGAGATGTCTTCTCCCTCTCCCGATATCGACGGGTCGAGAGCCGCCACCCGAACAAGATTGCCGGCAATGGCCGATGGCTTTGGCAACAAAAACTGCTGGATGTTGAAAGCAGTCACCAGCGACTCCCACAGGACGACCAGCACGACCAGGATGACGGCTGGAGCCCAAAACCGTTGCCTGGGTTCGCTCATGCCGGCTTCCTCTCCGGAGCTTCACCGGCTTCGCTGACGCGAAGCGCCTCCCGCACAGTCGTCTCCAACTCGAAGAAGCGTACGTTGCTGCGCGTCTCCGCATTGCGAGGCTGGGGCAGGTCGATGGCGATGTCGGCGGTGATGCGGCCCGGTCTCGCCGACATGACGATCACCCTTGTCGACAGAAAGACAGCTTCGGTGATGCTGTGGGTGACGAAAAGCACAGTCGTGTCGGTCTTTCGCCAGATGTTGAGAAGTTCCAGATTGAGCCGTTCGCGCGTCATCTCATCCAGCGCGCCAAAGGGTTCATCCATCAACAGGATGGACGGTTCAAAGGACAGCGCGCGGGCGATCGCCACCCTCTGCTGCATGCCGCCCGAAAGCTGCCAGGGATAGTGACCCGCAAAATCGGACAGTTCGACCAGCTCCAGCATCGCCTGCGTCCGGCTCTCCTTTTCGGAGCGGCTGAACTGCATTAACTCCAGCGGCAGTTGCACGTTCTTGGCGACAGTACGCCAATCATATAGCGTCGCGGCCTGGAAAACGATCCCATAGTCCTGGTCGAGCCGGGCTTGCCGGGCGCTCTTGCCATTGATCGCGGCGACGCCGGAGGTTGGCTGGACCAGATCACCCACGACGCGCAGGAGGGTGGACTTCCCGCACCCCGAAGGCCCGATCAACGAAATGAACTCGTTCTGCTCGATCCGCAGATCGATTTCCTTCAGCGCATGGACCTGGTCGGAGGCGCCTTCACCGAAGATCTTGTCGACGTTTTCGAGAATGACAACAGGGCCGGGCATGGAGTATCTCTAGGTTTGGCAACGGTTGAATCTTGCGAAGATAGTTCGCGCATGAAGTGGTGTCGATTGTAGCACACGCCCGAATGCGAAGCCAACCAGAAAATTCTCTGGTCCCCTTCTTCCTGTGGACTGCAATCTGGTCAATGGCCGCTGTCCTAAACCCTGTCGCGCCGCGCATCAGTTCAGTAGGCGGGCCATGCGAGGCGAGGGCGACAGGCTGCCGGGCATGGGTCTGGACTTACTCGCAGACACATGTCAAGCAGGGCGCCTCGGGGCAGAGAGCATCCCCCCACTGCGCGCCCAGAGGCGGATTGAGGCATGGCAGGGCTCGCGCAGTTTTGCTCTCCGAAAAGGCAAAGTTACACTGAGAAAATGCCATTGCACGCCTCCAATCATGCCTGGACAGGCGCGCCAATGCTGGGCGAGCGGTTTCCCACTCTCACGCATGGTTCCGCGCTTCGCTCAAACTCCTCCTCACCCAATTCACGAGGGCGATCTGAAATGTCTGACAAGTTGCCGCACATCCTGATCTTTAACCCCGACCAGTGGCGGGGCGACGCGCTCGGCCACATGGGCGACCCCGGCGCCGTTACGCCGGTACTGGACCGGTTCGCGCGAACTGAGGGCGTCTCCTTTGCCAACGCCTTCTGCCAGAACCCCGTCTGCACGCCGAGCCGCTGCTCGTTCATGACGGGGTGGTACCCTCATGTGCGCGGCCACCGCACCATGTTTCACATGCTGCGCCCGGATGAACCAATGCTCCTGCGGACCTTGCGCGACAATGGCTACTACGTCTGGTGGGGCGGGAAGAACGATGTCGTCCCAGCTCAGAACGGCTACGCCGGCTACTGTGATGTCAAGTACGCGCCGCCGCAGCCGGAGCGCCTCCAGAAGAACCCCCACCTGCTGACCGAGTGGCGCGGAGACCCCGACGGCGACAACTACTATTCGTTCTACGTGGGCCGGACTGAGATTCCCGAAGGCGAGACGGTGGCCTACGACTCAGACTGGGCGATGGTCGAAGGGGCGATCGAGCAGATTGAGAACGCGCCGCCGGGCCAGCCGCTCTGCATCTATCTTCCGCTGTCCTATCCCCATCCTCCCTACGCGGTCGAGGAGCCCTGGTACAGCCAGGTCGACCCGAACCGCATTCCCGAACGAACCCCAACGCCAAGTCAAGACCGCGGCGGGTGGGAGGGCTATCCCAGTCTGATGAAGGGGATCTATGAAGGGCAGCAGATGCAGGACTGGTCTGAGGAGCGCCTGCGGGAGTTACGCCGCACCTACTACGGGATGTGCGCTCGCGTTGATCACCAGTTCGGCATGGTGCTGGAGGCGCTGAGGAAGGCGGGGCTATACGACGACACGCTGGTGTTCTTCTTTTCCGACCACGGCGACTTCACCGGTGACTATGGCCTGGTCGAGAAGACGCAGAATACCTTCCAGGACTGTCTGACACGCGTGCCGCTTCTGGTCAAGCCGCCGGCAAACACAGAGGCGGCGCCGCGCGTCTCCGATGCGCTGGTGGAGTTGATCGACTTCCCGGCCACTGTGTTCGCGCTGACCGGAATCGAAGCGGGCTACGACCACTTTGGCCGTTCACTTCTGCCCCTGCTTGCCGGGGAAACGGACAGCCACCGGGACGCTGTCTTCTGTGAGGGAGGACGCCTTCACGGCGAGCGCCAGTGCATGGAACTGGAAAGCAAAGCCCAGCCCGGATTCCTGTACTGGCCGCGGCTTCGCCTGCAGATGGAGGAGGGCCCGGAGCACACCAAGGCGGCGATGTGCAGGACGGCGGAACACAAATACGTCAGACGTTTCTACGAGCGGGACGAGCTATACGACCTGAAAGCCGACCCGCGCGAGACGCGAAATGTGATCGACGATCCCGGCTATCAGGACGTGTTGGCCTCCCTCAAAGAGCGGATGTTGCAGTGGTACATGGAAACCAGCGATGTGGTTCCGCATGAAACGGACAGCCGGCGTTGAATCCGTCTCGTGAGGCTGAGATCACGTCTCCGATACCTGTTTCTGCACGAAAATTCTCTCCAACAGAGAGATGATCAGGAAGAAGACCATACCGGTGAAGGAGGCGAAGAGGATCGAGGCCCAGAGTCTTTCAGGCCCGGTGGCGTAATACTGGTTGTAGTTGAGAATAATACGGCCCAAGCCGTCGGCGATGCCGCTGGGGAGTTCCCCAATGATCGCCCCGACCACGCTGGCCGTCGCCGAGACCTTGAGCGCCGTGAAGATGTAGGGAAGGGCGGAGGGCACCCGTAATTTCCACAAGATATCCCATGACGATGCCGCGTAGGACTCCATCAGTTCGACCGCGGTCGGTTCCGGCGAGCGCAGCCCCTGCAGCGTGTTTATCGTGACGGGGAAGAAGGTCAGATACGCGGCGATGACAGCCACGGAGAACCAGCTGCCGCCCAGCCAGATGACGACCATGGGCGCGATCGCCAGCAGGGGAACAGTCTGCGATGCCACGACATAGGGCAGAAGGCCCCGTTCCAGCAGCCCGGAGTGCGCAAAGGCGACCCCGAGCGCGAAGCCGAGCATCCCGCCGATGAGGAAGCCGGCCACGGCTTCCTGCAGGGTAAACAGAGAGGCTTTCAGCAGAATCGTCAGCAGAATTGTGTCGCTGCCGCGCCGCGGCGGCTGGAAGATGGTCAGCAGAATGTCCCAGACGTGGGGCATCGCCCGATCGTCGGCCCGAACCGGCAACTGCACTTCGCACAGGCCGACCGCGGCGCAGAGCGCGCCCGCGGGCCTGTCTGCCTCCGCCTGAACCGGCACAGTCCCCCGCAGATATGCGCCG
Source organism: Caldilineaceae bacterium (assembly GCA_022823185.1). Lineage (GTDB taxonomy): Bacteria > Chloroflexota > Anaerolineae > Caldilineales > Caldilineaceae > Bin5. The sequence continues at coordinate 131,067 of JAJDXQ010000020.1, forward strand.
CCCGGTGCGCCAAGCAGCTTATACGCCTCCCAGAAAATCGCGAGGAGCGCAACGATCAAGACAAAATACCCGACCGCGTTCAGCGGGGGCAGTCTGATCCGTGTCACAGCACCTCCGCAAAGGGTTTGCGTCTTAGAAAGCGCCCGCGTCCGGCGGCTCCCAACCAGCTGTTACCGTCCACAATCACCTGCCCTCGCAACAGCACTTTTTCGGGCCAGCCGCGGACGCGCATGCCTTCGTAGACGTTGTAATCGGTGTTCATGTGGTGCGTGGCCGCCGAAATGGTATGCTCGCGATTCGGATCCCAGATCACGATGTCCGCGTCGGAGCCGACCGCGATCGTGCCCTTGCGCGGATACAGGCCGAAGATCTTCGCCGGGTTGGTACAGGCAATCTCGACAAACCGGTTGGCACTGTAACGGCCGCCGCCCACACCCGCATGCCACATCACCGGCATCCGGTCCTCGATGCCGGGCATGCCGTTCGGGATCTGGTGAAAACCCTCCCGGCCCAACTCCTTGCCCGCGATGCGGCCATTCACCCCGCCCTCGAACCAGAAGGGACAGTGGTCGGTGGAAACTGCCTGGAGGCCGCCCTCCGCCAGCGCCTTCCAAAGCACGCCGGCATCCTTCGGCTGCCGGACCGGCGGCGAGCAGACGAATTTGGCTCCCTCGTATCCGGGCTTGGCCAGATCCTCTTCGAAGATAAACAGATATTGGGTACAGGTCTCTCCCATGACCGGAAAGCCCTTTGCGCGGCCCAAAGCAATCTGCTCCACGGCCTCTTCACAGGTGACATGCACAACATACAAGGGCGCGCCGCTGATGCCGGAAAACGCGACAGCCCGTCCCGTCGCTTCAGCTTCCGCCATGGCAGGGTGGGCCGCGGCATGGTACTTGGGCGCTGTCTTCCCCTCTTCCAGGAGCCTGGCTGTCAGGTCGGCGATGACGTCGCCGTTCTCGGCATGGACCATCACCAAGAGCCCGTGTTCCTCCGCGACCTGCATGGCCCGAAAGAGGGTCGTATCGTCCACCTGGAAGAGACCTTTGTATGCCATGAAGAGCTTGAGGCTTGTAATGCCTTCGTCGACCACGGACGGGATCTCCGCCATGACGTCGTCCCGCAGGTCGGTGATGGCGACATGAAATCCGTAATCGATCGCCGCCTTACCGGCCGCCTTGTCATGCCAGGCCTCGATGCCTTCCTTGAGCGAGCCGCCGACGGGCTGAATGACAAAGTCGATGTGGGTGGTGGTGGCGCCGAACGCAGCAGCTCGATGGCCGGTGAAAAAGTCGTCCGAAGAGACAGTGCCGCCGAAGGGAAGCTCAAGATGGGTATGGACGTCAATTCCGCCTGGCATGACCAGCTTGCCGGCGGCATCGATCACCTGCGCGCCCTCGGAAGACAGATCGAGACCGATCAGGACCACGCGTTCGTCCTCGATCAGGATGTCGGCCTGCACACTGTCAGCGGCAGTGATCACGGTTCCGTTCTTGATCAGCGTTGGCATTTCAGTCTCCCCCTCCGTTTGGTCGGCGCATGTACTGTTTGCAGCGCCCGACAACAACTGTCTCAGAATCGGTAAGTCAGGCTGCTACAATCCTGTCGTACATGTCCGGCCGGCGGTCGCGCAAAAACTGCCAAGTGTCCCGAACTTCCTTGATCAGGCTCATGTCCAGGTCGCGGACCATCAGCTCCTCTTCGTAGGGGTCCCCCTGGCCCGGCAGGTCATTGCGATCCCCCAGGGAGGTCACGAACTCCCCGCGCGGGGTACAGAAGTAGCTCTGACCGTAAAAGTCGTTGTCTCCCAGTTCCGCTTCAACGCCGACCCGGTTGATCGTGCCTACGAAATACCCATTGGCGATGGCGTGACTGGTCTGTTCGATGCGCCACAGGTGCTGGGAGAGGCCGCGCGAGGTCGCGGAGGGAATGAAGACAATCTCGGCGCCGTTCAACCCCAGCATACGCGCGCCTTCGGGGAAATGGCGGTCGTAGCAGATGTAGACGCCCACCTTGCCCACAGCCGTGTCGAATACCGGATACCCGAGATTGCCCGGTCGAAAGTAGAACTTTTCCCAGAAGCCCGGCAGATGGGGGAGGTGCGTCTTGCGGTATTTCCCCAGGTAGCTGCCGTCGGCGTCAATGACGGCTGCCGTATTGTAGTAGAGGCCTGCCTGTTCTTCTTCATACATAGGGACGACCAGCACCATTCGCGTGTCTGCTGCCAGCTTCTGCATCCGTTCGGTGGTGGGGCCGTCGGGAATGCGCTCGGCCATGCTGTACCAGTGGGGATCCTGGACCTGGCAGAAGTAGGGGCCGTGGAAGAGCTCCTGGAAGCAGAGAACCTGCACGCCCTGTTCTGCGGCTTCGCGTGCGAACCTCTCATGCTTTTGGATCATGGACTCCTGGTCGCCGCTCCATGAAGCCTGGAGCAGCGCGCCCCGAACGATTTGAGCCATCTGAATTCCTCCTTCGAGTCGGGCAAATTATGTCTTGCGCCGGAGGGCGGAAGGTGCGGCCAAACGACAGGATTCTGGCAGAAACACCGGAATTTGCTACAGGTTGCAGCGTGATTCCACGTCAATCCAACTCCTCAAGCACAGCCTCACGTCCCAACGAACACAGCTCCTGGGCCACGTAGCGAAGCACCGATTCCTCCATGGCGTGCGGGTATTCGACCTCCCACCGCTCGCAGATTTCCGGTCCGTAGTCGCGCATGATTCTGGCCAGCCTTAACGGGAATCGAACAACATCGTCGCCGGCAAATGAGGTCGGGAAGGCGGCCTCCTCCAATCGCCGCCGCAGGTGGGGCAGCAGGAAGCCGTTCAGCGCTTTGATGCCTCGGTCCCTGCGGCGCCCGCCCGCTGCGCAAAGGACATTCGAGAGTGTCAACAGGATCAGTGAATTGCCGGCCGCGCCGACCAGTTTTTCCTCGCGGCCGACCACCACAGGCATCATAGCGATGCAGCGCCAGAACTCGGGAATCTCCCTGCGCAGCATCTCTCCCGCTTCTTCCGCGGTCAGCGCATCGTCAGGATATGGCAGCCAGACTAGCGTGCCGGGCTTTTTTTCAAACAACGCGCACGTTTCACCAAAGGTGACTTCGGCAGTTTCGCCGCTATGCAACCAGACATCGAGGCGCATTGCCTGGTCGGTCATCGCGTTGACCATGCGACCTTCAAACATCAGGCGAAAGAAAACAAGAGGCTGGATTTCTCCCAGCCAGCGCTCGACACCGTTGCGAAACTCTTTCTGCGCTTCCGAGGCGATCAGCAGATGGGCGTCCACGTCGCTCCAGCGGTCGGCATTCTCTTTGCCGTAGCTTCCTGCCAGCCACGCCGCCCGAACCCTCGGGTCGGCCTGCGCCTTCGCCGCAAGCGCGTCGATAAACCGATCCTGGGCTGTCGTCATGCCGGCTCTCGCGTCAGCGCTTCGCCTACCAGCTCAAACAACCGATTGGGGCTGAGGGGAATCTCGCGCACCTCCAGTTCGATGTCCCGGTAAGCGTCATCCAGGGCCTGTGCAAACAGTGCGCCAACGGGAATGGCGCCGGCCTCACCCGCGCCTTTCACGCCCAACGGATTCAGAGGCGACGGTGTCTCAACGTGATCGCTCACGATGTTCGGTATATCGGAAGCGGTTGGCAAAAGGTAGTCCATCAGAGAAGCGTTCTGCAGCGCGCCGTTTTCGTCAAAGTGCAGCTGTTCATAGAAGGCATTGCCGATGCCCTGGGCAACACCGCCCTGGATCTGCCCTTCAAGGATCAACGGATTGATCACGGTTCCGCAGTCGTGGACGACTACATATCTCTCGATCTCCAACAGGAATGTATCCGGGTCCACACGCAGAACCATGGCATGCACGCCGGACGCAGTCGCGCCCCGCTCCGGCCCGAAATACTCGGTCGCTTCAAGGCCGGGCTCCGTACCGGGCTGAACCGCGCCCCGCATTGGGTTGGCCTCTGCAGCCAGCGCGCCCAACGAGATCGATGTCTGTGGAACGCCTTTGACCTGCACGCGCCCCTCGATCAGCTCCAAATCCTCTTCGGCGGCCTCCAGCTTTTCGCCGGCCAGTTTCAGAATCTTCCCCCGCACCTTTGTCGCCGCGGCGTGCATGGCATTGCCGGCGACGACCGCGCCCCGGCTGGCGAAGGTTCCCGCTCCCCAATAGAAGAGATCAGTGTCGCCGGTAACGACGTGAATGTCCGACACGTCGACGCCGATCTGCTCGGCCACCACCTGGGCGAAGCTGGTATAGTGCCCCTGCCCCTGCGTGCCAACACCCGTCGCGACGCTCACCTTTCCGCTGGCCTCGACCGTCACTCTCGCCCCCTCATAAGGGCCGATGCCGGTTCCTTCGATGTAGTTCACGACGGCAATGCCGACCCGTTCACCGGCGGCTTCCCTGCGCGGCTGCTCCTCCCGCTTGAACCGTTCATAGTCGATCAGTTCCAGCGCGCGGTCCAGGGCCGGTTCGTAGTTTCCGCTGTCATAGACGAGCGGCGCGAAATCCTGATAGATGATCTCATTTGAAAAGGGAAACTCTTCCGGGGGAATGAAGTTCTTGCGCCGAATCTCAGCTGGATCCAGCGACAGCCTCCTGGCTGCGGCATCCAGCAGGCGCTCCATGACAAATACGCCATGCTGGCGGCCCGCGCCGCGGTAGGGAGTCACGATCGGTTTGTTGGTAAAGACGCTGGTAAACTCAGAGTGGTAATTGGGCACGACGTAGGGGCCGAGGAGGGTACACTGGCTGTTGATGGGAACGGTGAGGCCGTAGGGGGCATAGGCGCCCGCGTCGTGGAGAAAGCGATCCCTGACGCCTAGCACTGTGCCATCTCTCCTGAGCGCGATGGCGGCATCGTGGATCTGGCCCCGTTCCTGGGTCGTCGCGTAGAAGTTCTCTTCCCGGTCCTCGATCCACTTGAGCGAGCAGTTCAACTGCACCGCCGCCCAGGCGAGCAGGACCTCCTCCGGGTAGAACATCATGATCTTCGGCCCGAAGCCGCCGCCAATGAAAGGCGCGATCACGCGCACCTGGTGTTCCGACAAGCCGAGCATCGCGGCGAGACCGTTGCGTATCGCGATGGGGGCCTGCGTCGTATCCCAGACCGTGAGCCTCTGTGCCCGTTCATCCCAACTGGCCGCGATGCCCCGGTTTTCCATCGCGGCAGCCGTGCCGCGGTCGTAATGAAACCGGCGGTGGAGAACAAGGTCAGCCTCGGATTCGGCAGCTGCCCAATCTCCTTTGGTCTGGGTGACTCGGGCGCTGACGTTGGATCCCAAGTCTTCATGGACGAGCGGCGCGCCGGCGGCCAGGGCAGCCTCCAGGTCAACGACAGCCTCCAGGGGTTCGTAATCCACAAAGACATCGTCGAGCGCGTCTTCGGCCAGGTACCGGCTCTCGCCGACCACCATCGCCACAGACTCTCCCGCGTGGCGCACTTTTCCTTTCGCCAGGGGAACCTGTGTACGCTGATGAAATTCAAGCTGCTCGACCGGCGGCGGCGGCACGAGGAGCGGGCCCGGCTGCCAGAACTCGCCCAAGTCTTCAGCCGTGTACACTGCGACGACGCCCGGCCGCTTGCGCGCGCTTTCGACATCGACTGAGCGGATGAGGGCATGGGCCAAGTCGCTGCGCCAGAAAGCCACATGCAGCATTCCGGGCAGTTGCACGTCGTCTGTAAAGAGCGCGTGTCCAGTCAGCAGTCTCGGGTCTTCGTTGCGCTTGAGAGGCTGGCCAAATTGGCGTGTGGTCATGCGTGTTTGAAATGTGATCGGGAGGAAGGGACGAAACCCGCAACCCGGCGAGAGCAGGCGAATCGTATTTGCCGCTTAGAGGGACCCCGGCCAGGGGAAAGGCCGTTGCCCCATTTAACGAATCTGAAGGAAATATTTCGCTGTCTATTCGAAATCTCAGCCTATCGCCGGCGCCGCGTTCGCTACAGGCTCCTCCGGGAAGGACTCCGCATCGCCTGCAACAGCGGCATTCAGCCGGTTCCCCAAGCCCAAAGCGACAGGATACAGCGCCGCGTTCACGATGACCAGGATCAGGGCAGTTAGCAGGTGGTCCGTAATGGGAAATGCCGGGAAGTAGCGCAGCAGATAGAACGCAATCGTGGGTTGCGCTACGATCGAAAAGCCAACCATGAAGCCTCCGGCCGCAGCCAGCCGGAACTGCCAGTCTCCCGGTTTGAACCCAAATCGGGCCATCCACTGGTACGTCAGGTCCAGGAGAATCGCGCCGAGGACAAAGACAAGTGTCAGCCGGGGGGGTGCGCCGCTGACCAGGTCTGCGAAGCTCGACATGGCAATCCGAACCCCAAAAAAGAAGAGGGCGAAAACTGTTGCCGTCCATGGACCTGGCACAATGCTTCGGGCCACGACCGACAGGAAAAATGCGCACACGCCAATCACAACCGGGTAGAGCCAGATTGGCCGCTGGGCGATAAGGCCCTCAACATGACCGACCTCCCATTCGACCGAACCGATCAGGAGCAGCAAGTTCAGTGCCAGAACGACATAAAACAGTTTGACGATGTTTCGCCAGCCTGAGGCTGACACTCCTTCCAATGCCTGCTTCCAGGATGGCCGGCCGAGTCTTGCGCGCAGAGTAGCGCCATGGTCTTGCCAGCTTTGCCCTTTCGAAACGCTTCTTGAGGCCGCTTTGCTCTTCGCGCGCTCTCTCAAGAGCCCGGCAGCAAAGACGGGGAGACTAGCTGACGCCGCTGCCAAAATGACGTGCGGGGGACTCCAGGCAGTCAGATCGAGCCCATACAGCTCATGCCAGATGGCATCTCCGGGAATGGAGAGAATTCCGTAACCGGCAACGATTACGATTGCGCCCACGTAAGGGTCGTGCCGTACCCAGCGGCGGGGATCCTTGATGCCCGCGCCCATGTTGGGGACGGCTAGAGCCACCAGACCACTCACTGCCACAACGAACGAAAGAAGAAAGCCGGCGTAAAGCATCAGGTGGGGCGGCCACAGAAAGTCTTCGCCTCCTGGCACGATGCCGGTGATCACGTGCTCGCTGAGATCCCAGTAGGCTCCGGTGCAAACGAGGAAGGCGCCGATGCCAACCAGAAGAGCCAGCTTATTCGAAAGCCGGATGGAGGTGGAGACCACGCCAACGCCGCCCGAACCGCCTGCTCCGCCCGCGGCTGCGGCCAGTTTCATCGGCGACAAGTAGAGCCACCACGCCGCGATGGCCAAAGACCCAATGGCCAGAACTGAGAAAACCAGGCCCTGCAAGAATAGTGAGTTCAATTGGATTCCTCCCATAATAACCTAGCGCCCAGCTGAACAGCTTCCACAATTTTCTGATAGCCCGTGCAGCGGCAGATGTTGCCCGAAAGCAATTCGCGTATTTCTTCCTCCGAGGGATCGGGATTCTCCTCCAGAAAAGGGACGAGCGACATGAGGATTCCGGGCGTGCAATAACCGCACTGCAACCCGTGCATTTCCCAGAAACCGTGCTGCAACGCGTGCATCTGTTGCGGTCCATCGCCCAGGCCTTCCACCGTGGCAATTTCACGCCCGTTGGTCTGGACTGCAAAGAGAAGGCAGGAGCGGACCGCTTCCCTGTCCAGCAAAACAGTGCAGGCGCCGCATACACCATGTTCGCAACCCACGTGCGTGCCCGTCAGACCGAGGTCGTAGCGCAGAAAGTCGCACAACAGCAACCTCGGCTCGACAGAACGCCTATACTGTATGCCATTCACAAAGAGTTCGATCGTCTGGTTCAATGGGCGTGCCCTTTTGCTACATCAGGGCGGCTTCGTTCGCTCTTGCGGTCGCCCTGGTCAGGACGCGTTCACCGATTACGCGCGCGAGGTGGCGCCGGTAAGCCGGCCCTGCATGGATGTCGCCAACGGGGTCAATCTCCTTCGTTGCGGCTTCCTCCGCGGCAGCGCGCAAAACTGTCGCGGTGGGACGCTCGCCCACCAGCATCGCCGCGGCCTGGTCCGCGGCCACCGGTCCTTCACCAACGCTCAGAAACACAAGCCTGGCTTTTTCGATGGCGCCTTTTTCGGATAGTTCGACGACTGCCGCGGCTCCGCACATCGCGTAGTTGCCATGTTGACGGGCGACCTCTTCGAAGGCCCACCCGCTGCGAGGTCGAGGCCGGGGGAAGGCAACTTCGACGAGCAACTCACCCGGCTCCATGGCTGTTGCGAAGAGCCCTACATAGAAATCTCGCGCTGGGAGCCAGCGCGCGTCTGTAACGCTGCGCACATACATGCTGGCATCCAACGCGACTGCGACCGCGGGAAGTTCCGCGGCAGGGTCGGCGTGTGCCAGGCTCCCGCCGATTGTTCCGCGATTGCGGATTTGGGCATGGGCGATGTGGGGCATGGTTTCGTGTAGTAGCGGGGCCGCCTTTCGCGCCAGGCCGCTGCGTTCCACTGCGCGCTGGCGCGTCATCCCGCCGCAGTGCAGCCCCCTTTCTCCTTCACGAATGAAAAAGAGCTCGTCGATCCCGTTCAGATCGACCAGCGCCTGCGGCTGCGCCAGCCGGAAATTCATCGTCGGCACAAGGCTTTGTCCGCCGGCAAGAGGCTTGGCATCTTCCCCATACGCCGCGAGCAGGTCCAGCGTTTCCTCCAGCGTCCGGGGCGCGTGGTAATCAAAGGCTGCGGGTTTCATCCGGTTACCCGCCTTTTGTTGCGCCGCGTGCGGGCAGCAACGGGCAAGTCTGCGTCAAAGGCCCAAAGCACTTTACCCTTCCACGAACGCGACCGCTCGGCAGAAGGCCGCCTCGCCCCCCTTGAACAGCCAGGGGAAAACGCCCACCGTCAGGCGTCGATTCTGCAACTCCGGCGCGCCAATCTGGCCCCCCATGTTCTCAACATGCATACAGTCGTGCGGAAAGAGCGCGTTGTGCGTCAACTGGTAGGCTTCCTCCGGAAACAACTCATCGACCGCGTCGGAGCCGCCGAATTTTTCCTCGCACTGTTGGCGCACGCGTTGCCACTGGTCCAGGCCGCCCCTGCCCAGGAATCGCCCAATCGGCAGGTTCATGGGATGGTCGGTGGAAATCATGTCAACCCCCCAAATCCGGATTTCTTTTTCCAGAAGCCAATCGCAAATGCTGTGATGCGGCCCCGGATGGCGCAAGATGTACTTCTCTTCGTCCCCCTCCTCAGCCAGAAAGGAGTAGCGATGCCAGCCTGTGTTGATGAAGAGAATGTCCCCCTTCCGCACCTCTACCCGTTCCTCGATGTCCTCAGGACGAAAGATGTCCAGCTCGTCCAGCATATCGCTGAGATCGACGATCACGCCATCGCCGTAGAGCCAGTCCAATGGGATCTGGTCGATGGTTCTACCGTTGGTGACAAAATGGCGCGGCGCATCCAGATGCGTGCCCATGTGATTGGATGACTGAATGTACTGGGCATTCACGCCGTGCTCGGACTTGCGTTTGAAGTACTTGACTTCAAATGGCGGATAGAACGGCCAGAAGGAACAGTCCGCGTTCAATGGTTGGGAAAGATCATACGGGATCATTGCACAGTTCTCCTCGGAGACTTCTGTTGGGCGGCAACTATTTTTGTCTTACTCCTGGAATCCATACTGCTCGGCAAATGCGATGAGCGCTTCAGTGAAGAGCTCGGTGGGCGGACGCACCAGGCCGGCCCCGATTTGGCCGACGCCGGCCTCCTTATGCGCGATGCCGGTGTTTACCCTGGGGGTGATGCCGGTTTCCACGACCGCGCGCAGATCGATTCCCACCGGCGTGCCTCTGAAATCAAGTTGCGGGATTGTAAAGGCGGTATGCTCGGCGGCGGTGATTTCGTACATTTCGAGGGTGGCGTTGAGCGCGTCCTGGGGCGTGCCGCTGACAAAGGTGACGATGGCCGGCGCCGCAGCCATGGCAAATGCGCCCAGTCCCGCGGTCTCGGTTATCGTGCTGTCGCCAATGTCCGGGTTGCCGTCCTCCGCGCTGAAACCGGGAAAATAGAGACCGACAGGCTGGGGGCATGGCGACGTAAACCAGCGCTCCCCCATCCCGCTGACACGAATGCCGAATTCAGTTCCGTTTCGCGCCATCGTTGAAACAATCGTGCTCCCCTCGACTCCGTGTCCGGCGTCGGCCATTGCCTTGCAAGCGGCCATCACCGGATTCAGGACGCTCAGCGCGTTCTCGCCCAGCGCATCAATGACAGCGGCGGCGGTGGCCGGGTCCGGCGCGGCCATCGCGATATGCGGCGCCAGCAACTTGGTAAACAGGACTGATCCCGCCTTATTGCGATTGTGACCTTCATCTCCCATGTGCAAAGCTTCCGCCAGCAGGGCACGAATGTCCAGTCCGGAACACGCCTCAATCGCGGCGCCAAGTACAGGCGCCATCACATCATGCATCCAGCGCAACCGCTCCTGCACCTCTTCACTGTATGCGCCATAGCGCAATACCTTGCCGTACCCTTCGTTGAGGTTCGAATAGGCGCGATTGCCGTGCGTCTCGTTTTCCACTTCATACACGGCCATGGAGGGCGAAATCACGCCCGCCATGGGCCCAACCGCGTTGTGGTGATGGCAAGGCGAGAGACGCACTTCACCGCTTGCGATCAGTTGGGCAGCATCCTTCTCCTCTTCGGCTCTCCCTTCGAAGATCAGCGCCCCAATCAATGCCCCGCGCAGCGGGCCGGACGCATCCTCCCACGCGATCGGGGGGCCGGCATGGAGCAACAGGTCTTGGTGCATGTCCGGAACCGTATCAAGCGCCTTGCCCAGCCCTGTGAGGACCGGTCTCGCCTCAATCATTCGCTCCACTGCTACGGCATTGGCGTTGTCGATATTGACTGTCATGTTGCCCCTCCGGGCGGCGACGGCACAGCGCCGCGTCGCCTTGCTGTCCTGACGAGCCCAAGCCCCAAACTCTGTGCCAGGGTCTAGCCGCAATTCCTACCTGAGTCGCGCCAGCAGTCCGGCCAGTCTGTTGTCCCCTCCCGCCGGTGGACGCCAATCTACCTGAACGACCTCGGCCCCCTGGGCGCGCAAGCTGTCGGTAAACGACTCGAGTCCGACGTTAATGGCCGCAAAGTCAGACGCCTTGGCGGCACAGTCCCGCTCGGAAGGGACATAAGAGTTCGGATCCGATGAGGTGAGAGGTCGATCTTCGCCCGTCTTGCAAAAGGCGCGCCCGACGGCGTACACGGCCTCGTCGTGCCTGGTGAATACCGCGGCCCCGGCCTCCTCCAGGCGTTCGACCTGCCTGCCCAGACCCTGGGGATCGGCATCCGTGCCAATGACAACTGCGACAACAGGCATGGATCTCCCATTCCGTGCAGCCGTAACGATGGCTTCTTCGATGGCCGGGCCAAGTTCGCTGGCCGGGTTCGGGTGCGCGCCATCGCCCAACACGACATCCAGCAGGATGAGTCCAGTCTCCGGATCCTCGGCTTCCTGCAGCAAGCGGCGAATGCGCAAATCGTTGTCGAGCATTGGATGCAGCCGCCCTACGGTAAACGCGTCGCCGCCCAGGTCAACCACCGTGTGGCCCTGGCTTCGGTGCGCGTTTTCCATCTGGAGACCGCCGGGCAGCGGCCCATTTGAGCGGATGGATGGCAGAAACGCCTGCAGAAGGTAAAGGGCTTCGTAGGCTAGCGTGCCGCCGGAGTACAGCGCCCGCAGGCAGGAGCCCGGACGCACCGGAGAGACGCGTTGCCCTGGTGCACCAGTTGGCTGAAAGGACTCTGCGGGATTCCCGGAAGGGTGATCTGAACCCGACGCGGCCAAATTTTGGACTGCCAGTTCCGCGGTCCCGTCCAAAGTCTCGGCGAAAGAGATGCCGGCAGCGGGCCACGCCGCGTTGGGCTCCCCGAAATGACCGATAAAGTTCACGACAACCGGTTTATCGCAGGCCTCCGCTGCGGACAAGAGCTGCATCGCGACCGACGAAGAAGGGGGTTTGGACACGATCACAATCAAGTCCGTATTGGCGTCCTCTCTCAAGAGGGTCAGAGCCTGTCTTGCCGTCCTCGCTTTGACCGCCGCGGTCAGGTCTCGGCCACCCGTTCCATAGGCTTGGGAGATTCCTGCCCCCAAACGGTGGATGCCAACCATTACCGCCTGAAGACCGGTACCGGAGGCGGCGACAATGCCGATTCTGCCCTGGCGCACGCGGTTCGCGAAGCCGAGGCCGACACCATTCACGCGGGCGGTACCGCAGTCCGGGCCCATGATCAGAAGCCCTTTGCCGGCGGCTGATTCCTTGAGCGAAACTTCATCTTCTACAGACACGTTGTCGCTATACAGAAAGACGTTCTGACCCAAGTTGAGCGCGTCGCGCGCGACCGCGGCGGCGTATGCGCCCGGAACGGAGACGAGCGTCCAGTCCGCTTCCGGAATCATGCGCGTCGCAGACGAAAGCGTCTTCGGTCGATAGGCGCCAGTTTGCTGAGTTCTGCGCGCTGACAGGAGATCGTCCACCTTCGCCAGCGCTGCGCGGCCGGCCTGCTCCGACTCCGCCTGGACCACAAGAATCAGGTCCTCCGGCGCGGCGCGCAGCGCGTCATCGGTGTCAAGCGAGCTTTGGGTCAAGAGTTCCTTATTGGCCGGCGTGCCCATTACCACGCCGGCGTCCAGGACGCCGGGCAAGTCAGCCAGGGCGCGTTGGAGCTGCATGAGCACCACGGAATCGTAGTAGGAACCGGTCCGGACCTCCGCCAGAAGTGCGGAAGCGCCGGCCTCGCCTTTCTGCGCCAAGGGTTCATCCACAGTTGCACTCCCATGCACTGGTGCGGCCGTGGCGATGGCACTTCCTTCGAACCAGGTTTTCGGCTTGGGAAATAGAAGATTTCAGGGGCATTCTACCAGTTTATCAATCGTTGGAGCAAAGACGGGAGAGAATCGACTTGTCACACTGCGGCTCGCCGCCCGTTTACCCGAATTCGGTCTGATTTCCGCCACCGAACGTTTTAGCGAATCTATCCCCATTTCTGGCAAGCCGCTCGGAACCTGCCGACAGAACTCTCTGCGCTGCGGAACCGTTCAGCATTGCAGGCAGGGGAATGGGCGCCGCGGGGGGCCCCGTCGCTGACTGCAGCGACAGTTGCCAGTAGCCGACATCGTGCCAACTCCCCAGCTTGTAGCCTACTCTCTCAAACGCCCCCACAGGTCTGAAGCCGAGCGACTCGTGAAGGCCGACGCTGGCCGGGTTGGGCAGCGTGATCCCGGCATACGCCCGGAAAATCCCCTGCATTCGCAGAATGGCAAAGAGCGTTTCATACAGGGTCCGCCCTACCCCCAGCCGCCTGGCATCGGCGCGGACGTACACCGACACATTTACCGACCACCGGTAGGCGGCTCGCTCGCTGTGCGCGCCCGCATAAGCATAGGCCAGCACCTGTCCGCCATAGGCGCAGACGAGCCAGGGATACTGTGTCAAAGTCTTCTGCACGCGGGCTGCAATCTCTCCGCTCGACGGCGGGTTCAACTCGAAAGAGATTGGCGTATCGCGCACGATGGGCGCATAAATTGCCCGGATGCCAGCCGCATCCTCGGCGGTTGCCAGGCGAAGATGTGCCTCCATGTGGACCTGTCCCGTTTCCGGCGCGCGCTGTCTCATAGGGGCGATGAACAGCGGCGGCCTTGAGCAGAAATAGAGAGCCGCCTCCGGGCGCAAAAAGAGGCGGCCAAATATGCGAAGTGTGGACGTGAGCGGATCTGTTCGCTACCAGCGGTCGCTGCCCCGATCTCGGTATCCGCCTCCCTGGCCCCCGCGATCCTCACGCGGGCGCGCTTCATTCACCCTTAGTGCGCGCCCCCCCATTTCCTGGTCATTCAGGGCCGCTATCGCTTCCTCCGCCGCGTCGTCATCCATTTCAACGAAACAGAACCCGCGAAATCGACCAGTCTCCCGATCCGTAATCATTGCGACGCTTATGATCTCACCATGTTGCGAGAACAGATCCCGTACTTCCTCCTCAGTCGCTGAGTAGGGCAAGTTGCCCACGTAAATTCGCTTCGACATTAGATTGGCCCCCCGACCCATGCTCTACCCTACTGCCTACCGCGCATCAGGACCGAACAGTTAGGAAATCCACAGAAATTGAGGCTTTGGAATCCGGCCCGCCCTTTTTTCTACGCCATTGAACTGTTTCCTCGCTCACGTTCAGCGCCAACTGCGGCTTTCAGTGGTGAATGGTACCCGATGGCCCCTAGTATGCCCCTAATGTTCCAATCTGTCTACCTCTCTATTTCGCCCTCGATTTGGGCCAAATTGCCGCTTCGCCCGCGTTCCGTATCTTTGGAGTTTCTTTCGTAGTCATTCTGCCCGAATGTTGGGTATGAATAACGTTTGGAATTGGCCGATCCGCGGTGGTACAATGGCCCTGCCCTCAGACAAGTCAACCTCTTGGCATGGTTTGGGGTCTCTGAAAAAGTCAGACGCGGGAGACGTTGCGTCGCCGGATGTCCGGGGCGCAGCAAGGACTACACCTGCATTAACAGTTGGGTTGAGGTTCGTCTGAACTGGCAGGGGCACGCCACCCCTGGCCGGACAGAAACTGACAGTCTTCGGGCGTCAAGCGACCGGATTCGCCCGCCTCCGCCAGCAAGTCCGGGCGTCTTTCCAGTGTACGCAAGAGGGACTGCTGCCTTCGCCAGCGCTGTACATTTGCGTGGTGTCCGCTGGTCAAGACCTTCGGAACGCTCTCTCCTCGGAATTCGGGAGGCCGGGTAAACTGGGGTCCTTCCAGGAGGCCGGACAGTCCGTCGGAGAAGCTGTCATTGTATGCGCCGGTTTCATGGCCCAGGACGCCGGGCAGCAGACGAGTCACGGCATCGATGATTGCCAGAGCGGCAAGTTCACCTCCGCTGAGGACAAAGTCGCCAATACTGAGTTCATCCGTGATCAACTGTGATCGAATCCGCTCGTCAACGCCTTCATATCGTCCGCACACGAGCGCCAGCCGGCTGTGCCCGCTGAGCTCTGCGGCCACGTCCTGGTTGAAGCGGCGCCCCTGGGGCGTGAGGAGAACGACCGGCGCGGGATGTTCCTCAAAGGGCGGCTCGTCAGATTCCCAGGCGGGCAAGTTGAAGTGGGCTGATGGCTCTGGCAACTGCCAGCCTTGCGGCCGGCTCAGGACCGTCTCGACCGCGCGCACTACCGGCTCGGGGCGCATGACCATGCCTCCGCCGCCGCCGTATGGATAGCCGTCACAGGTATGGTGACGATCCGTCGCATAGTCACGAATATTGTGGAGCGTTATTCGTAGAATGCCTTTCTTCTGCGCTCGGGCCAGAATGCTTTCGGAAAGAGGGCCTGAAAACATTGACGGGAACAGAGTGAAAACATCGAAGTGGATGGCGCCAGGAGCCTCCTCTTGAACACAGGCTTTGTCGATCTCGTCATCCGTTCGCTGGTCCAGTACCTTACCTTGGGCCATGATTTTCTTTTAGCCGCACTGGGTCTGGCATTCTTCCGCCGACTGGCGGATTCCGTGATGGACGGCAGCTTTCATCAGCGGCGGCCGAGTCGGTGGAAGCGGTTTCTGCGCCGCATTCGTTACGTCATTGTAGCACAACCGCAGGAGCTCCAGACAGTCGAAGCCCCCGCCGGCGGAACGCGGCCGTTACGCATGCGGCGTCCGCGCTCTCCTCTGCGGTCCCCGTTTGCCGTAGCCCTGACGGTTGTTCTTGTCGGCTGCCTGTATCTTCCTCGCCGCCTCGCGGCCCCCGTAGCTTCTCAGGCGCTCAGGCCCGTTCCGGTACCCGTGCCGGCTCCCACCTCCGCCCTTGTTCAAGGCGTCTTGGAAGCGCGGAAGCAAGAGCCGCAATCCGCTTCAGTTGCCAGTTCAACACGCGTCTTGAAACTGTTGCCGGCGTCGATCGCAAATGCCGCTGAACGGCCGACCATAGAGCAGGCGCCGCTCGTGCAGGTTAATGTTCCCAGTGATGAGGCTGCCGGCTCCGGGTCGGGAACCGCCAATTCCACTCTGCAGGCTTCTCTGGCGAATGTTTCCGAGACGCAGGACATATCGGCAAGCATCGATCCAATTTATCTCCAGAATCCACCCGTCCTTCCCCTGCCAGATATGGGCAGCCTGTTCCTGCAAGGACCATACAGAGACGAGCTCAATCCGACTTTTCGTGATGAGTTCGTCTCACGGCCGCCAATGCCGCGGTCAGGGGAAGATCGACCGGGGGCCTTGAGCACGCCCGTGCCCTCGCAGGCCCAGCAATCCCGTTTTGCCTCCAGGCCGCCGATGGGAGAACTCAATGTGTTGCGCGCCGAGATCGACAAGGCGCGGGAATCACTGTCCATCCAGGTCGATGCCGGCGCGGACACGGGCATCGCGCCCCGAAGCCCGAGCGGGCCCGGCAGCCTCTGGCCCTCTTTCGAACCACCTAACACTTTGAGCGGAGAACACTTCTGGCTCGAACCTCCGTTTCCCGGAGGATTCAATCAGATGTACAGCCCGGGCTATCAGTTCGGAAGCACAGGGGGCGGCCGGTACCGTATCCATCATGGCGTTGACATCGGCAATCCGATTGGAACGCCGGTGCTCGCGACCGCCTCCGGAGAAGTCGTTCACGCCGGGCCGGACAATCCCGAGCTGCTGGGTCCGTACAACGACTTCTACGGCAACTCGGTTGTGGTTCGCCTCGACCGCAAACTGGCGACACCCCGCGGCAAACAGGACGTATTCGTACTTTACGGCCACCTTGTCAGCGTTGATGTGGAGGAAGGGCAGTGGGTTGGAGCCGGTGACTATTTGGGCGGTGTCGGCATGACCGGTATCGCCATCGGCCCCCATCTGCATCTGGAGGTCAGAATCGGGCAGAACAGCTACCTGCACACGGTTAATCCCGCTTTGTGGATGCGTCCGTCTTCCTATACGGGGACGGTCGCGGTGCGCCTGTTGTCCGCGGCCGGCCGAACCTGGCCCGGTGTTCAACTCTCACTCTACCACTACGAAGAGTCCGGGGTTCGCTGGTTCCGCATGATCGAAACCTATCCTGAACTGGAAAGCATCGGCCCGGATCCGTCGTGGGGCGAAAATGGCGCCTTGAGTCATATCCCAGCCGGTGTCTATCTCCTGACAGGCTCAGTCAATGGCGAGGAAGTCAGGCAGGAAGTCGTCGTGCGAGATGGGGAAACAACATTTGTGGAGCTGCGCACGCAGCAGTAGCGCCTTCCTGCGCCTATGGATGGTGTTCAGCGACTTCTTGAGCATTTCGTATTCATCCCCTGTCGCAATGATCTTGCTGGCCCCGCCAGCCGTTCAGACGATTCCGCTCAAATTGCCGCAGCCTGCGCAGAGCCCTCTTTCATATCCAACCACTCCTAGCCCGCTAAGCCGAGCATAGCCCCCAAAGAATGGTCATCTGAAATCCACATGCAATTCGTCAGAACACTTTTCAGGTTCACCCTCCCCTACCGAAAGCCTCTGCTCGCGACGGTTGTCAGCATGATCCTGCTGGTGGGGGTGCAACTCTTTGCGCCCTGGTTCATCCGCGAGCTGATTGCTACGGTGCGCACAGGGGACTCGGGGGCCCTCGCGTCCGGCCTTGTCGCCCGCCTCTCTCTACTGGCCCTTGCCATCTATGCAGCCCGGGCCGGGCTTGAGTTTCTGCGCAGCTACATGGCCCATGTGGCTGGCTGGGGCGTCGTCGCCGATGTGCGGGTAGCGATTTACAGGCATCTGCAGCGGTTGTCGTTGCACTACTACGAGGACAAACAGACCGGCCAGCTGATGTCGCGCATGGTCAATGACTCGGATTTGCTGGAAAAGCTGATCGCCCACGCAGTGCCCGACGTGCTGGTAAACGTCCTGACTCTGGTAGGGGTCAGCGCGATGCTGCTGTTGATGAACGCCCAGCTGACACTGCTCACCCTGGTTCCCATTCCCCTCATCGTCATCGCCATGCGCGGCTTCGCCAAGTATGTGCGTCCTGCCTTTAGAGAGCGCCAGGCAGAGCTGGGCGAGCTCAACGCCATTTTGCAGGACAATCTGTCCGGCATTCGGGAAATCAAGACGTTCACCCGCGAGCGAATGGAATCCGAGCGTATCGGCGTCAGGATCGAGAACTACAAGCATTCGCTTCTGCGAGCGCTCAGGCTGCTGGCGACCTTCGAGCCGTTCGTTCATTTCGCTTCGGCGCTGGGCGTCGTTGTCGTAATCTACTTCGGGGGCAGACTGGCACTGGTCGGCGAACTTCCGATCGAGGATCTGGTCGCGTTTTTCCTGTACCTGGAGTTGTTCTACCAGCCGGTGCGCCATCTGAGTCATGCCTGGGAGGCCATTCAGGAGGCGCTGGCAGGGGCGGAGCGGGTCAGCGAACTCCTGGAAGAGGAACCGGACATCGTCGACAGGCCGAACGCCCTGGAATACGCGGGCCGGGCTCGGGGCAACATTCGGTTCGAGAACGTCAGCTTCTCCTACCTGAAGGACCAACCGGTGCTTCGCGGCATCGAACTGGATATTCCTTCCGCTTCGGTGGTCGCCCTGGTTGGCCCGACCGGCGTTGGCAAGAGTACTTTGGCCAGCCTCATTCCCCGTTTCTACGACGTAAACAGAGGAAGAATTACTCTCGACGGACACGACATACGCGACCTGACAATCGAAAGTCTGCGGAGGCAGATCAGTATCGTCTTGCAGGACGTCTTTCTCTTCCACGGAACTGTGAGGGAGAACATCCTGTTTGGTTTGCCTGATGCCGGGGAAGAGGAGATGAAGGAGGCGGCGCGCGTTGCCAACGCGGTCGAGTTCATCGACAAGCTGCCAGAAGGTTATGACACTGTGATCGGCGAACGGGGCGTCAAGCTCTCCGGAGGCCAGAAACAACGGCTGGCCATCGCCCGCGCTGTGCTCAAAGACGCCCCAATCCTGATTCTGGACGAGGCGACTTCCTCAGTGGACACCGAGACCGAGCAGTTGATTCAGCAGGCGCTGGAACGTCTCATGGCAGGCCGGACAACGGTCATGATCGCGCACCGGCTTTCCACGATCCGAAACGCCGATCAAATTGTCGTATTGCAGGATGAAGGAGTCGCCGAACAAGGGAACCACGACGAACTGATGGCGATTGACGGAGTCTACCGCCATCTCAATCTCGTTCAATCCCGCCTGCAACTTGAGGAACCTGCCGTCGAGCGGCAGCTGCGTTTGAGGAAGTCCTCCGACCGCCCTTTACCTGTCACCGCCTGACTCAAGCAGCCGCCGCAGGTTCTCCCCCATGATCAGGGCCTGGTCCTTCTCATCAATGAACCCGCAGTGGGCGCGAAAGCACTCGATGGCCTGTCGGTAGGTCATGAACCGAAGGCAAACGGGATAGTCGGAGCCCCAATACAGCCGCTCAGGACCATACGAGTCGTATAGCGGCTGCACGATTTCCCGAATCGAATCCGCATAAGGGAAGTCCCAGAACCCCTGCTGCGTAGAGTAGTAGAACCCTGACACCTTGACGCCGATATTGGCATAGCGCGCCGACGAGAGGACCTGGGCCAGCTTTTCCTTGTCACCTACGCCCGGATGACCCATGTGATGGATTAGGATCGGCAGCTGAGGAAACCTCTCGGCAACCTTCTGCAGCGCGGCATGGTGATGCGTCGCGCAGGCGATGCTTGCGATCAGCCCTTCCTCCGCCGCGGTCCTGAAGAAGGCCAGCCCATCCTCTCCAAAAAGCCAACTGCCGTCGTCTTCGGGCTTCATATAGTGGGTGAATGCGGCCAGCGACCAGCGTTCTGCAGCCTGCCGCAGCCGGTCCGCGGCGCCCGGTGTGTGGTATGTCTCGGACCAGCTACAGTCTACGTCCGCCACCTGGCGAATGCGCCCTGAGTAGAGCTGGCTCATTCGGGCGATGTACTCGTTGTTGTTCGGATTGTGCTCGATTCCGGCGCAGACCAGGAAGGCCTGATCCACGCCGTTGCCGTCCATTTCGTTCAGCAGCTGCTCGAACCGGCCCTTGCCGTGAAAATCCGGCACGGGGGGCTGATAGGGCCAGCGCTCCCAGGCGTGACAGTGGCTGTCGATAATCATGGTCTTCTAGGCAGCACGCGCAAAAACAGGTTTTTCAAGGATGGTCTGCGTTTCGTATATCGATCCCCCGCGCAATGCCTCCGGCATTGGCATCAGCACCGGCACGTCGGCCAGCCGGGGACGGTTACAGGGTTCCCCGCGCAAAACTGAATCTGCATATGCCTGCCAGTCCGGGTAGCCCTGCAGGTGCCAGGAATCCACGGCGCAATATTGGTACAGGAGCAATCTTCGGGGACGCGTGGAGACGTTCTTCGCCGATGCGTGAAGCGTTCGCACATGGTGGATCGAAATGCCGCCCGCCTCCAGTTCGATAGGAACTGCCTTGTCCGCGTCCGGCACCTCTTCTGTCACGGCCCCCGCGAATCGCCCGTCCTGATGATGAGAATAGATGGGACCTTTGTGCGACCCGGGAATGACAAGCAGGCAGCCGTTCTCGTACATCATGTCATCCATGCATACGCCGACAGCCAGCAGGTCATCATTCGAGTGGGGATAGAATGCCCAGTCCTGGTGCCATTCGACGGGGCTGCCGTATTCCGGGGATTTCATGTTCAGCTTGTTGCCATTCGTACGCACTCCCGGCCCAACAAGCTGTTCGGCGATATCCAGGATGCGCGGGTGGCTCAGGAATCTCCGATATACGTCATGTTGGGATACCGGCTCCTTGAGCCGGCGCAACTTCGGCGCCTCCGGGGTATGCCCAGGCTCCAGATCAAATACATCAGTATGTTCGGTGACGCTGGCGCTGAGTTGGACGAACTCATCGGTAATCCCCCTCAATTCCGAAACCTCATCCGCCGAAAGAACGCCATCCACCCCCAGGTAGCCGTTTTCGTGATAGAAATCGATCTGTTTGCCGGTCAGCATTTGAATGCTCCTTTTGTTAGGAATGTCGGGCCGCGTCGCGATTTTTGCCGTCGTTCAGATTGAATTAGAAATAGGGTTCTATCCACTCTTCCTGGATTTCAAGCCCAAAACCAGGCGCATCAGAGGGGACGAGCCAGCCGTCCTCCGCGATAGCCTGGCCTGGTATGCCGGCCGATTCCTGCAGCGGCACGCCCGGCGCCGAACCGATAAAGTACTCCAGCCAGGGCACGCACGCGACCGCGTGCGTAAAATGCTGGCCGAACGGATTGCGTCCGCCTCCGTGCAGGATTACTTTCTTTCCGGCCGCGTCTACGGCGGCCGCGATCTTCAGACAGGTTGTCAGCCCGCCGACCCAATTGATATCCGGTTGCAGAATATCGACAACATTGTGACGGAGCGCCCACTGGAAAGGCATATGTGTGTACCAGTGTTCGCCGGTGCTCAGCGTTTGCCAGGGAATGCGCTCTCGCACCTCAACATGGCCGTCCAGATCTTCTGAGAGCAGACACTCCTCCATCCACTTGAGCCGGTAGGGTCGCAGCGTTTCGGCCAGCCGAACCGTATACTCAATGTCGAAGGCCATCCAACAGTCCAGCATCAACTCCGCTTCATCGCCAACCAGCTCTCTGGCCTCCGCCACCATCTGTTCATTCTTGCGCAAACCGTCCAGCCCATCCGCGGGGCCATAGGGGCAAGCCAGCTTGAAGGCGCGAAATCCCAACTCCTTGTACCAGTCCAGATCGTTGCCCGTGGAGTAACAGAACTGCTTCTCCTTCTGCGGGCCGCCGAGCAGACTGTAAACCGGCTGGTCCAGGAACTTGCCCTTCGCGTCCCACAGGGCCAGGTCCACAGCGCTCACCGCGTACGCGGCCAGGCCGACCGAGCCGTATGGTTTTGTCATGCGGAACATCATGTCCGCTAAGCGCTCGATCGCCAGGCCGTCTTCGCCCAAGAGATTCGGGGCGATGTGGTCGTCAATAATGGCCGCAGCAACCCGCCCATTGTCGGTCAGGCCAAGTCCCCAGGTACCGTCCTCCAGGGTTACCTTGCACCACACCGGCCCCCAACGACTGGGAGTCCACAGGCTGCGGTGCCGCTTAACCCGGGGATACCAGGACATTGGATTGGCGACTTCCGCGGTCTCCGCCCAACCTTTGCGCCGCGGTTCCGTTCCTTGCCCGCGAGCGGGGAAGTTTACGCGCACGGCGCGAATGTCTGTAATCTTCATGTCAACCGGTCTCCACCCATTCTTGACCGGCAGGCGAACGGACCTGGCAAGAATCTCTGTCCGGCTCCCGGCAATTGGACCATCGTCCTTTGGCGGCCGCGAGAACACTCATGTTCCATCACTCCCGGCAACCTCGCCCTGGGAACCGGCATCCAGTTCGTCTTGCAGGAGCCGCAGCAGCGCGCGTCGCTCTTCGGAACTAAGGCCCGCCAGCCTTTCCTCCGGCCCGAGGCCCGCCAGCCTTTCCTCTGGCCCGAGGCCCGCCAACCTTTCCTCGGGCGTTCCTGTTTCGAAAATGAGTTCCCTGATTCTCTTTCCGTACGCCAACACCTTCTCCGGGGTCAACTCTTCCGCCATGTTCACCTCTCCTTTCACATTGAGGGTCTGGGTTAGACCGAGAACATAGGCGTGCAACTCTGTGGACTCTGCAAACAGATCTCTGTTCAGGGCTTCGAAACCTGCTTCTCTTTCCTGTCTGCGGCTCGCAAACAGCTTGACAAACGCGTTGTTGGCCTGGGCCGGCAACCGGTTGAGCGCCAGGAGGACGACGCGTCCCACAAAAGGCAGGTGAGTACGGAATACACCCCTCTGCATCTCTTCGTATCCCCACTCGGCAAGCCGGCTCCTATGGGGCGTTTTCGCGCTCAGCACAACGGGCAGGGTCTCCTCCTGCGAGAGCTTCTGGACCTGACGGTAGAAGAGATCGTAGGCGGCTGCCCGGAGAATCCCATCTTCGGTCACGGACTCCGTGTACTTGAACTCAACCAGGACGTGCGCAGCCGCGCTGTCGCGAATTCCGTCCGGCAGCCGCGCTCTCTGCTCCCTGGTCCAATTTTTCCCCTCTCGCCGCAAGAGCAAAATGTCGACCCTGGGAGACTCACTGAGGATGCTTGACTCCGTCGTGACTGTCACACTGACGGAAGCCAAATTGAGCCTCATGCCCGAGCCGAGGAGCCGATGATACTGCACGCGCGTTCTGTTGCCGGCCATGTAAGGGGGGACCTCGGGCCCAAACCGTCTTGGCGTCTTTCGCCAACGTGCGCAGTTCCCTCTGGTCCGAAGGCGGTTGATGGACTCCTTCCCACCTGACCCTGCTTGACGGCTTCGGCACAACACGCGACGCAGATTCGCGCTTAAACGGTACTTGATTTCTCAGAAGTTGTCAAAGGGAACCGTTGCCGCAATCCCGCCGACCTGCCCAACTCCAAAGCGGGTTCGCGCCAACGAGACAGAAATACGAAACTGCGCTATAATCGCCCGAAACCGGCCTGCGCGCGGGCGTTCTCGCCTCGCCGGCAGGGCCCAACAATCTGCCCTCATTCCATGGCTTCACAGACCCTGCCTGACACCATAGGAGTTCGTCCGGAAGAACGGTTTGACGAGCGCGTCGTCGCCGAATTCCTGCGCGGAAAGCTTCCCGGCGCAGACAACCCGCTCACGGTCCGACAATTTGGCGGCGGGGCGGCCAACCTCACTTATCTTCTTGACTATGGCAGCCGCGAGTACGTGCTTCGGCGCCCTCCGCTGGGGCCCGTGGCGCCGTCCGCCCATGACATGGCCAGGGAGTCCAAGGTGCTTCTGCGGCTTTGGAAATCATTTCCGCTCGCCCCTCGGGCCTTTCTCTTTTCGGATGATGAGTCCATCGTTGGGGCCCCCTTTTTCGTGATGGAGCGCAGGCGCGGCACGGTCGTCCGGGAGTCTATTCCCCCGTCCTACAACGGTGTCGCGGATGCGCCGGCTCGCATGAGCAGGGCCCTGGTCGAGACGCTTGCCGACCTCCACGCGGTTGACTATCAAGCGATCGGACTGGGGGACCTGGGCCGGCCGGCCGGTTTCATAAGGCGGCAGATCGAGGGGTGGCAGCGGCGCTGGCAGGCCGCCAAGTTGGAGGACCTGCCAGCGATGGACGCCGTCTACGACTGGTTGCGGCGCAACGAGCCTCCCGAGGGCGCGCCGACCCTGGTTCACAATGACTATAAGTTGGACAACGTCATGCTGGATGCCGGTGACCCCGGCCGAATCGTCGCGGTATTCGATTGGGATATGTGTACCCTGGGCGATCCTCTTTCCGACCTGGGCGCGCTGCTGGCCTGGTGGTGTCTCCCGGACGATCCGCCTCACGTGCGGTCCATGGCCATGATGCCGGTTGACGAACGCTTCCTGCGGCGCGAGGAGCTGGTCGCGCATTACGCCCGGCATAGC
The DNA here is from genome assembly GCA_022823185.1 of Caldilineaceae bacterium. Lineage (GTDB taxonomy): Bacteria > Chloroflexota > Anaerolineae > Caldilineales > Caldilineaceae > Bin5. The sequence goes on from JAJDXQ010000020.1 coordinate 155,354, forward strand.
GGTCGCGACCTGTCTGCCATCCAGTTCTACCATGCGCTCAGTCTGTTTCGCGTGACAGTGATCATCGCCCAGATCTATGTTCGCTATGTGCGGGGCCAGACACAGGACGAACGCTTCGCCGCTTTCGGTCCGCGCATCCCCGCGGCGGCGCAGGCTGCTTTGGACGCAGCAGAAGGCAACTGACCCTGCCGGATCCGCCCTAAAGGGCTACCCGGGGTTCGCATAGCAACCCACTGAATTGACCGGGATTTCCCGACTGACTATCATATCTTCAATGACAGACCACTCTACAAACACTTTGGAAGGAGCGTCTGACGTGCAGGAACACAAGATTTCAATGCTGGGCACAGGCCTGATAGGCATGTTCTACACGATGGCCCTCAATGGCGGGCGAGGAGCTGATCGAGTGCAGCTCGTCTACTCCCGGACAGAAGAAAGGGCCAAGGCATTCGCAGAGGAGTGGGATATCCCCGCCTGGACAACCGACTTGGCCGAAGCCTGCACCTCCGCCGATATCGATACCGTCGTAATCGGACTGCCCAATCACATCCACGAGGAATGCGTCGAGCTGGCCGCGGACGCGGGCAAAGCGATACTCTGCACCAAGCCGCTGGGCCGCACTGCTGAGGAAGCCAAACGCATGTTGGACAAGGTCGAAGCGACCGGCGCTTTCGGCGGCTATCTCGAAGACCTCTGCTACACACCCAAGACGCTGAAAGCCATCGCGTCGGTCGAGAACGGAGCCCTGGGCCACGTAACCTGGGCCTGTTCCCGCGAGACGCACCCCGGTCCTCACAGCGATTGGTTCTGGGATCTGGAACAGGCCGGCGGCGGCGCCATCGTGGACCTTGGCTGCCACTGCATCGAGATCGTCCGCAGCTTCATTGGCAAGGACATCCGGCCCGTCGAGGTCATGTGCTGGGCCGACACGCTCGTGCACCCCATCGACGCCGAAGACAACGGCATCGCCCTGATCCGCTTTGAGAACGGGGCCATCGGTCAATTCGAAGTCAGCTGGACTTTCCGCGGCGGTATGGACCTGCGCGACGAAGTCGCCGGCACTGAAGGCACAATCTGGCTCAACCATTTTCTGCGCACCGGCTATGAGATGTACACCAGCGGCGCGGGTACAGGCTATGTCGCGGAAAAGGCGGAGTCCGAAAGCGGGTGGCTCTTCCCCGTTGGCGACGAGGTGGTCGAACTGGGCTACAGCGACATGTTCGACGACATGTTCAACGCCATCGATGAGGGCCGCGAACCCAGGGAGACCTTCTATGACGGCTATGTCGTCAATGCCGTCATTGACGCCTGCTACCGCTCCGCCTCCTCGCGTCAGTGGGAACCGGTGGAGCTGGACGTCTGGCGGGGACGCGAGAACGTGCCCCTGATCCGGGACAGCCGCGGCCAGGAAACGGGAGCCGAAGCTGAAGACGATCCGGCTGAAGCTCTCGCTGCCGCCGCAGGTCTCACCATCATCAAGCGGGAACGAATGCCGGGCGGCCAGATCAAGGTAATCCTCAGAAACGACGAATCTGGGGAGATAAGCCAGGAAATCATTGAAGGCGCCTAGCGACATCCTATGGCACTGATCAAGCCTTTCCTCCGGGACGGGGCCTTCCTCCACGACGTGCAGAACGCTTTCCCTGGCGAAAGCGTTCTGCACATCTGGTGGCTGGGCCAGAGCGGTTTTCTACTCAAATGGCGCAACCACTTTCTCCTGTTCGATCCCTATCTCTCCGATTCGCTCACAAGGAAATACGCCGCCACCGACAAACCCCATGTTCGCATGACGGAGCGGGTCATCGCGCCCGAACAACTCAACTTTGTCGATGTCGCCACTTCCTCCCACAACCATACCGATCATCTGGACGGCGAGACTCTCGGCCCCCTGCTGGACGCAAATCCGGACATGCAGCTCGTCATCCCCAAAGCCAATCGCGCATTCGTCGCCGAGCGCCTTGGATGCGACCTGTCCTGGCCGGTCGGGTTGGACGACGGTGACGTCAGAGAGGTCGGCGCGTTCCGGCTGCACGGAATCGCCGCCGCGCATGAGGAGTTGGAGAGGGACGAACGCGGGCGCTGCAGATTCCTCGGCTATGTTGCGCGATTCGGGCCCTGGACCGTCTATCACAGCGGGGACACGGTCCATTACAGCGGGCTTGTAGAGCGGCTGACGCCCTTCAACGTGGACGCGGCAATCCTGCCAATCAACGGCAGCAGGCCGGAGCGGAGGGTGGCGGGCAATCTCAACGGGGGCGAAGCCGCCGCGCTTGCCTGCGCGATCCACGCAAAACTGGCGATCCCTTGCCACTACGAGATGTTTACTTTCAACACGGCCTCGCCGGACACATTTGTCGCAGCGGCCGCGGCGCTGGAGCAACCTGTGCGCGTTCTTCAGGCCGGAGAACGATGCACCCTCGAGAAGTCGGTCGCCGGCGTTATGACGAGTCGATCAGCCGGTTAACCCCTTCTCGCGTGAGAGCATTCAAGGGTCTGTCCGGCGTGGAGACGACAATCGCCGCAACCGCGTTCGCGAAGCGCGCCGCCTGCGCTATCGACGCCCCGCCACTCACCGCCTGCAAGAACCCGGCATTGAAGGAATCGCCCGCGCCGACGGTGGTTTGGACATCGACGGAGAATCCGGGCACGAATTCCGGCCTATCCATTGTGCCGGCAGAAGTCCGCTCCCGAGCCCATACGGCCGCGCCGGCGGCTCCCCGCTTTATGACGACACAGCCTGCGCCGCCCTTCAGGATCAAGGCCATTCCCGCGACGAGATCCGCTTCGCCGGCACAGACTGAGAGCTCGTGCTCGTTGCAGATGAAATAATCGGTGTGAGCCAGCAGGGGGCGCAGTTCGTCCAGTCGGGCCGGTTCGCCAATTGCTGGACCAATGTCTACCGCAGTGCGAGTGTCGCTCCGGCGGGCACTCCGGAAGAGTTCGATCGCGCCTTGCGGCCGCAGCCCCGGCATGATCGGGTAGCTCGTCAACAGCAGAATGTCCGAACGACTCACCTGGGACATGTCGATGGAGCTTTCGTCCACGCTTCTGTTGGCGCCTTCATGATGGAACGCCAGGCGGTTCTGCCGCATGTCGCTGAGAATGAGCGTTGTCGCTGTACTTTTCCCTGGGTATCGCCTCACCCCTGCCATGCCTACGCCGGCTTCAGCCAGCTGCGCGGCCATCCAGTCCCCGAGGTGATCCGTGCCCAGGCCCCCGACCAGTTCCACGGACGACCCCAAGCGCGCCAGGGCATATGCAGAGTTCGCCCCGTTGCCGCCGAGCGATGTTCGCAGTCCCTCATCGTGAAAAACCAGGCTATCGACTGTGAACTCGTCCCCCTCGCTGCGGGGTAAGTTTTCCAGGTTGGAGACGAAGAGATCCACTGTGGCTGTTCCTATAACGGTAAACATGTTAGATTCGCCTTCCAAGAGTGCGAGACGCGCGTCGCACTGGCACTAGCCGAACGCTCTGTTCGCCCGCGGCAGCGGCGCGAAAAGGCCGCCTAAGTGTTATACGATAATGCCATTCTATAGCCGGTTGGGCGTGGCGGAAAACAGTGTTGTTGCCTCGTTGAACCAGAAGCGCACTGTAAGAAACCTGGCCATAGCACAGTTAACCGCCTGGACCCGCTCCATTGAACGCTATGCGAGGAAAGGTGGTGAAACGATAGCAGTTGGCTTCTTCCCTGAGAGATGCAAACATGGCTGTATGGCTACATAATCGGATTCCACTTTCACCATTTTCGATTTACAAACTGGCGCTCGGCACAGCGAGTCTTCCCCAAAAACCTGCCTGCTGTCGGGAAGCAACTGTTTCGCAATGTTAGTGCAGTCCTTTTTTGTCCTGTTGCTCTAAAATGGGTATACTGCAACGCTAGCAGCCGATGCCCCTTGTTCACATCGCGGCGTTTTCAGCAAATTGGCCAGCCTTGTTGTGATCAGTTGACCAGTGGAGGTTGCTCCAATTTGTAGGGCCGCTCAATCTACCATCAGGCCTCCCCCGCTTAGGTCAAATGGATTGGGCAAGAGCCGGTCTCTTGCTCTGCGTTCCATTTTGTTATGCGCCAATCTGCAAGTCTAAACTGATTTCGTCCAACTGGCGGTTGTAACCTGTCACGCACTCCGCGCGAGATGGAATCGAGATCAGTCTGCATCAGGGCCAGAATCAGCAATCAGATTCAATTCAAGGAGGAAAACTGCATGACAAGGAAGACCATTAGCCGTCGAGACTTTCTGCGGACATCCGGGCTCGTCGCCGGTGGCGCGGCGTTGGCCGCCTGCGCGGCGCCTGCAGCCGCTCCGGCGTCAGGCGGAGACGATTCAGCCGCCGCCGAACCGCAAACCATTTCCTGGTGGTACGCCTGGGGAAACCTGGACCCCGCAGTGGAGTCCATTTCGCAACTTGACAGTTTCAAAGCGCACATCGGCGAAAACACGACTCTGGATTATCGCGGCAGCACGAATAATGAAGCCGTTCTGACCGCGCTGGCGGCGGGAGACCCTCCTGACGGCGGCTCCAACATGGACTATCCCGGGCTCTGGGCGCGCGGCGTTTGCCTGGCGGTCAATGACATGGTGGACTCCAGTGAAATAATCGACCCGAATGAGGTCGTGGATGCAGTCTGGCAGGGAGGATTTTACGGCGCCGACCTGATCGGTGTGCCTTCGATCGAGTCCTTTCTCTGGTACGGTCTGAACTACAATGCGCAGCATGTTGAAGAGGCCGGCCTCGACCCTGACAACCCGCCGCTGACCTGGGATGGCGTCATGGAGTGGCACAAGGAGCTGTCCCAGTTTGATGATGGCGGCAACGTCCTCCGCATCGGCCTTGACCCGATCGACGCGATGGCTGGTGAACCGGATTTCATCGCAACCTCTTATGGACACACCTGGTGGAATGATGAGGAACAGACATTCCATCTTGACCACGAACTGATGGCGCAAGGCATTGAAACGCAAGCGGAGTTCTTCCGCTTCATTGGCCCGGACAACTTCGCCGGGTTGCGCTCGGTCGAAGGACAAGGTACGTGGGGGGCAGCCTTCAACGCCGAGGTTCAGTCGATGATCATCGAGGGTTACTGGCACGCCGGCGAGACCACGATCCAAAAGCCGGAAGTGGCAGTGCATAACCGCGCGACGTGGGCCCCCGTACCTGCCTTCCGCGAGGGCGCGAAGATCATGGCGACCGGTCCCCATATGGTCCAGATCTACAGGGACGGCAAGAACCCGGACGGCATTTTCAAGGTTGCCGAATTCCTGCACACGGAAGAACCGCTCAACATCATTTTCAATGAAGTGGGCTGGATCATGGGTATCCAGAGCTGGTTGCCCACGATCGACGTTGATACCTTCCCCGGACTGCGTTTCTACATTGACAATATCGACCAGGTCACCGACTGGATCGTCGGACGCAGGTCCCCGATTCACTGGTTCGTCAATACACAGCTCTGGGACCTGCGCGAGCAGGTGTACCGCGACCTCATCACGCCTTCAGAGGCTGTCGCCGAGCTGCAAAAGCGCGCCCTGGATGAGTGGGAAGCCCAAGGGCTCTAACTGACACAGACCAGCGGCCAGCGCCGGCAGGCCTGGCCGCTGGATCTATTGATTCGGGAAGGATACCTTATGGCAGCCAGTACACAGCGAGTCAGCCGCTATACACCTCAGGAATGGCGCAACCTGCGCCTGGGCCTCCTTTTTGTATCGCCATGGGCGCTCGGCTTCCTCCTGTTTACGATCTATCCCTTGCTGTCATCACTCTACTATAGCCTTACTCGCTATGACCTGTTGCGCCCGCCCGTTTTCCTCGGCGCGAAGAACTACCTCACTCTTTTCTTCGACGATCCCCACTTCTGGAATGTGATGTACAACACCATCTACTATGTTGGGGTCAGTGTTCCCTTCGGAGTTGGCGCGGCCTTCCTCATCGCAAACATTCTGAACTCAAGGATCGTGGCCAGATCCTTTTTCCGCAGCGTGATCTACATTCCTTCCATCGTTCCTGCGGTAGCTTCGGCCATGGTTTGGCAGTTCCTGATGAATGTTCAGTACGGCGCGATTAACGGTGTTCTTCGCTACTTCGGCCTTCCCATCATCCCATTTCTCTCCAACCCGGGCTGGGCCAAACCTTCGTTGATCCTGGTCGCCATTTGGGCCCAGGGGGCGGCTGTCGTTATCTTCCTTGCCGCCTTGCAAGACGTCCCCCGTTCGCTGTACGAGGCTGCGACTGTTGACGGGGCCAATATCTGGCACAAATTCCGCAACGTCACCATACCGTTGACCTCTCCCATCATATTGTTCAATCTGATCATGGGTTTGATCGTGGCCTTCCAGGAATTTACCGTGCCCTGGCTGCTTACTGAAGGCGGCCCGATGAACTCCACGGAGTTCTATCTGGTCCATCTCTATCGCAACGCATTTGAGTATTTGCGGATGGGGAAGGCGTCCGCCCTTGCCTGGATCCTCTTTCTGATCATCGTTGTCTTCTCACTTGTCATTTTCAAGACCTCGGCACGTTGGGTCTATTACGGAGGCGAGAAATGACAACTATCGCTTCGGAATCGGGGACGAGGCCCGTAACGGACTATCGCCGTGACACCGGCCATCGCTGGCAGACGGTTTTGCTGGAAATCATCAAGTACTCTGTACTGATTCCCCTGACTGCCAGTTTTGCCTTCCCCTTGTACTGGATGATCAGCTCGGCCCTGAAGGTAGACTCGCAGGTTTACACCGTGCCCCCCATACTGTTGCCCTTTCCAATTCATCCTGTGAACTTTATCGAAGGGTGGCAGATTCTGCCTTTCACGCGGTACGCCGTCAACTCGGTGGTCTTCTATACGGTGCCGGCCGTCGCGTTTACCGTGCTGTCCTCAACAATCGTCGCCTACGGGTTTTCGCGCATCCGCTGGCCCGGTCGCGACACAATCTTCTGGCTTGTGGTCATGACGATGATGTTGCCTTGGGCCGTGACCATGGTGCCACTGTTTATTACCTTCAAATGGCTCGGCTGGCTTGACACCTACCGACCTCTTGTTGTGCCGGCCCTGTTCAGCCATCCCTACATCGTCTTCCTGCTGCGTCAGTTCTTCATGACGCTGCCCGAAGAGCTTTCCGACGCAGCCCGAATCGACGGGGCAAGCGAATTCGGCATTCTTTTCCGTATCATCTTGCCGCTGACGAAGCCTGCCCTGGCCGTCGTCGCGCTATTCAGGTTCCTCTGGGCCTGGAACGACTACCTGGGGCCGCTGATCTATCTGCGTGACGAGAATCGCTACCCGCTGGCGCTTGGGATCGAGCAGCTTTCAACGCGCGCCAATGATGTCGGCAATTTCAGCAACGGAATCCCCTACCTGATGGCCGTGAGCACGCTCGTTGCGCTTCCAATTATCATAACCTTCTTTTTCGCCCAGCGTACATTCATTGAAGGAATTTCGCTGACAGGGATGAAGGGCTAGCAACCTGAACCGGCCGCACATGCGCACTTTCCTCCCTGCACTCTTTGTAGCAGCCGCCCTGATCTGCGGCTGCTCGGCGAACCTTGCCTCAGGCCGATTGCCGGTCTCCCCGTCTTCGACTGGTCCGCCCGATACACTTCAGGTCGAAAGCCGCGCCCTGGAGCAGGACTCAATCCGAGGCCAACAACAAGGCGGGTCCTCGCCCCCCTGCGCCAGCGCCTTCCTTGAGCATCAATTGCCTCACGTAACGGGCACAGCCTTTGAACGCGTCGCTTACTTTACCAGCAATGGCGCGGGCCTGGCCGTTGGCGACCTCGACAACGACGGCGACGAGGACATTGTCATGGCCAATCTCCTCGGACCGAATCACATTTTCTGGAATGAGGGTGGATGGGCCTTTCGCCGCCAGCTCCTCCTTGATGGAAGCCTGCGCGGCGTTGCCCTCGTCGACGTCGATGGAGATGGCTGGCTCGACATCACCGCGTCCAGCCGCATAGGCGAAATCGTCTACTGGCGCAACCGGGGAGAGCGCGCCGGCGAACACGGTCAGTTTGACGATCTGCAGGAGCCGGCATCGCTGCCCGGCGTGAGGGGCTTCGCCTACTCGTTCCAATGGGGTGATCTGGACCGGGACGGAGATCTCGACCTGGTCACCGCCTCCTACGACGCCTCGCTCGAAAAGCAGATCGGGCGCCGGGCCCTCGACGCCAGCAACCTGAATGGCGTGTTTGTCTATGAGAACCGGGACGGCCGGTTTGTGCCCTCGCACATCGCGGCCAATGCCCAGGCCCTGGCGCTCCAACTTCTGGACGTGAACGGGGACAGATGGCTGGACATCGTGGTTGGCAACGACTTCGATACTCGCGACGCCGTCTTCCTCGGCCAGCGCAACGGCGTTTGGCTCCCCGTTGAACCCTTCAACAGAACGACCTTCAGCACGATGAGCTTCGCCAGCGGCGACATCGACAACGACGGCCAGTGGGAACTGTTCGCCGCCGACATGCACCCCTACTCCGAGGAACCGGAGATCATGCGCCAGTGGCTTCCGGTGATGGAGACGATGCCTCCCCCCAGCCCCGAAGACGGCCCCCAGGTGATGGCCAACGTTCTCCAGGAGCGACTGCGGGACAGTTGGGCTGATATGGCCGGGCCGTGGCAAATCCCTTACACAGGTTGGAGCTGGTCCGCCCAATTTGGCGACCTGGACCAGGACGGTCTGCTGGACCTGTACATCGTTAACGGCATGACCGCGATGGAGATTTTCCGTCACCTGCCAGGGGATGAGCTGGTCGAGGAAAACCAGGCCTACCGCAACGACGATGGGACCCGATTTGTCCCCGCTCCCGAGTGGAAGCTGAACAGCACTGCAGGCGGCCGCGGCATGAGCCTGGCCGACCTTGACGGCGACGGCGACTTGGATGCGCTCATCAATAACCTGCGTTCACCCGCGCAACTATTCGAGAACAGGCTGTGCAGCGGCCATGCTCTCCTGGTAGACCTGCGCCATCCCGCCAGTGGCAATACACGCGCCTTGGGCGCCGAGTTGCTGCTGCACACGTCGAACGGCATCTTCCGCCGCACCGTGCAAGCGGCGGGCGGCTACCTGTCCGGCCGAAGCGCCCGCCAGCACTTTGGCTTTCCTGAAGATTCCAGGATTTACGCCATCGAGATCCGCTGGCCGGACCGTTCCGTTTCACTCCTTGAGGGTCGACGGATACAGCCCGACAGTCTGCTGACGATTACCCGTCGCCCCGCTCAAGCGGAGTGAACCTCTCCGAGGGCCGCCGGTCAGGGTCAGGCTTGAACGGCCACCGACCACCACCTCTTTCACCCATCAGGGACGCCATCCTTGGATACAACTTCAAACGAGCATAAATGGAAGATTCTGGCTGCACTGGCCGGCGTTGTTTTGATGGCCTCGCTCATTTTCAGTTCAGCGGCGGTCGTTCTGCCCGACATCGTCAGGGAATTCAAAATAAGCTTCGCCGCTGGTCAATGGGTGCTCCTGTCATATACACTCGCCCAGACATCGATTATGCCAATTGTGGGACGACTGGGCGATATGTTCGGCAAGCGGCCCGTCTTCCTCGGCGGCACGATCGCCTTTATGGTCACTTCTGTTCTTCCCGGTCTGGCGCCAACCATTGAACTGATGCTCTTCTTTCGCGTCCTGCAGGCCGTGGGCGCTGCATTTGCCATCGCCTTGAACTATGGAATCGTGATCGAGACCTTCTCTCCTTCTGAGCGCGGCAAAGCCTTGGGCGCATTCGGCGCGATCTTTGCGGCGGGCAGCATTCTCGGGCCGATGATCAGCGGTTTCGTATTGGGCGCCCTTTCGTGGCGCTGGATCTTCTTCGTAGGTCAACCTCTGAGCCTGATCAGCCTGATTCTGGCCTGGCGCTATCTGCCTCAGTCCCGCCCAGCCGGCCGGCAGAGTTTCGATTGGAGCGGTTCCTTCCTGCTGTTTTCGGGGCTCTTGACACTCATGCTGTACCTGACGTTTGGCAGTGGCCTTGGATTCATTTCTCCCTTCATGCTGGGGCTGCTCGCCGTCTCAGTATTCGCGATATGGCAGTTTGTCCGAAACGAGGCGCGGGTCCGGGCTCCGCTTCTTGATCTGTCCCTTTTCCGGAACTCGCAGTTCAGTGTATGTTTGTCAATTCGTATCCTCACGAATGTCGCGATAGGCGGTCTGTGGTTTCTGTTTCCCTTCTATCTGGTGGATATCCTGCTGATCGACCCTGTGCTGGCCGGCATCCTTCTGACCGTTTTCTGGGTCATTTTCGGCGTGGCCGTGTTGGTTTCCGGCGCCCTTACTGATCGGTTCGGGTTTCGTCTGATCGCCAGCATTGGCCTGTTTATTCTCGGCCTCGGTTGCTTCACGGTCAGCACACTCAGCGCCGCCAGCTCCGCTGCGGATTTCATTCTGCGGGTCGCGCCAATTGCTCTGGGCTTTGGGATCGCGCACTCGCCCACAGACAGCGCGGTCATGGGCTCCGTGCCTCGCGACCGGCTGGGAATTGCCAGCGGCACCAACACGATTAGTCGTTTTTTGGGGCGCACCGCCGGTGTCGCCGCGCTGGGCGCGCTGTGGGCCAGCCGCGTGCGAGCCAATGCCGGGTCCGATTTCAGCGGCGTTGTTACGGAGGCTGCCGCTCCGGCCCAAATAGCGGGGCTCCAGAGTGTCGCGGTCGCGGCCCTGGCCCTGGTCGGGGTCACCCTCGCGTTAATTGCGTGGGAATCTCTGTCTTCCAGATCAGCCGCCCGGCCGGCGCAACAGCCTTCGTAGCCGGTCACTGTGACGGCGAACGCGCCTGCGGGGGACGACGACCGCAATGGCCGGGCAAGACAATCTCTTCCCGCCAACGAATGCGCATTGCCGGCGAAAACTTCGGGGCGACCCGGAACTCCTGCAAGAGAATCTGCGCCGACCGGCGCCGCAAACGGCGCGCAGGCCGTGAGGCGCCTGGCCCATGCCGGTTCGCCCCTGCACTTCTCCTTCGAGAAAAGACACACCAGCCGGGCGCCCGACTGATTCTCCGCACCAGCACCGGAGTATTCTGCAGCAGCGAACGGGCCGCCGGCAGGTAGCGGCAAGCGGGAAGGGCCCGTTCACAGTTCAGCCTGTCCAGTGGACCCGCAATCCAGGTTCCCGAACGCCGCTGGCTGGGTCGGTCTGTCTCTGGCATCGATACCAGTCCCGTACCGTAGGACAGTTGGGCGACCATAGTAGAACGGTTCCTTTATGCAACATAGCGCACTCCAAACCTACACATTTCATGGGTCTCGCAAAGCGCCAGTCGAACCTGACCTATGACGAAACTCTCCGACACTCTGACAGCCAGGCAAAGATGGCTCATTTTCGCCGCTATATGCAGCGGTATCTTCCTGGACTCAAAAGAGGGCAGCATCGTCGTTGTCATACTCCCCGCCCTGGTTCGCGAGCTTCATGTCGACTTCACGCTTATCCAGTGGGTCGTTCTTTCCTTTACGTTAACCAAGACAGCGATTATCCTCAGCGTAGGAAGACTGGGCGACATGATCGGCAAGAGGCCCGTCTTCCTTGGCGGCACAATTGCTTTTCTGGTCGGTTCCGTTCTCTCTGGTTTGGCGCCAAACATTGAGCTTCTCCTCCTTTTCCGCGTAATCCAGGCAATTGGCGGAGCGTTCGCCACCGCCCTCAGCATGGGCATTGTGACCGAAATCTTTCCTGCTTCGGAACGAGGCAAAGCTCTGGGCCTGTTCAGCTTCGCCGTCTCAATTGGCGGCGTCGCCGGCCCTTTTCTGGGCGGATTGCTGCTGGAATTCCTCTCCTGGCGCTGGATCTTCTTTATCGGCTTCCCCTTCAGTTTTGTCAGTTTTTTCCTGGCATGGCGTTACATGCCCAGCGCCAACCCCGGCGGCAGCCAACGCTTTGACTGGACCGGATCGCTTCTCCTGGCCGCCTTTCTATTGACTTTCATACTCTTTCTGACGTTCGGTCCCCGTTTTGGATACCGCTCTGCCGCCATGTTGGTCCTGTTTGCCGTCTCACTGGTTTGCCTGGCCCTGTTCATTAACACAGAACGTCGCGTGAAGGATCCCCTCCTCGATCTGTCGATATTTCGAAATGTGCAGTTCAGCCTCAACCTCTCGATGCGCTTCGTCAGCTTTATCGTGATCGGGGGTGTCTACCTTCTGCTTCCCTTCTATCTGACGAACCTGCTTCAGTTGGAGCCCGTGGCCGTGGGCCTCCTCTTGACAACATCCTGGATCTCCTTTGGGGTCGCCTCCCCGTTCGCAGGCACTCTGTCCGACCGTTACGGATACCGCCGCATCGCCGGCGCCGGGCTCGTTCTCATGGCATACGGCTGTTACACGGTAAGCACGCTCAGCCTCGAAACGACGATTCTCGGCTATATCTTGCGAGTGGCCACCCTGGGTCTGGGCATGGGACTGTTTCAATCGCCAAACAATAGCGCGGTAATGGGCTCTGTTCCCCGCGAACGTCTTGGGGTCGTGAGCGGCATTAACGTAATCGGCCGCACGCTTGGCCGCACTTCCGGCATCGCGGCCCTGGGCGCGCTCTGGGCAAGCCGCGTGGCCGCGCATGCCGGACCGGATTTCATGGGAAGCGTCACCGAAGCTGCCGCGGCGGCACAGATCGCATCGCTGCGCGATGTTTCCATTACCGCGCTCGCGATTGTCGCCGTCGCCCTGATCCTGAGCGCATGGGGTATCCTGGAAGCCCGGGCGCCGCTTCGAAGCCTAATGGGTGGAACCTGATCGACCCTCGCGCCGGCAACACTTTTGGTCATCCATGATAACCCGAAATCCTAGCCTGGACTTCCGTTGGACAGTTCCGTTTCCTGCCGCAAAAGCATGGCCGACGAATGCGGCGAATAGCGCACGAGGGCCGCGCGTTTCAACGGACCGTCCGAACTGATGCCGCGTGTTCCAAGCATGCACTCTTAATCCATCCGGACTGGTGTGATTTCCCCTCGCCATGACTAAGGCAACTGAGCAACTCTTCGTGGAGCGCAAGTGGCACATCTTCGCCGCGCTCGGCTCAGGCATCTTTCTCGCCTCGTTTGACGGCGGCGCCGTCAGGGTTGTGCTGCCGGCGCTTGTAACCGAATTCGATGTCGACTTCGCGCTCATCCAGTGGGTCGTGCTCTCTTTCTCTCTCACCCAAACAGCGATTATGCTGGGCGTGGGGAGGCTGGGCGATATGGTGGGGAAAAAGCCCATCTTTCTCAGCGGCACCATCGCATTCGCCATCGGTTCCGTCCTCGCGGGGCTTGCGCCCAACATTGAACTGCTGCTGTTCTTCCGGGTCCTTCAGGCCGTCGGCGGAGCGTTCGCAACCGCCCTGAGCATGGGAATCGTGACCGAATCATTCCCGGCATCGGAGCGCGGTAAAGCGCTCGGTCTCTTCAGCGCCACAGTTTCTGTCGGAGGCATCGCCGGCCCTCTTTTGGGGGGCGCTCTCCTCGAATTCCTTTCGTGGCGCTGGATCTTCTTCGTCGGCCCCCCTGTCGGGGCGGTCAGCTTCATTCTGGCCTGGCGCTATCTGCCGAACACCAGCCCCGGAGGCAGACAGCGCTTTGACTGGACCGGTTTCTCGACCTTCTTCTCTTTTCTTCTGGCGCTGATGCTGTTTCTCACCGTCGGAGAGCGCAATGGCTTTCGGTCCCCTCCAATGCTTGGCCTGCTGGCCCTCTCCCTGATCGCCCTCGCGCTCTTCATTCGCGCCGAGTATCGAGTAAAGGAGCCGCTCCTCGACCTCTCTCTTTTTGGCAACACGCTCTTCAGCCTGAATCTGTCGATGCGGCTAATCAGTTTCATCGTTTCCGGGGGCATCACGCTTCTCTTCCCTTTTTATCTGAGCAATCTCCTCCAGTTGGATCCCACAGTCGTGGGACTGCTGCTGACGACCACGATGATCTTTTTCGGCCTGTCTTCCCCAATTTCGGGCATCTTCTCAGACCGTTTCGGATACCGTCTGATCGCCACCGCTGGATTGGTGATGCTTGCATTCGGCTGCTACACTATCAGCACGCTCACCGCCGAAACGTCCGTTTTGGGCTATATTCTGCGGGTGCTGCCTTTGGGGCTGGGCATGGGCATCTTTCAGTCGCCCAACAACAGCGCGGTGATGGGTTCGGTGCCCAGGGAACGGTTGGGCGTCGTAAGCGGCGTCAATGTGATCGGGCGGACGCTGGGAAATACCGCCGGTGTCGCTGCCCTGGGCGCGTTGTGGGCCAGTCGCGTCCTGGTCTACGCCGGGCCGGACTTCACAGGCGACGTGACCGAGGCAGCCGCCGCGGCGCAGACAGGCGCGCTGCGGGATGTCGCGTTCGCCGCGATGGCTTTCGTTGCGCTGGCTCTCGCAATGAGTGCCTGGGGACTGCTGCGGGGGCCCGCGGTCCTGCACCTGCGCAGACGCCGCCAATGACAGGCTACTGCCTACACCAGAGACAGCGCCCTAGGTAGATAGCGGATTCAGAGACTCGGTAGAGGATGATGATGAACATTCGTTTTGGATATCGAGACGTTGCCTACCCCGGAGACTTTCTGGGCGCGCTCCGGGACAGCCAGCCCCTGTTGCCCGACATGCATGCGCTGCACACTCGGATGGCCGAAGACGGCTATCTCTTGCTGCGCGGACTGATTGACCGCCAAAAGGTGCAGCAGGCCCGTGCCACCATTCTTCACTATATGCACGAACAGAACGTGCTGACCCCGGATGCGCCTGTACTCGAAGGGGTGATGCCCAAGGGCGGCCGCGGCGCAAAAATGCGGCGGATCGCCTACCACGACGACGTCCTTGCCGTCATTCAGGCCACCGAACTATTCGACTTCTTCGCCGCCTACTTTGGCGAGCCCGCCCGCACCTTCGACTACAAGTGGCTGCGGGCCGTGGGCAACGAGCAATACACCGGCGCCCACTATGACTTTGTCTACATGGGCCGGGGATCGGCAAAGCTTCACACAGTCTGGATTCCTCTCGGAGACATTTCTGTCGATCACGGTACCTTGGCTATATGCCGGGGTTCCCACAATCTGCCCAGCTTCTCGCGCATCCGCGACACCTACGGGCGCATGGACGTGGACCGCGACGGCATCGACGGCTGGTTCACAAAAGACCCCATGGAGATCGTCGAGAAGTTCGGCGGCGAGTGGCTCACGGGGGAATTCCTCATGGGAGACGCAGTTCTCTTTGGCATGCACACCATGCACGCCTCGACCACCAATCTGACCAATCGCTTCCGCCTGAGCTGTGATGTGCGTTACCAGCCGGCCAGCGAGCCGGCAGACCATCGCTGGGTGGATGGCGGTCCAGGCCATACCGTCCACGGGGTCAAGGATCTGATCCCAATGGAGAAGGCGCGCGCCCAGTGGGGGCTGCCAGTTGACTGAGCGGGCATTCGCGTTTAACAAATTGCCCGCGCCCTGGAATTCGAGTAGGATAGTCGCTATACGTTCCTGAACCCGTACCTGACCAGAATGCCCAATGCCTGACCCAACACGAATCGACTGCGACATCCACAACGAAATTCCGAATCTGGAGACACTGTACCCCTACTTGCCGGATCACTGGCTGGACTACTGCCGCGAGTCGGCTTTCAACGGCCCGGACGCGGCCGACTATCCCGAATCCGTTCCGACCACGGCCCGCGAAGGAAGCAGCGCCAAGCCGGACCTTGCAGAAGTGCAGAACTGCGCAATGCAAGACGTGGAAATCGGCATTCTGAACTGTGCCTATCGCGTTCAAAGCGTGCGCAACGAGGATCTGGCCGCCTCTCTGGCCACGGCGGTAAACCAGTGGCAAGTGGAACACTGGCTCGAAAAGGAGCCCCGATTGCGGGCATCCATCGTCGTGCCAAGCCACAATCCCGCGCTCGCGGCAAAGGAAATCGAGAGATGGGGCGACCACCCCGGCTTCGTGCAGGTGATCCTGCCTGTACGCGCCGAAGCGCCCTATGGGAATCGCCGCTACGACCCGATCTACTCCGCCGCCGTGAAGCGCGGCCTCGCCATCGGCATCCATTACGGCGGCGCGCCCGGCCATCCCCCAACGCCCACCGGCTGGCCTTCCTACTTCATCGAAGATTACGCTGGTATGGCGCAAATCTTTCAATCCCAGGTGATCAGCCTGGTCTGCGAAGGCGCGTTCGAACGTTTTCCCGCCCTACGGGTCGCGCTCATCGAAGGGGGCTTCACCTGGCTGCCGTCGCTGATGTGGCGGATCGACAAGGAATGGAAGGGGCTGCGCCACAACACGCCTTATGTCCGCCGCCCTCCCTCCGAATACATGCGCGCGCATCTTCGCCTTACCATCCAGCCCCTGGACGCGCCGCCCAATCCCCTGCATCTGGCGCAAATCCTGGACCAGTGCGGCGCCGAAGACCTGCTCCTTTACGCCAGCGACTATCCCCATTGCCACGACGACCAGGACATCCTCCTGGACCTGCTGACCGCGGACCAGAGAGAAAAGATCTGCAGCGCCAACGCGCGCGCATTTTACAGGCTGTGAAATACCATTCATGGCGACGAGACGCTACCCGATCCCAGCCCCAGGCTTCCTTTCACCGATTGACAGAATAGGAGGACAACCGTGACTGCCCAATTCGGCTCGACCGCCAGCGTGGAAAGCGGCCCGGTAACGAAAGACCAGACAAATGGTCATGGCGCCAACAGTCCCGTATCGTCCGTTCAACAGGCTCCCCGCTACCGGGCGCCGCTGGACACGGCCATCATCGACACGGATATCCATATCTACTTCCCGACGCAGGACGCGCTGCGCAGCTACCTGGACGAGAGCTGGCAGGACTATCACCGAACTTTCGGACAGCGGGGGTTTGACGGTTCGCACTATCCGCGGGCAATGCCCAATGCGGCCCGCCATGACGCCTGGCCCGACGACGGAACGCCGCCCGGCTCCAACCTGCCTCTGCTGCAAAAGCAGCTCCTGGACGAGTGGAATATCGAGGTCGGCGTGCTCAACCCGCTGGTCGGCGCCGGCGAACAGCGCAACCTGGCCTTTGGCGCCGCCTTCGCCCGCGCGACCAATGAATGGCAGGTGGCCGAGTGGCTCGACCCCGAACCGCGCCTGCGCGCTTCGATCATCGTTCCCTGGGAGGACGGCGAACTGTCCGCCGCCGAGATTGACAGGTGGGGCAGCCATCCGGGATTCGTCCACGCTCTGTTGATCGCCCGGACCAAGGAGCCCCTGGGAAGGCGCAAATACTGGCCCATGTATGAAGCCGCTTGCCGCCATGACATTCCGATCGCCATCCATTTCGGCGGCGCGGCCGGCGTGCCGATCACAGGGTCGGGCTATCCGAACCATTACATCGAAGATCACGGCGGCATGCCCCAAACCTTCCAGGCACAGGTAATCAGCCTGATTTTTGAGGGTGTCTTACAGCAGTTTCCCACGCTCAAATTCGTGTTGATTGAAGGAGGATTCGCCTGGATCCCGCCGATGCTCTGGCGGATGGACAGCGCCTGGCGCAAACTGGGCAGCGAAGTGCCCCATGTCACCGAACCGCCCTCGCAGCTTTTCCGCCGCCATTTCTGGGTCAGCACGCAACCAATGGAGGAGCCATTCAAGCCGGATCAGTTCCGGCAACTGCTGGGCCAGCTCGATCTGGACGACCGCCTGCTATTTGCCACCGACTACCCCCACTGGGACTTTGACGCCCCCGATCGCGCCTTCCCCGTGCCCCTGGACAAGGAACGCCGCCGTAAGTTCATGGCGGAGAACGCCCGCGCCCTGTACAAGCTTTAGAGACGAGCAATGGCAAAACACATCGTCGCCACAGTTGACGAAATCCCGCCGGGGGAGCGCAAGGTCGTAGAGGTGGGAGGGCGCTCCATCGGCGTTTTCAACATTAAGGGCGAATTCTATGCCCTGCGCAACATCTGCCCGCACCAGGGCGGCCCTCTCTGTGAAGGCCGGCTGACCGGATTCGTGATGGCCGACAAGCCCGGCGGCGAATACAGGTATGAGAGGCGAGGCGAAATCTTGCGTTGCCCGTGGCATGGCTGGGAGTACGACGTTACCACCGGCCAATCCTGGGTTGATCCGGCTTCCGTGCGTACCCGCAGCTACGATGTTGAAATCGCAACGGCAGAAGACCTTCCTTCAACCTATCAGCCGGGCCCCTACACTGCAGAAACCTTCGAAGTCTCGGTCGACCAGGAGTACGTCATCGTCGAACTGCCCGGCTGACGGGTGCGACGGCAACGCTTCCCGGCCCCGTAATTCACTCAGCGCGCAGGAAATCCAGGAGAGTCATCACGGCTATCCACGAGCCACCGGAGATCCCTCCCCATGAACAGGAATGAAACGTCCGCCTTCAGCCCGGAACTTGAAACCTATCTGCAGGAAGCCGAGCCGAGCCAGCTCAAGGAGCTGAGCGAATGGCTGCGCATTCCCAGCGTCAGCACCCTTCCGGAGCACAAGGAGGACGTGGAACGGGCCGCGGCCTGGCTGGCGCAAAAGATGACCTCAATCGGTCTCGACAACGTTCAAATCATCCCCACCGGCGGCCATCCGATCGTCTATGCAGACTGGCTCCACGCGGGAACCGGCGCCCCGACCGTCCTGGTCTACGGGCATTACGATGTCCAACCTGTCGACCCGCTGGAGATGTGGACGTCGCCGCCCTTTGAACCGGCCGTGCGCGGTGACGACCTGTTTGCCCGCGGCGCGTCCGACGACAAGGGGCAGCTGCTCGCGCACGTGGCTGCGGTCGAGGCCCTCCTGGCAACCTCGGGGAACTTGCCTGTCAACGTAAAGTTCCTTGTCGAAGGCGAGGAGGAAGTTGGCAGCGGGGCGCTGACAGCCTTTGTGCCGGCAGAAACCGGGAAACTTGCGGCCGATGTCTGTGTCATTTCCGACACGCACATTCTTTCGCCCGAGCAGCCGCTGATCATCTACGGGCTGCGGGGCGTCTGGGCCGGTGAAGTGACGGTGCGAGGCCCTTCGCAGGACCTTCACAGCGGCATGTTCGGCGGCGCGGTGCATAACCCGAATCAGGCCATGTGCGCGCTGCTGGCGCGGCTTCATGACGACGCTGGGCGGGTGGCGGTTCCCGGATTCTACGATGATGTCCAATCGCTGTCGTCGCAGGAACGCGAAGCCCTGGCACAGGTTCCCTACGGTGATGAACAGCTGCTGCGGGAAAGCGGCGCGCCTGCGGTCTGGGGGGAACAGGGCTATACGGTTACGGAGCGAATTGGGGCCCGCCCAACCCTGGAGATAAACGGCATGTGGGGCGGCTTCGTCGGCGAAGGCTTCAAGACTGTGATCCCCGCCGAGGCGCACGCCAAAGTAAGCTGCCGGCTGGTTCCCGAGCAGCCATCCTCTGCCATCGGGCCGATGATCGAAAGATACCTTCAGCAAATCGCGCCGGATACGGTTGAAGTAGAGGTGCGCACGCTCCAACATGCGCCCGCCACCGTTGTTCCGCTTGATGTGCCCGAGATGCAGGCCGGGGCCCGCGCCTATGCCCGGATCTTCGGCGTGAACCCGGTCTTCAGCCGCGAAGGCGGCTCCATCCCGATTGCCACGATTGTTCAGGAATCGCTGAACGTGCCTATCCTGTTTATGGGATTCGGCCTGCCCGATGACAATCTGCACGCGCCGAACGAGAAACTGCATCTGCCGAACTTCTATCGTGGCATTCGCGTTGGCATTGCGTTGATGGAAGAGCTCGTTTCGTCTTGACTTCAGCCAGGAAAAGGTGCAGAATAATTAGTCTGACACAGTTTACTCTTCCTTCTTGACAAAAGACGGACTTGAATAAGGAGTTTCATATGCCCGCAGGTATCCCTCAGTTCAGAGCCTCCCGTCGTCTCTGGCTTTTCGCCGTCGCGACGTTAATGCTCCTCTCCTTACTGCCTCAGCCGGTCTCGGCAGCCTCACCGCTCGTCAATGTCAAGCCGCAGACGACCGGGTACACGACCCACGTCGTGCAGGCCGGTGAGAGCCTCTCCGCAATCGCGGCCAGATATGGCGTTACGGTCCAGGCGCTTGTTTCCGCCAACAATATCGCCAATGCAAATCAGATTTTCGTCGGCCAGAGCCTCAGGATTCCGACAACTGGGCAGCAGGCAACGCCTTCGCAGCCCAGCGCCTGCTCCAGTTACCACAACGTCGTGGCCGGTGAATCGCTCTCCGGTATCGCAGTTGACTACGGCGTAACGATCCAGAGCCTGGCCCAGGCCAATAATACCTCCGTAACGTCATACGTCTATATCGGACAGAGACTCTGCATTCCCGGCTCAGGCACGAGCGGAGGCGGCGGCGCGAGCAGCAGCGGCGGCACAAGCAGCGGCGGCGGCGGAACCGGGACCGGCGGCTTCTGGTACGAGGTGCAGCTCGGCGACACGCTCAGCCGCATCGCCTTTAACAACGGCACCACGATCACTTCCATCATGCAGGCCAATCGCCTCGCTGATGCGAACACGCTGTTCTGGGGCACAAGGATCTGGATCCCTCAGGGAGGAGCAAGCGCGCCTCCTTCCAGCGGCGGAACCACAACGCAGCAGCCGCAGCCCGCGCAGCCAGCGCCGGCTCCAGGCGGTCCTTTCGCAGTCAGCCAGCCGACAAACCTGAATGTTCGCGGCGGTCCCGGCACAGAATACCCTGTCCTCAGCGTTATTTCCGCCGGCACGCGGGTGAAGATTACCGGCCTCGGCCCGCAGGAACAGTGGTTCCAGGTCGAGGTATCGGGACTGAGCGATCCTGCCTGGATCTATCGTGACTTGACTGAGCTGGTTGGGTCGCTTACCGGCGTAAAGAAGTTCACCGAGTCTGAGATCCCACCCCGGCCTGAAGCGGCTCCGCCCGCTGCCGCGCCGGCCCCCTCTGCTCCGGCAACGAGACTGCCAGGCATAGGCTTCGGATATGGTGTCCAGGCCCATATGATTCACAATGGCCAGGAAGGCATCGCGATGGACAAGACTCGCGAGCTGGGCTTCGGCTGGGTGAAGCAGCAGATCGAATGGAAGGTCTTCGAGTCCACGCAAGGCCAGTATGGCTTCGGTGACATCTGGCCGCTCGTGAACGCCGCCAACGCTCGCGGACTGAATCTGTTGTTCAGCGTGGTGAACGCGCCCAACTGGTCTCGCGAATCCGGTTACGACGGAACCGTCGGCGGCCCGCCGGCAGACCCCCAGACTTTCGCCAGATTCCTGGGTCGTCTCGCAGGTGAATACTGCGGCTCCTCCGTCAAAGCGATCGAGGTCTGGAACGAACAGAATCTGCACTACGAATGGGGCAACCGCCCGATCAACCCGAGTGAGTATATGGCGCTGCTGCGCCCCTCCTACGGCGCGATCAAGGCAGCGTGCCCCTCAATGTACGTCATCAGCGGCGCCCTGACGCCTGCCGGCGACAACGGTTCCCTGGCCATGGATGACTTCCGGTACTTCGAGGCCATGTTGCAGCAAGGGCTCGCCAACTACGTAGATGGCTTCGGCTCCCATCCAAGCGGGTACAACGTGCCTCCCAGCGCAGTCTGGCAGAGCGCGTGTGAAGCCATCCAACAGACAGGCAACCAGCACTTCAACGGCGCCTGCGACAATCCCCATCACTCATGGAGCTTCCGCAGCACGATGGAAGGCTACCGGAATCTGGCGCTTCGCTACGGAGCCGGAAATATCCCAATCTGGCCGACCGAGTTCGGCTGGGCCGCGGGCGGCGCCTTTGACCCGCGCTACGGCTACGCCAACGACAACGACTTCGATGAGCAGGCCCGGTGGACCGTTGAAGCCTTCCAGATGATGCGTAACTGGGGTTGGGTCGGTCCTGCCTTCCTGTGGAACCTGAACTTCCGCGTTGTCGCAGACGGCACAGAAAAGGCGCAGTGGGGCATCGTCCGCAACGACTGGAGCCCCTTGCCCATCTTCCACGCGCTGCGAAACATGGCGAAGTAGGAAGGGATACCGCGATCGTACGATGTTCAACCCTGACATGACCGTCGCTGCCATCAATCAGATGAGCGAGCGAACCCTGGCCGCCAACCTCGGTATCGAGTTTACCGAGGTTGGCGCTGACTTTATCTGCGCCCGAATGCCGGTGGACAGCCGCACTCTGCAGCCCTTTGGCCTGCTGCACGGCGGCGCCTCGATTGCCCTGGCCGAAACGATGGGCAGCGTGGCCTCAACCGCGCTGATAGACCTGTCCGCACAGGCAGCCGTCGGGCTGGACATCAATGGCAACCACCTCCGCGCCGTTCAGGACGGCTACGTCTTCGGAACCGTCCGTCCGATTCACATTGGGCGGCGGACCCATGTGTGGGAGATTCGGATCGAAGATGAAGAAGGGCGTCTGGTGAATATCAGCCGCCTGACGATGATAATTATCAAGCGGACCTGACCGCTGTCCCTATGGCCGCGCGCCGCCGCGGCCGCCAATAATCCTTGCCGGCGCTTGGGAGTCGTCTGTGTCCTCCCGGCGGCCCGCGTAAACATTTCGCGGCGAACCCTCGCAATACTGCAGTCCGCATATGACAACTCTAGAGATTGTTACCATTTGGGAGGAAGACAGCGAAATACTGAGGGAGCCGGCGAAGCGGGTCCGGACATTCGACCGCCGGCTGCACCAGCTCCTGGATAACATGGTGGAAACCATGCGCGAGGGCCAGGGTGTCGGGCTGGCAGCGCCTCAAATTGGGCTGAATCAACGGATCTTCGTCATCGAATATCCAGAAGATCCCGAACTGCCAGAAGAGACGATGCAGCGCTTTGAGTTGATCAACGCGGAAATCGTCAAGGCCAAGGGGTCCGAAATCGGCCAGGAAGGCTGCTTAAGTCTGCCCGGTCTGGCTGCCGACGTGGAACGGGCGACCTACGTGCTTGTCAAGGCCCAGGACCGCAACGGCAAATCCCGGCGAATCAAGGCCTACGACTGGCTGGCGCGCATCTTCCAACATGAGATCGATCACCTGAACGGCGTCTTGATGGTCGACCGAGCGGAGCAAGTCTACAAAGTGGAGGAGCAGGAGGACGGTGAGGTGGAACTGGTCCCTATTGAGTTGGTCCTCGCATCGACCTGACACAGTAAACGAATGTCAAAAAGACGGGCCCCGCAGCAGTTTGCCGCGGGGCCTCTTTTTTTCATCCGACGGTTCTTCGCCTGCGAGCGGGTCCGAATGCTAATTGACGTGGTGGTCGATGCCCTCGTATCGTTCGATAAAGGCTCGGATACGCGCCGCGTCAAAGCTGTCAAACTTGTCGAGCCGCTGCCACGCAGTCAATGCGATTCTCGACTCCATGTCCTTGTGCGCCGACTGCGAACCAAATCCGCCCCAGTTCGGGTCATTAGGCATCATCAAGACGTGCCGGCCCGCTTCGACGTAAGGCCGGACAACGTCCGCAAGCTGTTCCCGCAACTCCGGACAGCCGTCCTCACACTGGTAGTAGACGATGACCCCGCCGTCTTCCATGTTATGCACCACCTGCTCGTAGCGGATCGGTTCATCGTAGATGTCCCACGGCGCGAGACCCGGGTAATGGGGGCCGGACGTTGGAGGCGTCGTGTTGTACTCGATCGGGGATGCGCTGCCTTGCTGGATGTGCGTGTTGCCTTGCGTAGGCCAGACCTCCTCGTCCCCGACCGGCGCAGTGTTGCGAATGTTCAGATAAATGACCAGAGCCACGATGGCGACAAGCGCGGCACCGCCGCCATAGACATAGAGATTCTGCCTGAATCGCCGGCGCGCCGCAATCTCCTTCAACTCCTGGCGCGAGGGCCGGGCCAGCTGGCCGCGCAGTTCCCTCTGTGCGTGGCGGCCCCCCTGTCTTCTGGTCTTCTTTCTGGACTTTGCTTTCGTTGCCATCAGTCGTGAACCCACACTAACGTAGCGTCATTCTCTGTCGTGCGCATCCACCCCCCTGCCCCATTCCACTCAGGATAGGCCCAGTGAAAGAGCCACTCGGCATCTTCAATCGTCAGATTCACGCAGCCGTGGCTCATGGGTGTGCCGAAATTGTCGTGCCAGTATGTTCCATGAAGGGCATATTCTGCGTAAAAGTACTGGACCCATTGCACATTTGGCAAACTGTAGTAGGTGCCCGCGGCCACGTCACCGCCCGACATAGTCTGCGAAGGGGTCCGCGCCCACATGCGAAACACGCCCGTAACCGTGGGATATATCCGGATTCCTGAAGAGATCAGGAACTGATTCACCAGTTGGTCTCCATCCCACGCATACAGCGTCTGCTCGCTCAGATTCACTTCAATCCATCTGTCGCCCTCGATGCGAGCCCTGCCCACATCGAGATGCAGTTCGGTTGCGCCGTTGAAAGAGACCGCATAGTCATCGTGAACTGCTTCCTCAATCTGAGGCTGCGGAATAGGGGTCTCAAGCAGCAATTCCCTTTCCTGGCGTATGCGCGGGAGGTCCAACGTCGCGCTGGTGAAGGGAATCGGCGGCAGCAGGTCCAATCCATCCTGGGCGCCCTCGGTGGTCGGTAACTGGGGAAGGGGCTCAAGCGGCTCTGCAGCGCTGGCTGTATGCGTATTCCCCAATGCAAGCAGACACAGTCCGCAGAGCAGACCCAGCGCGAGTGAAACTGTCCGTGTTCTGGTAATCATGATCAGACTCCCCTTGCGGAATAAACGAAGGCGCCGGTTCTTAATCGCGAACCAAAACCAAGGTGCCAGGGTTGGCCGAGGTGCTGAATAGATATTCGTCGCCGTAAACTGTGGGGGACGTCCAGTCGAACAGCCATTTGGCGTCCTCTTTCGTCATATTGACGCATCCGCGGCTCATGGGCGTTCCGAAGTTGTCGTGCCAATACGTCCCATGGAACCCGTAGCCTCTGTGGAAAAACTGGACGTCCGGGACATCTTTCAAGTGATAGTAGGTGCCGGCGGCACGACTGCCTCCGCTCATGTCCTGCATGACGATCTTGGCCCAGATTCGGAAAGTCCCCTTGACGGTCGGCGTGCTGCCAACGCCCGAAGAGATGACAAACGCCTTCACAGGCTGCGTGCCCTCATAGGCGACAGCTAACTGCTCGCTCAGGTCTACCTCTATCCACCTCTCAGTTGAGGTTGGATACTGCGACGGGTTAAGCCTGTTGGGCAGATTCTCAAGAAGCTCAAGCGCACTGCCCGAAGGAATTCGCAGGGTCTGGCCAGACTCAAGAGCGCTGCGGTTCGTCAAACCATTCAGCCGGATAATGGCCGGGGCGCTGACGCCGTACTGGCCCGAAATGCTCTCAAACGTCTCCCCCTCCTGCACGGTATGGCTTGTCGCCCCGGTATGTCCAGGCTGCAGCGCCGCGAATGGCGGGGCCGGCTGCAATGCGGGGACCGGCGGCGCAGGTTCAGGGGCGGGTTGGGGCGCAGGCTGGAGAGCAGGCGCAGACAGCCCGGGAACCAGCAATACCTGACCCACATAGAGCCAATTCGCCGACGACAGGCCGTTCATCGACATTAGCTGTGAAAGACTGATGCCGTGCCGCCTGGCAAGGCGGGCGAGAGAGTCGCCTGGCCGCACGGTGTAGCGCTGTCCGTCCTCAAAATCTGCGGCGCCAGAATCCGTAACTGACGCAGACGCAATCGGAACAGACGCCGGCGAACCGGGCAGACGCAAGACCTGGCCCCGATACAGCCAGCGCAATGGAGATATCCCGTTGAATCGGGCGAGCTCTCTCACGTCCAATCCGAAGCGCTCGGCAATTCTGGTCAGGGAGTCTCCCCCCTGCACAACGTACACTTCACTGTTTCCCGCAACCTGAGGGACGCCAGCGCCAATGCCTACCGAATCGACTAGCAGCCGCTGGCCGTACCAGACGAAATTGGCATCATCGAGACTGTTAAGTTGCAGCAACTCTGAGACAGATGTGCCGTACTGCTGGGCAATCTGACTCAACGTCTCACCTGGCTGGACAATATGCACCTCGTAGGCGGATGCCTGTTGGATGCTTGAAATGGCGCCAATGCCGGCCAACAGGACTGCCAGTGTCCCTCGGATAAGGGGTGTCAATAGCCGTCTCATCCCACACCTCATTTGCTTGTGATCGCATGCTGGATAAATTCTCCGTACTTGCCGCTGAGTCTGACGACAGAATCTCGGCGGCTAAGTATTCCAACCACAAGCTAAGACGGCATGACAGGCAATTCTGTTCCCTCCCTCGTCTCCGAACCGGCTGAGCGAAACGCGATCAGCACAAAGATAACCGAAAAACGCCAAGCCTACAATTCTCAATTAGGCTGGCTGGCAGGCAGGCAATCCGAGGCCAATCTGCGGCAAAGAAGACACGAATGCGGGCGGGCTTCGACGTGGGGCAAGACACCGGTCTTTCTCTTCCCGCTCGGCACTTCCATCGCTGTTCCAACTCGAACTCTTTACTGTTTCAAGCGGGTATCGATTGTCTGAACGGGAACCTGGACGGAGATTTGGAGGAAGTGTTTTCGAGCTGTGGGGGAGCGGCGGGGGGGGGAAGCCGCTTGCGGCTGACCGCCCCAAAAACTAGAAAAGAGGGGAGAGAAGTGAAGAAGTGAGAGAGTCAAATTGACGCTTGGGACAGGGCAGTGTGGCGAGGATCAGGAGGCCAGAGGGAAACTTCACCTTTTTCTGCAACCCGCATCTCCTGGCAACCCCAAATCCGGACTGTACCCCGTCTGCCCCCATTGCCGCGGCCTGAACTGTTATGCTACAATCCCCGAATCGTTCTGTTGCGACCCCATGGAGGACCTCCTTGATGTCTAAATCAATCAACGATACCGCCGGTTCGATCACCGAAACCTTCATTCAACGCACCCCTGAGTCAGGGGCGTGGGATGCACGCGCCAAGAGGTCGATGCCCGGCGGAGACACCAGGGCAGCCTCCTACTATACCCCGCATCCGGCTTATATGGCGCGCGGCGAAGGCTGCTTTCTCTATGACAGAGACGAGAATGCGTATATCGACTTTCTCAACAACTACACCTCCCTGATCCATGGCCATGCCCATCCGGCCACCGTCAGCGCAATCCAGGAGCAGGCTGTCCGCGGCACTGTGCTGGGTTCCGCGGCCGAAGCCACGGTTGAACACGCGGAAATGCTCTGCGCCCGCGTTCCCAGTTTCGACAGCGTCCGCTACTGCAACTCCGGCACAGAGGCGACTCTGCTGGCCATGCGCGCGGCGCGCGCTTACACCGGCAAGGACCTGATCGTAAAGATGGACGGCGGCTACCATGGCTCCCACGACTATGTGCAGGTGAATATCCAGTCGCAGACAGCGGAGGACGGGCTGCCGCGCCGAGCTCTTTCCAGCCGCGGCGTGCCCGAAGCGATCCTGGAAGGCATGCTTGTCGCCCCCTTCAATGATCTCGACGCCCTGGAGGACCTGCTGCGCGCCAACAGCGGCAAGGTCGCCGGCATCATTCTCGAACCCGCCCTCGGCGCCGGCGGCGGCGTGGAGCCCGAGCCGGGCTATCTGCAAGGCGTCAGACAGCTGGCCGACTCCCATGACGTTCTCCTCATCTTTGATGAGATCATGACGTTCCGGCAGGATGTCGGCGGCTTTCAAGCCGTGGCCGGCGTTACCCCGGACCTGACTTCAGTCGCCAAGTTCATTGGCGGCGGCCTGCCCCTGGCCGCGTTCGGGGGCCGGGAAGAGATCATGGCGCCGTTCGACCCAACACACGCCCAGACGATTCCCCACAACGGGACGTTTAACGGAAACAACATCACCATGGCCGCCGGCCTGGCAACCATGAAGGAGTTTGGGGCGGAACAGGTAGTCAGGATCAACGAACTGGGCCAGCGCCTCAGAGACGGGCTCAATTCCGCCTTCCAGTCAGCCGGCGTCAGGATCCAAGCTGTGGGCTCCGGATCGATCATCCGCCTAATCTGGCGCGATGGCACGGCGCGAACAGCCCGCGATGCCGCGGCGGCGCAGGAAAAAGCGCGGGACCTGCCCAAGCTGCTTCACCTGGAGATGATGAACCGGGGCATCTTCAGCGCGCCCAGATGTCAGTTCGCCATCTCCACGCCAATGACCGAGAACGAAGTCGACGCGGCCGTCAACGCCATGGCCCAGAGCCTGGAGACCGTCAGGCCCTACGTCGAGAGTCATGTTCCCCACCTCACGCACGGCTGAAATGGAAACAGACTGGACGACAACGCCCTGGCCTGACGCAGCCTGTCTGTTCGTCCTCAGCCGGCCTGCCAGGCCGCGCTTCTTCTGAGCCACTTCTCTACGGAGTCCCACATGGCGACCAACTCGAAAACTCGACCCAACTTTGTCCTGTTTCTCGTTGACGACATGGGCTTTTCCGATATCGGCTGCTATGGATCGGAGATTCAGACGCCCAATTTGGACCGAATGGCTCGCAAAGGCATGCGATTCTCCCAAATGTACAACTATGCCCGTTGCTGCCCCACACGAGCCTGCCTCCTCACCGGCGCCTATCCTCACCAGGCCGGCATTGGCCACATGATGGAGAACACCGGCTCGCCGGCATACCAGGGATTCCTTCGCGACGACGTTGTAACCATCGCGGAAGCGCTCAAAAGCGGAGGATACCGCACGTTCATGTCAGGCAAGTGGCATGTGGGCGGCGCTTATGATCCAACCCGGCCGGACAGCTGGCGCCCCGGCGAGCGGGAACACCCCACCCCTCGGCAACGTGGATTTGACCGCTATTACGGCACGCTGGACGGCGCCGGCAGCTTCTTCGCCCCGCATGCGCTGATGAAGGACGATTCCTTCGTCGACGCCGGCGCGGAGAAGGAGAATTTCTACTACACCGACGCCATCAGCGAACAGGCCGTGGGGATGATCGAAGAGGCCGCGGACGGCGACGACCCCTTCTTTCTCTACGTGGCCTATACGGCGCCCCACTGGCCGCTTCACGCCCTGCCTCAGGACATCGCCAAATATGAAGGCCTCTATCGCAAGGGTGGCTGGGACGCGCTGCGAACGGCACGGCATGAGGAACTTAAGGGGATGGGATTGCTTGATAGCCGCTGGCCAATCTCGCCCCGCGACAGCGCCGCGCCTCCCTGGGAAGAGGCCGGCAACAGCGATTGGGAAGACCTGCGCATGGCCGTCTACTCCGCCCAGGTTGACCGGATGGACCAGGGAGTCGGGCGTATTCTCGCCGCCTTGGAAGCATCAGATCTCGACGACAACACCTTGATTCTTTTCCTCTCAGACAACGGAGGGTGCGCTGAATTCCTTTCGGAAAACGGCTGGGTTGACCGTTACAGCGACTGGACGCCCGATGGCAGACCGATGACCGTCGGGAACGACCCAACTCTCGCTCCCGGCGGCCCCCATACCTTTATGAGCTATGACCTTCCGTGGGCCAACGCGTCCAATGCGCCCTTCAGGCTTTACAAGCATTGGGTCCACGAGGGCGGCATTTCGACGCCGATGATCGCCTACTGGCCCGCGTCGATTCAGCCCAATCAGATCGTGCATGAGGCCTGTCACATCGTCGACATCATGCCGACACTCCTGGAGGCGGCCGGCGTGGGGCATCCTGCCGAATACAATGGAAAGGCTGTCTTGCCGCTGGAGGGAGAGAGCTTCTTGCCGCTGCTGCAAACCGGCCGCTGGAGCCGTCAAAGCCATATCTTCTGGGAACATGAAGGCAATCGGGCCGTTCGCCTGGGGCAATGGAAGCTTGTCAGCAAACACGCTGACCCGTGGGAGCTCTACGACATGCACGAGGACCGCACCGAGCTGAACGACCTGAGCGAAAAAAATCGGCCCAAGGTGGAAGAGTTCGCCGAACTCTATCACGCTTGGGCCGATCGGGTCGGCGTAATGCCCTGGCCCCTACGACGCTGAGTGACGAGGCCGTCCAGGGGATTCCAGGACCATATCCTCACGGGGACTACAGGTGAATCTGCCTGCCGTCTCCTGATTGCATGTCATAGAAGCAACGTTCTGACGGCGTGTTGGCCCGGATCCAGGACAGGAGCGCCGGATCCTCAACTCTGCCCCAGACTGTGATGGTGTAATCGGTCTGCTTCAGAAGTTCCTCGATGCGCGGCCAAATGTTGGGCAGGTAGGCAGCATGGAAGCAGAGGGAAACGGCTGCCCCGACACCGGCCAGCGCTCCGCGCATCGCGGCAAGCATCTCCTGCGTGTAGCCGAACCTGTCACCGGTTTCAACCGTCCAACCCACCGACAGAAAGGCCTGGGGCAGAAGATTGTTGCACAGGTCGATGAATTCCTCGGGATTGAAGATGGGCGGTTCCCCGCCGGGACCCGCCAGGATGTCTGCATTCGCGCACAGCGGAATCCTGTCAGCGGCAAGGCGTTTCGCATAGCCAAGACAAGGGGCGACCGCGTCCGGCGACTTGAAGTCGAGTTTCGCCCCCTTTCCCGCGGCAACTGTCAAGTCCAACCACCTCTCGAAACTCAGGTCGCTCTCCATAATCGGGGGGTGGGCCATGATTATCTCGTCCCCGACCACCGATATGTCGCCTTCAATGAAATGGACTCTGGGGTCCGACAAAGCCGTCTTAAGGGCCTGCGAGCCATTGGCGCCGTGGACCCAACCCACTTCTCCAGGATTTTGCAGACCCAGAGGCTCCACGAATGGCAACCACCTGGCTGCATGAGCAACCTTCATCGCAGGAATCCCATTCAGTCCTGGTTATGGCGCTGACATTTCAAAACGGGGATCGGTTGCGGCCCTGGAAAGCGGGCCGGCCAACTCGCGCGTATAGTGGATGAGGGCATCCATCGTCGCGGCAAAGAGCGCAAAGGTAAGTTCGGCCATCGGCAAGTCGGCCAGGAGGGACACGTCGCCATCACTGTCTGTGGCAAAGCGCACCAGGCGCACCGACCGGTTGAGTTGCAGCAGCAGGGAAGCCAGTTTTGCGCTGCAGGCCGGCGTCGGCGCCGGCGTCAACGGGGTTACGGCAAAGTGCAGCCAGTCTTCTCCTACGGCCAGGTAGAGATCGAACTCGTCATCCTGCTCGTCGGCGAACGCGCTGCGCCAGATCCCCTCCTCGACCGTCTCGAAGCCCCATTCGTATCGGTCAAAAAACTCCGGAATGTCCACTGGTTTCCCAATTGGCGGCGCGTGCGCAACAGTACGACCGTTGCCGCTACCCCCGTACACGTTTGCCAAAGTGCCGCAGACGGGAACGAGGATGATCGATCGCGAGCGTCACTTCCTCAGCCGTCAGTCCCGTTGCAGCCTCCAGGTCCATCATCGTGCGGAAGGAGGAGTCCGCCATTTCCATCAGCCGCTCTCGTTCAAATTCGCTCAATTTGTGACCGACGAGGGTCGCTTCCGTCTCCTCAAGAAGCATCCTCCGGCAGTCCAGACAGATCCATGCGTGCCCGATAAGAATTAGGAAATCTCTAACCCTGCCGGTTGCCATTCGAATTCTCCCGGTTCGTCCTTCGAACTTCCTGTTCTTTTTGACGTGGCAGTAACGATGTACTCCCCGACCAACCGGGAATTGCCGCTTGCTTCGAAACGACCCGACACTTCTCGGCTAGAGTCCGAGGGAACTACTGCGCTGGCTCCATCGCCGGTCCCAATTCGATGGCTGCGTGTTCCACAAGGCCCGCTGTATCGACCGGCCAAATGGCCAGCCACGCTTTGCCAATGACAAACTCCTGAGAGAGCTGGCCCCACGTGCGCGTATCAGAGGACGAAGGGCGGTTGTCGCCCAAGACATACAGGAACCCGGGCTCAACAGTCTGAGAAGAAATATCCCGCGCAATCGGAATCTGTTCATACGGTTCATCGACCTCCAAACCGTTCACGAACACAACCCCTTCCTGAATCTCAACCGTGTCCCCGGGCAAGCCAATAACCCGCTTAATGTAATCTTGCGACGGATCATTGGGATAGTGGAAAACGATCACATCCCCACGTTTGTACTCCCCCAAACGGTAGGCCAGCTTATTCACCAGCAGATACTGACCGTGGTGAAAGTTCGGCTCCATCGACTGGCCTTCGATCCGATAGTTCTGTACCAGACTGCGGATGACCAGAAAGATGAGGACGGCAAGGATCACCGTCTCCAGTGTTTCCCGCAAGAGCAAACCGAACCCCGCACTCCCTTCCTCCGAGGGATCGCCCGCGGCTACCGCCTGACTCTCACCAACTGGCATGGCGCTTCCTGCGGGGACGGCAGTGGCCATGGCATTGGGGCCGGGCAGACTCCCTTCAGAACTTCGCTCAATTGCAGGCCGGGGTGGCAGTGTGTCTGGGAACGGGAGATCCCTCTCAGGAACTCGATCCGCGCTGGAATCACCTTGGACCGGCAGATCGGAATCGGTCTCAAGCGTGTCAGAGGTGCTCTTGTCGGGGCGCAATGGTTTGGGTCCGGTTTCCTTAGGGCAAGTGCCCTGCTCCAGGGCACGTCATCATACAAATTATATCACTCGACACATAAGGGCGGCAATCAGGTATGGAATACGCCTGTGAATGAGCGCGACTCCAGTGTAACGACGGGGCGGGGATTGGATATTCTTGATGTGAAACAGTGGGTGGCGGGCGTCCTCCTAACGAGAATTCTGAGGCCGCCTTCAAAGGTTACGCCCTGTTTCACTGCGGATATTCACTGTCTTTCCTCCCAAATCAACCGATTTATCCCAAATCAATAACCCAATTATCCCAAACTGGCCCGCAAACGCGCTGGCACGGGCAGACTGAGCCCTGAGTTTTCCCCATCCATCAGACCCCGCTCAGCATTCCGGGCTGAAGGACGCCCTCTTACGCTCTCGCGGCGGGCGCAAAGAACTGGCAATGCCACGTCGAAATTACTCGCCGCGACCGTGGGCTTTCCGCGTCACCCCGGGTACGCCGACGAACCAATTGCGCACGCGCAAACGCCGACTCGCAGCGCGGGCACGGTTCATCACGCCTCGCCATCTTATGTCCACGTGAGCGCGACATGCATACGAGCGGGCCCGGCTGTTGGCCGCTACCTGAGAATATAGCGAGTGCCCCGTTTGTCTCCTATCTTCAGGAGCAGCCTTTTGTTGACCAAATCGACCAGGTCCAGGCGCAAAGTTTCCGCGCCGACGTGCGTACACAACTGCCGGTAATCCCGATTGCTGATGCTGCCGTTCGCCTGCACATACTGCATCGCCTTGAGCTGGCGCTCGTTCATGTGCTGTTCCCATTCAGGGATTATCTTGTCCAGGTCCTTGCGATTCTGTAGAGTCACCGTGAATCGATGGCTCTTGGCGTCAAAGAGCGGCGGCGGGTGGCCCGCGGCAACCATGTCCTCTATCATGCGGTCAACGCCGAGGCCGAGCTCCTCAATGTAGCCCCACTGGTAGAGCCCGTTCACGAGGCGGGGGTTTCTGCTATAGTGCTCCTCAACGATGTTGTCGATGGTAATGTATGCCGGCAAGCCGCCGGGACTCACGATCTCCAGGCTGTCCGGGCGCATGTGGACCTCGATGCTGCTGCCGCGCAGGCGATAGTCGCGGTGGCAAACGGCATTGACCAGCGCTTCACGCACGGCGAAAGGGGGATACTCCGTCTGATCTTCCCGCTGCAGCCCCTTTACCACCGCTTTCTTGCCCATCTCCTCCCAGATGATGCGCCAGCCCCGCTCGACAATTCGAGCCAGTGGTCCTGTGATCTCTTCGCGGCGGCCGTAGCCGAAGGAGCTTCCTTCACCGCCCAACAAAACGGATACTTCTGCGCTGTCCGCTTCGGCAAGCCGCGCCCTCTCCCCGGTCCTTATTGCCGCTGGGCTGTCGTCAAACTTGACAAAGACCGCTCTGCTATGGGGAAGAAACAGCTGCGGCTCGCGGCCAAACAGGAGCATCCCGCTAACCGTCGGCGTCCCGCCCGCGCTGATCGCGCCAATCTGCTGCAGCAACCTGTCCTTCGGCAACAGGGTTCCATGCGGGCTGCGCTGCTGCCTCTTCTCGAGATACTCATCAATTACGTCCTCGTCCAGGTCCGTCCTCGCGGCCCCTGGAACCTCTTCGGTCTCGAACTCCCCCATCGAACGATTCCCTACCAACGTCTCCAACTCCGACGGGCTGAGCGGTCGATTCTCCCCGCCGCGGCGAACCAGGGCGCGGCCGTCGCTCAGAATATGCAGCTCGCTGCTGCGATCAACGCGCAACAGGATCACAGGCCCGCCCTGAGTCTCTTCATGCTGCCATGCTGTGCGCATGGGGGGACGGCACAGCGCCAGCGCGGCCTGCAGCGCGCCCTCCGCCTCCTCTCCAACGAGGCGGTCGCCAAAGCGGCCATCTGAGTCGACCCCCAATACAACAGTTCCGCCTTCACCATTGGCGAAGGCGACGAGAGTTTCCGCAAGCGAATCCGGATTGAGGCTTGGCAAAAAAGCCTGTCTTGGACCGGGGCCGCGGCCCAACAACGAACGCAGTTCGGTCATAGGTGGACGCCCCTCCTTTTAGCTGGCCGCTGCGGCCGGCGCGGAACCGACCACGGATTCAACCGCTCCCTCTTCATCCACTTCTGTCCCATCAACCTTACGGATCAGGTCCTCATGTCTCAGCACCGCCAGGGCCGCGACCGTATCCCCTTCGTCAAGATTGACGATCCTCACGCCGCGCGCGGGACGCCCGATACGGCTGATTCCGGACACGGCAGTGCGCAACACGATGCCATTGCCGGTTATCACGGTGATCTGGTCCTTATCCGTGACAACCCGTGCGTCGATGATCGGTCCCACATCGTCGAGCCGCCTGTGATCCGTCGACCACACGCCTTGGGTATAACGGTTCTTGCGCGGGTATTCGTCAAGCCACACCCGCTTGCCGCACCCCAACTCGTGCAGGACAAATAGATCCGCTCCCGGCCGGACCACATCGAACCCCGTCACCAGGTCGTCGTCGATCAACTTCATCGCCCAGACACCGGCCGCAGTCCGCCCCATGGCCCGCACCTGGTCCTCCCGCATCCGCAGCGCCTTGCCGCCGCGTGTGACGACGATGAACTCCTGATCGCCATTCGTCAACTGGGCCCACTCAAGCGAGTCATCCTGGTCCAGGTTCATCGCGATGACGCCGGTCGTCCTGACATTGGCAAACGCAGACGCCTTGACGCGTTTAATGCGGGCTTTGCGGGTCAGTAGCGTTATGTATGACGCCTGCTCAAAATCAGCCAGGGTCAACATTGTCGTCACCTGCTCATCGTGCTGCAGCGTGAGAATGTTGGCGATGTGGGCTCCCTTGGAGGTCCGGCTGCCCTCGGGCAATTCAAAGACGCGGCTGCTGTAGACCCTGCCCTTATTGGTGAAGAAGAGGATGTGGTCAAGCGTGCGCGCGAAGCGCAGGTCCATTACCTCGTCCTCGCCTCGCGTCGTCATCCCGATTACGCCCCGGCCGCCCCGACCCTGCGCACGGAAAGTATCGGCTTCCATCCGCTTGATATAGGCGTTGGCGCTGAAACTGATCAACATGTTCTCCTGCGGGATCAGGTCCTCATCGCTGAAATCGCCGCTCACATGATGGACAATCCCGGTCCGCCTCTCGTCTCCGTACTTCTCCTTCATCTCGACGATGTCTTCGCGAATCAGGCCGCGAATTTTTGGCGGATTGGCCAGCAGATCCTCCAGATAGGCGATGCGGGCCATCACTTCCTGGTACTCGTCCTCGATCCGCTGCCGTTCCAGCGCGGCCAGCCGCCTCAACTGCAAGTCCAGGATGGCCTGGGCCTGGACCACGCTCAGGCTGAACCGCGCAACGAGCTGATTGCGCGCGTCTTCGGCGCTGGCTGCATTGCGGATGGTTTCAATCACTTCATCCAGGAACTGGAGAGCGATGCGCAGCCCCTCCAAGACATGGGCCCGCTCCCGCTGTTTTGTCAGATCATACTCAGTGCGCCGCGTAATGACCTCGAAACGATGGTCGATGTAGATCAACAGGGCCCGGCGCAAGCCCAAAGTCACCGGTCGGCCATTCACCAGCGAAAGCGCGTTCACGCTGAAGGTGGACTGCAGCGGCGTGAATTTGAAGAGCCTGTTCTGCTCCTTTCGCGGCGAGGCGCCCCGCTTCAGCTCTATGACGATACGCATCCCGCGTCTGTCGCTCTCGTCGCGCAGATCGCTGATGCTGTCCAGGCGGCCGGAGCGGGCCAGCTCCGCGATGCGCTCCAATAGCGTTGTCTTATTGACCTGGTAGGGGATTTCGCTGACGATGATTCGAAAGCGCCCGTTGTTCGTCTCCTCTACCTCCGTGCGCGAGCGCACAAGCACACGCCCCCGCCCTGTCGCAAAGGCGTGCCTGATCCCCTCCGTCCCCAGGATTTCGCCGCCTGTGGGGAAATCCGGGCCCTTCACCATTTCCATCAACTCTTCCAGGCCGATCTGTTCACGCCGCTCCCAGTTATCTATGACGTAGGCAACCGCATCGCAAATCTCACTTAAATTGTGCGGGGGGATATTCGTGGCCATGCCCACCGCAATTCCGCTTGATCCGTTGACAAGCATATTGGGGAGTTTGCCCGGCAGGACCAACGGCTCTTCCATGCTGTCATCGAAATTCGGTCCCCAGTCCACCGTATCCATTTCGATATCCTGGAGAAGCATTTCGGTCAACTGCGCCAGCTTGGCCTCTGTGTACCGCATGGCTGCGGGGCTGTCACCGTCAATCGACCCGAAATTCCCCTGGCCGTCCACAAGCGGATACCGCAGACTGAACTCCTGCGCCATGCGCGCCAGCGCGTCATAAACTGCCTGGTCGTTGTGGGGATGATACTTGCCCAATACTTCACCCACGATACGCGCCGACTTTTTGTATGATGAATTCGCGCGCAGGCCCATGTCATGCATGGCATAGAGAATGCGCCGGTGAACCGGTTTCAGGCCATCGCGGGCGTCGGGCAGAGCCCGCGCGACAATCACGCTGACCGCATAATCCAAAAAGGCGGTGCGCATCTCATCTTCTATCGATACTTCCTCGACGCTTTGGGCAAACAGGCCGTTGCCGTTTGCTCCGTTGTGCGAGGGAAGGTCCGCCGGCAGACCGCCCATGCCGTCCTCGCCAGGGGTTGCGCCGTCTATGCCGTTTGGCTCACTCATTCATGTTCTCCCGCCACTATCCCGCTCCTCATTTCTTGATTCGCGGGCCATTCCGAAAGAGTTTTCGACCCAGGTCTCCGTTCCTCAAACCCGGTCTGCCGAATGGCCCTTGACCCTGACCAAACGACCTGGAAATCTGGGCAAAACGCTTGCATTTTCAGCCCGAAAAATAGGACATTATGCCAACTTCAATTATACCCGATCAACCCAAAAATGGCTAACGATTTGCGCTTTCCACCGTGCCTGCAACCCGGGCGCGAAGGGCTTTTCAGGTCGTAGCCAGCGAGCAAAAATACCTGCAGAACTGACACCGACGAAGCGAGTTTGAGGACTGGGCTTGTCCTGCGGAAGGAGACGAAAGAGGGCGAAAAATCGGGGGCTATCGGAGTGGATCCAGGGCAACTTTCGCGCCAATAAGAAAACGGGCAGGGCGCGTTCCCTGCCCGCCA
Source organism: Caldilineaceae bacterium (assembly GCA_022823185.1). Lineage (GTDB taxonomy): Bacteria > Chloroflexota > Anaerolineae > Caldilineales > Caldilineaceae > Bin5. The sequence goes on from JAJDXQ010000020.1 coordinate 192,745, forward strand.
ATATTCCCGAATGTTTCTTCAGAAAACAGGCTCAGTCCGTGTCCGAATCTTCCTCTGAATCAGAGGCGTCATCGACCAGCTCGGCGACGGCCTCAGCTTCGGCCTCGGCTTCGGCCTCGGCCTGGGCCGCCGCTTCCCGGTCCTGTTCCCTCTGCTCAACGTCGGACCAGCTTTCCCCTTCGCGCGCCACGGCGACCGCAAAGGTGGCCTCCACTTCAGTCATCAGCCGTATTGTCACGTCATACAGGCCCAGTTCCCGTATTGGCGCATCCAACAGAATGCGCCTCCGGTCGACCTCGAAATCGACCGTTTCCGCCATTCGATCGGCGATGTCCGATGTCGTAATTGACCCGTACAGGCGGTCGTTTTCGCCTGCCCGAACATTAAAGAGCAACTGCTGGTCAGCGATCACCTCCGCTTGCGCATCCGCGTTCGACCGTTCCTGCGCCCGTTTGCGGATCGCCGCCTGGCGAATGTCCTCCGCCTGCTTCAAGGCTCCCTTGGTGGCCAGGATCGCCTCCCTGCGCGGGATGAGGTAGTTGCGGGCATAGCCCCGTGCGACGACATGCACTTCGCCGGCAAGGCCCAAGGTGGGAATATCTTCAGTCAACAATACTTTCATTCGCGCCATGGTTTATCGTTCCTTCTCTTCTCCAGCGGCAGTTCAGGATGAGGCGGCTTCGGCGCCTGTCAGTTGCCAGACGCCCCGTTCAGCTGTCTACACCGCTTTGCCGTACCGACCCAACAGACCGTGCCGGGCGTGATTCAGCCGCATCCCCTGTAGCAAAGCCCGCGTTTGCTTGGTAGACTACAAACACGTATTCTACACCCGCGGCGGGCAGAAGCCAAATCTCGCGGCCTGGCAGACGTATCCCATTCGGGTTGCCGGCCAGCGCGACTGCCCCCCATCGCGCAGCTTCGAGGATACCAGGCGAACCCGGTATGTAACGGCGGCAGCAGAAAGCGGAAGGGCGCGTAATGCGCAGAGTGGAGGCTGGAAGATGAAGCGAAAACGGGTACTGATCGTAGAGGACGAACAGGCTGTCGCCAAAGGACTGATATACGCATTGAGAGCTGAAGGCTACGAGGTCTTCTGGGCCAGGACCGGCGCTGAAGCCATCGAACTGACCAGTCGAGAACAGCCCGACCTGATTACGCTCGACCTGCGCCTTCCCGACCTGAGCGGTTACGACGTCTGCCGGGCGCTCCGCTCCCAGAATAACCGCCAGCCAATCCTGATGTTGACCGCCAAAGACGAAGAGCTTGACAAGGTGCTCGGCCTCGAACTGGGGGCGGATGACTACATGGTCAAACCCTACGGCCTGCGTGAACTGGTGTCTCGGATTCGCGCGCTCTTGCGCCGCGCATACGGCGAACTGGCCGCGACCACAGAAGAGCAGGTCCAACGTTTTGAGGGACTTGAAATCGACCTGACGCGATTGGAAGTGAGGCTGGACGGCGGCGTCGTCGACCTGACGCCGACCGAGTTCCGGCTGCTGCAGCACCTTGCCGCCCGGCCCAATATCCCTGTTACCAGGAGTGGCCTTGTGGAGGCGGTTTGGGGCTATGAAAGCGATGTCAATAGCGACCGCACTGTGGATGTCCACATCCGACATCTACGCCAAAAGATCGAGAAGGAGCCCGCCAACCCGACCCGGCTCCTGACGGTCCGCGGAATCGGGTACAAGTTTCAGGGATAGGGCGGTTTGGCCTCTCGCCATACGGCAGTTTGCGCCGTACAGCGCCCGCCAAGGTACTTTCAAAACGGGCGCCTGCCCTGCGAAAACCGCTTCCCGCGCGACCCTGCGCTGACCGGGAAAACCACTGTGCGGCAGGCCGATCGAGGATCAATTCATTTATTGCGAAACCTTAATCCTAAGGCAACCGCCCTTTCAAACAAGGGCGATACACTGGGGTGGAAGTCGGCTTATTTCACCAATTGTGTAGCGCAGCTAAAGGAGAAACAGATGAAAAACACGGATCAACTGACGAAAATACGGCTTCAGAAACGCTTTGCCAGGCGCCAAACCTGGACTGTCCTGTCGCTGGCCCTGCTTCTGCTCCTCGTCTGGGGAGGGACCGCCGCGGCAGCTACGGGGGAAGAGAGAATCAAACCTGAGCCCGGTGTCTTGATTGTTTCCGTAGCAAACGAAACGCCTGCGGCGGAAGCGGGCCTTGCGCGCGGCGACATTCTGCTTGCAATCGACGGCGACCGGGTCAATACCGCAGCCGAGCTCAGGCATGTCATTCTGATGCAGGACCCAGGCGACACTCTTGAGCTGACCGTGAAGCGCGGCGAGGAAGAACTGACACTGACCGTCACGCTGGCCGACCAGGATGGCTATCCTCTGCTCGGTGTGAGCGCAGAGGTATCCATTGGTCAGCGACAGATGACGCGAAGAGGGCGCTCCTTTGGAACGCCCGGTTTTGGACGCGCCCCCTTCATGGAGAGGTTCAGAGGAATGGATCGCTTCTCCGTCGTACCGGGTACCGGCGCGATGATCTCCGATGTCCTGGAAGGCAGCCCCGCCGCAGAGGCCGGCCTGCTTGCAGGTGACCTCATCACGTCCGTCGGCGAAACCGCGATCACGGGTATGGGAGACCTGGCTGACGCCATCGCTTCGCACAGCCCCGGCGACGAGGTCGAGCTGACCGTTGAGAGGGACGGAGAGGCGATCAGCCTGACCGTCGCGCTGGGAGCCCACCCGGATGACGAAGCAAAGGCATTCATCGGCGTTCGCATCGCCCCCGGCCACCACTTCCGAATGGACATGGAGGGGTCGGAACTTGATCGACGCCGGCAGCATGGCGGCCGCTTTGGATTCGGACTGCCGCATTGGGGTCGATTCAATAACCTACCCTTTGCCAGCGGCGTTCCCGAAGGCGCCTTGGTGATGGGCGTGCAGGACGAAGGGCCGGCCTCCGTCGCGGAACTGCAGGAGGGCGACGTGATCATCGCCGTCGACGAGACCGAAATCACGAACCGCCAGGACCTCGTAGATGCCCTGGCAAACCACAGCCCGGGCGACGAGGTTGTCCTGACCGTCAATCGCATGGACGAAATCCTGTCGGCAACCGTGACTTTGGGATCACATCCGGACGACGAAACAAAGGCGTTTCTCGGCGTGTCCATCATGCCAGTGGAACGCTTCCTCCCGTTTATCCGGGAAGAGGACGGCAAGGGCCGCTGGGAACGGCAGGTAGACGAGGACAAGGAGTCCGAGAGCAACTCCTAGACGGATTCCTGCACGGCAGCGTACCGCGCCGTCACAACCAGCTTCTCACGACGACGTGGGAGCGCTCCTGAAGTAGAAGCAACTGCATGTTCCCCCTTACTCTGCGGTCCAGCGCCGGGCCGCAGAGTAAGGGGTTTTAGGCAAGTTCGCCATGGCAAGCAGCGCGACGAGTTGTCTCGGCCCGCTGCTTGCAGGTGAAAAGGGGCAAGAATGATTCATTCGATCCGCTGGCGACTGATAATCAGCTATACCGCCCTGACGATCCTCACGATTCTGCTGATCAGCATCGTCGCCCTCAACCTGCTCACACGTTACATGGCAGCCCGTGAACATGAAACCCTTGCGCTCAACGCCGAGGCCGTCTCCCGCATCGCCCGGCCCTACCTGATCCACCGTGACCGGGACATCCGCCTCCAGCAGCTGGCCATCACCTCCGGTTTTCTCACCAATACAGACCTGACAATCCTCGACCAGGACAGGCGCGTCATCGCCTACTCCCAGGCGCGCCCTGCCGCGTTGGATTCGGGGTCGGCGCTCACGACCCTGCTGAGCGAACTTTCCCGCAGCGGCAGAGAATCCTGGAAAAGAGGAATGGTCAGTCCCGTAATTGTCGTTTCGGGGGCCGGTCATCCGCGAGGAATGCTGGCGCTGGACCTGGACGAAGAGGAATACCCCGCCGAGAACGCGGCCGCCCTGTCCCTCGAAAGGCGGCCTGGCTTCCTTGGGGACAGGCTGGTCATCATAGATCCTGCTTCAGCTTCGCCCGGCGACGGTGACGCCGCCCCAAACGGCGCCGTAGCCGCCTCTGATCCATCGGCTCCCCGCATCTGGCGTATCGTTTTCGGCTATACGCCTGATTCCGTGCCCGCCCCGGCGCAGGGGCCTGAAGTCACCGTTCCCGTCCACTTTGACAATCAGGTCGTTGGTTTCGTTCAGATGACCAACAGGTTTACATTCTTCGCCGAACCCCTTCTCGCTATCCGCCGCGCCCTTGTCGTGGCCGGCTTGGGCGCCGTGCTGGTTGCCGTTCTGCTGGGTTTCCTGATGAGCCGAACCCTGACTGCTCCCCTTATGGTCCTGTCCAGCACCACCCGGAAGATGGAAGCGGGCGACCTCGCTGTTCGCGCGCCGGAATCGGTGGGTGAAATCGGCGACCTCTCGCGCCGCTTCAACCGCATGGCAGCCAGGCTTCAGGCCTCCTTCGCCGACCTGGCCGCCGAGCGCGATGCCCTGCGCCGTTTCATCGCCGACGCATCTCACGAGTTGCGTACGCCGCTCACAGCGCTCCGGCAATTCGTGGAAATCCTTCAGGGAAAGGCCGGCGGCGAGCCGGAGACGCGCGCAGAGTTCCTCACCGAAAGCCAGCGCCAGCTGGAACGTCTACAGTGGATAACCGGCCATCTGCTCGACCTCTCCAGACTCGATGGCGGCGTGGCCGCGCTGGACATTGCGCAACATGACCCCGTTCACATTTTGGAAGAGGCGCTGGCCCCCTTCCGGTCGGTCGCAGACGCCAATCAGATCGAACTGCGGCTGACTGTGGAGGACGGCCTCGATTCGATCTGGTGTGACAGGGTCAGCCTGGAGATGGCCTTGGCCAACCTCCTCGACAACGCGCTCAAATTCACCCCTGAGGGCGGTCTCGTGGAAATCACGGCATCAAGCGCTGACCAGGAAACCCTGCTTTCCGTCCGTGACAACGGGCCAGGCATTCAACCGGCTGACAAGGACCAACTGTTCGAGCGCTTCTATCGCGGGGAAGGAAGTCAATCGCTTCCCGGCGTCGGTCTGGGCCTGGCAATCGTCAAGAGCGCAGTGGAAGCGCATCGCGGCAGCGTGCAAGTGGAAAGCGACTCCGGGGCCGTCTTTACCCTCTCTCTTCCCTCAGACCCGCCCGAGGCGACTGGGCCTGGCTCGAACCCGGCGCCCCTCGGCTAGCGCGGCTTCCCAACCGTCGACATCCTCCCAAACAGGGACGAAAAACCCGGCGCAAGTCAAGGCGCCGGGTTCTCTCATCATGCGAATTTCAAACCCAATGAGAATTGGGCTCCTGCCGGTCACGCCCCTCCAACTCTCAGGCCGGAGGCCGCGCGCCCTTCTCCAATCCAGACTCGTATCAGGCTGAAGACGCCTCCGCCTGCTGCTGACCGTTCTGGATCAGGCTTTTGTCCTGGTATTTCTTGCCCTCTTCGATCAGCATGACCGGAATCCCATTGCGAATGGGATAGCGGTATCCGTTACGGGGATTCAGCAGAAACTTGCTGTCGTCCATCAGCTGCAGCTTGCCTTTATCCTCCGGATCGACCAGGATTTCCAGCAGTTGCGGGCTCACCTCGCCGCCCAAGGGCGCGTCCTCCAGAGGCGTAACCGGCGTCTCAGGCAGAACGCCGCTTCCTGCCCCCTCGGACTGCCCTTGTCCCAGGACCTGCTTCAGCACATAGACAACGCCGGCGGCAAAGCCGACAAAGAACAGGAATTTGAGCAGCTTTTTCATCGCGCGCCTCCCTCTTTCGATTCAAGACTCAAACATCACAGTTGCTGCCATCGTAGCACACACACTTCCCTCGAGAAAATCCACAGGCCCCTGCCGCTACACCAGCCAGCCCTCTGCGCCACCCACTGACCACTGCAGTTCTGACCCCTGCCGTTCCGACCAGATTTCCTTGCATGATCGCCGCCGCTGCTGTATAGTCCTGTCATTGGGCGCGGCGGATGGGACATTGGCCCTCGCCCCCGACGGCTCGCTGCCTCTCCTGCCCGCCGTGATTCGGATTCCGCATGGAAACGGGAACGGGAATGGCCGGCTCCGATGGTCCCTTTCAGATCGAACTGAATTCGTTTTCCCAGGCGCAAAGCGCAGCCGCAAACGCAGTCCGCTACGTGGCAAATTCCGAGTTCAACCAGGCTGTTCTGTTCTTTAAGGACGGGAGTTATCTGCAGTTCGAGCACAAAGGGCGAGACAAGCGCTGGGCGCAAGCGTCCGCGCAACGTACGCAAGCCGACCGCGCCTGTCTCGGCATGAGCCACTTCCGGCTCAATGCCCTCCACCTGCAGCTCTACTTTGAAGATGGCAGCGATGTCGCCTTCACAATTTGACGAGGCCTGTCGTTCCAAAGTGAGGAGAACCAACCATGGCGCGCATCGATGAAAGACAGGAGTTCAGCAGCTGGCTGCTGGCGCTTCAGGCCGGCGTTTTGACTGAAATACAGTTGGACACGCTCCAGCAACTGATCGACGACGGCAAAGCGGTCGATCTCGAAGCCGCGGCCCGCTATCTCGACTGGCAGGACTCCGTAATTGATCCCACCGAGCACTTTTACGGCCACTGATTGGGAAGTTCCGCCAAAAGAATGAAAGAAAAAAGCGGGCAGTTGACAACCAACTGCCCGCCTTTTGTTGGATTTCCTTGCCAGCCTATTCCGCAAAGTCCTCCGGATACAACGACACCAGAATATACCGGTCCAGCGGCAGGAATTCCAGCGCGGAGGCCTGGACCCCTTCCGCCGTCACCGCGTCGGTCCGGCTCTCGACGACGCCCAGGTCGACAAAGTTCGCCAGGTCCACATCGCCTTCGGCGGCGTAGTATTCCAGTATACGCAGCCAGTAACTGTTCTGCTCCAACTGTTCCTCTCGCTGGCGAACGATCTGCGCCCTGGCTTTCTCCAACAGGTCTTCTCTTGGCCCGTCCGCCTGAACTTCGGAGATCAGGCCGAAGAGGGCATCCACCAACTCCTGAACACGGGCCGGATCGCTGCCGAAGTACAGTGAAATCTCGTAGAGACCGTCCGGTTCGGGCAGCACTGAGGCGGACGCGCCGTAGGCATAGACGCCGCCCAGCTCCTCACGCAACTCCTCGCGCATCAGGATATCCAGAATTGTCTCCAGCATTCGCAGGTGCAGCCGGTTCTCCAGAGAATCATCGCCAGGCCCCGTGAACAGAATCGTCGTCAGGCTCTGCTCGTCCTGGCCGCGATAGACGGGCACCTCGATGACACCGGCGGGCGGGTCCGGAGCAACGTCCTGCCAGGTCTCGGAACGATCCAGAGAGGGCAGATTGCCCAGGTATCTTTGCGACCAGTCGACCATCCGCTCCAGATCGAAATTGCCGACAAAGACGAATGTGAAATCACTGAAATCGGCGAAACGGTCCTGGTAGATGTCGAAAGCCCGCTCCAGGTCGAGCGAATCGATAATATCCAGGGTAGGAACATTGCGCCGCACGGAATCGCCGTAGCGGGCTTCAATGAAGGCGTCGGTCAACGCGCTGAACGGGTCCAGTTCACGATTGCGCAGGGATTCCGTGTACTGGTCCTTCAGCGTGACAAACGCATCGTCGTCCGCGTTCGCTGCCGTGCCATACAGGTAGACGAGCTGGAACAACGTCTCGATGTACTCCTGCCCCGAATGGCCGTTAAACCCTTCCTCCAGCTCACCGATGTAGGGAGCGACCGCCACAGACTTGTCAGCAAGCAGGCGCTGCAGCGCCGCGTAGCTCACCTCTCCCACCGCGCTCTGGCTCACGATACTGTCGATGAAATCGGCCTCCGGATAGTCGTCATCGCTGACCAGAGAGGAGCCGCCGGGGCTGCTCGCGCTGAACAGAATCTCCTCCTCCTTGAAAGCCGTCGGCTTTAGCAGGACGCGGACCCCGTTGGCAAGCGTAATGTCCGTCACTTCGTAGGTTTCGTCCGTCTGTCGGGAGAGAATCTCCACCGGCTCCGGAATCTCGGTCAACAGCGCTGTGACCGCCTCAATGTCCTGGTAGGGGTCTACCTGCTTTGTCCGAACGTCGGCGATCACCGCGGCCAGTTCATCCTCATTGGGCAGGCTATCCGCGTCCCGCTCCGGTCCGACGACAAATACCGAGCGATTGCTTCCGCCCACATACAGTTCCGCCCTCTGATTGACGTCGTCGCGGCTGATCCCCTCCAACAGCCGTCCCACCAGCTCAAATTCCACCGCGATGCCGGGAACGGCCTCGTTTTCCAGGAAGTTGCGGCTATACTCGCTCGCCAGTGAGTGGTTGCGAAGGTTCTCGCGGTCATTGTAAAGGCGCTCATAGGTGTTCAGTATGTCCGATTTGGCTCGCTCAACTTCGGCTGCCGTGAAGCCGTGGCGGCGCACGCGCTCCACTTCGGTCAGGGCAGCGTCGAGGCTGGAAAGCGCCTCGCCCTGGCGAACCTGCACGCCGACCACCTGGTAGCTCACGCCCCGCACCAGTTGGCCCTCACTGACAAATGCCCCCAGGAACGGAGAGTCCGCCTCCCGCGTGATGTCGTCAAGCCGGAAATTGAGCATTTTGTAGAACAGGTTGCCAATCAACCGGTCGCGGAAAACACCCGGCGAGCTCAGATCCGGCGCCGCCTGCCTGTAGATGATCTGGGCAATCGTCACCGGAAACTCCGGGTCGGTCAGTATCAGATAGCCTGTGTCCTCATAGTCGGGCAGAGAGTAGGAGACACGCGGCCGGACCGTCTCGGGGGCTTCAATCCCGCCGAAATGTTCAATAATCTTCGTCTCAACCGCGTCCTCGTCAATATCGCCCACCACAATGACCGCCATCAGGTCAGGCCGGTACCAGTCCTCGTAGAACCTGCGCAAAGTCTCCGGCGGCGTGTTCCGCACAATCTCCATGTCCCCGATCGGCATCCGGTCCGTATACCGGGATTCGCCCAGCATCAGCGGGAACAGCTGCTTGTTCAGCCTGCCGCTGGCATTCTGATCACGCAGGCGCTCTTCTTCCAGAATCACGCCGCGCTCGCTCTCGACCTCGTCATCGGCGATCGTTGCCCGGCTGGCCCAATCCTCCGCGACCTGAAACGTCGTGCTGATGATCTCCTCATCGTCGGTGGGGAATTCCAGGAAATAGACCGTCTCGTCAAAGGACGTATAGGCGTTCACGTCCGGCCCGAACGACATGCCCACGGTCTCGAAATAGTCGATCAGCGCCTGCTTGGGAAAGCGTTCGGTGCCATTGAACATCATGTGCTCAAGAAAATGGGCCAGCCCTAACTGGTCCTCATCCTCCTGCAGTGAACCCGCGTTCACGACAAGCATCAGCGTCGCACGGTTGGCCGGCTCCGTATTGTGACGAATGTAATAGGTAAGGCCGTTGTCCAGCTTCGCCTTGCGGATGCTCGGGTCAAGCGGGATGGCCGCGTTCATGTCCAACATCTCGCTGTCGAGATCCAGGCTCGCCTGCGCCTGTTCAGTCTCCGGCGCTTGCGCATCCGCTTGCTCCGAGCCGGACTCCGTCCCCTCCAGTGCGCCGGCGGCAGGCGGTTCGATGCCCTCGCACGCACTGACAAGCAGCGCAATGAGCAAGAGCAGGCCCACCAGTAGCTTGGCCCTCCCTGCTGTGCGCACTACGAAAGTACTACGTCCCGCCTGCCTCCGGGACGCAACAGGCTGCTTCATCGTAAATCCAGTCATTCTTGGCTCCTTATTCTTTTCGGTTTCCAAGTAGCCCGCTCTGGCGACTACCAGTGTAAGCAATAATTGTGAATTTCCTGTTGTCCTGGGATGTAGCTTTCTCAATCTTCAACGCCAACTTTTCGGGCCGTTCTGCCAAGCCCCGGCGCCTGGCCGTTCTTCGCTTGCGTTTTGGGCGGTCGGCCCGCAGGGCCTCACTTGCGCGGGATTCCGGCCGCAACGCCCTCTGCCACCTGTCCCACTCTACCTTGGCGCGAGACTGGTTCGGTTGCGCCCAGCCGCCTATGACTCCGCACACGCACGGCCACTGGCCGCGCTTCACAAACCGCCCTGGCTGCGCGTGTTCTGCGTCCAATTCAACTGGCCCTTGCGCTCGTCGAATGCCGCGCTTCTGACATGGCCGGGCAAAATTGGCTCGCCGGAAAAGTATAAGGGATCCGCGAACCAAGCCCCAAAATAAAGAAGGCCAGGACCGGCCAAATTCCGCCGCAAGGTGAGGAGAGAGGGGGGAGACGCGAGAAAACAAGGAGAGGGGAGTAAGGAGTGTGAATGGGAGGAAAGCGCGGGAAGCGGTCAAGATTGGGAAGAGGGTCGGGCGAACCTGGATTACAACAGTGGTCAGTTGTCTGAACGGGGATTTGGGGGGATTTAAGGGATTTGGGGGATGGGTTGATGGCTGGACGGGGATGTGGGGGGAAGAGAGAGCAAGGGATGGGCTCTGACTGGTGGGCGAGCGGTGGAGAGAAGGGCAAGGGAACTGCGGGGGAAGGGCGCGAGGGAGGTGTTGGCGTTTCTGATTGGAGGCGCGTTTCTGTGAGGAGGGGCTTGGGCGCCCACAAGGGGATGGAACCGCAGTAGTCAGCGGGTGGAGGGAAGGGCAGGCGCCGCGAGGCGGGCAAACGTTGGGTCGGTGGGGAGGGCGCCCACAAGGGGCGCCCCTACAGGGGGAGGCGGAGCGCGTAGATGCCGCGGGGCAACGATTTGGGGCCGGGGCAGAATTGGCGCAAGTCTGAGGCTGCTTCAGGAAACTCACGATGGCGCCTTCAGCCCGCTTCTCCTGGCTGCCCCAAATTGGACTGCTCCCCTTCCTGGAACAGGCTTGACAATACAAGCGTCACTGCCCTACAATTGTCGTCAAACGCCAAATGGGATGAGGCTGAATCGGAAGGGACCGGGCGGCCCGCTTTCCGTGTCCCTGGTTTACCTGAACTTTACCGTGTTGGCCCTTGGAAGATCGGTTCTGTTTGTTGCTTGCGGCTATCCGCTTCATCCACGCCGACCTGCTGACGGCGTAACTGACAATAGGCAAGGAGACAACTGTGTCGAACATCGGTTGGAAGGACGTCCTGACGGATGACATGCCCGTTGACCTGGCCCACGAAATCGACATCTTCGAAGGCCAGATGGAACTGATGGGCCAGGGAAAGCTGGACGAAAAAGTCTTCGCTGAAACCCGTCTGCGCCGCGGTGTATACGGCCAGCGCTACGACAACGGCCAGAGGCACGACGGATTCGAGAGCAGAGAGCTCGAATTCGAGGAATTGGACCGCATCAAAGGGCCCGACACTCTCTGGCACGCACCCGGTATGCAGCGCATCAAGGTGCCCGGCGGCGGTCTGTCGCCGGAACAGCTCGATGTCCTCGCCCAGGTCGCCGACGAATACTCCGACGGCATCCTGCACATCACCACACGGCAGGACATTCAGCTGCATTTCGTGCATATCGAGGACACGCCGGACATGATGCGCAGGCTGGCCGCAGTCGGCATCACCACCCGAGAAGCCTGCGGCAACTCCGTCCGCAACGTCACATGCTGCCACCTGTCCGGCGTCTGCCGCACAGAGGTCTTCGACGCCACGCCCTATTCCGAAGCCTTCGCGCAGTTTCTGCTCGGCCACGACGACGTGCAGGACTTTGGCCGCAAATTCAAACCGGCCTTCTCCGGCTGCGAGAGCGAAGCCTGCGGCCTGGTGATGATGCACGACATCGGCTACCTGGCACAGGTCAAAGAGGTCGACGGCAAGCTCAAGCGGGGCTTCAAAGTGTTTGTCGGCGGCGGCCTTGGCACAGTGCCGCATCAGGCCAAAGTGTTGAGCGAATTCACCTCGGAAGAGGAGATGCTGCCCCTGGTTCAGGCTGTTGCCCGCGTCTTCGCTCGCTTGGGCGAAAAGCGCAACCGCAACCGCGCCCGGATCAAATTCCTGGTGGCCAAGCTCGGCATCGATGAGTTCCGCCGTCTCGTAGAAGAGGAGCGCAAAACGCTTCCCCACGATGATCGCTGGACCGCCTACCTCGATACGCTGCCCCAGTACGAGGAGAAACCTGCCAAGCCTCCCACCTTCCTGAACGGCCAGGTCCGTTCCACGGAGTTCAACCAGTGGTTCGAAACCAATGTCTACAGCCAGCGCCAGGAGGGGTACAGCGTCGTGACGGTGAACCTCCCGTTGGGCGATCTGACGTCCAAACAGACATGGGAGCTGGCCGATGTCGCACGCAAATACGTGGGCGACAATGTTCGCGCGACCGTTGAGCAGAACATCGTCCTCCGCTGGGTCTCGGATTCCGACCTGCCCAGCCTCTACGAGGACCTGAAAGCCATCGGCCTGGGCGACCCCGGCGCCGGCACGATCGTCGACATCACCGCCTGCCCCGGCACAGATACCTGCAAACTTGGCATCGCCTCCTCGCGGGGTCTTGCCGGCGAGCTCCGCACGCGTCTGACCGCCAAGAGCGCCTCCCTGCCCGACGCAATCAAAGATCTGAAAATCAAGATTAGCGGCTGCTTCAACTCTTGCGGCCAGCATCATGTCTCCGACATTGGCTTCTTCGGCAACAGCCGCCGTTCCGGCAACTTTAAGATGCCCCATTTCCAGGTCGTGCTGGGCGGACGATGGCGCGACAATGCCGGCAGCTACGGTCTGGCCGTCGGCGCGGTTCCCTCCAAGACAGTTCCCGAAGTCGTCGATATCATCACCAATCGCTACATTGACGAGCGCGCCAAAGGGGAAACGTTCCAGGACTGGATTGGACGTATCGGGAAAAAGGAAGCCCGCGGCATGATCCAGCCCTTCATGCAGCTGCCAGCCTTTGAGCAGGAACCGGACTACTTCTCCGATTGGGGCGATCCCCGTGTGTTCAGCCTGGGCGATATCGGCATCGGTGAGTGCGCCGGTGAGGTCGTCTCTCTCTTCTCCATGGAGATTTCGCCGGCCGAATCAGAGGCCTTCGAAGCCCAGATCGCGCTTGACGAAAACGACCCGGCGCGAGCGGATGCGCTTGCCTACTCGTCGATGCTCAAGGCCGCCAGAGCCCTTGTAAGGACCCAATTCCTGGACGTTGGCGATAGCCCGGACCGCATCGTGGAGGAGTTCAAGACCCGCTTCTTCGACACCGAGCTGTTCTTCGATCAGTACGCCAAGGGCAAGTTCGGGCAGTATCTGTTGGATCGGCACCAGAATCCAAATCCAAACCCCGACAATGATTCCGCCCACCGGCTGATCGAGGAGGCTCTCCTGTTCATCGAGGCCACCCACGCCTGCGAATCCAAAGTCGGCGGCAACGTACTGGTAGAAATCTAAACGCGGTTCGTCGGCTGCGGCGGCGCCCGCCGCAGCCGATGCCGCGCCCCACTGCCGCTGGAGCAATTGATGATTACGCCACATCGTCTGAGCGTTAAATTCTATTTCGAAGAGCTCTCCGTTGACGCCGAGGCCTTTATCCCCGTCTTCCACCGCTGGATCCGGGAAAACGTCGTCCCCAACGAGCTCCTCCTCGACGTGGCCGATTACAAGCACATCCTGGACGGGCCCGCGATTCTTCTCGTCGGCCATGAGGCCGACTATGTGATTGACTTCACCGACGGCAAGCCCGGCCTGCTTTACGTCCGCAAACAGGACCTCGGCGCTGATCTCTCAAATGCGCTGGACACGACTCTGTCCCAGGCGCTGAACGGCGTGAAGCTGACCGAAAGCGACGTGGAGCTGCAGGGAAAGCTCAAGCTGCGCACTGACGGGGCCACCATCGTCCTGCTGGATAGGCTCAACTACCCCAACGCAGCCTCCAATGGGGACAGCGTCGACACGGCCGCGTCCGCGGAGGCCCATCTGTCTGACAGTCTTGCCGCGCTCTTCGGCAGCGACGCCACCGTCGCCCGCGTTGACAACGACGCCCGCGAGCCGCTGACTTTCGAGCTGCGTGCGCCCTCCGCTCCCGACGTCGACACACTCCTCAGCCAACTCGGTACGGGCAACTGACCCGGTTCATCTGTTCACCTATCCCCCCGGTGGTGAGGACCGACCCAAATGCCGGCCTCAAGCCCAGCAAGCCCCTCAATCTATGAGTCCGACCGGGATCCCGGCCCCTTCATCCCTTTCATTCAGGCGGTCGGGCGCGGTGAGAAGCTCAAGCGCGACCTCACCTATGAGGAGTCAGTCCTAGCCCTGCGTCAGATCGTACAGCAAGACTGCTCTGCCGCGCAGGCCGGCGCGTTTCTTGTAACGCAAAGGGTAAAAGGGGAAGCTGTCGACGAGGTCAGGGGCTTTACCGAGCTACTTAGAACAGAGACGATTACCCAGATTCGACCCAAGGTGGATGGGTTGCTCGATCTGGCTGTGCCCTACGACGGCAAGGAAAAGACCGCCCAGCTGGCGCCGGCCATCGCCCTCATTCTCGCTGAAGCCGGGATGCCGGTCCTTCTGCATGGCGATGAGGGAGTACCCACTAAGGCCGGAATCGGACCGGGGCCCGTCCTGCGCGCAATGGGGATCGCCGACGACTTGGCGCCTGAGGCTGTGGAGCGCATGTTGGAATCCGTCGGCGTGGGTTACCTGTCCGCCGCCCGATTCGCGCCCCAATGGCATGCGCTCCTGCCCCTGCGGCGCCAGTTCGGCCTGCGAACAGTGCTCAACAGTGTGGAAAAGCTCCTCAACCCAGCCAATGCGCCCTACCAGGTCAGCGGGTTCTTCCACGGAAACTACATCGAACGCCTGCGCGCCGTCCAGACCGGAGCCAAACGCAGTTTTATCGTCCAGGGGGAAGAAGGTTCCGTCGAAATGGCGATCGGGCGCAAATCCCATGTCTTCGCCGAAGACCCGGCTGACGACCTGATCCTGGATCCGGTTGCGCTGGGCCATTCCGGGCGCGTGCGCGTGCCCGGGCCCGCAGACGCCGCCGGCCATGCCGCTCTCAACGCAGCCGTTCTCGCCTCCACGGAAGGAGACGCCGCCGAACAGGTCTGTCTGACCGTCGGTGTCATTCTGTTTCTGTTCGATCTGGCCCAGAGCGTCCAGGATGGCATTGAACGCGCCCGGCGGACCATCGAACGGGGGGCCGCGCAGGCCCGCCTCGATCGGGCGGCGGCATTCAACGGGGCCTGACCCGCTGGCGGCGCCGGCAGCCAGCTCCGTCCATCAGGAAGCGGCTGTCCATCAATGTCCTTCCTCGTAACCTACGCCGCCCCTTTGTCCATCAGCTCTTCCGCCAGAGCAAGGGCTTCGTCCGCGCTCGACACAGTACCCGCAGCCTGCGCTTCCGCCAGCTCCCGCATGATGGCTCCAACCTGCGGCCCCGGCCTCAGTCCCAGCCTCTCCATCAGCCTGTTGCCGTCTACCAGTGGTTCGTCCTGTTCCGTCCGCAGCGTGAAGGCATAGGAAAACAGCCCTTCAATCGCCTTCAGGAAGCGCGCCCACTCTGGCCCGCGCGCCAAGCCTGTCCCCTGCAGATCCGAAATCGCCTGAACGATGACATCCAGGCCGTCCAGCGGAGCGGGACTCCCCGCCGACCTGAAACCAGCCGCAGACTGATGGCCCGCAACGACGCTGCCCGCGTCGCGGAAAAATCGGAACGCTGCCCGCGCGCCGATGACTTCCTCATTCTGAGGAAGTTCCCTGACCATCTTGCGAGGGAGGCTGTGCATCGACGCAACCCGTTCTGCCAGGAGAACCTCGCGCCTGCTGAAACGGAGACTCTCGACGCGTCGGCCGGCCAACCGGGCGCTCAAATTCTGGTGGCCGGCGTTGCCCCGCCGCTCGTCCCCGCCGCCTGAATCTGAATCGGGCCCGTCCGCCTTGCCCGTATCATGAAGCAGCGCATGCCACACCAGCCATCCCGCGCGGTCGCGTCCAACCGCGATCTCGCTGGAAAAGTGGGCGCGTAGCGGTTCTGCCCAGGGCTCCAGCGTCTCCGTCAGGGCATCGTCTTCCGGCGCAGGGCCTCCCCGCAGCCAGTCCCGCAGTTCTGCCGCGTAGCGCGCCGCCAACAGGCTGTGCTTATAGGCGTCCAGGTGGTGTCGCGAAGACTGCGTCACGCCTTGCAGCGCCTCGACCTCGGGCAACAGATGGACCAGCAGCCCGAGCGCATTCAGCTCTCTGATGGCTTCGTCGGGGCGGACACAGTCCAGCAGTTTCCACAGCTCGTATCGCACGCGCTCAGCGCTGACAGACAGGACTGTCTCCGCGCAGTCACCGATCTGCGCTCGCGTCCCTTCCTCAATTGCGAACCCCAACTGGGCCGCCAAACGCGCCGCGCGCAGCAGCCGGATCGGGTCGGCGCGCAGGCTGTCTGATGATATACGCCGCAGGCACCGGGCGCGTATGTCCCCGATGCCGTCGCAAATGTCGATCAGCTTGGGCGAATTGTCCGCCGCTAGCGCCAGCGCCAGCGCATTGGCGGTGAAATCACGCGCCAGCAGGTCCGTCTTCAGGTCGCCTCGCAAAGCCGCGGCATCACATTCGATCCGCTGGCCGTCCGCAGCCTTTCCAATGAGCCGCGCCACGTCCCTTTCCGTGTCCAAGGGGTAGTAGGCCCAGCCGAGCCGGTCCGCCACCTGCCTTGCCAGCGGCAGGACGGGACCCTCGAGAACCAGGTCCAGGTCGGTTGTCGCGCTTCGCGCCTGTTTGGGAATCGTAAAGGAGCCGCCCGATGGTTCGGTGACGGCCGCTTGTGTCCAACCCGGAATCGAGGAGATGCCCAGCAGATGATCCCGGACCGCGCCGCCCACGATGTAGACCGGCGTCCGCTCACCCATGAAAGCGGAAAGGACCTGCGCGATGGCCTCTTCTACGGGCTGGTCGGAAGCGATGGAGAGCATGGCCGTTGAGGGGAACTGTTGCCGAGATCCGGGGCGGGCGCCTCCCACAGTCTGTTTGCTGTCAGACCACGGCTTCAATCAGGAAAGGTCCCGGCTCTTCTATCCCCCGGCGGAGCGCATCGGTGAAAGCATCCGCGCTCTCGGCGCGCACAGCCGGCACCCCCATTCCCTCTGAGAGGGAGCGCCAGTCCAGCTGCGGCGAATCAAGACGCATCATCGCCTGGGCATGCGGCCCGGGCTCTGCATCGCCGCCCACGTTTAACAGCTCCCCCTGCAAAATGCGGTAGCTGTGGTTGGCGAAGATGACATTCACGACGTTCAGAGATTCACGCGCCTGCGTCCACAATGCCTGCAACGTGTACATGCCGGATCCGTCCCCCTCCATCCCGAATACCTGCCTGTCGGGGCAGGCCACGGTCGCTCCTGTAGCCGCCGGCAGGCCCTGGCCGATGGATCCGCCTGTAACGTGAAGCCAGTCATGCGGCGGCGCGGTCTCCGTAAGCGGGTAGGCCTGGCGCCCGCTCGTGACCGACTCGTCCGCGACGATCGCATTCTCTGGCATCAGCGCGCACAGGGCCGTCCAAACCTTCTCCTGCGTGAGCGCGCCTGTCGGCAGAGGAGGCCGCTCCAGGGGGGCATCAGCGGGCGGCGCGTCCGGCGCGCCCAACTCTTCGCTCAGCGCATCCAGCGCGGCGGCCACATCCTCATCCTCGGCGGCAAGCAAATGGATCTCCGCGTCCGGCGGCGCGAGGCGGCTGGGGCTGTCCGGGTAGGCGAAGAAGCCGACAGGATCCTTGGCGCCGGCCAGGACGACGTGGCGGGCCCCGGCCAGCAGCGCGATCGCCTGATCGACCGGATACGGCAGACGAGCGAGGACAGGACGGCCCGCGCCCCGCGACACGCGCGCGGCCGCGCGATTGCCCACGACCCGGGCGTTGGCCCCCGCAGCGATCCGGCAGGCGAGTCTGCTGGCCCCTGCGCTGCGCATCACCTGGTCGCCCACCAGAATGACGGTTTCTTCTCCCCGGCGCAGCAACTCCGCAATGGCGGCGATTCGCTCCTCCGGCGCCGCGGACATCGGCGGCGCACTTCTGGGCGGGGCCGGGCCCTCCGCCTCGCCCCAAGCCGTGTCTGCGGGCAGGATCAACGTAGCCACCTGGCCCGGCGGCGTACGTGCGGCGGCAACGGCCGCGGCCCCGTCTTCAGCCACGCTGCGGGCGTGGGCCGACGTGCGCACCCACCCCGAAACCGGCCGCGCCAACCCTTCAATGTCGCAGGTGAGCGGCGCGTCATACTTCAGGTGATAAGTGGCGTGGTCCCCCACGATGTTGACGATCGGCGAATGGGCCTTGCGTCCGTTATGCAGATTGGAGATCCCGTTGCCCAAACCGGGGCCGGTGTGCAGGAGAGTCGCGGCCGGTTTCCCCGACATGCGGGCGTAGCCGTCGGCGCAACCGGTGGCAACGCCTTCAAACAGACAAAGAACCGACGTCATCTCAGGCACGGAGTCCAGGGCAGCCACAAAGTGCATCTCCGACGTGCCGGGATTCATGAAACAGGTGTCCACGCCCGCGTCGTAGAGTGTACGA
This sequence comes from Caldilineaceae bacterium, assembly GCA_022823185.1. Taxonomy (GTDB): domain Bacteria; phylum Chloroflexota; class Anaerolineae; order Caldilineales; family Caldilineaceae; genus Bin5. The sequence continues at coordinate 211,089 of JAJDXQ010000020.1, forward strand.
ATTAGAGACTGAGCTCCGTTCATCTGACATTCTCCGCAACAGTAAATGGAATAGACATTTGAAGGATCCGCAAGCTGCTCAAGTCTCGTCCTCCGTTTCGACCGGGGTCAACGCGGTCTCGATCTCCTGCCATGCTCTCTCTGCCGCCGCGGCCGTGTCCTGGCTCGGCGGCTCATCGCCATAGCGCGCTTCCGTATATGCCGACGTGATCGTCCGCACAGGGGGCCCTCCGAAGCCGGGTTCCCCCGATAGGCGGCCCCCATAGCGGCTGGGCGTTTCGCTCTGCAAACGAGGGGCATTGCGAATGTGGGCGGCCGCCAGCAGGCGCTGGTAAATCGCCCGGATCAGACGGCGTGTATCGGTCTCTCCCTCCAAAGTCAGGAACGGGTCCGGCTCCTCCGGGGCAGGCCCGAACCGCGACCGCAGCCGCCCCCACAGTTCCGCCAGTTGCGCCTGCAACAGACTGGCCGTCAAGACCGACTCTCGGACTTCGTCACTCTCCTCTTCCGGCCGGCTGCGCAGCTGGCGCAGGACGAGCATGAATAAAATAAAGACGCCGGCCGCGAAGATGAGCAACGCGATCCAGCGGAAAGGTTCAGGCACCGCTTCCACGGCCCTTTCCGGCGGTTCTGGGAGCGGTTCTGGCGTGGGCTGCTGGGCAAACTCTGTCCTCTCCGTCTCCTGCCGGCGGTCTCCGAAAAGGCTCTGCAGAAGGCGTATCAGCCATTCGAGCACCAGAAAGAAGGGGTAGGCAACCACCGTGATGATCCAGATCAGTACGGTGCTAACCCCCTGCCAGACATATCCCAGTGCTGTCCATAGGATGGCCGCGTCCTCCGGCTGCAGGATCAACCCGATCAGCAGCGCCATGCCCAGCATCACGCCAATCGTTACCCCGATGCCGACCATCCAGCCGCGATTGGGCCGCAGCTTGCCCACGTGCGCGCGGCGTCTCCACCCGCCCGACCTGCCGAGGTTCGCGACCCCCATCCCCGCAAGCCCCGCGGCCGCAAAGATCAACAACAGCCCAACAGGATTGGACAGTTGGCCCTCGGCCGCGGCAAAAGGATTGAGCGCGGCGCCAGGGTTGCTGCCTTGAAGACCCGGCGGTATCAGCCAGGCGAAGAGAGCCAAGGCCGCCACGCCAGAGAGAAACGCCCGCCAAATCTCGTCGTGCCGGTACTGACCCTGTCCGTCCAGCGCGCCTCGCAGCCACAGAAAGATTCCGAATAACAGGAAGAGCACCGCCCCGGGCACTTCAATGGGTTCGGCATCCCAGTAGATCAGGTCATACCCCGCGGCGATCAGCCAGCGCAGGTCCACCAGCCAGTATTCCGGCCTCAAAAACCGCAACCAAAGCAGGATCAGGATCGCGGCAATGCCCACCGTGGCGACCTGCCGCCGGATATCGTTTGCCCTGCGATAGTTGCGTCGCTCTGCCAGCGTCGGCATGCTCCAGCGGGCAAAGGTAAAGCTGAGAACCGGAAGGCCGATGATCATCCAGGGCGTCATCAGCGGCGCGACCAGCGAAGGTGACAGGAATCCCTGAAGCAGCAGCATCCACGGCCAAATCCAGCACAACCGCATAACGCCTACCAGGGCAGGCAGCAGCATCCCGTCGACACCATTCCACTCCGAGTGGCGCCAGGGCGCCGAGATCGACGAATTCATCCTAAGCCAATTGATTCCTCTATCAAGAGACGAGAATCCATACGCAACTGATCCTGTCGGGGTAGGCCACCAGGCTCGACGCTTCTTACTGCCAGCCCTCTAACCCGCTGGGACGGGCGCCGGCGCTTCCGGAATCTCCTGCTCCGGCGCCTCCGGAACCTCCTGTTCCGGCGCCTCCGGAATCTCCTGCTCCGCCTCTGCCGTCAGGTCTTCCACGACCTTCTGGGACAGGCGCTGAAAGGAGACGCCGGGAATGGCTCTTTCAGGGGTCAGATTGCCAATGCCAAGGAGCGTGACCTCAAAACCGCGACGCTGCAAATCGATGAGGACCCTGCGCAGGCTCTCCGACAAGGTTGCGCTGATCACGATGATCGAAGTGCCGTTTTGCAGACGATCGGCCTCCTGCAGCAGCACACGCTCAATCGTCGTGTGCGGAATGCCAACACAGTAAGCCAGCGCCTCCAGCACGCTTCTGAGCTGCCGCGGGTGGGCCGCCGGCAAGATGCGCACACGCTGTCCCGCATACATCATGCTGTTGGCGAACACGCCGAACGCCTCACCCCGCATCTGCGCCCATCGGGCAATCGACGCGCCCGCGCTGATCGCGAATTCCCGCAGAGCCGGGTCCACCCCTTCGAACCGGTGATTGAAGGTGCGGATGTTGATGAAGATCCCCAGTGGACGGGAAGCGGACGGCTCAAACAGTTTTGTCTGCAAATCCTGCCGGCGGGCGGTAGCCTTCCAGTGAATGTGCCGAAAATTGTCGCCCGGAACATACTCGCGTACGCCGCTAATCCGCAACGGATCTTCGATCAGCCGGTTGCGGCTCAGATAGTCGCCGAATGGGTGACGCGCCTCCAGACCGAGCTCGGGCAGCGTATACAAGCGGGGATAGACAAGAAGAAGAGTCGTGTCCGTAAAATCTCTGAACAGACTGCGGAATCCGAAGATGTCGCCGCAAATCAGCTGCACCGGCCCGAACCGCCACGCGCCGCGCTGCGTGCCGGTGACCCGGTAGCGGCGCGTTACCTTCTGGTAGATGCCGAGAGAAAAGAGGTTGACAAGGATGCGGCGCGTCGGCTGATAGTGCCTCGACCGCTCATCGGGGTCCAGCTCGAGGGCATTTGGAATGTCATCCTCACAGCGCAGCCAGGCCAGCGGCAGGGGTTTGGCGTTAGTTACCTCCAGGTACAGCTCGGTCTCTTCGCCAAAATATAGGTGATCGACGCCGAACCGCCTGCGGTACGTCACTTCGGAAAGACTGTACCGGCTCCACAGCCAGATCACCAGGCCCAACAGCCCGAGAATGATCCCCATCGTAAAGATCAGGCTGTTGCGCGTGAAAAGCGCCACCAACATGACGACGACAGCAGCCGTCCACCCGGAACGCCCCATCAGCCTGTTTCGCTGGAGCGCCCGTCAACTGCGGTGACCGGAGTTTCAGCAGTCAAGTCGCTTTCCAGGCCCTCCGCCTCGCTGGCGTCGATCGGCGCCGGCATCTCAAGCGCGTGATCGGCGGTCGGGATCTCCTGCCAGTTTTCCTCTACAGGCACAGGGGCCCTGTCCAGGATGCCCTCCAAAACGCTGGCGACTGATGTCCCGTGCAGCCGCGTGTCAGGGCCGGGGATCAGCCGGTGCCGCAACACGGGGGCCGCAAGCTGCTGCAGATCGTCCGGTATGACGTAGGTCCGTCCCTGGATGGCCGCAAAGGCCTGCGCCGTTCGGTAGTAGGCAAGGCTGCCGCGCGGGCTCACGCCCAAGTCCAACCCGCCGTCATCGCGCGTGGCCTGCACCAGGTCAAGAAGATAGTCCTCCAGCACAGGATGGACATGGACCTCGCGACAGATCGACACGGCCCTGCGAATCTCATCCGCCCCCACAACCGGTTGGACGCGAACCAGCGGATTATCGGTCCGGAACCTGTGCAGAATCTCTCGCTCCTCCTCCCGTTCCGGATAGCCCATCCCAACCTGAATCAGGAAGCGGTCCATCTGCGCCTCCGGCAACGGGAACGTGCCGGCCAACTCGACAGGATTCTGCGTTGCCATCATGAAAAACGGATAGGGAAGCGCATGTTCGACGCCGTCGACGGTGACGTGGCGCTCCTCCATCGCCTCCAGCAGAGCGCTCTGCGTACGGGGGCCGGCGCGGTTGATTTCGTCGGCGAGAACGATTCCCGCCAGCACCGGGCCCGGTCGGTACTCGAAATCGTCCGTCTTGCGGTTATAGACGCTGACGCCAACAATGTCTGACGGCAGCAGATCCGGCGTGAACTGGATGCGCTGAAAGCTGATGCCCAGAGACGCGGCCAGCGTCTTGGCCAGCATCGTCTTGCCAATGCCGGGTACGTCCTCCAGCAGCACGTGCCCTTCGCAGAAGAGTGCGACCAAGAGCTGATCAACGACCTCATCCTTGCCTACGATCACCTGCGCAACGTTGTCCCGCAGCCGTTGAGCCAGCTCCTGCACATAGGCGATGTCTGACATGAATTCTCCTTAGTCGACTGCACCTCCGCAACTTTGGCCTGTCCTGGTGCAGTCGAGGGAAAGACAGTTGCTCTGCCTCCGCGCACCGACCGCGCCTCCGATGCCCGGCAACGCCTCCTCAGCCTCTCTAACAGGAGACGCGATGCGCAGAGCCGGCAGGCCAGATCAGTGGGGCTTGTATCTGAGGGAGTATAACAGTGGGCCGCCCGAACGGCAAAGGATTGGCGGTTCAGCGACAGCCGCTCTGGGCGCCTCGCGGCAAAAGATTCCCGCAGCGCGCTGCCGCCTGTGAAACAGTTACAGTGGAATACCCGACAGCGGTTCCTGCCCTGCCCAGACTCGCCGCAGGTTTTCGAAAATGAAGCGGCCCCTACGCTGCCAGGTATCGTAGGTTACGCCGGCGATGTGCGGCGAAAAGATAACGTTCTCAAATCGCAGAATCGGATTGGCGGGGTCGGTCGGCTCCTCTTGCAGAACATCCAACCCGGCGCCGAGAATCCCGCCGCCGTCCAATGCCTCGATGAGGGCCGCCTCGTCTACCACCGGGCCGCGACAGGTGTTGATGAGTATGGCGCTCGACTTCATGCGAGCCAATTCGGCCGCGCCGATAAGATGGCGGGTCTGGTCATTCAGCGGGACATGGAGGGAAACAATGTCGGACATTTCCAGCAGCTCGTCCAGGGAGACCCGTTTCACCCGCAAGCGCCTTTCCACTTCCTCCCCGGCGGGAAACGGGTCAAAGTAGACTACATCCGCCTCGAAGGGGACAAGCCGTTTGGCGACCTCGCGGCCGATGTGACCCAGCCCAACGATCCCGACCGTTTTGCCGTGAACTGTGAAGGTCGTCATTCCGCTGTCGATCTCCGTCCAGCCGTCGTTTCTCACGTTGCGGTCCATCTCCGTCAAGCGGCGGTAAACGCTCAGAATCAGCGCAAAGGTGTGTTCGGCCACGTCAATCGAATTCGTGCCGCCATTGTTTGCAAGGGGGATGCCCAACTCCGCCAATACGCCGAGCGGCATGCGATCGAAGCCGGCGCTGACAAGCTGCACCAGTTTCAATCCCGGCGCGGCGCGCAAGACGGTCTCTTCCAGGGCGCTGGGAAAGAGAATCAGAAAGTCGGCCTCTGAAGCCAGACCTGATTTCTCAGCCTCCGGCAAATCGTGGGCCTGAATGGAAACGTCCCAGTCGGACGGCGCCGGCGAAACAACCTGCTGGGCCAGTTCGGGCGCAAGGTTGGTGAAAAATACGACTCTGGGCATCAGGGAATTCCTCGGTGGAAGCAACAAAAGTCAGTAGCCAAAAGCGGATGATCTCAATGGGGAGCAAGAGTGGATGCTTTCCAGTCTCAATCCTCCAGATTCCAGACCCTTCTCGCCGTCTTCCCGAAGATCCAGGCGCGCTCATCATCGCTCAAATCGGAAAGATAGGACAGGGGAAATGTCAACGAATTGTCGAAACCCTCCCGGCTGCTCACAGGCGGCCAATCGCTTCCCCACATCATGCGACGCGCGCCGAAAGCCTCCAGAGTCAGCTCTGCCAGGGGCGGAACATCCTCGAAAGGGCAGGGGAGGTGACAGAATTCGCCGAATCCGGGCAGCTTGATGGTCAGATTCTCGTGGCGCGCCAAGGCGGCAATCGCCGCGAACGCCTCCAGGTCGAAATCCGGCTTGACACCGCCCAGGTGCTCAATGACCATCGATAGCTCCGGGAAGAGTCGCAGCACTTCGCTAAACTCGTCGCTCTGCAGGATATCCGGCCGGCTGAATACGCTGACCACAAGGCCCAGCTCGGCGGCCGCGCGCCAGTGCGCCAGGGGATCACTGCCGCGCCCGCGAAAATCGGCCAGCAGGCGGATGCCGCCCAGCCCCTGCTCGGCCCAGGCGCGAATGGCGCTCCCGTCGTCGTCATCGGCGACGATCATCGCCGCCGCGAACCGGCCTGGATTCGCTGCCATCGCATCCACGATATAACGGTTGTCGCTGTTCCCCATATACTGAATCAGCACTGCCTGACTGACCTGCGCCCGCTCCATGTGAAAGAGCAGAGCCTCGACCGGTTCGTACTTCTGCAACCCGATATGGCAGTGGGTATCAACCACCTCAAATTTTCTCTCACCCATCCTGAACCCTCCTCCTGGCCTTAGCCCCGTCCTATCGCGAGCTTGAGCGCCTCTTCAGTCGGCTCGGCGCCAAGGCCGGGCCCTTCCGGGAGCGAAAAGTAGCCCGCCTGGCAGTCCATGCCGCTGCGAAGGAACTGCTTGTTGCGGTCGAAAATCGAATGCTGGTATTCGTGCATTTCAACGTTCGCCAGCGTGGCCGACGCCTGCAGGCTTGCCGCCTGGACGATGCCAATGTTGATCGTGGCATGCGGCATCACCTTACAGTGAAAGGCCTGCGCCAACTCGCAGATGCGGCGGAAACCGGTGATCCCGGTGTGGGCCATCTCCGGCTGGATTACGTCCATGCAACCGGCCCGCAAGCGGGGAAGATATTCATGGACCGTTCGCCACTCCTCGCCCAGGCCGATGCGCGTCTTCACCGCCCTCGCCACCCGCGCCTGCCCATCGACGTCCTCCGGAGCAACCGGCGCCTCAGCCAAATGAAGGTCGAATTCGCATAGCCGCTCTATCAGCTGTATGGCCTCCAGCGCCGTATAACGCCAGTGAAGGTCGGCCAGGATTTTCGGGGCGGGGCCCACTTCCGCGCGGATCGCCCCGATCTCGGCAACCTCGCCCTCGTCGGCGACCGCAGCCGCGAACTTCAGCGCCGAGAATCCCCTGTCCATCCACGCCTTTCCGAGCGCGGCCCGCTCCTCCTTCGTCTCGCCAGGCAGCCCCGATACATAGACCGGCAGCCTCGCCTGGCGCAGGCCGCCCAACAGTTGCCACACCGGCTGTCCCAACAGCTTGCCCCGCAGGTCCCACAGCGCCATATCCAGCCCCGCGATGGCATCCAGCGCGTAGCCGCCGAAATGGCCGCGAACGCGCTGCAGATCGTACAGGTCCTCGTAGATTCGTTCCACATCGTGCGGGCTGCGGCCGACCACAAACGGGATCAACAGCTCTTCCAGGATCGACTCGGCCACCTGCGGCGCCACAACTCCGAAACTTTCGCCCCAACCCACCGTGCCGTCGCTCGCCTCGGCTCTAACGAGAAGCGTCTGGTCGAACACAGGGTAGACCGTGCGGTTGCCCGGGCGAACGATGTATCCCTTTTCGTTGGGCCGGTTGCCCTCTTCCAGCGGACCCAGGTAGGGAACGTCGCGAGGGATCCGGAGAGGAAATAGCTCAACTGAAGTAACTGTGGTGGTCATAGAATGAATACAGTGAGGGAGAGTGGCCGCCGGAAACCCCCGGCGTATGCATGGGCCCCATCCCGGCAATCAATCCTCCAGGAGCGGCTCGATCCCCTGCCAGATTGCGTCAAACTCCTGCAAATCCTGTTCGTCCAGATAAGCGCCGGGAATGCGACTCGCGGTGGAGGTGAAAATGCCGCGCCGCAGAAAGACCTGCTTGTATACCGCGACACCGTGCATACGCTCGAAATTGAGCAGAGGCAGCAGTTGGTTGAACAAACGCCGCGCAGCCGGCTCGTCATTCGCCTCCAACAGCCCCCAGATCCGCGTATGGAGATCGATTGACTGGCTCGCCGGCATGTTTCCGCACGCCCCCCGGCGCCATTCATCGATCATATAGATGCCGCCCTGCCCGCCAAAGACGCCCTTGCAGGCATCTCCCGCCGCGGCCAGCGTTCGCGAAATCGCGCGCGGCTCCGGCAACGTCTCCTCCTTCAGATACTGGACCAGCTCCAGTTCCCGGCACATGCGCGCCAGCAGCTCCGATGACATCGGCGTGCCGATCGGGCCCATAAAGTTCTGAATGCAGATTGGAATGCCCAGGCTTTCGTCCAGATAGCGGTAGTAGTCCAGGCAGCCGTCTGCGTCAGGGTGCAAAATGTGCGGCGGCATCGCCATGATGCCGTCAGCGCCAACGTCCTCTGCGTAGCGGCTCAGGGCCGCGGCCGGCGCCTTGTGCCCGTGCGTGGTCGCCGCGATCACCGGCACTCGCCCGTCAGCCTCCTCCACCACGATTCGGATCCACCGTCGCCGCTCCTCGTCCGACATGACGGCAAACTCACCGGCGTTTGCGGGACCGACGAGTCCCGCTCCCCCGGCCTGAATGCAGAACTCGATCTGTCTGCGCAGCGCTGCCTCATCCAGCTCGAGATCCTCCGTAAACGGAGTCACCACAATCGCAAAAATGCCGCGCCAATTTTCAGTCATGAATCATCCCTCACCTGCGAAGGAACCGTCTGGGCCGCTTCCCCCGCCCCTTTCGCCCCAATGCCTGCATCTGTCTGCGCGACCCTTTGGGTGATTTGCATACATTCACAAGATAGGGGATTATCGCCCTGACGGCCCGGTCCTTTCGGTCCGGCGACCCGGCTTCGATCCGCGAACCGGCGGCACGCTGCCGCGCTTCTTCGGAACAGTATACTACATCTCAATTCCCACTCAATCCGCAAGCGACGAGCGAGAAGAAAATGAAAATCACCGACGTAACCGTACTCCGGCTGCAGGGCACACTGGAGTTTGAGGGAGAGTTTTGGGAAGAGCGGCTCCTGCGCCCTCTCGACATCTATCCTGAACACAAAGCCGAGGGTCCGAATGCAATGGTTGAGGAGAGCGAAGGCCGCTATGCCATCTCCGCCTACTTCGTTGAGACTACGACCGACGAGGGCGTCACCGGCCGCGGCGGCCCTCTCCCATTTGACCAGGCCTTCGTCATCCAGACCCAGCTCGCGCCCCAACTGATAGGCCATGACGCCCTGGCCACAGAACGCCTGTGGGACAGAATGTACCGGGCCCAGGTTCATGGCCGCAAAGGCACAGAAATGATGGCCATCAGCTCAGTCGACTGCGCGCTGTGGGACCTGAAGGGGAAATGGTTTGACGCCCCCGTCTGCCAGCTGCTTGGCGGCCCCACCAGGACAGAAGTCCCCGCCTATGCCAGCGCCCTGGGCTATTCGCTCGACCCGGAGCTCGTCCGGGAACGGGCCAAGCAGTTCGCGGCCGACGGATTCAGAGCCACGAAATGGTTCTTCCGCGACGGACCCACCGACGGCAAAGCAGGCATGGAACGCAACCTGCGCCTTGCCCGCACGCTGCGCGAAAGCGTCGGCCCCGACGTGGACATTATGCTGGACTGCTGGATGAGTTGGGATGTCCCCTACACCGTTCAGATGGCCCGCCGCCTGGAAGAATACGCCCCCCGCTGGATCGAAGAACCGGTTCTCCCTGACAAGATCGAACAGTACGCCCAGATCCGCCGCGCCGTCAACATCCCCATCAGCGGCGGCGAACACGAATACACACGCTGGGGCCTCAAACAACTGATGGACGCCGGCGCCTGCGACGTTTACCAGCCCGACATCTACTGGTGCGGCGGCATCTCGGAAACGCAGAAAATCCTGGCCCTGGCCTCGGCATACGACGTTCCGGTCATCCCCCACGGCCACTCAACGCCCGCCAGCATCCACGTCATCGCCGCCTGGCCCGAGCCGACCACGCCCATGCTGGAATACCTGATCAAGTGGAATGAAGTCCACCAGTTCTTTCTCAAGAACCCGCTCAAACCTGTCAACGGCAGCGTCAGTGTGCCGACGTCTCCCGGCATCGACATGGACCTCGACGAAAACAAGATCCAGCAAAGGGAAATTGTGACCTTCTGAACCGGGGTCCGCGAGGAGGCCACAGGAGGTTCTCGGTCCTGCGCGACGAACGCAACAGCCTTTCCTCCTGACCGCCGGCAGTCAACAAGCGGCCTCTGTGTTTCCGGGCGGTCAGCCGCAAGCGGCTTCCCTTGTGCGGGGGGATTCCCCCCGCAACGCCCCCCTCAAAAACATCTCTTGCCTGCGGCACGCCTTCATCGCGCCGGGTTGCCAGACCGGAGCGGCCGCGCCAAAAACGTCGCGGCGCATCCCAGTCGGATACGCGACTGAGTGGACAGGGCGGTCACGCTGTCTGGATCAGGATTTTCGTCGGCAGGAGAAGAGCTACCGCGGCGTTGTTGGATAGCCGATCGGATCTATGTGGGCCTCGATCAAGTAGGGCTCCCCCGCAGCGGCGGCCACTCCCAATGCCTCCTCGCAGCCGTCCGCGGTCGTGACTTGGAGGGCTCGAATCCCATGCCCTTCCGCGATTCTGCAGAAGTCGGGCGCGGGAAACTCAGTGCCAAACGGTTTCTTGCCCTGCCGGATCTGGTGCGAGCGGATCAGGTCAATGGCGTTGTCCACCGCCACGACCACGATCACCGGCAGGCCAAGCCGGGCGAGAACGCTCAACTCCCCCAGGCACATCAACAGCCCGCCGTCTCCAATCAGGCATGCGACCGGTTCTCCCGGCCTGGCCAGGGCCGTGCCAATCGCGGCCGGCAATCCAAATCCCATGCAAGACAGACCATTGGACAGGGAAAAACCGTTGGGTACCAGAGTCGGCCATTCCAGGCTCCCGAATATCTTGTGGCTGCCCACGTCCACCGCCAGCATCGAATCTTCCGGCAACTGCCTTCTCATGCCCTTCAGCAGCTGCTGCGGCAGCAGCAGTCCCGGCCTCGCGGACGGCAACGCCTCTGCCTCCCGCTGCGCCCGGAACCTGTCCACCCTGGCCTTGCCCCAACCTGCGTCGGTCGAAAAGGCGCTGTCCGCCAGCTGCATCAGCGCCGGGGTCATCGGGCCAACCATCTCGACCGCCGCCGGCAAGATCGGGTCATAGTTGGGCCAGTTTGCCAGCCAAATGAGCGGCGCGCTCTCTGACCCCATCCCATCGGCATCTGTCTCCATCTTGGGCAGGGTGAACTGCTTCACCAGTTCCACCACGTCGAAACCGACCGCCACGACGCAGTCCGCCTCCTCCAGGATTTCATAGACGGGATCGGTGCGCGTCAGGCCGATGACGCCCGCGCTCAACGGGTGATCATCGGGGAGCGCTCCCTTGCCTTTCGGCGAAACGATGACCGGCGCGTTGGCCGCCTCCGCCAGCTCTTGCAGCGCTTCGTAGGGGCCCTCCGGCTCCAGGCCCAGCCCAGCCAGAATGATGGGACGCGACGCCTCCGACAGAAGGGCGCGGGCGTGGGCGATCTGTTCCGGGCGCGGCGCTGCCTCCTTGTCCTGGGCGTCCTCTACGCCAAAAGACATTTGGCGCGCCAACCCTTCGCCTGGACTCGCCGCCGGCAACTCCGCCTCCTCGTTGCTTACCTGAAGATGCACCGGGCCGGGCCGGCCCTGCATCGCCAGCGCAACGGTTGGCGCCACCTCCGCCGCGGCATTTTGGGGCGTCACCTTCAGCGTTCGTTTGGTGATCGGCGCGAAGACAGCCTGCAAGTCCACAACCTGGTGCGTGTAGTCCGGCAGAAGCGAATCCGGTTTCTGCGCCGTGATCAGAACCACCGGCGCCCGGTCCAGCCACGCGTGCCCGATGCCCGGCACGGCGTTGAGCGCGCCCGGCCCCAGCGTCGTAAGAACGCAGCCGGGACTCCCCGTCGCCCGCGCATACGCGTCCGCCGCGAACACCGCGCTCTGCTCATGGTGCATCAGCTCAAATCGGATACCCACCCGCAACATCGCCTCCAGGACTGAGACGACCTCTCCGCCCGGCATCCCGAAAACAACTCGGACACCGGCTTCATGAAGAGACTGAGCGATCGTTTCGGCAACAGTGGCCATGGCGGTAAACGCGTCCTTCCTAGCGTTCGAAGTATTTCCCGACGATCAGTTCCAGCCGGTCGATTACTTCCTGCGGAACCGTCTTTTTGTCGGTGATGAGCGCGTCATGAAGCGCATCGGCGAAAGGCGAGGGCCCGCTGTTTGCCAGCTGTTCGATGGCGTTTGCGACCGCTTCCAGAGCCACCTGGGCGTTCTGCATCAACACTCTGATCACGGCCTCGACAGTCACCGCCTCCTCAGTCTCATGCCAGACATCATAGTCGGTCACATGGGCCATGCACGCGTAGCTCATCTCTGCCTCTCTGGCGAGGAAGGCCTCCGGGGTCGTGGTCATCCCGATGATGTCCATCCCCAGTTGCCGGAAGATCAAGCTTTCGGCCCGAGTGCTGAATCGCGGCCCTTCGATCGTGACAAAATTGCCCCCCATATGGGCCGTGGCCCCTGCCTGTTCGACCGCCCGGCAGCAGATCTCACTGAGGTACTCGCAAAAGGGATGCGCGACGCTCACATGGGCGACCAGCCCTTCGGTTCCCACATCCGGGTCATCGAAGAAGCTGAGGCCCCGCAGCCTTGTGCGGTCATATATCTGGTCCGGAATTACGATATCCCCGGGGCGAAGCGCCTCCTGCAGGCTGCCGCAGGCGCTGACTGCAATCAGATACTCCACCCCCAGCATCTTGAAACCGTAAATGTTCGCTCGCTGGTTGAGCCGTGTCGGGCTGATGCGATGCCCCCGCCCGTGTCGCGCAAGAAACGCAACCCTCTGGCCATGGAGCGTACCCACAATGTATGCGTCCGACGGCTTGCCGAAAGGTGTGTCCAGGTCGATCTCTTCGACGTTGGAAAGCGACTTCATCTGGTAGACGCCGCTTCCGCCAATGACTCCAAAACGGACTGGTTCTGACATAAAAAAACTCCGTGTCTTGGTGAAATCCCCTTGCTCTGCGCCTATCCCGTATCTGCTCAGGCGCCCCGCGCTTTCTCAGCCCTCACCGCGTCGCCAGAAGAGCCGCGGCCGTACCCAGGACGCCAGTGCGGCCGCGATTGTTTAGCACGGGGAAGCGGATCCGTGCGATCCCTCCTGTCCGTCCCAGGAAAATCTTGCCCTCTCTTTCGTAGTCGCGTCGCACCGTGTCTCCCGAAAACTGGGGCCAAATCGAGAAATACGCGATTTGCGCCCCTTCATCGTATCGGACGGTCTCCGAAGGAAGCGGTTCGTCGGCGCGAAAGGAGACTTCCTCACCCGAAGCGCGTAGCCAGCGTCCAAGTCCGAGACGCTTGTGGTCCTGTATACTCACCCCAATCAACCGATAATCCGACAAATGAGCCACGATGTCAGCCGTTGTCCAACTGTCGGCATCCGGTCTGGTTCCCGAAAAACGCAGGTCAATCATATCCTTGCGCCGCAGCCAGACAGCCCGAAACGGCAGCCCATAAGCGCGGACGTTTGTGCGAAATTCGCCAGTCATTTTCTCACCAAAAGAACAATGTCTCTGAGCCCGTGCCCGAGCAGGGCTGCCAGCCCTGCAACCATAGCTGCCGGACCCCAACCGATTTCAGGCGGTTGCCCGTACAGTTCTGCGAGTGTGGGCAAGATTTGACGAAACTGGACCAGGGGAAAGTACATGGCGGAAACGGCCAGCGCCGCGGGAACGAGGACGCTCAGAAACGCCACTGTCCACACGGCTCTCCGCAGAAATTCTCGCCGATTCGCGCCGGTCCCAGGACCATCCTCCCTCTCAATCAAGGACCGGGATGAATAAAGCAGCGCCGCAAATGGGCTCAACGCGGCCAGGGCCAGGCAACCGACCATCACTAACGTCTGCAATCGAAACTCCGACGTCAGCAGCAGCCGCGGTGTCCAGGCAGGCGGCAGCAAGTTGAGCGCGGCCACAACTGCCATCAACAGAAACGCAACACGCAGGGGCCAGCCATAGCAGGGCAGGCTTGCTTCGCCTCCTGCCCCGGCATTCGCCCCACCTGCCTCCCCTGAAGGCGCCGGACCCCGGCGAAAGGCATTCAAGCTGAGGCTCACGCTCACCGCGACCAGGGGCAGATAGAACCCCTCGCGCCAGAGCCGTATCTCACCCTGTTGCACCGGATGGAGAAACTTCACCAACTCCCCCAAGTCCAGCCCCAGCACGGCCAGCCCCGCCGCCTTGTGATCGATCCAGGGGCGGACATAGCCGGTGAACGTGACCAGCGCGCCAACAGGCAACAACCATCGGTGCAGCGGTTTCAAGGATTGGGCAACGCGAATTCGAATAGAAGCCATCGGCGGGGCAAAGCGGACCTCAATCCACCTCCTCCTTCTGTCTTCCTGCACGTATGAGCCGCTGTCGCTGCCGCTCCCGGCCCTCTGCAAAACGGCGGCGTTCCTCTTCGCTTGTCAGTTCGAGCCGCGGCACCTCGGTCGGCTGTCCCAGGTCATCCAGGGCGACGAAAATGTAGTAGGCGCTGTTGGTATGCGCAATTCCGCCTGTCAACAGGTCTTCCGCCTCGACAATCACCTCAACTTCCATCGAACTCCGCCCAACATAGGTGATCCGTCCGCGCAGCCTCAACAACTGCCCAACCCGCACCGGTTGGTGAAAGGCCATGCTGTCTACCGCGACGGTCACGGCCACGCGCCGAGCGTGGCGGGCAGCGGTGATGCCGCCGCACTCGTCGCACAGCTTCAGGAGCACGCCGCCATGTACATTGCCCAGCAGGTTGGCATGCTCAGGATTCATTATCTGGCTGATTCGCGTCATCGAATCAGCGACGGTCCTGCTCCTGGAGTTCATCGTCCCTTCCGTCCCTGTGGAATCGAATGCATTGTACCATAGGCTCACGACAGCGCGCGTTCGTAGGCGTCCAGCAGCTGGCTCAAGCTGCGATCCCAGGTAAAGCTGCGCGCGTGGATCTCCCCGGCCTCTGCCAGCCGGGCGCGCAGCCCACGATCGCCGGCCAGGCGGGTGACCCCGTCGGCGATGCTGTCGACCGATTCGGCATCCACATAGAGCGCGCCCTCCCCGCCCGCCTCCGGCAGGCAGGAGTTGTCCGCCGTCAGAACAGGCGTCCCGCAGGCAAGCGATTCGATGATCGGAAGGCCGAACCCTTCATAGAGTGAAGGGTAGGCGAAAAACTCCGCGGCCGAGTAGAGAGCGGGCAGATCAGCATCGGCTACAAACCCCGGAAAGTGGACCTCCTCCTCCAATCCGAGTTTCCGCACCGCGGCGAAAATCCCCTCAAAAAGCCAGCCCTTCTTGCCGCCAATGACCAGCCTGTGCTGCAAGCCCCCATCCCGGCGCGCGGCATGAAAGGCGTGAATCAGCCTGGCATAGTTCTTGCGGGGCTCCAGCGTGCTCAGGGCAAACACGTAGGGTCCCTCTCCGATCGCGTACTTCTTGCGCACGGCCTGCAACGCCTCCGGGTCCGACACGCGGCGAAACCGGTCATGGTCCACCGCGCCCTGTACAACGCTGATCCGTCCCGCAAGGCGCGGCCACCTCGACTCCAGGTCCAGCGCCGTATTGCGGCTGTCCGCGATAAGGTGGTCCGCATGCCCAATGCTGCGCGGCACGACCACATTGAGATAGTGGTGAAGCGAGGGCATGGCGGCTTCGGGGTAGTGCAAGAAGGCCAGATCGTGAACGGTCAGGATCTTTCTCCTTGCGTTTACCGGCGCCATCACAAAGTCGGTTGCATGAAAGAGCTCGACGCCGCCTCCGGTCAGCCACTCAACCCGTGGAAAAGGAAGATGAAGGCGGTGCCACATGCGCGTCAGATTCCGCTCCGAGACTAGGGGAAACGTGTCGAGCGGGAGAGGGCTGTCCCCTCGTTCGTCCTGCGTAACCCTCCCGGCAACGAAAAGAGAGATGTCATAGCCCGGATTCTGCGCAACCAGCGCCCCGACCTGCCCGCGTATGATTCGACCTATGCCCGCCGTTTGGCGCACAGCCGGCGTGTAATCAATAACCAGCTTCATTGCCCTTTGAAGGTCCACAAACGGTTGGCCGCGAAGTTCCAGAAAAGCACAACGCCGATGGAAAAGAATTTGGCAAAAATGTAGCTGGCCCTGAATCCAGTCGCTTCGCTTGAAAGCAGTTCGATCCAGATTGGGCGCAATGACTGATCTACATACATCAGTATGATTGAATTTATCCCCAGTCCAACAAGACTGACAAGGCCGAACTTCAGCAGGAGTCTTCGTTTGCTCTGAACCCGGCTTTCGGGGAATGTCCACCATCGATTCAGCAGAAAGTTCTGCAGAACAGCGGCGCAGAAGCCAAAGCCGCCCGCGACAACAGGCAGGAATCCGGCAATTTCGACCAGGAGTATCAGGATCGTGAAGTCGGTCAGCGCGCCCAACGCGCCGACAATTGCGAACTTTATAAACCTGAGCGTCTCTTTGCGTCCGACGCTGCCAAGAAGCAGTTGTCTGGTCCGACTCAACTGTGTCTCCATATCGCGAATGGACCGGCCAGCCAGTCCCGGCCAGCCGCAAGCCGAAAGCGTCCCCCGCTCTCTACGCTACGTCTACCGCCTTCCACCGCCCTACACGCACAGAACCGTCTCCGGCCTGTGCCGCGGGGCGGAAACAAGGCCGCGCGGCGGTCAGAGCCGCGGCTGCGCCCAGCCAAAGCGCCACATGCAAGTACATTCCCTGAACAAAGAGATTGTCAAACAGGTGATGAACTGACAGGTGGACGATCACGCCCAAAACGCCGAGGAAGAAAGCTGCCTTCCACGCGCTCGAAGGATCGAGAGAATATAGCCCCGACGGCGTTGCGCGCCGGGTGAGCCCGTTCTCATCGCCTTCCTGCGCAGCTCTCTTGCGAACGAAAATAAGCCAGCAGACAACGCCGGTCCAGAGAGCCAAATATGCGGTCAACCCGACCAATCCGTTTTCGGCCAAAACGTTCAGGTATGTATTGTGTGCGTGACCCAACGGGTCTTCCCAGCGCGGCAACCGCACCTGCGGATAGACCGCCGCATAGTTTCCCGGCCCTACGCCCAGCCAGGGCGACATCTCCCACATGCGCAACGCGGCGATCCAATGGGCCAACCGTTCAATGACCGAGAAGTTGCTGTCCGTAACCGGCTGCTGAACAACCTCCCACATGCCGCCTCCCAGATAGGCGGGCAGATCGGCTATGCGGTCGGTCAGAGACTTGGGAATGAAGCGGTAGGCAAGCGGACCGACCAATAGCAACAGCGCCCCGCCCATAAGGGCGGCAATCTTTACGATCCTCCCGCTTTGAAAGAACAAGACAACCCCGACACCGGCGGCCGCGCCGAGCCAGCCGCCTCGACTCCAGCTCGCCAGGAGACCAGTTCCAATCAGCCCAACTGCCGCTCCGTACATGAGAGTGCCCATCAGGGCGCGGCCCAGGCCGGCAGGCCGGCGTCTGAAGAGCGAACTGAAGTTAGCAAGCAAAAGGGCAACCGCCACCGGCAATGTCAAACCAAGGTAACCGGCAAATGGATTTGGCTGTCCGAACGTCCCGGCAGCCCGCATGAATCGTTCCAATACGAGGAAGTGCGGCGGCCCAATGCGGAAGATGAACTGGTAAACGCCGAGCGCGGCCTGCAGCGCCCCTCCTGTCAAGAGCCCCCATACCAGCCAGCGCGCCTGCCGCGGCGACAGCGCCTCCGGGATCAGCAGAATCACGAGCAGCATCTGAAGCCACTTGATCACACCCTCAATCGCCTCCCGCACGTCAATCGCCTGGGTCAGGGAGAGCAGAAGCGCGACCAGGTAGATGCTGAACAAGACCGGCATCAGGCTGGGAGTGAGGCGAAGCCTTCCCTTTCGTACGCCGTCCAGAAACCACAGCAGAACTGCAGCCCCAAGCAAGAGGTCCGCCAAGCTGAGCGGCCCCATCTTGAAGCCGCTGGCAAATGGCAATGCGATCGCAAGGCCAATCCAGATCAGATGCGGGAAACGGACCAGAACGAGTCCTCCGCCTCCCGCTGCGATCAGGGCCGCGGTCCAAAGCAGTGGTAGATCGGCCAGCAGCCAGGCCAGGCCAATCGGCCCAACGAAGGCAGCCGCGCTTCGAATCCAAACGCCTTCAGTGGCCCGCGCCTCGTGTGGGAGACCCGGCTGGCCGCCGTCCAGTGGCAACCTGCCCGCCCAACTCCGCCACATGCCTGACAACCCCTCTCTTTCACGCTGCCCTGTGTTCGCTCAGCATGCCAGCTTGAGCCAGGCCCAATCCAACCGCGCCCTTGAACTAAAATTCCCGGACACGCATTGCCCGGGAACCTAGGCGGAGAGGGAGGGATTCGAACCCTCGAGGGCGTGAACCCTACGCGTTTTCGAGACGCGCGCACTCGGCCAGACTATGCGACCTCTCCAGTAGCACTCGTGCCGGGTACGCCCGGCACGACAGATCCTAGCACATTTGTTGAGCGGTGTACAATTTTTTGGCCAATTGTCAGTGCTCAGTAGGGCCCCGTGAATCCCTGCGACGGCAGCAGGCGAAAGAGCCCGGCGCGCCGGTCAGGCCCTAGCAGACCGATCCTCACAGCAGGGCATCGGCCAGCTCGGTGAAGTCCTCAACCGTAACGCCCGGCTGGAAAGGAGAGTCCTCGACCGGCAGCTTATACCGATCCACGTAGGCGGCCTGGAACCCGCACGCACGCGCGCCCACGCAGTCGAAGGCATTGGACGAAACCATCATGCATTCGGAGACCTCCAGCGACAGCAGGTGGGCTGCCCTCCGATAGACGCCAGGGTGAGGCTTGAACGCGCCATTGCCGGTCGCGGAAATGACCCCATCAAACGGAAACTGCACGCGGGCCTCGACCAGATGATCCAGGTAGTGCGGGTCCCCGTTGGAGAGAACCACGAGCCTGTACCGTTCATGGAGCCTCTCCAGCGCCGGAACCACCTCCGGAAACGCGGAAAGTCCTTGCCATGCAGCCATCAGCTCCTGAATCCGTGAATCCGACGGCTCCATCTCGTTCAGCCGAAACACGTAATGCAACGCACGCCGCACCGTTTCAAGGTAGCCGGCGTGGCCGACCATCATTATCGTGTCCTGGTACTGCTCCAGCCGCTGACGCACACGCCACTGATCCCAAAAGAGGTCCGCTGATCGGTCGGGCGCTTCCCTTTCAAGCAGCGCAGTGATGGCCGGCTTCAGGCTGCCCCCCAAGTCCAGAATGGTACCGAAAAGGTCAAAAGTCAGCGCAACGGCTTCATTTGTACGTGACACGGGCCCTCCTCAGGTATTGGATGTTGAAGAAACAGGTCCGCCGCGCTGCGCGGCGACTCCGCAAAAGCCTAGCATAGGATGCGCCTTCTTCCCAATGCAACGACGATTGGCGGCAGAAGACCTTGGATTGGCCGCGACTCGATGTGAATTCGACGGGGGGGGCAGTTCACTCAGCGGCAACTGAGATCGGAACGCGAAGTTGCCCGTCCTCAAAATGAACGCGTCCTTCGGCGCCGGGCTGGAAGGCCAATCTTTCGCCGCTCTCGCGATCGTACAGCCCAATGCGCAAAGTGTACTCGCCAGGCAACATGCCGGGCGGAAACCTGAGCTGATGCCGGTCAATGTATAGAGCCCTCCTGTTCCACTCGCTTGTCGGCTTCAGCCCTGCCAGGGGCGGCCCATCGAACTGATCGGTCCTCTCTCCCTGAGAGTTGTGGAGATGGATATAGACGATCCAGTCTTTCTCCACCGCTCCCACTGTATCGAAGAAAAGGCGCAGAGAGACTCCTTCGCGGGCTTCCGCCAGGTCATAGCCCTGAATGCGCACACTGTCAGCTGTGTCCGCGGGTGCGGCAATGCCAGGCCGGACCCGCTGGAGCAAGCCCGCCCTCAGCGGGGAAACGGTTAGTGTGCGCAGCGGCGCGAGACCGTCCTCAGAGCCGGCAACCGGCAGTCTCTCGCCGGATGCTGTCGCCATTCCCGCCGCCAACGAATAAGGAACCGGCGGCGCGTCGAAAGGAACAAATAGGTGCATGGTTTCCACATAGTACTGTTCCGGGTTCCACACCGTCGTGGGCGCACGGTACACGCCGCGGCTTTCGACAGCCCAGGACCGTCTTAGAGATGGGGTAAAGAGATGCACATTGGTATGCAATTTCTCGCTGAGAGGCTCATGGGGCTGCCAGTACAGGCGCAGGACAATGATGTCCCCGGGCCTGGGCGTTTTGCCTGAGATCAGGTCCCAGCCAAGAAGCGTTACACGCCCGCTCCGGGCGTCTCCAACTGTCGCCGGCTGGCCATCGGTTTCAAAGGCCAGTCGGCCTGGGGGCGAGTCGTAAAGAAACGGGAACGCGTCAAAATAGGAAATCGAATAGCGGGCCGCGACCAGGAGCGTTACCAAGCCGATGAGCCCCCACTGGTTGGCGATGCTAGGGCCCTCAAGACTGCGTTCAACGCCCCCTTCGCCGGTCGTCGTCTCGGGCCGGCTTTTCCGCCGGCGACGCACGGCAACATAAAGAACTGCTCCGAGACATGCAATTAGAGTTAGCAGACTGAGTCGTTCGCCCCGCCGCTGCCAGACGGTGCCCTCCCACCGTAACACCAGCGGCAGTTCCGGGTTGCTTATGTCGGTCGCTTCAGCCCATCCCGCCTGGTTCGACCTCAGTTCCGCCTGGTTTCCGGCGCCCCAGCCGGGATGAAAATGCATCCAAAGGAGCGCTGGCTCTGGCTGGCAGGAGACGTCGGCCACTGCCTCGTGGGGGGAGCGCCACGAGAGTTTTACCGGTTCCCCCTCGGGTTGGAATTCCCACGGCGCTCCCCACTCTGTAGTCCTGGGTAGGAAATGCCAGACGCCTGGGTTTCTTCTTGGGGCAACGTCAGTCGCCTGGTCGGCTGTTGAAAGTATTGTCGTGTGGGAGGCAAGCGCGGGAAACAGATAAGGGAACGGGAAGGCGAGCGCGGTTACGAGCGCCATGCAAGCGGCAAGCAGGCGAAGTCGCGCCGGCCAGAAATCGATGGCAGCGGCCGCAGCCGGCAGTACACCCAAGACCGCAGCGGGCAGCAACCGGAAGGGAAACTGCAGAATTGAAAACACCGGAACGCGCCTCCACAGTTCGACAGCGATGGGCGTTGTGATCAGCAGAACCGCCGCCGTGCAGATGATTCCGGCAGCGCACCACAGCAGCGCTTCTCTGTTTCTCGACCACATGAGCGTTCCCGCAAGACCTGCGATGGCGAGCAGCCACTGAGCGAACCCGAAAGTATTGTGCGGCCCCGCCAGGGGGTTGCCGGCGCGCAGATCCCACACGAAAGGCTGCGGCGACAGGAGCGTAGCCCAACTGAGAAAGTCGATGCCGCGAAACTCCCTTCCGCTGAACTCTCCCTGAATCTGCGCAAATGGCAGGTCGCCCAACGCAGGCATCCAGTATCCCGCCGCCAGGAGGATCCCCAATAGAGCTGCCATGGCACTGCCTCCCAGCCCTCCCTTTTTGCGATAGCCGGCCGCCAGGAGCGCGGTATTCAAGAGAAGGGCGCCCGCGCCAATCAACGCCTGCTGCTGATGACAGACCACCAGACCCGCAAGGGAAATGACCGCCAGCAGAAAGAACCGGATGGAGAACCTGAAATAGAGAGAGGTAAACGCCCATAGAATCACTGGAAAGATGAGAATCGCGAGCAGCTGCGGGTAATCTCCGGTCTGGAGAAACGTCCTTGAATAAAAGTGTGGCATCCCCAAATATACTGCCGCGCTGACGAGACTCGCTGTTCGGCTGAAGACGTGCCGTAACCACCCATAGACGCCGTACCCGGAAAGAACGAATGCCACAGTCACCACGAGCGTTAACGCCTGATCTAACGCGATGCCAGCCCAATGGACCGCGCCGACCAGCCAGTAAAGTCCTGGACTATAGTAGTGAAAGGTGGGTTCGCCGCGACCGTAGTTGCTATCGGGAAACCAGCGCGGCCAGAATACGCCCTGCTCAAATGCAAGTCGCATCGCGGCGCTTCGGGGCAGATGATGATGCGCGTCAGCCGTATCTGGGATGCCTGCCTGCTGCCAGAGGGGGCTGGTCAGAAGAAAAGTCAGAAGTGCGAGGAAGAGCAGAGGCAGAAATCTGAGGACAAGACTCCGGACAAGAACTCTACGCATGGATCAGATTGCCGCTGCCATGGCCTGCGGGTCGTCAGCCCCTGGGAGGAGCTTGTGGCCATGGCCAGCGCACGTGAATGGGTCTGGCGAGTGGGATTTCAGGCGCGGGTCAAGAGAAAAACGCAACGACGCAGACGCCGCCAGAATCTGGCCCTTCAATCTTCGCGCTGAGCGGCAACCCTGCTTGCCAGGCGGCGTCTAACTGACGATCTTCTCGGCTGTGGGGGCGCGTAGGGCGCCTTCGCCGTCAAAACGGAGGTCCTGGGCCGGTCCGATCTGGTTGAGACTCGGACGCTTCTCGGCCTCTTCCAGGAGAGCGGGCGAAAGCCACAGCGTATCGAGTTCGAGCGTATTCCGGATCCACACAACGCGGGCGTCGGCAGAATCCTTGCCCATTAAACCGGTCGCGATCACCTCCCGATCCGTCGGCAACGCGACCGGCTGCTTCGCGGCGGAGAAGTTCCCTGCGGTCAGGCAATTCGTATAGGTAGCGTCCCAGTCGATCTTGGACCGCAAACGCTCGGGGATCAGATCGGCCAATCCAACGCCGGATGCATTGCCATGGCTTTCAGACGTCAGATCAAGGACCGCCACCACCCGAAAGTCGGGCTCCCTTGGCCCGCCGTTTCGTCTCCACATCCCGATGATGTTGGTATCCATACCGGTGCCGCTGATGTTCTTTCCCATCTCCTGAACGACCAACAGATCAAGGTTTTCGAAGGGAATTGAGGGTTGGAGCGATTTGGCCAGCCGCAACAGGGACGGCTCCTCTTCGAAAATTCTGTCTCCCGCGAGGACGGCGATCTCGGCCGCCGCGTGGCGGCCATTCTCGACAATGGCAACGCCGGCCGCGACCGGCATCTTGGCCAGAACAACCTCCGCCGCCCGCGGAATCGCAGTGGCGGCGTCGTTGGCATGGAGGGTAGCCGCTCCCTTTCTCTTTCCCAGCCCGATCGTCATGATCTTGCACAGCCCGCTCTCGCGGTCGGCGCGAAAGGCGGTATGCGCCTTGACTCGATTCACCGGGATCACAGCATCGGCCTCCGCCGCGTGCCGGTCCCAATAGACCGGCATGCCGTCCGTCTCGCCGATTTTGACTACTTCCAGGCTGCTGAGAATGGGAACGCCCAGCTCAGCCATCCCATAGTCGACCAGTACTGCGTGTTGTCCTTCTGCCGTTCCCCCGCCGTGGCTCCCCATTGCCGGCACCAGGAAAGGCTCCGCCCCAATTGCCTGCAACGATTCAACAACCGCCTGCACAACTTCCGCATAGCAGGAGATTCCCCGGCTGCCAACAGCCACTGCCACTCTCATCCCCGGCCTGATCCGTTCAGACAGCCCTACCGCGTTGAGGCCGTTCCATACCGCGGCGGATACATTTTCAACTTGCTGATCAGATACGGCCTGCCGCACCGGCACGAGTTGAATCATCGGTACCTCCCAGGCGCCATTCCGCCTATGTTCCCACCTGTGTCTTTAGCCACGCCTCGATGAACGTATCCAGATCGCCGTCCAAAACGGCCTGCGTTGCCGCTGTCTCCACATTTGTGCGCAAATCCTTCACCATCTGATAGGGGTGCAGGACATAGGAACGAATCTGGCTGCCAAAATCAGCCTGAACATTCTCGCCCTTCAGCCGGGCCTTTTCCGCGGCGATTTTTTCCTGCTCGATTGCGTAGAGCTTGCCCCGCAGGATCCGCATCGCGATTTCCCGGTTCTGCGTCTGGCTGCGCTCGTTCTGGCACGAAACGACAATTCCGGTCGGCAAGTGGTGGAGGCGAACCGCCGTCGCATTCTTCTGCACGCTCTGGCCTCCGGCCCCGCTGGAAAGAAATACGTCCATCCGCACATCGTTCGGCGCGATCTCGATCTCGATGTCTTCGTCAATGATCGGCAGCACCTCCAACTTCGCGAAAGATGTGTGCCGCCGGTTGCCGGCATCGAATGGACTGAGCCGGACAAGCCGGTGGGTGCCCCGTTCTGCCTGAAGATAGCCATAGGCGTAGGGCCCTTCCACCGTCGTCGTTACACTCTT
The DNA here is from genome assembly GCA_022823185.1 of Caldilineaceae bacterium. Classification (GTDB taxonomy): domain Bacteria; phylum Chloroflexota; class Anaerolineae; order Caldilineales; family Caldilineaceae; genus Bin5. The sequence continues at coordinate 235,080 of JAJDXQ010000020.1, forward strand.
GATTCCGGCTTCTTCCCCTTGGGTCATATCGGTGATTTCAGTCGCGAAGCCCTTCTTCTCTGCCCAGCGTAAATACATGCGTTGCAGCATCGCGGTCCAGTCTTGCGCCTCGGTGCCGCCCGCACCTGCATGAATACTGATAATTGCGCCGCCCGAGTCATACTTACCACTGAGTGAAAGGGTAAACTCCCTCTTCTCAAGCTCCCCGTCAAGTGAATCCGCCTCGACCTGCAGTTCAGCAAGCAGACTTTGGTCGTCTTCCGCTATTTCGGCAAAATCAAGCGCGTCCTGCGTACGCTGTTTCAATCCATCCCAGACGCTGATCACCTCCTGCAGGGCGTTCAGCTCCTGCATCTTCTGCTGGGCCGCTCTCTGGTTGTCCCAGAAATCGGGGGCTATCGATTCCTCTTCCAGCGTCTTTGCCTGCGCAACTTTGTCCGGCAAGTCAAAGCCGCCCCCGTATCGCGTCGACTCGCTCCGCGAGCAGATGTAAGCGGTCTGTTAATTCGCCCATGACTCTCTATCTCCCTTGATGTCTGCTGAATGGCGCCCTGAAGTCTTCGGCGGCCTCAGAATTCCCGACTGTCGTCGTCTGCCATCTTGTGAGGCGCCGGTCACGTCATTCTCCCAACAAGCCTTCCACAAACGTCACCGGCTCGAATTCAGCCAGGTCCTCCAGCTTTTCGCCTGTGCCAACGAAACGCACCGGAATCCCCAGCTGTTTCTTGATGCTCAGAACCGCGCCGCCCTTGGCGGTGCTATCGAGCTTCGTCAATATGATACCCGTCACGCCAGACGCTTCCTTGAACCCCTTGGCCTGCAAAATCGCGTTCTGGCCCGTGGACGCGTCCAACGCCAGCAGCGTCTCATGCGGCGCCCGGTGCACCTGCTTGGCCGCCACCCGGCGCATCTTTTCCAACTCCTGCATGAGGTTGAACTTGTTCTGCAGGCGTCCCGCCGTGTCTGTGATAAGCAGGTCGGCGTTCCGGCTCTCCTGGCTCGCCCGCATGGCGTCGAACAGAACCGCCGCCGGGTCCGACCCGGGTGCCTGCGCGATCACATCAACGCCGGCCCGTTCACCCCATATTTGCAACTGATCGATGGCCGCCGCTCGAAAGGTGTCCCCGGCGGCAAGAACGACCTTCTTGCCGCGCTCTTTGTATCGCTTCGCCAGCTTGCCAATCGTTGTCGTCTTACCCGAGCCGTTCACCCCAACGACCAGGACCACCGTCAATATGCGCGGCTCCTCAATCTGAAGCGGCTCGTCAGCCTGCAACAGCTTCACCATCTCCTGCTTCAGGATCAGATAAGCGTCCTCGCTGCGCCTTACATTCTCCTGTTGCACCCGTTGACGGGTCGACTCGACAAGCTCCATCGTCGTATCCACACCGACATCGGCAACGATCAGCGCCTCCTCCAACTCCTCCCACAGCTCCTCAGTAACTTCGTTCTCCCGAAACAGGGAACCAATCTGACTGAAAACGCCCGACCTGGTCTTCTGTAGACTTTCTTCTATTTTTTCATCATCGGCCGTCTTCTCTTCCTTGCGGCCAAACAAACGCCTGAGCATGCAAAGGTCTCCTGGAGCTGCCTTGGGTGGCTTGCCACCCGGCAATTATAGCACGGGCGGGAACGATAGAGAGAACAAGGCCATCCCCTCGCGCCTCAGCGGGATAAGGGTTTCACAGATCCCAATCAGGCAAGTTCGCGCCGTCCAATCCCGACGACCAGGCCCCAAAACGCGCACCTTCGCGGTAAAGGGATTCACCACGGCTCGCTGCCGCCACTCCTCGCCTCGGCAATACCTGGAGGGCCGCCCCTCGCGGGCGCCCTCCCCCTCGATCCCCCGGACGCCGGCCCGCGGCGATTCCCGCCCCTCAACCCACTGACCCCTGCTCACCCTCCACTGCCTCTTTTGTGGAGGCAGTGAAATTACCCAAAGGCGGCCTGCAACGCGCCCCTGAATTGGACTGCGCGTCTTCGAAACGAAGCGTTGGCGAGATTCTGGTTTCACCCTGTATACTGATTACCGTGGAGGAATGAGGCCCAGAATCGCAGGTGGGTCGAAAACCGCCGTCGTCCCGCTATCTCCTTCAGCAGGCGAACATGCTTCTGACAAGAGAAGAGTTGGAACAGAGGGAAGAGAGGGAGTTGGCCGTCTACGCGATGCGCAGCGGCCGCAGTCGCGGGCGAGCCCATCCCGACGCCGAGCATCCCTACCGCACCGCTTACCAACGGGACCGCGACCGCATCATTCACACCACGCCCTTTCGACGCCTGCAATACAAGACCCAGGTGTTCGTCTACAACGAAGGGGATCATTACCGCAACCGGCTGACCCATACTGTCGAAGTGGCCCAGATCGGCCGCACGCTGGCCCGCGCGCTCGCCTGCAACGAAGACCTCACCGAAGCGATCTGCCTGGCCCACGACCTGGGCCATCCCCCTTTCGGCCACACCGGCGAGTCTTCGCTGAACGACCTCATGCAAGGGCATGGCGGCTACGATCACCAGAAACAGACCTATCGCATCGTAACGAGATTGGAGCGTCGCTACCCGGAACACCCGGGACTGAATCTGACATACGAGGTGCGGGAAGGGATTGTCAAACATGACACCGACTACGACGTCGTCGATGCCGGCGAGTATGATCCCGATGAGAGAGGCACCCTGGAGTGTCAGATCAGCAATTTGGCCGACGAGATCGCCTACAACACCAGCGACGCCGACGACGGCTTGCGCGCGGGCATCCTGAATCCCGCCGCATTTCTTGAACTTGCCATCAGCCGGCGCGTCCTCGATTCACTGGGAGAGAACCCGACGACCATCGACCTTACTGAGCCGCTCTCCCGCTACCGTTTTATCCGGCGGCTCGTCGGGATTGAGGTCAGCGATGCCATCCAGGCAACCACGGTAAATCTACGAGCCGCAACCGTTCACAGCCTTGCGGATCTGCGGGCGCGTGGAAGAAATATGGCCGCCTATTCGATGGAGATTGAAGGAGAAAACCGGGAGCTCAAGCAGTTTCTGTTCGATCGCTTCTACCGCCACTTCAGAGTGGCCCGTATGGCCGCCAAGGCAGACCGAACGATCCGCGCCCTGTTCACGGCTTTCGTAGAGGAGCCAGCGCAACTGCCTCCCGAAACACAGGAGCGGCTTAGCGAATCGGGGGGTGACCTGCATCGCGTGGTGTGCGACTACATCGCGGGCATGACCGACCGCTACGCGATCGCAGAACACCGCCGGCTCTTTGACCCTGAGGAAGGCGTTTGAACGCAACCCCGCAAGGCGTCTCTTCTCCGGATCAAGACGAGACGTAGACCTCAAATCTGGCGTTTACCGACTGAAACGGCAGGGGCGCCTGTTCGCCTTCAAGATACGTAACGCTCTCTATCCTGCATTCCAACTCAACGCCGTCTGATCGGAGCGTGCAAGTCAGCCCGGGCGCGACCTCAAGAGGAGGAGCGGTTTCAGAGCCGCCGCTCCCGGCAGGGTCTTCCAGGCCGCTCGCTGAAAAGCCCGGCGAGACGAGCGGCTGGCTTACGCTGCGCACCGCGGAACGGTCATAGAGCCAGATGTCGAGCAGCCGCACCTGGTCCGTATTGGCCGCGTCGCGGTCCACCGATTCATTGATTCCCATGCCGCAGGCTCCCAATAGCTCGCCGTCCGCCGCGTTGATTGTAAAGCTCTCGTCATAGGACTGAATGCCGAAGGCGTAGCTCGCCTCAAATTGGCCTACCTGCTGCCGGGACGAATGAACAGCCTGTTCCGGCTCAGAAAGGTCTCGGCCGCTCTCGAGGGTCTCGCCCCCGGCGTCGGAAATCGGCCTCGCCTCCATCCTTCTGTCTGGCAGCGCCGCGGGGTCTTCGGGGGCGGCCAGACTGCCGTCGGATCTTGCAAGGCTCTCGTCCCTTCCCGCGTCGGGACTGCCCAATCCTGCCGCCGGCCCTGTTTCGGCCCTGATTGGCCCGACAGCAGACTCCCGGCTTCCCGGTTCATCCTCAGGCCGGCTCCCGCTCAGTTCCTCTAAATCTGAATGGGGCTGGCCTGTCCCTACCTGGCCCGGTACCCCCTCGCCGCTCTCCACCCCCAAGGCAACGGGCTCGTTCGGCGTATCGTCGTCATCCTGCTCAGCCGCGTCTCCCCTGCTGAGCAGCTCAACATTCTCAACCCCGTCCGCACGCCCAGCCGCCTCCGTATCGCCGGCCAAGGCAGGCAGCCCCCTCGTACGGTCTCCTGCCGTCCGCGGCGCCGCAAGCGTCCCCGGCCGGCCCGCCCGCCTCTCAGTCCGGTCCTCAGTTGTGTCAACATCGGCGCGACGGCTCGACGCGACATCTGCCCTGGAAGCCGTCCCGATCTGTCGAACTGGTTCGCCCGGAGTTTCTCCACTGTCCGAAAGCGGCGTATCGGGTGACCCCTCAATTGGGCGGCGCGCAGTCCCAGCCTGCTCCGTGAAGACGGGCTCATTGGGCGCGGAATGACCTCCAGTCGGGCGCCCCTTGCGCAGCCAGTCCAGATTTGGGCGACGCTGCCTTACGGGCCTCTCCGCAACGGAAGGGGGCCCGGCTCGCGCCTCCCGCGGCGCAGTTGCCTGATTCGAGCGGCCCCTCCCGAAGGGGAGCGGAAACGGCTGAATTGGGGGGGGCTTTCCTTGTGACTGGCGCAGAAGCTGATTGGCGATGACAACCCCGCCAACCAGCAGAAGCAAGGCTGCAACATACAGCAGGCCCTGGCTAATCAAGTCCACAAAGGCCGTATAGCTCGAGCCGGCCTCGTGGCTTCCTGAAGCCGGAACCTCTCCCTGTTGCGACGGGGCAGATGCTGCAGGCTCCGAGGAGGGGGCCTCTGTCCACTCTACGGGCCACACCCACCAACCGATGAAAAGCCCGAGCGTAAGCCCGACCAATCCCGACATCAGCATGTGGACCAGGGACCTGTGACGGTCGATCATTTCAATGCCCGCGTCTCTCCACGCGCCCAACGTTCGATCAGAGGAGCTCGTTGCGGTCCCCTGCCTGCAGCTCGGCGACCACCTGCTTCACCTGCTGAATGCTCCCCTTTTTGCCGATCAGCAACGCGTCCCCCGCATCAATCACGATGAGGTCTTCAACATCGATCAGGGCCACCAGCCGCTTCGAGGCGGCCACGATATTGCCCCGGCTGTTCATTTGCAGGATTTCGCTCTCCACCGGGTAATTCCCTTCCGCGTCCTGGGAAATGACCGACTCCAGCGCATCCCAACTCCCCAGGTCATTCCATCCCACCTGCATCGGCACCACAGCCACCTTCTCCGCGCCCTCCATCAACCCGTAGTCGATCGAGACGTCTGGCATGGCCGGCCAGACATCAGCCAGCACTCGCCCCTCCTGGCTCGTCCCCAACGCCGCCGCGATGCGGTTCATGGATTCGTATAGTGAAGGCATCTGCCTCTCGTATTCCGCCAGCAACCGCTCCACCCGGCTGACGAATATGCCCCCGTTCCAAAAGTAACCGCCATCGGCAAGAAACTGTTCCGCTGTGGCCTGATCGGGTTTTTCCAGGAAACGATTTACCGCAAAAGTAGCCATTTTCCCCGGCACATCCAGCGGCTCTTCTTTCCGCTGGATGTAACCATAGCCGGTGTGAGCCTGCGTTGGCTCGATTCCCAGGACGGTTATAAACCCCGCGCGCGCGCTTTGCTCCGCCTGCCGCAACGCGTCCTGAAAGCCGCGGCGATCCTGGATCAGATGGTCGGCCGGCAGGATGGCCGCCACCTCCTCCGGGTCGCGCCGCCGCAAATGCGCGCACGCCAGCGCAATCGCAGGCGCGGTATTCCGTCCCTCCGGCTCTTCCAGAATATTTTGCTGGGGCAGGCCGTCCAGCTGGGCGGCGCACAGGCCGGCATAGCGCCTTCCCGTAATTACATAGGTGTCCTCGCGGCTGACGAGCCCCTCCAACCGGTCCGCTGTAGCCTGAATCATCGTCCGGCCGCTGCCAGTGAGGTCATTGAACTGCTTGGGTGAACTCTTCCGGCTCCGGGGCCACAATCGCGTGCCCGCGCCGCCTGCTAGAATCACTGCGTACATGCCTGTTCCCCATCAGTTTGCGCGTACAAACTGCATCTGCCCCACTTGACGCACAAGGCCCTTTAGCTCCATCATCGACAGCAAACTGCTGACTTCAGCCGTTTCAAACGGGGCGGCCCGCACGATTTCGTTCATGTGCTGCGGCTCTGTGGAAATATGCTCCAGGATCAGCGCCTCCTCCGGCGATGCCGGCACCGTGGAGCGGGCCTCCTGCTGCGCAACCGCGTCCGCCAGATTGAGGTAGTCGAAGAGGTCGTCAACAGAAGTCACAGGAATCGCGCCGTCCTGAATGAGCCGGTTGCAGCCGCTGCTGCCAGGGCTGAGAATCGAACCCGGCACGGCAAAAACCTCCCGCGACTGCTCGGCGGCGAAATTCGCCGTTATCAATGCCCCGCTGCGCTTTCCGGCCTCCACGATGATCACCGCCAGACTCAATCCGCTGATGATGCGGTTGCGCGGCGGAAAGTTTCTGGCTTCAGGTTTGGCGCCCAGCGCATACTCGCTTACCACGGCGCCCTGCTCCATGATTTGCAGGGCCATCCTCCGGTTTCGCGCCGGGTAAATCTGGTCCACGCCGCTGCCCAACACCGCGATCGTGCGTCCTCCGGAATCCAACGCCGCCTGGTGCGCAATCGCGTCTACGCCAAGCGCCAATCCGCTTACGACCGTCACACCGTTCTTGGCCAAATTGGATCCCAACTCCCGCGCCACCTCCCTCCCATACGGGGACACGCGCCGCGTGCCAACGACGGCGACAGCCAGTTCGTCCCGCGCCTCAATCTGGCCGCGCACATACAACAGGGGCGGGGCCAGCGGAACAGATCGCAGGTTGTAGGGATAGCCGTCGTCACCCCAGCAGTACACGCCATACCCGCGGCGGAGAACCTTCTCCAACTCCGCCTGCGGGTCCAACCGCTGCCGTGCAGCCAGCAAGCTCTCAACACTGCGTCGGTCCAGTCCGGCCGCCCTGAGCGACTGGATCGGGGCGCCCCACGCCGCGTCAATGCTTCCGCACTCTTCAAGGAGGGCGGTCAGCCGCGCCGGCCCAATGCCGGGCACACGATTAAAGGCAATCCAATACGCTCGTTCATCCATAGATGGGGGTTTCGCTCAAAAGCCTGTGTCGGCAACGGCCTCGCTACTCGACCGCCTCGTCCAGCAACCCCGGTTGCAGGCGAACCGTCAGTGTCCCGGCTTCAATATCCACGGCCCGGACGACCTCCGCCAGCGCGGGGATTAAAATGTCTTTGTCTCGATTTACGCCCGCGGCCGGACGTATGATATACACCTCGTTGGCCCCGGTAAACAGGACGTCAACCACTTCGCCCAACCGTCTGCCCTTTTCTGTCTGCGCCGTCAATCCGACAATATCATGGACCCAGTAGGAACCGGCATCCAATTCCATTGCCGCCTCCTCCGGGATGTACAGCCATTCGCCGTAAAGCTCCTCAGCGGAACCTCTGTCGGCAACATCGCTGAGTTGAATCAAGAAGATTCCTTTGTGGGGCCGGGAGCTTTCTATTTCGACCGGCGTCAGCTCGTTTCCAATCAGAAGCTGTTTTCCAGGGCTGAATCGGGCGTCAAAATCGGTATGGGACTCGACCTTCACCTCCCCCAGCAGCCCGTGCGCGCCCAGAATGCGGCCCACAGCCAGATACCCGTCGGGCGCCATCTCTTTACGCCTTCGAAATCGGCTGGCGCGTGACCGTCCGTCCTTGCCAGACCGGCGCCGGCTCCGCTTCGATCGACTCTTCATTCTCTTCGGCCCAGCATGCGTTGGATCTCTTCTGGCGTCGAGCGGACGGTCTGCACAGCAGGAAACAGTGGCCTGTCTGCGCAGACCGCATGATGGAAGGACGCCCCACAGCCCCAATGCGTCTGCCCTCAATCCGCCAACCCTCGCGGCGTTGAAGGGATGGCGGACAACCCGGCGGTCGCGCATTCGGGCAGGCGTAAGGAGTCTGCCTTAGGCGGGGAAACTATCCAGTTGGGGCGGTTACATTATCTTCAGAATCACGTCATGCGACTGCCGAATTGAAGCGACATTGAGCACAGACCGCATGGCGTTGGCGACTCTTCCATTCTTGCCGATCACCCTTCCTGCGTCCTCCGGCGCGACTTGCAGCCGAAGAACTGTGCGTTCCCGGTACACGCGTTCCGAAACGCGCACCTCCTCGGGCGACTCAACAAGAGACTTTGCCATGAATTCGACCAGTTCTTTCATAGGATGCTCGCTTGATCAGGCAGCTTCCGGCTCTTTCGGCGCAGCCTCAGCCTCTTCGACTTCCACGACCTTCAACTTGCCCTGCTCATCGGTGATGCCCGCCTTCAGCAATATTCGGGCCACGGCGTCACTGGGCTGGGCGCCCACACTCAGCCAGTGACCGGCGCGCTCACCCTTGATGTTGATGGTGGGCGGATCGGTCATTGGATCGTAGGTGCCGATGTTCTCGATAAAGCGGCCGTCGCGCGGGCTGCGCTGGTCGGCCACCACAATGCGGTAAAACGGCTTCTTCTTCGCGCCCATGCGGCGCAGACGGATGCGGACCACTGATTTCTACTCCTTGGTTACTGTCACCCTGGCTTCTATAAGAACAAATCGCCGGTTTTCAGCCCGGCGAACTACTAACGAATCCCTTACGATGATACCGGCGGCGCTATGAAGGGCGGCCCTGACGCAGAGACGCCAAAAGCCCCTCAGCATTCGGTTCCCGGAGACGACGCCTGCGCCTCCTCTTCTTCTTTCCGCCTGAATCGCCCAGCATGCCCGCTTGCTTCATCATTTTCTGCATCTCGCGAAATCGTTTGACAAGCTGGTTGACGTCCTCAACGCTCGTTCCGCTCCCCTTGGCGATGCGCCGCCGCCTGCTGGCGTTGAGCACATTCGGCAGGCGCCGCTCCTGCGTCGTCATGCTGTTGATGATCGCCTCGATCTGCTTCAGATCTGAACTGAGCTCCTGGCCGTCTATCTGCTTTGCCAGCTGCCCCATTCCAGGCACCATCTTCAGTAAGTCCTGAATCGAGCCAAGTTTCTGAAGTTTCTGCAACTGATCGCGAAAATCCTCAAAATCAAACTGACCGCCTGCCAGCCGCTCTTCCATCGCCAGCGCATCTTCTTCATCGATGCCGTCGGAGGCTCTCTCGATGAGAGTAAGCATGTCGCCCATGCCGAGGATGCGGCCCGCCAGCCGGTCCGAGTGAAACGGCTCGAGACCGTCCATCTTCTCGCTCGTGCCAAGAAACTTGATCGGCACACCGGTTACCTGCCGGATGCTGAGCGCAGCGCCGCCTCTTGCGTCGCCATCGATCTTCGTCATAACCAGCCCGGTAACCGGCACGCGCGCATGAAATCCTTCCGCGACCGTTACCGCCTCCTGACCCGTCATCGCATCCACCACCAGCAGGACATCCGCGGGGCGGGCAATCAGACGAATCTGCTCCAACTCCCGCATCATCGCCTCGTCGATCTGCAAGCGGCCGGCCGTGTCAAGAATCAGGACCGTGTAGGCCTTCTCTCTTGCGCCCCGCAAAGCGTTCTTTACGATGCTGCTGGGCGCAACCTCGGTCCCCTCGCTATGAACCGGAATGTCGATTTGGCGTCCCAGTGTCTCCAGCTGCGCAATTGCCGCCGGCCGGTAGATGTCGGCTGCCACCATCAGAGGACGCTGTCCCTGCTTACGAAGCCGCAACGCGAGTTTGGCCGCCATCGTCGTCTTGCCCGCGCCCTGCAAACCCACCAGCATGATCACCGTGGGGGGCGGACCGGAAAGGTTGAGCGGCGCCGGTTCCCCCAGCAAAGAAACAAGCTCGTCGTTGACGATCTTGACGACCTGCTGCGCCGGTGTCAGGCTTTCCATCACCTCGATACCGATCGCCCGCTCTTTGATTCGGCCTACAAATTCCCGGACAACCTTGTAGTTGACATCAGCTTCCAACAGGGCCAGCCGCACCTCCCGCAGGGCAGCGTTGACATCGCGCTCCGAAAGCCGCCCGCGGCTCGCCAGGTTTTCAAATACGCCTTGCAGCTTGTCTGACAGACTCTCAAACACGCGTGTCGTCCTCGTCGTTACGATTCGCCGGCCCGCGGCAAGCGCGCCGAACTCCTATTATAGGCTAGAACGGGTGTGTCAGCCAAATTACCACTTGCCAAGAGCAGACGCCATCGCAGCGCGCCCGCTCAAGCAAAGTCTATACCGAACCAGGCTTTTCCGCTAATGCGCGAGCCTGCAGGGTTCTCCGTAACAAGGTTCGAGGAGCCTGGCCCGTCCGCAGGCTGAGGCAAACGGGAGCAGCGCCGCCTAATCGCTGGCGTGTTCCTTCCCAGGTGCTTTGGACGTGCGAACATATACTTCATGAATACGCTGGACAGCCGTGACATTGGTCATCACCGCCAGAATCCACAGAACCGGTAGCGTCAATCCCAGAATCAGCCCCGCGATGAGCAAGACAAGACGTTCCGGCCGCTGCAAAATACCCACCTTGCATTCGATTTCGAGCCCTTCGGCCCTGGCCCGTGTGTAACTGACTCCCCACGAGCCGACAAGCGTAAAGAAGATCAGCAGCAGGTGCGTTTGCGCGTCGCCCGCATTCGCATAGTGAATCGCCAGCCCAAGGAAGGTGATGCTCTCTGAATACCGATCCAGCGTGCTGTCCAGGAATGCGCCGAACTTGCTCTCGCCCTGGCCCAGCCGGGCCAGCGCCCCGTCCACCATGTCGAACATCGCCGCCACCCACAACAGGCCGCCGCCTATGCGCAGATTCCCGGTCGCCAGCAGCGCTGCCGCGCCAATCGTCAACGCGAATCCGGCAAACGAAACCATGTTCGGGGTCACGCCCAGGCCGTGCAGCCAGCGCACGATCGCGCCCACCCCGGTTGACAGCATCGGTCGAACATACTTGGCCAACATCGTTACCACTCTTCCTGTTAGAGCAATTGCCCGGCCGCGGCCTGCCGGCTTCCCCGAAGAGCAAGCCGGCTGCGCCTCGCCGCGCCCCCGGGACGCCTCTCCATTCTCGTTGGCGACGCAGTCCGCCCGGTTTCAACCCACCCCAGTCGGCGCCAGGGTCCAAACCTGAAAAAGGCCGCCGGACGCGGCAAATGGCGGCGCGACAACAGCGGCAGGGGGAACGGGCAAGAACGGGTCCGGGGCAGTATACAATCCCCCTGAATCGTTCGCAAGGGATCGACGCCGCTCAGGACGGGCGCCCCCTCAACTGAAGGGGGGCCTGATCCCTTCCGCCCCCTGCAGGTCCAGGCGTCGCCTCCGCACGAATAGCTTGATGCGCCGCAACCCTCATTCCTGGACCGGTTGGCCGTGCATGGAAATCGGACTGCAGTAGAGCTGACCGCCGCGCAGCGAACCCAGCGTGAAACCCCAGCCGTCGGTCGTTCGGAATTCGTGCTGGGCGCCAGGATCCAGCATGAAGGCAATCCCCGGCGTCGTGACCGAAAGGGTTCCGTGAAAAGACGCGATGTGCGGATAGTGTATGTGACCACTCAGTATGGCGTGTACGCGATGGCCGTCGATCGCCTGCGCCAGGTCTCCCGGATTCAACAGGCTGTGCTCGTTCAGCGGCTCGACGGTACTGAATACCGGTGGATGATGGACAGCGATCAGATTGCCCAGCGGGGCCGGCTTCCCCAACTCATCCGCAAGCCACTCCAGTTGGCGGGCGTCCAGTTCGCCATGTACAGCCTCCGGTACCTTGCTGTCCAACATGATCACGCGCAACCCGTCGAACATGCTGCTGTGGTAGTAGCGGAGAGCCTCGTCATCCGCCTCCTCGCCCAAGACCTCCCGCCGGAAGGGAATCCGCCGATCATGATTCCCCAAGCCTAAAATGAGCGGCGCGCCCAGTCCCTGCAACTCATCCAACAAACCATTGAGCCTTCGGTATTCCTCCGGTTGGCCGTCATTGGCCAGATCGCCGCTCAGGACAAAGAAATCTGGACGTACCCCCATGTTGCGAATTAAACTGATGGCGTTACGCAGCTTGTCCGACGTCTGCTGACCTTTAAGCAGATCATCGGGGCCCCCCATCACGTGCAGGTCTGTCAGATGCACAAACGTCAGGTCATTCATTTTCCTTGCGCCTTATCATCTTGGGTAATATAGTGTGCAACAGATTCCGCCGCCAACAGCCAGGGGCCAACTTCGCGGAAAACTTTACCATGCCGGCCCGTCTGTCTGCCTCTAAGCATACTGCGAACCTGAAAGAATGAAAAAATGAGCGAAAAGATCATCTATTCCATGGTAGGCGTTGGCAAAAGCTACGGCCCCAACCAGCGTGTGCTGCGTGACATCAGCCTGGGGTTTTTCCTCGGCGCGAAAATTGGTGTCCTCGGCCTCAATGGAGCGGGGAAGTCCACCCTTTTGCGGATTATGGCCGGCGAAGAGACGCAGTTTGACGGCGAAACGATTCTTGCCGAGGGCGTCACGCGCGGCTTCCTGCCGCAGGAACCGGTGCTCGACCCGTCCAGGACCGTGCGCGAAATCGTTGAGGAGGGCGCGCAGGAAGCGGTAGACGCCCTCGCCGAGTTTGACGCGATCAACGCCCGATTCAATGAGGATCTCGCGCCGGAGGAGATGGACGAACTGATCGAGCGGCAGGGCGTCGTACAGGATCGTCTGGACGCGCTCGACGCCTGGGACCTTGACAGCCGCCTCGAGCTGGCAATGGACGCGCTGCGCTGCCCCCCGGGGGACACGCCCATCGCCATCCTTTCCGGCGGCGAGCTCCGGCGCGTCGCGCTGACACGGCTCCTCCTGAAAAAGCCCGACGTTCTCCTGCTGGACGAGCCCACCAACCATCTGGACGCCCAGTCCGTTGCCTGGCTTGAACGTCATCTGCAGGAATATGCCGGCACCGTGATCGCCGTTACCCATGATCGCTACTTTCTTGACAACGTCGCCGGCTGGATTCTCGAGCTGGACCGGGGCCACGGCATCCCCTGGCGGGGCAACTATTCAGGCTGGCTGGCGCAGAAGCGGCAACGCCTGGCCCAGGAGGAAAAGCAGGAAGGGGCCCGACAGAAAACACTGCAAAGGGAGCTGGAATGGCTGAACATGTCTCCCAAGGCACAGCAGACCAAACGCAAATCGCGCGTCAATGCCTACAATGAACTTCTCAGCCAGGAGTTTGAAAGAGCGCGCGAAGACAGGGAGATCTACATCCCGCCAGGACCCCGTCTGGGGGAGGTCGTGATCAGAACAGAGGCGTTGACAAAAAGCTTCGGCGAAAATCTGCTCTTCGATGACCTGTCGCTCGACATCCCGCCCGGCGCAATGGTTGGCATCATCGGCGCCAACGGCGCGGGCAAAACAACCCTGTTCCGGCTGTTTACCGGCCAGGAAACGCCGAACGACGGCAGCGTGCAACTGGGCGGGTCCGTCTCGCTCGCCTACGTCGACCAGACGCGCGAAAGTCTCGACCCTGATAAGACTGTCTGGGAGGAAATCAGCGGCGGGAATGAGCAACTGCAACTCGGGGACCGGCAGTTGAACAGCCGCGCCTACGTTGCCCGCTTTACCTTCTCCGGCCAGGACCAGCAGAAAAAGGTGGGCGCCCTTTCAGGCGGCGAGCGCAACCGCGTCCACCTGGCCAAGCTGCTCAAAAGCGGCGCCAACGTCATCCTGCTGGACGAGCCGAGCAATGACCTCGACGTCAATACACTGCGAGCGCTGGAAGATGCACTGGAAACCTTTGCGGGAACGGCCATGGTGATTTCCCACGATCGCTGGTTCCTGGACCGCGTCGCCACGCATATTCTTGCTTTCGAAGGGGACAGCAACGTCTTCTGGTTCCCCGGCAACTATAGCGAATACGAAGAGGACAGACGCCGCCGCCTCGGCGCAGCCGCGACGCGGCCCCACCGGATCACCTACCGCAAACTGAGTCGCGCCTGAACTCCGCTCCTAGAGCTGTTCCGCCAGCGCACCGGCCTGCTCGCGCAGCCGCTGCCGCTCCACCCGCGCCGCCGGGCAACCGATCACCTCCGCGATCCGGGCCGTGTCCATCGCTGCCAGCTGCGAGAACCTGGTAACACCGGCCTCGACAAGCCGTCTGGCGTAGACGGAGCCAATGCCCGCGATGCGCGTAAAATCATCTGGCGCATCCTGGGCCGCGGCATCCCCAGGCGAAATGTCGGCTGTCCCGCGGGCCTCGGCTGCCAGGAGAGACGGCGCCTCCCATGGTTCAGGAAGATCTGCCACGATCTGCCCTGCCGTTTCCAGCCCCGCCGCGTCCAATCTGTCGACGGAGCCGGCGTCCGCGGCAAACACGTCCCCGCCGGTTCCCTCATCAGTAACCGCCGGCCCTGCTTCCGCGCCAGGTTCCGGACCAACAGGACCGTTCTCCGGGCCGCCCTCCGGAATGCGCCGTTGAAGCCGTCCCGATCCCCGCGCCACATGCACGATGACCGCGCCAGTTCCGGTTGACCCAATCAGGAGCGCCGCGATGAATCCCAAACAGGGAAAGATCGCCCAGGAGAAGGCCGTAACGCCTGTTACTGCCAGCGAGCTGATCCCAACCGAAATCAGCGGATTCCAGGACACCTCGCCCCGAACAGCCACGAGCTCATCCAGCCGCCGCCCCAACCAGTAGCAGGTGACAGTCCAGCCGCACAGCGCCACAACTGCCATCAGCGCCAGCAACGGCAAAGCCAGCAGCGCGAAGCAGATCGTAATCATCAGGATGGCAGTAAGACCCGCCGATCCCATCACTCCGATCGCGCCCGTCGCGAAACTGAGCGCCGTTTCCCTCTCGGCGGTCTTTGAAATCGCCTTCACCTGTTTGGGAAGCAGCCAGCTGACAAGCAAAACAAGACCTGTGAACAACAGGGTCCACAAAAAGGCTTGTACCAGTTTTCCAAAAAAGACGAGGAGCCAGGGTCTGCGAGCCGACGCAGCCCGGCCGCGGGCCTCAGCGGCAGTCTCCAACGCCGCGGCCCGGTGCGCTTCTGCCTGGGCTTCCGCCTCGGCCGCGGCCGCAAGTTCCGCCTGCCGGTGCAGGGCGATCTGAGCCTGAACCTCGTTCTCGCCCAACTCGGCAACGGATGGCGGCGCCTCTGGTGGTTCCGGCGGCCGCGGGGGAACGAGTTGCGCAAGGGGCGCCGGCGCTTCACTGTACAGATTCGGTTGCCCCGCGCCGTTCGTGTAGGTTTGCCAGCTGGACCCTCCGCCGACATGGACATTCGGGTCTTTCTTTATCTGCCCGCCAACCACGCTCACATCTCCGCCAACTCGGGCCGACCCGCTCAAGTCAACATCGCCTCCGACAACCGCGACATTCCCGCCCACCTCCGAGGCCCCGCGTACGTCCGCGTCACCGCCAATCACGCTGATATCGCCGCCGACGCCTGCCTCGGAAACCAGCTCAACGTCCCCCCCGACAACAATCAAGCTTCCCCCGATCCGCCCCTCAAGAATCAGGTCGTCGCCAACGATCAGCAGGTTCCCTGGGATCCTCTCATCCTCTTCAATCCGAACGTCCCCACCCAGAACTGCCACATTGCCGCGTACAGTCCTGCCTCCGGGGTCGTTCCGCTCCGACCTGGACGATGTAAACAGGAACACCACCGTTCCCAGTGTTACGATGAGAACAAGCACGGTTAGACAACCGATTCTGCGAACCCACTTCATCGGGAAAACCCTATTGCCTCAACTGATCAAGGGCTGCTTCAGCCGTCTCCTGCGCCAACCGCTCTGTCGGCGGACCGCAATGATGAAACGCGCGCGCGTCGAACGACCGCCTCCCACCCCGCATCAAACTTTGGAAGCTCATTACAGTGAACTCCGGCTCCAATCGTCGTACATGCGAGATCGAACCGGCTGTGTGGTTCGCTGAATGAAGATGCACCAACCTGCCAGAGCCGCAACGACAACGACCAGGTAGGCGGAGGCGATACCCACAGTCCTCGTCGTCGTCGATTCCATCACCACACCCCACAATGACTGCCCAACCACCTCCGCCACGGCCCGAGTCTCACCCAGGAGCTGGGCTGTCGCCGCAAGATGGTCCAGATTCGCATAGACAAGCGCGCTCGCCAACATGCCGGCGCCGGCCAGCGCAAGAGACCAGACAAATACCGTCAGGACCGCCAGCAGAACTCCAATCCGCAGATTCCGCAGTCGTTCCTGGCGCGCAATCCGGTCCATCACGATCCGGGAGAATCCGGCGGCAGGTTCCGGCACGGGCGTCTCGGCCAGTCGCCTGTCGATCGCCTGCCACAGCTGCCTTTGCCCGCTGCAAAGGCTGCACAGGTCCAGATGCCGGTCGAGCTGCCCCTTCTCCTCCGCGTCTAACATCCCGTCCAGCTCCAGCGAAATCAACATGAGGTATTCGCTGTGGTCACCGTTCCTGACCGGCAGCGAGGGCTTTTCAACTGTTCTTTCCGTCATCTTTCCCCCTGATCTCCTACAATCCGGCGCCGCTGGCGAGGGCCAAATGCAAGGGAATCGCCTTTGCTACCCACTCCTCCTCCGAATCGGCAGGATCGGTCCTCGAATCAGAGCGGACGGCCTGCCGTTTCCCTCTCCCGCTGTATTCTTCACTGTCGAGCGCTGAAATCCCGGCCGCAGCATGGGACGGGACCGCGCCCTGCGGCTGTTGCGCCGCCTCATAAAGCGAAGCCAGCTTCTTGCGCGCGCGAAACAATCGGCTCTTTACGGCCGGAACCGAAATCTCCATCACATCCGCGATCTCCTGGTAGCTGCAGTCGTGCCAGTAGCGCAGGACCAGCGGTGTTCGGTAATCCGGTTCCAGTTGATTGACGAGAGCCTGCATCTCTTCAGCCTGCTCAAGCGCCAACGTGTCCGCCTCCGGTCGCGCCGATTCACCCTCCAGGCTGTAAACAACCGGCGACTCATCCAACCCGACCAGCTGCACGCGCCGTTTTCTCAGCCTGTCAATACAGTGGTAGTTGGCGATCGAAAAGAGCCAAGTGCTGAATTTGCGGCCGGGATCATACTGATCCAGCCGGGAATAAGCTCGCAGGAAAGTCTCCTGCGCGGCGTCTTCCGCCTCGGTTACATCCCCGAGCATTCGATATGTCAAGGCAAATACCGGCCTCTGATAGGTCTCTACCAACTGACCAAATGCGACTTTATCACCGGCTCTTGCGCGGTCCAACCAGTCTTGTTCTTGTTCATTCATTCCGCAACACCTCTGGATGCTTATTCTCTACTACGCATCTTTGAAGGTAAAGTTTCGGGGGGCTTTAGTTTGTCCCGCCAATTGTCCTCGTTATATAATGTATCGGATTATCGGTCCGGTTGCCTGCCATCGTCCTGACCTGAAGCTGACATACTTTTGATAGACTGATTTTAGCGTCAGGCCGCCTTGCCTCCCGTCGGATCTCCGCAGCCAGCGAAGACCGCGCCGCGCAACAGGCAAATCAGACTGCCGCTACGGCCTCCACAATTGCCGGATGCCCTGTCGTAGCGTCCGCCGTCTGAACCCTTGAAAGGAAGGGACAAGATGCAAGTCATTTATCCATTCACCGCGATTGTTGGCCAGGAGCGCATGAAGAGAGCGCTCATTCTCAACGCAGTCCATCCACTGATCGGGGGTGTCCTGATTAGGGGCGAACGCGGTACGGCCAAATCGACCGCCGCAAGAGGTCTCGCAGCTCTGTTGCCGGCGATTGACGCAGTGGAAGGATGTCCTTTCGCCTGTTATGCGGACAGTCCCCTCGGCCTGTGCCATGTCTGCGGAGCAAGCGCTCTGAACGGCGAGCTGAAGACCGGCTCGCGCAATACGCCCTTCATCGATCTGCCGGTGAGCGCCACCGAAGATCGAGTCGTCGGCACGCTCGACATCGAAAAAGCGATTCGCCAGGGCGAACGCCATTTCGAGCCGGGCATCCTGGCCGCCGCCAACCGCGGCATCCTTTATGTGGACGAGGTCAATCTCCTCGATGACCACGTCGTGGATCTGCTGCTGGACAGCGCGGCCATGGGCGTCAACGTAGTCGAACGGGAAGGCATAAGCGTCCAGCACCCCGCACGCTTCGTTCTCGTCGGCTCCATGAATCCCGAAGAAGGAGACCTGCGGCCCCAGTTGCTGGACCGTTTCGCGCACGCAGTGGATGTCGTCGGTATCGACGAACCCAGAGCGCGCGTCGAGATTCTGCGTCGCCGGACACGCTTCGAACAGGACGCGGACCGCTTTACCCTGGACTTTGCCGACGAAGCCAAGAGCCTGGGCAAACGCATCATCGATGCCCGACGTCGCTACGACAGCGTAACCTACACCGACAAAGACCTCTACACCATCGCCGCTCTGACAAGCAGCTTCAACGTTGACGGACACCGCGCCGACCTCGTCATTCTCAACACCGCCCGCGCCCAGGCCGCCTTCGACAGCCGCGACGCGATCACCGACCGCGACATTCTGCTGGCCGCGGAGCTGGCGCTCCCGCACCGCATGAAGAAGCAGCCGTTCCAGGACACCGCTCTCCAGCCCGAGCAGCTCGAAGCCAATATGCGCCAAGCCCGCGCCGAGGCCGAGGAAAGCGAAGAACTGATGGAAGAGGCGGAAGGCGACGCGGCGACAACGGAAAAAAAAGTGACGAGGGTGATGACTCAGAGGAACTAGATTCCTCGCCAGAGAGCGGCGAAGGTGGCGTAGCCCAACCGGACGCCGCTCCCCAACAGAGTTCATCACCCGGAGACGAAAAAGGCGCTCGCAAACCGGTCGATGTCGGTGAAGTGTTCGAGGCGCGAAAGCTGGATACGCCCCTCGACAAAATGACGCGCGAAAAGTCCGGAAAACGCTCCTACAGCCGCACCGACCGGAAACGCGGCCGCTACATCAAGGCCCGGCCCGCCCACGACAACTACGAAGACGTCGCCTTCGACGCCACCCTGCGCAACGCCGCTCCCCACCAGAAGGAACGCCGCGAACGCGGGGAAAGCGACCTTGCCCTGCAGCTGCGCATGTCCGATATCCAGCGCAAAATCCGCGTGCGCCGAACCGGCAATCTCATCCTCTTTGTCGTTGACGCCAGCTGGTCGATGGCAGCCAGTGAACGCATGGAGGCCACCAAGGGCGCCATCTTCAGCCTCCTGGTCGAAGCCTATCAGCGCCGGGACCAGGTCGGCCTGGTCGTCTTCCAGCGCGACAAGGCTCGCGTCGTGCTGCCCCCCACCAACAGCGTTGAGCTGGCCGAACGGGCCTTGCAGGACCTTCCCGTCGGCGGCAAGACACCGCTCAGCAGCGGCCTCCTGGCTACCTGGCAGGTCGTCGAGAACGCCCAGCGCCGCGATCCGGAGCTACGCCCCCTCGTGATGCTGCTGACCGACGGGGCCGGCAATGTCAGCATGACAGGTATGCCCGCCCAGGAAGAAGCGATGAAGATGGCCTCGCTCTTCGACAACGAGGACGTGCGCACCATCGTCATAAACATGGAGCACATGGCCTTCGACCGCGGTCTCGCCCAGGCCCTTGCGGAGCAGATGGGCGGCGTTTGCTACAATCTTCCCGAGTTGCGGGCTGACACCCTCCTCAACACTGTCAAGCGGGAGATCGGTGGGTAAGCGGCAAGCTGGCCCCCTGGCGCGCGAATCGCCAGTCTTATCGTCAGAGTTCGAATGCACATTGAGAGAATCGCGAGATGACAACCGATCCGCGCAGGCAAGCCAACCCACCCGCGCTCAAGGGCTCCTGGGAGGCGCTGTACGACGAGGCCATGTCACTGTCCAGGCAGGGCAGCAACGAGGCCTTGGCCAAACTTGAATTCCTGGTCCAGCGTCTGATCCGCCTGCCCATGTCGCGCCGGCTCGCCCAGGACCAAAGACTGCAGACCATCCTCGAACAAAGCGTACTCGGCCTTCAGTCCCACTTTGCGCGCCGTAACCGCCTCGACGAAATGGCGTCAATCGACGAAGACGTTTGGAAGACTTTGGGCGAAGACGCTCGTTATATCTGGCGGGAAAACCAGGCACGCGCGTACTGGTGGCAGGGCCGGCATAGTGAGGCTGCCGAAATCCTGCGCGTCGAACTGGAAAATGTCCCTTTCGACGTCGACCACCACTGGTTGCTGTTCTCCATACTTGCTGACGACAATAAGATCGAGGAGGCCGAGGCGTTCATACAGGCGATTGTCGTCGACCTCAAGAACTATTTCAGATCGCGAGAGTTTCCCGAGACCGTCGTTGACGATGTGGAAATGCAGACGCTTTTTAAGAAACTCCGCGATAATGAAAACCCACCCCACAGTTTGTCGCTCCAATTTGGATTCCTGCACTTCCTGCGCAGTTGCCTCGCGCTGGAAAAGCAGAACTGGCAACAGGCAGCCGACGACTTCGCCGCCGCGGCCAAAGTGTCACCAGACTACGACGACCGCTGGCATCTCATCTACCGGCCGCTTGTCCTGAACAGCCAGGGCAAGTTGGCCCAGCGAGCGCTCAATCGCGGGAAGAACACCGTTTCGCAGGGCTTCTGGCGCGGCCTCTCCGGCTATTACACCGAAGATCGCAAGGGCGCCGCTGTAGAGTGGCGGCGCGTGATCCAGACGCCGCTCGACGAAGTGACGCTCACCGCTGTAGGGGACTGGATTCTGTCGCATTACTACCTGAACGCCGTCCAGCCCTCTTCCCAGCCCGATCCCGGAAGTCCGCAAGGAGAGGATTCTCTGAACGGCTCCGAACTGTCGGACAACGTTCGCAAGGGACTGCAGGTAGCTCTGAACCTGTTAGGGCAGGAAAGAATGCGGCGCGACCCGCTTGTTCTTGGCCTCGCAGCGCTCGGTTGGGGAATAAATGGCAACAGAGAACATCTGCAGCGGAACCTGAGTCATGCCCTTGAAATCCTGCGCGCTACTTTTCAGGACAACAAGCTCTCCGTCTTTAACTGGTACTTCTTCCGAGATTTGCTGGAGCCGGAACTCTTCTCAGAGATCGAGAGCAGCTTCCACAGACCGTGGCGCGCCCGACAAGAGGCCGCCGGCAAGTAACCTTGGCGTCCCCTCGGCGCAGAGACTGCGCGGTTCCCATCACTTCCCATACGAATGCAGCACGCCGCCATAGGGGACCGGCCTGATCCGCTTTCGCCACTTCGCCCACGTGCTCATCAGATGGGGCCAGAATGGGCTCTCCTTCCCCATCGGTTTGGCGTTCTGCAGCGCGTCCACGAACGACTCTGCATCATCCTCGAACGCCGGCATTTCCACATAACAGTGCCCCAGTTCGAAAGGAATATGCGCGTCGCTGCCGGCCGTGATCAACAGCCCCCGCTCCTGCGCCAGCGCCAGCGCCGCAAGATTGTCGTGCGGGCGCACGCAGCGTGCGTTGCGCACCTCGATCGCGTCAACCTGGTCGATTACCTCCATCACGTTCGCCATACCCATCGCCGAGTTTCGCAACGAGTCCAGCGGATGGGGAATCGCAATTACCGCGCCCTGCTCGCGCAGCCGTCTTATTGTCTCCTGCGGCGACAGATCCCGCGGCACCTCCTCCTTCACGAAATACGCGATCAGCTCCCCATGCGTGGTCATGATCTCTTCCCCGACGATAATCAGATCCGGTGCCAGCTCCTTCGCCCTCAGAGCCCCCGCCAGATTGTTGTGTTCGGTAATCGCCAGTTTATCCAGGCCCAAACTGCGCGCACGCGCGATCGCCTCCTCCGGCCTGGTCAAACAGTCTTTACTGTAGATGGTGTGAGAGTGCAGATCGACTTTCCACATAGTATCAACTCGCCCCGTAACGTAAACCCATGCAGGAGGCTCGGCCTACGATTGTCTTGATCAGACCTCCTGCGCCTCAGTCTCAGGTTTCTTCTGTGTTGTCAGCAGATGCGGCCAGAGCGCCAGACTGACAAGGCCGATGGCAACGCCAAACCACAGCGTGGCGAAACGGATCAACAGCGCGGCCGCCGCTGCCGCCGGCCGCGACAATCCCAGCAGCTGGATGCTGAGAGCCGCCAGCGAACTCTCCACGCCCCCCAATCCGCCAGGGGTCGCCACCACCGCGCCCACCACCGTGCTCATATTGAACGCGGAGATTGACGTCAGCATCGCGCCGACCCCCGCAACCGCGCCGAAGCCCAACAGGACCAGGTAGAAGGCCAGGCCCTGGCTCGCCCAGCTGAAAACGCCGATCAGGACCGAGGCAGCCAGGTACTTCGGCTGCAGCAGAAAATAGCTGCTCTCGTAGAATGCGGACAGCTTGTCCGCAAAGCGGTTTACCAGCGGCAACCGGTGTCCCAGCCCCAGGTACCACAGCGCGAGCGGCCGAATCTGGATCGCGACAATGATCGCCGCGATCGCCAACAGCGCGGTCACCGCCGCCAATCGAATCCTTGCGTCGTCAACCGCCAGCAGCCCGATCCCCGCCAGCAAGATCATCGCCAGCCCGTCCGTCATCCGCTCGGCCAGAACCACCGGCGCCACCACCGAAACCGGGGCGCCGCTGACATTGCGCACCATGAACGCCCTTACAAACTCGCCCACCTTTCCCGGCGTCATCATCATCAGGAAGCTGATGCCGTAAATGCGGGCGCTCTGACCGAAACTGATCGGCGTCCGGATCAGCCTGAGGTACCAGTGCCATTTCAGCAGCCGCACGCCAAAGTTCACCAGGGTCAGCGCCAGCGTCGGCGCCAGCCACCCCCACGGGAAGTCTGCCAGCAGCGCCGACAACTGGCGCCAGTCTCCGTAAACGATCAACCCGATATAAACCAGCAGGGCCAGCAGCAGCGACCATAGAAGTTGTACGCCCAGCCGTCTCCGATCCATTTCTCGTCCGCATCTGTTTGCCAGGCATCAGAACTCCCGTGTTTCTGCCCAACGTGCGCACCAATTATAGCCCGACCCCGCGGTACCGCTTAATCTGGCGCGCCAGAAGGGGCCGCAGTGCCCGGCGACCGCAGGGCTACCTTATGCGACTGTGGGTGACCTGGCGGCTGAATGCCAGAAGCTGAGTACCGCTCGCGCAAAGGCAGTTGGTCGCTCAAGGTGGATGGCGTGCCCCGTCGCCGGAAAAACGACCAGTCGCGCGTTTGGAACGCTGTCAGCCATCCGCTGGTTTACTCTGACGAACTTCCCGTCCTCAGCCCCCGCGAGGAGCAGAGTTGGCGCCGCCAGAGAAGGCAGTTTGGCATGGAGTCCGGGTTGAGCCCCCGTTCCCATCCCTCTCAGACTGTTCGCCAAACCACTGGGCCGGTTCTTCAGGCGCTGCGCCCGCAGCTGCGCCCGTTGCTCTTCCGAGAGGTTCTGCCGCTGGCTCTTCCACATCGGCAGAGCTTCCCAGTAGTCCACGAACGCCTCGACGCCATCCTTCTCGATGTGGTCCGCCAGCGCATTGTCCCATCCCCTCCGCTCGGCCCGTTCCGCCGCCGACGCCAGCCCCGGAGACGCGCTCGCCAGCGTCAATGTCTTCACCCTCCCAGGAAAGGCCAACGCGAAATAGAGCGCAAGCCGCCCGCCCATCGAATAGCCCAACAGATGGACCGTCTCCTCCGTGACGCCCGCCAGCAGCCCAGCCAGATCATCCGCCGCCCGCCTCATCTTGTAACGGGAGGAAGCGCGCGGGTGCGGAGAGCGGCCATGGCCCAGCAGGTCCGGCGCCAGCGCCCGGAATCCCTCCGCCGCAAACGCCTGACCTGCCGCGGCCCAACTCCCCCCGTGCCCGGTGAACCCGTGCAGGAGCAGGACCGGCGTGTTTCCGTCATCGCCCCAACTGTGCAAGTGGTAGGTGTCATTCATGGGCGCTGGCGTTCAGGCTCGGGCCTCCGGCAGCCCGTTCTAGGCAATTTGCGGGTATGTCTTCGGCCAGCGTCTGTCCACTCTTAACCTATAGACAAGCGAATCGAAGGCCGCGCTGTTCCCTCTTGGGAATGTAACGAGGGGCGGCATTCCTGGCTCCGGCAGACCTGGCCCGGTTGAACACTCGCCGGGCCCTTCATTCTACAGGAACGGACACCCGTCAGTTCCTGCTCTCCCACCGGTTGCTCTCCGGCGCCGAGAGCGGGAACCCTTCGCCCATCAGCTCCTCGCCGTCGCCCACCGTGAAATTCGGGATCAGCGGATGGCCCGGCGACTGGTCCAGCTTTACCCTTACGCCCTCCGCCATGAAGATCATCACATGGGCCCGCCGCTGCCGGGAGGTCACATTCGCCGGCGTCGCATGAAAGTTGAGACAGTGGTGGAACATGCACTCTCCGGCCTTCAGTTCGACCGGCTTCCCAATCTCCGCTGGCTCGTAGGCCATCTTCTGGCGCTCGGACTCCTCGATCTCGCGTCCCTCCGCCTCCGCGGCCGCACGCGCCGCCAGCTCCGCCGCATAGGACTCAAGTCCAAATCGAGGGTCCTTATGGCTACCGGGCACCACATGCATGCAGCCGTTATCGGGCGTCGCGTCATCCAGCGCCAGCCAGCAGGTTACGATGCGGGGTTCCCGCAACGGCCACAGGTAGAAGTCCTGGTGAAAGCGAAAATGCCCGTTGTCTCCCGGCGGCTTCGATATGATCTGATCATGCCACAGACGCACGCGCGGCGTGTTCAACAGCGCGCACGCCACACCGGAAATCACCGGGTGGTGGAGCAGCCGCTCATACAGCGGCTCCCGCTTGAACATATTCACATACTGCGTGATGACGCGCTTGGACTGCTCCTCGGAGACATCCTCCATCGCCGCGCCCCGCCTGTGCCCAAACTTGAACTCCACCTCCGAATCATCGCCGCCGGCCGATTCAATGGCGATCACCTTGTCAAGCGCGCTCCGCATCTCCTCCACCTCAGCCATGTCCAGTACCCGGCCATAGCGCAGGTAACCGTTCTCGGCGAAGTAATCAATCTGTTCCTGACTTATCATGATGACATATCCCTCTCTTCTGAAATGAGTTTCCTCAACGTTCTTTCAACCTCGCGCCGCGCCGTCTTGCCCGAACCGGTCTGCGGCAGCGCATCAACGAAACGCACGAACCTGGCGCGCGGTTGCTTATATCCGGCCAGGCGCCTCCGGCTGAAGGCCAGGAGCGCCTCCGCGCTGACGCTTTCCCCTTCGCGCAGCTGAACCGCTGCCGCGCACCGCTGTCCCCACTCTGCGTCGGGCAACCCGACAACGCAGACGTCGGCCACCGCAGCGTGCTCCCGCAGCGCCGCCTCCACTTCAGCCGGGTAGATGTTTTCTCCGCCGCTGACGATCATATCCGTTCGCCGCTGCACCACGGTCACGTCCCCGTCGGCATCGCGCAGGCCCATGTCTCCAGTATATAGCCAGCCCTCCCGCAGCGCTGAATCCGTCGCGACGGGGTCGCGGAAGTATCCACCCGACACCTGCGGCCCGCGCACCGTAATCTCTCCGATCTCGCCCGCCGGCGCGGTTTCGCCGTCGCCGTCCACGATGCGAAGCTCCGTGAACAGCAGCGGCCGCCCCACGCTCCCCGGCTTGCGCAGCACGTCCGCCGGCAACGAGGTCGCGACTTGCGAGGCCGTCTCGGTCATTCCGTAGGTCGCCGCAACCGGCGCCCCCGCCTCGCGCGCCGCCGCCAGCAGCTCCGGAGGCGCGGCCGCGCCGCCCAACAGCACCATGCGCAGGCTCTCCGGCCACTCCGCCGCCGGTAAACTGCGGAGGAGCCTGTGCAGCATCGTCGGCACGAGCGAGGTGAGCGTCACCCTCTCCTCGCGCAGGCAGCGCTGAAACCGGTCCAGGTCGAAGCCCCGCTCAAGGACCACCGCCGTGCCGTAAAGACAAGACCGGAAGACGACCGCCAGCCCGCCAACATGGTAGAGCGGCAGACAGCTCAGCCAGCGGTCCTCTGTGTCCACCCCCAGACGACAGGCTGAGGCGACCGCGCTCCAGAAGTGGTTGCCAAAGCTGAGCTGCACGCCCTTGGGTCTGCCGGTCGTACCGGAGGTGAAGATGATCGACTGTACCTGCGCCTCCCGCAAAGCGGGTTGCGCAGCCTGTTCCGCGCCTCCTGGCCGCCCGACCGACGCCCCTTCCTCGGCCAGGCCCGCCAGCGCCGCGACGTCCGGCAGCTGTAACGGCGCTCCGCGTCCCGCCGGCGTTGCCGGCCGCCCGTCTCCATCCCTGCCATTGCCAAGAGCGGCCCCGTAGTCATCGACCACAACCAGGGCCGGCTCCGCTAGCCTCAGCTGCCGCTCTCTTTCCGCGGCCGTCAACCTTGTATTGAGAGGCGCAAGCACTGCCCCGAAGCGGGCCGCCGCATGGATGAACGCGACGGCCTCTACACTGTTGTCGACCAGCGTCGCCACCCTGTCTTCCGGCCTCACGCCCCGCGCCGCCAGCCCTGCCGTAAGCCTGTCGACCAATCCATCCAGCGCGGCGTAACTCACCGACCGTCCGTCAAACCGGACCGCCAGCTTGTCCGGCGTTGCCAGGGCGCGCCACCTCAGCCAGTCTCGACACAGCGGGAACATGGACAGTTCATCTCTCAGAGGCTGTTTGAATAGTAAAGGCTGTCGGCCAAATTGTGGTATACGTAGTTTTTGTGAAAACAAAACGATACCCAGCAGATTTGACTGACAGCCAGTGGTCTATTATCCAGCATCTGATTCCCGCAGCCAAACCGGGTGGGCGACCACGCAGCCTGGATATGCGTCTGATGGCTGATGCCATTCTCTACCTGACTGTGGGTGGCATCCAGTGGCGAATGCTGCCGAGTAGTTTTCCGCCGTGGCAGAGTGTTTACACCTACTTCAGGCAGTGGCGGGACGATGGCGCCTGGCGCAGGTTGCATGAGACGGTCAGAGTGCGTGTTCGTCATAAAATCGGACGACACAAGCATCCAACGGCTGGCAATATCGATAGTCAGACAGTCAAGACTGGCCATACACCGGCAGGTGTGCGGGGTTACGATGGCGGCAAATGCATCACAGGACGGAATCGGCTTCTTCTTGTCGATACGCTGGGACTCACATTGGCCGCCCTGGTCAATGCTGCCGACCTGCCTGACCGCGATGGGGCGCGGCAACTGCTCAGACGAGGCTGCGGTTTCGGCCAGAAACTGCGTCTTATCTGGGGTGACGGCGCCGATCGCGGCTCTTTGCAGAGATGGGTTGCGCGGCGTTTTCGCTTTCGCCTTAAACCTGTCCACCGCCCGCAAGAGCAAAAAGGTTTCGCCGTATTGCCCCGTCGTTGGGTGGTGGAGCGCACCTTCGCTTGGCTTGGCCTCAATCGTCGCCTCTGTAAAGACGATGAACGACTGCCCGAAAGCAGTGTCGCCTTAATCCATATCGCTATGATGCGTCTCATGGTGCGCCGTCTGGCGCCCAATTGACCCTTTTCAAACAGCTTCTCAGAATCCAGCCAATTCAAAGCCGTAGCAACCACCTCAGATGCGGCTGCCGCACTGGCCACTCTCAGTTTCAGGCGGTCAGCCGCAGGCGGCTTCCCTTGCGCCGAGGGGATTCCCCCCCCGCAACGCCTCCCTGTTCGTCACCGCGCCGCCGCGACAGTGGGCCAGCCCCCAGTCCCAGCCGTTCAGCCTACGGCCTCCAGGGGAACTGGCGAAAGTCCGGTTTGCGCCGCTCGTTGAATGCGTTCCTTCCCTCCTTGCCCTCGTCGGACATGTAGAAGAGCATCGTGGCGTCGCCTGCCAGAACCTGCAGACCGGTCTGGCCGTCCAGGTCGGCGTTAAAGCCGGCCTTGAGGAACCGGATCGCGATCGGCGACTTCCGCAGAATCTCCTGGGCCCAGTCCACGCCCTCCTCCTCCAGCGCCTCCACCGTCGGCAGCACCTTGTTCACCAGCCCCATCTCCAGCGCCTCCTGCGCCGAATACTGGCGGCACAAGTACCAGATCTCGCGCGCCTTTTTCTGGCCAACGATCGACGCGAGATAGGATGCCCCCAGCCCGCCGTCGAAACTGCCGACAATCGGACCGGTCTGGCCGAAGATCGCGTTTTCGGAGGCCAGTGAGAGGTCGCAGATCACGTGGAGCACATGGCCGCCCCCGATCGCGAATCCATTCACGAGCGCGATCACCGGTTTGGGCATCGTCCGCATCATTCGTTGCAGCTCCAACACATTCAGCCGCGCCACACCTTTGTCATCCACATAGCCGGCGTGGCCCCGCACATGCTGGTCGCCCCCGGCGCAAAACGCATGCACGCCGTCCTTGGGCGAGGGGCCGTTGCCGGTCAGCAGTACGACGCCCGTCTGATCATCGGCCCAAGCATCCTTGAAGGCCTCAATCATCTGATCGATCGTTTCAGGCCGGAACGCGTTGCGTTTCTCCGGTCGGTCGAACGCGATGCGCGCCATCCCGTCCGCTTTGTGATAGGTGATGTCGCTGTACTCCGCCACCGCCTGCCAGTCGGCGCTACCAGGTATCGTCACGAGTTTTCCTCCCCGTATTTCTGAATTTCCGCCATTAATTTTCGCCGCAACTTTTCATCGCGCGCGCCATCAGTCCGTACCTCAACGATGGTTGCCTTCCCGCCCTTGACCGACGCGCCGAGCGCCCGCGCCAGGCCGGCTCGATCTTCTTCCTCAATGCGTACGAACGCAAAACCGTACAGCGCCGCAGCCTGTCCGAAATCAAGTTCGGGCGGCGTGAGAAACAGCCTCTCGAACTGCGCATGGCCCTCCGCGATGGGCAACCGCCGAAAGACGCCCCCGCCGCCATTGTTCAACAGCACAATGGTGATGTTGTCCAGCCCATGCCTGCTCGCCGCCAGCAACCCGTTCATGTCGTGGCAAAAGCTGACGTCGCCGACGATCAACATCGTCGGCGCGTCCCGGCCCGCCGCGGCGACGCCCATCGCGGTTGAGATTACGCCGTCTATGCCGCTCGCCCCCCGGTTCCCGAAGACCCGAATCCGCCTGCCAACCGGCCCCGCGAACTGGTCCACGTGGCGCACCGGCAGACTGTTGCCGGCAACAAGATTGGCCCCCGCTGGCAGCGCTTCAACGCTCGCGGCCACTGCGGCCGCGTCGAACCATGAAGCCTCCAGAAACGCACGCTGAATGCCAGCGCAACGCCGTTCCGCGGCCATCACCGACTCGGCCCAGCTCCCCGGTCCTCTGTGGATCCGGTCTGCCAGCCCCTTGCAAAAGGCAGCCTCATCGACCTGCAAGAAGGAGCGCACGCGGTGGCTGTCGTCCGCCCACACGCCGCTGCTCCGAATGTGTACCTGAAAGGGGGGCGCCTCCCGATCCAGGTACTCGTTCAGGGATTTCGAAGTCGGCATCGCGCCCAGCCGGATTACGACCTGGGGGGCCTCGAATCCCGTCCCATGTTGCAGAAAGCCCTCGTAGCTGCCCGCGACGTGCGCCGCCTCCGTATGCGCGCCAAAGCGCAGCCCTGAGAGGGGGTCGGCAAATATCGGGTAGCCCGTGCGCTGCCCCAGCTTCGCCGCCGCCTCGACCAGGCAGGTCGGCGGCGTGCCCGCCCAGGGACCGCAAACGATCCAGCCCCGCTCGTGCGCGGCAACCAGTTCGGCCATCCGGTCCAGCTGCCCCGCCGTCGGCATGAGTACACCGTGCTGTGCAGAGCCGCCTGTTTCCCGCTCAAACCTGGGCCTGTATGGCGCCTCCGGTTCCAACGGTTTGCGAAATGGGATGTTGATGTGGACCGGTCCCTTCCGCAGCCCGTCCGCCACACCAACCGATCGGGCCGCCAGCGTGCGCACATTGCGCAGCGCCGCCCCAGGCGCATCCCGTTCGGCCAGCCCCGCGTCCACAGCCCACAGCGCATGATCGCCGTACATCTTAACCTGGTCGATCGTCTGGTTGGCGCCGCTGTGCCGCAGTTCCGGCGGCCTGTCCGCCGTGATCACCACGAGCGGCACGCCCGCCATATAGGCTTCCGCGACCGCGGCATGGAACTCCGCTGCCGCCGTGCCTGAAGTGCAAACAAGCCCCACCGGCCGGCCGCCTGCCTGGGCCAAGCCCAGCGCAAAAAAGCTGGCGCAACGCTCGTCCAGATGCACGAAAGTCTCGACCGCAGGGTGCGCGTCAAACGCAAGCGCCAGCGGCGTCGAGCGCGACCCCGGCGCAATGCACACCGCCCGCATCCCGGCAGCGGCCAGCCCCTCCACCAGCGTCTCCGCAAACGCCAGGTTTGGGTTGCAATCGACTGGTTCAGCGCTCATGCCGCCTGCCTGCCAGCCACCGCGTTGATGATCGGCTGGAACTTCCATCCCGTCTCTTCCCACTCATTCCGCGGCACGGAATCGGGAACAATGCCCGCGCCGGCATAGGCCCAGGCCCGCTCCTTCTGCACGATGGCCGAGCGGATGGCGACCGCAAAGGCCCCATCCATGGCGCTGTCTATCCAGCCGACCGGCGCGGCGTACCAGCCGCGCAGCGTCGGCTCATTTTCCCGGATGAAATCCATCCCCAGCTCGCGCGGGGTTCCCCCCATCGCCGGTGTCGGGTGCAGCCTCTCCACCAGCGGCAACACGCCGCCGCTCCTTTTCAACATCGCCTTGATCGGGGTGTACAGATGCTGAATATTTCGAAGGACAAGGACGGCCGGCTCGCCAGCTACGGTAAGTTCGCTGCTCAACGGCGTCAGCAGTTCACGCACCCCATTCACAACCAGACCGTGTTCATGACGGTCTTTGCTCGAAGCCAGCAGAGCCGCCGCCAGCGCCGCGTCCTCCTCTTCGGTCGCCCCTCTCTGAATCGATCCGGCCAGGGCCATCGTCTCCAATGCAGCGCCCCGAACGCGCACAAGCAACTCCGGCGTTGCCCCGAGAAAAGCATGCCCGGCCTGCGGCTCGAACAGAAAGCTGAAGCAGTCCGGGTAGTTGCCGCAAAGACGGGTCAGCGCCTGCGAGATTCCAATCCGTTCACCTGCCCGCAGCTGGGCGGTTCGCGCCAGCACCACCTTTTGCAGCGCCGTGCTGGCGAACGTTTGTCGGGCCCCCTCGACCAGCTGCGCCCATTCGGCGTAGGGCATGGGGTACGCAATTTCAAGCTCATCCCCCGCGCCCGCCCCGGCTTCCACTCCCCCTGCCTGGCCGTCGACGCCAGGCTCCGTTCCGCACAGCAGTTCGGCCTGCGCAGCCAGCGCCTCCTCCAAGAGGGGCAGGACAGACGAGGCTTTCTCCTCCGGGGCCAGCAGAGCGTTAATTGTCAGCCAGCTCTCTCCTTCCTGTGACACAAACTGGTAGTGGGGAAGAATGAAATGGCCCGGATGGAAGCCGGTCCAGACCATGTCCGGCACAAAGTCCTCCCGAAAGGCAAAGCCGCCGAACATCCGCGGAAGCGCCAGTTCCGATCTGCCGCCCGGACCGCGACGAAGGCCGGAACCAGTCTCTGCGCAAGCGAACAACTCGCTTGCCTGCCTTGCAATCGCGTCGAACCGCCCGCGACCGTAACCGATCAGATGGGCGGCCACCCCAGAGCCCGCCAGCGTGATCCCCTGACGGCCATCACGCCACATGAAGCGCTCCTGCCCCTCTGCCGCCCGCAGAAAACGCGCCGCCGCCAGCTCCCCCGCCGGACGACTGGCGCTCACAAGCCGCCCGTGCCGCGCCACACTGTATTCGCCCTGCCTGCCGCTCTCGACGCCCTCCATCCACGCGGCGTCCCGGGAGAAGCGCCTTTCGGCGGCGCCTTCTCCGCGTCTACGTGAAGTCATCAGTTCCGCCCCAATAAATCGCGTCCCTTGCAGTTCACTTCTTTACATACTTGACGCTGCGCAGCAGCATCGGCACCAGCGCGCTCACAATCCGCGCAGGCTCCGGTTCACCGCTGTAGACCCAGCGTATCGTCAGATGGTAGATGCTGCCCAGCCACGCATACGCCACGACATCGGTGTCGACCGCCTCGATCTCGCCGGCTTCAACGGCCTCATCCAGGTAGATACGGATCAGTTTCGCGAACCGTTCATTGATCTCCAGCCGTTTCTCCTCAAACACCGTGCCCAATCCTGTCGCCTGGACGAGCATCACCTTGGCGGGGCGGCGGTAACGGCCAAACGCCTCCAGGCAGGCCTCCAACCCGGCCTCAACCTTGGCCATCGGGGTTGTCTCCTGCGCGATCGCCTCCGTAACACGGCGCTCGACCAGATCGGCAAACTTCTCCACCAGCGCCAGGAACAGCCGCTCCTTATTCGGGAAGTGGAAGTAGATCGAGCCCTTCGACGTCTCCGACTCGGCGACAATCTCGTCCAGCCGCGTGTCGTGGTAGCCCTTGTAGCTGAATACGCTCAGAGCCGCGTCCAGGATGCGCTCCCTTGTCGATTCCGGACCCCGCGCAGGTTGCTCGCTCATTGCTCTCCCACACTCTCCAACCGTCTAAACTGACCGGTCAGTCGAAAAACCGGCCAAAAAAAGAGATGCCGCGACTTCCCATTGGATACTGGCACGCGACCCGCCTGTCACATCCGCAAACACTCGCCTTCGGCCCCGCCGCCCTGTTCCCTACCAGCCTCGCGGAACCGGGAAGCACCGGAATTCCTGGGCCTGGGCGAATACATCCCAGATCTGCGCCATCTGCTCGACAATCCGCGTGGGCCGGCTCGCCATCTCGAATCCCCGGTGCTGACCCCGTACAACCCTGCGAGGCTCCCAGCCCGTCCCTTTGCAGTACTCATAGTAGTCCCGAAAACGCGTGAACTGAACGTCCATGCCGAAACTCTCCGGCTGGCGGCTCATCGGCGACATCGGGTCCAGCGTATGGCAGGGGTTGAGCATACGGAGGAGGTGATGGGGATAGGTCTTGCCGATTTGGTCAGCCAGTTGAAGCGTCTTCTTGAAAGTCTGAGGCGTCTCCCCAGGCAGATTCAGGCTGAAATAGATGAAGATCGGCACCTCATGCTTCTTGAGCGTCTCCAACATCCGCAGGAAGCGTTCGTTCGTATAGAACTTGCCGTTGGTTCGCCGCACCTCCTCGTCCCCCGAGAGCGGCGAGATCGCGACCTCCGTATGGGCCAGGTCGGCCGCGGCGCACATCTCGTCGATAAAGTCGTTGGACGGAAGCTGGAAAAACTCATTGTAGATGCCGATCCGAATCTCCCGGTCCCGCAGCTGCTGAAAAAACGCCCGCCACCATCTGGCGGGGTAGGTGGCGATGTCCAGTGAAAGATTGACCTGCTGGAAACCCTTCGCCGCCAAACGGGCCACATCTTCCACCACCGCCTCCGGAGAACGCATCACGTAGCCGTTGCGGCCGGCCAGCTCGCTGTGAGATTCCTTGCCGCCGCCGCAGTAGATGCAGTCAAACACGCATCCCCGCCCCACCGTCAGCCAGTGGCTGAGCAGTTTCGGCTTGCGCAGCGTCATCAACCCGGCCCCTGAATACTGCAGCGCTGCATACGCCCGTTCATTCGAAAGCCAGTCCATCGACACAAAGTCCAGGCTGTCCAGCGTGGCGGAGTCGGCAAAATAGAAGCCGAGATTCTGTTCCGGCCTCTGCGCGCCCCCTGGCCGGCGAATCAGATTGGGGATGTCATCAACCCGAGAGGACCCCTTCCCCACCACCTGCGCCGCAAGTTGACGCAAAGGCTCCTCAGCGTCCCCGCGCACCGCATAGTCAACGTAGGGAAAGTCGGCCAGAATCTCCTCACCGTAGTACGACGTCGTCAGGCCGCCGATCACCACAGTGGTGTCGGGCAGCGTCTCTTTCACAGCCTGAGCTACGGCAATGGCGCCAAAGGAGTGTTCGTACCAGTGGAGGTCGATCAGCGCCAGTTTGGGCGCGATGCGCTGGCTGCGCAGCCACTGGCGCAAACTGAAAGTTGGGCGCTGCAGCAGTTCAACGGGCAGGTTCAGACCGCGGACGTTGTACCCCTCCGCCCGCAGCATGTTGACGAAACCCACCACGCCAACCGGAATGAACGGATAGGGCGGACAGGACCGAAACTTGTCATAGCGCGCTTCGACTTCCTGTTTCGCTGGATGAATATAGAGAATGTCCATTGCGTATGGCGTGGAAAACCGGGCCGGGCGGGGACGCAGCCGTTACCCGCCGCCGACCGGCGTCAGCATTCTGCCCCGCGGCGCAACCGGCTCGAGTATGGCCCGTCGCTCCGGAGTCAGCCGCCCAGCCAGCTCCGGTGACAGCTGGTAGTTGAAACGCGTGCGCAAGTAACGGGGCGAGTAGCGGTAGATGACCGAGCGGCGGTATCCCGGGTTGGTGCGCTCGGCTGAACCGTGCGTGATCGCGTCGGTGAAGAACACGGCGTCTCCGGCCTCCAGGTAGATCTCCTTCATCCCCAGTGCCGTTCCGGCCGCCTCCCTTTCGTGGTGGGCCGAAACAATGCCCTTGCCATCCAGCTCCAGACGCGGATGAACCTCCGTCGCCTTGTGGCTGCCGGGCACCAGAACCGTAGGACCGTCGCCGGGCCCGATGTCCTCCAGAGCCATCAGCACATTGATCTGGCCGACCATCCACGCGCCGGTATTGTGCTGGCGAAAGGTGAGGTAGAAGAGCGGCGTGTGGCCGCCGCAGTGAATGTACAGAAAGCCGCCTGGACCCCGCACATTGAGCAGGTTCTCATGGATTGAGACGCCGTTGACCTCGTTGATATAGCGGGCGGCAAGCGGATACCAGGAGGGATGATCGATCAACCGCTCAAAAACAGCCCCCCCTTCAACGATATTCTGGAAATTGACGCCGTCGTCCTTCCCGTAGCTGTGGATCTCCACATTGCCAATCCAGTATTCCTCATCCGGATTCACGTCCAGTTGCGCTTCGCCCAGGATCGGCGGATTCTCCACAAAGGCCCAATGCTCGTCCACCCAGCCGTTCATCTCAGCCAGGTCATCCTTCGCGATTGCGCCTTTCAGAACGACATAGCCCTGAAGGTCGAACAAGTAATCAAGCTCTTTGTCTTCCTCTTTTGTACGCAATTTGCCATCCCTCATGCTGTAACGGAAGCCGCGCCTCGCTCAGCCCTAAATGCCTTTCGACCCGGTCTCCGGTGATGCCAAAACCTACCCTTTGACGCCTGATACGACGATGCCCTGAACAAAGTAGCGTTGGGCAAAGAAGAACAAGATGATCGTCGGCAGGACACCGAGAATCGAAGCCGCCATCAGCGCCTGCATGTTATTGGTCATATGCCCTTCAAACAAGCGAAGGCCCAGCGCCACCGTATAGTTGGTTACGCCCTGAATGTAGATGAGCGGATAGAGAAAATCATTCCACTGGCTGGTCACCATGAAAATAATGACAACGCCCAGCGCGGGCAGGCTCAGGGGCATATGAATGCGCCAGTAAAGGCCGTTCGGATTGCAGCCGTCAATCATGGCCGAGTCATCCAGTTCCCTGGGAATCGTCATGAAAAACTGGCGCATCAGAAAGACATAAAAGGCCGGCGCAAACCAGTTCGGAATGATAAGGGGCCGGTACGTGCCGATCCAGTCAAGCTGTACGAAGAGCAGGTAGGTGGGCACCAGGCGAACGTGTTCCGGCAGGATCATCGTCGCCAGCACCACCACAAACATGATGTCCCGCAGCGGAAAGCGGAGTCGCGCGAAACTGAATCCAACCACAGAAGAAGATAGCGCCGCGCCGATCGCGCTGCCCGCCGCGATGAATGTGCTGTTCAAGAAAAACCTGGCAAATGGGAAAACGGCAAAGGGCGTCTTGAAGTGATGCCACTCAAAACGTTCAGGCCACCATTCCGGCGGGAAGAGGTAGACCTGCGTTGTCGGCATGACCGAAGTGCGCAGCATCCAATAGAAGGGAATAGCGAAAATAACACCGCCCACGATCACCGAGCCGTAGAGTAGAATGCGATAGATCGCCTCGGTCAGCTTACTGCTGCCAATTCGCTCGACGCCGTGTACTGCAGGTCTCGTTTGGACAGTGGTTGCCATGCAAGTTTCTCCCGCCTCAATTGCTCCTGAATCAACCGGCTAAACCCGCTCGTAATGCACCCAGGAAGACGCGCTCCGCAGCGCAAGAATGACGAAAATAAGCACAATGACAAAGAGGAACCAGGCCTGGGCGGACGCGTAGCCGAAATAGAAATTCTGAAAGCCGGTGTTGTAGATGTGCAACACCATCGTCAGCGTTGCATTGTTTGGGCCGCCGCGCGTCATCACCAGCGCCTGCGTGAATACCTGCCACGAGATGATGATGTTGAGAACGACATTAAAGAAGATCGTGGGCGTGAGCAGAGGCAGCGTAACCGCGAAAAACCGCCGGAAAGAACTCGCGCCGTCGATTTCCGCCGCCTCGTATAGAGATGTCGGAATCCCTCGCAGCCCCGCCAAATAAATCAGCATGGCGCCGCCCGCGCCCCAGAAGGCCATGATGATCAGCGACGGCAACGCCCACTCCTGGCTGAAAATCCAACGGGGCGGATCGATCCCGTATGGACGCAGGATCGGTCCCAGGATCGAATTCAGTAGACCGATGTCCGGCTGGTACAACCACTTCCACAGCAGGGACACCGCGACGCCCGACACGACCGAAGGCAGATAGTAGACCGTGCGCCAGAAGCTCTGCAACCGTATGCCCTGGTTCAGCATCACCGCAATCAACAGCGCCAGCGCGGTGTTGATTGGCACGACCGTAAAGCTGAATATCGCCGTGTTGATCAACGCCTTGCGCACAAGACTGTCCCGCAGGACATTCTGATACCACTTGAGACCGACAAAAGTCGTCTCAGTCAGAAAGTCTGTGCGGTACATCCCGATAATGAGCGAAGCCAGCATCGGCCCCACCGTAAAGACGATGAACCCAATGATCCAGGGTGACGCGAGCAGGTAACCGTACCACGCCTCTCGCGTGGACGGTTTCATCGGCTTTCCGCTCCGCCCGAACCAGGACGAAAGGCCTCTCTGTGTTTGGCTTTCGCTGATGCTGGCCATCTGTCTCCCCGTTCAATCAGTCACGCAGCCTGCGGTCTGTCGCGCGGCGAGCCCCCGGCCGCTGTTTTTCCTGCGTCGCAGACCCGATGGGTCAGTTATACAAAGGCGTGGGAGGCGACCCTCCCACGCCTTCAGATCGACGGCTTAACTGAGCTTGTCCAGCTCCGCGCCCAGGTCTTCCACATTGATCTCGCCCCGATTGAATCGGGTCGCCACGCCAGCGTGATCGACGATCAGATCAACAGGATGCTCACCCAGCAACATCACCAGGTCGAAGGCGGGCGACAGGATCTGATTCTTCGTGATCAGATCCTCCGCAAACATCTCCTCCGGTCCGCCGATGTCCTGGCCTACAGAGTCTGTGAATACATCCAGATTGATGTCGTCAAACTTCTCATTGGCCGCGCGCATGATGCTCGCATACTCAGGCAGCAGGCTCTTGCGTGAAGGCTGCTTCTGCGCCCATGTGATGTAAAGCCGTCCGTACAGCGGGCTCGTCAGCCACTTCATCAGCTCCCAGGATTCCTCCGGGTAGCCCGTTCCCTTCCAGACCATCGTGCCGTCTACGGACTGGTGCGTCGTATGGCCGGCGGGGCCGTCCGGCATCGGGGCCACGTCCCAGCGGAACGTCGCGCCGTCAGCCTGAACGCCCAGGTTCCAGGGGCCAATCTCCATCAGCGCGATGCGCTGGCCCAGGAAGAGCTCGACCACGCCCATGCCAATGTCGGCGCCGTAGGCGAACAGCGGCTCATCGTGAATGATGCCGCGCATCCATTCCAGGGATTCGTACGCTTCCGGGCTGTCCAACCCGCAGTGGGTGTTGTCCTCCTGGTCCACCATGTTTGCGCCAAAACCGCGCAGCCAGTACTGCGTCAGCCAGTTGGCGTTCAAACCGTAGTTGGACGTGCCCCAAATTTGAGGCTGGCCGTCGGCATCGGCAAACTGGCGCAGAAGATTGGTGTAATCCTCCCAGTTCCAGGCGCCCCACTCCTGCGGCGGATACTCAACGCCCTTGGCGTCGAACATGTCCTTGTTGAAATAAATGACCTGCGTGCCGGTGAATCGCGGCATCAGGTGAATGTCCCCGTCCAGCGTCCACGGATCGAACTGCGCTTCGTAGTAGTCGTCCAGGTTGACTTCCTCTGCATCCCGGTCGATATAGGGCTGCAAGCTCAGGGTCTCACCCTTCTGCATGAAGAAGGTGGAGCTGGAGCAGCACCACTCGGTCAGGTCGGGGGCGTTGCCGGCAACCATCGCGCTCAGAGCGCCCTCGCGCCGGTTGGCGCCGCCCGGATCAGGCAGGAATTCAACCTCAACGTTTGGATTGGCTTCCTGGAACTGGGGATAAAACTCTTTCCACAGCTCGGCGATGCCTGCCGCCCGTTCCGGCTCACGCGACTGGTAACGCAGAGAAACCATCTCCGCCATGGCCTCGCCGTCTCCCCCGCCGTCCGCGGCCGGCGCAGCCGGCGCCGCGCACGCAGCCAGGAATGCGGTTGCGCCAACAGCGGAAGTCATCCGCAAAAACTGGCGTCGGGTTACATTGCGCTTCTCTTGCATGGTCTGCATTCTCCTTGATCGTAGTGAATAAGGGTTGTCAACTGCTTACAGTGAATTTGCTCGCGGCTGCAGCTAATGAGGCCCTGATGTTTCTGCAGGCCGCTGGATTAGACTCTGATCTTGGCCGAGCGCGCACGGGCCGCTCGTTGAAAGTATGGAGGTCCTGGCGGTGGCCCCGCCAATCTTGCCCGATTTCTGCCAATCGAAACGAGTGGGGGATTCTCGCTGTTTGCAATCACGATGCAAAAGCGCAGAAAGTATAACAGGCCGCGTTGCAATTTCCAAATTACAAGCAAATCTGAGTTCCGGCACGGAACTCCTCCTGCCGGCCCATCTTTCGTTTTACAGTGGCCGCGGCCCGGCCAGCACGAACCGCTCCAGCGCAACGGCCGCGCCGTCCTCCTCCAATGTCGGCGCTACCCAGTCGGACTCCGCACGGACAACCGCCTCGGCCTGCCCCATGCACACCGCCAGTCCGGCTTCCCGCAACATCGGAACATCGTTCTCGTTGTCCCCAATGGCCAGAACGCGTTCGGGATCGATGCCCAGCCTTTCAGTCAACCACAAGAGACCGTGCCCCTTGTTGGCCGTCGGAGCCGTCCCCTCGACAAGATACCGGTGCGATCGGCTCATGTGCACGCCGCCTCCAAAGCGCTGCTGGAGCGCGCCGGTCTGGTCCGGTTCCAGCGTGTGGTCATTGACCGTGATGAATTTCAGAGGGCGGGTTCCCGGCTCGGAAACGACCTCCGCCAGGCTCTCGCACATCTCCCTCGGGCTGCCGAACCAGTGATCATAGGTCGCGCGGTCCCAGCCCTCCCAGCCGCTGCTGCCGTTGCCTCCTCCCGGCGCGTTCTGGACCATGCGCGTCCGGCCCCCGGGCCTGTTGAGATAGAAGACCGTCGTGCGCGCCTCCCCGTCCGCCCAGGATGCCACTCGCAGCGCGGCCTCCCGCCCGAGCAGCGCCTCGTACAACACCTCCCCGGAGACCGGATCGCCGATCACCGCCCCCTGCGCGGTGATCACAGGAAGAGTGATGCCCAGGTCCGGCGCAACCGAACGCACAAAATCGAAGATCCGCCCGGTGGCAACGGTCACCGGCGTGCCCGCCTCCTGAACAGCCGCGATCGCTCGCCGCACGCGCGGCGAAAATCCGCCCGCAATCTTCCTGCCATAAATGGTGCCGTCCATGTCCAGGACGACCAACTCGATCCGGCTCTGCATCTCTTCGCTATCCAGGGTATTTTGGGGCTTCAGCCAGCAATTGGGGTCGGAACACGGTCAACCGTGTCGGCGGACAGAAGTCCCGGGTCTTGCAGCCTACGGGACCAGCGCCGTCAACGCGGCAACCGTTCTTCGCCCGCGATGTCCACTTCTGTGGGTACAGCGGACGCGCTGGTTCAGAACTCCAGCGTCACCGTCCTGACCAGCCCGCTGTAGTCCCGCCGCAGCCCAACGTAGGAAGGCCTCGGATTCAGCTGCTGCGCCATCTTCTGAACAACCTCCCCTTGCCGGGGAGAGATCTCCAGCAGCACCGCGCCCCTTGGCTGCAACCGGGACGGCAGCTGCGCCAGCAAACGCTCAATCAGATCCAACCCCTCGGCGCCTGCCTGCAGAGCAACCCTCGGTTCGTAATCCCGAACGTCTGACTGCAGCCCGGAATACTCCTCGTCGGCGATATAGGGAAGATTGGCCACAATCACGTCGGCCGGTTCCGGCAACGGGCTCAAAAGATCCCCTTCCAGAAACAGCGGGCCGCCCTCCGCCGCAAGACGCTTCCTGTTCTCCTCCGCCACCACCAGCGCGTCGCGGCTGATGTCGATTCCGTACACCTTCGCCCCGGGCGCGTGAACCGCCACTGTGATGGCAATCGCGCCGCTCCCGGTGCCGACGTCTGCCACCACCACCGGCCGGCCATGTCGGTCACTGATTTGCGCCAGCGCAAGATCGACCAGCAACTCGGTCTCCGGCCGTGGAATGAGCACACGCGGGTCCACGGCGAATTCCAGCCCGTAAAACTCCTTGCGGCCCAGCAGATACGCCACCGGCTCCCGCCGCCTCCGCCGCGTGATCAGGTCTGCGTATCGCCGGCAAACGTCATCGCTGAGTTCATGCTCGTAATGCGCAAAGAGCCAGCTTCGATTCTTCCTCAAGACATGCGCCAGCAGCACCTGCGAATCCAGCCGCGCCGTCTCGCTCCCCGAATCACTCAGACGCTGCGCCGCCGAAACCAGCGCGCGCCCAACCGGTGTCCCTTTCGTCAGACTCCAATGAAACGGGTCGTGCCGCAAGCCGGACCGGTCCCCTCGCCCGGCTGCGTCTCCGTTCAACCGGCCGCCCCGTTCGCCGTCTGCCATGTCTTGGGCGGGCGACGCGTCGACCCGTCCATTCGCCTGCTCTGAATTCGAGCCCTGCTTGAGCTCGGTCTGTTCCGGGTAACGCTTTCTTGATTCAAACATGCCTTACGCTTCTTCGCCCATCGCCTGCAACTGCTGCGCCTGGTCAAACGCAGCCAAATCCTCGATAAACGCATCCAGATCGCCGTCCAGCACCTGCTCCAACTGGAAAAGCGTCTTGTTGATCCGGTGATCGGTCACGCGGCCTTGTGGAAAATTGTATGTGCGGATCTTCTCGCTGCGATCGCCTGACCCGACCTGGCTGCGTCTCGCCGCGCCCAGATCCTCCAACTGCTTCTGCCGCTCAATGTCGTAGAGCTTGGTCTTCAGGATGCGGACCGCCTTCAACCGGTTCTGGAGCTGGCTCTTCTCGTCCTGGCAGCTGATCACAAGCCCGGTTGGAAGATGCGTCAGCCGCACCGCCGAGTCAGTCGTATTCACGCTCTGGCCGCCGGGCCCGCTGCTGCGAAATACATCGACCTTCATCTCATTGGGGCTGATCTCGATCTCCACGTCCTCGGCCTCCGGCAAGACCGCAACCGTAGCCGTGCTGGTATGGATCCGCCCCTGGCTTTCCGTCGTGGGCACACGCTGCACACGGTGTACACCTGACTCATACTTCATCCGGCTGTACGCGCCCTTGCCCCGAACCTCCAAGATCGCCTCCTTGAGCCCGCCAACACCCGTTTCGCTCACACTCATCAACTCGGTCTTGAACTTGTGGTCATCGGCCCAGCGCGTATACATGCGCAAGAGATTCGCCGCGAAGATCCCGGCCTCATCGCCTCCCGCGCCGGCCCGAATCTCGACGATCACATTCTTGTCGTCATTCCGGTCCTTGGGCAGGAGCATGCGCCGCAGCTCATCCTCCAGGCCGTCCGCCTCCTCTTCAAGTTCAGCGATCTCCATCTCCGCCAGTTCAGAAAGCTCCGGGTCCTCGTTTTCCTCCACCAGAGCCCGGTTGTCCGCCAACTGGCTCTGCAGCCCCTGGTACCGGCGGTAGGCGTTGACCAGGGCCTCCAGATTGCTGCGCTCCTGCGCCAGCTCCTGCACGCGGGCGTAGTCGGAGACGACGTCCGGGTCGGCCATCAACCGGTCCAACTCCTCAAATCGCTCTTCAACTCTCGACAACTGTTCAGTCAGAACCATGGGTATTTGCCCGGTGAGGCGGCGTCGTGCGCTTCGCCCGGTTCAATCCGTGAAGATAGGCAGATTCCCCAACGCCGTGATCTCTTTCCATGAGTCCGGATCGCCCTCGGTAAAGACGGCCATTTCACCGGCAACCCGGCCACCGCCTGATCGAACCAGCGTGCGGAGTCCCTTCAGGGTGCTGCCCGTGCTCACGACGTCGTCGACCAGGAGCGCCTGCTTACTCTCGATCAGCGCCAGGTCCTTGCCGTCTATGTATAACGTCTGCGGCTGGCCGGTCGTGATGCTGACCACCTCCGTCTCCAGGCAATCGACCATATACGGCTTCCGAATCTTGCGTACCACGACAAGCGGCAGCCCGGTTGCAACCGACACGGCATGGCCCAGCGGCACCGCCTTGACCTCCGGCGCCAAAATGACCTCGGCCTCCTCCGGCACGCTCTCAGCCAGCATCTGCGCGGCCGTCTGAACGATCTCCGTATCGCCCAGCATATTGAAAATCGCGATCTTCACGCCCGGAGCTACCTCAAATATCGGCAGATCGCGTTTGCATGCCCCGATTGTTACCTGGTAGGTGCGTCCATCATAGCTCATCGTCTCTCTTCCCTCCGGGCGAATGCCGTACCGCCTGGTCAGGCAGCTGCCCAAACGGACTGTCCGCCTCGCAGCCGCACCTAGTCCATTATTTGCAAACAGGACGCTCCATCCTAGCACAAAAACGACGCCTATCCAAGAACTGAGCGCAAAAAAACGATGTTACTGCTATGTCACCGCCGACTCGCGATCCTGAACGGACCGAGCCAGGTCGTTTCTACCTCCTCATGCCTTTCGCCTCACCTCCTGCTTCCGGGCGGTCAGCCGCTAGCGGCTTCCCCACAAGTCGGCCACACCTTGCCACGGTCCGGCCCCAACCATAGGTTCACCCGCAAAAGCGCTCTCCCACCTCAAACCCCTGCCGTTACTGACCACTGACCACTGACCACTGCTACACCTGCGTCGCCCTCTGCCGGATATGCGGCGCCGACAGGACGACTGTCAACAGGCAGATCACGAAAATCACGACCAAAATCCCCGCGCCGACGGGATGCAGGCCCGTCATCTCCCCTTCAAAATAGGAAAGCATCAAACTGATCGCAATCGCCCCATTGCTGACGATCGCTGCCAGCAACGAGGTCTGGCGCAGTTCACGTTCCATCGCAGCCGCCAACTGGCCGATCCCCAGCCCAATCAACGCCCCGCCCCCAATGCGCGCCGTCCACGCCGAACCGAGCGTGATCCCCGCCGTCAGAAACAGGTCCCGAGGATAGATCAACAGCAACAGCCCCAGACCAAGCCCGATCAATACCGCGTTGACCCGCAAGCAAAGCCGCGCCGCACGGAAATGGTCAGTAAATGTGTACGCCATCGCGAACGAAGACACCCCCTCCGCCGTTCCCATCGACTCAGCTTTCGCTGCCGGCAATCTCGCTATGTTACACTACCTTCAGCGCGCCGAACTGTGTTTCCCAGGCGCCTAACGGCAGTTCTGCCTCCCGGACGCCGCAGCGCCGCTCTAAGATGGACGCAACCAGAGGAGCCGATCCGTGAGCCAGCGAGTTTGGATTGTCAGGCATGGAAATCGAGAAGACTTCCAGAATCCCGGCTGGGCCAGAACCGCCCAGCGCCCCTATGACCCTGCCCTCTCCTCCGACGGCGAGACGCAGGCCCGGGAGGTCGGCCTGAGTTTGCAAGGAGTGCCGGTCCACTACATCTTTGCGTCACCCTTTCTGCGCACAATCCAGACCGCCTCACACATCGCCGATGCGCTGGACCTGCCCGTCTGCCCGGAGCCGGGCATCGGCGAAATCCTGCCCGAAGCCAAATGCGACCCGGCCCTCATGCCAGACGAGGAGCGCCGGCGGCGCTTCCCCCGCGTCGAGGCGCATTACGAAGAAGTGGGCGCGCTCTCCTACCCGGAAAGTTCAGAACAAGGTCACGAACGCGCCGCGGCAACCGCCCGTGCGTTGACCCAACGCTATCCCAACAAAAACCTGCTCATGGTCACCCATGGCGCGCCCGTCGTCGGCATCGTCCGCGGCCTGACAGGACTGACCGAACGTATCTTCGTACCCCTTTGCTGCGTATTCACTTTGCAGAGAAGCGGAGAGAGCTGGGGCGTCGTCCAGCGCTCCGATATTTCACATCTGAGCAACCAGGAATCCAGCCGGCGTTACGCCCACTCCGGTTAGCGTTTCAGCCGCAGTGGAACCAGCTTCCCCGCCGCACGCGCCGCATAGATCTCCGCCGCGTGATCTGCTGTGTGCGCCGACATCGAAACCAGCAGATTGACGACGTTTCCGCTCTCCCCCCGGTCGTACTCAACCTCCGTGCACAGCTCCTCGTCACTGAGCTTCCGGCAACGGCCGATGATGCGCCTGTGGCAGGTTGCCAGCCCGTCCAACACCTCGATCATCGTCAACTCGGCCCTGCTTCCTTGCAGGCGTGCGTTGACACTGTCAACGTCCTCACCCATCCACTGGGAGAAGTCGTCTTCGCCGTCAACGGCCCCGTTGCCGGAGCCTTTCGCCCGCAACTCAGGCATCGAAGCGTCCGGCCAGCGCTTGATCAGCTCAAGAATAAACTGATCCCACGCCAGGATATGGCAAAGCAGGTCGCGG
Source organism: Caldilineaceae bacterium (assembly GCA_022823185.1). Taxonomy (GTDB): domain Bacteria; phylum Chloroflexota; class Anaerolineae; order Caldilineales; family Caldilineaceae; genus Bin5. Next base: position 279,645 of record JAJDXQ010000020.1, read on the forward strand.
ACCGTCCAACGCCCGCAAACCGGTACGGTAATGCAACTCTCCTCTGTAAGGCCCGTTATGGCATCCAACAGACTGTTGAAGTGGCGCCTGTAGAACTCGAATAAACGCGCCCGTCCCCAGCGCTCAAGCGCAAAACAGTACTGATGCACCTCTTTCGCATGCTCGTCCACGTGTTGGGGCATTCTCTCCAACAACTGCTTCACAATCCGGCTGCTTTTCCCGCGGTCAACATATTCAGCTTCAATCTGCTCATCGCTCAATGACAGCGCAAAGAGGATCAAAGCTTCGCGCGCCTCGTCGGCCTCTGCCAGCACAGCCTCCCAGCTGCGGCTCTCACTGGCCGCCCTTTCGTCGTTCGTCTCCACCGGTACGGGAACCGGCTCCCCCGGTTCGGGGTTGACCGCTGCCTGCATGCGCTGCAGCTGATACCTGTCCCAATAGGCGATGTGGGCCGCGGCCGCAATGGGCGACCAGCCGCTCTCCAGGCAGGGCCGCGTATGCTCTTCCGGCCTCAGAAGAAAGAGCGGCCAACGGAAATTGAGATAGCTCCTCCGCAGCTTCTCAGCATGTTCTCCGCCGAGCCCGCTGCTTGATTCAGGTTGCTGTTGTGTCATGTTTTGCTGTCCTTACGTTCTAAGTGAGCGCAGACGGTTCATGGCCCCCGCCAGCTCATGGCGCCGAAATAACGCGAACTCCCCGGTGAGCCGCCGTTCCAACAGGTCCAGCCCTTCCCCCTCAAGATCGGCCATGACCAGGTCCAGTATCTCCGTCACTGTGCGCTTCCCGTCAATATAGCGGCGGCGGGCATAGTCCAGCGCAGCCCCGATCGCCCGCGTTTGCGCCCGGTGGACGAGCTGTTCCACGGCTGACAGATCCAGCGTCTCCACCCCGAACTGCAGCGTCTCGACATCCCGGGTCCGGATGCTGGATTCGCGCCGACCCTTTGCCGGATTGACACTGCCCGGACGGGGCAACCGTTCAAAATCGACACGGAACGCAGCCCCTTCCTCCCGGACGCGGCCGGTTGGCTGGGCCGCCGCCACGGCGCGCGCCCGCTCAGTCACGTCCCGCGGTCGAAACGTATCCATCGCAACCACCGTGTCGGCGACATCCAGGTAGTCTCCGCTGCCCCCCACGACAAGAACGGTGCTGATGCCGTACTGCTCGTGCATCTGCCTGACGCGGTCGATATAGGGCGTGATCGGCTCCCTGTCCTTCGGCACCAGCGCCTGCATCCGCGCGTCCCGGATCAGAAAATTCGTGGCCGCCGTGTCCTCGTCGATCAGCAGACCGGAAGCCCCCGACTCCATCGCCTCCACGATGGCCGCCGCCTGGCTCGTGGATCCACTGGCATTGGCGCTGGAGAAGCGGCGGGTCGACTGTCCCAGCGGCAAATCCCCGATAAAGGGGGAGATATTCACGCCGCTGACCGCGCGGCCGTCCTCGGCCCGTATTTTGACCAGGTCCGCCGCGCTCACCACCTGCTCGCGCCCATCGTCCGGCCGGTGGTTGTAGACTCCCCTCTCGATCGCCCGCAACAGCGTTGACTTGCCATGGTAGCCGCCGCCGACAATCAGCGTCACCCCTGCAGGAATCCCCATCCCATGGACGGTCCCCGCATGGGGCAGCGTAAAGGCCGCGCGCAGGCTCTCCGGCGACGCAAAGGGAACTACCGTATCCGAACGCAGCGGCCGGTCGTCCACGCCGCTCGTTCTGGGCAGCATGGCCCCGTCCGCGACAAACGCGATGAGGCCGCGCGCGGCCAGCATCCCTCGCAGCGCGTCGGCATCCTCGTTCACCGCCGCGTGGCGCCACAGTTCCTCCGTATCATGGCTGCTGGCGTATAGGCTGTCCTCCACGAGGTCGGGCAGGTCCTCCAGCAGAAGCTCGCAGGCCTGCCTGCCCAGCACGCGCCTGCCCCGCGCCGGCAATCCAACCGTAAAGCGCGCTTCAACCGTGCCGTCGCCGTGTACCTGCACCGCCGTATTCGCCATTACCTGCTGGCCCGGCGCGGTGATCCGAATCTCGCCGCTCCGACCGCTGCCGCGCCGCCCGGACATCCTCCCCGCTTGGCTGGCAAAAGCTCTCGCCAGGAAACAGCCGACGCCAATCGCCCGGCTCTCGCTGGCATAGAGCCGCCCGGGCAGGCCAGCAACCTCCGGCGGGATCACCGCCCGCAAACGGCTCGGCGCGGCAAACGGGTCCGACTGCACGGAATCGAAGGCAAGATCGAAGTCCGGAAACCGGTATGCGCCACCAATATCCTTGTATGCCTTGTATCCCCTGCCGTCGATACGGAGCAGAATATGGCGCAGATCCTCAGCGGTGTAAGATCGGGTCATGGTCCTCCATCTTCACGCACGTTCGCAGCCCAGCCCCGTTCAGGCCTTCCTCTCAGTTTGCCAGCCCCCCTCTGAAGCGCGCAACCCCTGCCATGAACCGTTCGCGCCGGGCGTCACAACCGCTTTTCAGAATGTCCCGTCAACGCGCCGCGCCGGGCCGCCCGCCAGACCGGCGCATGGGAAAGATTTTACAACGCATCAAAACGCTTGTACACTGTAGGCCAATTCAAATCCCGCCGGTCAACTTCGGCCGGCGCGTGGAATACACTCTCCCCCACCAGAAAGGGACCCGCAAATGGAGTATCGTGATTACGGGCGAACCGGAATGAAGGTGAGCCCCCTATGCCTCGGTTGCATGAACTTCGGCAGGCGCACCACGCCAGAGGACGCCTACCAGATTATAGATAAAGCGCTCGACGCAGGCCTGAACTTCCTCGATACTGCCAACGTCTACAGTCGCGGCCGCAGCGAGGAGATAACCGGCGAAGCCCTGAAGCGGAATGGCAGCCGCAACCGCGTCGTCTTGGCGACGAAGGTCCACGGCAGAATGGACGACGACGATCCCAACGCCGCCGGCAGCAGCCGCCGCCACATCATCGAACAGTGCGAAGCCAGCCTGAAACGCCTGCAGACCGATTACATCGATATCTACCAAATCCACCGGCCCCGCCCCGAAATCGCCATCGACGAGACGCTGCGCGCTCTCGACGACCTCGTCCGCGCCGGCAAGGTCCGCTATCTCGGCAGCAGCACATTCGCGGCCTGGCAGGTCGTGGAGTCGCTGTGGGCGGCCAAAGAGCTGGGCCTGAACCGTTTCGTCTCCGAACAGCCGCCCTACCATATTCTCGAGCGGCGCATCGAACGCGAGCTGATCCCCATGGCGCAAACCTTCGGCATTGGCCTGATCCCCTGGAGCCCGCTGGCCGGCGGTCTCCTGACCGGCAAATACACCCGCGGACAGTCCGCGCCTGAAGGGGCGCGCTACGCCAATGCGGCCAATGAAGCGCGCCTCAACCGCCGCTACACCGAATCCGTCTTTGACGTCACCGACGGCCTGCTTCCGCTGGCCCAGGCCAAAGACTGTACGATGTCTCAGCTCGCCCTGGCCTGGTGCGCCCAGCAGCCCGGGGTCACCAGTCCGATCATCGGGCCTCGCACCATGGAGCAGCTGGTCGACAACCTTGGCGCCCTCGAAGTTGAAATTACCGCGGCAGACCGGCAGCGAATCGACGAGCTGGTTCCTCCGGGCAGGATGGTCAGCCCCTTCTACGAGGCCGACTTCGGCCCCAACCTCCATCGCGTCGCCGCCTAGTCTGACCGCGTCGCCTGCCCGACTATGAGCAAACGCCCTGAACGTGTTCCCCACAACGTAAAGGATTCTTGAATGGAGTACCGGAACTTCGGCAGAACTGGAATGAAGGTCAGCCCCCTTTGCCTCGGCTGTTGGAATTTCGGGGAGCGCACGCCCCCGGAAGAGTCCTACGCCATCGTGGACAGATCCCTCGAGGCAGGCATCAACTTCCTCGACACGGCAAACGTCTACGGCCGCGGCCGCAGCGAAGAAATCACCGGCGAGGCTCTCAAGCGCAACGGCAGCCGCAACCGGATCGTCCTCGCCACCAAGTTCCATGGCAGAATGGACGACGATGACCCCAACGCCGCCGGCAGCAGCCGCCGCCACATCATCGAACAGTGCGAAGCCAGCCTCAAACGTCTGCAGACCGACTACATCGATATCTATCAGATTCACCGGCCCCGCCCTGAAATCGCGATCGACGAGGCGCTTCGCGCCATGGACGACCTCGTGCGCGCCGGCAAAGTCCGCTACATCGGTACCAGCACCTTCGCCGCGTGGCAGGTTGTCGAATCGTTGTGGGCGGCCAAAGAACTGGGCCTCAACCGCTTCGTCTCCGAACAGCCTCCCTACCATATCCTGGACAGGCGCATCGAACGCGAGCTCGTTCCCATGGCGTTGACCTTTGGCATCGGCCTGATCCCCTGGAGCCCGCTGGCCGGCGGTCTCCTGACCGGCAAATACACACGCGAGGAGTCGGCGCCGGAAGGAGCCCGTTACGCCAACGCCGCCGACGACACCGGCCGTCTGAACAGCCGTGTCTACGACGTCACCGAGGGCCTGCTCCCCCTGGCGGAGGCCAAAGGCTGTACGATGTCCCAGTTCGCCCTCGCCTGGTGCGCCCAGCAGCCCGGTATCACCAGTCCGATTCTCGGACCTCGAACCATGGAGCAGCTGGATGACAATCTCGGCGCGCTCGACGTGACCATCACCGCGGACGACCGCCGGCGCGTCGACGAGCTGGTTCCGCCCGGCCGCATGGTCAGCCCCTTCTACGAGGCCGACTTCGGCTCCAGTCAGCATCGTGCCGTCGTCTGATCGGTCCGAACCTTCCGCGGGCGGCCCGACCTGGGGAGCGGCCCCCGCCGCGGCTCCCGCAGGCGCAACGCACATCTTCATGCATGTGGCATTCGCAACCAGGTATTCTGGTCCATGGCTTCTTTTGATCGGCCTTCTGCCCGATGAATGAAACCCAGTTGGTTGCCCTCCTGTCCCAAGTCGCCGGCGGAACGCTGTCCGTCAACGACGCTCTGGGCCAGCTGCGCACCTTGCCGTTCGAGACGCTCGAGGACGTCGCCACGCTCGACCATCACCGGCCGCTGCGGACCGGCTTCCCCGAAGTCATCTACTGTGAGGGCAAGACTGCCGAGCAGGTGGCCTTGATCGCGGAGCGGCTGGCCGTCCGCTCCACCCGCCTCCTGGGGACGCGGGCAACCGAGGCGCAGTTCAGATCAGCCTCACAACGCGTGCCCGGCCTGGCATGGCATGAGCGGGCTCGCTGCCTCTGGCTCGATCGCGAACCGGAATCCGACCTCAAGCAGGGCGTGGTCGTCGTCTGCGCCGGGACAAGCGACCTGCCCGTCCTGGAAGAGGCGGCCCTGACACTGCGCCTGATGGGGCATGAAGCGACCCGAATAACCGACGTGGGCGTCGCGGGGCTCCACCGTCTCCTTCCCCACATCCCAACGCTGCAGCAGGCCAACGCGGTCATCGTCATCGCCGGAATGGAAGGCGCCCTCGCCTCCGTCGTTGGCGGCCTGACCAACGCCCCGGTCATCGCCGTGCCGACCAGCGTCGGCTACGGAGCCAGTTTCGGCGGGGTCGCCGCGCTGCTTGCCATGCTCAACAGCTGCGCCTCCGGCCTGGCCGTCGTCAACATCGACAACGGGTTCGGCGCGGCTCACCTGGCAGCCCTGATCAACAGCAAAATCGAAGGCGGCGCGCCCGCCTCCAGCAACGGCTCCTCACCGCCAAAGCGCCAATCGCAACCGGCAGGCAGCTCACAATCGGGCATAGAGTCAAGACCATGAATCAGACAAATTCACACGCGCCAACTTCAACCCTCGCCGCGCCGACGGCTGCCAAACTTGACGCCATGCGTGCGTCCCTGCGCGCCTTCGGCTCTGCCATCGTCGCCTACTCCGGAGGCGTTGATAGCGCCGTCGTCATGGCCGTCGCCTACCAGGAGCTGGGCGGCAGGTCAGTCTCCGCCGGTGCCGGGCCCGGAGCCCTGGCCTGCATCGGCGTTTCACCCAGCTATCCCGCGCGTGAAATGCGCGACGCCGTCGCCCTCGCCGACCAGATCGGCGTGCCCTATCGCCTGGTCGAAACCGAAGAGTATCTCGACCCCAATTACGCCGCCAACCCCAACAACCGCTGCTACTTCTGCAAGTCGGAGCTCCATAACCGTCTGCACGACATCCTGCGGCAGGAGAAGTGGGGAATCGTCTGCGACGGGACCAACGCCAGCGACCTGGGCGATGACCGGCCCGGCGTTCAAGCGGCCCGCGAACGCGGTGTGCGCTCCCCCCTGCTCGAAGCCGGCATCACCAAGCCGGAAGTGCGCGCCATCGCCAGACACCTGGGCCTGCCGGTCTGGGACAAGCCTGCCATGGCCTGCCTCTCCTCGCGCGTCCCCCACGGCACGCCTATCGATCCCCAGCTCCTTCGCCAGATTGAGGCCGCCGAGGACGTTCTCGTCGCCCTGGGCGTGCGCCAGTTTCGCGTCCGCCACCACGGCGAGATCGCCCGCCTCGAGCTGCCCCCAGAAGAGTTCCCCTCGATCATCGCCCACCACGACCAGATCGTGGCCGGCATCAAGGCCGCCGGCTACAGATTCGTCACCCTCGACCTGGCGGGGTTCCGCAGCGGCGGCCTCAACGCTTCCGCCAATGGCAGCGCCGAACCCGCTCTCGTCCCGGTCGAAGACCTGTTGTCTTTCGGCCAATAACCGCCGAAAGCCGACGCTCGCGACCTGCTGCCGCCATGCCCCTCGCCTACCTGGACACACCATCCGGCATCTCAGGTGACATCTTTCTCGGCTGCCTGGTCGACGCCGGCTGGCCGCTAGCCGCCCTGAAAAGCGCAGTCGAAAAACTGAACCTCCCGCAAGGCTCCTGGCGCATCCACGCCCAACCCGCCATGCAGGGCGGCATCCGCGCGACCCGTATCCGCGTCGAAGTAAGCGAACAGGCCACCGAACGCCATCTGGCCGACGTTGAAGCCGTCATCCAGGCCGCCCGCCTGCCCTTGCAAATTAAGCGCCGCGCCATCGCCGTCTTCACACGCCTCGCCGCGGTCGAAGCCCGCATTCACGGCGCCGCGCTCCACGACGTCCACTTCCACGAGGTTGGCGGACTCGACGCCATCATCGACATCGTCGGCGTCTGCGCGGGATTGCACGAGCTTTCTATCGAGACACTCTACGCGTCCGCTCTCCCCCTTGGCCCTGGCTGGGCAACCTCGATGCACGGGCGCATTCCCCTCCCAGCCCCCGCAACCCTTGAGCTGCTGGCCGAGGTCGGCGCGCCCACCGTGCCCGCCCCCGGCCCCGGGGAGCTGGTAACCCCAACCGGCGCCGCGCTGCTCGCCGAACTGGCCCGGTTCCGCCAACCGGAGATGAGCCTGACGAGGATCGGCTACGGCGCCGGCCAGAAGGAGTTCAGCTGGCCCAATGTGGCCCGCCTCTGGCTTGGAGAGAAGGCCGCCGAAAAAGCGCAACCGCCAACCGGCGAGCCCCTGGAATCTCTGGTGGTGCTTGAAACCAATATCGACGACATGAATCCGGAACTCTACGGCCCGGCGCAACGAAGCCTGTTTGAAGCCGGCGCGCTCGATGTCTGGACCACCGCCATCGCCATGAAAAAGGCCCGGCCCGGCACGCTGCTTCGCGTCCTCGCGCATCCGAGCGACGAATCCCGGCTTTCCGCGCTTCTGCTGCGCGAAACAACCACCCTCGGCGTTCGCGTCTATCCGGTCCGCCGCCGCGTCGCCGAACGCCATCTGGAAACGATCGCCACCCCATTCGGACCGGTTCGCGTCAAGGTAAAGCGGGTCGAAGGCGCAGTCGTCGGCGCCAAACCCGAGTTCGATGACTGCCAGGCCCTGGCCGATGCATCCGGCGCGCCATTGCAGTCGGTCTACGCTGCCGCCCTGGCCGCCGCCTCCCCTCTGGTCAACCAGTCCCCGGATCAGGACGGGCAAAGACCCGGAGGCGAGCGTGCTTAGAATGGAGAGTTTTGTACGCAAAGTCGCGCCCATCGTCCTGCGCCGCGCAGACGCGCCGGAAATCCTGGCATTCCGCCACCCCCGAGCCGGCGTCCAATTGGTTAAGGGGACGTGGGAAGAGGGCGAAAGCGGCGAAGAAGCCGCGCTGCGCGAACTGGCCGAGGAGTCGGGAATCGGGACCGCCGCCGTCGTCAAACCCCTCGGCCAACTGCCGTTCCGGCGCATCAGACAGCACTGGCACTTCTACCTGTGCCGCGTTCCGAGCCAGTTGCCCAACAGCTGGACCTTTTACACACAGGATGGCGGAGGACACCTGTTCGACTTCTTCTGGCACGATCTGAATGAGCCGCCTGGCCGCGGCTGGCATGACGATTTTGGACGCGCCGTCTCTTTCGTGCGCCGCCGGCTGCGAGAAGAAGACCCGCCCTTATACACAATCTCTTACGATCACAAGGAGAACAACCGATGATTCCGCAACGCACGTTCGGCCGCACCGGCCACAACAGCACAGTTACCCTCTTCGGCGCCGCCGCGCTGGGCCGCGTCAGCCAGGCCGAAGCCGACCGCACCGTCGACCTGCTGCTGGATTACGGCGTCAACCACATCGATACCGCCGCCAGCTACGGCGACGCCGAGCTCCTGCTCGGGCCAGGTCTCCAGAAACACCGCGATCGCTTCTTCCTGGCCACAAAGACCAACGAACGCGAATACGCCACCGCCAAAGCGCAGATCCACCGCTCCCTCGAACGGATGCGCGTGGACCAGATCGACCTCATCCAGTTTCACAACCTCGGCCATCCCGACGACTGGGACACCGTCATGGGCGAAAACGGCGCGCTGGAAGCGGCCAAGGAAGCCCGCGACAAGGGCCTGGTTAAGTACATCGGCGTGACCGGCCACGGCCTCAAAATCGCAGCCTTCCACCACCGAAGCCTGCAAGCCTTCGATTTCGATTCCATCCTGCTCCCCTGGAACATCCAGATGAAGCAAAATCCCCAGTATGCCGCCGACTTTGACCGCGTCGTCGGCCTCGCGCGCGAACGGGGCATCGCCGTCCAGGCCATCAAGTCGCTCCTGCGCGGCCCCTGGGGAACAACGCCCAAAAACCGGTCCACCTGGTACCAGCCTCTCGAAAACCAGGCCGATATCGACCGCGCCGTCCACTGGATCCTGGCCCAGGGCGATCTGTTCCTGAACACGGCGAGCGACATCAACCTTCTGCCAAAGATCCTCGACGCAGCCAGCCGCTTCGACGGCAACGGCCCCAGCGACGAGGAAATGGCCGCAATGGTGGCGGAACAGCGCATGACGCCGCTCTTCGCCTGACCCGGCCGGGACGCGGCGCCGCATCCTCCAGCGCCGCCAGCCACCGCGGCCCGATGCGCTCAATCTACCAGTTTCTCTACCGGCTTCTCTACAACGAGCTGGCCTGGGCCTATGACGCCGTCAGTTGGGCGGTCAGCCTCGGAAGCTGGCACGGCTGGCGCGAGGCGGCTCTCCCCTTCGTCCGCGGTAAGGACGTCCTCGAAGTCGGCTTCGGCACCGGCGCGCTGTTGGCCCAACTGCAGGGCCGGCAGCGCCGCGTTGTCGGCCTCGAACCATCCCCCGCCATGCACCGTATCGCGGCTGCAAGACTCCGTCAACGCCCCGCCACAGTCCCTCGCGTTCAGGGAATCGCGCAGAGCCTGCCTTTCGCCGACCGCGCATTCGATACCATCCTCTGCGCCTTCCCCGCAACCTATATTCTCGACCCGGCTACACACCAGGAATTCGCCCGCTGCTTGCGCCCCGGAGGCCGCATCGTCATCGTCGAAGTGGCCCTGGCCGGGTCCAATCCCCTCTGGGCCCTGCTGTTCAAAGTCGTCTTCCCTTCCTCGCCGCAGACAAAGCAAAAACTGGAGGCAAGGGTCAAGGGGGCCGGCCTGTCCCGGGAAGACCACCTGGTTGGCAATCGCACGGTCAGGCCGCTGATCATCGTCGCCGAGAAAAAGGCCGACACATGAATCAGCCCAGCCGCTACACTCGCTTCGGCAGCGGCCTCTCCCCCGACTGGACCCCGTCCACGCGCGGAAATGGCGTCATCCGGGCCAGCGCCTCCGGCATACGCCTTGTCAACCGCGGCGCTGTCCGCCGCGTCTACACCAACGCGCAGCTCGACGACTACCGGGGACTCAGCCGCGCCGCGTTTCCCTGGCGCCCACCCTTGCGCCTCTCTGTCCGGGCGCGCTTCTCCCATCGCCGCGGCCAGCTGACAGGCACCGCCGGATTTGGATTCTGGAACGATCCTCTGCGCATAACCGGCCCGCGCAGGCTCGCCCTGCCCCAGGCCCTCTGGTTCTTCTATGCCGGCCCGCACTCCGACATGCGCCTCGCGCTGGATCAACCGGGCTGGGGCTGGAAGGCCGCCGCCGTCGACGCCCGCAACCCCCGCTTTCTCGCGCAGACGCCGCGCCTCGCGCTTTCCGCGCCCCTGATGCGCGTGCCTCGCCTCTATCGCCGCCTGTGGCCGTCATTTCAAAGAGCAGCGGGGATCGCCGAACAGACCATCCCCGCCGCCATGCAGGACTGGCACATCTACACGCTCGACTGGCAGCGCGACCGCGCCGTTTTCCATCTCGACGGCCGGACCTTCCTGCAACTGCCGCACGCGCCATCAGGGCCGCTCGGCCTCGTGCTCTGGCTGGACAACCAGTCCCTGCAGGTCGCCCCCTGGGGTCACGTTCGCTGGGGACTGGTGGAGAAGGAAGAAGCCCAATGGCTGGAGATCGACTGGCTTGCCGTCGAAAGCGGCCCTGCCGTGACCTGACGGGCGCCAATCAGGGGGAGATAGGAGAAAGCAACTGAATCTGACCTTTGACGATGGGAGTAGGCTCGATCTATGCCGATCGCCATAAGTGCCCAATGGAGATTCAGATCGTTTCATTTCTGACGTCGATTAGGGGATGCCAGTTAGTTGAAATGGACATGGGATGAAAGAAAAGCGAGGGAAAACCAACAGCACTAATGATTGATTTTGGGACTGCTAAATTAGTCTTTGAGAATTCACTGCCAGAGATGCGTGTTGAACCTTTCGAAATTGAATTACGTTGGCAAACAATAGGGAAGTTAGGACCATTTCTCTTCATCGTAGATACTTTACCAGAAACTGACGGAGAAAGAGGTCGTATCATTAGCGCTCGCAAAGCGACTCCTCACGAAAGGAGATGGTATGAAGAAGAAGAGCACTGAACGAACGGAGCAGCAACGCGCGATGCTCAAGAGGTTAGAAGAGATGCCTGACGAGCAAATAGATACCTCTGATATTCCTGAGATTCGCGATTCAAATGGATGGTTTCCAACCAGCCAGATCCCTGTTGTCATTGAGAAGCTAAGGGCATAGAATTTTTCGAGACGAGACAACGGTGGGCAGAAGAGGACGAAACCTGTAACGAGAGAAGATGCAATTCGCATTCAAAACGAAATCATAGGAGCGCATGGTGGTAATGCGAGAGGAAAGCCCCTCCCCCAAAGAGATAAAGGGGTGTTGCAGAAGGGTGGTCAGAGTGAGCAAGGAATTTTCCCCATGCCGATAGACCCTCCACAATCATAATGTGTAGTATAGTTCAGTGGAAGATTCTGAATGGCTCCTTGATGATGATTTTCAATTAGGTTCCAGCGTAATAGAACGTTAAGCTGTAGTTGCCTTGGACGTTCGGCAGTTGAACTCGAAGGGGGAAATCGTAGGCAAAAATATCCCGCGTTATCCTGTCCCGCGCAAGCCTCCCTTTCATAGGCGTATCAAGGGTAAGCGGTACATTTTCCTGGCCGCGGCCTTGCTCCTGCTGTTTCACTTCGTCGTAGGCTTTCCGCCGACCTCGGCGAATCATCGACCGGCCTACCTTCGGATCGACAAAGAGAACAAGGAGGCAAACGTTCTTACCTGGGTAGGCCGTGCGCCCGTTTACGAAGTTACCTCAATTAGAAGCATCTACTTCCAGGGTATCAATACCGTTTCCTCGCAGGATTTCTACGTTGTTTTCGAGCCCCGCTTTGAAGAAACCGACCTACTCGAAGGCATGACCTACTCCTACCGGGTGCGTAGCATGGACAGAGGGCAGATCCCCATCAGCCATTGGTCCCGGCACGTCAAGCGCAGACTGCCGCTGACCGGGACAGGCCTCAACGTCTTTGACCATCCGCCGACGCCTATTCGCTGACTTCATCTGTCGGTTCCGGCGTCGGCGGCATCTTGGGGTAATGGGTTGGCGTTGCCATTGGGTGCGAGGGGGATAGCGGCGGCCAAGTCGGGGTCGGGTCGTACTCTATGGGTTCAAACATGGGCGCGATGGCGGCGCCCATGGTGATAGTGAACAGGATCGCGATTGTTCCCAAAGTTATTGCCGGCCAAAAGCTGGGCTTTGTGAGGAACTTCCTCGGTCTTTTCGGCAGTCTCCATCGTCTAAAGAGCGTTTTCATTTGGAAGACTTTTCACCGTTGCCCGTAGGTAAGCGTGCGAAACAGTATTGGAAAGGAGGATGTTATGTGTTTGCGTTACGGACAGTGGGGAACCACTGTCCTTATCGATTATGTCACAGGACTTGCGTTCACAAAAGACGATTGTTAAAACGAAGTGCAAGGAGAGTCAAAGGGAGGGCGTGCTGGCGGCCGAAGCGACGTTGGAGGGCCGCGGGTTAAAGGACCTTGCAGAACTGATACCGGAGATTCTTGAAGCCGCGACCGGGGCCCAGATCGTGTTCAAGGCGCGGATTGAGTTTGGCACCGATATGGAGCCTGACGAAGAGAATGTGGAGAGGATAGACGCCTTGCTCTATGAGGCTTTGGGGGAGTTGAGTTTGGTTATACCGGTGGTTCTGCGGCGGCGTGCGATGGCGTGAACTGGGCAAGTGGAATCGTGTAGATAGGGAAGTCTGAACTATGCCAGCATACAAGTGGAAGCCTTTAGAGGGCCTCAGCAAACCTTCGTCCAATTTGGACTTTCAAGAGATTGACTCGCTGCACCAGCAATGGCTGAGTTTTCGTAGACAACGCGAGAATTCAAATCCCGACGCCTACAGGGATTTTCTGGAGCGCCTGGACCGTCGCTGGGCGATTGAAACAGGAATCATCGAAGGAATATACAATATTGACCGCGGTACAACCCAAACCCTCGTAGAACACGGCCTCATCGCCGATCTGATTGATCGTACTGCCACTGACCGCGATCCTCAGGTTATCGTCAAAATCTTAAAGGATCATCAGGAGGCGGCAGAATTTGTAACTGAATCCATCAGGCAAGCGAGACCGCTTTCTGGGCACTATATCAGAGAACTCCACCAACTATTGACTCGAAACCAAGCTACCTACAGCGCTGTCGATCAGTTCGGTCGTGTCTTTGAAACCGAACTGGACAAGGGCGGTTTCAAGAAGCAACCCAACAATCCAACCCGGCCTGATGGGAAGGTGCACGAGTACTGTCCTCCTGACCAGGTAGAAAGCGAGATCGATAATCTGGTCGAAAATTATCACGAATTCGAGGCGGCAAACGACAGCTACCACAAGCTTCTGATCGCAGCCTGGTTGCATCATCGATTCACGCAAATCCACCCGTTTCAAGATGGAAACGGAAGGGTCGCACGAGCGTTGCTAACCTGGCATTTGGCAAAAGAAGAGTTCTTGCCCATCGTTGTCACGCGGGACGATCGAAATCAGTATATTGAGTGTTTAGAGCTTGCTGACGCCGGCGATCTCAATCCGTTCGTTCGGTTCATCGTTCGATTGGAAAGACAGATGATCCTGGAGGCATTGGGCGAGCCTGAGCCTGTCACAGACTCCGGCATGGTCAGTCAGGTTCTGGATCATATCACCGGGCAGATCAGGCGGCAGCAACAGGACAGATTATCTCAGTTGCGCTCGGTCAACCGTGTCGCTTCTTCCCTTCGGGACACTGCCAAAACATATCTGGAATCTCAAGCCGGGCCGATTCGGCAGCGGCTAAGTGAAGCTGGCCTTGCTGTAGAGTGCGTCATCGATGCGGGCGGTCCAGGAGATAGAGAACACTGGTATCGGGCTCAAGTGGTTCAAACTGCGAGGGATGCCAGTCATTGGGCTAACTTGAATGAAGACAGGTTCTTTATCAGATTGTCTATCAACCCAGACGACCAGTCTCAAATGCCACGCCTTATATTTGTTGTCTCCCTTCATCATGTAGGCCGGCAGCTAACCGGGATCATGGCCGCGACTGCTTTTGCGCAAGTCGACAGAGTCAGAAAGGGAGCTTCCGAAGAACCGGCCGACCCCGACTTCCAAAATTGCACCGTAGATTCGTTTACCTTCACGAGTAATGGGGATATCGAAACTGTTGCGCCGCGCTTCACTACCTGGCTCGAGACGCCGTTCAGTATTGCACTGCGTCACTGGAGTGGGTTTATATCGTGATTCTTCTGTTAGGCGATCAGGTCTCGTTGAAGTTTGCCTGAGCCGGGATAGCCGCATGAAATATCTGGTCAATCAACGGAGGGACACAGAGAACAGCTTAACTGCTCTTGATCCGCGAAAGGGGGCGTAGAGGCGCGAAGAACAGTAAGAGCATTTTTTGGGACCTATATACTTGACTAGCCAAGCCGGTTGTGCTATACTGTACTCACAATCAAGGAGACAGTCAAGTGAACGGTTCCCTCAGCCTCTACGAATTCTACCAGAAGTTCCCCGGCGAAGCAGAAGCCGTTGCATTCTTTGAGCAGAAGCGGTGGGGGGACAATATCTGGTGCCCCCACTGCGGCTCCGAAGATACCCGCCGCATCCCCAGTCAAAAGCCTATGCCTCACCGTTGCCGCGAATGCCGAAAGCACTTCAGCGTCCGCACAGGCACGGTGATGGCCGAAAGCCGTATCCCACTCCATAAGTGGCTGTTGGCGACCTACATGCTGCTCACAGCCCGCAAAGGCGTGTCCAGCGTCCAGTTGGCTAAAGAGCTGGGCGTAACGCAAAAGACGGCCTGGTTCCTTGAGCACAGAATCCGGCGGGCAATGGAGCACAGGGGCGGGCTTCTGTCGGGCGAGGTAGAGATTGACGAAAGTTACTTCGGCGGCAAAGAGAAGAACAAGCACGAGTCCAAGAGACAACATCAGGGGCGCGGGCCGGTAGGCAAGCAGCCGGTTGTTGGGATCAAGGAGCGCAAGGGCAAGGTCCGGGCCTTCCCCGTAGCCGTAACCGACAAGGTACATCTGCAAGCTGCCGTTATAGAGAACGTCAAGCGGGGATCAACGGTCTACTCGGATCAGCATCCCGGCTATATCGGGCTGAAGGGCTACGATCATGCAAGCGTAGCCCACAGCGTGGGAGAGTATGTGCGGGGACGCGTTCATACCAACGGGATCGAGAGCTTCTGGGCATTGCTCAAGCGCGGCTATGTGGGGACGCATCACTGGATGTCAGTCAAGCACCTGCACCGCTACGTCAACGAATTTGCATTCCGACAGAATGAAGGGAGGGACAATTCACTACACTCTATCGGCAAGACGATTGAGGGTATGATCGGCTGCCGGATGACCTATCAGGAACTTATCTCGTAAGGGGGATCGGCATGCACGACAAATTTGACGAGGCGGTGACGGCTCTGCTGTTCTCGCCTACAGGGAATCGGGGGAGTCCGATTCGATGCGTAGATTTGTTCTCAGGCATTGGCGGCTTTCACCTGGCCGCCGCCAACCTGGGGCTTGAGGTTGTATTCGCATGCGACATTGACGAAGAGGCGCGGCGTGCCTATCAAGCCAACTTTGGGCTTGAACCGGCGGGCAATATCATGTCCGTCCGCATGCAGGACATACCTGAGCACGATCTACTATTCGCAGGGTTCCCTTGTCAGCCATTTTCCATAATCGGTCAAAAGCGGGGGTTCAGCGACCCGCGAGGGGAACTGTTCTTTGAGGCGGCGCGTGTAATGCGCGTCAAGCGGCCTGCAGGCGTTGTCCTGGAGAATGTCAAGCAATTGGCTACCCTGGACAAGGGCCGCGTGCTACAGCGCATTGTGGACGATATGGAGGCGATAGGCTACGCCGTGGACTGTAAGGTCCTCAACGCTTTGGACTTCGGCCTCCCGCAAAAGAGAGAGCGCGCAATCATTGTCGGTACTCAATACCAGTTCGATTCTTTCCCCTGGCCGGAGGGCGGCCTACCCATGCGCCCGCTGGCCGACCTGTTAGAACCCAACCCCGATCCGAAGTACAACGCCTCGCTGTACATTCAGCGCAAGAGGGAGAAGGCGCACAAGGCGGCCGTATCCCCGGCAATCTGGCACGAGAACAAGGGCGGCAACATTGCAAGCCATCCCTGGTCCTGTGCCTTGCGCGCCAACGCTTCACACAATTACCTGCTTGTTGACGGCAAGCGACACTTGACCCCGCGTGAGCTGTTGCGCCTGCAGGGGTTCCCCGATTCTTTCCAGATCGTCTGTAATGACCGCCAGACGCGCAAGCAGGCGGGCAACGCCGTACCGGTGCCTATGGTACAGGCGGTAATCGAAAAAGTGGTGCAGATCATTGAGCGAACCGAGACTGCGGGGAAGCAAGGCGCGAAGGCGGGGACCGCACCCGCTTGGGCAACTGCCTGACAAGCTGCTTTACGATCTGGCTGAACAGATAGTACACCGGCTCGCCGTAGGCTTCGGGGACATCATAGGCGATGACTTTGCAACGATGTTTGCCTACGCGATCAAGGGCGATCACATTCCGGGGACAGTAGGTGTAGCGGACGTTCTTTGGGATGATTGCGCGTGGTCGATGAAGACGGTACAAGCCAGCCGCCCGTTTGACGCCAAACGCGTGCGGTTGGTCTCCGGGCGCAACTCGCCAGATTATTCGATGGGAATATCTGATCCGAGGGCTGACCTGGCCGCGACGGGCCGGGCCGTACTATCGATCTGGAATGCCCGCGTCAATGAGGCGTTGGGGGAGTTTGAGGACCTGCGCGTTGCGGTCCTGGTCCGCAACATTCAGACGCGGGAATTCGTTCTGTTCGAGGAGGAATCCGGCCGGTTCGTACCGGATGACTACCGCTGGGAACTCAACCGAAATTCCAACCTGGTCGGTTTCGACATAGCGACCGGTACCCACCGCTTTACCTGGCAGCCGCACGGCTCCCAGTTCACTATCCACCGAGACATACCCGCCTCTGCACGCCAGTTCAGGATCATTCCCAACGTCCAGATCGTAGAGCCGGACGCTATCCTCACGCAGATCGGCTACGGGCCAGAGTGGATTAACATCCTGGGCTAATCTTCCTGCGGACGGCGAATTTGCGACTGTGGACACTTTTCCGGCAGCGGATCGGGATCGGCGCCCAACAGTCGATAATCGGTTCCCTGAGCAGAACCGGCGGGGAGTAGAAGGTACTGACGTGCCGTGCAGTGAATGCAGTACCTCACCTTGAGGAACCCTTCATCTTCCAAATCAATGCACAGCCTGTTGATCCAATTGTGTTCCATGACAGCCTCCTGAATGGAGGCAATTGTATCATTTCCCACGCTGGCTAGTCAAGTATATAGGTCCCCATTTTTTCTGTCCTGGCAGGGTCGGTTAGACCCCGCATTTGTCAAATCTTGAAAGGGGGGTCAGCAGGTCATGGCTTACTCGGTGCGGGAGGAGCGGCAGGGCCTTGCCACCAGTCTGCGGGAGGAGCTCGACGAGGCGGGGCGGGTCGTCATCCGGTTGCGGCGGGACAACGTTGAATCGTTCTTGCTACTTCTGGACAGCATTGACGAGAACTTGCCATACGACCGCCCTGCGCGCTTCTCGACTGCTGGCCAGCTATACTTCGGTCTCCCACCCATCTCCCCTGTTCGTCCATAAACCCGTCACACGCCTCGCCCCAGCACCTCCTGTCGGGCAGTTTTCCAAGTTGTCCTGTGCTGCGACAGTAGGTGAAAAACACATTTCGCGTAGTCAATTTAAGGGCTAACTTACATCCCTTCTCATGCAAATTCAATTTGAAACCACGACGATTCGTGTCGGCAAGCGCTCAGGCGCACGGCCTCTGCTTGCGAAAAACGCAGATTCTGGGTCCCATTTGAGAGCGACATTGCGCGTACAGAAAACCTACCCAAATAGCACCTTGGACGAGTCCGTAGCGGCCGCGCTCGACACCCGGTGTGTCTCCACCGTGCCCTGGTTCAGCCTGTGACCCAAGCCCGGCTCCTGCGATAAAACCAGGTGGCCATCCTCAATCCGCTCCGGCGGCGACAGCAGTTCAGCCCGCCAGTCCACCTCGCCCCAGGCATATTCCAGAATGTAGAAATTCGGCCACGAAGCAGCCGCCTGCGCGGTGGCAGCCGTCGAAAGCGGACCGGCCGGATTGTGAGGCGCGACAAGAACCTGCCTCAACCGCGCCGTCGCCGCGATCTCGTTCAACTCCAGGATGCCGCCGCAATGTTTCACGTCCGGCATGATGACATCCACGCAACGATCCGCCGTGAACGGTCGAAACCCCTCCACGCCGTAGACGCTTTCCGCCGATGCAATGGGCTGCGGAACGAGGCCCGCCACCGCCGCCAACCCTTCAGCGTCCGTGTGCGCCACCGGTTCCTCATACCAGAAGAGATTCACGTCCGCCAGCTCCTGCCCCACCACAACCGCCTCGGAAACCTCCATCCGGCTGTGGCAGTCAACCGCCAATTCGATCTCGTCGCCGATCGCCTTTCGCGTCGCGCGCACACGCTCGACCCCCGGCCGCCAGTCCGCCAGCGGACCGGTTCGATAGCGGTACGGATGGCGCAGCTCGTCGAATGGGGCCATTTTGATCGCGGTAAAGCCTTCGTCCGCCGCCTGCCGCGCCGCCCGCGCAAATCCCTCCGGAGAGCGGTCCACCACATGGCGATTGATATTGGCGTAGAGCCGGATGCGCTCCCGCACCGCCCCGCCAAACAGCGCATGCAGCGGCGCCCCAAGCGACTGACCCAGGACATCCCACAGCGCCTGTTCCAGCCCGCTCAACGCCGTATTGTAGACGCGGCCCCCGTCCTTCTTGCGCAGCATCTGGCGGATGCGGGCAATCTGCCGCGGGTCCTCGCCCTGCAGCTGCCGGTCAAACTGCTCAACCGCAGCAACGCAGAGCGCATCATTGCTGCTGTGGCTCGCCTCCCCCACGCCGGCAATCCCCGCATCGGTCTCCACCACAACATGCACCCAATCGCCCCTGTGATTGACATGCACGATCAACGTCGAAATAGACCTGATCTTCACAATCTGCCCGTCCTTTACGAAGGATCCAGACCACCTATACTTTCCGAGTCATGTCCCCTGCCGAGGCGAGCAAAACCGCTTCTCGCCCTTCACCCGCTGACCACTGACCACTGACCACTGACCACTGACCACTGACCACTGACCACTGACCACTGACCACTGACCACTGACCACTGACCACTGACCACTGACCACTGACCACTGACCACTGACC
>JAJDXQ010000022.1 GCA_022823185.1 Caldilineaceae bacterium
GCAGTTCTCGGCCTTTGCCCGCCGTCTTTTGCCGTTCCCGCGTGCAGTCCGGATTTGGGGTTATCAGGAGAAGCGGGTGGCAGGTTTCAGTGTAATTTCCCAGAGGTAGCCTGAAACTCGCCCCCATTTTGGACTGCACCCTTCCAGAAAGCGCGTTTGACACCGCTGGGTACCCGTGCTATAGTCGCGCGGTAGTTGCCTCACTGTTTTGTCCACCGGATTCGACCAGCGCGCTAGATTGATATAGTACAGCCAAATACAGAAAACATAGCGGCTTTGCGCCGAGGGAGGAACCCACGATGGCGAAATCTTCAGTTTCACGTCGCGACTTCATGAAGGGGGCGGCTGTTGCCGGCGGCGGTGTGCTGCTGGCCGCCTGTGCGTCCGAGCCCGCGCCGGCGGAGGAGACGGTTTCCGAATCGGCGCCGATGACGGCGATGACGGCGGAGGAGATCCTGACGCCGCTGGGGCTGATGCCGGGCTCGCCGGACCATGCGAAGGGCTGGACGACCGACCTGCCGGACCTGCCGGAGGGGATGCCGCTGAACCCGGGGGTGACGATCACTTCGTTCACGCGCACCGACGCGGATACGCGGTTCCAGGGCGACGACGACATTTACGACAATATCAGCCTGCGCTACATCAAGGCGCTGTTCGGCATCGAGTACGATATCCCCTGGACGTATGTGCAGGGCGAGGAGCGCGACCAGAAGATGAACCTGGCAATGGCGGCCGGCGATATTCCGGACCTGATGCCGGGCATCGCGCTGGGGATGTTCCAGGACATGGTCGCGGGCGACCTGGTGGCGGACATCACCGATGTCTATGAGGCGACCGCGCACCCCAAGTGGGTCAAGGAGTCGCAGGAGTGGGGCGATCACCAGCTGTGGGCCTACGCGGAGATTGACGGCCGCAAGATGGCGTTCCCGAGCATCGCCCAGGCAGGCCAGGATGAGCAGATCCTCTTCATCCGCACGGACTGGCTGGACAAGGTGGGCATGGATGCGCCGACGACGCTGGAGGAGATGGAGGCGGTTGCCGAGGCGTTCGTCACGAACGACCTGGGCGCGGGCCCTCCCGGCACGACGGTCGGCGTGATGGCGTCGCGTGACCTGCAGAGCTGGTACGGCGGGCTGGGGCCGGTCTTCGGCGGGTTTGGCGTGCTGCCGTCCTGGTATACGAGCGTGAGCACCTTCACCAAGGACGGGCAGGGCGGCCTCAAGTTCGACGGCATCGACCCGGCGATGAAGGACGCGCTAGCTTTGGTCCGCCGCTGGTACGAGAAGAAGATCCTGAGCCCCGACTTTTTCACGAAGGGCTACCAGGAGAATCGCACCGAGGTCGAGGGCAACCGCGTGGGCATGAACTACACGCACCCCTGGGGCGGTGTGGTGGCCGGGGCGATCGGCAGCATGGCGAATGACCCCGAGGCCACCTGGGACTGGTTCGACGTGCCGGCAGGCCCGGTGCGCAAGGGCAAGAACTACTTCAGCCCGCTGCGCACAGGCGTGTTCCCGTTCCGCAAGGGTTCGGAACACATTGACAAGATTCTGAAACAGGCGAACTTTGAGGCGGAGATCGTGCTGAGCCCGCAGCGGCGCTATCACGGTTTCGAAGGCCACAACTATGAGTGGGTCGAGGGCGAGGACAGGGTTGTGCCTCTGTCCGGCGGCACGCACGGGTACGGTGTCATCAACACGCGCGGCGGCGCCAACATCAGCCCGACCTCGAACATGAACAATATCCAGTGGAAGCTGAACTATAAAGAGACGGTGCCGCGCGGCGAGTGGGACGCGATGATGGAGCTGCTGCTGGATGATCCGACCGGTCTGCAGACGATGCAGGACGAAGGCTGGCTGTTCCTGGCGGAGCATTCGCTGGCGGACACGATCCGCAACGAGTGGAACGCGGCGCCGACGGAGCTGCAGAAGGAGAAATGGACCCAGCTGCAGACGCTGACGGACGAGACCTACTTCGCGATCATCACCGGCCAGGTGCCCGTGGACGCGTTTGACGAGTATGTGACGACGTGGCTGGCGCAGGGCGGCGAGGAGATCCTGGCTGAGATCAATGAGTGGTGGGCTGCGAAGAGCTAGGAAGTTCCCAGTTTCTGGTTTTTAGTTTTTGGTGGATAGTGGGGGCGCCCGCTATCCACTGCTTTTTATTATGCAAGCATTGTCTCCGGTTTTAGATGATCTGAAGGAACAGGCCTCGAGGTTTGTTCGCTATCTGCCGCGGCTGTGGCCGCTGTACGTGATGGTGATCCCGGCGCTGATTCACCTGGCGCTGCTGAGCTATTACCCGATGTACGGGATCCGGATCGCGTTTCAGGAGTACAAGCCGGCGCTGGGCTTTGCCAAATCTCAGTGGGTAGGGCTGAAGCAGTTTCAGCTGATGCTGGACAATCCCTCCTTCTGGCAGATTTTCCGCAATACGATCGTGATCGCGACCTCGAAGATTGTCACGCTGCAGTTCTGCGCGGTGATTCTGGCGCTGCTGCTGAACGAGGTGCGGAAGCTGTTCTACAAGCGGAGCGTGCAGAGCCTGGTGTATCTGCCCTATTTCCTGTCGTGGATTGTGCTGGGCGGGATCATGCTGGAGATGCTGGGCTCGGCGGGTGTGGTCAACCAGCTGTTGCAGCGGGCGGGGGTGGAGCAGCCGATCATCTTTTTGGGCAACAACCGGACTTTTGTGCCGACGCTGGTCGCTAGCCATCTGTGGCAGCAGGTGGGCTGGGCGACGATCCTGTATCTGGCGGCGCTGACCAGTATTGATCCGCAGCTGCTGGAGGCGGCGGCGATCGACGGGGCGGGCCGATTTCAGCGCGTGCTGTATATCATTCTGCCGGGCGTTCTGCCGACGCTGCTGCTGGTGCTGTGTCTGGATTTCGGGCTGCTCTTCAATGCGGCCGGTTTCGACCAGGTGCTGAACCTGTACAATCCGGCGGTCTATTCGACGGGCGATATTCTGGACACGTGGATCTATCGCGAGGGTCTGCTGGGGGCGCGTTTCAGTCTGGCGACGGCGGTGGGGCTGGTGCGTTCGGTGCTGGGGCTGATTTTGATTGTGGTGAGTTTGCGGTTGATTTCGCGGTTTACGGATTATCAGGTGTATTAACTGCAGTGGTCAGTGGTTAGTGGTCAGTGGTTAGAACTGCAGGGGTTCGTGGGGGCCTCTTGCTGGTTGGGAAAGGCCATTTGCTTGAATGATGATACGCAAGACACGTTGCAGGCGGGTGGTGTCAATGCAGAGGGTATGCGCTTTTAGCTTGATGCAGGTGCGTACACGACGGCTAACGGGAGTGTGAACGCTGTTGGATTCAAACGCAAAGTAGGGTAAGGCCCTGCTTGTAAAGGGCGGTGGATTCCAGCAGAACGCCGACAGTTCCTCTGAATTGCCATGGTCAGATAACGGTTTTGGCTGCGGGCCTCGCCGTTGACAGCGGAGTTGCTGACGGAATTCACGCCGGCGCACACCGGAACGCCTGTTTCACCAGTTTGCAGAAAGGAAAGGAACAGTGACAAACCATACAGTTTCCCGACGATCATTTGTTAAGATCGCAATTGTCGCGTTGTTAGGGATGGTCCTGGCGGCCTGCCGGCCAATCCCCCCCATCGACGTCGCTGAACCGGCCATGGGCCGGATAACCGCGGACCAGGTGACAGACCCCGAAAGCCTCAAAGCCTTCGTCCTCGCAGCCCATGCCGAAATCCAAAGGATCACCACAACCCTGGACGCAGCGGCGAAGCTCAAGCAATGGGTCAAAACGGAGGGCGACTGGAAATCCGGCTCGACCTTCCTCATCATCTTCGCCGCGAACGGAAACGTCTACGCGCACGGGAACGACCGTGCCGCCGAAGACAGAAGCCTGATCGACATCGAGGACGAACGCGGAACCAAGGTCGTCGAGGAACTCCTGGCGGCCGCTGCCCAAGGCGGTGGTTTCGTCGAATACTACGACGATGGGCCGAAGACCGCATACGCCGTCCCATTCAGGCGGCAGTTCGTGCTCGTCGGCGGCTACTCGCAGGACGTCTCCGATGTCCAGGTCCGCATCGCCGATCTTCCCACGCCCGCGGTCACCGCGGCGGAAGTCGTGGACCGCGAGACACTGATCACCTTTGTCGAAGAGGCGGCCAGGATCTACCAGGAGGCCCTCAGGTTCGAAGGCGGTACCCCCCTCGTCGAGATCAAAAACGCCTTCCGGGTCGAGGGAGGGGACTGGAAGTCAGGCTCCATCTACCTGTATGTCGTGAGCGGCGGGGGCGTCACCGTGTTTCACGGGACCGAGACGTTTCGCGAAGGCCATCCCACCGACATGACGAGGACGGACTCCAACGGCGTGCGGTTCGCCGAGGAGCTGATTGGAGGCGCGCGCCGCGAGGGCCGGAAGTTCCTGCTCTACCACTACGATGACCCGACCATCGAAGGAGACGAAGATACCGGTTCCCCCAAGCTCGGCTACACCGTCAGCCTCCAGTTGGGCAACTCCGAAGAGAAAATGGTCATCGGCTCCGGCATCTATATCCCCAGAGACGACGAGTGACCCCCGGCGCACGGGACCCGGCGCCGGCATTGAGCTGCGCTACGATTTCGGTCACGATGACACTTGCTCAATCCTCAGCCACCGGCTGGGCCATCGCCCAGCCGGTGGCGTGTGCGCTCACTTCGACGACTGAGATCGCTCTTGTCGTGGATAGTGGTCAGAACTGCAATGGTTCGTTAGGGAGAATTGATGAATAGGGCGGAGCGGCGGGGGTTTGGGTCGCGGGTTTTTGATATATTCAATCATACGTTCCTGCTGGCGCTGGGGCTGTCTTGTGTGATTCCCTTGATTCATCTGCTGGCGCTTTCGTTCAGCGACCGGGCGGCGGCGACGGGCGGGTTGGTGACGCTGTGGCCGGTGCGTCCGACGGCAATCACGTACGAGAAGGTGCTGGAGGCAGGCGTCTTTCTGAACGCGTTCTGGATTTCGGTGATTCGGACGGTGGTTGGAACGACGCTGCAGATGCTGCTGATCATCCTGATCTCCTTCCCGCTGTCCAAGAGCAAGGAGGAGATGCCGTTCCGCAACATCATCATGGGCTCGGTGGTGTTCGCATATCTTTTCAACGGCGGGCTGATCCCGTGGTTCCTGGTGATTCGCAAGCTGGGCATGCTGAACACGATCTGGGCGCTGATCATTCCGCAGGCGCTGCCGCTGTGGAACGTGATCCTGATGATGAACTTCTTCCGCCGCGTGCCCAAGGAACTGGAGGAGGCCTCGATTATTGACGGCGCCACGTACTGGCAGATCCTGCTGCACGTTTACCTGCCGATCTCGGTGCCGGCGCTGGCTACGCTGACGCTGTTCGGCGCGGTCGGCCATTGGAACGCCTGGTTCGACGGCATGATTCTGATCGCGGACCGGGATCTGATCCCCTTGCAGACCTTTTTGCGCACGGTGGTCGTGAAGATGGACATGAACGAGTTCATGCGCAACCCCGAGGATTTCGACATGTTCTCGGACCGTTCGCTGCGCGCGGCGCAGACGCTGGTGACGGTCGTCCCCATTCTGGTTGTCTACCCCTTTCTGCAACGCTATTTTGTCAGCGGCATCACGCTCGGCGCCCTGAAGGGTTGAGCCATGCCGACACGTTCGCGGTCCTCTGCGGGCGGCCTTGCCGCACGTTCGCTGCGCGTGCCGTCGGTTGTGTTCGGGGCTGAGTGCCGCGAGCCGATGCGGCGCGGGTTCGACACGCTGGCGCGGCTGCTGTCGTTGACGCTGGGTCCGCGGGGCGGGAATATCGTGAGCCAGCGGGTGAATGCGACCGGTTTTGAGCCGCTGGAGGACGGCGCGACGATCGCCCGACGCTTCACGGACCTGCCGGACCGGGTGGAGAACGCGGGCGCGATGATGATGCGGCATGTTGTGTGGCATATGCGCGAGCGGTTCGGCGACGGGAGTGTGACGGCGGCGGTGCTGGCGCGGGGCATTGCGCGCGAGCTGCACCGGCTGCTGGCAGGCGGCGCGGATCCGGTGCTGCTGCAGCGGGGCCTGGAGAAGGGGGTGCAGGCGGCGGTCGGCGCGCTGGAGGCGATGTCGATCCCGCTGACGGAGCCGGCGCATGTGGCGGGCGTGGCGAGGGCGGTGGTCGATGACCCGCGCTTGGCGCAGCTGCTGGCGGAGATGATCGACGTGCTGGGGCCGTACGGGAACATTCTGATTCAGCCGGGGTACGGGCTTGGACACACATACGGGTTCCGCGAGGGGTCGCGCTTCGCGGGCGAGTATATTTCGCGCTATCTGGTGAGCGACAAGTTCAGGTATGTGGCGGCGCTGGACGAGCCGCATGTGGTGGTGGCCGATTTCCATTTTGAGGAGCCCGGTCATGTGCTGCATCTGCTGGAGCTGGTGAAGGAGGCGGGCGGGGACAAGCTGTTCATCATCTGCAAGAATATGTGGGAGAGGGCGATCAGTACGCTGGTGGCGGCGAACGGGCGCGGGCCGGTGACGACGTATGCGGCGCGGATCAAGCCGGTGGAGGATTTGCGGCGGGATATGATGCGCGACTTTGCGCTGCTGACGGGCGCCAGTTTTATCACGGACGTGGCCGGCATGGGGCCGCATGATCTTACGGTTGACGATCTGGGGCGGGCGGAGCGGCTGGTGGCGACGGGCGAGTATGTGTCGGTGGTGGGCGGCGGCGGGGATGCGCAGGCGGTGGATGCGCATATTGACATGCTGCAGGGCCGGCTGGCGTTGGTAGAAGAGCGGGAGGAGAGGGAACAGCTGCGCGAGCGGATCGGGCGCGTTCAGGGCGGGATCGGTGAGCTGCGCGTGGGCGCGTATACGGAGAGTGAGCGCAATGCGCTGGTGGAGCGGGCGGCCCATGCGGTGAAGGTTGTGCAGGTGGGGCTGGAGGGCGGCGTTGTGCCGGGCGGGGGCGCGGCCTATCTGGACGCGGCGCCGGCGGTGGAGGCGGCTGCATCGGGACACGGTGAGGAGGCGATGGCGATGCGGGCGCTGGCGCGGGCGTTGGAGGAGCCGGCGCGCACGATTGCGGCCAATTCGGATGCGTACGGTCCGCTGGTTGTGAATGCCTGCCGCGAGCGGGGGCCGGGGTACGCGTATGAGGTGGGCCAGGGGTGTGTGCGCGATATGATGGCGGCTGGGATCGTGGATCCGACGCTGGTGGTGAAATCGGCGCTGGAGCAGGCGGCGAGCGGCGCGGCGATGTTGATTTCGGCGGAGGCGCTTGTGTTGCCGCGTGACCCGGAGAAGATCTATAAGCCTTGAGGGCAGTTTTTGGTAGTCAGTCTTTGGTTGTGTCTGTCGGGCGGGGCGCGTGTTAATTCCGGTCAGGCGGTTGCGGGGACGGTTCGGGCGTGGGTAAGGTCGGAGCCGGTTACTGGGCGGGCTTGTGATGGAAGGACGGTGGCGATGGCGATCGTCTCGACGTCGAGTGAGAGGAACTCCACTTCGAAGGCTTCTTCATTGGGGTGGATATGGATGATGGCGCCTACATCGCCTGGTTTTAGTTCTTCCTGGTCGTCGCCTTTGACAGGGGCGGTGAGCACGATTTGCTGATGTTCTTTGAAGTGCATGGCGGGTTATGGTCCTTGGATGGCGGCGGGAAATTGAGCTTTAGTTGCTGAAGAGTTCTGGCCAGTAGTCGCCAATGAATTTATCGCCGTAGGACTTTCCGAGGCGGTGCATTTCCTGGGCGCATTGGTGGTTGTCGGCGTGGTCGCCGGTTTTGCGGAAGAGGCATTCGTCGGCCTGGATGTGGATGGCGATGGCGCGGCGGTGCTGGCGGTGGGCGAGGTTGGGGCCGGAGCCGTGCAGGGTAAGGCAGTGGTGGAAGTTGACGCGGCCGGCCTGCATGTTGAGCGGGGCGGTTTCGTATTCGGCCCCGTCGGGCATGTACTGCCGGATCACGCGCTCCTGTTCGGTCATGTCGTAGCGGCCGAAGTGGCTGTACTCGGCGTGCCAGCCCCATTTGTGGCTTCCCTTGACAAAGTGCATTGTGCCGATCTCGGGGTTGACTTCCTGGAGCGGAATCCAGGCGGTGAGCATCTGGGGCCGGTCGCTGCTGCGCCAGTAGTTGTAGTCCTGGTGCCAGGCGACATTGGCGGTCTCGTGGCCGCCGGCCGGTTTCGTGAGGATCTGCTCGTGCCAGAGGCGGACGGCGGGCGTGTCGAGGAGCTGTGCGGCGAGCTGGCCGATACGCGGGTTGATGACGGCTTCGGCGAGGACGGGGTTGCACCAGTGTGAGTTGTCGACTTTGTGGAGGGCGTAGGGGTCGTCGCCGGGGTGCCAGAAGCGGGCGAGCGGTTCGCGGCCGGTCTCGTAGCGTCCGGCGTTGACTTCGTCGACGGCATAGGCCAGTTCTTCTTGCTGGCTGGCGTCGAATATCTGGGGGCCGAGCCAGTATCCGTCCTCCTGGAAGCGGGTTCGGGCTTGTTCGTCAACCACCATCTCGGCGACAGTCATTCCTCGCTCCTCCTGTAAACGTTTCCTTTACTGAAATTCATACTCAGCCCTTGAGGCCGGTCAGGGCGATGCCTTCGATGAAGTAGCGCTGCAGAAAGAAGAAGAGCAGCACGACGGGCAGCACCATCATCACGGAGGCGGCCATCAGCTGCTGCCATTCGACGGTGGCCTGCGTCTTGTAGAAGTCCTGCAGCCCCAGGGCCAGCGGCTTCTTGTCCTGGCTGTTGATGTAGATGAGGGGGCCGAGGAAATCGTTCCAGGTGAATTGGAACTGGAAGATGGCCACGGTGGTCAGGGCCGGTTTGGAGAGGGGCAGCATGATGCGCCAGTACTGTCCGAACTCGGAACAGCCGTCGATGCGGGCGGCGTCGAAGAGCTCCTGTGGGATGCTCATGAAGAACTGGCGCAGGAGGAAGATGAAGAATGCGTTGCCGAGAAAGGCGGGCACCCAGAGCGGTCGCAGCGTATCGACCCAGTCGAGGGAGCGGAAGACGATAAAGAGGGGGATCATGGTGACGTGGGCGGGCAGCATCATCGTCGCCAGGAGGACGGCGAAGAGGACGCGGCTGCCAGGGGCGCGGTAGCGGGCGAAGGCGTAGGCGACGATTGAGCAGGAGAAGAGGACGCCCAGGACGTTGAGCACCGCCAGGTAGAGCGAGTTGAAGAAGTAGCGCACAAGGGGGACTGCTTCGAGCGCATCGCCGTAGTGCTTCAACTCGACCGGTGAGGGGATGAGGGCCGGCGGCCAGATGAAGAGCTGCGTGTCGGTCTTGAGCGAGGTGATGATGAGCCAGTAGAAGGGGAAGGCGAAGAAGAGCCCGCCGGCCAGGACGACGACGTGTACTGCCAGTGTCTCGGTCAGACGCAGCGCCCGATAGATGCTGAACGTGGGCGCAGCAGTGACCTGGGGATCCCCCACGCCTCTATTGACCGCCATAGTGAACCCACCTTAAGCTCAGCCGGAATTGGATATAGGTCAGAGCGACGATGACAACGAAGAGCAGCCAGGCCATGGCCGAGGCATAGCCCATCTTGAAATAGTTGAAGGCGTGGCGGTAGAGGTAGAGCACATAGAAGAGGGTGGAGTCGGCCGGCCCGCCCTCGGTCATAATGTAGGCCTGGGTGAAGACCTGGAAGCTGTTGATGAAGCCGATCACTACCACGAAGAAGATGGCCGGCGAGATCATCGGTATGGTCACGTGCCAGAATTTGCGCAATCTGTTGGCGCCGTCAAGCTCGGCGGCCTCGTAGAGCTGGGTGGGTACGCCCTGGAGCGCGGCGAGAAAGATGACCATGTTGATGCCGACGCCGGTCAGGTTCATGACGACAAGCCCCGGCTTGGACCAGGCGGGGTCACCCAGCCAGTTGGGCCCCTTGATGGAGAGGAAGTAGAGGAGCGTGTTGATGAGGCCGAAACGAGGCTGGAGAAGCCAGATCCAGAGAATCGAGACGGCGACCAGGGGCATGATGGCGGGTACATAGAAGGCGGAGCGGAGGAAGGAGCGCCCGCGCAGATCGCCGCGGTTGAGGACCATGGCCAACCCGAGGCCGGCGGCCATCGACGTGGGCACGGCCAGGGCGGCGTAGTAGGCGGTGTTCCAGATCGAGATGCCGAGTAAGTCGTCCTCGAACATGGCGCTGTAGTTGCTGAAGCCCATGAAGCGGGTGGGGAGCAGGACAGAGTAGTTGGTGAGGCTGAGCCAGAAGGATGCGATCATGGGGCCGAAGTAGAAGAGCAGGAAGCCCAGAATCCACGGGGAAGCGAAGACGTAGAACCAGAAGGTCTCGCGTGCCCGCAAACTTCTGAGGATGGGCGTTCTCTTTACCATTGTGCAGCACCCCAACAGCGGAGAAGAAAAGAGAGGAAATAGTGGCTAGCGGCAGAAGACCGGCCACTAGCCACTGACTGCCAGATTCTATACCGAAGCCCAGAAATCGTCCAGCGCCTTCTGCACGATCTCCTGCATGTCGACGCAGGCCTCTTCCGGTGTCTTCTGGCCGTAGAAGACCCAGTCGCGACCGGTGCCGGGGTAGGTCCAGAGGTCCTGGATTTCCTGGCCGACGGGCGTGATCGGGCGGAAGTTGGCGTAGTTCATCGACTCGTTCGCCAGGCGCCGCAGGTCGGGGTAGGGCGAGCTGTTGATGACGTCCTCGTCGAGGGCGGCCTCGATCAGGCAGGGGATGTTCTGATAGCGCAGCGTGTGCGCGATCTGCGAGTCGAGCCCGGCGAGGAAGTTGAGCAGCTCGAAAGACTCTTCGAGGTTCTGCGCGCCGGCGGGGATGGCGAGGCAGAAGCCGCCGGCGAAGCCGGTGTACTGGTCCATCGTGCCCCGGATCCGCCAGGGCGCCAGACCGAAGTTCAGGTCCTCGTAGTAGCGGGCAAATGTGCTCAGGTTCCAGTCGCCGCTGACCATCATGGCGAGGCGGCCGGTGCCGAACGGGTTGAAGCCGGCGACGGTGGGCCAGCCGGAGCTGAACTCGGAGGCCACGTCGATGCCGCCGACGGCGTTGACGCAGTCGTACTGCCACTGCATCGTCTCGACGAGCAGGGGGTTGTCCATCCAGGCGGTGCGCTCGTCCTTCATGAACTCGGCGCCGTTGGCCCAGGCGTAGACGTAGTCGCCGCCGTTGCCGTAGCCGAGCATCTGGCTAGGGATGAAGCCCATGACTTCGACAGCGCCGTCGTCGTTGGTCTGGGTTAGCTGCTCCGCGAGCCCGATCATGGCCTCCCAGTCCTGTGTGGGCGGGGGATCGTCGGCTTCCAGACCGTGTTCGGCGAAGATGTCCTTGTTCCAGATGATGAAACGGCCGTCGGTGTTGAAGGGGATGGAGTAGACTTTGCCGTCCCAGACGCCTTCGGCCCAGGTGGCGGGGAAGTAGTCGTCAGCGTTGATGTTGTACTGGGCAACGAAGTCATCGAGCAGGGTAGCGCCGCCGCGGCCGGCCCAACCGGCCATACGGAAACGGTCCTGGCGGGTGATGTGGGGGGCGGCGCCGCCGGCGCTGGCTGTCATGAGCTTGGGCGTCATTTCACCCCACTTGAAGGTCACGAACTCGATCGAGACGCTGGGCATCATCTCCTGGTACTTCTCGATCCGTTCTTCGGCCCAGTCGGCCGCGCCTTCGGACCAGAATTCCAGGTTTACGGCCTCCATGGACTCGTCGGCAGCTGCGCCGGTGTCGGCCGGCGCAGCGGGGGCCGCGGGCACACAGGCTGCGGCCAGTGCCGCGCCGAGTCCGCCGGCCGAGTACTGGAGGAACCTACGTCGAGAGAATGTGCTCGTCATCATGGGAATCGCTCCTTGTTGAATCGGTGGACAGTTGGAAAACGCGATTGCCGGATTCAATTGCTGCACGCTGGGAGCATGCAGACATGCCTAGTCGAAGCGAGAGTCGGGCCACTACTCTTTGCCCCGCAGACAGGAGGGAGCGGGGCATTCCCTTTCCTACGCGCTGCCCTAGCGCGTTGACTAAATTATAGCATTCAGTTGTTGATCAGAAAAACAGAACAAAAGAGCCATTGCCGCGCGGGCAATGGCTTGAAATCTTCGTAGCTGGTGGCGCGTGGATGGCAGTTACTGTCCACCACCCACTGCATTTCTCACTACGCGCCGTCCGCCCTCGGGATTAAAGTCGTGCCGTCGGCGGTCTCGGCGCGGAAGGCGAAGGCCCAGCCGCCGTGGTTGGAGCCGCTGTCGTTGCTGAGTTTGAGGACAACCGTGTTGGCGCCGGCGCGCAGCTGTACGGGGAGGCTGCGGGCGCGGAAGGCGTAGTTGTGGCCGAGGTCGATAAGATCGTCGTTTACGCGCAGCGCGAGGGCGTCGTCCCAGGCGAGGTGGAGGGTTGCGGCGGTGTCGGCGGGGGCGTGGAGTGTGCAGCGTGCGAGGGCGGCGCCGATGTCGGTTTTGCCCACGCCGCGGCCCCAGGGGCGGAATAGGTGGTTGAAGTCGATGAAGCCGTGGTGGGCTGCGCGGCGATGCCAGCGGGCTCTGTCCCTGCCCTGCTGGCGCGAGCCTTCGGTCAACCAGGAAGACTCCTCTCCGTGGAGGCCGTCGTAGGTTGCGTCGGGTTCGAATGCGGTCTCGGGCGGGAGGGTGGTTGCCATGGCTTGGCCGTCGTGGTTGGCGAAGGGGCCGCAGAGCCACCATTCGCCGCTAGCGGGCAGGGTAAGGTCGTGCGTGTCGCGAGGGAGCTCGACGCCGGGGAGGAGTTGGGGCCAGTCGGGCATGGTGAAGAAGGGGCGGACAGGGCTTTCCTGGTACCAGTAGGTGGTGGAGCAGATGTCGTTGGCCATGCAGCCGAAGCGCATGTGGATGGAGCGCTGGAAGGGGAGGGTGTCCTTTTCGAAGAAGCGGTAGCCGACGAGACGCTGGGCGGGGCGGGCTTCGCCGACGTCGTCATGCACGTAGTAGGGCATGGCGGCGTAGTGGTGCGTTTCGGGCGGGTGGAGGGCGCCGCCATAGCCGGCGCCGAAGGTGTCTTCGCCGCCGATGCCGCGCAGGAAGGCGGGATGCTCGCCTTCGCCGTCGATATAGATGTTCTCGGCGCCGCCGTGGCTCCAGCGGTCGGTGTCGTCAAGGAGGCGGACACCGTAGACGAAGCCGAGGAGCTGGCCGGGTCCGTCGGCGTCGAGCATGAGGTATTCTTCGCCGTAGCTTTGGGTGGGCATCTCACGGCGCCAGCGGGCGCAGAAGCGGCGGGGTTCGTGGAGGGTCTGGCCGGGATAGCGGTGCCAGTCGGCCTGGAGGTAGGCGCGGTTGTCTTCGGGGCCGGCTTCGAACTCGATGCGGGCGGAGCGGGCGAAGGGCATGGGGAAGTAGCAGTTGTAGCCGATCCAGGCTTTGGCGGAGAGGTAGTGGGTGTCGATCGGGTACCAGCCGAGGCCGTGCATGACGCCGAAGAAGTCGCCGACGGGCGCTTCGACGTAGGGGACGGGTTCGTCGTCGAAGTAGATTCGGATGATGGCCTTGCGGCTGGCGTGGGGCAGGTTTTCAGGGCGGGAAAGGACGACCCAGATGTGCTGGATGCAGCCGGGGCCGTCGAGCTGGGCGTAGGTGGTGCGCTGGTTGGCGGGCAGGGGGCCGGTGATGGAGACGCGGTCGGGAATGGCGGTGGGCGGGAGGTTGAGGTTCATGGGGTGGCCTCCGTTGGGGTAGGGGATATTGGCATTTGGGGTACGACGCGTTAAGTTTACTGCGTATTGCCTATCAAGTATAGTGCGATTATCGAGCGTGGCCGATACGCGCTACGCAAAAAGGGGGGACAATGTTAAGGCTTGCGTATGCGGTCGTGATTGAAAAAGCGACAGGCAACTACTGCGCCTACGTGCCC
Source organism: Caldilineaceae bacterium (assembly GCA_022823185.1). Lineage (GTDB taxonomy): Bacteria > Chloroflexota > Anaerolineae > Caldilineales > Caldilineaceae > Bin5. The sequence continues at coordinate 13,808 of JAJDXQ010000022.1, forward strand.
GACCTGCCCGGCTGTTTTGCAACGGGTAGGACGCGCGAGGAAGCTTATCAGCAGATATGTGAAGCCGTGCCCTTCCATATTGAGGGATTGAAGGAGGGCGGGTTGCCTATTCCCAAACCGGGGTCATCTGCGGCTGTGGTGAGGGTATAGTTGTCAGTGATGCTATCAGGGTTAGGCCTGTCAGATAGTTGCCGACACTGTTTTCGCTTAGGAAATGTCGTGGCCGGCTACTGGCCGAGCTGACCTGCCCCCGACGTTTGTACCACCCGTTATGTTAGTCCGGCAAGCACGGGGACTGGATCGGCGGGCAAAAAGGCCTCAGGCGCCGGCGGCCGGTAGCCCAGCGAATTGTGCGGTCTGATCCGGTTGTAAGTCCGCCTGTAGCGCTCCGTCAGCGGTAGAAAGTCTGCTCGGTCACGCCGACCCGGCGGGCGGCCTCAGCCACTGTGCTGCCCTCGGCTATCGCCACCTCAGCCTCTCTCAGCCTTTTAATCACCTGCTCCGGCGTATGGCTCTTCTTCGCCATCTTCCCCCCTTTCTGCGGCCCAATACAAACATTATAACTGGACCAGTTTTTGGAGGGCAGGTCAACACGGCGAGAACCTCAACTTTGTGCACTTGCGGACTTGCTGCACAAGTCAAAAGATACTGAGGTAAGCAAGAAAAAATAGAGAGCAAAATTCACAACATCTCGCCCCGTCCTCATGCCCCAATGCCCTGTGTTACAATACATCTTACAGACTGAAGCATCGGCCTGTCACCCGCCGTTTCACTGCGGCCCTTCTTCAGACAGCGCCCGGGCATAATATCAGCAGTATCAAGACCACATTTTCGAAAATCGGGGTGGGGATTGGTGAGGTTGACTCGTGAGTTGAGAACCTTGTCGATCATTTCGCAGGGCACTCTTGACTTAAGGCAATAACACTATCTTGTATAATGGAATTCGTAGATGCCATACTTACAAAGATTGAGAAAGGACAATTCGAGTTTTCGCAACACGCCACCGAGCAAAGCATCACCAGGCGTATCAGCCTTCTGGAGTTTCGAGAAGCCGTTTCACAGAGCGAAGTCATTGAAGATTATCCTGATGACAAGTACGGCCCTAGTTGCCTCCTCCTAGGATTCACGTCGTCGCGTAGGCCGCTGCACATTCAATGCAGCTATCCTTCGAGGCCGTTGCTTAAGATCATCACCCTGTATGAACCGAATCCACAAAAGTGGATGGACTTCAAGGTAAGGAGAGGAGATAATGCCTAACCACACAGTCTGGAACGAACCGCTAGTCGAGCAGACTGTGACCTACCATATCGAGATCGACGGGCAACTGTTGCTTGTCGAAAACGTGCCGGCGAGGGTCAACGTCGAGACGGGTGAGCGCTACTTTGCGCCGGAGACGGTTGAGCGCTTGCAGAAGGCGGTTTGGGGGGAGTGCCGGCCGGTTCGTACTGTTCAGACTCCGGTTTTTGAGTATGGCGCGCTGCCTTAAAGAATAAGGACGCCTTTCCTTCTTTTGAAACCGTGAAGGAGCGAAACACCATGACGACAGGTCAACTCGCGCTAACGAAAGACCAGGTCCGGCTGTACCACGAGCAGGGGTGGCTGGGGCCGTATACGCTGCTCTCCGAGGAGGAGATGGCGGTGGTGCGGGGGCGGATTGATGCGGAGATTCTGGAAGTGGGGAAAGCGCAGGGGCTGGCGGAGAGGGATTATTTTCATAACCGGCACCTGGATAACCGCTGCGTGTATGAGTTGTTGAGTCATCCGAATCTGGTGGAGCGGGCGGCGAGTCTGCTGGGGCCGCATCTGGTGCTGTGGCGGACGAATTTTCAGATCAAGGCGCCGCTGAGCGAGCAGGAGGAGTGGGATACGGAGGTGCCGTGGCACCAGGATTGCGCGTATTATCAGCCGTCGCCAAATGTGATTCTTTCGGCGTGGATCGCGGTGGATGAAACGACGAAGACGAACGGGTGTATGCAGGTGCTGCCGGGGAGCCATAAACGGCTGTATCCCCATGTCGAAGACCCGGATGCGGAGATGTTCAGCAGAGGCGTGGACCCGCGTCATTTCGATGCGAGCGAGGCGGTGGATCTGGAACTGAAACCAGGGGAGTTCATCTTCTTCAATGAGAGTACGCTTCACTATTCGCCGCCGAACAGGTCGGAGACGCGGCGGTTTGGAATTACGCCGCGGTTGACGGTCCCGTTTGTGGATGTGGGCAGGCGCGAGGAGATCGATGTGCTGATGGTGAAGGGTGAGGATTATATGGGGTTCTATAATGTGGTGGAACCGCCGGGGAGCTTCTAGTTTTTTGGGTAGCTGCTCACCCACCGTCGCGAAAGCAGAGAAGAAGCTATAACCAGAGAAGTGACTCCAATGACTGACAGTATCGAAGAGCAGAGGATTCCGGAGTTCCGGAACCGGCAGGAAATGGCGGAGTAGTCTGAAAGGAATGACTTTCTGGACTATCCTGAGGAATTCAGGAAAGTTTCGGCGGACGAAGTGAGCGTGCCGCCGGCTCTCTCGCAGACGCTTTCTATCCGTCCCAGTTACAGATTGTTCGAAGAACTCCGAAATCAAGCAGAAGAAAGAGGGATCGAATTTCGGCAAGGCTGTGCCCAACAGAATCTCCCATAGGAGCCATCCCGTGGACCGCACACCCTACATCGAAACGTTCGACAACGGCCCCGGCGGTTGGTGCGCATGGGGGACCGGGTCGCATCAGCCCGAATTGAAAAACGGCGCCTTTGTCACTCGCAGCCCTTGGCGCGTTGACCCCAATCACAGCGCCCCCGGCGCCGGCTATCTGCATCTGCTTGCCTACCTTTACACCCACGCTGACTACTATACCGACGAGATCGCAGCCGAAGTCGGCGTCAATCGTTTCCTGGCGGAGGGTAAGGATCGCAATCTGACCAACGCGCGCATGACCGTTCGTCTGCGGGGCGATGTAAACCTTAAAGGGGCGAATTTGACTCTGTGGGTACAGGCGGATGTGGGCAATACGCGCCCCAATTTCGCCCTTACCAGCCAGTCCCTCACCGTCAGCAAAGGCTGGAGTGAGCAAACTCTCTTGCTGTCCGAAGATCCTGCCCAATGGACATGCGTTGGCGGCCGTCATGATCTGCAGGAACTCTACGGCTACGGTGACATTCGCGATGCGCTTCAGGACGTGAACTGCGACTTGATTCTGGTGATGTTTCCCTTGAACGTCGTTCCGATCGGCATCCCCTGGGAAGAGAAAGACCGCCTCCGCACACATCGCGACTACGAGCCAGACTATACCTACCTGCCTGAAGGCGTCGTCGAGTTCGATACCATACAGATCGAGTACCCGGACTGAGAACACCGGCTCAACCAGGAACCCCACCGACGGTTTAGAATTGAGCCGAACCGGGAAGCCAATTGCGTTGGAAGGCGCGCTGCGATACCACTCCGACGTTTCCATCGCCAAAGTCGAAGGCCATACCACTGAAGCTGTTGTTTCAGTAGGATTTCGGCGAACGGCCGGCAGCCCGAGCGCGAGCAGTGAATAACGGGGGCGCAACGGCGCAGCCGGCTTTACCTAAGCTCGCCAGTCGAAGATAACCCCAAGAAGCTCAGCCGGATCGTCTCGCATGGTAGCGTAGATGGCGGGGGCCTCGTCTACCGGAACGCGGTGTGTCACCATTGGCTTGATGCGTACTGTCCCCAACTGGTAGAAGTGGCGCAGAATCCCCAAATCTTCCAGCGTAAAGTGGGACGATGACTCGATCGACGCGCGCAATGCGTGCAGCATCGTCTGGTGAAAGACGGTCGGTTGGCGGCCGGCGAGCGCGCCGATCACCCCGTAAAGTGCGAGCAGCTTGTGCTCGTAGATGAAGTCGAAGAGGTCCGGCGCCCCGCAGGCGTCAACGATACGGTCATAGGGCCCGCCTTCTGTGAGCGACTCGATGGCATTATCGTCGTTGAAGTCGATGACTCGATGGGCGCCGAGTCTGGAGGCAACTTCAAGGCGGCGCGGGTCAAAGTCTGTGACCGTGACGTGAGCCCCGAGCGCCCGCGCGGCCTGCGCCACTGACTGCCCGATCAGCCCCAGGCCGGCAACCCACACGCGCATCGGCGCGGCAACGCGGATACGTCGCGAGTGCCGGAAGCCTACGCCTGCGATGCCGAAGAGCGCGCAATACTCGTGCTCGATTCCAGGCGGTAGTTGAATGCAGAGCCGCTCGCGCTCGTTGTCGGCGGCCAGATCGACCAGGTGCCAGCCCCGGTGACCGCCATGATTTCCCAAAAACAGTACTTCCCCCGCTGAGAATTGGTCAACGCGACGCCCCACTTCTTCGATAATGCTTACATGCTGGTATCCCGCGCGGGCCGGGAAGCGGCTGCCGAAATCTGCCATCAATGAGTGGCGTTCGGTCCCGTTGGTGACGCCGGAGAAAAGGGTCCGCGTCACAATCTCAGTGGGGCCGGGTTCGGGGGGATCGGGCAGGTCGAACTTTCTGGCTACGCCCAGTTTCGGGAACTCAATTCCGATACTCTTCATTGTTCGCTCCCAATTCAGTTCAGTGATCTACTGTCAGTCGACCGTGTGTCCAACCGCGCGCAGAAGCGTCTCCTGTACGAGAAGATCGTGTTCAGGCATCCGGTCCGGCTCCTGCTGCCCACCGATGGTGCGGAGGAAGGCCGCAAGTTCCTGGTCGTAGAGTTCCTGTCTTGAGCGGCTCACAAACGGGATCATCTGCTCTCCGGCGGTGTATTCTTCGGTGGCCTTATCCAGACAGAAGCGGATCATCGAACCTGGTTCGAAAGGCTCGACGATGACGGCGCTGCCCGCTGTGCCGTATACCTCGTACCGGCGGGCCATCGGCTGCGTTTCCATCGCCGCGATGTCCACCATTGCCATGGCCCCATCAAACTCGAAAACCCCCAATGTGTTGTCGGCGAATCCTTCAACGCGCTCGCTCGTACCGTAATCATCTGTGCGCAGAAAACAGGCGGACTTGGCAGGTCGGCCAAGGATCCAGATGATCTGATCGAGCATGTGCCCGGCAAGCTCGAAGAAGATGCCGCCCCGATGGGCGTTGATCTGCGTGCGGCGGTCTGCAGGAATGTTGGTGGACATGTGGGCGCGAATCGCGAAGACATGGCCGAGGAGGCCGCTCTTGGCCCATTCCGCGATCCGGTGGAAACCGTCGTGGTAGCGCAGCATATAACCCATCTGAATGAGCAGCTTCCGCTCGCGGGCGGCAGCAACCACGCGCTGCCACTGAGCCCAGTTGTCTCCGGGAGCCTTGTCCTGCCAAACGTGCTTGCCCGCCGCCACGATTTCCTCGGTCTGGTCGAGGCTCTCGATGTTCAGCCCTTCAGACGCTACCGCGACGATTGCAGGGTCGGCCAGCATCTCCTGCGCCGACTCGAACCAGCGAACGTCCGCATAGCAGGATTCGGAATCTGCGAGCTGTGCGCGGAACTCCGCATCAGGTTCATATACACCAACCAGTTCAACATCAGGGTTGTTCTGCATGGCGATTACTTTGCCTGCAGCGTGTGAGTGTTTTGTGCCGTACTGGGCCATCTGGACAGGCATGGCAACTCCTTGGCAGCGTGGATGAGGACACGACGAAATGCTGAATAGTACAATCAATTTGAAGCGGGAATCGCCCCTGACTGGCCTCCTGGTTGATCACTCTTCCCCGCCGGCCGCCGCGGGTCCGTGAATCTCGCCAATCTCTTCAACGCCCTGAAGGTGTAGTTCATCCTGGAAATGGCAGGCGCCGAAGTGGTCCACGGCATCGGCAAAGGGTAACAAAGGCGGTTCCTCCTGCTCGCAGATCGGCTGGCTGTAGGGACAACGGGTGTGGAAGCGGCAGCCCTTGGGCGGGTTGGCCGGGTCGGGAAGATCGCCCTTGGGCATTTCCTGCAGCGTTGCCAGCCCGGGCATCGGCAGAGGGATCGAGGCCAGGAGCGCTTCCGTGTATGGATGCACGGGCCGGACGCAGATTTCGCGGGCGTTGCCCAGTTCGACGATCTTGCCAAGGTACATCACCGCAATGCGGTCGCTGACATGGCGGACGACCGCTATGTCGTGGGCTATGAAGAGCATCGAGAGGTTGAGCTGCTGCTGGAGGGTAAGCAACAGATTGAGTATCTGGGCCTGAACCGAAACATCGAGCGCGGAGACAGGCTCGTCCGCGACCAGAAAGCTTGGCTCGGTGGCCAGGGCGCGGGCAATGGCGATGCGCTGACGTTGCCCGCCGCTGAAAGCATGGGGGAAGCGGCTCTGGTGTGCAGCTCTCAGCCCGACCATCTCCAACAGTTCCCCTACGCGCTCATCGACAGCGCTCCCCTTGGCCATCCCATGAAGCATGAGCGGCTCCCCGACGATGTTGCGGATGTTCATGCGCGCGTTCAGAGAAGATAGGGGATCTTGAAAGACCATACCCATCGAACGGCGGACGCCTTTCATCTCCTTCTGCGGGATGTGTGTGATCTCTTCAAGGCGGCCGTCCGCGCCAAAGCGGATCCGACCGGCTGACGGCTCCACCAGACGGGTAACCAGGCGGCCCACCGATGTCTTGCCGCAGCCGGACTCGCCAACAAGACCGAGCGTCTCGCCCCGCCGGATCGACAGGTCGACCCCGTCTACGGCGCGAACCGTGCCGACCTGACGCCGCAACAGACCCCTGAGTATTGGATAGTGGAGCGCGACGTTCTCAATCTGCAACTGGTCAGTGTCGCTGTCAGCGAGTTTCTCTTGATCAGCGTGCGCCGTCGGTTCAGTCTTGGTAAGGGGGATCACCTCCACCCTTTGCGATGCATCCCCTAACGTACTGTCGCCGCCAAGGGACGGCTGGGCTGTCGCGGCATCGGGGCCCGGCGAGGCTTCGACGTCATCATAGAGCCAGCAGGCAGCGCTATGGTCGGCGCGAAGTTCGACCACGGGCGGCGTTTCGTCGCATATGGGCATGACATGCGGGCAGCGGTCGGCGAAGACGCAGCCTTTGGGCGCCATGGCAAGTTCAGGGACGACGCCGCGCAAGGACTGCAAGTGCGTCTTGGGCTGGCTGAAAAGACTCGGCATCGAAGCGAGAAGGCCCTGCGTGTAGGGGTGGGCCGGCTCCTTGAAGATCTCCTCAACTGTGCCGGTCTCCATGATCCGGCCGAGATACATTACCGAGATGCGGTCGGCGAGGTTGGCAACCACGCCCATGTTGTGGGTGATGAGGAGGACCGACATACTCATGCGCTCGCGCAGGTCCTTGATCAACTCGAGGATCTGGGCCTGAATGGTTACGTCGAGCGCCGTTGTCGGCTCGTCGGCGAGCAGGAGTTGCGGGTGGCAAACCAGGGCGAGGGCAATCAAGGCGCGCTGGCGCATGCCGCCGGAAAGCTCATGGGCGTAGCGATTCATCTGGGCGGGAGGATTGGGTAGGCCGACAAGGTCAAGCATTTCGACGGTGCGGTCATAGGCTTCGGCAGGGTCAACGACCTCGTGCTCGAGAATTCCCTCTGTAATCTGCTGTCCTATGGTCATCATTGGGTGAACGGAGCGCATCGGTTCCTGGAAGATCATTGAGACATCGCGCCCGCGGATCTGACGCAGCGCCTTCATGTTCTTGTACAGGGAAAGCGTCTCGGTCATGCCGCGGCGCGTGCGGAGCCAGATCTCGCCGTCTTCGAACAGAGCCGGCGGTGAAGGAACCAGTCCGACAATGCTGCGGATGGTGACGCTTTTGCCGCAGCCGCTTTCACCGACCAGTCCGACGATCTCACCGCTGCGCACGTTGAGGCTGACCCCGTTGACCGCCCGCGTGGCGCCGGCAATGGAGCTGAAACTGACTTGAAGATTACGGATGTCCAGAACTTTGTCGGTATCTGGTGGGGAGTTCATCAGTCTGGAGGCGGCCGGAATGTGCAGTCGAGAATAACAATGAATCAGAAGTTGGAATACGGGTCCAGGGCGTCCCGCAGCCCGTCGCCGATGAAGTTAAAGGCGAGGACGGTCGCCATGATGAAGAACGCCGGCGCGATCAGCCAGGGCATCTGCGAGAGAAACGAGACCTTCTGCGCGTCCTGGAGCAGCACGCCCCAACTGATCATCGGCGGTTGGATGCCGAGGCCCAGAAAGCTCAACGCGGTCTCACCGAGAATAATGCCGGGCACTGCCAGAGTCGCCGCCACGATTACATAGCTCAGGTTGGTGGGCAGGATGTGGCGAATCAGAATCCACCAGGTGCCGCCCCCGCCCATGCGCGATGCAAGCACGAACTCCTCCGATTTGACGGCAAGTGTCATGCCGCGTACGACGCGCGCCAAGCCGCCCCAGCCAACGATCGAAAGCAGGATAGTAATGAGCAGAAAGATGCGAATCGAACTCCAATGCCGCGGCAAAGAGAGCGAAAGCGCCATCCACAATGGCAGGCTCGGAAAGGAAAGCAGCACTTCGATACCGCGCTGGATGATAGAGTCGACCGCGCCGCCGAGGTAACCGGACGCCATGCCGACGACAATGCCGAGAATGAGGCTGATGGCAACACCGATCAGGCCGACCGTGGTTGAGATGCGGCCGCCGAACAGGATCCGGGAGAAAAGATCGCGGCCCTGTGTGTCCGTGCCCAAAATGAAGACCGGCGAATCCTGCGCGCCGAAGAGATGCAGGTCGCTGTCCCAAAAGAGGAAAGTATACTCGTCTCCGCGCACGAACAGCTGGAGAGGAAAGCGCTGCGTCGTGTCCTCCGTGTACACGCGCTCCATCGTCTTGGGGTCGCGTGACTGCACCGTGCCGAAGACGAATGGACGCAAATGGAATTTTCCGTCGGCGTCGATGAATGTGGGCAGAAGCGGGGGATGCGCGACCTTCTCAAGAAAGCGTGTGTTGGGATCGTAGGGGGCGAAGAAAGGGCAGACCAGGGTGATGAGATAGATGAAAACGAGAGCGAAGGCCGCGACGACGGCAGCATGGTTTCTTAGAAAACGCAGGTAGATGAGGCGGCCATAGGAGACCTGTCTGGTTACGTCGAAGCGCTCCTCCGCCCCTGCTTCGTTCGATAGGGGCTGGCCGTTTGCCGCAGCGTTCCGCTCCACTTGACGCTCCTTCTAGCTTTCAAATCGTATACGCGGGTCAAGCCAGGCCAGGGCGAGGTCCGCGAGGAAATTGCCGATGACGAGGGCCAGCGTCAGAACGACGAGAATGCTGCATGCCAGGTACACGTCCTCGCCAAGTAAGGCATCGAGCAACAGGGGGCCGATCAGGGGCAGTGTCAGGACGATGGCGACGATCGTTGACCCGCTGATGATCTGCGGAAAACGCAGCCCGATGCTGGAAATGATCGGATTGATCGCAACGCGCAGCGCGTGGCGAAAATAGATCTTGGCCCCGGACAGTCCCTTCATGCGGGCAGTGTCGATATACGGCTCGCCCAGCGTATCCAGCATACGGGCGCGCATAACGCGAATGGTGCTGGCCGTGTCGCCAAGCCCGACGATGAACAGGATGATCCAGACGTGCTTGAGCATGTCAACGAACTTGGCCCACGACCATTCGGCCGTGACATATTCGGGGGAAAATAGGCCGGCAACGGTCGTCGCGCCCAGCAGTGTGACCGACAGCAGAAGAAAAACGAGCGCCGTAATGAAACTGGGCACGGAAACGCCCAATAGCGCGAGGAAAGTGAAGGAGTGGTCCCAGGCGGAGTACTGTTTGATGGCGGAGAGCATGCCAATCGGGACCGCGATGACGAACATGAAGACAAGCGTAGCAATGCTGATCCAGATTGTCAGGCTGAGGCGCTCTCCCATGAGCTCGCTGGCTGGGCGGTTGTGCTGCATGGAGTAGCCCATGTCGCCCTTCATCAGGGACCAGGCCCATTTGCCGAAGCGGAAGAACCAGTTTTCGCCGAGGCCGTAGCGTGCCCGATACATTTCTACGGTCGAGTCGATGACTTTGGGGTCTACGTTCTGCTCAGTCAGTTGCTCGCGCAGCGTGGTGAGAAAGTCGCCGGGGGGGAGTTCGACGATGATAAAGCTGACCAGCATGACCACGACCATGACGATGATCATCTGGATGAAACGCTGCAAAATGTAGGTTTTCATGGAATGCCAAAGGAGAAACGCTTGTGGCAGGCGGTAATGTGAATCAAGATAACCTACACCCGCTGGCCGTCCAAACACGTTTTCCGGCCCCAGCTGAGGTCGATTCCAACCGGCCAGTACCCGCGAAGCAGAGCGGGCGAGCAAGAAAGAGCCTTTCACAGAACGCCGGGCTCAGCCAACAAGTGAAGATCTGTGAAAGGCTCCGAATTCTACATGGCGCAATGCAAACGTTAAGCGGCCAACCAGCTGCCCGCCAGCGAACGGCAGACGTTATTCAGCCCAGAACCATGAACGCGGCCAGAACTCCTCGTCCCCCGCGCCGAGTTTCCAGGGAATTTCCTCTTCCCTGCCCCAGATGCCGCGGAGATTCTTATTGGCGACGAGGACGTGGGGCACTGTCTGGACCATGCCGATGAACCAGCAGGTATCGGCCATCCAGACGCGGCGCTCATGGATCAGCTCTTCGCGTTCTTCTTCGCTGATGACACTGAGAATCTTGTCTCCCAGTTCGAGGAAGTATTTCAGATCGTCGGGCGGCTCAACACCTTGGACCTCGTCGGCAGGCAAATCCTTTGTCACCCACCAGCGGTAGGAGGGCGCCCCCCAGCGCAGGCCTGTGCTGTGCTTGAGGTCGAACATGACGTCGCCGCCGATGCTGGAGCGAACATAAGCGTGGGAAATGCCCTCCCTCCATTCGGCGATCATGTCGCCGGGCGACGCGACGGTGACGACGGTACGCAGACCAATTGCGTTCCAGCCCTCCGCCGCAATCTCCGCCGATTCCTGTGCGCCGGGATGCCAGCCGGGCGCGGAGCCGAGAATGAAGGTCATGGTTTCGCCGTTCTCATAGGTGCGAAAGCCATCGTCGTCTCTCTCCGTGAGGCCCAGGTCGTCGAGCATCTGAGACGCGGCATCGGGATTGTATTCCACCCACTTGCCGTCGATTTCGGGATCAAATACGCCTGGCAGGCTGAAGCCGTGCCCGATCTTGCCAAGGCCGAAGTAGGCTGTCTCGTTGATGGTGGCGCGATCGATTGCGATGGAAAGCGCACGCCGGAAGTCGGCCTGCTTAAGGAGGGCATCCATATTGGCATCGTCAGCGTGTGCGCTGAAATAGATGCCCTGCTGCGCGCCCTCAGGCTTGATTGTGTAGATGAAGTCGAGCGTGTCTCCGGCCTGCTCGTTGAGGAATGGCACGTCGGTAACGGAACCGAGACGACGCTCCCAATGGGTCTCTCCGGCGACCAGTTTCAGCAAGATGACATCCTTGTCACGCGAGCCAAGCAGGAGATTCTCCATGACTTCGATATACGGCATCTGCTGACCCCAGCGGTCGACGCAGTGGAAATAGTGGTTGCGATCGAGGCGCGCGATCTGCCCCTCAGCGTATTCGAACGGCTTCCAGCCCCAGAGTACGGGTCGTTCGGGGTCCTGAATCGTCATCTGGAAGGGCAGTCGGTCCTGCACTTCCTTCTGAAACTGCTCTTTGGGATCGTCGTAACTGTCCATCCGGTTGTAGTCAGGATGGTACTTCTGGACGTAGTGGGGCGCTGACTGGCTCCACAGCCCGGCTTCGCCGCCGGCAACACCGCGGCTCAGTTCGAGGAAGAGCGAGTTTGGATTGGCAAACTCAAAACGGACGGTGAAGTCGTCGACGGCCACAATCCTGTCGGTCGTCGTCTCCATGCCTGCCCAACCCATCGGCGCATCCAGATAATCCGAGTGGATAACGTTTTCGTAGTAACACTGCATGTCATGGGCGGTGAATGGCGTGCCATCCGACCACTTGTGGCCTTCGCGCAGATGGAATGTGAAGCTGGTGGCGTCGTCGGAGACTTCCCAGCTCTCCGCCATGTCGGCAACGAAAGTGCGAGTGTCGTCTGCCGTGTAGCGTGCCAGGCCAAAGGTGGCGAGGCCGTTGATGCCGCCTGCATTGCCGATACGCACGGTGCCGCCGTACTTGCCCTGCTCCTTCTCCATTGCGACAACATCGTAGTCCGTCCAGACAAGCGGATTCTTGGGCAACCGTTCCTCCACGGGAGGCAGTTCACCGGCACTGACAAGCTCGGCGCTGGTTGGGCTCTCCGTGTACTGACCTGACGTAGCGGCCGGCAGTTCCGCTTCAGCCCCGGTGTCTGCCGGCGCTTCCGCTACTTCCTCGGCGGGCGCTGCGGGCGCTCCACAGGCAACCAGCACGCTACCGAGGGCGGTCATGCTGGAAACGCGGATAAACTGGCGTCGAGAAATCACATGCTTCTTCATGGGTCGCTCCTTTTGATGAAGTTGGCTATGGTTGCGCGTTACGCTTGGCAAAGGGAATCAACGGAGAACCAGTCTGGCGAAAAAGCATCCAAATCCATATAAAGTATACTCGCTCCAAAAACGTCAGGCAAACAAGATATTTTTGCCTGTCTCGCGTGTAGGTTACCGCCAAATAGAGTGGTATTTCGAGGCGCGGCGTAACCTGAGACTCAAGAAATGAGGACCATTCCTGGCAAGTCCAACCGGCGTGCCTTCGGCTCTAATCTGCGTCAGAAAGAAAAAAAGAGGTAACTACCAAGCCGTTCACTCTATCACAACCAACAGAATTCCGGCACTGCCTTCCTGCGAATGGGTAGGCTTAGTCGTAACGTATTTAGTGACTACAACGGCAGGTCCGGAAAGGATGTAAAGGGGCGCGGAAGAGGACTTTCGCGTCTTTTCGCGTTTTGGGATTGGAGTGAGGCGGTGGGGGAGGGAACGGCGGTTGATCCGCGAAGGTGCGCGAAGAAAACCGATTGGTGGGTGGCGCGGATGGTGGCGATCGTCTGACGTGAGGTTGAGCCTGAGAGGGCACCCACAAGGGGTGCCCCTACGGGGGGGGTCGCGCACCGGTGGCTGGGCTCAGTGTTTGCTATTGTCCACGACGGTGGTATTGCGAAGGGGGGCGTTGCGGGGGGAATCCCCCCGCACTAGGGAGGGCCGAAGGCCCGACCGCCCAAAAGCAGGAGTGAGGGAAGAGAGGTGAGGAGAGAGAAGACCTTCGTTCACCTGGCTTTGGGGCGCGAATTGAGTTTGGCTGCGTCGTTCGCCGGGCGCTAGATGTTCAGGGCCGGCGCGCGGCGGGGCGGCGCGAATTGGAGCTCGTTGAGCTCGACGGCCTCCTTTCTGTAGACCTGGACGCGGTAGGAGCCGGTGTCGGGTACGTACATGAAGCCGTCCGGGCTGACGACGACGGACTGCGGCCAGCGCAGGAGCTTCTGGATTTCGAGCTTGGCCATGTCGCGCAGGCGGTTGGGGTAGGCGTTGGTCATCATGTAGGAGATGGCCACCTTGGAGAGGGTGGCGTCGCCGATGAACTGCTGCACGTAGCGGCCCTCTTCGTTGAAGAGCTGGACGCGGTTGTTGCCGCGGTCGACGACGTAGATGTCGCCGTGGAGGTCAACGTCGACGCCGCTGGGGCGGTTGAACTGGCCGTCTCCGTAGCCGGACGCGCCGAAGGCCATTTTGAATTCGCCATCGGCGCTGAATTTCTGGACGCGATCGTTGCGCCAGTCGGCCACGTAGACGTCGCCCACTTCGTCTACGGCGATGCCCCAGGGCATGTTGAATTCGCCCTCGCCGCAGCCGTAGCTGCCCCAGCCGCCGAGGAAGCCGCCATCGCGGGTGAACTTCTGGACGCGGTGGTTGTGGGTATCGACGACGTAGAGGTTGCCCTCGGCGTCGAAGTCCATGCCGGACGGGCCGTTGAGCTGGCCGGGCTCGCTGCCCTTTTCGCCCCAGCTGTCGATGAGCTCGCCCTCGTTGTCGATGATGGTGACGCGGTGCAGCGTTTCATCGGTGAGGTAGAGGTTCTCGTCGGCGTCGGCGAGGATGGTGACCGGCCAGGTGACTTTGCCCGGCTCGTCGCCGTAGATGCCGATGGAGCCGAGATCACTGTCTTCGGTACTGTATTTGCGGATGAGCGCGGTACCCTCGCTGCGGCAGAGGATGTAGAGGCGATCCTCCTGGCCGAACGCCAGATCGATGGGATAGTTTGTCAGCCGCCGCATTCCCAACGTCTTGTGGAAGGGAAATCCGGCGCGCAAGAGACCGTATGGTCTGCCCACGGTGGAACTCCTTTGTTAGTTATTCGTTTTGAGTTTCCAGTTTTTAGTAAACCCCTGTGTCCTCTTGGGCTTATTGATTGGTCAGGCGCCGCAATTGCAGCGTTTTTAGTTCTTAGTGATTGCGGCGCGCGATGGTGTTCACTAAAAACTAAAAACTGACTACTGAAAACTGTATGGATTGATTTGCTCGAAGTGGCCGCCGACGATTTCGGTGGGATCGAGGCCCATCCACTGTTCGAGTACTGTGCCGTAGATGCCGCGGAAGTCGATGGTGTGTTCCATGTCCTCGCCGTGGACCCAGCGGGCGGGGTCGAGCGAGGGGTATTGGGCGTAGAGGCCGCCCTGGACGTGATCGCCGATGATGAAGGCGCCGCCGCCGGAGCCGTGGTCGGTGCCGCTGGCGTTGTCGCGGATGCGGCGGCCGAACTCGGTGAAGACGAGCATCGTCACCTCGGAGGAGGCGTTGTGGGCGCGCAGGTCCGCGAAGAAGGCGGTGATGGCGTTGCTGAGGTCGGCGAGCAGCTTGGGATGGTCGGGCACCTCGTTGGCGTGGTTGTCGTAGCCGCCTTGCGCGGTGTAGAAGACGCGGGTGCCGAGCCCGGCCAGATGGACGCGTGCGACATCGCGCAGGCTGTTGGCGATGGCGCTGTCGCCGTACTCCACGGTCGAACTGTACCCTTCTTTCGCCTTCTTCAGCTCGTCAGTGCCCTGGATGACGTTGAGGCCGGTCTGCGAGAGATAGTCCATGACGTAGCCGGCGCCGACCTCGTGGCCGTACATGCCTTTGAAGACTTCGAGGGCCTGGGAGCGGCGGCGGGGTTCGTCGATGCCGGTGAGCAGGCCGTAGGTGTCCAGGTCGGCGAAGGAGGTGACGGGCACGCCGGGCACGGCCATGGCGCGGGGCAGACCCTGGCCGACGTTGACGCCGGTGAGGACGTTGTGGCCGCCGGGGTCCAGCTCGCGGATCATGCGCCCGACCCAGCCTTCGGTACCGATCTCGATCGGTTCGCAGGTGTGCCAGATGTCCATGGCACGGAAGTGGGAGCGGTTCGAGTTGGGGTAGCCGATGCCCTGGATTACGGCCACGTCACCGGCCTCGTACATCGATTGCAAGGGCGCGCAGTTCGGGTTCCAGGCCAGGGTATCGTGGATGGGCAGGACTTCGTCCTCCTTGAGACCGACCACCGGTCTGGAGTCGTAGTAGATGCCGGCGGTATAGGGGACGACGGTGTTCATGAAGTCGTTGCCGCCGCTGAGTTGCACGACAACGAGTACGGGATCTTTCTTGTGGTCAACCATCTTTTCTTCCTTTCTTTACTGCAGTTTTCAGTTTTTGGTTTTTAGTGAACACCGTCTTGCCGGTAAGGCGAGATGGCGTTGCTAAGAGCTGCAGGTCAGGCGAACTGGTATTCGCGGGAGGCGACGATGAGTTGCAGCATGAGCACGATGCGGTCGGTGTTTTCGTCGGTTTCGCCGTTGGCGCTGCCGTTGCTGGAGAATACGAGGTCGCCGCCGCTTTGGGCGAAGTGTATGAGGTCGGCGCGGGTCTTTTCCTCAAGGGTCAGGGGGCCGACGAGGTCGAGACAGGTGTCGACGAACTGCTCGGGAGAGAGGCTGTCGCCGGCGGCGCGCAGCCGTCTGATGACCGCCTGGATGCCCGGTTTGCTGGTGTCGCCCACTTCGTCGACGGCGAAGTTGATGCGTTCGGTGAGCATGCCGCCGTCGATCCACTCCTGGCCGGTGTGCCAGCCCTCCACGGTGGGCGGGTTGAAGAGTTCCTGGCCCATCACTTTGGCGGCCCTGTGGTAGCTCGGCATACCGGGCGCGGGTGTGCGATTGGTGCCGACCAGCTTGAGAACGCCGGTGATCAGCTCGGTGGGACTTTTCACCTTCTTGAAGCGGGCCGCCTTGAAGAAGTCGCTCTTGAAGAGCGTGCGCAGGACATGGCGCATCTCCCCTTTCGACTGCATGAAAGCGTTTGCGAGGATTTCGATGGCGTCCGGGTCCTGGGGCGGCGTCACGTTCCAGGAGGGGACTTGCGGCTCGTCGGCGACGAAGAAGTTGTAGAGATGGCGGGAGATGAAACGGGCCGTGGCCGGCTGTTCGACGATGATATCGATGATGTCTTCGCCGTTGAAGTTGCCGGTGTGGCCGAGGAAGGTCTTCTCGGAGTAGTCGTGGTCCTCCTCGCGGAAGAGGAATTCGGGAGAGTAGAAGCCGTGGGGGTAGAGGGGGACCGGCTGCGCGAAAGTCCAGCCGGTGAAGGCGAGCGCGCAGTTCTTGATGTCCTCCTCGGTGTAGTTGCCGACGCCCATCGAGAAGAGCTCGAGCAGTTCACGGCCATAGTTCTCGTTGGGTTCGCCCTTGATGTTCTCGTTGTTGTCGAGCCAGCTGATCATGGCCGGGTTCATGGAGAGCTCGAGCAGGATCGCGCGTATGTTGCTCATGCCGATGCGGCGGAAGAGATCGATCTGGTCGCTCATGGCGAGCGCGTGCTCGACCTTGGCGAAGCCGGTGGCGAAAACGTGGTGCCAGAAGAGAGCCATCTTCTCTTCCAGCTGGCGCGGGTTGTTGAGCATGCGGTAGATCCAGGTGCCGGAAAGGATATTCGGCATAAACTCACCGCCGAAGTAGCGCTTCACAATATCCTCGTCGATCGGCGGGCAGCGCTC
>JAJDXQ010000003.1 GCA_022823185.1 Caldilineaceae bacterium
ACACAACGCTCATGAACACACACCCATATCGGCCAGCCCACATCACAGCCCATCACCCGAATCACACACAGAAAGTCAGACATTCTCACGCAAACTCTCGTCAAACGCTCACGAACGCTCACACAACGCTCATGAACACACTCCCATGTCGGCCAGCCCCCATCAAAGCCCGTCACCCGAATCACTCTAACTGCAGTTCACGCAAACGCTCATGCAACGCTCACATACGCTCACGAACACTCGCAAACGCTCATGCAACACTCACGAACACTCGTGAACACTCACGAACGCTCGCAAACGCTCAGGCAACGCTCACAAACACTCATGAACACTCATGAACACTCACGAACGCTCGCAGACGCTCATGCAACACTCACGAACACTCGTGAACACTCACGAACGCTCGCAAACGCTCATGCAACGCTCACAAACACTCATGAACACTCGTAAACGCTCGTCCATCAACTCGTCCTTGCGCGCCCCTTCCCAACGGCTATGGGGCATGATTTGACGCGCCGGCGTGCCAGCGACGCTATCGTTTTGGAGGCAAGTATGGGGGGGCTGGGAGGCTATCTGGCAACCAACTCGATATGGTCTGCGTAACGGCGAAAGTCAGCCGCGTTGAAGGTCAGCAGCCTGCGCTCTCCGTAGGCCAGCATGGTGGCGACGATATTGGCGTCGTGAATCTGTTTACCGCCCACGTCGATTTGGCGGCAAAGCGCCACGAGCCAGTCGGTAACCGCGGGCCCGTCCTCCAACACCTCGAAAGAAGCGGCGAATCGGTTTACGTCTTCAAGTGCATCGCCGCGGGAAATGGCCACAGGCCAGGCCTGCGGTCGGGTGACGACTGCCATGTATTCGCGCAGGATCTGGCGGCTGATGCGAAGCCACTCCGGCTTCTCAGTCGCGCGCTCCAAGCTGGTCCTGGCGGCTTCATGGTCCGGGGCTTCCAGAGATCGGGCGTTTACCAGCACGTTGGTGTCTACTGATATAGTGGAGGCTGGATTCTCTCTTAGTAGATATCCTCTCGTCTGAGACTGAGATCTTCCGGCCAGCCTCCAGCGGAATGCACCGGCAACACTTCGTCCAGATTGAATCTGCGGGCCGAATCCACAGCCTTGCGGCGGAGAAGCAGTGTCTCGGCATCCATGTCCACCTCGGCGGTCTCCCATCCGGCGGCGGCCCAAGCCAGCGCCTGGCTATGGCCGATACGCCCGGACTGATTGGACCACCAGGGCCGGTGAAGTCGGGCTGACGGGGGCAATCCGAAGCCGATGATCGTCTCGACCTCGCTGAAGGTGGTTCTCCACTCCTGCGTTGTAAGTCGGCAGAGGTGGGTGTATAGGCGGTGGTACTTGCCCTTCGCCGCCATTTGTCGGTAAAGCTGTTCTTTATCCATCGAGATGCCCAATGTCCGTGTCGGCGCCAAAGGTAAGAGTAGGTCAGTCTTTGGCGTTAAAGTTAGGTCGTTCTAACCCTTCGTCTTCTAGTGTACATCATTTGATCTGGCCCGCGTTGTACAGCCTCTGCCACATTTTCCTGTTCGCATACTGATCCTGCGTTGTGTAGACAGTCGTTTGGGAAACGACCCAGCCTATCCTTCTATCCAGCCGAACTTGACGGGAAACCAACACAATGATATAGTTGTGTCATGATCCCGGAATTTGGTCCCGGCGGCAATCTTCCCCCAGGCGTTCACTGGGCCACATGGGATGAACTCTGTGAACGATGTGGGACAACTCCGCGGCGTCGGCACTTGCTTGTTGGACTTCAGCTCGCCCTTGAGAGCCTGCGGAAAGCTGGTTGTCATACAGCTTACGTGGACGGTAGTTTCGTGTCATCCAAGGTAGAACCTGGTGATTTCGACGCGTGTTGGGAGGAGTCGGGCGTTGATTTGGAAGCGGTTGATTCAACACTGCTGACATTTGCTGACGGACGCGCTGCCCAGAAAGCCAAGTACGGTGGTGAGCTGTTCCCAGCGTCGGCGATCGCCGGCTTTGAAGAAGGTGTCTTCCTGGACTTCTTTCAGACTGATAAGGATTCAGGTGCTCGAAAAGGCATCGTAGCCTTAGATTTGGGAGGTCAGAATGATAAAGAATGAGAGACAGTATCGAACTGCCAAGGCTCAGGCAGAACGGTTTTCTGAGGCGCTATGCACTCTTAATGCCAGTGGCGCCGATGGGTCAGAGGCTCCTTCACGTTCGCTTGCAGTGCAAAGAGAGGCTCTACAGAGCCAACTATCTGACCTAGAGGCGGACATAAGAGAGTATGAATCGCTCAAGGCGGGAGATTTTGCTTTTGAACAGTTGGAGGGCGTTTCGGACCTCCCCAGGCTCTTGATCAGAGCGCGCATCGCGAGCGGTCTCAGTCAACGTGGGTTGGCTGCCCGCCTCGGATTGAAAGAGCAACAGATCCAACGCTATGAAGCAAACAACTATGCATCTGCGAGCTTCACCAGAATCAGAGACATTGTGTCGGCCTTGGGCGTAGAGGCGGGCCACAGGAATTAATCGCCGAATAGGTCGAGCCAGACGTGTGAAGCGAGTGAGGAGGAACTGGCAGAGGGGCAGGTCATTGGGAGATTATGCTTCGACCTGGGGTGCAATCCAATATTGGGAATTATATACATAGTGCTACAAACAACGAGAAAAAAATCGGCCTACGGAATGAGATGCGAAACCCTGTACTCGACCCTGGTGTTCGTTGACCCGCGGGGGGACGTGGGCTATACTTCAGGCGGCCTCTTAACGGTTTTCCCGCGCGAAATTCAGGAGTAACGCAATGGCATCTCTACAGACGGCAGCGGTCGCTGAGCAGGGCGGGCCGGCTGGAGTTACGCCGGCGTCCTATGCACCGGAAACGGGGAACGGGATGACGGCGGCGGCTGAATCCGGCGAAAGCATCAGAGAGTTCTATGCTGAGAACGGTTACTATATTCTGCCGGAGGCGCTGACGCCGGTGGAGGTGGAGGAGTTGCGGGCGGAGACGACGGCTATCTGTAAGGGTGAGCGCGGCGACGTGGACGGTTTTGAGCCGGGCATGCCGGGCGAGAGCGAGGAGGATGCGCTGCGGCGGTATCTGTGCATCCACTTTCCGCACAAGATCTCCGAGATCATGTTGGACTATCTCGGCCACCCGCACATCGCCAGGGTCCTGACGCAGGTGATCGGGCCGAACGTGAAATGCATGCAGTCGATGCTGTTCATCAAGGCGGCGGGCAAGCCGGGCCAGGCATGGCACCAGGACGAGTTTTCGATTCCCACACGGGACCGCACGCTGACGGGCGCGTGGATCGCGCTGGATGATGCCACGGTCGAGAACGGCTGCCTCTGGGTCATCCCGGGCTCGCACAAGCGCGGCATCATCTGGCCGCAGCATTACCACGAGGACCCGCGGTTCGACTGCGCGGGCGAGGCGTACGGCTTTCCCTATCGTGATGAAGACTCGATTCCGGTGGAGGTGAAGGCCGGCGCGATCGTCTTTTTCAACGGCTATCTGCTGCACCGCTCCTTTCCGAACCGGGCGCAGAGCGGATACCGCCGCGTGCTCGTGAACCATTACATGAGCGCGGAGTCTCTGCTGCCGTGGCGGAGCCCGAAGGAAGGGGAGCACATGGCGGTTGCCGACTACCGGGATGTCCTGATGATCGCGGGCGAGGACCCCTACCCCTGGAAGGAGTACGAGGAGCTGGCGGCGCCGCAGGTGCGGCCCACGCTTGAGGGCGGCTGTGAGACGTGGCGGCGGGGACGCAAACGCGAGATACTGCCTTTCTTCAAGGATGGATTCCGGCCCGGAGACGCGCCGGGAGATGACGACTGATCTCTGCGTTCGGAAGGTGACGTTTCAATTCGGATCAGGTTCCGTCAATATTTTGGGAAGGTCCTTCATTTCTCGACAAGACCGATCGATCCGCGAAGAGACGCGAAGGGTCGCGAGGAACACCAGAGTTGTGGCGGATTTATATGCATGACTGGGCGGCCCGACGCGGATCGGCCAATCTTCGCTCTCGCAGATCGCCGCTCTGACACGCGTCTTCGACTCCATAAATGTTGGGCGGTTGCACGCGGCATATTCACGGTTATTCAAGTCTGTCAATAAGGAGTAGCACGATGGTATCTGTTCCGACGGCCCAAGCCTCGCAACGAATCGGCTCACCTGAGCAAGCACCGACAGCAGGCGGGCAGCCAACAGGAAACGGTGTGGGTGCGGCATCTTCTGAAAGCATCAGGCAGTTCTATGCTGAGAACGGGTATTACATTCTGCCGGATGCGCTGACGCCGGTGGAGGTAGAGGAGCTGCGGGCGGAGACGACGGCTATCTGTAAAGGTGCGCGCGGCGATGTGGACGGTTTCGAGCCGGGCATGCCGGGGGAGAGCGAGGAGGATGCGCTGCGGCGGTATCTTTGCATCCATTTTCCGCACAAGATCTCCGAGATCATGTTGGACTATCTCGGCCACCCGCATATCGCCAATGTGCTGACGCAGGTGATCGGGCCGAATGTGAAGTGTATGCAGTCGATGCTGTTCATCAAGGCGACGGGCAAGCCGGGCCAGGCGTGGCACCAGGACGAATATTTCATCCCCACGCGGGACCGGACGCTGACCGGCGCGTGGATCGCTTTAGACGATGCGACTGTGGAGAACGGCTGTCTCTGGGTCATTCCCGGCTCGCACAAGCGCGGCATCATCTGGCCGCAGCACGACCATGACGATCCGCGCTTTGACTGCGCGGGCGAAGCGTACGGCTTCCCATACACGGACGAGGACTCGATTCCGGTGGAGGTGACGGCGGGGTCGCTGGTCTTCTTCAACGGCTATCTGCTTCACCGCTCGTTTCCGAACCGGGCGCAGAGCGGGTACCGCCGCGTGCTGGTGAACCACTACATGAGCGCGGAGTCGCTGCTGCCGTGGCGGAGCCCGAAGGAGGGCCAGCACATGGCGGTTGCGGACTACCGCGACATTGTGATGATCGCGGGCGAGGACCCCTACCCCTGGCAGGGGTTTGAGGAGCTGGCGGCGCCGAAGGTGCGGCCGACCGGCGAGGGGGGCTGCGAGCAGTGGCGACGAGGCGACAAGCGCGAGAAACTACCCTTTTTCAAAGATGGATTCCGCCCCGGAGATGCGCCCGAAGATGACGACTGATCTCTGCTTTCGCAACGCAAGGGAACTGGCCGCGGGCATCCGCGGCGGGGAATACAGCAGTGTCGAGGTTACCGAGGCGCACATTGCGCAGATCGAGCGGGTGAACCCGTCGGTCAATGCGGTGGTGACCTTTTTGCCGGAGCAGGCGCTGGAACGCGCCAGGGCCGCGGACGAGGCGCTGGCGCGGGGCGAAGAGGTTGGGCCGCTGCACGGGCTGCCGATGCTGCACAAGGACACGACGGACACGGCGGGGATCCGCACGACGTATGGCTCGCCGATTCACCGGGACAATGTGCCGGCGCAGAGCCAGCTGATCATCGAGCGGCTGCATGCGGCCGGCGCGATCCCGATGGGGAAGACGAACGTGCCGGAGTTCGGGGCCGGTTCGCAGTCGTTCAACCCGGTGTTTGGGGCGACGGGCAATCCGTATGACCCAAGCAAGACGTGCGGGGGATCGAGCGGCGGGCAGGCGGTGGCGCTGGCGTGCGGGATGACGCCGGTTGCGGACGGCAGCGACATGGGTGGTTCGCTGCGCAACCCGGGCAACTACTGTAATGTCGTGGGCTTCCGAGTTTCACCGGGCCGGGTTCCGGTATGGCCGAGTTTGGCAGGCTGGTCGGGGCTGTCTGTGCAGGGGCCGATGGGGCGTACTGTGGCGGACGTTGCTTTTCTGCTGAGCGTCATTGCGGGGCCGGACGCACGTTCGCCGATCGCGCAGTCGGAGCCGGGCAGCGTTTTTGCACGTCCTCTAGCGCGCGATTTCAGCGGTGTGCGGATTGCGTACAGCGCGGATTTGGGCGGCGAGTTCCCGGTTGACCCGCGGGTGAGGAACGCCATCGAGGCACAGCTGCCGGCGTTCGGTGAAATTGGGTGCGAGGTGACCGATTTCAGCGGCGCGGGCGCGGGGCGTCCGCGGGATGACGGTCCTGGCTTGCCGGACTTCGGCGACGCGGACGAGATTTTCAAGATCATGCGGGCGTGGAGTTTCCATCTTTCGCACGGGCCGCTGCTGGCGGAGCACCGGCATCAGATGAAGGACACGATTGTCTGGAACATCGAGGAGGGGGAGAAGCTGAGCGGGGCGGATCTGGGACGGGCGGAGGCGATGCGTACGGAGCTGTATCAGGCGATGCGCGTTTTTATGGAGACGTATGAGTTCCTGCTGCTGCCGGTGAACCAGGTCCCGCCTTTTTCGGTGGACGTGCCCTATCCGATGGCGATTGACAGCGGCGACGGCATCGTCGAGATGGAGACCTATATAGACTGGATGAAGTCGTGCTACTTCATCACTGTGACGGGCCATCCGGCGATTTCGGTGCCGTGCGGGTTCACGCCGGAGGGGCTGCCGGTGGGCGTGCAGATCGTGGGCCGCCACCGGGATGATTTCGGCGTGTTGCAACTGGCGCATGCGTTTGAGCAGGTGACGCGGGTGGGGGAACGGCGTCCAGGTGTTGTTGCGGGCAGTGGATAGTGGACAGCCGTGGGCAAGGAGGAGGAAAGCAACAGAGGTAAACCTGATCACCCAAGAGTCTGGATCGTCGCCGAGGCTCAATCGAAGCTATCGGATATCTTGCGGCTCGCCGCGGAGGAGGGGCCGCAACACATTGACGCGGACAGGTCATTTGTCGTCGTCCCCGCTGAAACGTGGTACGCCCGCGAGCAGCCCCAGAGGCAGTCCCAACCAGAGGGCCGTAAACATATGGGCCAGTGGCTATTTGAAAACATGCCACGCGGGATTGACCTTGAACTCCCCAGTCGACAAGACCCTGAACGTCCGATTCCATTCTTGAACCAAGAGGACGAATGAGCGGCTATCTCCTCGATACAAACGTTGTCTCGGAGATCGTCAAAGCCGCAGAGATTTTGCCGCTCCGGACATCGATGTTTTCAACCCGTGGGAATCCCCTTGACCACCCAAACCCGAGTCGAAGTCGTGCAGATCGCCCCAGGCTGGCCGAATACGACTGGTTGGCCTTTCACACGCGACTCAGTCATGGTTCCCAAGACCCCAATAGCTGAACGGTCCGGCCTGCGCCAGGCCGACTCGCATAAGCCCTTGAAATTTTGCCGTGGTAATCAGTTGCTGGTGAGGTAGGCGGCGTTCAGTCAGAAGGCTTTGCCAGACCCCAGATGCGGGCGGCTGTACCCCCCAGGATTTTCTCCTTGTCATCCTCGCTGAGGAACGGCAGTCCCTCTCTGATCAGACGCAGTTCTTGAGCAAGCGAAGGCCAGTTGTGTTTGGCGCGGTGGCGGCCGGGGTATCCCGTGCCCCAGATGATACGCTCGGACCCAAAGGCTGAGAAGATGCGAACGATGGAGGGATGCACGTCGGTGTAGGGGTAGCTCTGACGCGAGTGTCCGTTGACGTCGGACAGCTTGACGTGGACGTTGTCGTAGCGGGCGAGGTCGACGATGGGCTGGTAGGCGGATTCGGGGGCGTCGACCAGGGGGTAGCCGAGGTGGTCGAGGATGAGCGTCAGGCGCGGGTAGCGGCGGGCGATGGCATCGATCTGGTCGGCCTCTGCCGCGGTCAGGTGAAACTGGATGACCGCGCCGGCGGCGGCGATCTCTTCCCACATTGGCCCGTTTTGGGCAGTCAACAGGATTTTCTCTTCGGGATAGTACATGGGATGGAAGCGGAACCCCGCGAGGCCGCGTTCGTGGACCCAGTAGCGCACTTGCTCGGCGTTATTCGGGTCCTGGGGATCGATGAGACCGTGTCCGATGAAGCGATGGGGGAAGCGGGCGGCGGAGTCGGCGATGTAGCCGTTGTCCCAGGTGGACCAGCTGGTTTGCACGAGCACCGCCCAATCGACGCCGTGGGCGTTCATTTCGGCCAGCAGCTCGTCGGCGGCGCCGGGTTCGTCGGGGTAGGTGTTCCAGGTGGGGGCGGTGGGGCCGACGGGATATTTGGGCGGATCGATCTCCCAGACGTGAACGTGGGTGTCTACAAGCATTTTGGGGCCTTTCAGGGTTGGCAACAGCGCTTGCGGCTGGCCGGATGTGTTTGGCGGGGCGGCTTCTGCTTTGGCATAATGACAAGTGTTGCCCGCCCATTTTCTGGAAATTTCTTTTCCCTTGGCGACTGGCAGACACAGGGATCTCGACGGGCTGCCAGGGAAGGCAACCAGTCAGGCGGCAGCGTCGCGCGGCGGGGATAATTTTACTCGTGTGGAGAAACATGATCAAGTGCATAGCGCGTTCAGTTTGTTGTAACAGGACGCGGGCCAAGGCGCCGCCGTCCGGGGAGGAAGGTCGATGACAGCAGTTCACAGACAGTTTGCTCTCGTTGTTCTTGTGTTGGCCCTGGCGCTGTCGGGCTGCAACGCGATAACCGGCGAGGAGGCGCCTGCCGCGGCGGAAGAGGTCGCGCAGGCAACGGAGGCGCCGGCGGTTGAGGAGGCGACGGCCACGCCGGAGCCGGAACCGACCGCGGTTGCGATCGGGCCGCCGCCGGCCTTCAGAGAACATCTGGAGGCGACCGACCCGGCGACGGTTGTGCTGGGCGCGGGCACTCCTCAGGTGGTCGAACTCTTCGCTTTCTGGTGACCGGTCTGCGTCCGCTTTGCGCCTGTGGTTCACAGGCTTGAGATTGATTACTGGGGACAGGTCGAGTTCATCTATCTGGACATTGACGATGCGAACGTGGCGCCCTACAAGCAGCAGTTTAACTTCCGCTACCAGCCCCACCTGATCCTGCTGGATGGGGAGGGAAACGTCGTGCAGGAGTATGTGGGCGCGCAACCTGAAGCCGACCTGCGCGCCGCGCTGGACAATTTGATTGCGGTAAGCAGCGAATAGCAGGCAAACGCGATGGCTCGTGGATAGCGGGGCGTTGACCGCGCCTGCGCAGGAGGCGGTCGCGGTTTGGGCTGCGGAAAGACGACCATGAAGTTATGACAAAAGAACTTGGCGAAGTGACGATCGTCCAACTGCAGGAGGATATGGCCGCGGGCGTGCGCACGGCCGTCAGCATTACCGAGGGCTATCTGGCGGCGATTGCTGCGCTGGACGACATTCTGCGCTCGGTGATCGAGACCAACCCGGACGCGGAGGCGATCGCGGCGCGGCTGGACTCTGAACGCGCGGCGGGCCGTGTGCGCGGGCCGCTGCACGGCATTCCCATCTTGTTGAAGGACAATATCGATACGGCCGACCGCATGCAAACGACAGCGGGCTCGCTGGCTCTGCTGGGGTCGCGGCCGGCGCGGGACGCGACGGTAGCGGCCGCGCTGCGGGAAGCGGGCGCGGTGATTCTCGGCAAGGCCAACCTGAGCGAATGGGCCAATTTCCGCTCGACCAAATCGACGAGCGGTTGGAGCGGGCGCGGGGGCCAGTGCCTGAACCCCTTTGATCCGGACCGCAACCCGGGGGGCTCCAGCTCCGGTTCGGGCGCGGCGGTGAGCGCGAATCTGGCGGCGGCGGCGCTGGGCACGGAGACGGACGGCTCGATCGTGAACCCGTCGGGCGCGTGCGGCATCGTGGGCATCAAGCCGACAGTGGGTTTAAGCAGCCGGGCAGGCGTGATTCCGATTTCGCATACGCAGGATACTGTGGGGCCGATGGCGCGCACAGTCGCTGACGCGGCGGCTGTATTGGGCGCGCTCACCATGGCAGACGGGTGCGATGCGGCGACGGGGGCCAAAGGCAGGAAGGTATACGGCGATTACCGGAATTTCCTGGATGTTGACGGCTTGCGGGGCGCGCGCATTGGGGTGGCCCGCAAGGTGGTGAGCGGCTATCACGGCCCCACAGACAAGGTTTTCGAGGAGGCGATCCGGGCGATCCGCGACGCGGGCGCCGAGGTGATCGATCCGGCCGACATTCCGACGGTTGAGGACGAAGGAATGGGCGCAAGCGAAATGGTTGTCATGGAGACGGAGTTCAAGCATGGCGTTGCAGCGTATCTGGCGACGCGAATCGCGGCGGATGGGGAGATACCCCAGCCGCGAACGCTGGCTGATCTGATCCGTTTCAATAAGGAGAACGCGGAGCGAGAGCTGGCCCTTTTCGGCCAGGAGCGTTTTGAACGCTCGCAGGCGCGGGGTCCTCTCGACGGTGAGGAATATGTGGAGGCGCTGGCTACGGGCAGGCGGCTGGCGGGCGCGGAAGGGCTGGACGCAGTGCTGGACGAGCATGAATTGGACGCGCTGATTGCGCCGACGGGCGGGCCGGCGTGGCCGCTCGACCCGGAAGCGGGGGATGCCGTCCATGGCGGGAGTTCGCGCTGCGCGGCGGTGGCTGGCTATCCGCTGGTGACGGTTCCAGCCGGCTTTGTGCCGCAGGGTACCGAGCGCGGCGCGGGGAAGGATCTGCCGATTGGGCTTACCTTTATGGGGCGCGCGTGGAGCGAGCCGGTGCTGATCCGCCTTGCCTATGCTTTTGAACAGGTTACGCAGGCGCGGCGTCCGCCGGAATTGGCAGGATAGAACTGCAGTGGTCAGTGGATAGTGGATCTTGTGGTGTAGATGGTTTTTGGGGGGATGGAGTAAGAGGATGACTTTGCAGAATGACCTGAAGTCGGAACTCGTCAGCCATTTGGTTGTGAGCGGCTTTTCGCAGGTGGCCGCGGGGACGCCGGTCCGGAATACGCTGGCACGGATGCGTGCTGACCGGCAGGTGGTCTGCCTGGTGGTTGACGGGGATATGTCGGCGGCGGTGCGGCTGGTCGGCATCTTTACGGAGCGGGATGTGATGCGCAAGGTCATCGACGTTCCGGGGATGCTGGACAGGCCGGTGGAAGAGGTGATGACGCCGGACCCGATAACGATTGGCCCGGACGCGTCGGCGGCGGATGCTTTGCGGTTGATGGACGAGAACCATGTTCGCAATCTGCCGGTCGTGGATCGAAGCGGCAGGCTGCTGGGGATCATGGCGCACCAGGCGATCATCCAGTTTCTTGCAGACCGCTATCCGGTCGAGGTATTGAATCGCCCGATCGATCCGGAACAGTTTCCGCGCAAGGCCGAGGGAGGATAGGGAAGGGCGAGGAGAGAGTAGAGAGGAGTGAGGAGTGAGTGAAACCTCTTCGCTTAGCTTGTTTTTTCGCGAGATGACTGTGGTTGGGTGGTTACGAGAACACACTTAGGCTTTTGCGCAACTCATGGTCGATAAACTCGGGAACCATGCCAGGCGCCCTATTTGTTGGGCCTGTGGGGGCCTGATTCGTGTCGGGTTTTGGGATTATCTGAGGGTGGCGATAGCCCTTTTTGAATGGAGGTCAGCGGAGAACGCAGATGACAGATAGTTTGCGCGAAGAGACATATGTAGTGGAGGAGCTGGAGTCGGTTGCGATCCGTTTTGCCGGGGACTCGGGCGATGGGATGCAGTTGACGGGGACCCAGTTCACGAATACGTCGGCGGTGTTCGGCAATGACATCAGTACGATGCCGGACTTTCCTGCCGAGATCCGGGCGCCTGCCGGAACGCTGGCCGGAGTGAGCGGATTTCAGGTGCATTTTTCGAGCCAGAATGTGCTGACGCCGGGGGATGCGCCGCAGGTGCTGGTGGCGATGAACCCGGCGGCGTTGAAGGCCAGTCTGCCGGAGCTGCAGCGGGCGGGAACGATCATCGTGAATACGGATTCGTTTACGCGGCAGAACCTGGCGAAGGCGGGCTACGCCGCGAACCCGCTGGAGGATGAATCGCTGGAAGGGTACCAGGTGCTGGCGATTCCGATGACATCGTTGAACCGGGAGGCGCTGGCCGATTTTGACGAGCTGAGCAACAAGGAGCGGGACCGCTGTCAGAACTTTTTTGCCCTGGGCATGGTTTTCTGGATGTTCGACCGCTCGATGGATACGACGCGGGAGTGGCTGTTCAAGAAGTTTGCGCGCAAGCCGGTGATCGCCGAGGCCAATCTGAAGGCGATGGAGACGGGCTACTTTCTGGGCGAGACGACGGAGACTTTTCAGCAGCGGTTTATGGTGCAGCCCGCGGCGCTGCCGCCCGGCACGTACCGCAAGGTAACCGGCAACGAGGCGCTGTCGATGGGGCTGGTGACGGCGGCGCAGAAGATGGGCAAGCCGCTGTTCTACGGCTCCTATCCGATCACCCCGGCGAGTGACATTCTGCACGCTCTGTCCCCCTTGCGCCACTTTGATGTGCGCACGTTTCAGGCGGAGGACGAGATTGCGGCGATCTGCGCGGTGATCGGCGCGGCGTTCGGGGGCGCGCTGGCGGTGACGGGGACAAGCGGGCCGGGCATTGCATTGAAGAGCGAGGCGATCAACCTGGCGCTGATGCTGGAACTGCCGCTGATCGTCGTGAATGTGCAGCGGGGGGGACCGAGCACCGGTCTGCCGACGAAGACGGAGCAGGCGGATCTGCTGCAGGCGATGTTCGGGAGAAACGGCGAGAGCCCGATCCCGATCGTGGCGCCGGCGACGCCGTCGGACTGTTTCGAGATGGCGTTGGAGGCGGCGCGGCTGGCGGTGCGGGCGATGACGCCGGTCTTTATGCTGTCGGAAGGATTTCTGGCAAACAGCGCGGAACCGTGGCAGGCGCCCAAGGCGGAGGAGATTCCCGCGATCGAGGTGAAGCACCCGCAGGGGCACAGGAACGGGAACGGACACGGACCGTTTCTGCCCTACGTGCGGGACCCGGAGACGCTGGCGCGGCCATGGGCGCTGCCGGGCACGCCGGGCCTGGAACACCGGCTGGGCGGGCTGAGCAAGGCGCCGGTTACAGGCAACGTTTCGTATGACCCCGAACACAACGAGCAGATGATCCGCGACCGGGCGGAGAAGGTGGCGCGGCTGGCGGATGTCATCCCGGAGCAGGAGGTGTTCGGCGCGGAGGAGGCCGAGCTGCTGATGGTCAGCTGGGGAGGCACGTTCGGGGTGGTGCGCTCGGCGGTGGCCGCGGCGCAGCGGGCCGGCAAGTCGGTGGCGCATGCCCACGTGCGTTACCTGAACCCGTTTCCGCGCAATTTGGCGGCAGTGTTGAAGCGGCACCGCAAGGTGGTTGCGCCGGAGTTGAACAACGGTCAGCTGGCGCTGCTGTTGCGGGGCAAACTGGGTGTTGATGTGGAGACGTACGCGAACCTTTCGGCGCGCCCGCTCAAGATCGCTGAGGTGCGGGACTTGATTGACTCAGTTTTGGGGAGAGCATAGATGAGCACAGCAGCGACAGAGGAAATCACGCTGACGCGTAAGGATTTCATATCGGATCAGACGGTGCGTTGGTGCCCCGGCTGCGGCGACTACTCGATCCTGGCGCAGATGCAACGCATCCTGCCGGAGACAGGGGTGGCGAAGGAGAAGACGGTCTTTATTTCGGGCATCGGCTGCTCGAGCCGCTTCCCCTACTACATGAACACGTATGGGATCCACAGCATTCACGGGCGGGCGCCGGCGCTGGCGACCGGCCTGGCGATTGCCAACCCCGAGTTGAGTATCTGGGTGATCACCGGGGACGGGGACGGCCTTTCGATTGGCGGCAACCATCTGCTTCATGCGATCCGGCGCAATGTGAATCTGAACATCGTTCTCTTCAACAACAGGATATACGGACTGACGAAAGGTCAGTATTCGCCCACATCGCGGCCGGGAACGGTGACAAAATCGTCGCCGATGGGCTCGGTGGAGCAGCCGCTGAACCCGATTGCGGTTGCGCTGGCCGCGGAGGCGACCTTTGTGGCGCGCTCGATCGATTCGCATCCTCAACACCTGGCCGCGATCCTGGAACGGACCGCCGAACACCAAGGGGCCTCCTTCCTGGAGATCTATCAGAACTGCGTGATCTTCAACCCGAACGAGTGGACGGAGCTGAGCGACCGCAGGAATCGCGACGACTCGATCCTCTACCTCGAGCACGGCAAGCATATGATCTTCGGGAAGAACCGGGACAAGGGGATCCGGTTGAATGGCTTTACGCCGGAGGTCGTATCGCTGGACGAGGTGGATCTGGATGAGATCCTGGTTCACGATGCGACGTCGAGGCCGCTGGCGTCGATTCTGGGCAGCATGGAGTTTCCCGACTATCCGGCGGCGATGGGTGTGATCCGCGACGTGCGCAAGCCGGATTACGGGGGCGAGATGATGGCGCAGGTGGAGACGGCGCAGGCGCAGCGGGGCGCGGGCGACCTGAACCAGCTCTACCTGGCGGCGGACCTGTGGACGGTGGAGGAGAGAGAGGAGGCCGAGGAGAGGGAGATCACGCCGGTTGCCTCCGATCTCGACGAGATGCCGATCACGGGACTGGACGAAGAGTATATCGACGAGATGGAGAAGCCGGCAGAGGTCCTGTCAGAGTTTCAGGACCTGTTGGTGACGAGTACGCTGGCGGAGCTGGAACCGAAAGTGCCGATCACCATGGGCAAACGAAGCTCGCTGGCGCGGACGATCCGGCAGATGAACCGGCACAATATCGGCTGTGTGGTGGTAACGGATGAAGAGGACCGGCTGGTGGGCATCTTCACGGAATGGGATGTACTCAACCGGGTTGCGGGGCTTGTCGATGACCTGGCGCAGCAGACGATCACGGACTACATGACGCCTGACCCGCTGACATTGAAGTCGGACCTGCCGATCGCGCAGGCGCTGAACCTGATGTCGATCCACGGCTTCCGTCACCTGCCACTGGTGGATGACAGCGGCCATCCGACCGGGATCGTTTCTTTCCGCGATGTAGTCGGGTATTTGAATGAGGCGTTGGAAGAAGAATAGGGTTCAGGGGTTAGGGGCCAGGGGCCAGGGGCAAGGGGCGGCAAGGAGAGGGCGATGGATGAGCTTGCCGCGACAAGTGTGTGAGGTTTTGGAGAGTACTGGGACTGGTTAGATTGATTGAACGCGTTCGCCACCAGCCAGTGTCACTGGCAACCAGAGAGGGGGCTGTATGAAGATTCTTGTCGCCGGCGCGGCCGGTCAGGTGGGCTGCCGGTTGGTGCGGCAGCTGCTGGAGCGCAATCACGAGGTGCGGGGAACGGTCCTTCCTGAGGACCCGGCGCTGGAGCGGCTGGACGGGCTGGATATTGAGCTGGCGGCGGGCGATCTGACGGACGAGGCCTTTGTGAATGGCGCGGTGGCCGGGGTGGACGCGGTGATCCATACCGCCAACATTGTGGGGCCCCAGTTTGACAACAATTTGCAGATCGACCGGCTGATGGCGCGTGTGTGCGGCGCCCATGCGGACCGGCTGGAGCGGATGGTGTACACGAGCTCGTCGGGCGTTTTTCCGAACAACGGCGAGACGATCGCGTGCGCGTACCATCCGGTGGACGAGCGGCATCCGAAGCGGCCCATGGGCGAGTATTCGCTGGGCAAGCTGATCGGCGAGGAGTTCACGAAGATGGCGGCGCGGGAGACGGGGTTGCGCTACTCGATCGTGCGGCCCAGCCATGTGCAGTCGGGCGACGCGATCCTGAGCCGGTTCACGGCGGGCGCGGTGGCCGGGCTACTGGAGCGGGGGCAGAACACGCCGCTGGGCGAACTTTACATGGCGGACGGCACGGAGCTGTGGCACGATGTGCTGGCGCGGGCGGAGGACGAGAACCAGCCGTGCAGCGTGCGCGATCTGGATGGCCGCCCGTGGGTCTATCAGCCGAATGACGCGCGCGATATCGCGCATCTGCTTGTGTGCGCGGTGGAGGAGCCGGGCGCGGTTGACGACTCGTTCAACTGCGGGGCGCCGGCGCCGTTCAGCTTCCCGGAGGCGGCGGCGATCCTGGCGGAGAAGAGCGGCGTTGCGCCGCTGGAGGTGCGTGTTCCGGTGCGGTACCAGTACGACCATGACAACACGAAGGCACGCAGCCTGATCAATTTTCGGCCGCGCGGCGACCTGCGCACAATGATCGAGACGGCGCTGCTGGTGCGGGATGAAGGTTTCATTGACTACGACTGGGAAGGAGTTTCCTGATGCTTCGAACAGCTTTTATCGGCGCGGGCAGGCGCAGCCAGGGCGCGCATTATCCAAACGTGAACCGGTTGGCCGACGTGGAGATGGTGGCCGCGTGCGAACTGGACGAGGAGCTTCTGCACCAGGTGGCGGCGGCCTACGATTTCCAGTACCGCTACGACGACCACCGGCGCATGCTGGAGGAGGTGGACCCGGACGTGGTCTACTGCGTTATGCACGAGCGCTGGCTGCTGCAGACGGCGCTGGACTGTCTGAACGCGGGCAAGCATACGTTTATCGAGAAGCCGCCGGGCATGAACATGGACGAGGTGCAGCAGATCCACGATGCGGCGGTGGCCAACGATGTCATCTGCGCGGTGGGATTCCAGCGGCGCCATGCCGCGGTGACGCGGGAGGCGATGCGGCAGGTGGCGCGGCTGGGACCGGTCTCGACAGCGGTGGGCACATTCCATAAACGTATGCTGGGCGAGGACGCGTTCAGTTTCACGACGACGAACTGGGACGATCTGTGCCACGCGGTCGACATGGTGCGCTATATGGTCGGCGGAGAGCCGGTGGAGGTGACGGCCTACCAGGACAGTTTCGACAGCGATTACCGCAACTGCTACACGGCGCTGGTGCGCTTTGACAACGGCGCGACCGGCTTCATCCACGGGAACCGGGCGTCCGGCGGCCGCGTGCTGCGCGGGGAGCTGCACGGCACGGGCGTGGGCTGCTATTTCAAGATCCCGCACGAGATCGAGATCGCGGAGGACAACGAGGCGCGCACGCTTGGCGGCTGGGAGATCGATGGCGTGGATGAGGCGGACACGAGCCGCTATGACGGCGTCCTGACGATGCACGAGCATATTGTGGACTGCGTGCGCAAGGGCGAGAAGCCGTTGACGGATATTCGCGATACGATCCATTCGATGGCGCTGGTGGCGCAGCTGGAGGGCGTGAACGGCAGTGGTCAGTGATCAGTGGTCAGTGATCAGTGGTCAGTGATCAGTGGTCAGTGATCAGTGGGACTTATACGCATGATAATTGGGAGAGGGAGATGAGTGTATATCGTTTGGATGAGGTGAAGGAGCGGGGTTTGTTCCCGGGGTTTGTGGGGAAGTTTATTCACAGCGAAAATATGACGTTTGTGTACTGGGACGTTGCGGCGGATTCGCCGTTGCCGGCCCATTCGCATCCGCATGAGCAGGTGATCAATATGTTTGAGGGTCAGTTTGAGATCCGGATTACGGGCGGGGAGACGCGGGTGCTGGGGCCGGGGGATGTGTATGTGATTCCGGGCGGGGCGGAGCATTCGGGGAAGGCGATTACGCGGTGCCGGATTTTGGATGTATTTCAGCCGGTGCGGGAGGAGTATGTTTGGGAGGATTGAGGATCAGCATTACTCACTGAGCCAAGAATGCTATGGTATCCTGTGCCTGCCGTGACAGAGTCGCAGTGGGACAAATGGAACGCAAAACGCCAAACAGGGAGAAATCTTTGTCCAATCGAGACCCCGGAAGAAAAGGAGGATAGCAAATGAACAGCAATGGTTTTCGTTACTATGTTTTCAATTTGCCATCCATTCTGAGTGGAGTTTCGCGTATTCTTGATGTGGGCGGCACTTTGGAGGACTATGACCCAGTATTTCGCACTGGTCCCGAGGAGGATTTGGCTGCACTGAGAAGTGACTGGATTGTCATCGGTCAAGACTTTCGAGACGCAATTGCGACATACGCAGACCGCGAGACCTCAGAGCGTTAGACCCATGAGTGAAAGGGAAGTTTTCTCTTCTTCTGATTCTCCTTCTGCAGATTCCTCATAATTTTTCCTCTCTTGCCCATCCAAAAGCCACTGTAGTCGAAGTATAGTATGAGCGTGTCCTCAGTCACGGCGCGTACTTCGTGGCTGAGTTCCTCGCATAAGGCGTTTTTTATGGCTCAAGAGCGAACATGACACGACTAGCTTCCAGCCACTGGCTGCTGCAGCTGCAGATCATCCAGGAACTCGGAGGCCGGATCGACGCCTGAAACGAGGAGATGGTCGCGGGCGCGGGTGCAGGCTACGTAAAGAAGGTGGCGTTCGGTGTTGTAGACATCTTCGAGGTCGGCGTCGTCGTTGACCGTCTCGATACGGTCTTGAAGGGGCACGACCTCGTCGTCGCAGGCCATTACGGCCACGGCGCGGAATTCCAATCCTTTCGCCAAGTGCATGGCGCTGACTGAGATCTTGCCCTCAGCGCTCTGCATGTTTTCATCCAGAACGGCATACTCCAGTCCGGACTTCTCAACCGCCGCTTTCGCCCGTTCGATCTGGTCGGATGCGCGGACGAATAGGCTGATCTCTTCGGGAGCCAGGTCACTTTCTGCCATTTTTGACAGCCAGGCGGCGACGGTATCTATCTCATCTTCAACCGAGTCGGAGACAACGATGGCCGGTTCGGCGCCGTTGAATACGGATACTGTGCCCGACCGCACTTCGGTGTTGCCGTCGACGTCGGCGACTTCCGGCCCCAGCAGGAGGTCGGAGCGTCTCCTGATCTGATGGGAGGTGCGGTAGTTGACCTTGAGGGTGCGCGCCCGCCCGCGTATTTCGATGCCGAGCCTTTTCCACGAGAAGGGCTGCTGGAAGATACGCTGGCCGAGGTCGCCGGTGAAGAAGAGACTGTCCGGCTTGCCGGCGCCGAGGGTGCGCAGAAAGCGGAGTTGTGATACG
Organism: Caldilineaceae bacterium; assembly: GCA_022823185.1. GTDB lineage: Bacteria > Chloroflexota > Anaerolineae > Caldilineales > Caldilineaceae > Bin5. Next base: position 18,693 of record JAJDXQ010000003.1, read on the forward strand.
CCGACGTCCTGGCACTCGTCCACGATGACATGGTCGAATGGCGAGCGCTGCGTTTCGGAAAACCGGTGCGCGAGCTGGCCGTACATCTGGGCGCGAGTGATCAGCCCGTCTGCTTTGAGGCTTGCCCGCACCTTCTCGAATATGGACCAGAGCGCTTTGCGCTGCGTTTCGGGCAGACTGCGGCGGTGGCCAGGGTCAGGCCCTATCCACTATCCGGTCTGAGGTTGGGATTCGGCGCGTCTTCCCTTTGATCCAGCTGCTGTGTCGTAGCCGGTCGGAGGCACTCTGCGAGGCGGGTAGCGCACGTAGTTGAGGTCTGATCTGGCCTGCTGTTCCCGGAGCCTGCGGAATATCTCCCCAATGTCATAGCCGGACTCAGCGGCGAGCTTGTCTCGTATGGCGCGCACTTCGGCCACAATCGGATCACCGTTCATCATTCGTTTCCCCCATCAGTTCGTCAGGCGTGCAGATCACCGGAGACGCAAAGCCCGCCCGCCGACAGACAGACTCTACCAGCGGTCTTGTTACCGCATTGGCGATGTGCCGGAAGTTCCAGGTCAAAAGATACTCGATTCCGTTGGCCGCGGCAATTCCTATATGCGCGGCGTCTTGCAGGGCGGTCTCCGGTATCGCGCCGGCGTCGATTAACCGTTCGGCTAGTTCCTGCGCTTCTCCGGTCGGGGCGAGCAGCGCGAGCGAAGTGAGTTCGGCGAGTCGGGCGCGAGCCGTCTCAGGGTCGCCCGCAGCAGCTTCTTGACGCACGAGATCGGAAATGACCAACTCAAATCTGTCCGGCGCGGTTGTCCACCAGTCGCGCGTGACCTGCTGGCGCCCTGCAATCACGATGTCACGCGCGGGCCGCGATGTCAGATAGCTGACAACACTGGTCTCAATGTACACACGTGGTTTCATTGCGCATCCATTTTTCACACGCGGAAGATTTTCATCACTTCGTCGCCGAGGTGGTTGATGACTTTGACGACGATACGGCCGGATGACGGTTTGTCGAAGGGGCGGGAGGTGTCGCTGCGCCAGTGCTGGAGCAGACGCGCGGTTTCCGGCGTGACACCCCAGTTGTTGGGACTGGGCATCCTGCGCCATTCGTCCACATGGCGGCGGATTTCGCTGACCGAGGCGGAGACATCGTACAACTGATCGTCGTCGGAGAGCCCGCTGCCGTTGTCGAATTCCAGGCGGGCCTGATTCGGTGTTACCTTGCTGAGCTTCGGCTTTGGTATCGGTGTAATGAACTCGGCATTGCGGCGGCCTTGAAGGATCTTGTAGGTGGGCTGGCCGTCGTCATCGAGCTCCCAGTGTTGGGTAGGGTACTCGTAAGGGGAGTTGAGGATCGGTTGATCGAAGAATCGGTTTTCCACGATTTACCTTTGGACTTGTGGATTTGGACATGCTTGAAGGGAATTGGGTTATTATGCGAAGGTCCCCAAAAGATGTCAAGATTCATGGAAGTAGCGCAAACTTGGGCTTTCTCGTCGTCGGCGCGAATGTGTTCGGCATCGCGGCGTCTATGGGCACTTTTCCAGCGCAAGTGAAGATTGCTTAAGCCCTCTTGGCAACTGCTGGGGGTTGGAACTCTCCTTCGCAGAAGGAAATTGACGCTCGAAAGTGGGTTGCAAGTCCGAATCTTGAATTGCACCCGGTTTGGCAGATCGGTCAAGCCGGGAGTTCCGGGAGAAGGGCAGAAACAGGGGGTCTCCAGCGAGTGCGAAGAGAAGGGCTGAAGATGCGAATTCGGTTAGCCTGGACTTCACTCAGACGGGGAGGGTGAGTGACAGAGTTCGATCTGCGACGAGGGCCAGGAATACGAGGGCGAGGTAGAGCATGGAGTACTTGTAGAGCGAGAGGGCTTCTTGCCGGTCCACTTCGCGGTCGTCGTCGACGTGACGGTGAAGGATGACCACTTTGCGGAGCAGGAGGATGTCGAGCAGGAGGACGACGCCTGCGTAGAGCCATCCGGCCTCGTTGAGGACGAGCGGCGTGAGGGAAGCGAGTATGGTGAGGATGGCGTAGACCAACATCTGTTGCAGGGTGCGCTTGTTTCCGAGCACTGCGGGCGCCATGGGGATGCCTACGGCCGCATACTGATCCTTGACCAGGAAGGCCAGCGCCCAGAAATGCACGGGCGTCCAGAGGAAGATCAACATGAACAGCAGGACGGCCATCCAGTCGAGGCCGTTGGTCACCGCGGCCCAGCCCAGCAGGGGCATGACAGAGCCGGCCACGCCGCCGATGACGATGTTTTGCCAGGTGCTCCGTTTGAGCCATGCGGTATAGACGAACACGTAGAAGAGCAGGCCGAACCAGGCCAGCAGGGCTGTGAGCAGATTGGCCGTTTGCCACAGGATCACAAAGGCGCCCACGCTGAGCAGGAGCCCGAACAGGACGGCGTTGCGTACAGTGATGACGCCGGTGACGAGGGGTCTCTTGGCGGTGCGGCGCATGTGGCCGTCTATGTCGCGGTCGAGCACCATGTTGAAGACGCCGGCGCCGCCGGTGGCCATGTATCCGCCGACGAGGACGCCGAGCAGGGGCAGCCAGGGCGGGAGGCCGCGGGCGGCGATGAACATGGGGCAGATGGCGGTGAAAAGCAGCAGGGAGATGACTTTGGGTTTGGTGAGGGCCAGGTAGTCGCGCCAGGTGGCGGCAGGCAGCGTTGGCGTGGTGTTGATCATGAGGGCTGGGTCTCTTTTGCCTGCCAGGATACGGAGGGCAGGACGCTGCCGGCGCGGGGTGAAGTGAGGGTCAGCCAGCCGACAACGGACCATAGTCCGAAGGCGGCGACGGCCATCGCAAGGTGCAGAAGCTGAAGCGGAATCGGCCCCAGCATCGCCAGATTGACTGTCCCGACCAGCAGTTGTACGGCGTAGACGGCCAGGAGCAGGTTGCGGAAACGGCGGGCTTGCGGGGCGGGCTTGAGCCAGCCGGTGAGCGCGTGGCTGCTCCAGAGAAAGACGCCGACGCCGATCGCCAGGAATGGATGCAGGATCCGCAGGCGGATGAGCGGGTGGGCCTGTGCGCTGAAGTCGTCGGTCAGTCCCGCTTGCAGGGACTCCGGCGGAAACATGGTATTGCCCATGGCGGCGATGCCACCGGAGAACATCACGACCATCATCCCCAGCAGGCTTACACCAATGAGGATTTTCAGCCCTGCTTGCCCTGCCCAGACGGGCGGCCAGGTTTGGCCGGGATAGGCATGCACGGTGGTGAGCGCGAGCGCGCCGACCAGCAGCATGGAGTTGAGCAGGTGAAATGCGACCAGGAGGCCGCGGGCCACGGATACATTGTCTCCGGTGAGTCCGGTGAGGACGGTGGCCGCGCCGATCAGGGCTTCGAACAGGAGGAAGACGGCTGAAGCCGTGGCGAAAGGCAGGAAGCCGGGCAGGTCGCTCCGCAGGCGGATGGCTTTGACAAGCAGCCAGATGCCCATCAGCAGGGCCACCCCGGAGAGTGCTCGATGCGAGAACTCTATCCAGGTAGCCAGGCCGTGCTCCAGGGGAAGGATTTCGCCCTGGCAGCGGGGCCAGTCGCGTCCGCAGCCGGCGCCGGAGCCGGTGGCTCTGACGATGGCTCCCTGAAGGATGACGATTACGTTAACGGACAGGGTGGTCCAGGCGAGGGCGGGGGCTTTCATTGGAGGCTGGCTGGCTCGTTTCGTGTTGCTGTTGGCCGGGAAAGACGCAAATCGCTTCCATGATGCCATAGGTATGGGGATGTCGGCTAAATTGGGGCGGAGGCGTAGGGGGATGGGGGGGGCGCGACGTTTGGAGATTGTGGCGGCGGGAAAGAGGCCCTGCTATCGGCTATTCCGTCTCGATGTCGCCGTCGTTGAATGTATGCGTACGGATGTTCAGGTGACGATGTTGACCCTCGATCGTACCCACCGAAGGGGGATGCGGTATTTCTTGATTTCAGGGGTCGATTACTCCAGCCGTACCTTTACTTTCAGCCGGTTCAGGCGGCTCCTCCAGGAGAGCAGGCCTTCATGCTGAAGTCTGCCGACAATGATACCGGGCGCTATCCCCTGTTCGGCGGCAAAGTTTGTGATGGCGTCGTCGTTGCGGTAGTTTTCGGCGGCGAGAAAGCTCTGCCACGCAGGCCGGGGCATGAGGAAATCGGCTGCCCATCTATTGGCCTCAGCTTCATCCCCCTCGTTGTCGTGCGTGTCTCCGTCGACGTATACGCTCTTCTTGCTGTGCAGAAGTATGTGCGCGGCTTCATGGAACAGGCTGAACCAGATATGGTCATCGGAACCGTGACGCCCGCTCAGCGCTATCAGCGGCTTTCGGGGTGAGAGCCACCGTGCCGCCCCGCTCAGAGGTGTCTTGGGGAGCGGCTTTACGCACACAAGAGCAACGCCGGCTTCATTGAAGAGTTGGCGCGCTTCGACGAAGGCTTGCGGAAACTTTTCGCGTGTCAATCGGCGGGCTTGCCTTAGAGCTCCCATGAAGGCGGCCCTATCGAAGTCTTTAAGAGCTTGCCCTTCGGCCTCAATTTCGGCTAGCCGAAGCCAAGCAGCCAGGGCAAAGCTGTTGCTTTCGAAGGTCGGGGAATGCCGGTAAGCCACCGCTACTGTTTTATTCCTTGCCGTCCATGCTTCAATAGAGGCCACACCAAAGAAGGTCAACAACTGGGTAACTTTCTCTCCTGCAGAGGACGATTTGCGGATAGCGCCCCTTTTGATCAGTTCGCTTAGGGGGAAGCTGCGCGCCCAGTCCTCGGACGCTTCAGCTTCCCTGGCTTCGGCCTCTCGCATCTGGTGTAAGCGATAGCGTTTCTCGATGCCAAGCCAGATATTTGCACTCACCCCCAAGACTTTCTCAAACTGAAGCGCTGTCTTCGCTTCAACGGGCGCCTTCCCGGCAATGATGTCGCTGATGAACTTGGGAGAGCGTCCGCATCGTCGTGCAAACTCGGCCTGCGAGATTCCATTCGCCTCCAGCCGCTCCTCCAGGACCCATCCCGGCGGTACAACATAGTCGGGCTGGAACGGATACGTTGTTGGAACCATGCCTCTTTCCTCCTTCAGTGAAAGGCAGTCACTTTGATAACTACGATTGCGGCCCCAAACAGGGTGTCATCCTCGATAGCGTTTGCTTCTAATGATAGTCAACCACCTCCAATACAGTGATCGCTGTCACCTGATCAAGGTCGATCCCGTCATCCTCTTTGCGCGGCGGTGGATCATGGGCTGGCACGAAGACCAGCCTGTAGGGATGGTTAAGGTAGACGGCAAACTGCTCATCACGATCGCCTGTGAGTTGATGCATTCGGTCGGGCGGCGTTGCCGGCACTTCCGCCAGCGTCTCGGCGTCCAGCAGAACTGCAAGACGAATCATGATAATGTTTGCTGCACGGGCCCCGTATTCTCTTCTGAGTGTCCTTTCTGAACTGAAGACCTTCGCAAGTTTACGGGTTCTGAAGGAGATTTCCATATGGCCGCCCGCACGATTATCGCATTTTTCATTACCGAAATGGTAACATAATTGGATACATATGTCAAGTGGTGTTGCTTTCTCTCACAAGGCTTGCTAAAGTTTGTACCGCCCCGATCAGTGCCGATTTCGACGGCTGGGTCGCATCCGGTCGATTCCGCTGGAGGTTTCTCTTGGATTCGCACAGAGGGTTAGAAAGATTTACCTCGACCAAACGCAGCGCCACTATCTCGGCGGACCAGTATGGTACGCTCGTTGCTCAGACGTGGGGATCGCGGTGGAGGGTCCGACTCACATGATGCACACAGCGGTCAACCGCGTCCAGGAATTCAACAGACATCAAAATGTAGGCATTCGGCTGTTCCAAGGAGACAATGATTGTAATACTCCCCGTAACACGGGAGTCGATCCAAACAGTCCCTTTGTACACCACTTTCCGAGGTCAGTTCGATACGGCCCGCAACCTTATGGCAGGTTCCATACTGCCTTTCATGATTTGGTCGATGTTCCACATCCACTGAATTTCAAGTAAACTGTCAGTCTGCACTGCGTGACATCATTCACCACCAGGACAGACCTATGCCTTCGACACTTGATACTTTCGCCGACCCGCCGACTGAGTTTTCGGTGCTGCCGTTCTGGTTTTGGAACGATGATCTGGATGCGGATGAGATCCGGCGGCAGATCGGGGATTTCGAGGCGCATGGGGTGCATGGGTTTCTGATTCACCCACGGGTGGGGCTGCCGCGCTCGTTGGGATGGATGTCGGATGCGCTGATGGGGTTTTACGATGCGGCGATCGAAGAGGCGGCGCGGCGGGGGATGCAGGTGCTGCTGTACGATGAGGGGATGTACCCGTCGGGCTCTTCGGCGGGGCAGGTGGTTGAGGAGAATCCGGCCTATCAGACGCGCTGTCTTGAGACGCGTGCGCTGGCCGAGGGGGAGGAGCCGACGCTGCGGGCGGATGAGACACTGGCGGCGGTGGTGAGGCGGCGCGGCGGCGAACGGCTGGCGGTAGTTGACCGCAAGATGAACGCGTATATTCGGGGGCTGCACTATATCGACGGGGGCCCGGAAGAGGATGAGCCGCCGGCGGGCGATTTGCTTAACCCGGAGGCGGTGGCTTGTTTTATCCGGCTTGTTTATGACAAATTCTACGAACGGTATGGGGCGCATTTTGGGGGGCTGATTCCGGCGATCTTCACGGATGAGCCGAGCCCGGTGGGCAAGCCGCGCGAGCGCGGGGTGTGGCCGGGCACGACGGGAATCCTGGCGCATGTCAACCGGCTGCTGGGGTACGATTTTACGCCGCGCCTGGCCGCGCTATGGCATGATGACGAGCCGGATGCGGAGCGGTACCGGGCGGATTACGAGCGGGCTATCGCGCTGCGGATGGAGGAGACCTGGTACCAGGCGCTGTACGAATGGTGCACAGAGCATGGCATCGCGCTGACCGGACATCCGGCCAAGGCGGACGACCTGGGCGCGGAGCGCTACTTCCACATTCCCGGGCAGGATCTTGTGTGGCGCTGGGTGCTGCCGGACGATCCGACGGCGCTGGAGGGGGCGCAGTCGACGCAGGGCAAGTGCGGGAGCTCGGCGATGATTCACACGGGGCGGCGGCGCAATGCGAACGAGCTGTGCGGCGCGTATGGGCACGAGTTGACGTGGGAGGAGATGAACTGGCTGGCGGACTGGTGTTTCGTGCGCGGCACGAACATGCTCATTCCACACGCGTTTTATTACAGTGTGCGGGGCATTCGGCGTGATGAAAGGCCGCCGGACGTGGGGCCAAACAGCGCGTGGTGGGGGCGGTACAAGCGCTACGCGGACCGCTGCCGGCGCCTGTGCTGGCTGAATACGGACAGCCGGCATGTGTGCGGGGCGGCCATCCTGGGCAGGGTGGACTGGCTGCCGTGGGAACCGGCGAAGGCGCTGTTTCAGGGCCAGCGCGACTTCAACTACCTGGAGGAGCGCCACCTGTGGGAAGACGCGGTGGTGGACGAGCGCGGCGTGCATCTGGCGGGTATGCGGTACGCGGCGGTGGTGGCGGCGCATGAGCCGGACGCGCGTTCGGCGCAGGCGCTGGAGAGGCTGGAGGGGGCGGGCCGTCTGCTGCGCTACGGGCCGGAAACGGCTGCGCCGGAGCTATTGGAATTTGTCGACGGGTTGGTGGCGGTGGATGTACGCGTCGAACCGGCGACGAAGGCGCTGCGCGCCCGGCATGTGCAGAAGGGCGGGCGGGACTGGTGGATGTTGTTCAACGAGGAGGGGGAATCGCTGACGGGGAGGATACAGCTGCGGACTGAAGAGCCGCTGTTGCTGGTGGATCCGTGGACAGGGCAGAGCGAGCCCTGGGAAAACGGCGGCAGGGTTCGTCTCGACGGACATCAGCTGGCCGTGGTATGCACGGGCCGGGCTGACGCCGCCTAACGGAGGTTTCAGGAAACAAAAAAAGGGAGCGACCTCTAATCATGCCGCCCGCCCCGAAATGAGGGGGCTTGGCGACAATCGAGTCACTCCCTGCTATGACAAACGGACCCGGTACTTAGGCCACGCTCTGACGCCTGACAACGTTGCTGGCGGCAGGGCCCTTGGGGCCGTCTTCAATCACGAACTCGACCTGATCTCCCTCAGCAAGGCTGCGGAAGCCCTCCGACTGAATCGCGGAGAAATGCACAAAAACGTCTGGTCCGTCTTCCCGGGCAATGAAGCCATAGCCCTTCTGATCGCTGAACCACTTCACTGTGCCGACTACTGTTTCACTCATGGTGAGAAAACTCCTGTGCTAACTTCGACTACCAGATAAGGCGCAAAACAACCCGCGCACTGACTGGCGATACTACATGAAAAATGCCCCATGCTCCATTGCGTCCGGGGAACGTCCCAACGTAAAGCTGTCAGAACACAAACTGCCTTTGCTGGTATAAGAATAGGGTAGACTATCGCAATTGTCAAATCCGTAAAACGCTCGGTTGTTTGCGGCCGAATCGGACGCGATTTCGGCTTTGCTCAGTGGGCCTGAAGATGGACGGCAGGCGCCTTGTAGGGTAGACTTGCTCACTGAGCGCAGTGACCATGCAGTGGGGAGCTGCGCACGTCTATGGCCGCCGACTTCCCGCCGCTGGTGATCAGGAGCCCTGCTAAAATGTACTCAATACTGGCTGTCGATCTGGACGAGACGCTACTGGCAGATGACAATACCGTTTCGCCGCGTACGGCCGCGGCGCTGGATGCCTGGCAGGCGAGCGGCCGCCGGATTGTGATTGCGACGGGACGCCCGCCGCGTTCCACCCGGAGCATTCCCTCATTCCTGCACGACTATCCGTGGATCTGCTACAACGGCGCGTGGATCGAAGAGCAGAGAGAGGTCCTGTACCGGTCGGTGATTCCGGTGGAGGATGCGCGGGCGATTGTGGGGGCGATCCAGAGGGGGGCGCCGGCGTGCCGGTTGGGTGTGGAGATCTGCGATCAGTTGTACATCAACCGGGAGGTGGCGTGGCCGGGCGCGCATTTGGTGAGCGACGTGCTGGCCCATACCGACCGTCCCGCGGCCAAGATTCTGACTTCGCTGGAGGAGTTGGACGCGGCGCAGGCGTTCTCGGGCAACGGCCAGGAGACGGATGTCAAGCCGTCTGAGGCACTGTTGCGCGGATTGCCGAAGAGCGCCCGCGCCTTGATTTCGCCCAAGTATGATCTGATCCAGGTGATACCGTGTGGCGCGTCGAAGGCGGCGGCGCTGCGCTGGCTGCTGGAGCGCTGGGGCGTTGGCATGGACGAGGTGATTTCGTTCGGCGATGACGTCAACGACGTGGAGATGGTCGCGGAGGCGGGGTTGGGGGTGGCGATGGCGAACGCGGTTCCGGAGGTGAGGGCGGCTGCGGACCGGGTGACGGTGAGCAATGTGGAGGACGGCGTGGCGGTTGTGCTGGAGGAGATATTGGGTTGAGTGTGTGGACTCAGGGTGTCACGATTGCGGGTAAGGCCTTCCTTACATCTAGATGTCTGATACATATATCAATTCATGTCTCCCACCAGAGTTGCTTGAGAGACTTCAACCCACTTGCAAAGAATGGGCTGGGTAGCAAGAACTGAAGCCAAGTTTTGTCCGGCAGATGCGCGCGAGATTTTGGCGCTTTCGGGGTGACCAGACCCTCAAATCGGTGCGGTTGTCCAAAGGTCAACAAAAATTGTCCCCTTTTTTGAGTACAAGCCACACCTAATTTGAATTGACCGCCAAGAGCCTGACAGGTTATGATTTGAAGCATTCGTAGATTCATACCGAGGGAAAAATGCGAGTATCCAAACGAGGGCGAATTACAATCCCTAAGCGCCTGAGAGACCAGTTCGGTCTCAACCAGGATGCGGAGATTGAGATCACACCGACCGCCCAGGGACTGCTCATCCAAAAACAGGCCCAGGCGCAGCACCCTGTCGACCGTGTCTGCGGGATACTTGATGGCATCTGCGACGTAGACAAATACCTGGAGGAGATCAGAGGAAGGTGATCACCTCCGTAGATACCAATGTCCTCTTAGACGTTTTTCTATCTCAAGCTCCGCACCACACGCAGTCAACTGAATGGTTACGCGCTGCGTACGACAGAGGGGAACTGCTCGGTTGCGACATCGTCTATGCGGAGTTGGTTCCGGCATTCGGCGAGCGGGCCGTCCTAGACAGAGCTTTGCAGGAGATTGGCATTACACTCTCCCCCATAAATGGCGACATCGCCTGGGAAGCCGGAACACGCTGGATGCGGTATCGCCGCGCAGGCGGTCCTCGCAAGCGCATCATCACCGACTTTCTTATCGGGGCACACGCCATTGCCTCGGCTGACGCCTTCCTCACTCGAGACCGCGGCTTCTACACCTCCTACTTTCCGGAACTGAGGAGTCTCTAGCTGGCAGCAGGCAGTGTTCCGATGATTGCTGGACCTAAGAGGCTGCCATCTATGGCCGGAAATCTCCGTCGAAACAGATTCCAAACCTGCACGGGGCATTGTTTACAGAATACAGATCCTTCAATTTGCGGTTTCCCACGCAGTATCCCGCATGCTAGACTTTACTTCCCCGGTTTCCAGTCAAATGCATCTCTTTCGACAATATCATCTGTAGCGGAGCATGCTGTCAGAATGCCGATACACTCTCCATGACCTCTGAGAACATCCTGCAGGTTGAGGACGTCACCCTCTCCTTTGGCGGCACGACCGTTCTCGACCGGGTCGGGTTTGACGTGCGGGCGGGGGAGATTCGCGCGATTATCGGCCCGAACGGCGCGGGCAAGACGTCGATGCTCAACTGCATCAGCGGTTTCTACCGCCCGCAAGGGGGCAGGTTGCTGTTCGGGGGCGAACATGATCTGGCGGGCGGCAAGCGGGCGGCGCAGCTGGGCATCGCGCGCACATTCCAAAACATCGGTCTCTACAATTACCTGAGCGCGCTGGACAATCTGATGGCGGCGCGGCATATACATATGCGCCAGAATATGCTGGCAAGCGCGCTCTTTTGGGGCTATGCACGCAAGGAGGAGACGCGGCACCGGGCCGTGGTGGAGGAGCTGATCGACTTTCTGGAGATCGCGCACATCCGCAAGACGATGGTAGGCGCGCTGCCCTACGGGTTGCGCAAGCGGGTCGAGTTGGGACGGGCACTGGCGCTGGAGCCAAAACTGCTGCTGCTGGATGAGCCGATGGCGGGCATGAATGCCGAGGAGAAGGAGGACATGGCCCGGTTCATCCTGGACATTCATACACGTCGCGGCGTAACGATCGTCCTCGTCGAACATGATATGACGCTGGTAATGGATATTGCCGACCGCATCGTTGTGCTGGATTTTGGCACCAAGATTGCGGACGGCGTTCCGGACGCGATCAGGCGCGATCCGGAGGTCATACGCGCGTACCTGGGACAGGCGGGTTAGATGAGTGAGATGAACGGGCCGGAGACGGTTCCCCAGCACTTTTTGCGGCAGGTCAGGTCCCGCGGCGCGGGGGAAGTGGCGCTGCGGCAGAAGGAGTACGGAATCTGGCGGGAGTTCAGCTGGCAGGCGTCCTGGGAGCAGGTGCTAAATTTCGGTCTGGGCCTGCGGGTGCTGGGCCTGGCGCGCGGTGATCATGTCGCGACGATTGGCGACAATGACCGGCAGTATCTGTGGGCTTACCTGGGGCTGCAGGCGGTGGGGGGCGTGCAGGTGGGGCTGTTCACCGACGCCACCGCGGAGGAGGCCGCCTATATCGTCGACCACAGCGACGCCCGCTTCGTGCTTGCGCAGGACCAGGAGCAGGTGGACAAGATGCTGGCGGTGCGGGAGCGCATTCCCAAGGTCGAGCGGGTGGTTTACTGGGATGAGCGGGGGCTGTGGGAGTACGACGAGCCCTGGCTCACCAGCTACGCCGAGGTGTGCCGGCAGGGCGAGGCGCTGGCAGCCCGGGAGCCGTCCCGTTTCGAGGAGGAGATCGGACTCGGACGCGGGGAGGACCTGGCGATTCTCTGTTACACGTCGGGGACAACGGGCCGGCCCAAGGGGGCGATGCTCAGCCACGAAAACCTTCTTTGCGCGACGGCGGCCTTTACCGAGGTTGACCCGCTCTTGGAGGGCGACAACCACATCAGCCTGCTGCCCCTGGGCTGGATCGCTGAGCACGCGTGGGGGGTTGCGCCGCATTGCGTGCATGGCATGGTCATGAATTTCCCGGAGAGCCCGGAAACGGTGCGTGAAAATGTACGTGAGATCGCGCCGCAAAGGGTGCTCTACAACTCGCGCCTGTGGGACGGGCTGCTGGGGACGGTGCAGGCGCGGATGGCGGAATCGTCCTGGCTCAACCGCAAGATGTACGAGATCTTTCTGCCTGTTGGCCGGCGTCTGGCGGACAGAAAGCTGGCGGGCGAGGCGGTCTCGCCGGGGTTGCGGCTGGCCTATCGTATCGGCGACTGGTGCCTGTTTCATCCGCTGCGCGATAAGCTGGGTTTCACCAAGCTGCGGGCCGCGTATACGGCTGGCGGCGCGCTGAGCCCGGATGCGATGCGCTTTTTCCACGCGCTGGGCATCAACCTGAAACAGATATATGGATTAACTGAAGTGACGGGAAGTGGTACAATTCATTGGGATGGAGACATCAAGTTTGCAAGCGTAGGGCGGCCGGGGGGCGGGATCTCCGTGCGTACGGACGAGGACGGCGAGATTCAGATTGGCGGCCCAACCGTGTTTCGGGGCTACTACAACAACCCGGACGCGACGGCCGAAGCCATCGTAGAAGAGAACGGCGAGCGCTGGTTCCGCACGGGGGACGCGGGCCACATTGACGAAGACGGCCACCTGATCTATCTGGACCGGATGAAGGATATGATCACGCTGGCCAATGGCGAGCGCTATGCGCCCCAGTTTATCGAGGGACGGCTGAAGTTCAGCCCGCACGTTCTGGATGTAATGGCAGTGGGCGGGCCGGCGCAGGCGTACGTTACCGCCCTGATCATTATCAACTTTGACAATGTGAGCAGCTGGGCGGAAAGGCAGGGCATCGCATTCACCACGTTCGCCGACCTTGCCCAGAAGACTGAAGTTTGCGAGTTGATCCGGCAGGCGGTGGACGAGGTGAATGCAGATCTGCCGCCGACGAGCAGGGTGCGGCGATTTGTGCTGCTGCCAAAGGAGTTTGACGCGGACGAGTCGGAGATGACGCGCTCGCGCAAGTTGCGCCGCGACGTGCTTTACCGGCGCTATGCCGAGATGATCGAGGTGATGTATGCGGGGCAGGCGTGGATTCAGGTGCAGACGCCGGTGCGCTATCAGGATGGGAGCGAGGGCGTGATTGAAACGGATTTGAGGATCGTGGACAGTAGCGCCCAAGGCAGACAGCGGGCGCCTGCCGCCCATCGGTAGCTGCGACGATGAATTGGTCACTGGTACCGCAACAGTTTGTAACGGGTCTTCTCAACGGCGGGACGATCGGGCTGATCGCCTTGGGCATCGTTTTGATCTACAAGTCGTCGGAGGTGTTCAACTTCGCGCACGGCCATCTGGTGATGTTTGGGGCATTTCTGACCTGGTGGTTTACGGGCGGCGGCGCGGAGCCTGGCACTGCGCTGATCGATCTGCCGCTGTGGGCGGCGGTGATTGCGGCGTTGATGGCGTCGATGGGGATCGGGCTGCTGATCGAGCGATTTGCGCTGCGGCCGATGACGGGCCAGCCGCTGCTGGCCATCATGCTGATGACGCTGGGGCTGGCGCAGTTGTTCGAGGGCATGACGGCAATTCTGTTTGGTGTGGAGCTGAAGAGTGACTTCCCGGCGCCGTTTTCGCCCAGCGACGTGTTGGTCATCCCCTTTCCCGGCGCGTTCGGCGATGCCATCCGGCTGAAATATACGCTGGTCGCCACATTTGTAGTGGCGACCGTGGCCGCGTCGCTGTTCATCTGGTTTTTCAACAGCACGAAGACGGGACTGGCGATGCGTGCGACGGCGGAGGACCACGAGGTGGCCCGTTCGGTCGGTATCAAGGTCAGCCGGGTATTCGGACTATCGTGGGGCATTGCAGGTGTGATCGCCACGCTCGGCGGTGTTTTGCTGGCGACTGTAAGCGGTGTGAGCTTGAATCTGTCGACTGTCGCCCTGATTGCGTTTCCGGCGATTCTGTTGGGCGGGCTGGAGTCGCTGGGGGGCGCGTTGTTGGGGGGATTCGCGATTGGGCTGGTGCAGGCCCTGGTGCAGGCTTCCCGGCTGATCGAGGTACGGAATTCATCGGAAATCGCGCCTTACCTTCTGTTGCTGGTGGTGCTGCTGATTCGCCCGGAAGGGTTGTTCGGGCAGAAGAGGATTGAGAGGATATAGCCGGTGGCGATGCTGCGCCCCGCGGGGGACTTTGACCGCTCCTATGAGCAGGATATGGCGCTGTTGCGCCGGCCCTGGCACTACTGGCTGCTGGGTTTCAGCCTGCTGGCGGCTTTCACTTTGCCGCTGTGGGGGGACGCATATCTGGTCGCCACTGCCAATCAGATCGCGTATACGATCATTGCGGTGCAGGGTTTGAACATTCTGACCGGCTATACGGGGCAGATTTCCTTGAGCCAGGCTGCATTCATGCTGGTGGGCGGCTATGCGTCGGCGCTGCTGGTTATTCACGCGGGCCTCTCTTTTTTTATCGCGCTGCCGCTGGCCGCGCTGGGTGCGGGCGCGATCGGGCTGATCTTCGGGCTGACGAGTTTGCGGGTCAAGGGCTTCTACCTGGCGTTCGCGACACTGGCCGCCCAGTTCATCATCCCATGGCTGAGCCGGCACACCTTCAAGGAGTATTTAGGCGGCGCGAATGGCGCGATCGAAGTGCCGCTCCCACAGTTGGGCACAGTGAACTTCGGCGAAGTCAGCAGCTACTTTTACATTTCACTGGTCGTTCTGCTGATAACGACTGCGCTGTTGTTCAATATCTCGCGCACGCGGCTGGGGCGGGCATTCGTCAGCATTCGGGACAACGACCTGGCGGCGGAGCTACTGGGCGTCAATCTCTTCACGTACAAGCTGCGGGCTTTTTTCATCGCAGCGATGCTGGCGGGGCTGGCCGGCGCGATCAAGGCGCACAGCCAGCGGGGTGTGGGCACTGAATTCGGCTACAGTCTGAATGAGTCGATACTGTACCTGGGGATGCTCGTGATTGGCGGCTTAGGCACGAATCTGGGCCCGTTCCTGGGCGTCGCGTTCATTGTGTTGCTGGAGGACCTTTCTGATCTGTTGGGAGGGATGCTGGCCGCGGCCTTCCCGGAGCTTTCCGGCCAGCTGTTGACGTCGTTCCGCCCGATCTTTTTTGGCGCGGCGCTGATGCTCTTCCTGATCTATGAGCCGCGCGGGTTGGCGCACCGCTGGCAGTTGCTGCGAGCGGGATGGCGGCTGAGGCCGTTTGCCCGGTGAGGGGGGAACGGCAGGGGATCGGGACGCTCGGCGGCGCAGGCGTAGGCGCTGTTGGTTGGCTTCAGCCTTGCCAGTTGTCCGCGCCGGTCGTATCGCGCAGGGGGCGTCGCGGGGGAATCCCCCTGCGCAGGGGAAGCCGTTTACGGCCGACCGCCCGGGCCTGCCGCGGGCGGCGGTCGGTAACAGCGGCGAGTGATTGAGAATGTGCGTGAAGAGGAGTGGGGAGAGAGGATGGCCCTTTACTCGTCTCAGGCAGGGTTGAGGGTGGAGGTTGGCCCGATATTTGCGGGAAGAAATTCATTTCAAAGGAGAAAAACAACATGAAAAAGAATATTCTTGTCACCTGCGTTTTGCTCTTTTCGATGTTGGCGGCCGCCTGTTCGCCGGTGCCTGCGGAAGAGTCGATGGCCGCAGAGGAGGAGCCTGGTGAGGCTATGCAGGCGGAGGAGGCGGCGCCCCCAGAGGCGCCGATGGAGATCGCTTGCGAAAACAGTTACGAGGGTGAAAGCCTGGTCGTCTACCAGCAGGCAGGGCTGACCGGCCCGCTGGCAACGCTGATGGGGACCGGGTTTATCAGCGCGACACAGGACGCGATAGATCAGATCAATTCGGAGGGCGGCGTCTGCGGCGTCATGTTGAGTGTGCGTATGGAGGATACGCAGTATGCTCTCGAACAGGAAATACAGGTCTATGAGCAGTTCCGGGCGGTGACGCCCAAGCCACTGTTCATTACGACGGCCAACAGCGCGGCGACGGTCGCATTGAAGGACCGGGTGGTTGAGGACGAGATTGTCAACCTGGCCACGGGAGTCCACTCGCACTCCATTTACAACCCGGCCGACGGTTACACGGTCGGTATCGTGCCGATCTACTCCGACCAGTTCGCGGGTTTCCTGCAGTTTGTGCATGACAATTGGGACGAGATCAAACCCGAAGGCGCGGGCGATTCTATCACCGTCGGCGTCATTGGTTGGGCAAACGCTTTTGGCGCGGGCGCGACCACGCCGGAATCGCTGGCTTACGCCGAATCTTTGGGAATCACGGTGTTGCCCCTTGAGGAGCAGCCGATCGACCCGGCCGCCGACGTGACCGGTCAACTGCAGAACCTGCTGGTCAACGGCGCCAACGTCATCTACATGCAGGCGATTTCCTTCAGCATTGTCCAGGTCATCAGCACACTGCACGCGCTCGGCTTCTACGATCAGGTGGTGCTCGGCAGCGTGAACTGGGGCATGAACCGCGACGTGCTGAACATCCTGGGGGCGAATGCGCCGCTTGCCGCAGGCTACTACGGTGTCTTCCCCTATCTGTGGTGGACCGACACCGATGCGCCGGGCGTGCAGCGGGCGCTGGCGACATTTGCCGCCAAGGGCTATCCCGAATCGGATAAGGCATTTACCTATCTGCTCCTGTACAGCGCCATGTACGGGATCGCGGACGTACTGACGGTCGCCATGAACAATGTCGGCTTCGATGGCCTGACCGGGGCCGAGTTCCTGAAAGCGATGCAGCAGATGGGGACGATCAGCGCGGCGGGTGTGTTTGAGATGAATGTCGAAGGCAGCAACCGCGCGCCAAACAAGGCTCAGATCCGGCAGGCACAGATAATGGAAGACGGCAGCGTCGACTTTGTCGTTGTGCAGGATTTCGTGACGTTGCCGGATTTGCGGCCGGCTTCGGAATAACGATCGTCGTCAGATTGCAGCAGCCGGTGGCCGGCAATTGTTGCGGTCACCGGCGTTGCCGCGCTCACTCTAGAAATCAGCCGTGTTACAGATAAACAATATCGAAGTCATCTATAGTGATGTGATCCTGGTGCTGCGGGGGATTTCGCTGGCAGTGCCGGACGGCCAGATCGTTTCACTGCTGGGTGCGAACGGAGCCGGAAAGTCGACGACGCTCAAGGCGATCTCCGGTTTGTTGCGTGCGCAGCAGGGAGAGGTTACGCGCGGCAGTATCGAGTGGAACGGCGAGCGGATCGACAGGAAATCGCCGGATGAGATCGTTCAGATGGGGATTGTGCAGGTGCTGGAAGGGAGGAGGCTATTTGAGCACCTGACGGTCGAGGAGAATCTGCGGACGGGCGCGATCTTTCGCAGGAGCGGTGACGCGGCCATGCGACGGGACCTGGACGAGGTGTACGGCTATTTTCCGCGTCTGGCGGAGTTTCGGCGGCGGACGGCAGGCTACCTGTCGGGCGGGGAGCAGCAGATGGTGGTCATTGGGCGGGCTTTGATGGCGAAGCCGAAGCTGATGCTGATGGACGAGCCGAGCCTGGGGCTGGCTCCGTTGCTGGTGCAGTCGATCTTTGAGGTGATCCGGCGCATCAACGCCGAGTCAGGTGTATCGATATTACTGGTGGAGCAGAACGCGAATGTCGCGTTGGGGTCCGCTTCGCACGGGTATGTGATGGAGACGGGCCGGATTGTGCTTGACGGACCGGCGGCGCAGCTGGCGGAGAACGCCGATATCAAGGAGTTCTATCTCGGCCTGTCGCAGGTGGGGGGCCGCAAGAGCTACCGGGACGTGAAGCATTACAAGCGGCGCAAACGCTGGCTGGGATGAAAAGGCGGTGGTCAGTGGTCAATGATCAGTTAGGGCGCCAGCCGAGGGCTGGCGCGATTTCTTTGGCGACCTGTTCGAGCATTTCGAGGATTCTTTCGAGGGGTGGGTGGATTGGGTCGAATTGGAGGATGAGGTCGGTGGTGTAGGGAAGGACAAGGTCGCCGGCGAGTTGGGCGGCAACTTCGTTTGGAGCGCCGTAGGCGATATGCACCTTTTGGCAGAAGGCCTCTGGCGAGAGATCGGCGGGGATGCCGCCCATGGCGTATTTTTCGATTTGGCGCAGGGCGTCCTGGCGGGTGTCGCCGAGGTATATGCCGCGGGAGAGGCCGATGCGGGGCGGCGCGGCGCGTTTTCCCCAGGCCTCGCGGAAGGCAACGGCGACGGGCTCCTGGGCCTGGCCCGCTGCCTGCTCTTCGGTGCCGACAAAGCGGCTGAGGAGGAGGCCGGCGTCGTTTTGAGCGGCGTATTGGGCGCCGCGAATGCTGAGCGCGCTGAGCCAGAGGCGTTGGCCCAGTGTGGGGGCGGGGGGCCGCAGGCGCTGGCCGTCGGTTCCGAGCGTTTCGCCGGCGAGAGCCTTTTTCAGGGTGATGAGGGCGTCGGTGGTGCGTTGATGACGGTTGTTGATGTCGATGTCGAAGGCTTCGAATTCGTCGGCGTCGCTGCCGCTGCCGACGCCCAGCTCGAGGCGGCCGCGGCTGAGGGTGTCGACGACGGCGGCATCTTCAGCGACGCGCAGGGGGTGTTCGAAGGGCAGGACGACGATGGAGGTGCCGAGACGCAGGCGCCGAGTGCGTTCGGCCACGGCCGCGAGGAAGGGGAAGGGTGAGGGCAACATGCCGCCCATGTCTTTGAAATGGTGCTGTGCGACCCAGGCTGCGTCAAAGCCCAACCGGTCTGCGGCGTCGAAGATCTCCAGGCTTTCCTGGTAGGCTTGCTCCGCGTCTGCGCGGCCGCGCAGATGGCTCAGAAATCCGAGGCGAAAGGGATTCGGCATAGGTAGTGTCCTCGCAATCGCTTTCCTACGTTCTATCCTCTCTGTTCGAGCGCCCGTTGCCAAGTCTTTTCATCCACATTGCCGCCGCAGATGACGACCGCCAGGCGTTTGCCTGCGAAGCGCCTTCCTGATTTGAGCAGGCTTGCCACGGCCACGCCGGCTGCGCCTTCGATGATTTCGCCGTGTTCGCGGTAGATGAGGCGCATGGCGGCCGCGATCTCCTCTTCGCTGACGGTCAGCCAGTGGTCGACGTGGTCCCGGCAGAGGTCGAAGGTGAGGGATTGCGGTTCGATGCCGCCGGCGCTGCCGTCGGAGAGGGTCGGGAGGCTTTCGATGTCGACGATGCGGCCGGCGCGCACAGAGGCGAGCATGACGGCCGAGTGTTCTGGCTGGCAGCCGACCGTCTGCACGGCGCTGCGGGTCCCCTTGAGATAGCCGGCGATGCCGCTCATGAGGCCGCCGCCGCCCACGGTGGCGAAGACCGCGTCAAGCTCTGGCTGCTGGCGCAGCATTTCGACTGCGATGGCGCCCTGACCGGCGATGATGCGCGGGTCGTTGTAGGGGGAGATGAAGACCTGGCCGGTTTGCGCGGCGGCTTCTCTGGCGCTGATTTCGGCGTCGAGGGCGTCGCCGGGGACGCGACGGAGCGTGACCGGAAAGGCGCTCAGTTTCTCGACTTTGCCCGCGGACGCGTCCTGCGGCAGGTAGATGTCCGCTGCCACGTCAAGTTGGGCGGCGGCGCGGGCTACAGCCAGCGCGTGGTTGCCGGTGGATGCGGTGACGACGCCGCGTGCGCGCTCCGCCGGAGAGAGGCTGAGAAGCTTGGTGGTTGCGCCGCGCAGTTTGAAGGAGCCGGTGCGCTGGCGATTCTCCAGTTTGAGGAAGACGCGGGCGCCGGCGCGTTCGGACAGTGCGGGCGACAGGCGCAGCGGCGTTTCGATAACGTGGGAATGAAGGCGCGACGCGGCCAGCCGGATCTGGCCGGCAAGTTCTGCGGCGTCTTGCAGTCGGGCAGAAGGGCGCTCTTCATTTGCGAAGCCTGTTGGTTTCGCGGCGTGATCGATCTCGTGGCGGAAGGGCGGGGCGGCCATTTCTTGCCGAATTCCTTGCTGCGATCGGGAGCCTGAGCCCCACGGATATGCTAGAATGAAGAGATGCGCAACGACAACTATTCTAACATAACCTTCCCCTGCAGCCCGCCGGGGCGAACGCCGAACGCCTTTGATGGGGGGCGGATTGGGCAGGCCGCAGCGCCGTCCGCGTCCGGTGGGGAAGGCAGCGCAGGAGACACTATCTGACTATGCGTATTGTGATTCTCTCGGACATACACGGCAACTGCGTGGCTCTGGATGCGGTGCTTGCCGACATTGGGTCCCGCTATCATGGAGCGGTCGACGAATACTGGGTTCTGGGTGATCTGGCGGCGGCGGGGGCGCAGCCGCTGGAGGTGATGGAGCGGGTGCTGGGCCTGGCCAACGCGCGATTCGTCCGGGGCAATTCGGAGCGGTATCTGACGACCGGAGCGAGACCGCTGGCCACACCGTTGGAGGAGGTGACGGACCTTGCGTTGCTGCGCGACTGTATAGGCATTCTGGAATCGTTTGCGTGGACGGCGGGCGCGATGGCTGCAGGGGGCCATCTGCCGTTCATGCTGCGTCTGCCGCTGGAGGAGAGGCTGACGCTGCCGAATGGCAGCCGCGTTCTGCTGGCGCATGCCTCACCGGGGAGAGACGACGGTAAAGGTTTCGTGCCCTGGTATGAGGACAGGGAGATGAGCGCAAGGCTGAAGGGTTGCGAAGCCGACCTGGTTTGTGTAGGACACACGCACTGGCCGCAGAATTTTCATCTGGACGGTGTGCATGTGGTCAACCCGGGCAGTGTGGGCAATCCGTTGATTCCGAGCCTGCGGGCCACGTATGCGGCGCTGGAGGCGGATGAGGACGGATACCGGGTCGAGCACCGGGCGGTGCCGTATGACAGGGGGCTGGCTGAGCGGAAGGCGCGGGAGGCGCAACATCCGCAGGCCGATTTCATCGCCAGCTTCCTGCGGGGGGAGCGGGCGCGGTCCTGGGGCGAGCCGGAGGTTTTACGATGAGCGGGCGGTCCGGCCAGTTTGGCTTCGAGTATTCCAGCATCTTTCAGGACGAGAGCGTGGTGCGGGCGTACCGGTACCGGCCCCGGTATCCGGCGGCGACATTTGATCTTCTGGCCGGCCTGATGCCGGAGCGCTGCGTGCCGCGGGCGGCGCTGGACGCGGGTTGCGGGACAGGATTTGTGGCGCGTCCGCTGGCGGCGCTGGTGGATCGGGTGGACGCTGTGGACTTTTCGGCGGCGGCGATCCGGGAGGGCAGGCGGCTTCCGGGGGGCGATCGCCCGAATCTGCTCTGGATTGAGGGCCCGATTGAATCGGCCTCCGTGGACCCGCCATATTGTCTGATCACGGCGGGAGCCAGTCTGCACTGGTTCAACTGGGATGTGGCATTTCCTCGCTTCGCGCGGCTGCTGGCGGAGGATGGGCTGTTCGTTGCGGTGGGGATGGAACACAGGAGGCCGGAATGGATGCGGACGGAGTTGGGCCCTGTGCTGGCTCGCTATTCGATGAACAAGGAGTTTGCGCCGTACAGCGCGGCGGGGATTCTGGCGGAGCTGGAGGGGCGGGGGCTTTTCCGGAAGATGGGCAGCGCCGAGACGGACATGATCGAATGGCGGCAGCCAATTGGCGAGTGGGTGGAGAGCATCCATGCGCGCAACGGCTTTTCACGGGACCGGATGGACCCGAGGGAGGCGGCAGAGGCTGATGCGCTATTTGCTGAGATCGCGACGCGCCATGCGGATGGCGGAGACGGCATGATCACGCATCGTTATGCCGGCAGGTTATTGTGGGGGCGTCCGCTGCAGGGGGTGGAGTAGGGGGAAGGCGGCGCGGCAGGGCTTCAAGCCCAGAGCATGCCATCCTCATCGCGTTCGAGTTCTTTTTCCAGGAGGAGGGCGTTGTCCGCGGCCCGGGCGGGTTGCTCGCTTTCGAACCAACTGCGCCATTCTGCCGGGGCGTCGATATCCTGGCCGCCGTGGTCGGTGCGGCGTGTGCGGACGCGGAGCATGAGGGGTGTGTTGACGCTGGCGCCGCTGACGATGACCTGGCCTTTGCTGAGGGCGGGCAGCTCTTTGAGCATATCGCGGCCGACGCTTTCGACAGACTCGGCGATGCGGTTCTGGTCGATGGGGTTGGTGATGCGCATGATGCACTGGGTCATGCACTGGCTGAGCACGTCGCTGTCGAGGCGGCCGGGCCGCTGGGAGATGAGGCCGACCCCGACACCGAATTTGCGGCCCTCGCTGAGGATGGTTTTGAGCACGTCAGAGCTGACGGCATCGGCGTTTGCGGGCGCGAAGTTGTGGGCTTCTTCGAGCAGGCAGAAGACGGGAAAGGGCAGGTGGTTGCGGTCTTCACGCTGGAGCTTGCCCCTTTCGGTGTCGATACGGGCCTGGTAGACGCGGCGCAGGAGGGTGGCGACGATCACCTGTTGCTGCCGTTGCTCGACTTCATTCAACTGGACCAGCGTACACATCCCCGGCTGGAACAGCTCATCCAACTCGATGTTTTCAAAATCGTGGAAGATCCCGCTTCCGCCCAGGGCTGCGCCCAGCCGCCAGATGAGCGCGCCGGTTGTGGGATCGTCATCGTTCGGGTCCTCCTCTGCCTGCGCGCCGTCCCCTACTTCGCGCACAGCCATGTAGAGCTGCTCCAGTGTATATTTGTCCTCGCCCCAGGTACGCTGGGCGTATCTGAAGGCGCGGCCCAACTGGTAGTGCATCTTCTCGGACAGGTTGGTCAGGAGATAGCGCAGATCGGGAAGGGTGAGACTGCTGATGCGGACGCGCAGGTCGTCCGGACGCAGGATGCGCACTTTCGGGCTGTAGCTGCCGTCGCGGAACAGGGGCAGGTTCTGGGTCTGCTGCAGGGTATCGTACTCGCCGTGGGGATCGATAACGAGCGCGGCGGCGCGGTTGTAGGGCATCATCAGCTCTTCAAGGAGGACGCCGGCGAGGTAGCTTTTGCCGCTGCCGGTGCTGGCGATGATGGCGAGGTGGGTGCCGGTGAAGCCGCGCACGTCGAGGGCGACGGGCACGGCGCCGGGGTCGCGGCTGAGCAGGTCGCCGATATGCGCGCTGCCGAGTTCGCCGCGGCGGCCGCGACTGAGCAGCGCGGTCAGCAATTCGTCTTCGGCGATGAAGATCGGGGCGCCCCCCTGGGGCGGCACGCGCGGATTGGTGAAATCGTTCAGGCGCTCATCGTAGTAACCAAGGACGGTGACTGTGAGCTCGAAGAGCTCGGTGGCTTCGCTCTCGTAGCCGAGCATGGCGGCCACCGTTTGGGGGGGTACGGAGGGATCGGCCATGAAGGTATCGGGGAAGAGCTTGACCGCGGCGCGGGCGGTGATGCGCCCGAGGATCCGCCGATCGCCGCCATCGACGGAGGCCGTGTAGTAGACGAATTCGCCGTTTTTCAGTTGGCGCTCCGGATCCGGGGCGATGAAGGTGAATTCGTGGAGCGTTTCGCCCGGCCCTTTGACTGTGCCGATGGGGCTTTCCGGATTCTGGTTATTCGTTTCTGGTCGCTCCATTTACACCTCGCTTGCGCCGGAGCCGGGACGCGGGAAATGATGGCCGGGTGTAGCGGGAAGGGCTCATCCTGCGGGCCGCACGATGGATTTCCAGGCAACGTTGTCGCGCATGACGTGGAGGAGAGCCTGTTCGCGGGGGAAGAGGCTTTCCAGGCGGTCGATGATCTCCAGCAGGAGGGCAGGGACCAGCGGGTTGTTGAGGGCGAGAAGCGCGGCCGCATAGCGCAGCGTCAGGTTGCCGCCGGTGTCGCGGTGGAACTGACGGACTTCGCCTGCGGTCAGAGTGCGGACGGGCGCGCTCACCTCAGCTGCAAAGCGCGGCGTTCCCTGCTGCATGCGCGCGCCGTCATGCCAGCCTAGGGCCAGAATGCCGACCAGCATCGCGGTCTCGTCGATCAGGTCCGGACTGAATACGGTCTGTTCGGCGTGGGAGGTGAGCCGGGGTCCCAGGTTGGTAAAGTTCGGATTGACGAGAAGAGTGTTGTAGATGACGCCGATCAGGGAAGGAGGCTCTGCCGGAGGGCCCTGCGCGGCGCCTGGTTGCCGGGGCAGGTCGATGGCGACGAAGGCGCCGAAGGCATAGGCATCGGGCGCGGGCTGCCGCTCGCGTTCGAGAAGGCCGGTGAGCTGGCAGACGTAGTCGATATGTGAATTGGAGTTGACGATGGCCCCGATCTGGTCGGTCATGGGTATATTGAATCTGAATATTTGTTCGGTGGCAAATCGAAAGGGGGCGGACGCGCGGTTTTTGCGAACGGTGTTGTCAAGGATTGCAGGGGGTTACCGGAATCGGGAAAGGTGGGCGTTAGCGTCCGCCCATACCGGAGAGGGTGATGCCTTCGACGAAGCGTTTCTGGGCAAAAACATAGACGAGGAGGACGGGCAGCAGGGCGATAACGGAGCCGGCCATGAGCAGGTGCCAATCGGTGTTGTACTGGCCGCGGAAGGTGGCCAGGCCGACGGGAATTGTGCGGGTGGCATTGGAGTTGGAGACGACCAGCGGCCAGAGGAAGTCGTTCCAGGAGCCGAGAAAGACGAAGATAGTGAGAGCGGCCAACACGGGCCCGCTGAGGGGCATGATCACCTGGCCCCAGATGCGAAAAGAGGAGGCGCCGTCCATCCGCGCGGCTTCATCGAGCTCGGCGGGGATTCCGCGGAAGTATTGACGAAGCAGAAAGACGGCGAAAACGGAGAAGGCGGTGGGGACGATGAGGGCGTAGAAGGTATCGAACCAGCGCAGGAAGCGGATCAGGATGAAGTTGGGGATCATCGTCACGTGGAACGGGATCATCAGCGTCGCCAGGTAGACGAGGAAGAGGACTTCTCTGCCGCGGAAGCGCAGTCGGGCGAAGGCGAAGGCGGCCAGTGAGGAGGTGAGGATCTGGAGGGTGGTGACACTGACAGCCACGAAGAGGCTGTTGAGATAGAAGCGCCCGAACGGCATGGCCTGCACTGTGTCGAGGTAGTTTCGCCAGACGACGGGGTCGGGGACAAGGGAGGGGGGGTAGGTGAAGATCTGCGGCGGCGACTTGAGAGAGGTGGCGAGCATCCAGGCGAAGGGCAGCAGCATGGCGACGCTGCCGAGGATCAGCGCGGCGTGGAGCGCCAGGCGCCCGGTCTTGAACGTCGCGCCCGGAGCGGTTTCGGGGCGAATCGTGGCAGGCGTCGTCGTTGTCAAGATTCCCCGCCCGTTTCATAGTGCACCCAGCGTCGTTGCAGGCGCGTCTGCACGAGAGTAAAGATAAAAATGAAGATAAAGAGGACCCAGGCGACCGCGGCTCCTCTGCCCATGCGTTGGAACTCGAAAGCCATCTGGTAGATGTAGTAGACGATCGTGAGCGTGGCCTGGGCTGGGCCGCCCTGCGTCATGACGAAGGCCTCGCTGAAAAGCTGAAAGGCGCCGATCATCTGGATGACCATGAGGAAGAAGGTGGTCGGGCTGACCATGGGAAAGGTGACAAAGCGGAAGCGCTGCCAGCTGCTGGCGCCGTCAACCTTGGCGGCATCGTACAGCTCAGCCGGCACGCCCTGCAACGCGGCCAGGTAAATAACCATGGTAAAGCCGGAATTTTTCCACAGAGTCAGAATCACGACCGCGGGTTTGGCCCAGTCGGGGTCGTTGAGCCAGTCTGGGGGTTGGATGGGAAGGCCGGTTGTCGCGCCGAATTCCCAGATGGCTGCGGCGAGGATGCCGAAATCGCGGTTGAAGAACCACTGAAAGACGAGCGCGGCGGCGACGATTGTCGTCACAACCGGCATGAAATAGATCAGCCGGTAGATTTCAAGCCCGCGCAAGCCCTGGTTAAGCGCCACTGCGAGCAGGAGGCCGAACGCAAGTTGAAGGGGGACGATGGTGACGATGAAGTAGAAAGTGTTGAAGAGGACTTTGCGAAAGACCCGGTCCTTGGTGAGGAGCTGCGAGTAGTTCTCAAAGCCCACGAACTCCGGCGGGGAGAGCAGATTCCAGTCGTAGAAACTGAGCGCGAGGGAGGCGACCACCGGGATGGCGACGAAGATCAGGAAGCCGATGAAGCTGGGCAGCAGGAACAGATAGGCTTCCCACTGCTGGTCGGGCCGGTAGCGGCGCCAGCGGGAAACGGTGATGTGTTGGGGTGCGGGGGCCGTTTGCGCGGTCACGTGAGGTAGAAAGTCCAGCCGGGAAACTGAAGGGGGGAGGGGCGAAGGCAACCAAGCCTTCGCCCCCTGCCGCCCCTGAAGTGCGCGTGACTACTTGGGGAATCCGTTGTCGGCCAGGAATTGGTCAACCTGCTCGCAGATGGCGTTCAAACCGTCTACGACAGAGACTTCGCCGATGAGGATTTGATCGCGTCCGGGGCTGACGAAGGATCCGTTGATTTCGCTATATTCGACAAAGTAGCCGATGCGGCCCATGCGCGCGTTTTCGCCTTCGGTGATGAAGGCCTGGCGGTTGGTGGGCGGCTGGCCGCTGTTGAGGAAGGCGTCGGACTTGGCGGTGGACTGCAGCGCCGGCAGGATCTCACCGGAGGCGGTGTAGATGCGCTGGCCGCCGTCCGTGCTCTGGAGCCAGCTCAGGAATTCCCAGGCTTCTTCCTTGTTGTCACTGAGTGAGCTCATCACCCAGGCGGCGCCGCCGGCGGCGGAGGCGCGCTGGCCGTCAGCGGGAATCGGGATGACGGAGACATCGTAGTTCATGCCGGCGGAGTTGAAGGCCGAGACGCGGCTGGCGTTCTGGATGATCATCGCCACCTGGCCGCTCTGGAAGACGGCGGCATCACCGCCGGCCTGGCTCATGTTGGCCGGAGGCATGAAGTAGTTGCTGTCGATCATGTCGCGGAAGAACTGTACGGCTTCGACAGCTTCCGGATCGGCCAGAGCGCAGCGTGAGGGGTTGCGCATGTCGTCGAGGGCCATGCCGCCTTTCTGCATAACCCAGAGAAGCCACTTGCCGCCCTCCATGCCCAGGGCATAGCGGGAGACGCGGCCGCTGTCTTCGACGACAGTCAGGAGTTCGGAGACGGCCTTGAGATCGTCCCAAGTCCAGGTGTCATCGGGATAGGGGACGCCGACCTCGTCGAAGATGTCGATGTTATAGTAGAGCACTTCGAGGCCGATGTCGCGCGGGAGGCCGTACACGCTGCCTTCGTACATGCCGTACTGCAGCAGGGACGGCCAGTAGTCGTCGACATCGTAGCCGCTGGCCTCGATCCAAGGATCAAGGTTTTCCAGCACGCCCTCCGAGGCATAGTTCACGATGGGCGAGAGGAACAGGACATCGGGGACGACCGACGAGTCACCGCTGGCCCAGAGTGTCTGGATCTTGGTGAAGTAGTCACCCCAAGGCTCGGCCAGGATCTCGATGGCAATATCAGAGTTTTCCTCCATAAAGGCATCGGCCACGGACTGGTGGGTCGCGACCTCTGCGGGGCTGCCCCACATGGCCCAGGTAATGGTTACCTTTTCGTCCATTGCCGCCATACCGCCGTCGCCAGCCGGCGCGATCGGGGCGCAAGCAGCGAGAAGCATGGCGGTCAGGGCGAGGACAATCAGCGCTTTGAAGCTGAGACTGCTCTGCCATTGTCGGTTCTGCATTTCTTTCCTCCCTAAGAACTTCTGGAACTGCAAGTGAATGGTCGAATGCGCTTCTGGTCGATAGCAACGCGGAGGCGTTGCGTAAACTGCTGAAAGACCGCGAACGTACGCTACGCGTGTATTGTACAGGATTCCAAGGAACGTTTCAAGCGTGAATTTCGCTCGCCTCGGACTGTTCTTGGGCCGCCAGCACGGTTTTCCAGGAAGAAAACGCCACTGCGGGCAGGCTGCGTTCAGGAAGACTGCCGGCGCAGTCGGGCGAGCTCGGCTTCGATCTCTTTCAGCCGGTCTTCTGCGAGCTGGCGGGCGGCCTTTTCGGCCTCGGCCGCCTGGTATTTCAGAAGCACATACCCCTGATACACTTCATCCAGCGCAAGCTCTTCCAACGCCGGCAACTCATAGAGATGCGGACGACGGAACTGGAAGCCGGGCAGAAGCTGCGAGCGGATCACTTCGCCGGCGTCCGGTTGGATCTCTTCATATTGACGGTCCGAAGTCAGGCGGAAGAAACGCATGTGTTCGCCGCTGGGGTCGAGTATGTAATACTCCTCTACACCGGCCAGCGCG